>NZ_VWMY01000079.1 GCF_008905045.1 Streptomyces albicerus
CGGATCATCAAGGACAGGGGCAACGAGTCATACCGGCCCCGAAGGCCACGAGCCCCGAACCGGGCTCTACGAAGACGGTAATGGGCGAGCTGCTGCCGCATCCAGGGCCGGTCCGGGCGCGCTCCCGGGGCCGGAGCGGGGCCACGTCGTCCGACGGTCCTGCCAGGCGCGGCTGGTGGGCCGCCCCGCGGTCGGCGGACATGGATGACGGCGTCGGTGCCGGGTGGCCGAGGTCGTGGCCGGCATACCGGTGAGGTTGTGGCGCCGCATCCATCGGACGAGGTCGAGGGGTTCCTCGGTGTGCCGGAAGACGTACCGGCCCCGGAACTGCCGCGCCCTGATCGTCTCGGGGCCGACGGCGTGGGCCGGGCCGATCATCCGGGTGACGGCGTCCAGGTCGGTCGACGGCCCGGCCCGGCGGGTCGGTTCCGCGACCGGGTCGAGGAGGTGGCCGGGGTGCGGCCACGGACGATGGGCCGGTGCACCGAAGCACAGGTGCAGTTGCCCCCCGATGGGCCGGCGGTCTGTCTCCAGCGGAGCTCCAGCGCTTCACGAGCGAGTCGCAGGATCCGGTTGCCAAGGTCATGGCAAGGCTTTGCCAGGCCTTGAGCCATCGTCGAAGGAGCCCGCCCGATGTCCCTCTCCGCCCTCGTCGAACAGCAGGTGCTCGCCCGGCCCGAGGCCGTCGCCGTGGCCTGCCCGGACGGCAGCGGTCCCAAAACCGCCCTCACCTACCGTGAGTTGAGCCGCGCGGCCGACCTGCTGGCGGCGCACCTCGCGGCGCGGGGCGTCGGTCCGGGCGACCGGGTGGTGACGTGTCTGCGGCCGGGCACGGACCTGGTGACCGCCCTGCTCGCGATCGTGCGGACGGGCGCGGCGTACGTGCCGCTCGATCCGGCGCATCCGGCACGGCGGCGACGGCTGATCGTGCGGGACTGCTCGGCCCGCGCCGTGGTGACGACCACCGCTCACCTGGCCGACTTCGACGAACCCGGCCCCATGTCCGTCGCCCTCGACGCCGAGGCCGCCGAGATCGCGCGGCGCGCCGACGCCCCGCCCCGCGCCGTGCCCGCGCCCGACGACGCCGCCTACGTCTGCTACACGTCCGGCACGACCGGCACCCCCAAGGGCGTCGTCGTACCGCACCGGGCGGTCCTGGACCTCGTAGGGTCGACCGACTACCTGCGGCTGGAGCCGGCGGACGTGGTCGCGCAGGCCGCCAACCCCGCCTTCGACGCGGCCACGTTCGAGATCTGGGCGACGCTGACCGCGGGCGGCCGGCTGGTCGTGCTGGACCGGGACACCGTCGTGGACCCCCGGGCGCTGGAGCACTCCCTGCAGGCGCACGGCATCACGGTGATGTTCCTGACGACGGCGCTGTTCCACCGGGTCGCCGACGAACGGCCCACCGCTCTCGGGGACCTGCGTGCCGTGCTGTTCGGCGGGGAGCGCTGCGATCCGCGGCGGGTGCGGGAGGTCGTGGAGGCCGGGCCGCCGGGGCGGCTGCTGCACATGTACGGGCCGACCGAGGCCACCACGTTCGCCACCTGGTACGAGGTGCCCCGGGTGCCCGGCGACGAGACGGTGCCGATCGGCCGGCCCGTCGGCGCCACCCGGGCGGTCGTCGTCGACCCGGCCGGGACACCCCTCGGGCCGGGCGGCACCGGTGAACTGCTGCTGGGCGGGCCGGGGCTGGCCACCGGCTATCTGGGGCTGCCCCGGCTGACCGACGAGCGGTTCGTCGAGGACCGGTTCACCGGCGGCGGACGGCTGTACCGCACCGGGGACCGGGTGCGGGTGCGCGAGGACGGCGAGCTGGAGTTCGCCGGCCGGTTCGACGACCAGGTCAAGCTGCGGGGTTTCCGGATCGAACTCGGTGAGATCGAGGCCGTGCTGCGCCAGCACCCCGCGGTGTCGGCGGCCGTGGCGTCGGTGCAGGAGAGTGCCGACGGCGAGTGCCGGCTGGTGGCGCACGTGGTGCCGGCCGCCCCCACCGCCCGTCCGCCCCGGCCGAACACGCAGGTCACCGAGTGGAAGGAGATCTACGACACCCTGTACGCGGACGGCGCGGACAGCCGGCTCGGGGAGAACTTCGCGGGCTGGCACAGCAGTTACGACACCCGGCCGATCCCCCCGGAGCACATCCGGGAGCTGCGCGCGGCCACCGTGGAGCGGGTGCGGGAGCTGGGCCGGCGCCGGATCCTGGAGATCGGGGCAGGTGCGGGGCTGCTGCTGGCGGAGCTCGCCGCCGACGAGGAGTGCGAGCAGTACTGGGCAACCGACCTGTCCGAGGCGGCCGTGGCGGCCCTGCGCGCCCGGGCCCGGGCGGACGTACGGCTGCGGGACAAGGTGCGGCTGAGCTGCCGGGCCGCGCACGACACGGGCGGGCTGCCGCCCGGGTACTTCGACACGATCGTCGTCAACTCGGTGATCCAGTACTTCCCCGGCCTCGGTCATCTGCGCACCGTCGTCCAGCGGCTGCTGCCGCTGCTCGCGCCGGGCGGCGCGCTGTTCCTGGGCGACCTGCGCAACCTGGAGCTGTCGCGCTGCCTGCAGACCGGCGTCGAACTGGCCGACGGCGGCACCGGCCGGGACGTTGGGGCGGTGCGCCGCCAGATCGCGCGGCGGGTGGAGCTGGAGACCGAACTGACGGCGGCGCCGGCCCTGTTCGCGGCCCTGGCCCGGGAGATGCTGCCGGCCGTGCGCGCGGTCGACGTCCGGATCAAACGGGGCGTGCACCACAACGAACTGACCCGCTACCGCTACGAGGCGGTGCTGAGCACCGCCGACCCCGTCGCCGACCTCGCGGACGCGCCGCGGGTGCGCTGGGGCGCCAAGGTGCGGGACAGCACGACCCTGCAGGCGTATCTGCACGCCGAGCGGCCCGCCGTGCTGCGCGTCGCCGGCGTGCCCAACGCGCGCGTGCACGGCGAGTGGGCCGCCCTGCGCGAGCTGGCCGGCCCCGAAGGCCGCGTCGCCGACGCGGCGGCCCGGCTCACCGACCTCTGCCCGGCACCCGATCCGGAGGAGTTGTGCAGGGCCGCCGAACGCCTCGGCTTCAGGGCGCTGCCCACCTGGTCGCCCGGCGCCCCCGAGGCGTTCGACCTGCTGCTGCTCGCCCCGGACGCCGTCCCTGAGGGGCCGCTGACGTCGGTGTACGCCGCGCCGGTCCGGGCGGCCGAGCGCTGCGCGAGCACCCCCAACGCCTTCGAGCGGACCGTCGGCTTCGAGGCGGCCCTGCACACCCATCTGCGCGAACGCCTGCCCGACCACATGATCCCGGCCGCGCTGGCGACCCTGGACGAACTGCCCCTGACCTCCGGCGGAAAGGTGGACCGCCGCGCGCTGCCCGCCTGCGCGTTCACCCCCGGGCGGCCCGGCACCCAGCCGGGCACACCCGTGCAGGAGATCGTCCGCGATCTGTTCGCGCAGGTGCTGGGTGTGCCCCGGCGGGCGGTCCACGCCGACTCGGACTTCTTCCGGCTGGGCGGCCATTCGCTGTCCGTCGCCCGGCTGCTCAAGCGGATCCGGCAGATCTTCGGTGCCGCCCCGGGCAGCGGCGCCCTGTACGAGGCCTCGACGCCGGCGCTGCTGGCGGACCTGATCGGGGATCCGGCGGCCGCGCAGACCGGTCCGGTCGGCTCGACAACGGACAGTGCGGTGCTGCCGCTCCGGCTGCGCGGCGCCCTGGACCTGCCCGCGCTCGAGGCGGCGCTGGCCGATCTGGGCCGGCGGCACGAGAGCCTGCGCAACTCGCGGCTGGGGGCGGCGGGCACCCGGCTGCGGAGGCTGTCGCCGGACGACCACGTCCTGGAGCTGGCGGTGCCCGCCGACGGTGTCGACCAGTGGTCGCACGCGCCGCTGGCCGCCGATCTCGCACGGGCCTACGAGGCACGGGCCACCGGCGAGGCACCGCGGTGGGCGGCCCCGGCGCACGACGAGGTGCCGCGGGCCACCGGGGGGCAGGCGGCACCGACCGCGCTGCCGGGCGCGCCGCAAGGACCGCCGGACGGCCCGGCCGGGAGCCTGGGCGCAGAGATCGACGCCGCCCTGCACCAGCGGCTGACCCGGTTCGCCGCCGAGCACGGCACCACCTTGTTCATGGTGGTGCACACGGCGCTGGCGGCGCTGCTCACCCGGCTCGGGGCGGGTGCGCGGACGACGGTGGCGGCGCCGGTCCCGGCCCGGGGCAGCGATGCGCTGCGGCGGTCGGTGGGACCGTACGGGCGGGTGCTCGCGCTGACCGTGGACGGCTCGGGCGATCCGGCGTTCGTGGAGCTGCTGCAGCGGGCACGGGCCGCGGGCCTGGCCGCGTACCGGGACGGCGATGCGCCGCTGGCCGAGCCGGGCGGGGTGTCCCTCACCGTGTTGCAGCAGGTGACGGCCGTGTATCCGGCGGCAGGTCTGTCCGTGCAGCCCGAACCCGCCCAACTCCCCTGTGCCCGCTCCGAGTTGGCGCTCACTCTCATCGAGCGGCAGGACGCGGTGGGAGCGCCCGCGGGCATCGCGGTGACGGCCGTGTTCCGGGCCGACGGCGTGGGCGAGGCGGTGGCGGCGTCCCTGACCCGGCAGCTGGTGGCCGTACTGGAGTCGGCCCTCGCCGACCCCCGGTGCCCGGTGAGCAGGCTGGGTCCGGCCGCCCCCGCGGCCGGCGCCGACGACCGCGGCTGGGCCGGCGAGGCGCTGCGGCTGCCGCGGGCGACCGTGGCGGGCCTGTTCGCCGAACGGGTCGGCCGGGGCCCCGAACGGCCGGCGCTCGCCGGTGTCGACCAGGCCGAACTGGACTCCCGTTCCGACCTGTTGGCGCACGTCCTGCTCGAGCACCGGGCGGGCGCGGGCGCGACGGTGGCCACGGCGATCGCGTCGCCGACGGCCTTCGCGGTGGCCGCGCTCGCCGTCGCCAAGGCCGGCGCCGTCTGTCTGCCGCTCGACCCGGCGCAGGGGGTGCCCGACGGGGTGCGGCCGGCGGTGCTGCTGCTGGACGAGGCCGCCGACCGGACCCTGCCCGCGGTGCCCGGAGCGATGCGGCTGGTACGGGACCCGGCGGCCGACGCCCTGGCGGCGGGCGGCCGGTGGCCGGTGCGCGACAGCGACCGGATACGGCCGCTCGCGCACGGCGACCCGCTGGTGCTGGCGCCCTGCGGGGACGGCATCGTCGTCGTCGGCGCCGAGTCCGTCGTCGCCGAGAGCGTCACCGCGCCCTGCGACCGGCCGCGGCGGGCGGCCTGGCTGGTGCGCGGCTACCCCGACGCGGACGCCGCGCTCGGCCTGCTCGGCGCCCTGGCGTCCGGTACGCACGTCGTGGTACCGCCCGCGTCCCTGTACGAGGGCGGGGCCCCCGCCGTACTGCGCTGGCTGCGCGACCGGGAGGCCGGCACGGTCCTGGGCGGCGGCAGCGACCGCGAACTCGTCGCGCTGGCCCGCGCCGAGGGCTGGACGCTGACCAAGAGCGGCGGCAGCGTGGAGGGCCGTCTCGTCGTCGAGCACGGGCCCGGCACCCGCACCCGGCCGGTGCGCGGCCACCGCGTGTACGTCCTGGACGAGGCGATGCGGCCCGTCGCACCGGGCGGCACCGGCGCGCTGTACATCGGGGGCGTCGGCGTCGCCCAGGGGTACGCCGGGCTGCCGGGCGCCACCGGCGAGCGGTTCGTGCCCGACCCGTTCGGCGGCGCGTCGGGCACCGCCCGGATGTGGCGGACCGGGCGGTCCGCGCGGCCGGCGGCCGACGGATCGCTCCAGCTGCTGGACGAGCCGTGGGACGGCGATCCCTACACCGACGTGGATGCCACGTTCGTCGTCGTCTGCGACGCGCTCGGCCGCAGCGCCCTGTGGCCGGCGTCCGCGGCGGTCCCCCGGGGATGGCGGCAGACGCACGCCGAGGACCTGTACGAGATGTGCGTCGACCATCTCAACCGGGGCCCGGACGCGGGGTGAGAGGGCTGGGGCCGGGACAAGTCCGCTGCGGTTCGGCGGCGCCCCACCGGGGCGCGGGGCTGCAGTGAGCATGCGGCTTGGCCGCGATGGGGGTCCCCCCCGCTCGAGCGAAGCCGAGAGTGGGGGAGCAACCTGGGGGCATCTCCCGGCCGAAGGCTGGGCGACCACGCCGGCGCCGCGGCCGATCGACGGCACATCGCGGCACTTCCAGCGGAGCGCTCAGCCGTCGCGGGCCGTCAGCAGCAGATCGGCGACGACACCCCACAGCTCGGTCGCCAGGTCCAGGCTCGCGTCCGCCTGGGCGCGCAGGGCCAGGGCGCGCAGGGTGTGCAGGGCCGTGTCGTCGCCGGACAGGAACCGCAGGCGATGGCGCAGGACGTCGAGACGGACCCGGTCGCGATACGTCATTCTCGGCTCGTCCCCGGCCAGTTCGGCCAGCCGGGCGCGGGCCTCGTCGCGGCGGCCGGTGTGGAAGGCCAGCTCCGCTTTGAGGAGGGCCAGTTCCTGACGCAGGGCGGCCGTGCCGACGAAGGCGAGGGCGGGCTCGGCGGCGGCGACGCAGCGCCCGGCGTCGTCGGTGCGCGGCGGTGTGCGCTGGAGGTTCAGGCGGGCCGCGGCGAACCGCAGCCGCAGCCACAGCACCAGGTCCTCGCCGCCGGGGAATCCCTCCAGCGCCCGGTCGAGGAGTGCCTGCGCGGCGGCGTGCTCGCCCTGCCGTACCCGGACGGCGGCCGCGGTCCACAGCGCCTCGGCCCACAGGGTGTCCGAGCGGCCCGCGACCAGGCCGGTCAGTTCGTCGGCGTGCGCCCGCGCCTCGGGCAGCCGGCCCGCCTCGGCCTCCACCGACACCAGGGCGAGCAGTGCTCCCGCTCGGTCCTGCACGCCGAGACCGTCGGCGCGGGCCAGGTCGTGGGCGGTGACGGCGGCGTCGAGGGCCGGGGCGATCTCGCCCAGCGAGCGCAGACAGCGGGCCAGCCCGGTCAGGCCGCGCACCCGCAGCTCGGCCAGCCCGATCTCCTCGCTCAGCGCGACGAGTTCGTCGAGACGCACCCGTTCCCCGGCGTGGTCGCCCTCCCTGCGCCGCACCCGGGCCAGCAGCCACAGCGCCTGCCAGCGCAGGACGGGGTCGGCGTCGGGGTCGGCCGCCAGCGCCCCGCGTACGGCGTCGACGGCGGCGTCGGTGGACCGCTCGGGCAGGGAGGCGGCCAGGGTCAGCACGTCGGCCAGCGAACCGGCCGCGGGCGCGGCGAGGTCGTCGGGCGGCACGCCGAGGCGCCCGGCGAGATAGGTGACGGCACGCGAGGTGGGCCGGCGGGCCCCGGTCTCCAGCCGGGAGAGATATCCGGTGGACATGCCGTCGCCGGCCAGCGCGGTCTGCGACATGCCTCGGGCGGCGCGCAGTTGGCGCAGGCGCCGGCCGAACGCGGGCTGCTGGAGCATGGTGCCCGAGGCTAGGCGGGCGGCAAGGGGCGGGCAAACCCTTGCCCGCCCTCGTGGGCCGGGTCTCAGGCGCAGTTGGCGCGTTTCTCACCCGGTCGTCGAGCATTCCTCAAGCGGACTTCCGGCGGTTCCGTGGACGCTCTCAAGCGGCCGCGCAACCACCGGGAGGTCCGTATGTTGCACCCGCTCCTGTCCGACGACGACATCGGCTGGCCCAGGCGATGAGCACCCGCGAGCGACGGGCACGCCTGTCCGGCACGCGAGGAGTCGATGCTGCCGGGCGCGGCCGCAGGCGCCGTGGCCCTGGCGGGTGCGGCGTCGGCGGCCTGGGCGGGCACGGGGCCGCGGGCCGTTGCGTCAGCCCGCCGCTGCCCGCCGGAGCGCCCGGGCCAGCTCCCGTGCTCCGTCGTCGTCCTCGCCGCTGCCGAGCACCACCAGCGGCGGTGTGCGGCCCGCCGCCGCGCAGTGGCGGGCGATCTCGTACGCGAGGGCGCCCGCGCCGGAGAAGCCGCCGAGCACCAGGCGGCCGCCCGGGCCGGCGAGGGGGCCGAGCGCGGCCGCGCCGCCGCGGGGCACGTTGGCCGAGGCCCGCAGGACGAACAGCGCCTCGGGGCCGTCGTAGCACCGCACCAGGCCGCGGTACCAGGCGTCGGGCGCGCCGGGAGCGGCGATGAGGCAGATCGTGGCCCGGCCGGGCAGGGCCGCCGCGCGCAGCGGGACGAGCAGGCCCGCGGGCCTGCCGCGGTCGTGCACCCGGGGCATCTGCGCACCGCTGAGCGAGCCGATCACCTCGGCGACGGTGGTCGACTCCCGCACCGTGTACGGCAGCCGGCGCAGCAGCTGGGCGCTCTGCACGAGCATGGCCTGCGTCTTGTCGTCCTCCAGGCGTTCGCGGTCGTGGACCGCGGACAGCACCAGGCCGCCCTGCACGTCGTGGTGGGCGACCACGCCCAGCGCGCTCGCGGTACGGGCCGCGGCGGGAACCGGGTGCTCGACGTGCACGCCGTGCGCCGCGAGCGCGCCGGTGAGCAGGTCGTCGCGGCGCGGGGTGGGCTCGAAGGCCAGCAGGGTCTCGGCGGGCTCGGCACCGCCTGGGCCGAGCCACTGCTGGATGCGGCCGGCCGGCGTCCACTCGTAGGCGGCCATGTCCAGCACGCGGTCCCGCAGGGTGCGCAGCAGCCGTGCCACCGTGTCCGCCGGGTCGACCTCGACGGTCAGCGGCAGCGGGTTGGCGAACGGGCCCGGGATCCGCTCGATGTCCTCCAGCAGGATGCCGCGGCCCGAGAAGGAGACACCGAAGCCGACCCGGACGGGCCCGCGCAGCGCACCGGAGGCCCGGTACAGCAGCATCGCCCACACGGTGTGCAGGGCGCCGGACTCGGTGGCGCCCCAGCGGGCCGCCCAGTGCGCGAGCCGGGTCGTCTCGGCCCGGGAGAGCCGGGTGCGGCTGCGTCCGGCGCCGTCGTGGCCGGTGCGTTCGCCCGGGGCGGCACGCGGCAGCGGGGCGGGGGCGGCGACGGAGGTGGGGCGGCTCCAGAAGTCCCGGGCGGGCGCGGGGTCCTGACGGTCCAGCCAGCGGGTGTAGTCGCGCAGGTCGGGGCGGCGTTCGCCGCCGGGCAGGGTGCCGCCCGCGAGGTAGGCGCGGTAGAACTCGCGGACCAGGACGCGCACGCTCCAGCCGTCGAGGAGGGCGCGGTGGTAGGTGAGCACCACGTCGGTGGGCGGCTCCTCGTCGAAGGAGCGCACGGGCGGCCCGTCGAGGAGGGCGACGCGCAGCAGGCCGGGGCGGCGCAGGTCGAAGCCGCGGGAGCGCTCGGCGGCCAGGAGGTGCTCGCGGCCGGCGAAGGCGTCGTGCGCGTGGTGGGCCACGTCGGGTTCGCAGCGGTCGAACAGGACGGCGCGGGGGTGCGGGTCCCAGACGAACGCGGACCTGAGGACGGTCTCGCAGTCGAACACCGCCCGCCAGGCCGCGGTGAACCGGCCGGTGTCCAGCGGCCCGTGCCACCGCCAGGCGAGCTGCTCGACCTGGTGGTCCGGGCCGGTGCTCGCGTCGGCGAGCAGCTCGCGCTGCAGCGGGGTCACCGAGAAGGTCTGCGGCAGCGGCCCGTACGCGCTCGGCCGGACCCCGTCGCCGTCGGCGACGGACGCCGGGTCGGGTGCCACCACCGGGGCGCTGGTGATCAGGTCGGCGAGGAGTCCGGCGGGGTAGGGCGCCGGATCGCCGGCCGGGGAGGGCAGTTCGAGGGTGTGGTGGTCGGGTCCGTGCCGGTGCAGCCGGAGTTGGTCGGCGAACGGCGTGGGATGGCCGGCGGCGATCCGGTCCAGCGCGGCCCGGAACAGGGCCGGGTCGAGCCGGCCCCGCAGCTCCAGCACCGGCCGGGACTCCTGGGTGTGGTGTCCGGGGTCGAGGACCACGGTCATGGTCGGTGCCGGGGAGCGATCCGTCGGCATCGGTTGTCCTCCTCTCCTGACTCACGGACCTCGATCATGAAGGGCCGCGCCACGTGCCGCTGACGCGGCGCTGACACGGGTCAGCGGGGATGGCGCAGGCCGGTCTCGAACGCGTAGATCGCCGCGTGGACCCGGTTGCGCAGGCGCAGCTTGTGCAGCAGGTTCTGCACGTGGGTCTTGACCGTGTGTTCGGAGAGGGAGAGCCCGGCGGCGATCTCGCCGTTGGACAGGCCCCGGGCGAGCAGTTCGAGCACTTCGCACTCGCGCTCGGTGAGCTGGTCGGGGCTGACGTGGGAGAGCGGGGACTGCCGTGCGGCGGCGGTGCGGTGCGGCGGCTGCGCCGTCTCGTGGACGAGGGTGTAGCCCGCGGCCGCCAGGACGACGGCGGAGGCCAGCTGGCCGGCGGTGGCGGTGGCGGGCAGCGCCCCGTGGGCCGGGCCCAAGGGGCCGCCAGCGGGCTCGCCCATGGTCAGCAGCCGCACCCCGTCGCCGGCGGCGCGGGCCAGCTCGCGGGCGCGGTCGGCGGACAGCGGGCCGTGCGCCACGAGCACGTGCGGGCGGCGGGCGCGCAGGGCGGCCGCGGCATCCGGGCCGGGGGCGGACTCGCCGGTGACGCGGATGCCCCGATGGCCTTCGAGCAGGGCGCGGATGCCGGTCCGGGCGAGCGGGTCGGCGCCCACGACATGAACCCGCACGGGGGCGCTGCCGGGGGCGGTCGCGGGGGCCGGGTCCGGCTCGTGCGCCCAGGCCTCCGGCAGGGCCTGGGCGGTGGGCAGGACGTGCAGGGTGGCGTGCCGCTCGTCCATGGCTGCCTCCTCACACTCGACACCGGTCACGGTAGCGGCGCGCACGGCGTCTGCCCGTTTCCTCCGGCGCTTGCCTAGCGTTCCGCGAGCGGTTCTGACTGCTGTTCCAACGCGACGAGTTCGGCGACCGCGCCGAGGAAGCCGTCGTCGAGCATGGTCTGCACCCGGGTGTCCCGGGAGGGGTCGAGTCCGCAGTCGTGGCAGGCGATGCTGACCAGGTAGCGGCCGAGCGTGGACCAGGTGCCGAAGGCCCACTCGCCGCGGGCGGCGGGGCGGCCGTCGGGGGCCAGGAGCGCGGGGCCGGCGACGCCGAAGCCGAACTCGGTGAAGGACAGGCGCAGTCCCTGGCCGATGGCCTTGGTATAGGCCTCCTTGAGGGTCCACAGCCGCAGCATGGCGGCGGACTGCTCCTGTTCGGGCAGGACGGCGAGCTCCTGTTTCTCGTCGAAGGTGCACACGTGGTCCTGCATCAGCTCGAACGACATGCGGCGGCCGGCGGGTTCGGTGTCGACGCCGATGCGGCCCAGCCGGCTGATGCCCACGGCGATCAGCTCGTCGGTGTGGGTGAGGCTGACGTCGATCTGGTCGAAGCCGCGCAGGTAGGGGCGCCCGCCGAGCCGGTAGGCGAGGTCGATGTCGCCCGGGTCGAGGGCGAGGGCGGCCGCGGCGGTGTACTTCACGGCGAGCCGGGAGGCGGCAAAGCGGGCCCTGACGACCGGGTCGGGGCTGCGCCGGTAGCGCTGCCAGTCCCGGCCGAGCAGGGCGCGCAGGTGCGGGTCGCCGACGACGGTGGGCAGCCACTCGCCCCAGGTGGTGCACACGGTGGCGTTGCCGCGCACCGCCATGCCCTCCCGGACCTGCTGCCACGGCCCGCGGGGGCCGCTGATGTGCACGGGTGGGGTGATGCGCGGATCGTTCTCGGTCATCGCCGTGCCCTTCGTGGTGGGGTCGCCTAGGGTCACTGGGCCGGCGCCGTGGCGTCCAGGTCGCAGGAGCGGCCGGCGCGGAAGCGGTGGACCAGCTCCGACAGGACCATCTCGACGCAGCCCTCGGGCAGTTCCGGGACGGGGATGCCGAGCCGGCCGCCGATCCGGGACAGGGCCAGGACCGCCCAGGCGGGGGCGGCGAGGAACGGGTCGGAGCCGTCCTGGCCCTCCCAGACGCCGAGCACCGCCGCGGCGGCCAGCACCAGGGCGTAGCGGTCGCTGAGCACGCACACGGCCGGGTCGGCGAGGCTGCCCGGGGTGATCGCAGGAAGGTGCCGGCAGGCTTCGCGCAGGGCGCGCAGCTCGGTGACGAACGCCTCGGCGAGATCAGCGAGCGCGGCCATCTGCCCGCCGACGCCGCGCACGTTGGCGAGCCGGGCGGCGGAGCCCACGAGGGAGGCCGCGAGGAAGTCGCCGCCGCCGGCGATGGACAGCAGCCGGTAGTCCAGGGCGGGCAGTTCGGCACCGGTGCGGAACAGCTCGGGCGGCGGCTCCTGCTGCGCGAACCAGGACCGCTCGGCGAGCGCCCGCAACTGCGGCACGATCACCGCCTGGCAGGCCGCGGTACCGGCGTGGCCGAGACCGGCGACCGGCAGGTCACGGACGAGCTTGTCGAGGGCGCCGTACGCGGAGCCGCCGCGTTCGTAGCCGCGCGAGCCGAGCACGGTGGCGAGCTCCTCGAGGTTCTCGCGCAGCAGGTCGGGCACCACGTACTTGACGGCGGCGGCCAGCACATGGGTGCCGTCGGGCAGCAGGCTCAGGGCACGCAGCGCGACACTCGCCATGCTGTCGCAGGCCAGCAGGTCGGCGAAGACTCCGGTGAGGGGCCCCTGCCAGCGGCGGGCGACGGGGCGGGAGCGGCCGGCGGTGACGGCGCGCACGGCGGAGTGCAGCACGGTGTCGGCGGCCGCGACGACGGTGCCGGCGATCAGACAGCGGTTGACCTGGTAGGTGCGCAGCGCCAGCGCCACGCCCTCCCCCGGCCGGCCGACGAGGGCGTCCTCGGGCACCGCGCAGTCGGTGAACTGAAGCCCGGAGAACTGGCAGCCGCGCATGCCGGTGGTCTCGATGCGCGGCAGGTGGCGTACGCCGGCGCCGAGTTGATCGGGGTCGAGCAGGAGAACGGAGTGGCTGCGGGGGCTGCGGGCGGGGTCGGTGCGGGCGTAGACGACGTAGGCGTCGGCGCGGGCGGCGTTGATGATGACGTCCTTGCGGCCGCTGAGCAGATGGCCGCCGCCGGGGGCGGGCCGGGCGGTGAACTCGTCGCGCAGGATGGCGTTGGCGTGCGCGAGTTCGTGGTGCAGGATCGAGGCCCGGCCCTGGTCGGTCAGGAGGCGGGCGGTGTTGCGGCGCTGCCGCTCGGTGCCGGCCGCCCAGACCGCGGAGGTGGCGAACAGCGAGGTGATGCCGGCGCCGAAGCCGAGGGCGACGTCCCGGCGGAAGATGGGGCGCAGCACCTTGGCCAGCAGGTCGGCGCGGGTCAGGCGGCCGCCGTACTCGGCGGGCACGAACTCGGCGCCCAGGCCGGCCTCGGCGAGCAGCTGCTCGGTCTCGGCGGGTGTCTCGCGCCGGTCGTCGGCGGCGAACAGGGCCGTAAGGCCGTGCGGGTTGGCCGGGTCGTGGGGGTCGCCCAGCAGCGCCTCCAGCCGCGCGGCGCGCTTGAGCGCGGCGCTCTCCTCGGGGCCGCGGGACCGCACCCGGTCGGTGCGGGCCGCGAACGTCTCGGCTGTGGTGGCCATGGTGGCGTGGATCAACTCCTTCGTCATGGACCGCCTCCACCGGACCGCGCCGTCCCGCCCTCGGGCACCGGGCTCCCGCCCGCGACCACGGCCCGAACCGGCCCCGCGGAGAAGCCCATCAAAGAGCGCTGGGGAAAGGACTGACGTGGGCTCGCGTCCTGCTGGAGCGGTGGGCAGGGCGAGGGGCACCGGGGTGGGTGGTGCGTGGCAGGGGCTGGGGCCGCGCAGGAGGAGCGGGAGCGGTTCAGTGGTCGGGGCAGCGGATTGTGGGCGGACGGCCGGTGGCGGGTGGCGGGCGGTGCAGGCGGGCCAGGGCGGTCAGCACGGCTCTCGTGTCGCCGACCGTGACGGAGAGGTCCTCGGCGGGGCCGTGCGGGCCGCATTCGAGGAGGTGGGTGTGGCCGGCCGAGCGGAGCCGGTGTTCCGCCCGGGGCCCGGCCGTGCCGGGCGGGCGGACGCTCCCGCGGGCCGCCGCCCGCAGGGCCAGCGTGCCCGAGACGTGGCCGGCGGCGAGTTCACCCACGCCGTCGCCGGCCACCGCCGCGCCCGCCGCGCCCCGGTCCTGCCACAGCCGGTACAGGGCCACCTGGTAGGCGAGCAGCGCGCTGCGGCCGTACTGCGGCGTCGCCAGCAGCCGCGTGTCCACGCCGTCCTGCGGCGCGAACACCACCACGGCGAGCGGCAGGGGCAGTACGTCGTCCAGCGCGCGGCACACGGTGTCGAACGCGGCGCGGAAGACCGGGAACGTCCCGTACAGGGCCCGGCACAGGGTGAGCGGCCGGCCCCGCCAGTCGGGGAACAGCACGGCCGGCCCGGGCCCGCCGTGCGGCACCGGCCTCCGCGGGGCCTGGTGGGTCGTCCTGGATACGGGCACGCGGACCGCCTCTCACAGCATGCGGACCGCGGACCCGGCGTGCCGCTTGGCCAGTTCGAGGGTGGCCAGGCTGTTGCGGCCGAGCGCCTCGCGCACGTAGCGGCGGGCGTCGGCGACGGTCGCGCCCGGGCCGAGGACGGCTTCGACGTTCTCCTCGCGCAGCACGACGCTGTGCTGCGAGGTGACCGTGACGCCGGTCTCGTCCGGGACGACGGACCACTCGCCGGTGTGGGCCGTCATCAGGGCGGGCGTGAGTGTCTGCTTGTAGACGATGCGGCCGGCGTGCGGGAAGCACACGCGGACCGACTCGGTGGTGTGGACCGAGCCGTCGGCCGTCGTGGTGTCCATGGACATCACCTGGACGCCCGGCTCGTCCTCGGTGACGTCGAGCCGGGACACGTGCGGGACGCGCTCGGGCCAGTTGGCCACCTGGTACAGGAAGTCGTAGACCACCTCGGCGCCGCCCCTGACGCGGACCGAGTCCTCGAAGACCAGGATCAGTTCGTCGAGGCGGCTCCACTGCTCGGCGATCCGGCGCAGATTGCCCAGCTCGGTGCGGCTGTTGGAGTCCACCGCCTGGTCCACCCATGCCACACCGGCCGGGTCGTCGCCCTCGACGGTGAAGTCGTGCAGCAGCGTCAGCCGGCTGTGCCGGGCGTCGAGCTCCTCGACGATCCAGGTGCCGAGCATGCTCTTGACCGGGGCGGCCGGCAGGTCCTGGCGGAAGGTGATGCGGCGGTCCTGCGGGGACAGCTGCCGGCTGGAGGTCCAGGACCTGACCTGCCCGTTGGCGGTGGCCCACATCCGCAGCCGCTCGCTGCGGCCGTCGAACTCCAGCTGTTCGACGTGGACGTTGGGCGGGAAGTACCAGGGCCAGCGTGTGGCGTCGGCGATCAGGCCGTAGACCACACCGGCGGGGGCGGCGACGTCCACGTCGTGCGCGGTGGTGTGCACTCGCTCGGCGGCCATGTGTCTTTGCACCCTCTCTGTGTGCGGCCCGATGACGGCTCGGGGCGGCCAGGGCCTGTCCGGTGGATCAGGCCGGCGTCGCGGGGTCTGGCACGCGCATCTGCCGCGTTGTCGTCGGTCGCCGACTCCCCCACTCTCGACTTCGCTCGAGCGGGGGGGACCCCCATCGCGTCGACTCCCTCCTCCGCCTTGCAGCTGCACGCACCAGACCCCGCTCGGCTTGGTTGGAATGTGCGGTTTCTTGTAGCCGGCCTGATCCACCGGACAGGCCCTAGTAGTTGCCCAGTCCGCCGCAGACGTTGAGCGCCTGCGCGGTGATGGACGCTGCCTGGCGGGTCGTCAGATAGCCGACGAGGCCCGCGACCTCCTCCGGGGTGCAGTAGCGGCCGAGTGGGATCTTCGCCTCGAACTGCTCCTGCACCTGCTCGGTCGTGGTGCCGTAGGCGGCCGCGTAGCCCTGGCGGACCCGCTCGGCCAGCGGCGTCTCGACGTAGCCGGGGCAGACCGCGTTGACGGTGATCCCGGACGGGGCGAGTTCCTTGCCGAGGGCCTTGGTGAAGCCGACGACGGCGTGCTTGGAGGCGCTGTACGGGGCGCCCAGGACGACGCCCTGCTTGCCCGCCGTGGAGGCGACGTTGATGATCCGGCCGTGCGGGTTGCCGGTGATGCCGCCGTGGTTGAGGACCTCGCGGGTGAGCAGGAAGACGCCGGTGAGGTTGGTGTCGATGACGTCGTGCCACAGCTCGTCGCTGATGCCCGCGGTGGGGCCGCCGCCGCTGCGGCCGGCGTTGTTGACCAGCACGGTGATCGGGCCGAACGTGTCGACGGCCGTGCGCACCAGGGCGGCCAGGGAGTCGGCGCAGCGGACGTCGGCGGCCGCTCCCTCCACGTGAAGGCCCTCGGCGCGCAGGTCCTCGACGGTCTGCTTGACCGTGTCCGCGGTGCGCGCGCACAAAAAGACGCGGTGGCCGCGCTGCCCGAGTTCCCGGGCGACGGCCAGGCCGATGCCACTGGTGCCCCCGGTGACCAGGGCCACCGGGGGCGGCGCTGTCGCTGTCGTCATCGGCTGTCCTCCCGTCCGGTGATGGTGCTCAACACCCTGTCCCGGTCCGCTGGAGGCACGCACGAGGAACCCTGGAGAGCCGCCGCCTTGCGCACGCCGAGGCCCAGTGCGCTCAGCGCCCCCTGCCACGCCTCTTGGGTCAGCCGGGCCCCGCGGGCGGCGAGGTACCCGTCGGGGCGGATCAGCAGCCAGCCGCCCGCGCCGAGGCCGAGCGCGTCCCGCAGCGTGCGGCCGGGGTCGGGCAGCGCGCCGGGTGCGCTGCCCGGGCGGGCGCCGACCGTCCGCACGGACAGCCAGGGGGTGTGCGAGGCCGCCGCGCGGGCCGCGGTCTCGGCCGGTACGGCGTCGCACTGCGGGGCCCCGGCCGCCCACAGCAACGTCCAGCGCACCTCGCGCAGTTCGGCGGCCAGCGCGTCGGGTCCGGGCTGTCCGGCGTGCACGGCGGCAGCCGCAGAGACCCGCTCGCCGGGCGCGGGCCCGGTGCCGGACGGCCGGGCAAGCCGGTCGGCGCCCCGGCGCCGGATGCGGGACCCGGCGCCGGTCAGCGGGGGCCGCGTGCGGCGGGGCTCCTCGACGGACAGGCTCAGCGAACAGTCGCGGTAGCCGATCCGCAGCCCGGACATGCCGCCGAGCACCTTGCGCTGGATGGCGCGCCGCAGCGGCGCCACCTTGCGTACGACAGTGAAGACGACCGGCAGCGCGGCGGCGGCGAGAAGGTTCTTGAACTGCACGAGGAAGGTGGCCGTGCGGGTCGAGCCGAGCAGGGCCCGGCCGATGGGCACCCGTTCCTCGTCGTAGGTGTCGAGCAGGTGGCGGCCGGCGTGGCCGCGGGCGACGGCGGCGAGTTTCCAGGCGAGGTTGTACGCCTCCTGGATGCCGGTGTTCATGCCCTGCCCGGAGGCCGGGCTGTGGACGTGGGCGGCGTCGCCGGCGACGAAGACGCGGCCCTCGTGCATGCGGGGCACCATGCGCTGCTGGAAGGTGAACACGGAGGTCCACTCGGGTTCGCCGACGGCGACGGGCGTGCCCAGTCCGGCGCTCAGCTTCTCGGACAGGCGCCTGGCCGCCGCGTCGGCGCCCTGGTCGCCGGGGGCGGTGTCGAGGAGCCGCCAGTGGCCCTGGCGGGCGTAGGGGACCATCATCAGGGCCTGTTGGCCGGTGTGGACCCAGTAGATGCTGTCCGGCACCAGGTCGGTGCGCACCGGGGCGTCGGCGAGCATCCAGGTGTCGCGGCTCTCCCCGATCAGCGGCAGGCCGAGCTGTTTGCGGACGGTGCTGTGGCCGCCGTCGCAGCCGACGAGCCAGTCGGCCCGGCAGGTCTGCTCGCCGCCGTCGGCCCGCTGAAGCCGCACCCGTACCGAGTCGGTGTCCTGGTCGAAGCCCGTCACCTTCACGCCCCACTCGATGGCGACACCCTGTGCGGCGACGGCCTCGCGCAGGACGGCCTCGGTGGCGCTCTGTTCGACGATGACGGTGTACGGGAAGCGGGTCGGCATGCTCGCGTAGTCGGCCTCAAGGCGCACCAGCCGCCGCCCGGAGGCGAACATGGTGAACGCCCGGTTCTCCCGGCCCCTCTCCCGCAGGGCGTCGACGACGCCCATCTGGTCGAGGGTCTCCAGGGTGCGCGGGTGGACGGCGACCGCCCGGCTGCTGCGGGCGGGACCGGGCGCGGCGTCGACGACGCGGACGTCAAGGCCCCGGCGGGCCAGTTCGTGGGCGGCGGTCAGGCCGACGGGGCCGGCGCCGGCGATCAGGACCTGGGGCCGCGGGTCGGCGGGCACCTCAGGCCGCCTCGACGCTCTCGTACAGCCCCGGCTCGGGCTGGGCGAGCGGCACCAGCTGCCGGATGAGGGCCTGGAACTGCTCGCTGCGCGCGGCCTGCTGGTGGGCGGCGGCGTCCTGCCAGACGGCGACCTCGATGAAGACGTTGCGCTCGCCGACGTGCCGCAGGGTCTGGTTGCTGACGTGGCCGGGCTGGGCGCTCATGTAGGCGGTGAGGCGGTCCTTGACGGCCAGGAAGGTGTCGATGTCGCCGTGCACGGTCAGCTTGTTGACGAAGGTCACCACGGTGTCCTGCTCCTCGGGTCGGTGCGGTGGGTGCGGTGCGTGCGGTGGGCCGGTCAGACGGCCTGCTCGGAGGCGGCCCGCAGGTGCAGCCGTCGGCGCAGTTCCCGGCGGGTGGGCTTGCCGCCGGGGTTGCGGGGGACGGCGTCGAGGGCTTCGAGCCGGCGGATCCGGTCGGCGTGGCCGAGGCGGGCGTTGGCGCGTTCGGCGATGGAGTCGAGGACATCGAGGATGCCCGGTGTGCCGGGCAGGGCGTCGTCGTAGCCACCGGGGATCTCGCGCAGGACGACGCCCGCCCAGACCAGGGCGCCGTGCTCGGGGTCGGGCCAGTCGACGACCATGCACTCGGCGACGCGGGGGTCCTCGGCCAGGATGCGCTCGACGACGCTCGGGGAGACGAGTTCGTTGTCGTACTTGAAGACGTCGCTGAGCCGGTCGACGAGGTGCAGGCCGCCGGTGTCATCGAGGTATCCCACGTCTCCGGTGGTCAGCCAGCCGTCGGCGTCGACGGGCGAGGGCTCGTCGTCGTCCAGGTAGCCGGCCATCAGCTGCGGGCCGCGGATCTGTATCTCGCCGGTGGACCAGACGTCGACGGGGCTGCGCCCGCCGAGGGAGACGATGCGGCACTCGGTGCCCGGGACGGGGCGGCCGACGGCACCGGGTTCGGGGTCGGCGTCCAGCAGCTGGTTGCAGGCCAGCGGGGAGAGTTCGGCAAGACCGTAGCCCTGGACGACGGGCACCCGCAGGGCGTCGCGCAGCCGGCGGGCGGCAGCGGGGGCCAGCGCACTGCCGCCGGACAGCACGGCCTTGAGCCGCGGCCCGGCCGGCACGCCCTCGGTGCGCGCCTCGCCGAGCCGGTCGTCGGCGGCCAGGCGGTACAGCCGGGCGGGCAGCCCGTAGTAGTGGGTGGCGCCGACGCGGGCCGCGACCTTAAGGGAGGCGAGGGGGTCGGTCAGGCGGCACAGGACCTGCGAAGCGCCCGCGTGCACCGCCGAGTTGAGGTGCATGGTGTGGTAGAGCGGCAGGTGGTTGAGGGTGACCGAGTCGCCGTCGAGCTGGTGGGCGAGGGCGATCTGGGCGGCGTTGGCGACGACGTTGCGGTGGGTGAGGCGCACGCCCTTGGAGCGGCCGGTGGTGCCGGTGGTGAACTGCACGCAGGTCACGTCGTCGACGTGCGGTGCGGCGCTCTCGTAGGGTCCCTCGGGCGCGGCCGCCAGGGCGGCGGCCAGCGGGATCGCGGCGCCGGGCACGACTCCGTCGTCGGCGTCGGTGACGATCACGGTGCGCAGCGCGGGCAGTCGGTCACCGATCTTGACGAGGAGTTCGGCGACGGACGTCGGCACGAAAGCGACCTGCAGGCCGGTGGCGGCGCACACCTGGGCGAGCGCGGCCTCGCCGAGCAGCGGGTTGAGCAGGGCGATGGTGCGGCCGGCGCGGGCGGTGCCGTAGTAGGCGGCCGGGAAGAGGGCATCGAGGGTGCCTGCGACACCGATGACGGTGGAGGGGGTGCCGGCCAGCCAGTGGGCGATCCGGTCGGCGTGCCGGTCGAGTCCGGCGAACGTCACGGTGCCGCGCTCGGTGGTGACGGCCGCGCCGTCGGGGTTGCGCTGGGCCGCCCGGCGCAGCAGACCGTCGAGCGGGATCCTCGGGTAGCTGAGGAACGGCACGGGGCGACCTCCTGGCTCGGATCGAACGATCAGTTGAGGCCTTAACCCTGCGGGCAGCGGCTTGAGAGGGGTTCGAAGAATGCTCGATCCGGGCCGCAGAAGCTGTCGGTGCCGGGGCGGGCGTCCGCCCCGGCCTCCCCAACCCACGAAAAAACGGAGCCCCCCATGCCGGAGCCGACCGAGTCCAGCCTGCTGCTGTACGCCGAGGTGCAGCGGTTCTACGCCCGTCAGATGCAGCAACTCGACCTGGGCAAGGCCCAGTCGTGGGCGCAGACGTTCACCGCGGACGCCCTCTTCGATGTGCCCACGCTGCCCGAGCCGGTGCGCGGGCGGGCCAAACTGGTCGCGGCGGTGGAGCGGGCCCGCGCCCAGCTGGCCGCGGCCGGTGAGCGCCACCGGCACGTCATGGGCATGGTCGACGTCCTTGAGCGCCCCGACGCCACCCTGGACGTCCGCTCCTACACCACCGTCTACGCCTCGGCGGTCGGCGGCGCCTCCCGGGTGCACCGGGTGTGCGTGTGCGAGGACGTGCTGGTCCGCGAGGACGGCGAACTGCGGGTGGCGCGGCGGAAGGTGACGCGGGACGACCTGCCCTGACGCGTGGTGGCGGGCCGCCTACGCGTGGCAGTGCGGCAGCGCGCCGTGGTACTCGGTCATCTCCCCGAACAGGGCGCCGACGTCGAGCGGGGCACCGGGGGCCGCGCCGGCCAGCTCGGCGTAGGCCCGATGCAGGTTGGGCACCAGGCGTTCGGCGTCGAGGCGGTCCGCGTACGGGCCGGGGCCCTCGGCGCGCGCGAGGTGCAGCGGGGGCAGGCCCGCCGCCCTGCCGCGCTCGGCCTGGCGCTGCAGCCAGTGGAAGTACGCCTCGTCGGCGTCGAGGAGTTCGGGCCCGCCGACCGGTCCGTGCCCCGGCACGACGGTCACCGGGTCGAGGGCGCGCAGCCTGCGCAGCGCGGCCAGTGACCCGGACACCGAGCCCATCAGGCAAAACGGCGTGACCCCGTTCATCACCACGTCCCCCGCGAACAGCACGCGCCGGCGGGGCAGCCACACCGCGGTGTCGCCGGTGGTGTGGGCGGCGGGCCCCAGGTGGATCAGTTCGGCACGGTCGTCGCCCAGGTGCAGGGTGAGGGTGTCGCGGTAGGTGATCTGCGGCAGCGTCGGTTCGATGTCGCCCCAGTCGACGCCGGGCCACAGGGTGGTCAGCGAGAGGCCGGCCGCCGCCATCTCGGTGCGGGCGTTGTCCTGGGCGACGCCGACGGCCTCGGGGAAGTAGCGGTGGCCGAAGGTGTGGTCGCCGTGGAAGTGGGTGGTGACCAGGGTGCGCGGCGGCCGGGCGAGGGTGCGCAGGACCTCGGCGCGCAGCCTGCGGGCGCGGCGTTCGGTGGCCGCGGTGTCGACGAGCACGGCGTGCCCGTCGGCGCCGGCGATCAGGCCCGCGTTGTTCAGGCACCAGCCGCCGTCGGGCTGGACGTAGGCGAAGACACCGTCGGCGATCTCGGTGAGGCGGGCGGCCGTGCTCGTGGCGGCCGCCGTCATCGGGCGGCCGCCGGCAGCGGCGCGGCGTGCAACTCGACGATCCGGCCCGCGCCGTCGAAGCGGAACTGGGCGAGCAGACACCGCACCGGCGCCGCAGGGCCCGTCCTGGCCGTCGCGGTCAGGCGCAGGGCGACGCGGTCGCCTTCGGCGAGGACGCTGTCGCAGG
This sequence comes from Streptomyces albicerus, assembly GCF_008905045.1. Taxonomy (GTDB): domain Bacteria; phylum Actinomycetota; class Actinomycetes; order Streptomycetales; family Streptomycetaceae; genus Streptomyces; species Streptomyces albicerus. Next base: position 21,699 of record NZ_VWMY01000079.1, read on the forward strand.
CCAGCAGCGGGCGGTCGGGGGCGAAGGGGTCGGTCAGCGCGCAGGGCTCGCCCCGGTTGGCCGACTCGACCAGGGCGAGGGCGAGTTCCTTGTTGCGCTCCTGCACGGTATGGCGTACCAGGAGGGTGTGCAGGGTCTCGCTCAGGGGCTCCGCCAGGGTCAGAGGCATGGCCGGCCTTTCGTGTCGTCGGGGAACGACTCCCCCGGCCAGGCTTGCGCCTTACGGTCGAGGGTCATTGGAGAACGGGTGAACCCGGACCGCCCGCGTGTTGGCTGCGCAGCCCCTCGTCGAGGGCCGGAGCTCTCCTCGACGGACGCACTGCCAGATCTCCATGGCCTCTCCAGCAGCTCCTGAGAGCGTCGCCGCACCACAGCGAACCGACACCCCGGGAGCAGAGCATGTCCGTGTCCGTCTCCGAACGCCCAGGAACAAGCGGCTCCGGCGCACCACGCCCGGCCGGCCGCACGGCGCGTCCCGGTGTCGCCCTCGCGGTGATCGCCGGCTGCAACGCCATGATCCAGCTGGACGATCCGATCGTGAACATCGCGCTGCCCGGCATGCGCTCGGGCCTGGGCCTCACCGCGGTCGGCGCCTCCTGGGTGCTCAGCGCCTATCTGCTGGCGTTCGGAGGGCTGCTGCTGCTCGGCGGCCGGGCCGGCGACATCCTCGGCCGCCGCAAGGTGTTTTTGGCCGGGGTCGCCGTGTTCACCGTGGCCGCGGGCGCGCGGGCGCTGGCCCCGACCGACGAGGTCATGATCGCCGTGCGTGCCGTGCAGGGGCTGGGCGCCGCCTGTGCCGCACCCAGCGGGCTCGCCCTGCTGCTGAGCACCTTCGCGGAGGGCACGGCCCGCAAGAAGGCCATCGCGCTGTGCACGGCGGTCGGTGCCGTCTCCACCGCCGGCGGCCTGCTGCTGGCCGGCGCGCTGACCTCGCTCGGCTCCTGGCGCTGGGTGCTGCTGCTCAACGTGCCGATCGGCGTGGCGATCCTGCTGCTGGGGCCGCGCGTGCTTCAGGAGACGGCCCGCAACCGGGGCCGGTTCGACGTGGCCGGCGCGCTGCTGTCCGCGGCGGGGGCCACCTCGCTGGTGTACGCGCTGGCGCGCGCCGCCGACCATGACTGGAGCGATGCGACGGTGGCCTTCCCGCTGCTGGCAGGCCTCGCGCTGCTCGCCGTGTTCGCCGTCGTCGAGCGGCGCGCCGAGCAACCGGTGATGGTGCTGCGGCTGTTCGCCGACCGGGACCGGGTGCTGGCGTATCTGGCGGTGCTCGCCGTGCCGGGTGCGCTGGTCGGCGCCTACTTCTTCCTCAGCCAGTCCTTCCAGCAGGAGGGCCTGTCGCCGCTGGTCACCGCGTGCGCGCTGCTGCCGGTGCCGGTGACGATGGCCGTCATGGCCGGCGTGGCCGTCCGCGCCGAGCGCCTCCTCGGCCCGAAGCGGCTGATGGCGCTGGGCGCGGCGGCGCTCGCCGTGGGCAACCTGATGCTGGCCTCCCTCGATACGGTCGAGGTGGTGCGGGTCGTGCCCGCCCTGGTGCTGCTCGGCGCCGGCATGGCCTTCTGTGTGATCCCGCCGACCGTGCTGGCCACCTCGCGGCTGCGCGGCGACGAGGCGGGCGCGGCGTCCAGCATGCTCAACTCGCTTCAGGCACTGGGCGGTTCGCTGGGCATCGCGCTGCTGGTGAGCGCCTCGTCCGGCCGGGCGACGTTCGCCGGCGCGAGGTCCGCGGGCTTTGTCACCGGCGCCGTGTTCGCCGTGGTCGTCCTGGGGGCCGCGCTCTGCGTCAGGCGGCCCGCGGACCGTGGGCCGCGCCGGCGGTGAACAGCTCGGTGCGCACCCGCACCGGGGTGCGGCCGTAGGCGATGCGGGAGGTGATGCGCGCCCCGGCCGGGGTCCTGGTGACCACGGACGCGGCGCGCGCCCGCACGAACTCCGCGAGGGGGCCGCCGACGCCGAAGAACGCCATGGCCTGCACCCGCTGGATCCGCGTCACGGCGTCGGCGACGGGCCGCCGCTCGGCCTCGAACGCGGCGAGCCGCTCCCGCCGTACGTCGGAGGCGGCCAGCGCTTCGACGAGGACGGGGTGCAGGACGGCGGCGTCCTGGAGGGCGAGGTTGATGCCCTGGGCGCCGAGCGGGCCGTGGGTGTGGGCGGCGTCGCCGAGCAGGACGAGTCCGTCGCCCGTCCAGGTGGCGGCGTCGGCGGCGAAGACGTCGAGCAGCGACAGGTCGGACAGACTCGTCAGGTGCTCGTGCAGCAGATCGGCGTACTGCGGCAGCGCGGCCGCCAGATCGCGCCGGACGCCGTCGATGCCGTGCGCGGCCAGCTGGTTCCAGCTGCCGTGCGGCAGGGTCCAGCCGATCCGCAGCCGGTCGGGGTGCGTGTCGTGCACGAGGACCGCGGCCTTCCCGGCGCGGTGGATGCGCACCCGCCCGGTGGCCCGTCCGGGCGCGGGCAGCGTGAACCACACGACGTCCTGGTCGAAGACCTCGCGGCGGCCGGCGTCGATCCCGGCCAGCGCACGGGTCTTGGAGAAGCGTCCGTCGGCGCCGACGACCACGGACGCGCGGACCCGGACCCGGCGGGTGCCGAGCCGGGTGAGAACGGCGCCGGTCACGCGGCCGTCGTCGCCCTCGGTCAGCGCGTTGATGCGGTGGCCGTCGAGGTAGGTGAAGCCGGGCAACGGCCCGCACGCGGCGAGGAGTTCCTCCAGCAGGTGCGGCTGCGGCAGCGCCAGCAGCCGGTTGTGGGGCGCGGGCAGCCTGCGGTAGTCGATGTCCAGGAGCACCTTCTCGCGGCCCAGGACCTGGAACCCGTCGAGGGTGCGGGCGCCCCGCGCCGACGCCTTCTCGAGGACGCCCAGGTCGTCGAGGACGAGCTGGCCGCCGGGTTGCAGGATCTCCCCGTAAAAGTCGCGGCGGAAACAACTGCTGCGCTCCGCGAGCGTGACCCGGACCCCGGAGCGCAGCAGCATCAGGCTCAGCGCGAGCCCCGCGGGGCCCGCGCCGACGACCAGTACATCGGTGTGCACGGTGGCGTCCTGCCACGGGGAGGGGCCCACGGTTCAGACCACCGCCCGTGCCGCGAGCAGCTCGTTGACGAGCTGCAGGTACTGGCGCGGTGTCTCGGCCGCGTCGATGGCCTCCTCGTCGAACGTGATCGTGTGGTCCCGCTCGATGCGGCCCGTGGTTTGCAAAATGGCGAGCGAGTCGTAGCCGAGGTCGAGGAACGGCGTGTCGAGGATGTCCCCGTCGAGGTCGGTCCACTCCTCCTCGCCCGCGCACTCGCGCAGCAGCGTGACCAGGTCGCTCAGTTCCAGACGCTCCATCGTGTTCTCCTCGGTGGGGTTGCGGGTGGGCTGCCCCGGGAGGGGGGCGGCCGGGGCTCAGTGGTGGAGGGGCTCAGGGGGCCGCGCGGAGCACGACCGCGGAGTTGAAGCCGCCACGCCCCCGGGCCAGCACCAGGGCGCAGCGCAGCGGGGCACCGCGGCGCGGGGCGCCGGTGACCAGGTCGACGGGACAGTCGGCGGCGGGCTGCCCGGTGCCGGGCGTGGGCGGGATGACCTGGTCGCGCAGGGCGAGCAGGGCCGCGGCGAGGTCCAGTGCGGAGCCGCCGGCGAGCAGCCGCCCGGTCATCGCCTTGGGCGCGGTGACGGGCACGCCGTAGGGCCCGAACAGCGCGGCGAGCGCCGCGGCCTCGGCCCGGTCGGCCGCCCGCTGTCCGGCCGCGTCCGCGAACACCACGTCCACGTCGCCCGGTTGTGCCCCGGCGTCGGCGAGCGCCAGCCGGGCGGCGTCGCCGAGCCGCGGCGTTGTCCCGCCGTCGAAGGTGGCGGCGTACCCGGCAAGACTGCCGTACACGGTGGCGCCCCGCTCCCGCGCGCTGTCGGCGTCCTCCAGGACGAGCATCGCGCCGCCCTCTCCGGCGACGTGACCGCCCGCGTCGGCGGCGAACGGCAGGTAGGCGCGCTGCGGGTCGTCGACCGTGGACAGCAGGCCGTCCGCCAGGTGGGCGGTCCAGCCCCACGGGCACAGCGCCGAGTCGGCGCCGCCGGTGACGACGAGCCGGCTGCCCTTGCGGATCTGCCGGCGGGCCTGCGCGGCGGCGTCGAGGCCGCCCGCCTGCTCGGAGACGAGGACACCGCTCGCGCCGCGCGTGCCGTGCCGGATGGAGAGCTGGCCGGTGTTGGCGGCGTTGAACCAGGCGAACGCCTGATAGGCGCTGACGTGTTTGCTGCCCTGGTGCCACAGCGCCTGCAGTTCGCGCTGCCCGAACTCGAAGCCGCCGGCCGAGCTGGCGGTGACCACGCTCGCCGCGTACTCGGGCAGCGCGTCCAGGTCGGCGCCGCAGTCGTCGACGGCCTCCTTGGCCATGGCCAGGGCGAGCCGGGTGACCCGGTCGGTCTGCGGCAGCAGCCTGCCGGGCACGTGCTCCTCGTCGGTGAAGCCGGGCACCTCGCCCGCCAGGCGCACCGGATAGCCGGAGGCGTCGAAGCGGGTGACCGCTCCCACCGCGGTACGGCCCCGCAGCGCGGCGGCCCACCAGGTGGCGGTGCCGAGCCCGCCGGGTGCGGCGATGCCGATGCCGGTGAACACGGCGGTGGCCCGGGCCACCGAGACGGTGCCGCTCACGCGGCCTCCTTGAGCCGGGGGCGGGTGAGGACCATGGCGCTCTGGAACCCGCCGAACCCGCTGGCGACGCTGACGACGGTGTCGGTGCGGTGCGCGCGGGCGGTCAGCGGCGTGTAGTCGAGGTCGCAGGCCGGGTCGGGTTCGTGCAGGTTGGCCGTGGGCGGCACGGTGTCGTGGGTGATGGCCAGGGCGCACGCGGCGGCTTCGAGGGAGCCGATCGCGCCGAGCGAGTGCCCGATCATCGACTTGATGGAGCTGACGGGCACCTCGTAGGCCCGCGCCCGAAGGCTCTGCTTGAACGCGGCGGTCTCGTGCCGGTCGTTCTGCTTGGTGCCCGACCCGTGCGCGTTGACGTAGTCGACGGTGGACGGGTCGCGGCGCGCCTCGTCGAGCGCCCGCCCGATCGCCCGCGCCATCTCCTCGCCGTCGGACCTCAGCCCGGTCATGTGGTAGGCGTTGCTGAGGCTGGCGAACCCGGCGATCTCGGCATACGCCCGCGCCCCGCGCCGCCGCGCCCGCCCGGCCTCCTCCAGCACGAGAACGGCCGACCCCTCCCCCAGCACGAACCCGTTGCGGCTGCGGTCGAAGGGCCGCGACGCCGTGCCGGGCTCGTCATTGCGCGGGCTGGTGGCGCGGATCGCGTCGAACGAGGCAACGGAGATCGGGGAGATCGGCGCCTCGGTGGCCCCGGCCAGCATCACGTCGGCGCTGCCCTCCCGGATCAGCTCCACGGCGTGCCCGACCGAGTCGAGCCCCGAGGTGCAGCCGGTGGACACCATGGCGACGGGGCCCTGCGCGCCCGCGTCCCGGGCGACCTCGGCCGCCATCGAGCTGGGCACGAAGTAGTCGAACAGATGCGCCACGGCCCTGCGGTGGTCGACGTTCCAGCGGGCCCCGCGGTCGCTGACCCGGGCGTACTCGCGGTCCAGGCCGGTGGTGCAGCCGACCGCGCTGCCGAGCGTGACCCCGCAGCGCACCGGGTCGAGCCCGTCGGCGACACCGCTGTCGGCGCGTGCCTCGCGGGCGGCGACGAGGGCGAACTGCGCCGCCCGGTCGAGGCGCATCGCCTCCTCGGAGGTGAAGCCGTGGGCCGCGGGGTCGAAGTCGGCCTCGGCGGCGATGCGCGAGCGGTAACCGGTCGCATCGAAGAGGGAGATGGGACGGGTGGCGGTGCGGCCAGCGGTGAGCAGATCCCAGAACGCCAGGGTTCCGGTCGCTCCCGGGGCGACGACACCGATCCCGGTGATGACGACACGCCTCATCGGCTGTTCCTCACGGTCGTGCGCGCGGGTGGCGGAGTCTGTGACGCCAGTCGCCGCGCGACACGGCACGCGCGCCCCACGATCCGGGGTGTCTGGCGTTCTCGTACGAAGAAGTGGTCGCCGGCGACCATCCGCAGGGCGACCGGAGCGGTGCTGAAGCGGCGCCAGCCGGCGAGCGCCTCGGAGGGCACTACGGGATCGTCCGCGCCGCCGAGCACGAGCAGCGGCACCTCCAGCGGCCCGCCGGTTGAGGGGTCGACGGCGGCCGCGCGCAGGGCCGCGGCCAGCCTCAGGTCGTCGCGGAGAACGGGCAGCACGGCCCGGTGCCACACACCGCCGGGCGCCGTCGCGGCGGAGGCGGGCAACAGTCCCAGGTCGGCGAGCAGCCGCAGCAGCCGGTCGGCGGGAGCGTCGGCCGCGTTCACCAGCGCGGGCGCCTCGTGCGGCGACGGCGCGGCACCGAGGCCGACGAACGCGGGCGCAGGCCGCCCCTGGTCGGCGAGGACCCGGGCCAGGGTGTAGGCGACGAGGGCGCCGAGGCTGTGCCCGTAGAGGGCGAACGGCCCCTGATCCGCACGCCGGCGGGGGAACACGTCGAGGAAGGCGCCGAGGAGGCCGTCACGGCCGGTGACCCGGGCCTCATGGCGACGGCTCCCCCGTCCGGGCAGCGCCAGCGGCACGATCTCGACGCCCGCCCCGGCCGCGGCGGGCCAGCGGCGGAAGCAGTCGACGCCGGCACCGGCGTGCGCGAAGCAGTAGAGCGTCACGGGCCGGTCGTCGGGCATGCGCGGCCTCCTTCGGCGGACCCCGTTTCGCCTCGGGGTGAGGCGTTCCTTGCCCCGAGGCTCACCGACCGGCCTGGAGAAGCGCTTGAGGACCCGTCAGGCTCCTCTGGAACGGGGACGGGGGCAAGGAGCGTCGTGGACGGCGGACCGGAAGGCACCGGTCCGCCGCGCGCGCCGCGGCACGCGGCCCGCGTGGCGCGAAACCGTCACCGCCCACGTACTCGCGACGGTGGGGCGCCGCGAGGGTGGGCATCAGGCGGCGAAGAGGTCGAACGTCGAGGTGCACCGCGGTCCCGCCAGCACGTCCAGCTGCGGGTCGACGGCGAGCATGGCCTGGTGCAGCCGCTGCAACTGCGGCGAGGGCTCCACCCCGAGCTCGTCGATCAGCCGCATCCGCAGCTTGCGGTAGGCCTCGAGCGCCCCGGCCTGCCGCCCCGACCGGTACAGCGCCACCATGACCTGCGCGTGCAGACCCTCGTGCTGGGGGTGACGGGCCGTCAGGTCGGTGAGCTCGGCGATGAGTTCGGCGTGCCGGCCGAGTCGGAGGTCGGCGTCGATGCGCCGCTCCACGGTGCCCAGGCGGCTCTCCTCCAGCCGCCTGACCTCGATCTCCAGGATCGGCCCGACGCGCACGTCGACCAGGGCCGCCCCCGTCCACAGGTCGAGGGCCGCCCGCAGCCGCTGCGCCGACACCTCGTTGTCCCCCGCCTCGAAGGCGACCTGCCCCTCCCGCGCCAGGCGCTCGTACTCGTGCACGTCGACGCAGCTCTCGGGGATCTGCAGCAGATACCCCCCGTGCCGGGTGGCCAGCACTTCCTTGGCGCTGGCGGGAGAGCTCGGGCCCATCGCGGTACCCAGCCTCCTGCGCAGCTGGAGGATGTACGTCTGCAGGGTGGTCAGCGCGCTCTGCGGCGGGTCGGTCCCCCAGATCTCCTCCATGAGCATCGGAACGGGCATGACCCGCCCCGGATAGAGCGCCATCAGCGACAGGATCTGCCGCGGCTTGGCCGCTGTAGGAACGATTGATCCCCCGTTGACCTCGGCACTCAACGGACCCAGAACCTGAATCCTCACGGTGTCCTCCGTAGTGGTCGAGCTCTCTGTCCAGTTCCTTTCGTTGGCCAGAAATCTGTGCCGCGAGTGACGCTAGCCGGGCCCGTTTCCAGCAAGCGAAGTTCTGTAGCGGCCCTCTAGCCGACCTCCAAGTGCGGTATTGCCAAGGGGCGTTGAGCCACTAAAGAACGCCTGTACAAATACTCGGAGTGAACTCCTGGTTCCACTCCTTCGGTGATCGCGCGGATATCGTTCGGTGCATTCCGACACACATTCGGGATACCGCTGTTCGGACGGAGGCGCGATGGAATGCACCGGCCCTGGACCGGGCGGCCCGCAGGAGCCCGGCACCGGCGGTGGGCTGCGGCTCTTCGTGTTCCCGCACGCGGGAGGCTGGAGTCTGATGTTCCAGGACTGGCCGGACCACTTTCCGCCCGACTGGCGCGTGCGGGCGCTGGACGCACCGGGCCACGGGCCGCTGCTGGACACGCCGCCGCTCACCGACGGCGAGGCCCTTGTCGCCCATTTCCTCGACCTGCTCACCCCGGAAATCACCGACGACCGCACCCCGTTCGCGTTCTTCGGCCACAGCATGGGATCCCTCGTGGCGTACGAGCTGACCCGCCGGCTTCTGGCGGAAGGACTGACTTTGCCGGTGTGGCTGGGAATCTCCGCCTTCAGCGTCCCGCAGCCGGGCGACGAGACGGCCCCACTGCTCGACAGCGCGCTGTCCGACGACGCATTGCGCCACCGGCTGGCCGCGCTCGGCGGCACCCCCGCACCGGTGCTCGCGGACCCGTATCTGTGGACGGTCTTCGCGCCGGCGATCCGCGCCGACCTCGCCGTGCTGCGCGGCTTGCGCACGGCACCGGCCGGCGCCCCGCTGCCGGTCGCGCTCTCCGCCTTCGCGGGCGCCCGCGACCGGGCGGCGCCCCCCGCGCGGATCGCCCCGTGGGCCGACCGCACCGAGCACTTCCTCGGTCTGCGGGTCTTTTCCGGCGGCCACTTCTACTTCCAGGACGACCTCGCCGCCCTGGCCGCCCAGGTCACCGCCGACGTGCACACCGCGCTGCGGGCCCGGGCCGCGGTCGCGGGTGCCCGGTGATCGGGGCGGGCAGCGAGCTGCGGCTCCTGGGCCCGGTGGAGGTGCACCACCCGCGCACCGGGTCGCGTGTCGTACCACCCGGCGCCAAGCAGCGGGCCCTGCTGGCCACACTGGCCGTCGAGGCCGGACACACCGTCTCCGTCGAACGGCTCACCGACGAACTGTGGGGCGCCCGCCCGCCGCGCAGCGCGGCCAACGCCGTGCAGGCGCACGTCGCCCGGCTGCGCAGGCTGCTCGGGCCGCCGGACGGCCCGGCGGTCCGCGAGACGATCGTGACCGAGCCCACGGGATATCTGCTGCGGCTCGGCGAAGCGAGCACCGACGCCGAGCACTTCCGCCGGCTGTCCGCCGAGGGACGCGCCGCAGCCGCCTGCGACCCCGACCGCGGGGCCGCGCTCCTGGACCGCGCGCTGTCCCTGTGGCGGGGCCCGGCGCTCGCGGACTGCCGTGGCGGCCCGATCTGCGCGGCGGAGGCCGACCGGCTGGAGGAGCAGCGGCTGCTGGCGCTGGAGGCGTTCTACGAGGCGAGGCTGCGTTCGGCACGCCCCGACGGCATCACCGGCGAGCTGGAACGGCTGGCGGAGGAACACCCTCTGCGGGAACGGTTCTCCGACCTGCTGATGGTGGCCCTGCACCGCGCCGACCGCCGCTCCGAAGCCCTCGCGGTCTACGAGCGGGTGCGCCGGCGGCTCGCCACCGAACTCGGCGTGGACCCCGGACCGTCCCTGCGCGGCCGCCGCGCGGCCCTGCTGCGCCACGGTCCGCCCCCGTCCCCCGTACGGGAACAGGGCTCCGGGGGGTACGAGGAATACCGGGCGTACGCGAAGGACACGGAGGACACGGCGTACGACGGCCCGGCCCTGGGGGCGGCCGAGATGGCACGCATCGGCAGGCGGCTGGAGGAGCTGTCGTACGAACTGCGCGAACTGACCCGCCGTTTCGAGGCCCTGAGGGCCGGCCATCACGCCGCCGCCCCGCTCGCCCCGTCCCCTCGCCGCTGAAGCGTGTTGCAGAAGGATCTTGTAGTTCTTCATCCGGGCGAAGGCCTGGGACGCGGCCGCTGGATGACCCGGCACACCGTCGGCGGCGAGACGGCGAGCAGCGGCGCGAGCTGCCGCAGGGTCAGGTCGGTGCGGTAGCAGACCGCCACCAGCACCACCCGCTCCGCCGGCGGCAGGCACCACGGCCGCCCGCCGCCAGGACCGTTTCCGCCCGGCTCCCCCACCACCCGTAACAAGCCTTCGAACTGCCGCATCCGCAGACCCGTGAACGTCTCCGCCCACAACGGATCAGCCCTCAACACCCCACGCATACAAGGGAAATGCCCAGATCACAGCCTTCTGCGGCACGCTTGAGGGCGTGTTGCGAAAGTCCCCGCCCCAGGCTCCGGCCGGCAGGTGCCCCCCGCCCCGCGTCGCCCGTCACGCCCTCTCGCCGCACCGGCCGAAAGCCCGAGTACGTCCCGTGCGAGGACGTCCGGCCGGCACCGAACGCCGCTCCTTCTCCCACCAAGATCCATCAGAAACCCCCTGGCCCCGTCCCTGTTCAGCGGGCGGTCGCCCCGGCCAGCGGGGGGCCGCCGAGGGGTTCGGGCAGCGCGATCCGGCGCGGTGCGGCCCTGCCCCAGGGGAATCCGTGGTGCAGCTGGAGCACCGGGTCCTGCCCGTCGGCGGCCTGCACGGCGACGGCGACCAGCACATCGGGGACGGGCTCCAGCTCGACGAACCGCCACCGCCCGGACCGGTCGTCCGCGGGCGGCCTGAACCCCTTCACCCCGCGGTCCTCGGCCAGGTCGAAGGCGAACTCGTCGAAGGGCAGGCCGAGTCCGAGGCCGCGCGCCTTGGAGTAGGCCTCCTTCAGCGTCCACAGGCGCAGCACGCGCCGGTCGCGCGCATGTCCCGGCGCGGCCCTGGCCACCCATTCCTGTTCCTCGGGGGCAAACGTCTCCACGATGGTGTCCAGGGCGTGCGCGTCCCGGGCGAGCCGCTCGACGTCCACGCCGATGCGCTGCCCGCGCATCACGCCGAGCAGGTTGTAGCCGCCTGCGTGGGAGAGGTTGAAGTCGAGTTGTGGCCCGCCCCGGGGCAGTCCGCCGTCGGGGGGCTGGAGAAAGGGCCGCCCCCGCGAGGAACGGAAGATGACGAGCTCGGCCTCGGCCAGTCCGGCCTCCAGCGCGAGCGCCCGCCGCACCAGGGTGTGCGCGACCAGGTACTGGCGACGGTCGCGTTCGAACAGGAACCTGCCTGCGATCTCCTGTTCGTGCTCATCGAGCCAATGCGTGGCGAGCACCCCGGCGATGGCGGGGGCGAGGTCGTCGTTGGCGCAGATCCACAGCTTCACCGGTGCGGGCGCGGCCCGGCCCCCATCCGGTGCGGGGAGCGTCATCGTGTCCGCTCCGAAGCCGTGCCCGTCCCGGCCGCGCCGTCCGGGCCGAGCCACAGCGACCGCGGCCGCAGCGCGCTCGTGGGCAACGCCACCACCGGGCCGGCCGGGATCGCTGCGCGCGTGACGTCGACGCCGGCCAGCCACAGCCGGGTCAGCTGCTCGAAGCGGTGGCCGTGCCACAGGGCGGTCAGGTAGGCGCGGGTCTCCGGCAGGTCGTCGAGAAGGGGTCCGCTGCCCGGCCGCGGCCGGGTGTCGGCGGTGCGGGCGAGTCCCGTCACCGGTGCCGGCCGCCGCCCGCGGTCCGCGGCGGCCTGCGGCTGGGCCGCGAACTCGTCGAGTGCGGTGGCCAGTTGGGCGCTGTCCTGGGCCGTCACGGCGAGCCGGCAGTCCAGGGCCGCGCGGCCACACCGCAGTTCCCGGGCCAGCGCGCCCAGGCCGGGCAGGGCACCGGCCGGGCGGCCGCGCGCGGTGAGCCAGGCCGCCAGCCGTCGTGCGGTGGCGGCCAGGTGCTCCAGGGTGGGCGCCGAGACCAGCACCAGCTGCGGCTGTCCGTCGTCCTCGCCGGCTGCGCCCGCCGCGTCCCGTTCCGCGCCCGTGCCGGAATCGGGCAGGTACTCCTCGACGACCGCCCGCGCCTGGGTGCCCGCGCTGCCCCGCACCACGACCGAGGCCCGGCGGGGCCCTTCGACGCCATCGGCGCGCCGCGGCCGGTCCCAGGGACCGGCTCCGCTCTGAGCGCCGGCGGCGGCGAGCGTCCCGCTGCGCACCTGGAGCACGGCCCGGGTCAGCGCCGCGGCCCCGGTGGCGGCCCCGGCATCCCCGACGCCGGCGCGCACGGTCTGGCCGGACTCGTGCAGCGTGCCGCCCTCGGCGGGAGGCGGCCCTGCGGCCCCGTCCTGGTCGTCACCGCCGTCCCCCCCGCTTCGTCCGGCGTGGGCGACCGCGGTGGAGCGGATGACGGCGTGGACGGTGTCGCCGTCCTGCTGCGCGGCGGCCAGTGGTTTGAGCAGCACCGCGCCGACGCCCTCCCCCGCGCCGGGCCCCTGGCGCGAGGGGTGCAGGCGCAGCTCCACGGCGCCGACCAGGGCCGCCGCGCACTCGCCCGCCCGCAGCGCGGCAAGCGCCTGGTGCAGGGCGACGAGGAAGGAGGACTCACCGGCATCCACGCACTGGCTCGGGCCGCTGAGGTCCAGCAGTGCGGACAGCCGGCCCGGCAGGCTCCCGTGACCGGCCGCGGGCAGGGCGCGTCCCGGGGTCCACTGCCCGGCAGCGAGCAGCAGGTAGTCGTGGGAGCCGGCCGCCGCGTAGACGCCGAGGCTGCGCGGCCGGCCGCTCGCCGACACCAGCGCGTCGAGCCGGGCACCGGCCTGGCCGGCGGCCTCGAGCGTCTCCCAGGCGGTGTGCAGGAACAGCCGTTCCTGAGGGTCCGTCAGGACGGCTTCCTCGTCGGTCAGGCCGAAGAACGCCGTGTCGAACTCGTCCACGTGCTCCAGGAAGTGACCGCCGTCCCCGGCATCTCCGGCATCCCGGCCCGGCGGCGCGGCGGCCGCGGTGTCCCGCCCCTCGAGCAGGTTGTGCCAGAACGCCGCCAGGTCGGGGGCCTGCGGATAGCGCCCCCCGATACCGATGACGGCGAACCGGTCGTCCGCGTCGGCACGCCCGGCCGGGACGCGGGCGTGCGCCGGGTCGTCCGCCGTCACGGGCGAGGACACCGCCTCGGTCCCGGACGGCACGGGCACCACCACCGGCCCGCCGGCGATCGCCGGCCGGCCGGCTTCCCCGCCGGCGGACGGCACGGGCGCGGGCGCCGCCGAAGGTGGCGCAGGCGCGAGCGGCGCCCCGGTGAGCAGCGCCACCGCGTGCTGCCGGTCCAGGGTGCCGTTCTTGAACCTGGTCAGGATCTCCCTGTTGTCCATGGTGCCGTGCGCTCCCGTCTCAGGCCGCTCGCCCCGCCAGCACGGCGGCTGCCTCGTCGACGCTGAGCCGGTTGTCGCGGACCGCGTCGAGCAGTGCCTCCAGGTCCGTGGGGCCCGCGGGGCCGGACGGCGCCTGGGTCCGGGACCGCAGGGCGGGCCCCGGCAGGGTCCGGGCGGCGGGCAGGCCGGTGCGGGAGGCGACGTAGGCCGCCATGGCGTTCAGGCTCGGGTGGTCGTAGAGCGTGACGGCCCGCTCGTCGAGGCCGTAGGTGCGGTTGACGACGGCCACGAACTCCGCGCCGAGGATGGAGTCGAGGCCGAGCAGGTGGAAGGCGGCGTCGGCGTCGATGTCCCAGGGCTCGCAGCACAGGATCCGGGCGAGCTCTGTGCGCAGCACGTCGACGACCTGCTCCGCGCCGGCCGCCGGCGCCGGCGCGGGGCCGGGCGCGGGCTGCGGGCCAAGGACACCGAGCTGGGGGGCCACATGGCGGGCGAACGCGGCGGGGGTCGGGTGGTCGTACAGGGCGGTGGCCTTGATGCGGGTGCCGTAGCGGGCGTTGACGACGGCCACGAACTCGACGGTCAGCATGGAGTCGAGACCGAGCAGGTGGAAGGGCTGCTCGGGGTCGATCGCCTCGGCCTTGACGCCCAGGGCGTCGGCCAGCACGGTGATGAGCTCGCCGAGCAGGTCGCCGCCGCCGGGCACCGGGAGCGCCGGCTGCGCTGCCGTACGCGGGTCGCTGGTCATCTTTGGGCCTCTCTCAAGGGTCGGTCCCGGTCTGTGGTGGGAAATTGTCTGCTCAACCGGTCGGGCCGCACATCGCCGTCCGCGGTGAACCCGGGCCCGCGGTATGGCTCGTGGGAGGGGGCCCGGCCTGCTCCCCTACTCCGAAGGAGTGAGGGGGGCAGGAAGGTGTTCACTCCTGCCGGCCACCGGTGGCCGGTTCCCTCGTCCCGCAGCCACCGGTGGCCGGATCCTTCACCGGTGCCAAGGTCCGGTCTCCGGACCCCGGCACCCGGCGGCACCACAATCGGCGGCATCAGGTCCCGCAACGCGCCGCTCCGCCCGGACAGTTCGTCGTACGTCATGCCACCGCGCGAGCGCCTCGCCGCCGCCCAGTGCGGCGTCGTCCATCGCCTCGGCACGCTCCTGCGCGTCCTGCCGGCGCACCTCCCCGCGGCACGCGCCCGGCGCAGCAGATGCCGGCCGGCCGCGAGGCGCATCCGGTGGAATCCGGGCCCGCCGCATGGTCGTTCCCGGCCCGCCCGCCGGTGATCCGGAACGCGGCCCGCAGCGTCGGATCCTTCCGGAGGGTCCACGCCCGCCAGTGGGTGTGGCCGCGCTGCCGCACCCGCTGCCGCGAGGCCCTGTGTGGAGGCGACGTGGACGTGCAGCGCCCCTGGGTCACCCCGGCCGCGCCGGCGCTGCCGGTCAGGGGGGCGTTCGCGTATCCCGTGAGGCCGAACAGGTGCGCCCCGGCGTGCACCAGCCGGTGGCGGCTCTTCTCGGATCGTTCCGGCACTGGTTCCCCCGGCCAGCCCGTCACCGGTTCACACCTGCGCCATGCGGCCCCTGCCGGATCCGGCGGGGGGCAGCTGGGTCGCCGCGGGCGTCGGGTGGTCCAGGGACAGCGGGGTCTCGGGCGCGGCCATCAGGATCGACTGCTGCAGCCGGCGCAGCCGGGCCGAGGGCTCCAGGCCGAGGTCCCGCACGAGGGTGCCGCGCAGCCGGTGGTAGACGTCGAGCGCCTCACTGCGCCGGCCCGAGCGGTGCAGCGCCAGCATGAACTGGGCGTGCAGGTTCTCGTGGTTGCGGTAACGGCTGGTCAGCACGGTGAGTTCGGCGAGCAGTTCCCGGTGCCGGCCGAGCCGCAGGTCGGCGTCGATGCGCTGGTCGAGGGCGCACAGCCGGCTCTCGTCCAGCCGTTTGGCCTCCATCTGCAGCTGGGTGCCCATCTGTACGTCGGCGAAGGCGGCGCCGGCCCACAGGCTCAGCGCCTCGCGCAGTTTGCGGGCGGCGCCGGGGAAGTCCCCGGCGTCCATGGCCCGGTAGCCCGTGCCCGCGAGCCGCTCGAACTCGCGCACGTCGCTGGTGCCGCCGCCGGTGACCAGCAGATAGCCGCCGGGCGAGGTCACCAGCACGTCCTTGGCGCTGCGCGGCGGCTCACCCGCGGCGGGAGTGTCCTTCTCCAGCGCGACGGTGATGAGTTCACGCAGCTGCAGTACATAGGTCTGCAGGGTGGTGCGGGCGCTGCGCGGCGGTTTGCCCGCCCACAGCTCCTCGATCAGCCCGGAGACCGGCACCACCTGGTCGGCGTGGAGCGCCAGAAGGGCGAGGACCTGCCGAGGCTTCGGTGCGGTGGGGGCGATCGAGGCCCCGTTCTCCCTGACGTCGAGTGCGCCCAGTACGTCGATGTCCACGCCGTCTCCCCCTACTTCCCTGTGTGGTGCCCGGCACGATCCAGTAAAAAACAGTACGGACGGTTTGTCAATATCAAACCGTCTAAGCTGTTTTATTTGACCCGCCTAGACTGGCCCTCAAGCCCGGGTAGACCAGCCTGAGCAGGCAACATGATGAGATCTCCGGAACGGGCACCGCGACAGGGCGCCTAGCTTCGGGTGAGATCCCGGGGAGATTCCACCCTGAGTCGAGCGACTCAGAGTCCTTTAACAGACCAGATGCGCTGTTTAAGTCCGGCCGGGCCCGGTGCCCGGCGTCCCGCCGGGCACCAGCCGGCCGAGGGTCTCGGCCGACGCCAGCCGGGGCAGCAGCAGGTCCCAGAACTGCCCGATCGTGGCCGCGGACATCCACCTGCGGTCGCTGGCACCGAGCCGCTCGAAACCCACCGTCGCCGCCACCACGGCGACCGCGGCGTCGGCCGCGGACACGCCCTCGGCGAGCACGCCCTCGCGCTCTGCGTCCTTGAGCACTTCCTCGACCCAGCCCTGCCACTGTCCGCGCAGGTCCGCCGCGCCGTCCCGGCTCGGCGAGCCGCCTGCCAGCTCAAAACCGGCCCGGACCACGACGTCCCGGTCCAGCCGTCCCATCAGGGTGTGCGTGGCGTCGATGAGCCGCTGCAGCGGCTCCGGCCCGCCGGCCCGGGCCGGGGCGGCGATGGTGCGGACGGCGGCGGCCGCCTCGTCCTGCACGGCGCGGGCCAGGGTCTGCTTGCTCTCGAAGTGGAAGTGCAGCGCGCCGTTGCTCACCCCGGCCTTCTGGCTGATGGAGTTGAGCGACGCCACGCCGAAGCCGTCGTGCGCGAACACCTCGGCGGCCGCTCGCACCAAGGCCTGCCGCGTGCGCGCGGCCCGCTCCTGCTTCACCATGGCGGTGCTCCTGACTGGGGCCGGCCGGCGGCGTGACCGGCCGGCCCTCGGGTTGTGCCTGATCCAGCGGCTTACTGCGGGGGGGGTTGCCGTGCTTGCGGGAGGGCAGGTCGGCCTGCTTGGTGCGGAGCATCGCGAGGGACCGGATGAGTACCCCGCGGGTCTTTGCGGGATCGATGACGTCGTCGACCAGGCCGCGCTCCGCCGCGTAGGTACGGGTGCATGAGCTCGGACCTGTACTCCTTGACCATGCGGGCCCGCACCGCCTCGGCATCCCCGGCCTCGGCGATCCGGCGGCGGAAGATGACGCCGGCCGCGCCCTCCGCGCCCCTCACGGCGATCTCGTTCGGCGGCCGGGCGTACGTCGGGTCCGCACCGATGGACTGGCTGTCCATCACGATGTACGCGCCTCCGTACGCCTTGCGCAGGATGAGCGAGATGCGCGGCACCGTCGCGTTGCGGCAGGCGTACAACAGCTTCGCGCCATGGCGGATGATTCCGCCGTGCTCCTGGTCGATGCCCGGGAGGAACCCGGGGACGTCCGGCAGTGTGATGACGGGAATGCTGAAAGCGTCACACATCCGGACGAAGCGCGCGGCCTGCTGCGAGGCCTCGATGCCGAGCACGCCCGCGAGGCTCTGCGGCTGATGGGCGACGATACCGACCACCTGGCCGTCGAGGCGGGCCAGCGCGCAGATGACGTGGCGCGCCCAGCGCTCGTGGACCTCCAGGTGCTCGCCGTCGTCGACGATCTCCTCGATCACGCGGGTCATGCCGTACGGCCGGCTGCCGTCGGCGGGCACCAGGTCCAGCAGGACGCCGCTGCGCCGGTCCGCGGGGTCGCCGCCGAGCACCTTCGGCGGGGCCTCGCGGTTGTTCTGCGCACGCAGGGACAGCAGGCAGCGCACCTCGGCGAGGCAGGTCTCCTCGCCGTCGTGGGCGACGTGCGCCACGCCGCTGGTCTCGGCGTGGACGTCCGCGCCGCCGAGCCCGTTCTGCGTGATCTCCTCGCCGGTCACCGCCGTGACCACGTCCGGTCCGGTGAGGAACATCTGCGAGGTCCCGCGGACCATGAACACGACGTCCGTCGGCGCCGGGCCGCAGGCCGCGCCGCCCGCGCACGGGCCGAGCATCACCGAGATCTGCGGGATGGCCCCGGACGCCGTGGCGTTGCGCCGGACGCTGCCGCCGTACCCGGCGAGCGCACGCACCCCCTCCCGGATCCGGGCGCCGGCGCCGTCGTTGAACAACACCAGCGGCGCCCCGGTGGCGATGGCCATGTCCATGATCTTGTGGATCTTCGCGGCGTGGGCCTCGCCCAGCGCGCCGCCGAAGACCCAAAAGCCGTGCGCGTACACGAAGACCGTGCGGCCCCCCGCCGTGCCCCAGCCGGTGATCACACCGTCCGGGTACGGCTCTTCGGCCTCCAGGCCGAAGCCGGCCGCCCGGTGCCGGCGCAGCCGCTCGACCTCGTTGAACGAGCCCGGGTCCAGCAACAGCCCGATCCGCTCCCGCGCCGTCAGCCTGCCCTTCGCAGGCTGCGTTTCCGTCGCCCTCCCGCCCGGGCCCGCCCTCGCCCGCGCACGGATCTCGCGCAGCTGCGCCACGCGTCCGCGCACCGCTGTGGGCCCCGGCCCGACCGGAGGGCGGTCAGTCGTCGCAGCCATGCCGGATCCCCTCCCGAGGCAGCGCCGAGCGGTCCGGCCCTGGGTCCAGAACCATCATAACAAACCGCTCAGGCGGTTTACGGTGGGGATCGAACCGCCGGGCCGGCCGGGGTCCGTCATCGCCAACTGCCGGGCGCCCGGTAGCCTTCCGGCCGCCTCCACCAGCGGGGGGCGGCCGCCGGCGGCCGCCCGGCCGCCTTGCGGGCACGCGTGCGCACCATGAGCAACGCCGCGGTGAGAGCGGCCAGTTCGTCCTCGCGGACCTGGCCGCGTTCCACCCGGACCGCGGCCTGCGCCCTCTCCATCCGGCCAACTCCCTTCCCCCGCCTCGCAGACACGGTCGGCCGGGACGCTCAAGCGCCGCTTTGGCATCACTCGAGAACCGGCCGGGCCGGCAGCCCGTACGCCGCCGCCGGGGGCACCCGAAGCGCGCCGGCGGGATGGCGACCGGGGCGGCGCGCGCCCCGTCGCGGCGAAGGACATGCAGCTCAGGCGGGCACCCGGGGGAGGAACGCACACCAGGGGCGACGCATGGAAGAAGCCGCTCCATATCCCGTGCAGCCGGAGTCCTGCGTACCGCTAGAAACTAAACCGGATGGTATGTATCTTCTCAGGCCTAGGAAGGAACCACGCACTTCACGCCACCGCGGCTCAGGGGGAACAGATATGTCTGCGAGCACGTTCCGTGTCGAACGCCCCATACCCAGCACACCGCTCACCGTGGGCGCCGCGGCGCCCACGGTGAGCGGTGTCTTCCACTACCCGTCCCTGACCACCACGGTCCCCAAGGAGTTCGTCCACCGCGCCAGCGTGGCCGAGGTCATGCTCACCGACTGGGACCGCAGCGACGAGGACCGCTTCACCGTGTCCGCCCAGTGGCCGCGCGGGCACAGCTTCTTCACCATGGAGGACCGCTACAACCCGCTCATCGCCGCCGAAACGATCCGTCAGACCGGGATCCTGCTGGCGCACGCCGAGTACGGCGTTCCTCTCGAGAGGCAGTTCCTGGTGTGGGACCTCGGCGTGAGCGCCCGCCCCGGGCACTTCGACGTCGGCCGGACACCGGCCGCGCTCGAACTCGACGTCGTCGTCTCGCAGGTGAAGCGGCGTGGCGGCACCCTGACGGGGCTGCGCATCACGGTGGAAATGCGCCGTGACGGCCAACTCGCGGCAACCGGCGGCGGCTCGCTCACCTGCGTCAGCCCGGTGGTCTACCGACGGCTGCGCGCCGCCCACCTCCCCGCGGACGGCCAGCCGCGGGTCATTGCGCTGACGGCCCCGGTGCCGCCGCAGACCGTCGGGCGCACATCACCCATGGACGTCGTCCTGTCCCCCACCGGAGAACCCGGCCGCTGGCAGCTGCGGATGGACACCCGCCACCCCGTCCTCTTCGACCACCCGGTCGACCACGTGCCGGGCATGATGCTGCTGGAGGCCGCCCGCCAGGCCACGGCCGCCACGGTGGGGCGGGACTGCATGCCGCTGGACATCACGAGTGAGTTCAAGCGCTACACCGAACTCCACAGTCCCTGTGTGATCGAGACGTGCCGGATCCCCGCTGCCGGCACGGACCCGGTGGAGTCCGTGCTCGTGACCGGTCACCAGAACGGAACGCCCGTGTTCCGCTCCACGGTGACCGTGGCCGCTCCCCCCGGCTGAACGGCCGGGCTACCGCCCGGGCCCGGGCGGCGCGGCGGCCCCGTCCCGCCGCCCGCCGCGGTCCGCGAAGGCCGCCAGATGGTCCTCGGCCCACGTACAAAAGTCGCCGGCGGGGCGGCCCGTCACCGCCCGCACGGTGTCCGTCAGCTTCGCCTTGGCGCCGGCCCGCTGGCGCTCCGCGCTCTCCAGCAGCGCCTCGACGATGGGCGCCGGATAGCGCCTGCCCAGCGCGCGGCGCGCCTGGTGCGGACTCAGTTCCTCAAAACGCAGCGCAACGCCCAACAGCCGGCCGAGCCGCTGCGTCTGCTCGACGGCGGTCAGCGCCTGCGGCCCGGTCAGGGTGTAGGCCTTCCCCGCGTGCCCGTCCTCGGTCAGGGCACGCACGGCCACTTCCGCGATGTCCCGGGGGTCCACACAGGCGTTGGCCGCCGTCCCGCAAAGCCCCCGCACGACGCGTTCGCCGCGGATGGACTCGGCCCAGGACAGGGCGTTGGACATGAAGGAACGCGGACGCAGCAGGGTCCACTCAAGGCCCGATCCGCGCAGCAGTTCCTCGTTGGCGCGCTGCCACCGGGTGATGAGGTCACCGGCCTGCCGGTCGAGCACGGCGGCCGCGGAGAGCTTCACCAGCCGCTGCACTCCGGCCGACCGTGCGGCACGGACGAACCGGGCGTCATCGCCGGCGCCGGGGCTGCTGGTGACGAGCAACGCCGTGCTGACCCCCTCCAGCGCCCGGTTGAGCGCCTCCTCGTCGCCGAGATCCGCGGCGACCCTCTCCGCCGAAGGCGCGCCCGTGACCCTCCCGGGATCCCTGGCCATGATGCGCACGCGCAGGGCAGCGGGCAGGCGCCGGACGACCTCCCGGCCCACCGTCCCGGTGGCCCCGCTCACCAGAATCACGGGCGCCCCCCGCTCCGGCCCCCGGCCGGCGGCACCGGCGCTTCGCCACGCTCCGCTCATCGACTGCCCCTTCCCGTCACGATCCTTTTCGGCCCCATTCCCTGAACTCGGTACCGCCCGAGGTTCTCGCGGACCGACATCTTCTATAAGATACAAACTGGACGGTTTCTTATAGGGGTCCGGGCTCATTGATGGGAGGAGACCGAGATGGCGAAGCAGGACCGTGCGGTCCGCACACGGCAGACGATCCTGTCCGCGGCGGCGAAGGTCTTCGAGGAGCGCGGCTACCAGGCCTCGACGATCAGCGAGATCCTCAACGCGGCCGGTGTGACCAAGGGGGCCTTGTACTTCCACTTCCCCTCCAAGGAGCACCTGGCCCAGGGGGTGCTCGCCGAGCAGGACCAGCGCGGGCCCGTCGCCGACCGCCCGTGCAAGGTCCAGCAGTTGGTGGACACGATGGTGCTGCACGCCTACCGGCTGCAGAGCGACCCCATGGTCAGGGCGGGGGTGAGGCTCTCGCTCGACCAACAGGCCCAGGGCCTGGATCGCACCGGCCCGTTCACGCGCTGGACCGACGTGGGCCTGGAACTGCTGGAGAAGGCGCAGGCGCAGGGCGAGCTGCTCCCGCATGTCCTACCGGCCGAGACCGCCGACGTCCTGGTGGGCTGCTTCGCCGGCATCCAGGCGATGTCCGAGACCCTGTCCGGCTACCAGGACCTGCCCCGGCGGGTCAGCGCCCTGCTGCGGCATGTGCTGCCGAGCGTGGTCGTGCCCTCGGTGCTGGCCGCGGTGGACATCACCCAGGGCAGGGGCGCAGCGGTCTACGCCGAGGTGCAGCACCTGGCACCGCCCGCCCCCCAGGCCGCCGTCAGCTGACGGACCCGGCGAGCCGGCCTGGCG
>NZ_VWMY01000008.1:0-139626 GCF_008905045.1 Streptomyces albicerus
CGCAGTTCCCCGCGCCCCTGAAAGACGGGGCTGCGCCCCTGTCTTTCGTCTCTAGGGGCGCAGCCCCTGCCTTTTGAGGGGCGCGGGGAACTGCGCGATCAGCCCCCACCGGGCCCGCAGACGAACCCAGGCCTCCCCGCAGCTCCTTGCCGGAGGCACCCGCAGACGAACTCCGGCCTTCTTACAGCTCCTTGCCGGAGGCGCCCGGTACCGGGCCCACGATCAGGCCCTCGCCGAAGGAGTCCACGCGGACCGTGTCGCCGTCGTTGACCTCGCCGGCGAGGATCTCCTTGGCGAGGCGGTCGCCGATGGCCGTCTGGACGAGCCGGCGCAAGGGCCGGGCACCGTACGCCGGGTCGTTGCCCTCGTCGGCGAGCCAGGCCAGGGCCTCGTCGGTGACTTCCAGGGTGAGCCGCCGCTCGGCGAGCCGCTTCGCGAGCCGGCCGACCTGGAGCTTGGCGATCCGCTCCAACTCCTCCTTGTTCAGCGCCGAGAAGACCACCAGGTCGTCGAGCCGGTTGAGGAACTCCGGCTTGAAAGAGGCACGTACGATCTCGAGGACCTGTTCCTTCTTCTCCTCCTCGCTGGTGATCGGGTCCACCAGGTACTGGCTGCCCAGGTTCGAGGTGAGGACGAGGATGGTGTTGCGGAAGTCGACCGTCCGGCCCTGACCGTCCGTCAGGCGGCCGTCGTCCAGCACCTGGAGCAGGATGTCGAAGACCTCCGGGTGCGCCTTCTCCACCTCGTCGAGGAGCACGACGCTGTACGGGCGACGGCGGACCGTCTCCGTCAGCTGGCCGCCCTCCTCGTAGCCGATGTAGCCGGGCGGGGCGCCGACCAGCCGGGCCACCGTGTGCTTCTCGCCGTACTCCGACATGTCGATGCGGACCATGGCCCGCTCGTCGTCGAAGAGGAAGTCCGCGAGGGCCTTGGCGAGTTCGGTCTTGCCGACGCCGGTCGGGCCGAGGAAGAGGAAGGAGCCGGTCGGGCGGTCCGGGTCGGCGATGCCCGCACGGGTGCGGCGCACGGCGTCCGACACGGCCTGCACGGCCTCGGTCTGGCCGATGAGCCGGCGGCCCAACTCCTCCTCCATCCGCAGGAGTTTCTGCGTCTCGCCCTCGAGGAGCCGTCCGGCGGGGATACCGGTCCAGGCGCCCACCACGTCCGCGATGTCGTCGGGGCCGACCTCCTCCTTCACCATCGTGCCCTTGGCGGCCTCCTCCTCGGCCTCGGAAGCCTCCTCCAAGTCCCTTTCCAGGGAGGGGATCTCGCCGTAGAGGAGCTTGGAGGCGGTGTCGAAGTCGCCGTCGCGCTGGGCCCGTTCGGCCTGGCCGCGCAGTTCGTCGAGCTTCTCCTTCAGCGAACCGACCCGGTTGAGGGACTCCTTCTCCTTCTCCCAGCGGGCGGTGAGGCCGCGCAGCTCCTCCTCCTTGTCGGCGAGGTCGCGGCGCAGCTTCTCCAGGCGCTGCTTGGAGGCGGGGTCGGTCTCCTTGTCGAGCGCCAGCTCCTCCATACGGAGCCGGTCGACGACGCGCTGGAGCTCGTCGATCTCGACGGGTGACGAGTCGATCTCCATCCGCAGCCGGGACGCGGACTCGTCGACGAGGTCGATGGCCTTGTCGGGCAGGAAGCGCGAGGTGATGTACCGGTCGGAGAGGGTGGCGGCCGCGACCAGCGCGCTGTCCGCGATCACGACCTTGTGGTGGGCCTCGTACCGGCCCTTGAGTCCGCGCAGGATCGCGATGGTGTCCTCGACGGTCGGCTCGGCGACGAGCACCTGCTGGAAGCGGCGCTCCAGCGCCGGGTCCTTCTCGATCCGCTCGCGGTACTCGTCGAGGGTGGTGGCACCGACCATGCGCAGCTCACCGCGGGCGAGCATGGGCTTCAGCATGTTGCCGGCGTCCATGGCGGAGTCGCCGCCGGCACCGGCGCCCACGACGGTGTGCAGCTCGTCGATGAAGGTGATGATCTGCCCGTCGGAGTCCTTGATCTCCGCGAGCACCGTCTTGAGCCGCTCCTCGAACTCACCGCGGTACTTGGCGCCCGCGACCATCGCGCCCAGGTCGAGCGCGACGAGCCGCTTGTTCTTGAGGGACTCGGGCACGTCGCCCTTCACGATCCGCTGCGCGAGCCCCTCCACGACGGCGGTCTTGCCGACGCCGGGCTCACCGATGAGCACGGGGTTGTTCTTGGTCCGCCGGGACAGCACCTGCACGACGCGGCGGATCTCCTGATCGCGCCCGATGACGGGATCGAGCTTCCCCTCCCGTGCGGCCGCCGTGAAATCCGTACCGAACTTTTCGAGTGCCTTGTACTGGCCTTCGGGATCCGCAGTCGTCACCCGGCGCCCTCCCCTGCTCTTCTGGAAGGCCTCAAGCAGCTTTTTCGCGCTGGCCCCCTGCTGGGAGAGTACGTCCCCGGTCTGGCCGCCCTTCGCGGCGATCCCGATGAGCAGGTGCTCCGTGGAGAGGTACTCGTCGCCCAGCTCCCTGGCCCGCTCCGATGCGTCGGCGATGACGGCGAGCAGCTCGCGGTTGGGCTGCGGCGGTGCGACGGTCGAGCCGGTCACGCTGGGGAGCGCGCTCAGTACGCGCTCGGCGCCGGCCCGTACGGCGGCCTGGTCGGCCTCGACCGCGGCCAGCAGGTCGGTGATGTTCTCGTTCTCCTGCCCCTCGAGCAGCGCGAGCAGCAGGTGCGCGGGGGTGAGGTCCGGGTGCCCCTCGGTCACGGCCCGGTTGCTGGCCGCGTTGATCGCGTCCCGGCTCCTGTTGGTCAGCTCGGCGTCCACGTGTCCGTTCTCCTCCTCCTGATGCTGCCACCACGTTGGCTGACCCAACCAACGTACACAAAGTTGAGTCTATTCCACTCAAGTAGCTTGGCGGGAGGGGTACGGGCCAAGCCGTGGCGCGGTAGGAGCTACATTCCCGACCATGCCCGCGTACCCCGTGAACCCGCGCGATCCCGACGACCCGTACCTCAGCTTCTGGCGGGAACGCCATCTGTGCACCCTGACGACCCTCCGCCCCGACGGCACTCCGCACGTGGTGCCGGTCGGGGTTACATACGATCCGCAGGCCGGTCTCGCTCGGGTGATCGCCAACAAGTCCAGCGCGAAGGTACGGAACGTGCTGGCCGCGGGGCCCGACGGGGTCCTGGCCGCGGTCTGTCAGGTGGACGGGCGGCGGTGGGCGACGCTGGAGGGGCGGGCGACGGTGTCCGTGGACCCCGCGCGGATCGCCGAGGCGGAACGCCGGTACGCCGAGCGCTACGGCCGGACTCCGTCTCCCAACCCGTCCCGGGTGGTCATCGAGATCGGGCTGACGTCGGCGATGGGGCGCGGCTGATGCCAGGCTGATTTCAGCCCTTGTCAAGACCGGTGGATGTCCGGAGATTTCCCCAGAAACTGCAGCGGCGTCACCGTGTTCAGGTCACGGTGACGCCGCTGCGGGGGGAAGCGCCTGAGCGATTTACAACGACGGGGGAATCGCGTCAGGCACTGCGGGGGGTGGCTGAGATGGTTCGTACGTCCGGGGCTTCCGGCTCGACCAGCCGGTGGTCGCGCTGGTCGAGGTTCACAAAGATCATTCCGTACCGAATGGCACACCGCACGGGTTGCGGCGCGCCCCGGGGCCGCCGCAGACACCGGTACGCCCGCACGTCCTCGTCCTCGTCCCGGGTCACCACGACGGGCTCCCCGAACACGGTCACCATCAACGAGTCACCGCTGTGGGGGATGGCGGTGGCCAGATCGATGAAGTGCCAGCCCGAGCGGTAGGCTGTGGCCATTTCTCTGCGGAAGGAACGGTCGTCGGGTGGAGTCGTCATGCTTCTGCGTCCGCGGGAATACTCGTCCAGCCACTGTCCGGCGGGGCTTCCGCCGACACCACCTTGGTCCAGCCGCTGTCCGCCGGAGTCGCGTCCGTGCCGGTCCAGCCGCTGTCCAGCTGGGGTGCCGTCCAGCCACTGTCCGGTGGGGCCGACATCTGGGCATCCAGGGCGTCAAGGTCCGAGCCCCCCAGGGCGCCGAAGGCCACAGCGACAGAGAAGACTGCGGCAAGCACTGAACCAAGCAATCTCGCTCGCATAGTCGGCTTCGTCCTCACTTGATGGAATCTTCTCCCCCGTCGTCACAAGACGATGGCTCATTCAGGCACGTCAATGCCACAGGAGCGATGCATCATGTTCCTGCACGTTCAGGACCCTGGGGGGTGGAGATTTGCCCACAAACAACTCACAACCGACACATCCCCATGCTGTCACCACGCTGTGTGACGAAGGAGCCCGCCTCTACGCCAGCGCATTGCACTCTGGACGCATCACTCGGGTCGAGGTGGAAGAAGCTCCCTGTCTCCTGGACTTCGCGCTGCTTCATCCCGATCCCGACGACGAGAAGTGGCTGCGCCCCGTCCCCCCTTCCGTCGCGCTCGCACAACGCCTGCACCCCCTGGAACGCGAGATCCAGGAGCGGCGGCGTCAGGCGATCGAGCTGACCGACTCCTTCGATCCGTTCATCGCGATCAGCACGCAGAGCCAGGCAAGCATCCACGCGATCACTGTTTTGGAAGGATTCGACCGGATCAACGCCGCGCTCAATTCGGCCACCGCCGAGTGCAACACGGAGATGCTGACGATCCAGCCCGGCGGCGGTCGCCCCGCGGACGCTCTCATGCAGGCGCTGGAGCGCGACAGACCTCTCACCGACCGTGGAGTCAGTATCCGCACGCTGTACCAGCACACAGCCAGACACAGCCAGGGAACACTCGCCTATGTGGAGCGAATATCCGGCGGCAAGATCCAGGTCCGCACACTGGAAGAACTCATCGAGCGTCTGATCATCTTTGACCGTACCGTCGCCTTCATCCCCGCCAGCGACGACCGGCGAGTGGCCCTGGAACTCCGTCACCCCGGACTCGTCATGTACCTCAGCAGGGTCTTCGAGCAGCTCTGGCAGCGCGCGGTCCCACTGACCGAGGATGTCCCGAACGACGTCGACCCCAACGGCATCACCGGCGTCCAGCGCTCCATCGCCAAGCTTCTCATCGAGGGCCACGTCGACGAGGCCATAGCCCGCCGGCTGGGGATGAACGTCCGCACTTGCCGGGCTCACATAGCCAAGCTGGCCACGGCCCTGGGCAGCGGCAGTCGGGCCCAACTCGGATTTCTCATAGCGCAGTCGGGAATCTTGGAGCAGGATCACTGAATGTCCGCCGACAAGGGTCTCGAGCACCATACGCACGAGGTCGAGGAACTGTGCGAGACGGGGGCGCTGCTGTACGCCTGCGCACTGCGCGAAGGACGTGTACGGCAGCAGGACGCAGAGGAGTCACCCTGCCTGCTCGACTTCGGCCTCCTCCACCCCGACCCCGAGGACTCCCGATGGCTGAGGCCCACCGCACCCGCCGTCGCCCTTCCGAGGCTGCTCCGCACCTTTGACGAGGAAGTCGCGCGGCAACACCGCCGGGCGGCGAAGCTGACCGAGACGTTCGAGCCGCTCATGGACCTGAAGGCCCAAGGCGCCCAGTCCTCCGGCTCTGCCCTGGTCACCGCACTTCAGGGATTCCCTCGAATCAACGCCGCCATCAACCAGGCAGTGGCCGAGTCGTCGCAGGAAATGCTGACAATCCAACCCGGCGGAAACCGATCCCCTGAAATCCTGGCCACCGCCCTGCCGCGGGAGCAAGCCCTGCTCTCCCGAGGAGCCCGGATGCGCACGCTCTACCAGCACACCTCCCGCTACTCGTCCGCGGTCATGGCCCATTACGAGCAGCTTGACGGCGATGTCGAGGTCCGCACGCTCGACGAGGTTACCGACCGGCTGATCATCATCGACCGGGCCGTGGCCTTCATCCCCGCGAGCCCGGACCGCACGATCGCCCTGCAGATCCGGCACCCGGCCCTCGTCGCTCACTTCGCCACCACCTTCGACCGCCTCTGGCGCCTCGCCACCCCCATGTATCCCCAGGCCACCCAACAGTCCTCGGTGAACGGCATCACCCCCCGCCAACGAGCCATCGCCGCCCTCCTCATCGAAGGTCACACCGACACCGTCATCGCGCAACGCCTCGGCCTGAACGTCCGCACCGCCCGCGTCCACATAGCCAAGCTCGCCGCCACCCTCGGCAGCGAAAGCCGCGCCCAACTCGGCTACCTCATCGGTCAGTCGGGGATTCTGGAGCAGTCGGACCAGGAGCGGTGAGGGGCTGGAGCTCCGGGGAGCGGGGCGGGCCGTCGAGGCCGGCCTGGGCGATGCGGACGCCGAGTTGCGTACGGCTGGCGGCGCCGAGCGTCTCCGAGAGGCGGGCGATGTGCGCCCGGCAGGTGCGGACGCTGATGCCCAGCCGCTCCGCGACCACCGCGTCCTGGTGGCCCTCCGCCAGGAGCGCCGCGATGGAGCGTTCGCGGTGGGTGATGCCCTCGATGCCCGTGTCAGGGAGCGGCGCGGTGAGGGGGATCGCGAGGCGCCAGAGCCGTTCGAAGACGGTGACCAGGTAGTCCACCAACGCCGGGTGGCGCAGTTCCAGGGCGATCGTGCGGTCCGGGCTCGCCGGGAGGAAGGCGACCGTGCGGTCGAAGACGATGAGCCGCTCGGGGACCTCGTCGAGGGTGCGGGCCTCGGCCGCGTCTCCCATCAGCTCCATGTAGTTGATCAGGCCCTGTCCGTGCCGGGCAACGTGCGTGTACAGGTCGCGCATGCGCACGCCACGGCGGCGGAGCGCGAGCGCTCGGTGCAGGCCTTCGGAGAGTTCGTCCTCGCGGCGGATGCCGCCCGGCTGGACGGCCAGCACCTCGGACGTGCACGCCTCGGTCGCCTCGTCCATGGCGGCACGAATCCGGGGCAGTCCGTCGAGCACCCGGATCGCCACGCCCTCGGCGGGTGAGCGCGCGTTGCCACCGAGCGTCGCGTACCACTCGAACGCGGAGACGGCCGCGCCCATGCGCGACTGTGTCGCGACGACATGTGCGTGCATCTCCCGCAACAGCCGCGTCATGACCTCCTGCGGCGAGGTCGGGACCAGATACCGCATGTCGTCGGGGTCGGGATGCAGCAGTGCCAACTCGACCAGGCAGGGCACGGAATCCGCGTCCTCGCGGGGCACCCGGCCACGTCGTACCGCCCGGGAGTACACCCGGTCCCCGGCGTCGCACAGGCGGTCAGCACCGTGCGGATGCGCTTCCGTCCTGTGCCCGGCCATCTCCCCAACCCCCGGTTCCAGCCTCTTCGGAGCGCAACTATGCGCGGCTGTCCCCGCCTCCGCAACACGGCTGCGCCTCATCCACATCCTCTTTCGATATATTTGGTCCCTTTTTATCCACACCTCCGTATGACTCATTGCAACAAGCTGACGGTGAGGAGGCACACACACCCAACGCATGGTGGAACCGCTTCCCACGACCAGCAAGGGCCCCTGGGCCGCCTTGGCCAAATACCCATCCGATTAGGGCACCCCGTGGACTGGCGACGTATAGGCCATCGTCGGCATTCCAATTGATCTCGCGCTTTCGCGTGGACTGCTGCCCGCCAGGTGATCACGTGAGTAAAATGTGCATCTGACCTGCGAGATTGATGATTGTCTAGCCTCGCTGTTTCGGTTGGGGTGATGAGGCGTCGCTGATCGTCAGTTGTCGGATGGGCGAAGTGTTTTCACTGCCCAGGCATGACGGAGTCCCGGCGCGGTGGCCGGGTTCGCCAAGGTCCTTCGGGTCGTGGGCGGGCAGGGTTTGCCGGTCAGCTGGCGGGACGGGCAGTGCGGCGAGGCGGTGGAAAGCCGTGGCGAGTTCGTGTCTCCGGGGCCAGGTCGCTGATATCCACAAGCGCAGACGGCGGCCGCCGTGGGTGAGGCGTGCGGCGACGTTCAGCAGCCGGGTCATGACCTCCTGCGTGAGGTCGGCACCAGCCAGCCCACGTCGTCGGGGTTGGGGTGCAGCAGCGCCAATTCGACCAGGCAGGGCACGGCTTCGGCGTCCGACCGCGGCACGCGCCCGCGCCGTACCGCGCGGGAATACACCCGATCCCCGGCCTCGCACAGCCGGTCAGCTCCGTGCGGATGCATGTCCGTCCCGTGCCCGGTCATCCCCCACCCCTGGCTCCAGCGTTCGCTGCGCAACTACGCGCGGCCTGGACCTTCTCCGCAACACGACTCCGCAACTTAAAGACCCCAATTCTCCATATATATAGGAATATCTCTCCCCTACTGGCTCCCTTGCCACAAGATGAAAGTGGTGCACCTCAGATGTGCGGTGCATGGTGGACACACTTCCCAGGGCGCCATGCCCCCTCGGCGGCCCCGGCCAGCCTCCTCTTCTGGCCAGTGCCGCTTCCGCAACGGATACGCCCCTATACATCCCTCAATGTCACCCCTCCTCGTCTGCTCCCTGCAACAAGCTGAAGGTGGCGGTGACATGGACATCTCCCGCAGGATGAGTAAAGGCGAGAAGGTGACCAATCCCGCCTACGGATTCGGCGACGGCAGGGGCATCGCCGAAGTACTGCCCACGAGCGCGTCGTGCGGTTGTCGCTCGGCGAAAGCGCTGACGAAGATGCATGAGTTCTCCCGCGGGCTGTTTCCCGCGGCATGCGTGGCATTCCTCGGATGCCGGCCGGATGTCCCCCTCGCCCCCGTCCGGGCGGTCTCCTTTGGTTTGCCATGCAGACGGGGGAGGGACAGAGATCGTGATACGCGTGGGGATACTCGGGCGTCATGCCTTGGAACGCGCCGGGGTTCGGCGTGTCCTGGAGAAGGACGGAAGGGCCCGGGTCGTCGGCGAAGGGGCGCAAGGACAAGCTTCGGACGTCGTGCGGACAGCCCGCCCGGACGTCCTCATCATCAATGACCACGGCAACGACGAGGCGCTGAGCACACTCAGGTCCTTGCGAGTCGGCTCATCGGGCACTCCGGCCCCCGTGGCAGTCGTGCTGACCAGTCAGCTGTCCGAGAAGACTCTCCGTATGCTGCTGCGTCACGGAGCCGGCGGAATCCTGCTCAGAGACGACTCCGTGGAGCATCTGCCTTGGGCCGTTCGGGCCGCCGCTGCGGGCAGCATCGCGCTCGCCCCCGCCGCAGCCCACCTCCTGGTCGACCAGTACGTGCGGCCAGGCCGACTGTCCGAAGAGGCTGCCGCCGCTCGGGACAGAACGGCAGCACTCAGTCCACGGGAAAGCGAGATTCTGCGGCTGCTCGCAGAGGGAACCTCGAATCCCGACATGGCCGAAGCTATGGGCATCAGCAGCCACACCGTCAAGGACCACATCCGTGCGGTTTACACCAAACTCCGCGTCGACAACCGGGTCCAGGCTGCGCGGATCGCCTGGCAAGCACAGGCGGCGCAGGCAGCGGAACGCGGTCAGGCTCAGGAGCACACGCGGAGCGAGAACTCCGTGCAGAGACAGGGGAAGGCGCACCGACCGACATGGGAACACTCGGTGGGGCCCATGCCCGGAACTCACTCAACGAGCCCGGTTTCCCCGGCCTCCCCCTCGCGCTGAAAACACCGAGCCGACGAGTTGGCGACTCGCGGGGGAAGGCCCCTCGTCACGACCGCCGGAGCAGCCCCCTCAAGCGCCAGGGTGTCATCCAGTAGGCCAGCATCCCAGCAGCCAGCAGCCCCAGACTGATCCCGAGACCAATCGGCTGCTCCACCACGGGTGAGCGGGTGAAGTCCCACCACGGGTAGCCGCCCGTTCCGTCCTGGACGCCCCAGTAGCCGACGAGCAGGAGAACCAGTGCAGGCAGGATCCACCCCTGCCGCCAGCCGAGCAGGCGACCACTGAGCAGCCCCAGCCCGGTCCATGCCGGGAGAGCGCCAGCCATGACCTCCAGCACCCGGCCCTCCACAGATACGGCGCAGACGCCCAGGAAGAGGGCCATGCTCGTGGCCCACAGCGTCGTCAGCCGCAACGCCCTCCCGCGGTGAAAGCGGCTGGTGCCGACCGCCTCCAGCTCTGCCATGCGGCTGTGCAGGGACAGAACCGGCAGGACTCCCGCGAACATGGCGAGCATTCGCCAGCTCGGAGTCCCCGCGGCCTGAGCACCCGCCACGGTGGGCAGGGGGGCCAGCCTGTCCCCCAGCCAGGCCACGACCAGTCCGCTGAGCAGGACCAAGAGCAGGACGCTCCCCGGCCGCCGCACGCCGCACGGCGGGTAGAAACGCCTGCCCGGACCGGTCCGCCAGGCCGGCAGCAGCGCGTCGATGCGCGTGCCGGCGCGGCTGTCGGTCACAGTATTTCTCCAGGACGTGCCGCACCGTTGCCGTGGCCCACGCTCTCTGCTCTGCCTCAGGCCGGTCGGCCATCTCCTTGCCGGTTTCCACTGCTTTCTCCATGGATGCCGTCATTCCCTCTTCCCGGTACTCCGGCTCTCCGCCACCTGCCAGCCGCTTCTCAAGCCACCGCTCCAGAGCGAGGACCGACTGGTCGTCGGCCTTCAGCTGCGCCTCAAAGCCCTTGAAGTCCTTGTCCCGGCAGGCAGCGAACGTCTGCGCGCTGATCGCCATTGTCACCCCGTCGGCCATCGCCCATACGGAACCGCTGTCCAGGTCGAAGTCGCCGCCCCACGTGCGGTCCATGGTGTAGACAAGGCCGAGGGAATGCACCGCCTTGGGCATGGCCAGGTCCCGGGGCAGGTGTTCAGCCCGGGTCAGCACGTCCTGGGCCATCGGCTTGTACTTCTCTTCCTCGGGCCACAGGCAGATCTCGGTGCGGCCCTTGACGCAGGTCTTCGATCCGGAGCCGTGCCGCTCGTCGATGACCGGGCTGCCGGTGGCTGCCGCGGTCGCGGCGAGTGCCAGGACGACGGCAAATCCCGGTAGCGGGCGGACACGCGTGATCCGCGGGCCGTACGGCAGCCAGAGGCAGGCGACGAGCAGCAGCAGTGCAGCCGCCGCGTGCAGGCTAATCTCCAGCACGTCGGGCTGCATCCGGGCCGGGCCGTTCACCACAGAAAGGTCGTTGCCGAAAGCCATATTGATGAGCAGCCAGCCAAGCCCACCGGCGGCCGCACCCCAGCGGCTGGACAGCAGCCGCCCGATGACCCAGCCCAACCCCGTGGCCGTCAGTAGGCTCGAGACACCGAGCAGGAGATATCCCAGGTACTGGGTGAAGCCGGGCGGCCATGAGGGCGCGGTAACCGCAAAGCAGACTGCCTGCCCTACCAGGTACGGGACGAGGAAGGCACACAGGACCACAGCAATGCGTGGCAGTTCAGCCTGTGGTCCCGGCCGGGGCATCGCGCTCAGAGTCTCCGCCACCTCGGACGGACGGCGCAGCGAGGAGGTCCACGCGGCCGCAGCCGCGGCGAAGACGCCCAGAAAGAGGGTGGGCACCTGCCCCGCGGCGCCGGAGTCTCCCCAAAGGCCGTGCCAGTAGCCGTCGCGGGCGAGGATGAGGGTGAGATCGAGCGCAACCAAGGGGACGAGCAGCCACCGCAGGGGAGAGTGGCGCAGCGCCAGAAAGAAGGAGGTCACAGTTCCCGCTCTCCTTCCGGCAGGAGTTCCATATAGGCACGCTCCAGCGGGGTGTGTCCGGCGGCACCGTCACCGGCCCGGTCCGCCATCTCGGGCACCTTGCCGTCGAAGAGGACCTGCCCACTGTGCAGGACGACGACGCGGTCGCATGCGGCGGCCACATCATCGATCAGGTGCGTGCTCAGCAGGACGGTGGTATCGGTGAGTCCGGCGAGGATCCGGCGGAACTGCAGGCGCTGGCGCGGGTCCAGGCCCACGGTGGGCTCGTCCAGGATCACCAGGCCCGGGTCGCCGACGATGGCCCACGCGATCCCCGCACGCTGTCGCATGCCACCGGAGAGCCGGGACATCCGCTCGTGCTTCCGGTCCACCAGGTCAACCTGGCTCAGTGCCCGCTCCACGGCCCGTGACCGGTGTTCGCCAGGCACCTCGCGCATCCACGCCCCGTACTCGACGAAGTCTCGTACCCGCATCCCTGGGTCCCATCCGAACCGCTGCGGCAGATAGCCGATCCGACGGCGGATGTGCCGCGCGGCTTTCTCGCCGTCGATGGCCACTCCGTCGAGAGCGATACGGCCGCGCAGCGGTGGCTGCACCGTGGCCAGGGTTCGCATCAAGGTCGACTTGCCTGCGCCGTTGGGTCCGAGGAGCCCTGTCACGCCGGGACGGAGTTCGAGGTCGAGGTCCTCGAGGACCACCCGCCCCGGGTATCCCTGGCGGAGGTCGGAAATGTGAACATGCATATGGGCCCCTCTCCGTGGTGAGTAACATCGAAACGCGACCCGTCTGCCCGCAATTGGAGTGCGGGCAGACGGGCCGCGGCTTTGCCGCTTCAGGCCACCTGCGGCGGTGCGACGCTTACTGGTAGAACCGGGTTTGGACGCCCGTCACAGACCAGTCGCAGTCGTGGCCGTCGTACGTCGCGGTGCTGCCTCTTGCCCGCCAGTGGTCCATCCAATTGTCGGGCTCAAGGGTGCAGATGGCCTTGGACTCGTAGGTGCCGGCGTACACCGCACCCGGGCTGCTGCACTTCTGGTCCCAGTCGGTGTTGTACCAACGGCCAAAGCAGTTGTGCACCTTGTTACCGTCACCGGCAGCCGAGGCCTGAGGTGCGATCGTGACCGCTGCCCCGCCCACTACCAGCAGTGCGGCGAGGGTGGACGCCGTCCGCGCACGTACGATGGAATTCATCCGCATAAAGAACCTTTCTCCTAGAATTACCAATTCACTCCCGATAGGGCCGACTTGCGGCCATCGGGATGTGTTGCACCGACGGAATTCATGCCGTCGGCGCCTCCTGATCCTTGCGGACGCCGATGGCTCACCACACCCCCCGACAGGGTCTGCCATTCGCACTCACTCCCCGCGAGAGGGGGGTGAGAAAGATCACATGCCAGTAACTGTCTGTAACATGCTCGACTCGCAGGGCAATGCTGGGGTTTGATCTGCGTGTCCGGTTTCGCAGTCGGGCTGAGCAATGCGGCGATCGCCGAACGGCTAACAGTCAGCACCGACACCATCAAAGGTCACATCAGCTCGATCCACATCGAGATCGGCACCGGCAACCGAGTCACGGTCGGCGTGCCGGCCTGGCAACGGGGCCTGGTGGAATGCCCTTTACACGGTGCCCGCGTGGCTGGGCGGGACAGTGCATGTGCTCGACGTCCGTGAACACCATGTCCGCAGGACGCACGCCGCGGGCGTACTTATCGGCTGCTCCCCTGCACTCAAGCTCGTCGGCAAGGTCAGGGCGAGTTGGCGGTGGGGCGTCATGAGCTCGCCCCCGAGACGCGCACGATCGGTAACTCCAACCACACCAGCTTTTCGGCCAACGCGTGGAGGACACCCCCAGGCGTCGGCGAGAGCGGCGACGATGCACAGACCGCGTCCGGCATCATCGTCTTGCTGGAATGCACAAAGGGCGTCCACGTCCACGCAGTCACGACGCCCAGCTCCTTCGAATCCTGGGATTGACCCCGGCCGGCCACGCATGACGAAGGGACACCTCATCGATGCGCATCCTCCTGATCGGGCCGCCCGGAGCCGGCAAGGGCACGCAGGCAGTGCGCCTTGCCGCGCATCTGTCGATCCAGCACATCTCCACCGGTGACCTGTTCCGCGAGCACATCGACCAGGGCACCGAGCTCGGGCAGAACGCCCACACGCACATGCGCGCCGGCCTTCTGATACCGGACGAGGTCACGATCGGGGTGATCAAAGAGCGCCTTGCCCGCCCGGACACCGAGCGCGGATTCCTGCTGGACGGCTTCCCCCGCAATCTTGCCCAGGCAGAGGCGCTGGACGGCATCCTGGCCGACTCGGAGTCGAGGCTGGATGCCGTGCTCGACCTGGAGATTCCCGAGGCCGAGGTGGTCAGGCGGATCGCTGGACGACGGCTGTGCCGTCGGGACCGCGAACACATCTTCCACGTCCACTACAGCCCGCCTGAAGTGGCAGGAGCCTGCGACGTCTGCGGCGGTGAGCTGTACCAGCGCGATGACGACCGCGAGGCAACTGTTCGTAGGCGACTGGAGGTCTATCGCAGCGAGACGGCGCCGGTCGTCGACCACTACCAGGCCCCGGGTCTGGTAACCACGATCTCCGCCCTCGGCCAGGTCCAGGAAGTCCTGGACCGCGCGCTGGTCGCGATCGGCCAGGGCCAGGTCGATGCCTCCGGCGCGTCCTGCTCTTGACCCCTCCGCCGGGAAGGTGCGGGACCCTGACGACCGCCGCCGAGGCCTGCAAGCTCCGCCCGCCCGAGCCGCCGCGCCCGTTCCCCCAAGTCGTCGGTTCGACAGGGGGGATCGGCCCTGAAGCACCCAGCGCCTGTCTGCCGGACGTCACGCAGGCCCGCCCCGGAGCAGCCAAAGGATCCGCCCGTAGCCCCACCTCACTCCCCTCCGTACAACCGCTCGAGGTCAACCAGCTGGACGGACGGATCAGCGGCAGCCGTGGCCCGGAGGCCGTCACTGAACCCCGCCCCGCTGAAGCACAGCAAGCGGGTACCGGCGGCGTCCAAACCCGAGCGCTTGTGCAACAGCTCGCGGATGCGGCGAAGTCGGTCGAGGTGACCTGCGCCCATGGTCTCGTTCCACTTGGCCTCGCCGATGGCCAGCAGGACCTCACGGCCGTCGTCCGTACGTCCGAAGGCCGCCAGGTCGACCTCGTGGCTGGTCCTGGCCGCGGGGTCCGGGACCGTGCCGGACTCGACGCGGGTTCGCTGTCCGCCCAGGGTGTCGGCGGAGGCGTACCAGCGGGCCCACGTGCGGCAGATCCGCTCGAAGTGCGGGCCGACGACCTTGCTGCGGAAGGTGGACTGCGACCGCTCCCAGACGGCCGGCGCCTGTCCCGGCCGTTCCAGGTCGCTCCACTCCGGGCGCATGACGGCGTAGTAGAAGGTGAGGATGGGCTCGGCGATCCGGTAGGCGGAGCGTTTGCCATGGAAGGCGTCCGGATCGCGCATGATCAGGCCGGTGTCCTCCAGGACGGTCAGCGCGTGGCCCAGGTCGGTGGACTTGCGTTCCAGGAAGCTCGCGATACCGCCCCGGGTGTGATTGCCCTGGGCGATGGCAGCGAGGACGCCGTGGTAGAGCGCGGTGTCGCGCAGGTCCGGCTCCTCGGCGAGGAGGAAGCGGGCCTCGCGGAAGAGGGGGCGACCGGGGTTGAGGACGTTGCGCAGTATCCAAGGGCCGAAGTCGTCGAGGTCGGCGGGAGTGTCGCCGAGCACGAACTCACGGCCGTAGGCGGGAGTGCCGCCCACCACGGAGTTGAGCACGAGAGCCAGACGGGGGTCCTCGACACCCCAGAACCGGGCGGCGGACCGGTAGTCGAGCGTCGGCACGACCAGCTCAAGGCTCGCCCGGCCCCGCAGCGGCGCCGTACCTGAGAGCAGGTTGCCCATGAAGGACAGCGCCGATCCGCACAGCAGCAGCCGGACGGGCCCGCCCTCCCGGCGCCCCTGCGGCCCGAGGGCGCGCTGGAGCAGGGACGGCAGCTCGGGCGAGGCCTTGACCAGGAACGGGAACTCGTCGAGTACGACGGGCAGTGGCCCGGTGTCCGGCGTCGCGAGCCGCATCATCGCCTCGACGGCCTCGTCCCAGTGCGCGAACCGGTACGGCGTCCGCCGCCCCTGGAACCGGGCCATCGCCGCGCCGAACTGCCGTAGCGATTCGGCCTCGGTGGCCTCACTGGCCGCGAAGAAGAACCCGCCGGTCGCCCGGCACACCCCGTCCAGCAGAAAGGTCTTGCCCTGCCGCCGACGCCCGGACACGACTCCCAATGTGGCCTCGGGCCCCTGGTAACCCGCGTAGCGCACCAGCTCGGCCCACTCGAAGTCGCGGTCGAACATGGTCTCAGGTTTGTGGATCACGAGGCCTCCGGGTGTGCCACGTCTGCTGCTGGGGTTCAATAGACAGGCCATCTATTATAGGCGTGCTTATCATTGACCCCGCACGCCATCGACGCAGTTGGCCCCGCTCGCCACGAGACACCGAGGGGCGCCATCGGTCCGGCCGGACACTCCACATCCATCAGGCCCTCGCCCTCGATCACGCGCGTGAGCTGCCGGAAATCACCGAGTGATCGTCGCGTTACGTGCCACATCTACCGTCACGTCATGGCGGACATATTTGACGCGTACGCGTTGGCCGACGCGTGGGACGAGATGTTTGAGCGGCCGGGTGAGGTCAGGACCGCCTATGAGCCGGTGCTGGCGGCACTTCAACCGATGGAACCGGCCGAACTTCGGTTCAGGGCCGATCAGATGGCACGGGCCTTCACGGACCGGGGCGTGACCTACGCCTTCGCGGGCGAGGAGCGGCCCTGGCCGCTGGACCTCGTACCGCGGGTCCTGGACGCGCTGGAATGGGATCTCATACAGCGGGGGGTGTCTCAACGGGTCAGGGCCCTCGAGGCGTATCTCGCCGACGCATACGGGCCGTGCCGGGCCTTCGAGGACGGAGTCGTGCCCTGGCGGCTCCTCCTCAACTCCGCCCATTTCCACCGGGCCGCGCACGGCGTGGAACCCCCGGGCGGCGTACGCATCCACGTCGCCGGCATCGATCTCGTACGCGACGAGGCGGGCGACTTCCGGGTGCTCGAGGACAACGTACGGGTCCCCTCCGGCGTCTCGTACGTCATCGAGAACCGGCGTGCGATGACCCGGATCTTCCCCTCCCTCTTCGCCGAGCAGCACGTCCTGCCGGTCGACGGGTACGGGCAACGGCTGCTCGCGGCGCTGCGCGCGGCCGCGCCCGACGGGATCGGCGACCCGCGCGTCGTCGTCCTCACGCCGGGCCCGAACAACGCCGCCTACTTCGAACACGCCCTGCTGGCGCGGCTGATGGGCGTGCAGCTGGTCGAGGGGCACGATCTGGTGTGCCGCGGCAACCGCGTGTGGATGCGTACCACACGCGGCGAGATGCCCGTCCATGTCGTATACCGGCGGCTCGACGACGACTTCCTCGATCCGCTGCACTTCCGGCCCGACTCGGTGATCGGCTGCCCGGGCATCATGAACGCGGCCCAGGCCGGGAACGTCACACTCGCGAACGCCGTGGGGAACGGAATCGCGGACGACAAACTCCTCTACACATACGTCCCCGATCTCATCCGGTACTACCTCGGGGAGGAGCCGGTCATCCCCAATGTCGAATCGTTCCGCCCCGACGAGCCAGGACAGTTGGAGGCGGTCCTCGACCAGCTCGACCAATTGGTCGTGAAGCCCGTCGACGGGGCCGGCGGGCAGGGCATCGTGATCGGCCCGCACGCGGACCGGGCGACACTCGATCGCGTTCGCGAAGAGGTGATCGCCGACCCGCGCGGGTGGATCGCCCAGCGGCCCGTGGCCCTCTCCACCTCCCCCACCCTCGCGGGCGACCGGATGGCTCCGCGGCACATCGATCTTCGTCCGTTCGCCGTGAACGACGGTCGCGATGTGTGGGTGCTGCCCGGCGGGCTCACCCGGGTAGCGCTCCAGGAGGGCAACCTCATCGTCAACTCCAGCCAGGGCGGCGGCTCCAAGGACACCTGGGTGCTCGCCGAAGGACCGACCGGCGGGCCCCTCCCGGAGGAACCCGGGGCCGTCCCCGAGGTCGCCCCGCGCCAGCTCGGCCCCGACGGCGAGCGGGCCGTCGCGCAGGAAGGGGCGCAGCAGCAGTGACGACCACCCCCGCAGCACACTCAGTTCAAGGAGCCCAAGGAGCAGGAGGTACGGCCGTGAACGACGTGATCCTCTCCCGCATCGCCGAAGCGCTGACCTGGACGGGCCGCTATGTCGAACGGGCCGACGCCACCGGCCGCATCCTCGACGCCTATCTGCACCGGCTCCTCGAAGACCCCTGGCGGGACGAGGACGTGGCCTGCCGCTCGCTGTACGCGATCCTCGGCGTCGACGCGGGGGACGAACGCGTCGACATGCAGCAGGTACTGGATCAGCTGGCCTTCGACGGGCGCTCGACCTGCTCCATCGAGGGCGCGCTGGGCGCCGCCCGGCTGAACGCGCGCAGCGCCCGCGAGGCCGTCTCCTCCGAGATGTGGGAGTGCCTCAACTCCACCTGGCACGCCCTCGCCGACCAGCGCCTCGCGGCCCGCCGCACCGGCCCGTACGCCTATCTGGAGCTGGTCAGGCGCCGGGCGGCGCTGTTCTTCGGGCTCGCCGACTCGACGATGAGCCGGGACGACAGCTGGCGTTTCGTCGTCCTCGGCAGGAGCCTGGAGCGGGTGGACATGACCGTACGACTGCTGTCCGTACGGGTGCTGGACGCGCCGCACGCGCCCGACTGGCCGACGCTGCTCAGCGCGAGCGGGGCGGACGAGGCGTACGCGCGGGTGTACGGCGGTTTCGGGGACACCGCCCGGGTGGCCGAATTCCTCATCATGGACCGGCACTTCCCGCGTTCGGTGCTGCACGCGCTGACCACCGCGGAGGAGTGCCTGGCGGCGCTCGGCCGCGCGCGCCAGGACCCGGCACGCCGCCCGATCGGCAGGATGCGCACCCGCCTCGAGTACCTGGACTCGACGGCCCTGGAGGACGTACTCCCGTCCCTTCTCCAGGAGTTGCAGTCGTCCTGCATGACGTCCGCCGAGGCGGTCGCGGAGAAGTTCTTCCCGTACCAGGGGCCCGTCGAGTGGGCCCAGGAAGGAGCGTGAGGACGCCGATGACACGCCGACTCCGCATCCGCCACATCACCCGCGTCTCGTACGCACAGGCCGCGGTCTCCTCCCACAACGAGGTCCGCATGACCCCGCTGACGCTCCCCGGCCAGACGACGCTGGACGCCCGGGTGCTGGTGAACCCGTCCACCGCCACCTGGTCGTACTGGGACTACTGGGGCACCCAGGTCACCGGCTTCGACCTGATGGAGCCGCACGAGGACCTGACGATCACAGCGGTGAGCCTGGTGGAGACGGCCCCGCCGGCCGGTCTGCCCGTTGCCCCCTCCTGGACCGAGGTGGCCGAACGGGTCGCGAACTCCCGCCTGTTGGAACAGGCGGTACAGACCTCGCGCACAGCCGTCCCC
This sequence comes from Streptomyces albicerus, assembly GCF_008905045.1. Taxonomy (GTDB): domain Bacteria; phylum Actinomycetota; class Actinomycetes; order Streptomycetales; family Streptomycetaceae; genus Streptomyces; species Streptomyces albicerus. The sequence continues at coordinate 18,981 of NZ_VWMY01000008.1, forward strand.
GAAGAGCTGATCGACCGGGCCCGTACGGCCGCCGCGGGCCTGGATCCCCACGAAACGGCCGTGGCGGTCTCTCACCTGGTCGCGGACCGGGTCTCGTACATCCCCGGCTCCACCGGAGTGAACACCAGCGCCGCCGAGGCCTGGGAGCAGGGCGCGGGCGTCTGCCAGGACATTGCCCACCTCACGGCGGGACTCCTCCGCGCCCTGGGCCTCCCCACCCGCTATGTCTCCGGCTACCTCCACCCGGAACGCGACGCCGAACTCCACCGCCCCGTCGCCGGCCAGAGCCACGCCTGGATCGAGTACTGGGCGGGCGACTGGGCCGGCTACGACCCCACCAACCGCACCCGCGCCGACGAGTCCCACGTGGTCGTCGGCCGCGGCCGCGACTACGACGACGTGACCCCGCACAAGGGGGTGTACCGGGGAGTGGCCGGAGGACCGCCGGAGGTGACGGTGGAGTTCACGCGGGTGGCGTGAACGGAGCTCCACCGGAGGGTGGGCGGGTCAGGACGCCTTCACGCAGATGCGCAGATGCGTGGATGCGTGGATGCGTGGATGATCCTGACCCGTCCCGGTTACGCGCGTCGACGTCGAACAGAACTACTTGATGTCGAGGGACTCGCACGCCGCCTTGTACTTGGACGTGCAGATCTGGTCGACCGTGTAGATGCCGTCCCGGATGACCGTGGACATGACGGTGTCCTTGGTCAGGGCGGAGACCTGGAGGAGGTTGGCCGGAATGTTCTCGTTGCTGGGGCTGGAGACCTTGTCGGGGGTGAGGGCGTCGAACTCGATGCCGTGGCCGCGGACGCGGGCCACGGCCATCTCGGCGGCGGTCTCGGCCTCCTGCGGGTACGGCTTGTAGACGCTCATGAACTGGTCGCCGATGACGATGCGCTGCACCGCGTCGAGCTCCGCGTCCTGGCCGGTGACCGGCGGCAGGTCGGTGACGCCCGCGGCCTTGAGCGCGGAGATGACGCCGCCCGCCATGCCGTCGTTGGCGGAGTACACGCCGGCGATGTTGTCCACGCCGATGGAGGAGATGGCCGCCATCATGTTGGCCCGGGCGTTCGACGGCTTCCAGTCCTTGGTGTCGTACCGCTTGGCGATGGTCACCTTGCCGTCGAGCTCGGCGAGCGCGCCCGCCTTGAACTGGGCGGCGTTCGGGTCCGTCACCGCGCCGTTCATCATGACGATCTTCTGGGACTTGTCGTCGTCCAGCGCGTCGACCAGGGCCCGGCCCTGCACCTGGCCGACCGCCTCGTTGTCGAACGAGACGTACGCGTCGATCGGGCCCTCGGCCAGCCGGTCGTACGCGATGACGGGAATCCCCGCGTCCTTGGCCTTCTTCACACCGGAGGCGATGGCCTTGGAGTCCACCGCGTCCACGAGCAGTACGTCGACCTTGTCGTCGATCATCTGCGTGAGCTGCTTGTTCTGTGCGTCGGCGTCCTGCTCGGCGTTGGCGTAGACGACCTTCCCCTTGCCGTCGGTCAGCAGGTCGACCCTCTTCTTGACGATGGGGTAGTCGAACTTCTCGTAGCGGGAGTTCGCCTTCTCCGGGAGCAGCAGGCCCACCGTGATGTCGTCACCCTTGGTCGGGCTCGCTTCCGCTCCGTCGCTGCTCCCGTCGAGCACTCCGCACGCGGCGAGCGTGAGGGTCAGAGTGGAAGCAGTGATGCTTATGGCGGTTCGACGTATGGCGCTGTTCACTTCGGGTGCCTTCCGGACGAGGGCGCAAGTGCGTGCCCAGGTGACGAAAAGCCAACGCGGGGGTTCCCGAGGCGTCAAGGAGTAACTGCTAACGAGATCGCAACAGAAACCTGTGGAGAGACCGGGGTGATGTCGGGGGGATCCGCCGGACGGGGGCCCACAGGGCCGTCGTACGAGGCGAGCGGGCGGGATGGCACAGGGGTGGGCGGAAGGGCCGGAGCGGAGCAGAGCGGGGGAGAACGGGGAAGAACGGGGCAGAACACCACGTCCGGGTCAGTGAAGGCACCTGATCAGCCGCGTACGGATTGCGGCGGCGCGGCTCTCGGAAGTTGCTGGGAGGAGTTGCCGGGACCAGACAGCTCGTCCCGCTCACGTCCCCACTCGCGTTGGAGTCACCATGCGCACGATCTCCCGATGCCTCATACCTCTCATGGCGGCCGGCTGCCTGGCCTTGACGGCCGGTACGCCCGCGACGGCCGCCCCGGCCGACACCGGTGCCGCACCGAAGGCAGCGCCCGCCCCCCTCCCCGACGCGTGTGACGTCGACTGGACCAAGCTCGGCCTCACCGGATCCGACACTCTCCACGAGGCGATCGTCGCCTGCGTCGAGCAGTACATGGAGCGCGACCTCGAAAGCTGGGAAAGCTGGCTCCAGGCCCCGTCGAAGCCGCCCAAGGAGCAGGAGAACTCCACAGAGACCGAGGCCGAGACAGAGACCGGGACGGGGACGGCCGAGGCGGAGAAGGACTGGGCCGGGGCCGACGTGGCGGACTGGACCGGGGCCGACGTGGCGAACTGGCTGGGAGCCGACGCGGTGGACTGGCTCGGGGCCGACGCGGTGGACTGGGCCTCCGACCTGGCCTGCGACCTGGCCGAGATCTTCGACGAGCCGTAGGCGCGCCGCCCGGCTCGGTGACCCGACGGAGGACACGGGGAAGGGGCTGGTCGGTGACCGCCTCTTCCCCCTGGTCCTCCCTCCCCCCAGCTCTCCCTAGTTGTGCCACGCCGCATCACGGCGACGCGCTTGCCCGCGCCCGGCTCCTGCGATGGAGTGGCACTGGCATTCCGATCCGCCCCGATCCGCCCCGATCCGCTCCGATCCGATCCGATCCGATCCGATCCGCCCCGACACTCCACGGCGAGGTCAGCGATGCGAAAGATCATCCTGAGCATGTCCGTCTCCCTCGACGGGTTCTTCGAGGGGCCGAACCGCGAGATTGACTGGCACACGGTCGACGACGAACTGCTGCGGCACTTCAACGCGCGCATCGGAGCGCTGGGCGGCCTCCTGACCGGCCGTGTCACACACGAGCTGATGGCGGAGTTCTGGCCGACCGCGGACCAGGACCCGGAGCTCTCCGAGCCCATGCGCGAGTTCGCCGGCATCTGGCGGGACATGCCGAAGATCGTGTTCTCACGGACGCTGGAGAAGGCCGACTGGAACGCGACCGTCGTACGGGAGGTCGTACCCGAGGCGATCAGGGCGCTCAAGGAACAGGCCGACGGGGACCTCGTGGTCGGCGGGGCGAATCTCGCGGCGGAGTTCCGGCGGCACGACCTGATCGATGAGTACTCGATCTACGTCCACCCGGTCCTCCTCGGCCGCGGCAACCCTCTCTTCCGCGAAACCGACGCCCTCGCCCGCCTCCGCCTCACCGAATCCCGCGTCTTCGGCAACGGCGTGGTGCTCCTGCGCTACGAGCGCCTAAGCGCTCCGCTGGAAGAACGGTGATGAACCTCCGGGCCGGTGGGGGCTGGTCGCGCCCACGCGGCGGAGCCGCATATCAATACAGCCCCGCGCCCCTTACGGGGCGCGGTACCTCACGCCGTTCAGTCCTTGTCGTGCCCCTCGTGCGGGCGGTCGGGAAAACGGAGGAGGCGGGCCGGGGGCGGGGCCGGGAAGTCCTCGGTGTCGGGGTGCTCGCCGGGGTCGGAGCCGGGGCGGGCCGACGGACGGGCCGGGCCTTCGAGGTGCTGCCGGCCGGTGGCGCGGGCGTGTTCGTCCCAGCCCGCGCGGAACCAGTTCAGCTGGTGACGCTGGAGTTCTTCCTCGGTGAGGACGCGGACGGACTCCGGACCCGCCGTCCTGACCTTCTCGGCGAATACGGCGAGGAGTTCGCCCATGAGTACGGCGACGCGTTCCGTCTCGTCGCCACGGCCCCCTCCTGGATTCCCCATGCCGCGCCCCGGCCCCTTCGCCGTCAACCGCCCTCCGGCAGGAACTGCCGCGCCACCTTGGCGAACAGGTCCCGCAGTTCGGGCGGGACGCCCATGCGGCGAGCGGCCTCCTCCGGGCTGAGCAACGTGTGGCCCTCGCCGCTCCCGTCCCAGCCCCCGTCACCGTCCACGGGGCGACCGCCACCCGTGAGCGGCAGATCGTCCTCGGTCAGCCGGCCCGAGCGGATGAGCATCTCCCGCAACGGCACGCCGAGCACGGCCGCGATGCGCCGCATCGTCTCCAGGTCGGGCATGGACTGCCGCTGGAGCAGCCGGCTGACGGCGGCCCTGTGCACTCCGGCGTCATCGGCGAGCTTCGAACGGCCACCGCCTCGCGGGCTGTCGATGTCGTAGCCGCGGCCGCGCAGCAGATCCTCGATCCAGCCGGCGAACTCCTCGAGTCCCGCGGCCCGGTAGGTGTGGTCTGTACGGGCTCCGGCCCGTGAGCTGGAACCCATGTGTCCGCTCTCCTGTCGTCGCGGGGAGAGGGTACCTATCGCACCTGCACCGGCAAGTGTGCGCGCTCGCACGTAACCGTGGAGATTCGGCAACGAGTGCTCCACACAAGCCTGTTCAGGCACCGTCCGTAGCTCTGCCATCACACCAGCCCTCCCAGGCGAATCAACTTGCGCACGCGCTCGCACCATGCAACCCTGTTCGCTCGTTCGCAACGATCGAACATATGTTCCCATACCTGGGATGGGGTTGCAGCCGTAAGCGAACGGCTCGCACTGCGGCCGGTGCCCCGAAGAACTCGAAACGAAGGCCATCGATTCATGGACACCGCACTGAACCGCCCCGTGAGCACCGCCAAGCCGTTAACCGGCCCGATCACACCGGGAGGCCGCCGATGAACTCGACCGAGGCCGAGGAGGTCGTCCTGGAGCTGGAGCGGCTGCGTCGCTCGGTGGACGTCGGCTTCGCCACCACCCGCGGCGATCTCGCGCTTCTCCTCCAGCGCGCCGACCAGACCGACAAGACCCTCGACGAACACGAGGCGCGCATCGAGGCCCTGGAACGCACACGCTGGCCCTTGCCTTCCCTCGCGGCGGCAACGTCGTGCATGGCGCTGGCGCTGACGATCTGGCAGTCGCTGGGCCGGTAGCCCCACGCTGCGGGAGGGGGCCGACGGACTCGGCTTCTCGACTTCTCGGCTTCTTCCCGCAGCCGGGCCACTCGGACGACGGCAATCCATGGGCGTCGGCTCCGGTCGGGGGTGGGGATGACTGGCCCGCACCCGGCGAGCCTTGCTTCAGTACGGGAGGCTGTTCGAGCGGCTCGCCGATCACGCCTTGGCCCCGATCGACGTATCGTCGGCCCCGGAAGCACACTCCGTGAAGGATCCTCTGGCCCTCATCCAGCACGTCCTCTACACCCTTTAGGGAGGCGCGGATGCCTGAACTCAACTGGCAGAAGTCGACGTTCAACGGCGGCCCGCAGGACCTCGCCGGCCTTCTGCACCACGTCAGTGCAAACGCCCGCCCGCCTCACAACACCTGATGGCGGGCGAGGCCTTCGCTGATCCGCGGCTCGCCGCGATCTACGACCCGCTCGACCCCGACCGAAGCGACCTCGACGCATACGTCCGCATCGCGGAGGAGGTCGGGGCGCGTCAGGTCCTGGACATCGGCTGCGGGACAGGCGTGTTCGCGCTCCTGCTCGCCGATCGCCGTATCGAGGTCATCGGTGTCGATCCAGCCCAGGCATCCGTCGATGTGGCCCGCGGCAAGCCCGGCAGCGAACGGGTGCGCTGGATCTGCGGTGACGCGACAGCACTCCCTCCACTGCGGGTCGACCTCGCGACCATGACGGCGAACGTCGCCCAGGAGATGGTCGATCCCCACGCATGGCGGATGACACTGCGCGGAATCTACGAAGCTCTACGCCCCGGTGGCCATCTGGTCTTCGAGACCCGGGATCCGGCCAGGGGTGCCTGGTCGGAGTGGAACCGCGAGGCCTCGTACGGGATTACGGAGATTCCCGGCGTCGGCGCGGTCGAGAGCTGGGTCGATCTCATCAAGGTCAATGGACCGCTGGTGACGTTCCGCTGGACCTATGTGTTCGCCACAGACGGGCAGAAGCTGACGTCGGACTCGACGCTGCGTTTCCGCGAACGTGAGGAGATCGAGACGGAGCTGATCGCGCAGGGGTACGTGGTGGAGGACATCCGCGACGCACCCGACCGGCCGAGCCGGGAGTTCGTCTTCGTCGCACGGCGTCCGGGGTCCGGCCAGACCTGATGTCGGGTGGGGAACAGTACCCCGGCCGTGACGCGGCGCCCCAACCCCCGCGCTCGCAACCCCCAACCACCCGCACCCGCACCCGCACCCACGTCAATCGCGGCTGCGGACCGCCGCTTCGGCGGTCAGGGTCATCAGTACGATCGTGACTCCGCCCGCGATCAGGCCCAGTTGGCCCACGGAGACCAACGGACCGAACGAGCGCGGTGCCACCAGTCCCTCAGGGTCCTCGTACACCACCATGCGATCGCCGACCTGGACGTTCGCGTCGCACTGGCCCCGCCGGAAGAGCCCCTTGCTCGAGTCGAGCACCAGGGACGTGTTGTCCGGACGTCGGAGTTCGCAGCGGGAGTTCGTCATCACGGGTGCGCCCTCCTCCTTGGTGACGCGGTCGGTGACCTGCATCTCCGTGGCCTCGCCCCGCCAGTCGAGGACGGCGTCGGCCATGAGCTCCAGCAGCGTCAGGAGAAAGAGCGACGCGACAACCAGGGCCACTCTGCCGTGCCACGAGGGCCAGTCGCCCGCGCCGGCGAGGCCGATCAGGCCGATCGCGCCGAGCAACACCACGAGCCACACAAGGTTCCGCGCTCCCTGACCGTCGCCCCGCACCACGAACGCCAGCCCCGCGACGCCGATGACCAGCAGGGATACGGCGACCCCCAAGACCGCCCCGGCAAGCCGCAGTCGGACCGGAGCCCAGGCCACAACTCCGGCTCTCTCCCACACTCGCGCCACCCGATCCCCCCTGCTCGCGCCGTAACCGTAAGGATGCCCCAATGCCTCGATGCCCCAACCGCAAGGCAGATGCCCAGGATTGGGGAAACAGATAAGGGGCTGGGAGGCAAAACTCCGGGCTACTCAGGGCGCCTGACGCGTCGTCAATCTGACGACTGCGGCCGGGTCCGGCGGGCGTAGGCGCGGGCCGCGCGGGCGCGGTCGCCGCAGCGGGTCGAGCACCAGTGGCGGCGGCCGTGCCGCACCAGGTAACGGTTGCAGGGAGGTGAGCCGCAGGCGGTGAGGCGTTCGGCGTCGGGCCCTGTGAGCAGGTCGGCGGCGCCCGCGGCGAGGGTCGCGAGGGCGTGGTCCACGATCTCGGTGGTCGGGTGCGGGGCCGCGCGGTAGGGACCGTTCTTCTCGTCCCACTGCAGCAGGGCGGCCGTGGGAACCCTGGTCAGCGCGTCATTGACGGCGGACAGAGCCGTGGGCAGCGCGGGCAGGCCGGCAACGCGGGACGCGAGCAGCGACCGGATCTGTTCGCGCAGGGAACGCAGTTGCGCGGCGCACATCTCCCGCATTCCGGCGTCCACGGGGGCGAGGCCGTGCTCGGTCAGCCACCGATTGGCCGCGGCGGGAGTGCCGAGGAAGTCGAGGAACTGGCCGCCGGGCAGGGCGACGGCGCTGTTGGCGAAGTCGAGCGCGGGGTACTGCTCCGCGCCCGGCGCGGGCGGCGGAGTGGGCTCCACGGACTCGGCGGTCACGTTCTCGTTCACGGTTCTCATGGTACGGCTTGCGCCCATCCGTGAGGAGCGACTACGGTCACATCACGGATAGAACGCAACTCATCCGTGAGACATGCATTCGTGAGCCCCGAGATCCGTGAGGTGTTCCCTGCCATGACCGCTGCCCGCACACCCGCCGACCAGATCCCCGTCCGCGTCTTCGGCGGCCCGACGGCCCTCATCGAGTACGGCGGACTGCGCTTCCTGACCGACCCCACCTTCGACGCACCCGGTGAGTACCAACGACCGGGCGCCTCATTGACCAAGACCGCGCCGTCCTCCATCACGCCCGCCGACCTCGGCCCCGTCGACGCGGTCCTGCTCTCCCACGACGAGCACCCCGACAACCTCGACAACTCGGGCCGGGCCCTCCTCGCCGACGTACCCGTCACGCTCACCACTCCCAGCGGCGCGGCCCGCCTCGGCGGCACCGCGCAGGGCCTCGCGCCCTGGGACTCGGTCGACCTGCACCGCCCCGACGGCGGCACCGTGACCGTGACGGGCGCACCGGCCCTGCACGGCCCCGAGGGCGTCGAGGACGTCGAGTCGATCACCGGCGAGGTCGTCGGCTTCGTCCTGACCTCCGCCGACCTGCCCACGGTCTACGTCAGCGGCGACAACGCCTCACTCACTCTGGTCAAGCAGACAGCCGAGCGGTTCGGCCCGGTCGACACCGCCGTCCTCTTCGCCGGGGCTCCCCGTTTCCCCTTCCTCTTTGACGGCGCACCGCTCGTCCTCGACAGCGCCCAGGCCGCCGAAGCCGCCCAGATCCTCGGAGCCCGCCGGGTGGTCCCGGTCCACTGCGACAGCTGGGCCCACTTCACAGAAAACCGCGACGACGTGGTGCATGCCTTCACCGCGGCGGGCCTGGCCGACCGCCTGCAACTGGGCTGAACAGCCGCCGACCGGCCCAGCGTGCATCAGCACGGGCGATCAAGAGCGAGGGAGCCGGGAAAACGCCTGACAGCGCGAAGCGGCCCGGAGGTTTGCTCAACCTCCGGGCCGCTTCACTCAGTTGACGAAGCGTCAGTCCGAGGACTGCTGTCGCTTCGGCCGCCACACCACCAGCGCGCTCGTCTGCTGGACCTCGTGGTACGGGACCAGGTCGCGGCGGTACGAGGCGTGGACGGCGGCCTCGCGCTGCTGCATGGCCGTGGCCGCGCCGTCCAGGGCCGATTCCAGTTCCGCGACGCGGGACTGGAGGGCGGCCACCTGGTTCTCCAGTTCGATGATGCGCTTGATGCCGGCGAGGTTGATGCCCTCGTCCTGCGACAACTGCTGGACGGTGCGCAGCAGTTCGATGTCGCGGGCCGAGTAGCGGCGGCCGCGCCCGGCCGTGCGGTCCGGGGAGACCAGGCCGAGGCGGTCGTACTGGCGCAGGGTCTGCGGGTGCAGACCGGAGAGCTGGGCGGCCACCGAGATGACGTACACCGGTGTTTCTTCCGTCAGCTCATAGGGGTTACGACGGCGTCCGGTTGCGTCCATGGTGTCCTCATGCTCCCTTCGCGGCCTGGAACAGCTCCGCCCGCGGATCCTCACCCGCGGTCGCCTCGCGATACGCCTCAAGCGCGTCACGAGCCTTCCCCGTAACGTCCTGCGGGACACTCACCTCGACGGTGACCAGCAGGTCTCCGCGGGTGCCGTCCTTGCGGACCGCACCCTTGCCGCGGGCGCGCATCGTACGGCCGTTGGGCGTGCCCGGCGGCAGCTTCAGGGTGACCGGGGGTCCCCCGAGCGTGGGCACGCGGACCTCGCCGCCGAGCGCCGCCTCCGCGAAGGTGACGGGCACGGTGACGGTGAGGTTGTCGCCCTTGCGGCCGAAGACCGGGTGCGCGTCCACATGCACGGTGACGTACAAGTCGCCCGCGGGCCCGCCCCGTTCGCCCGGCGCTCCCTTGCCGCGGAGGCGGATGCGCTGGCTGTCCGACACCCCGGCGGGGATACGGACCTGCATGGTCCGGGACGACTTGGCGCGCCCCGAGCCGTTGCAGACCAGGCACGCGTGCTCCGCGATCAGGCCGCGGCCCTTGCAGTCCGGGCAGGGGTCGGTCAGCGAGAAGCCGCCGCCCGAACCCCGGGCCACCTGGCCGGTGCCGACGCAGGTCGGGCACACACGCGGCGTGCCGTTCTTGTCGCCGGTGCCCGAACAGGCCTTGCAGGGCGACTGCGAGGTCATGCGGAGGGGAACGGTCGCGCCGTCCACCGCCTCCGTGAAGCTCAGCGTGACCTCGGTGTCGATGTCCTGGCCGCGCCGCGGCTGCGTACGCGTGCCGGTGGTCGCGCCGCCGCGGTTGAACAGGCCCCCGAAGACATCACCGATGCCGCCGCCGAAGCCGCCCCCCGCCTGTCCTCCGCCCTGGGGGCCGCCTCCGAAGAGGTCGCCCAGGTCGAAGTTGAAGGAGCCGCCTCCGGCGCCGGGTCCGGGCCTGAAGCCGCCGTTGCCGAAGAGGGTGCGTGCCTCGTCGTATTCCTTGCGCTTCTTGGGGTCCCCGAGGATGTCGTTCGCCTCGGAGATCTCCTTGAAGCGCTCCTCGGCCTTCGCGTTCCCCTTGTTGGCGTCCGGGTGGTACTCGCGGGCGAGCTTCCGGTACGCCTTCTTGATCTCGGCCTCGGTGGCGTCCTTGGGGACGCCGAGGACCTTGTAGTAGTCCTTCTCGATGAAGTCCTTGGTGCTCATCCTCGACGCCCCTCCTTCCGTACGTCCCTGTCACGTACGCGCTTGGTGTTCTTGATCCATACGCGCGCGCGTACGCCCTGTTTCACGTCAGCCCTCGTCCGGGCCACCGCTCTCCTTGTCGTCGGCCGCCGCTGTCGTCGCATCCGTCTCGTCGGACTTGACCGTCTGCGCGCCCGGCTGCGGCTCGGCCACCGCCACCCGCGCGGGGCGGATGGTGCGCTCGCCGATGCGATACCCCGGCTGCAGAATCGCCACGCACATCGTCTCCGTGACGTCCGGCGCGTAGCTGTGCATCAGGGCCTCGTGGATCGTCGGGTCGAAGGGCTCGCCCTCCTTGCCGAACTGCTGCAGGCCCATCTTCGCCGCGACGGTCTCCAGCGACTCGGCCACGGACTTGAAACCGCCGACCAGTTCGCCGTGTTCCCGCGCGCGGCCGATGTCGTCGAGCACGGGCAGGAGCTCGGTCAGGAGGTTCGCGATGGCGATCTCCTTGACCGCGATCCGGTCGCGCTCGACCCGGCGGCGGTAGTTCTGGTACTCGGCCTGGAGCCGCTGGACGTCCGCCGTGCGCTCGTTGAGCGCCATGCGCACCTGGTCCAGCTGAGCCGTGAGGCCTGCGATCTGCGCTGCTGCTGCCGCGTCCCCGGCCGGGGCCGCCCCCTCCTCCACGGAGGGGGCAGCCTTCGGCTCGGCGTCTTCAGGGGTGGCGCCGGAGGGGACGTCGGGCTGCTGCGGCGACGCGGCCTGCTGCGGCTGCTCGTCGAAGCCCGGGGTCTCCTCCGTCACGCGGCACCATCCTTGCGGTCCTCGTCGACGATCTCGGCGTCGACGACGTCGTCGTCAGCGGCCTTGGCACCGGCGCCCGCGTCGGGACCCGGGGCCTCGGCGCCGGCGGCGGCACCCTGCGCGGCCTGGGCGTCGGCGTACATCGCCTGGCCGAGCTTCTGGGAGACGGCGGCGACCTTCTCGGTGGCCGTACGGATCTCGGCGGTGTCCTCGCCCTTGAGCGCGGTCTTCAGCTCCTCGATGCTCGTCTCGACCTCGGTCTTGACGTCGCCGGGGACCTTGTCCTCGTTGTCCTTGAGGAACTTCTCCGTCTGATAGACGAGCTGCTCGCCCTGGTTGCGGCTCTCGGCGGCCTCGCGGCGCTTGTGGTCCTCGTCCGCGTACTGCTCGGCCTCCTGGCGCATCCGGTCGACCTCGTCCTTCGGCAGCGAGGAGCCGCCGGTGACGGTCATCTTCTGCTCCTTGCCCGTGCCCAGGTCCTTCGCGGTCACGTGCATGATGCCGTTGGCGTCGATGTCGAAGGCGACCTCGATCTGCGGGACACCGCGCGGGGCCGGCGGAAGGCCCGTGAGCTCGAACATTCCGAGCTTCTTGTTGTACGCCGCGATCTCGCGCTCGCCCTGGTAGACCTGGATCTGGACGGACGGCTGGTTGTCCTCGGCGGTGGTGAAGATCTCGGACCGCTTGGTCGGGATCGTCGTGTTCCGCTCGATGAGCTTCGTCATGATGCCGCCCTTGGTCTCGATACCGAGGGACAGCGGGGTCACGTCGAGGAGCAGGACGTCCTTGACCTCACCCTTGAGGACACCGGCCTGGAGCGCGGCGCCGATGGCGACGACCTCGTCCGGGTTCACACCCTTGTTGGCGTCCCGGCCGCCGGTCAGCTCCTTGACGATCTCGGCGACAGCCGGCATACGGGTGGAGCCACCGACGAGAACGACGTGGTCGATCTCGGAGAGGTTGATGCCGGCGTCCTTGATGACGTTGTGGAACGGCGTCTTGCAGCGCTCCAGAAGGTCGGCCGTCAGCTGCTGGAACTGGGCGCGTGTGAGCTTCTCGTCCAGGTGCAGCGGGCCCTCGGCGGACGCGGTGATGTACGGCAGGTTGATCGAGGTCTCGGTGGACGAGGACAGCTCGATCTTGGCCTTCTCGGCGGCCTCGCGGAGGCGCTGGAGAGCCATCTTGTCCTTGCCGAGGTCCACGCCGTGGCCGCTGGCGAACTGCTTCACCAGGTAGTCGACGACGCGCTGGTCCCAGTCGTCACCACCGAGGTGGTTGTCACCGTTGGTGGCCTTCACCTCGACGACACCGTCGCCGATCTCCAGCAGCGAGACGTCGAAGGTGCCGCCACCGAGGTCGAAGACGAGAATGGTCTGGTCGTCCTTGTCGAGACCGTAGGCCAGGGCGGCGGCCGTCGGCTCGTTGACAATCCGCAGGACGTTCAGACCCGCGATCTCGCCGGCCTCCTTCGTCGCCTGACGCTCGGAGTCGTTGAAGTAGGCGGGAACGGTGATGACCGCGTCCGCGACCTTCTCACCCAGGTAGGCCTCGGCGTCGCGCTTCAGCTTCTGCAGGATGAAGGCGGAGATCTGCTGGGGGTTGAAGGGCTTCCCGTCCAGCTCGATCTTCCAGTCAGTACCCATGTGACGCTTCACGGACCTGATGGTCCGGTCCACGTTGGTGACCGCCTGGCGCTTCGCGACCTCGCCGACGAGCACCTCACCGTTCTTGGCGAAGGCGACGACGGACGGCGTGGTCCTGGCGCCCTCGGCGTTCGTAATGACGGTGGGCTCACCGCCCTCCAGAACGCTGACGACGGAGTTAGTCGTGCCCAGGTCGATGCCGACCGCACGTGCCATTTCGATTCCTCCAGCAATGACTTGAGTGGAACGGACTCAAGTGTGCACGACGCTCGCCGCTGGGTCAAAGGAGCTGAGTCGACCTGGCTCAACTCTTATCTCTTCCTTACGCGCAATGAGGGTTTGACCTGCGAGACCGGGAGGTGGGTGCGCCCCGAAAGGGGCGCGGGGAACTGCGCGACCAGCCCTCGACGACCCGCAGACGACAACGGAACCACTCAGGCAAACCTCAGCGACGCAGATCACCGCACCTCTGGCTACAGTGCGGCACTAGAAGTGGGTAGTCTCAGAGGACTGCATAAGTTACCGCTTAGTAATGAGCTTCGAGAGGTCGTGGAGGCCGCTCGGAGGAAGCCTCGCAGGCCCGAGGAGCCCCAAATGCAACTCGCCGCGATCATCGTGTCGCTGGTTCTGACCGTGGTCGGCGTCGCGCTGCTCGCACGCGCCATCGGCCAGTTCGTCCGGTACTTCAAGCTCGGCCAGCCCGCGCCCGCGGGGAGCCGTATCGACAACCCCTACCAGCGCAGTGTGACGCTGGTGCGGGAGTTCCTCGGCCACACGCGGATGAACCGATGGGGCGTCGTCGGCTTCGCCCACTGGTTCGTGGCGGTCGGCTTCCTGACGCTGCCGCCGACCCTGGTGCAGGCGTTCGGCCAGCTCTTCCAGGCCGACTGGGTGCTGCCGGTCATCGGCGACTTCCTGCCGTTCGAGATGTACACCGAGTTCATCGGCGTGATGACCGTCCTGGGCATCGCCGTGCTCATGGTGATCCGCCTGCTGAGCCTGCCCTCAAGGGCGGGCCGCAAGTCCAGGTTCGCGGGCTCCAAGGCCGGCCAGGCGTACTTCGTCGAGTACGTCATCCTCACCATCGGCCTGGCGATCTACACCCTGCGCGGCCTGGAGGGCGCGCTGCACCACGTGGAGGGCTACGAGGCCGGGTACTTCGCCTCGTACCCGCTGGTCCTCGCCTTCGACGGGCTGAGCGTCTCCGCGCTGCAGAACCTGGTCTACTTCACCGCGATGGTGAAGATCAGCGTCTCGTTCATCTGGATGATCGTGGTCTCGCTGAACACCAACATGGGTGTGGCCTGGCACCGCTTCCTGGCCTTCCCGAACATCTGGTTCAAGCGCAACGCCACCGGTGAGACCGCCCTCGGCGCCCTGCAGCCGATGACCTCCGGAGGCAAGCCGATCGACTTCACCGACCCGGGCGAGGACGACGTCTTCGGCGTCTCCCAGGTCGAGCAGTTCTCTTGGAAGGGCCTGCTGGACTTCTCCACCTGCACCGAGTGCGGGCGCTGCCAGTCGCAGTGCCCGGCCTGGAACACCGGCAAGCCTCTCTCCCCCAAGCTGCTGATCATGTCCCTGCGCGACCACGCGCACGCCAAGGCCCCCTACCTGCTGGCCGGCGGCGGCAAGGACATGGAGGGCAACGAGAAGGCGAGCGCCGAGCAGCTCAAGGACGTACCCGCCGCCGCCCTCGCCGAGGCCGAGCGGCCGCTGATCGGGACCGTCGAGGAGAACGGCGTCATCGACCCGGACGTCCTGTGGTCCTGCACCACCTGCGGTGCCTGCGTCGAGCAGTGCCCGGTCGACATCGAGCACGTCGACCACATCGTCGACATGCGCCGCTACCAGGTGATGATCGAGTCCGCGTTCCCGTCCGAGGCGGGCACGATGCTCAAGAACCTGGAGAAGAAGGGCAACCCCTGGGGCCTGGCCAAGAAGCAGCGCCTGGAGTGGACCAAGGAGGTCGACTTCGAGGTGCCGGTGGTCGGCAAGGACCTCGAGGACCTCTCCGAGGTCGACTACCTGTACTGGGTCGGCTGCGCGGGCGCCCTCGAGGACCGCGCCAAGAAGACCACGAAGGCCTTCGCGGAACTCCTGCACATCGCGGGCGTCAAGTTCGCGATCATGGGCGGCGACGAGAAGTGCACCGGTGACTCCGCCCGGCGTCTGGGCAACGAGCCGCTCTTCCAGGAGCTCGGCATGGAGAACGTGGCCGCGCTGAACATGGCGTTCGGCGAGGAGACGGACGACGAGGGCAACGTCACCGCGGAGTCGAAGAAGCCGAAGTCCGCCAAGAAGATCGTCTCCACCTGCCCGCACTGCTTCAACACCATCGCCAACGAGTACCCGCAGCTCGGCGGCGACTACGAGGTCATCCACCACACCCAGCTGCTCCAGCACCTCATCGACGAGGGCAAGCTGCTGCCGGTCACCCCGGTGGACGGGCTCATCACCTACCACGACCCCTGCTACCTGGGCCGCCACAACAAGATCTACACGCCCCCGCGCGAGATCATGTCGGCCGTCCCGGGCCTGCGCCAGCAGGAGATGCACCGCCACAAGGAACGCGGCTTCTGCTGCGGCGCCGGTGGTGCGCGGATGTGGATGGAGGAGCGGATCGGCAAGCGCATCAACAACGAGCGCGTCGACGAAGCCCTTTCACTGAACCCGGACATCGTCTCGACGGCCTGCCCGTTCTGCCTCGTCATGCTGACCGACTCGGTCAACGGCAAGAAGAACGACGGCAAGGCCAAGGAGTCCATCCAGGTCGTGGACGTGGCCCAGCTGCTCCTCGACTCCGTCAGGACACCGGTGGACCCGGCCGGCGAGGCGGAAGCGCAGAGCACACCGAAGCCCGAGCCGGTGAAGTAGCGGGCACGGCCCCGTAACGAAGCACCCCATGTCCTGGCTCAGACCCGGGACATGGGGTGTTGTCGTGGCATGAGAGCGTTGCGCGGGGCAGTCGCCGGGGCGTGTGCCGTGGTGGTGCTGGGCGGTGTCATCGGGTGCGGCGCGGACAGCGGCGACGACGGCACGCCGGAAGAGGCGCCATCGGCGGCTCCCGTGAGCGCCGTGCCCGTGCCGCGGGGCGATGGCGGCACGATCGCGGACGACGTGAACGGCGACGGATATCCCGACCTCGCGTACGCCGCCGCGTACGGCCGGGCCGACGAGTACGGCAGGGCCAGGCAGAACTGCGCGGTCGTCGTCTACGGCTCCGCCAAGGGCCTCGACCCCGCGGTCCGCACCGTCCTGGAGCCGAATGTCGCGGCCCTGCCCGTCAAGCTGAGCCCGGTCCTTCAGCCGTACCCCGTCCTCGCCGATCTCGACGCCGACGGCTACGCCGACCTGAAGTTCGGCCCGGATGTGATCTGGGGCGGTCCGACCGGCCCCGACCCGCGGACGCAGAGCACCGGCCTGGCCGAACTCACCGGCACGCCGGGCGACTTCGACGGCGACGGGCGTCTCGACCTGCCCGCCGTCGAGGACACCCAGGACAATCCCGCCTTCCGCGTCCTGTACGGCCCCATCGACCGGAACGGCAGCCCGTCCCGGCGCGGTGACAGCCGCCCGGACCCCGTCAACCACCCCGACTCCTACAACGCGTACTCGCTCCGCGCCGTCGACGCGGACGGCGACCGGACCGCCGACCTCGTCGCCTCCAGGACCACCGACGACGAGCAGCGTGAGGCATTCCTGCTCGAGGCGGGCGACGGTCCCGGCGGATTCGCCGCGCGGGCAAGGAAGTTGAGGACCGGCAGTTCGGTCGCCTCCGGTGACTTCGACGGGGACGGCAAGGGCGATCTGGTCGTCGGGGACAGCGGCAGCCGCAACGACGAACCCGGGTACGAGACCGAGGCACCCGGCGTGGACGGCACCTTCACCGTCTACCCGGGCGACGGAGGACCGCCGCGGCCGTACGACCTGGACCTCGCCGGCGACTACCTCACCGGCGACCTGGACGGCGACGGCCGCGACGAACTGCTGATCGGCGACACGACGGACACGTACCCCGTCCACCCGGACGTCACCGTCGTACGCGGCCTCCTGCGCGACCGCGCCGCCCCCGGCACCGACACGCTGAGCCGCATCGGCCCCGCCCGCGTCCCCGGCACCGACCGAGGCGTGAAGAAGAACGATCGGTACGCCCGTCTCGCCGCCGTACGCGACTTCGACCAGGACGGCCGCGACGAGGTCGTCCTGCACTGGACGCTGCCGGAGCGGGGACCCTCGTACGTCTGGGTCGTCGACGGCGGCGGCAAGGATGTGGTGGCGTTCCACGACGGACGGTTCACGGAGACGGAATGACCCCGGGTGCCGTCGCCTCCGGTGCTCGGTGCTCAGCGGATCGGTGTCGTCTGTGCCAGGGCTATGCGCCAGTCGTCGTTCTCGCGGGTCATGACGTAGGTCATCGCGCCGGTCGAGGGGAGTGCGGACGCGTTCTCCGACTCGGCTCGCTCGTCGTGGATCGTCTTGGTCAGGCTCACGATGACGACGTCGGGGGTGACGAACCGGATGTCGTCGATCGCCAGCTCGGTGCGGACGTCCTTCAGCGAGGAGGAGAGCGCCTCGGCCATGGCGGAGGCGAAGGTCTCGCGTCCGAAGAGGCGTCGGCCGGCGACGTTGATGAGGACGAGGTCGGAGGTGTGCAGTGCCGGGAGCACCTCCGGGTCGGTCTGCGCCTCTTGGCTCCGCGCGACGAGTTCGCGGATCCGCTGCTCGTCGATGTCCTGGGCGGGGAGAGTGGAGTTCGTGGTGTCCATGCGGCAACGCTAAAACCTGAAGTTAAGTTCAGGTCAATCTCCTTCCCCGCCCGTCTGAGATCCTTGCCCTCATGAGCATGCCACCAGACGGACTGCCCGCCTATCGAGTCCTGACCGGCCCGGACGACGAGACGTTCTGCCGGCGGGTGAGCGAAGCACTCGGCCTCGGCTACGAACTGCACGAAGGCCCGGCCGTCACTTTCAACGGCGAACGCGTCATCGTCGCCCAGGCGCTGGTCTGGCCGACGCGGTAGACCACACCGCTGCGGAGGAGGGCGTGGCGCCACCCCTACTCGCCGGTCACTTCCGAGTGACGGAACCGGACATCGCCATTTACCCCCCGCTCGAACAAGTGCATGATGACCCGCGTTGTTGTCTCCGGGCCAGGTGAGGTTCACGTTGAGCGGGCGAAGAGCAGTTACGCGTGTGGCGGCAGTCTTCGCCGGATGTCTCGTCGTAGGCAGCCTCGTCGTCGCCTGCGATTCCACCCCCGGCCCAAAGGGCGACGGAGCCGCGGCGGGACAACGCAAATCCGTCACCGTCGCCAAAGCTCCCGCCCGGCTTCCCGTCCCGCTCGGCAGGGGTAGCCGTACGGCCGACGACTTCAACGGGGACGGGCACCGCGACCTCGTCCTCAACGACCTCGTGAAGCGCGACAGCCATGGGGACGACGGCGGGATCGGCGTCGTCTACGGGTCGGCGCGTGGACTCGCCCCGGGAGCAAGGCAGTTGCTGAGCGCCGCGCGGCACGCCGCCGCCACCGGCGGGCAGGTGCCCGCCGTCTTCGACGCCGAGGCGAGCTGCGACCTCGACCAGGACGGGTTCACCGATCTCGTCGTCTCGACCGATCCGCCGTACGACGGGCTGGGGCAGCCGCCGGTGCCGTTGCAGATCCTCTTCGGATCCTCCCGGGGGCTGGCGGGGAAGGGTGTGAAGCTGGTGATTCCCGCGCAGGCACGTTTCGGCAATGACTGGCCGGATCAGCCCGTGTGCGGGGATTTCGACGGGGATGAGGCGATGGATCTGGTCGTCCACGCCTCCGACCGGCAACTCAGCTATCTGCGGGGGCCTTTCACGCGTAAGGGAGCGCCCGAGGCGGCCGGTGCGCCCCTCGTCTCGCCCGGGAACGTCCCCGCTCCCCCGGCCGCGGACGTCAACGGTGACGGATACGACGACCTTCTCGTCCGTACCACCGAGGGTTCCGCCGCCTCCTCCTCCACCTCCGCCCTCGTCCCGGGCGGACCGGCCGGACCCACCGGTGCTCCGGTCGCCCTCCCGAGCGGTATCGACGTCACTTTCGGACAGTTCGGAGCGGGCGAGGGGCTCGACGCGGCCATCGGTTCGATGCGGGGGACTGCGCTGCGTTACGACGTTCCGGGCGCCCGGCGCGGTGAACTCGACGTCGCCGGTTCGGTCCTGGACTCCGGTGACTTCGACGCGGACGGGGTGAGCGAACTCGTCTCCAGTGGCTCGGAACTGCGGGTGTTCAAGGGGCGCGCCGACGGAGTGTCCGCGTCCGGGATGGTGACCGTTCCGCCGCCGGCCCAGGGCACCACCCGGGTGCTGAAGGTGGCCGACTTCGACGGGGACGGGCGGGCGGATCTGGTGGTGCGGACGTATCGCGGGGACACGAAGGACACGGTTGCCGTGTACCGGGGCGCGAAGCAGGGCCTGATCGCGCGCAAGCCCGAGCTCTCCTTCTCCAGTTCCGGGTTCCTGGGGATGGAAGGCTGATGTGCCGTTGCGGTCGGAGTGACCGGCGGAATCAGGTCGTATGTCGGCTTCTCCCCGTCCGCGCAACTAAAGGGGCTCACCCTCTCCCCGTATGCCCCAATTAGCCCTCTGACCTCAGAAGTCTCTGAGAAAACCTCCGCCCCACATACAACCCTGCCCCCACCTCACGGGTCTCCTGATCGCCAACCACCCGCCAACCCCGGGGAAACTTCGGGCAAACGCGGACGGTACGCACCCCATTGAACTGCGGGCGCCCGCCAGGCGTCCCCGCATGCAGCAGGAGAATCCCGCATGCACAAGCACCTGCGACTCACCCTCGCGACGGCGACCGCTGCCGCGCTGACGGGTGGTCTGCTCACGTTCTCGGCCTCGACGGCGACGGCCGGGGACTCGGTCCACCACCCCGTGGCGGACTTCAACAACGACGGCTACGGCGATGTCGCGTACTCGGCCGGCTGGGCCACCGTCGGCGGCAAGAAGGGCGCCGGCCAGATCGTCACCCTGTACGGCTCGGCGAGCGGCGTGACGACCACGAAGCGCACGACGATCAGCCAGAACACGACCGGTGTCCCGGGTACCGCCGAGACCAACGACGGGTTCGGCTGGGTCAGCGCGTACGGCGACTTCAACGGCGACGGCTTCGACGACCTCGCCGTGTCCGCCCCGTACGAGGACGTCGACGGCGACACCGACGGCGGCACCGTGCTCATCGCGTGGGGCTCGACGAGCGGTCTGTCCGGCGCCACCACGATCAAGGACGCGGCGCCCTCGTCGCACGACCGCTGGGGCACGGCGCTCGCCGCGGGCGACTTCGACGGCGACGGCACGGAGGACCTCGCGGTCGGCTCCTCGTCGAACTCGGTGTACGTCTTCAAGGGCGGCATCACCAAGTCCGGCACGTACGGCGGCCGCCACTCCTTCAGGACGGACCTCCAGTCCGGTGGCGACACCGGCACGCTGGTGCTCGCCGCGGGCGACGTCAACGGCGACAAGCGGACCGACCTGGTCGTCAACGGCTACGAGACCGACAGCGACTACGGCTTCAACACCAACTTCTACGTGCCCGGCACGGCCTCCGGCCTGGACGCGGCGTACGCGCAGGAGCTCAAGCGCGGCGTCATCACCGGCATCGCCGACGTCAACGGCGACGGCTTCGGCGACATCGTCACCGGCCAGGACTGGGACCCCACCAAGGACGGCAGCCCGTCCGTGCCCGAGTCGGTCGACGGCGGCAAGGTCCACATCGTCTACGGCTCCGCGGACGGCCCGGCCACCACGGTCGCCGTGTCCCAGAACAGCGGCAACGTGCCCGGTTCCTCCGAGCGCGGCGACTGGTTCGGCAGCGAGCTGTCCCTCGGCGACATCAACGGCGACGGTTACGCGGACCTGGTGGCCGGCGCCCCCGGCGAGAACCTGGGCGGCGTGGTGAACACCGGCGCGGTGACCGTCCTCTACGGCTCGGGCTCCGGCCTGAACACCGGTTCCGGCTACCAGTACTTCGCCCAGTCCACGGCCGGTGTCCCCGGCTCGGACGAGAAGGACGACCGGTTCGGCGGCGAGGTGAAGCTCACCGACGTCACCGGCGACGGCAAGGCGGACCTGACGGTCGGCGCGTACGGCGAGAACAGCTTCAACGGCTCGGTCGTCTACCTGCCCTCCGACGGCACGAAGATCACCACGACCGGCGCACGCTCCCTGTCGCCGTCCTCGCTGAGCGTCTCGACGGACGCGCAGCCGACGTTCGGCGCCAACGCGGCCAACTAGCCAACGCTGCCGACCAACTGACGTACGTCGTCGGACTGGGCCCGCACCCGCGAAGGGTGCGGGCCCAGTTCCCGTTTCCGCCGCACACCGGGCTCCGGAAATCCTCCGAACCTCGACCTCCCCTTACAACCCTCACTCAGCCTCAGAGGTCTCCTGTTAACCAGCCATACCTCTGGTTAACAGCCATACCTCTGAAGCCGGGCACAGCCCTCGCCTCCACCGTCCGACGCACACGCTCGGACGGTCGGGCCGCAGGCAACAACCGGTGGACATCTTCCGGCAGTTGGGCCCGCACCCACGTGCGGGCCCGCCACCACCATTGGAGCTTCCTTGCGCAAGCGCACCTGCCTCCTGGCCGCCGCGCTCCTCACCTCCGGACTGACCCCGCTCGCCCTGGCCTCGCCCGCCACGGCGGCCGCCGCCAAGTACGCCGACGACTTCAACGGCGACGGCTACCGCGACCTCGCCGTCGGTGATCGCGGCGCCAAGGTCGGCGACCACTGGAACGCGGGCGCGGTCGTCGTCATCTGGGGCACGTCCAGAGGACTGGACCCGGCAAGACGCACGGTCGTCACCCAGAACAGCCCGGGCATCGCGGGCACGTCGGAGTCGAACGACTACTTCGGTACGGACATCACCACGGCCGACCTGAACCAGGATGGCTACGGGGACGTCATCGTCACGGCGATCGGCGAGACCCACGACGGCCGCTCCGGCGCGTTCACCGTTCTGTGGGGCTCCAGGTCCGGTCTCACCCGCGGCAGTTCGTACATGAACCCCCTGTACCCGGACCGCAGCTTCGCCAAGGACATCTCGGTCGGCGACTTCAACGCGGACGGCAGGCCGGACGTGGTCGCCGTCGACTCCGAGAACATCCTCTACATGCGCGGCCCGTTCACCACGTCCGGCTCCCGTGGCAAGGTGACCGACTTCGACCCCCGCGGCGGCGAGGAGATCACTCCGGAGACCGTGGTCGCCGGAAAGGTCACCAAGGACGGAACCGCCGACTTCGCGGTCCTCGGCAGCGAATGGGACACGGCCGTCGGGGCGTTCAAGGACACCGTCTGGTTCTACAAGGGAGGCTCCGGCGCCCCGAAGAGGACCAAGACCGTCAAACTCCCGTCCTCCACGACCCTCGTGTCGAGCGGCGCGGCGATCGCCGACTTCGACAGGAACGGGTACGGGGACCTGGCGATCGGCGCCGAACGCGCGGGCACCGGCGGCGCCGTGTACGTCCTGCCCGGCACCTCGACGGGTCCCAGCAGCTCGGTGAGGACCATCACCCAGGCCACGTCCGGCGTGCCCGGCACCCCGGAGGACGGCGACGGCTTCGGCGGTGACGTCTCGGCCGGGGACACCAACGGTGACGGCTACGCCGACCTCGCCGTGGGCACCCCGGGCGAGATCATCGCCGCGGCAACGTCCTCCGCCGACACGGGCGTGTCCGTCATGGCAGGCGGCCCGCCGCCCCGGATGTCCGCCGGCGGAGTCACCGTCCTGCGCGGCGGAACGTCCGGTCTCACCGGCAGGAACGCCCGCACGTACGACTACAACACCGCCGGCGTCGAGGGCGAACCCGGCGAGAGGGCCACTCTCGGCCACTCGGTCAGCCTCCGTGACTACACCCGCGACGGCCGCGCCGAACTGGTCGCCGCGGCCCCGTCGGCGAACCGCCTCCACCTTCTCCCGGGCACCTCGTCGGGTCCGACGGGCACCGGCTCCAAGATGCTCACGCTCACGAGCCTGGGCCTGACCTCCCTCACCAATTTCTGGGCCGAACTGGCGGACTGACCTCCACCAGCGTGCGCGCCACGGCTACCCTCGGAGGGTCTTCAAGTTTGACTACCCGAGGGAGCCGCATGGCCAACGAGGTGACCGTCCCCCTGCTGCCCTGCCGGTCGATCGACGACATGACCCAGTTCTACGGCATGCTGGGGTTCACCACGACCTACCGGCAGACCCGCCCCAACCCCTACGTCTGCGTCCGACGCGAGGACCTCGAACTGCACTTCTTCGGGATCGAGGGCTTCGACCCGGAGCAGTCCTACGGCTCGTGCCTGGTGTACGTCCCCGACACCGGGGCCCTGCACCAGGCCTTCGCCGAGGGCATGCGGGCCGCCCACGGCAAGCTGCTGGTCTCCGGGATTCCGCGGATGACCAGCCCCCGCAAGCGCAAGAACACCGGGAAGAGGGCCGGATTCAGCGTCGTCGACCCCGGCGGCAACTGGATCCGCTTCTTCCCGGTCGCGGAGGACGAGGAGGAGGAGGCGGAGGATGCCGCGCACCCCACGGGCAAGCTCACCAAGGCTCTGGAGAACGCCATCGTCCTCGGCGACTCCAAGGGCGACGACCGGCAGGCCGCGCGCATCCTCGACGCGACACTGACGCGTGAGCGGGCGGCCGCCCACCCCGTCGAACTCGTCGAAGCCCTCGTCTACCGCGCGGAACTCGCCCTGCGTCTCGACGACCCGTCCCGCGCCCGCACACTCCTGACCCAGGTCCGCGACACGGCCCTGCTGGACACCGAGCGCGAGCAGCTCACCAACACACTGACTGTCGCCCAGCAGTTGGAGGGGGCCCTGACGGGCAGCACGCCCGGGCAGTGACGGCGCCGACGGCGGTGATCCAGTGGCCCTGACGTCGGCAAGGCCGGACAATTGACCGCGTAAGCCTCATACCGTACGAGCCGCAGGAAGGCGGCGACCATCATGGCCGAACACCCGCACGCAGCACTCGTCCGCAAGGGCTACGAGGCCTTCTCGCGCGGTGACATGGACACCCTGCGCCAGCTGATAGCAGGGGACGCCACGCACCACGTTCCCGGCGACCACATCCTGTCGGGCGACTACAAGGGCCAGGACGCGATCATCGACCTCTACGGCCGGCTCGCCCAGGAGACGAACGGGACCATGCGCGCCGAGCTGCGCCAGATCCTCGTCGACGACAGGGGCCACGCGGTCGCCGTGCACCGCTTCACTGCCGAGCGCAACGGCAGGCAGCTGGACGAGAACGCGTGCATCGTCTTCCGCATCGTCGGCGACATGGTCACCGACCTCGACGAGTGCACCGAGGACCTCGACAAGATCAACTCCTTCTGGTCGTAGCCAAGCCCGGCCCGCCCGCCCGTCAAACGCGCTCACGTACGGCGAAACCCTGAGCAGCCACTGAAAAACCCCTGGCCGCCCCCTTAGGGGATGTCACAGCTCAGCAGCAATGCCGGGCCCGTTGCCCCGGGCCCGGCACGTGACCGCGCGGGACCAGGTACGTTCGATTACGTGGCTGGATTCAGGATCGGACGCGGCCGGGACAACCGCACCCCGCAAGCGCATCCGCAACAACACCCGCGGCAGCAGCCGTACGGACAGCAGGCCCCCCAGGGCGGCCCGTCGTACGGCTACCCTCCTGCGCCTCAGCCGTACCCACCGCAGCAGCCGCAGTACGGCAGCGGCGGCGGCAACGGCAACGGCCCGCAGCAGTGGCCCCATGCGAACGGGCACGGCGAGCCGGAGTACTTCGGCGACCACGACCACCACGCCCAGGGCCCGGACCCGTACGCGGCCAACCAACCTGGCCACACGACGGCGTTCTCCGTCGGCGAGGACCCGTACAGCCAGGGCGAGACCTACCGCGCGGGCCAGGCGGCACCGCCCCCGGTGGGCCCGCGGCTGCACTGGAAGCAACTGCTGAGCGGCGTGATCATGCGCCCGAACCAGACCTTCCTGCAGATGCGGGACTACACGATGTGGGGCCCGGCCCTCATCGTGACGTTCCTCTACGGCCTGCTGGCGGTCTTCGGCTTCGACGGCGCCCGCGAGGACGCGATCAACGCCACGCTGTCCTCGGCCGTGCCGATCGTCCTGACGACGGCGATCGCGATCGTCATCAGCTCGTTCATCCTGGGCGTGGTCACGCACACCCTCGCCCGCCAGCTCGGCGGCGACGGCGCCTGGCAGCCCACGGTCGGCCTCTCCATGCTGATCATGTCGCTCACGGACGCCCCGCGTCTGGTGGTCGCGATGTTCGCGGGCGGCGACGCGTCGTTCGTGCAGCTCCTGGGCTGGGCGACCTGGGTGGCGGCCGGCGCGCTGTTCACGCTGATGGTCAAGAAGTCGCACGACCTGCCGTGGCCGAAGGCCCTGGGAGCGTCGGCGATCCAGCTGATCGCACTGCTGTCGATCATCAAGCTGGGCACGTTCTAGGCACGTTCTGGGCCTCTCCCCTGGGGCCTAGGCGTCACCTTGGGGCCAGCGCGCCGGCTCGATGTTCTGGTTGGCGTGGAAGAGGTTGTGCGGGTCGTAGGTCCGCTTCACCGCCGCGAGCCGGTCGTAGTGGTCGCGGTAGGTGGCCCTGACCCGCTCCTGGCCCTCGCCCGGCCCGATGAAGTTCACGTACGAACCGCCCATCGAGTACGGGTGCAGCTCCTCCTGGTAGTCGACGCACCACTGCCTGATGAGCTCGGCGTTGTTCGGGTCCGGGTCGACGCCGGCGAAGACGCCGGACCAGAGGGCGTCGCGGTAGGCCCACGCCGTGTCGTAGGAGCCGACCCGGGCGGCGGCTCCGTCGACCGGGTAGAGGTGCATCAGCGACAGGTCGGTGGGGAGGTTCTCGCCGTACTTGAGATGGATGTCGGCAGCCTCGTCGGTGATCCGGTCGAAGAAGTCGCCGCGCCAGTACCACTGCAGGCCCTTGGGGATCAGCTCGTCGAACATGCTCTGCAAAGCCGGGTAGGGCATGGGGGTCGTGAAGTGGAAGGCCGGCCGGCCCGCGTCGTTCACCACTGCGAGCGTCTCGTCCAGCAGGGCCAGATCACCGGTCCAGCACCACACGACACCGCACATCTTGTGCCCGTGGAGCTCCTCCGGGAACGGCGGCCCGGGCGGCACGGCGAGCGCCGTGTAGAAGCCGTTCAGGTCGTCGGGCGCCTGCGGCAGGAACTCGCGGTACCAGCGCAGCACCTCGCGCGTGTGGTCGACCGGCCACACCGTGATCCCGACGCCCACCGTGTGCACCGGGTGCAGTCGGTAGGTGAAGGAGGTGACGATCCCGAAGTTCCCTCCCCCGCCGCGCAGCGCCCAGAACAGGTCCGGGTGGTCGGTGTCGCTCGCGGTGACGAAGCTGCCGTCGGCGAGGACGACGTCCGCGGAGAGCAGGCTGTCCACCGTGAGCCCGTACCTGCGGGTGAGGTGGCCGTGTCCGCCGCCGAGGGTCAGCCCGCCGACGCCCGTCGTCGACATGATCCCGGCCGGGGTGGCGAGGCCGAAAGCGTGCGCCGCATGGTCCAGGTCGCCGAGCGTGCTGCCGCCGCCGACCTGCGCGGTCTTCGCGACGGGATCCACCCGTACCCAGCGCATCGGCGACAGGTCGAGGGTGACGCCGTCGTCCACCAGGCACAGCCCCGGGCCGCTGTGTCCGCCGCCGCGCACGGCGAGTTCGAGCCCGTGGTCGCGGACGAAGTCGACCGCGTTCATGACGTCCCCGGCGTCCGCGCACCGCACGAGGGCGGCCGGCCGCCGGTCGATCATCGCGTTGTAGATCGTGCGGGCCTCGTCGTACTCCGCGTTCTGTGGAGTGATGACCGGGCCGCGCAGTACGGTCCGCATCGCCTCCCATGTGGTGTCGTCGATGCTGCCGTCCATGCCGATCGCTCTCCTCGCGAGGTCCGGTACGGTCCGTTCTGTTCGCGTACTTCATCCGCTACAGGGCCGGTATGTCCAGGGTCTCGCCGCTCGGGTGGACTGGCAATCGCGAGCGGGGTGCCCGGGCCGGACGGCTGGAGGACCATGGAGCCATGGACAGAGCCCTGGACGGACCCGGACCCGGACCCGTGGACGGATTCCCGGCCGAAGCCGAAGCCAAAACCGAGGTCGCAGCCGCAGCCGCAGCGGAAACCGAAGCCGAAGCCCTGGCCGGACGGATCGGCGAGGCCGGCTCACTGGCCGACGTCAGCGCGCCGGGGCGCGTCGCCGGCCCCGAGGAGGGCATCAGCCACGAGGAACTCGCCCTGGCCGCCCGCAATCACGGCCTCCCCCTGGAGACCCTGCGCCACGACGTGACCCCACCCGGACTGCACTACGTACTGGTCCACTACGACATCCCCTACGTCCCGGCCACCGAGGCCGACGCGTGGACCCTCACCGTGGGCGGCCGCGTCCGTACGCCCCTGACCCTGGACCTGCCCGGCCTCCACTCGCTCCCGCCCGTCACCCACCGCGTGACCATGGAGTGCGCGGGCAACGGCCGGGCCCGGCTCACCCCGCGCCCCGTGAGCCAGCCCTGGCTGGTCGAGGCGGTCGGCACGGCGGACTGGACCGGCGTACCCCTGCGGACGCTGCTCGCCGAGGCCGGAGTGGAGCCGGACGCCGTCGAGGCGGTTTTCACGGGAGCCGACCACGGCGTGGAACGCGGCGTCGAGCAGGACTACCAGCGCAGCCTGCCGGTCGCGGACGCCACCGCCGCCGATCCGGAGGTCCTGGTGGCGTACGAGATGAACGGCACCCCGCTCCCGCCGCAGCACGGGTACCCGCTCCGCCTGGTGGTCCCCGGCTGGTACGGCATGGCGCATGTGAAGTGGCTGCGCGACATCACGCTCACCGACACGCCGTTCACCGGCTTCCAGCAGGCGGTGGCGTACCGCTACCGCCAGTCCCCGGACGAGCCGGGCGAACCGGTCACCCGTATCGCACCGCGCGCGCTGATGATCCCGCCGGGCTTCCCGGACTTCATGTCCCGCACGAGGGTCGTACGCCCCGGTCCGGTGCGGTTGGAGGGCCGTGCCTGGTCGGGCCGCGCGCCCGTCACGAAGGTCGAGGTCAGCACGGACGACGGCGCCTCGTGGAGGGCCGCCGAACTCTCCCCGCCGGACAGCCGTGCCTGGTCGTGGCGCCACTGGCAGGCGTCCTGGACGGCGGCACCCGGCTCCCACGTCCTGACGGCCCGCGCGACGGACGCCGAGGGCGGCACCCAGCCGGTCACCCAACCCTGGAACCGGGGCGGCTTCGGCAACAACCTGG
Source organism: Streptomyces albicerus (assembly GCF_008905045.1). Lineage (GTDB taxonomy): Bacteria > Actinomycetota > Actinomycetes > Streptomycetales > Streptomycetaceae > Streptomyces > Streptomyces albicerus. The sequence continues at coordinate 47,036 of NZ_VWMY01000008.1, forward strand.
TCCAGCGGATCCCGGTGGTGTGCCTGTAGGGACGTACCCCCAGCTTTTACAGGGCCGTGCCCCTCAAGTCGCCCGGCCGGGCCTTCGGGTGACGGGTCGTCAGCCATACGCTCGCACCCGGCGCGAGGCGGACTTCGTGCGGCCCGCGGAACCCGAGGGGCCTCAACTGGTCCATGTGGCGGGCGGAGATCGTGATCGCGACGGCGGTGGCGCCCTGATCGTCAACGGCGCGCAGCCCCGGGGCCAGCAGGTCGGCGACCACGGTACGGTCCCAGGCTTCCGTGTCGTCGAGCGCGCAGGCGGTGACCACCGTCCAGTGCGGCTCGTCGGGCCCGGCCGCCTTCAGCGCCTGCGCCATGACCGGGTGTTCCGGCGGGCAGTCGGCGAGTTCACGGGAGAGGAGACTGCCGAAGCGCGTGTCGGGAGGCTCGGTCCCGATGCCGGGCGGCAGCCAGATGCCGGCCGCGAGGAGCGTGCCGTCGTCGCGCTCGGCCACCCATACCTGGCCCTCCTCGAGAGCGTGGTGGGCCAGCATCAGCCGCATGGCGCGCTGCGCCTGCTCCCAGTCCACCGCGGAGCGGTCCCGGGCCGCGGCCGGGGCGGAAAACGGCGGCGGGGACGGGGCGAACAGGCGAACCACGGCGGGCACGTCCACCAGTCCGGCCGCGCGCACGGCCGTCCGGAGAGGGCTGTTGCGAAGGGGGCTGTTCCGAAGAGGGACTTGCAGGGGGATTTGAGGGGGGATTTGAAGGGTGCTCATGGTCGTGATCTCCGTCTTCTTGGTCTTCTTCGTCTCAGAGGGCCCGGCTCATGCCGGTGATGTCGGTCGTGACCGCGCGTACCGGTCCGGTGGACGGCAGTGCGGAACGGAACACGCGGGCGGGTCGCAGGCCCGGCGCGGCGCCCGGGCCCGTCCGGCGTGGTGCGCGCGGCTGGGCGACACTGCCGCCGAGGCGGACGGGAAGGTCGTGGCGCGGCTGGGGTTGAGGCTGGGGCTTGGGTTGGAGCTGGGGCTGGGGCTGGGGCTGGGGCTGGGGCTGGGGCTGGCTGAGCAAGAGCACGCCGTGGACGGCCGCCGCGGCACCGGCGAGAGCGAGCAGCGTGCCGGTCGCGCCGTACTGGAAGCCCTCGCCGAGCAGGGTGATGCCGATGGCGGACGCGGCGACCGGGTTGACCAGGGTGAGCAGGGCGAGCGGGCCGCCGAGACCACTGCGATACGCCTTCTGGGAGAGCAGCAGCCCGCCCCCGGCGAACGCGACGGTGAGGACCGCCACCACCGCCACGCTCCAGGAGGTCTCCGGTCCGACGGCGAGCTTCTGGGCCAGCGTGGAGCCGACCCCGGAGGCGATGCCGGAGGCCGCCGCGAACGCGAGACCGCCCAGGGCGGAGCGGCCCGAGACGACGCGGCCCGAGGCGAAGCGGATGAGCACCGCGATGACGGTGGCGGCGGCGAGCGCGACCACGAGGACCTCGGTGACGTGCAGGGTGTCGTCCGGCGCATGACCCGAGGCGGTGACGGCCAGCAGCGCGGTCAGCCCGGCAAGGGTCAGGGCCATGCCGCGCCACTGCATGCCCGACGTCCTGCGGCGGGCGACCAGCGAGCCCAGGGGCACCGCCACCACGAGACTCAGCGCACCGAGCGGCTGCACCAGGGTCAGCGGCCCGTACCGCAGAGCGACCACGTGCAGCAGCGCACCGGCGGCATTGAGGGCCACGGACCACCACCACGAGCCGCGGCTGAACGTGCCGCGCAGGTCCGCCGTACCGGCGGCGGTCCGTTCCTGGACCACGGCGGCCGTGGCGTAACAGATCGCGGAGACCAGGGAGAGCGCGACGGCGAGGAACACCGGGGCGGTCATCATCGGGGGGCCCGCACGGCGGTGAGGATCGCGCGGGCGGCGATGGAGGCGATGCCAGTGCCGATGACGACGCCAACACCGGCACCAGCACCAGCACCAGCACCGGCATCGGCACGGCGAGCCTGCGCGGCGATCATTTCCGGCTTGCTGCTGCGGTGGCTGGACACAACCCGGAACCCCCCATCGATACGAAACGGTTTCGTACACGTAAGCTACGGGGGCCTTGAGAGAAACGCAAGCGTTTCTTTAACGGAGCCGGATCAGGCACGCGCCCCGACACCCGTCCCAAGGACGAGAGCCAGGCGGGACGATCACTGAGCCACGCCGGCCAACAGCCAGCGCCTCACAGGGACTTCGAGCAGAACGCGGTCCACGCCCGGTCGGTACGGGGCGGAGACATCCCATCCGTACTTCGCGGCGAAGGCATCCGTGATCTCCTCCGGGAACAGACCGCGGTGCGACACCGCCTCCCCCTCGGCCACGACGGGAAGCCGCCCGCCCTCCAAGGTCAGGGCGACCCGTGAGAACCTCTCGACATTGCGGACCTTGACCGAATCCCCGTCCGTACCGATCCACCAAGTGCCCCGCAGGAACACGAACCAGACCGGCGTCACATGGGGAGACCCGTCCGCGCGCACGGTGCACAGCCAGGCGTGCTTCTCCTGGGCCAGACGGTCACGGACCGCGGCCCCGGGCAGAGACAGGGGATCACTCATGCCCCCATCTCACCCGCACCCCCGCCGGAACGCCTCGGCCCGACGGCCCGGACGCCTCGGACATGCGCCCTACTTCCATAGGACTAGGACCATCCGGGACTGGGCCATGTACGGGTGCGGATACGCGGGTACGGGTGCGGGCCGGCTGCGGGTGGCGCCTACGGCACGGAGGTCAGAGCGCTTCCTTCGACGGCGTGATCAGCTCGCCCGACCTACGTACTACAGGCAGAACACTCCACGGGAAGTTGATCCACTCATCGGTCCGCTTCCACACGTACTCGCACTTCACGAGCGAGTGGGACTTCTCGTAGATGACGGCGGACCGGACCTCGGCGACATGGTCGAGGCAGAAGTCGTGCACGAGCTTCAGGGTCCTGCCGGTGTCGGCCACGTCATCCGTGATCAGCACCTTCTTGTCGGAGAAGTCGATGACGTTGGGCACGGGAGCGAGCATGACCGGCATGTCGAGGGTGGTACCGACGCCCGTATAGAACTCGACGTTCACCAGGTGGAGGTTCTTGCAGTCGAGGGCGTACGCGAGCCCGCCGGCGACGAAGACTCCGCCGCGGGCGATGCTGAGCACGATGTCGGGCTCGTACCCGTCGTCGGCGATGGTCTGGGCGAGCTCGCGGACGGCGACGCCGAAGCGCTCGTAGGTGAGGTTCTCGCGTATGTCACTCATGGCGCCGGCACTCACACCTGGGTCCGGTGGAAGTTGAGGAAGGACCGCGAGGCGGTCGGTCCGCGCTGTCCCTGGTAGCGGGACCCGTACCGGTCGCTGCCGTACGGGAATTCGGACGGCGAGCTGAGCCGGAACATGCACAACTGCCCGATCTTCATGCCCGGCCAGAGCTTGATGGGCAGGGTCGCGAGGTTGGACAGCTCAAGGGTCACGTGTCCGGAGAAGCCGGGGTCGATGAACCCGGCGGTGGAGTGGGTGACGAGCCCGAGCCGCCCCAGCGAGCTCTTGCCCTCCAGCCGGGACGCAAGATCATCGGGAAGCGTGATGACCTCGTACGTACTGGCGAGGACGAACTCCCCGGGATGCAGGATGAACGGCTCGTCGCCGTCGGGCTCGACGAGCCGCGTCAGATCCGCCTGCTCGATGGACGGATCGATGTGGGGGTAGCGGTGGTTCTCGAACACCCGGAAGTAGCGGTCGAGCCGCACGTCGATGCTCGAGGGCTGCACCATGGAGTCGTCGTACGGGTCGATGCGGACCCGCCCGGCGTGGATCTCGGCCCGGATGTCCTTGTCAGAGAGAAGCACGTCCCGAGGATACGCAGAGCGTGCGGGCCCGCCACAATCCAGTCATCGTGGCGGGCCCGTACGGATGTGAACGTGGTTAGCGCTTCTCGAACTCCACCGGCACGACATTGCGGAGCCGCGCACACCGCGGACACCGGATCAGCCGGCCGGGACCGAGCCGCTCGGCCTGCTGCATCGGAAGCGAAGCGGTGCTGAACACGTGCCCTTCGGCACAACGGACGACGGTGCTGCGTTCCATCAAGTCCTCAGAGTCCCTTCCCCAAGAGCCGCGTCTGACTGACGAGGAAAGCCACATTACGGGATGAAAGGGATGGCCTTCGAGGCGGCACTCCGATCCCGCCCGGCCCCTCTCCAACCCCTCCACCGTACGCCCCAACTCCCGCTCCCCGCAGCCCCGTCCACCCCCCGGAACAGCCACAGGCCCCACGGCTTCAGCGCCGGGGGCCTGGCATGAGGTATGGTGATTCCGCGTTTCCGACACCGGTCCAAACCGTCCGAACCGGCGTCTTACGCGGGTGTAGTTTAATGGTAGAACATCAGCTTCCCAAGCTGAGAGCGCGAGTTCGATTCTCGTCACCCGCTCCAGAGAGAAGCCCCAGGTCAGCGACCTGGGGCTTCTGTTGCGCCACCGGCTCTCCGGTGCCTTTCACCCCGCCACGCACTCGAAGATTGGGCACGCGGTGGGCACGAGTGCTTAGTTGAGGCGAGCAAGCCTCTGCTCCTCATAGCGGTATGTATCGCTGACCTGCTGTTTTCACGCCGAGCAGCGCAAGATCATATAAGGAGAGCCCTCAGCCTGCTTTTCCCGTAAGAACGCTGCCGAGCGGTGCACCGTAGGGGACCACTCCAAAGCCTTCGGGCAGGCTACGCCGCCGCGCTGCCCTGATCACCACTGGCCGGCATCCGCAGCGTGTGGTCACCGAAGTCGGCGACGAGGTCCAATCTGCCGCCGAGCGCCTCGACGTAACGTGCGATGACATCGAGAGTGGCGACCTCACCATGCTCGATCTGGGATACGCGAGCGATGCTCACCCTCATGCGGGCAGCCACGTCCCTCTGGGCCAGCCCGTACTGCTTGCGCGCCTCGGCGAGTTGATGACCACGGGCTTCGCCGGCAGACGGCGCGCACCAGCTTCCACCTCGGCGGGTTCCACACCGGCCGAGTACAGCTCCTGCTCCAGGATCTCCCAGTCCTGCGGGGCCTTCTTGCGCATGCCTACTCCTCAGTCCTCCGTGTCGCCGACGTAGTCGCGGTAGAGCTGTTCAGCCAGAGGAATGTTGTCGCGGTACCAACGATCCCAGTTTCCCGCCTTGTCGCCGCCGAGGAGTAGCAGGGCCGAACGAGTCGGATCAAAGGCGAAGATGATCCGGATCTCGGACCGGCCACCCGATCCCGGCCTCAGCTCCTTGAGGTGATGCAGGTCCGATCCCTTCAGCCGGTCTGCAAGAAGACGGCCCAGAGTGGGACCAGCGTCACGCAGTGCGGCAACGGCCTGGGCAACCTGGGAGGCAGAACCGAGATCCTCCTTGATCAGCTGCCGGAACCACTCCGCGTACTCATGCGGGTCGGCCCGGGGCGTAGATCCAGGCGGGTGCAGGAGGCGTTCAACGCCGACACTGGGTCCAGCCCTCGAGCTTCGTGAACGCCGCCGCGAAGGCGGGGAGCACCGGCCGGAAGTCCGGGGCGAGCGGGGTCAGCCCGTCCGTATGGGGCCCGCCGGGCACCGCGATGGTCCGGTGCAGCCGGGTACGGTCCGCATCTGCGACGAGTCGGGTGTACGCCGCGGCGTAGCGGGACGGCGGGGTGAGGGCGTCGAGGCTGCCCTGGACGCTGATCAGCGGCCGGGTCAGCCGGCCGGTCAGGGAGATCCGGGCGATGGCGCGGTGCACGCTGCGGGGGCGGGCGGACAGGTCGTACGCGGAGTCCTCACCGGTGTAGGCCGGGTCGAGTTCGGTGCGGACCTGGTGCAGCAGGGGCGTCCACAGGCTGCGGAAGCTGAAGGCCCAGGCGGGCTCGGAGCCGGCCGGATAACCGGCGGTCAGCAGGGCCGTGTGGGCGGCCGGGTCGCCGTCGGCGTAGGCCGGATAGGCGCGCAGGGCGGGCGGCAGGGTGGTGAGCAGGCTGGTGTCCGGGGTGAAGATCAGCGCGTTCCAGTCCACCCCGCCGGTGTACAGCTCCGGGTGGTGCTCCAGCTGCCACCGCACGAGGTATCCGCCGACGGACAGTCCGGCGGCGTAGGTGCGGGTGGGGGCGTGCCCGTAGTGGCCGGTGAGGGTAGCTCTGGCGGCGCGGGTGAGCTGGGTGACGCGCCGGTGCCATTCCGCGATCGAGGCGCCGGGGCGCTGGCCGGGCGTGGCCGGGGCCGCTCCCGTGCTGCCCTTGTCCGTGGCGGCGTAGGCGTAGCCCTTGGCGAGCACCTGGTCGGCGATGATCGGGTCGTTGGCGTACTGCTCGCGGGTGCCGGGCGGTCCGGCGACGACGAGGCCGCCGTTCCAGTCGCGCGGCAACCGCAGCACGAACTGGGCGTCGTGCTGCCAGCCGTGGTTGGTGTTGGTGGTGGACGTGTCGGGGAAGTAGCCGTCCACCTGCACACCGGGCACCCCGGACGGGGTCACGGTGCCGGGGGCGACCAGCCCCGCCCAGTCCGCCGGGTCGGTGTGCCCGCTGCGGGTCGTCCCCGCGGTCGTCAGGTCGTCCAGGCACGAGGTCACCGCGCGTTCGGCACCGGGCACCCGGACCCCGGGGCAGCCCCCGGTCTGCGCGGCGGCGGGTGCGGCGGGGATGGTCAGGGCGAAGAGCAGGGCGGGGGCGATCAGTCTGGCTCGGATCACGGGGAGCTCCTTTGCGGCTGCGTCGGCCTCGTCGGCCGGATGCACACCGCGACCGTAAGAACCCCGCCCCGCCCCTCAGAAGTGCGATCCGGCCCCCGCCTCCGCAGCCGGAGGTCACGTGCCTTCCGGCACTGCCACCCAGGCCCCCCGCCGCATAAGCTGCCCTCGGCATCCCCGAAGGAGGCGGCATGTCGCACCCTGTCCCCTGGGTGCCGCCCGTCCTGTACGGCGCGGTCCTCGCGGGCGGCCTGTACTACGCCGCCATCGGCCCCGGCCTCGGCTGGCGCAGCGCGGCCTTCGCCGCCGTACTCACCGCCCTGGTCCTGTGGGAGCTGCGCCCCCGCACGGGCACGGCCGGGACGCGCGCCGCGGTCGCCGTGCTGGCGGCCCGGGCGGCGGCATTCGGCGCGGTGGCCGCGCTGGACACCTCGGGGCTGTCGCGGGTGCTGTTCGTGCTGGTGCCGTTCCTGGGCTACTTCGCCTTCGGCCGCCGGACGGCCATCTGGCTCGGCGCCGGCTGTGTGTGCGCCGTCGCCGTGGCCTTCACCGTGGCCGTCGACTCGTGGTGGACGCGCATCGCGTACATCTCGGACCTGCTGATGTTCGCCCTCGGCGTCGTCCTGGCGACGACCATGGCGGCCGTCGCGGTCCGGGAGCGGCAGGCGCGGGAGCGGGTGGCGGAGCTGTCCGCGGCGCGGGAGCGCAACCGGCTGGCCCGGGAGATCCACGACAGCTTGGGCCACCATTTGACGGCGATCGGCGTCCAGCTGGAGACGGCCGAGGCGTTCGGCGCCCTCGACCCGGAGCGGTCGGCCAAGGCGGTGGCCAACGCGCGCTGGTCCGCCGGCCAGGCGTTGCACGAGGTCCGCTCGTCGGTACGAGCCCTCGGCGACGGCGACGATGCGGAGTTCGGCGGAGCGCTGGAGGAGCTGGTGGCCCGGCTGGACGGGGACGACCGCCGCGTCACCCTGACGGTCACCGGGACGAACCGGCGGCCGCCGCTGGTGCTCTACCGGGCCGCCCAGGAGGCCCTCGCCAACGCCTGTCGCCACGCCCGCGCCTCACGGATAGGGGTCCACGTCTCGTACGACGAGCAGGGCGCCCGGCTGCGGGTCGATGACGATGGCCGCGGCTTCGACGGCGCCCCCGAGGGCTTCGGGCTGCGCGGACTGCGCGAGCGGGTGCGGGCCGCCGGTGGGACGGTCGAGATCGCCACCTCCGCCTCGGGCACCACGTTGGAGGTGGCCGTCCCGTGGTGAGGGTGTTCGTGGTCGACGACCAGGACCTGGTACGCGAGGGCATCGCCGCACTGCTCGGCCTGCAGGACGGTATTGAGGTGGCGGGCACTGCGGGCGATGGGGCCGAGGCTGTCGCGAAGGCCCCGGACGCCCGGCCCGACGTGATCCTGATGGACGTGCGGATGCCGGAGATGGACGGCGTCGCCGCCACCGAGGCGCTGTACCGCCGGCTCCCCGGCGTAAAGATCCTGATGCTGACGACCTTCGACGACGACGAGTACGTCACCCGCGCCCTGCGCGCCGGAGCGGCCGGCTATCTGCTGAAAAACCTCCCCGCCGCCGACCTGGCCCGCGCCGTACACCTGGCACACGCGGGCGTCGCCCAGCTCGACGCCTCCGTCGCCGCCCGAATCGTCGTCGGACCGCCCTCCCCCGGCCCGCTGACCCCACGCGAGACGGAGGTGCTGCGGCAGATCGCCGTCGGTGCCTCGAACAAGGAGATCGCCGCCCGGCTCTACCTCAGCGAGGGCACCGTGAAGAACCACATCTCCCGCATCCTCACCCGCCTCGGCCTGCGCGACCGCACCCAGGCGGCGCTCTATGCCAAGGACAACGGCCTGCTGTAAGAACGCTTCGCCAGCGCCAGCGCGGCACGGTGGCGGTGCCGGCTGGGCCAAACCTGAGGCTGCCTCGAACACGGGGACTCCGCACCAGCACCTCTTCGCCGAACCGGACATGCCGGATGTCGCGGGTCTACCCTCTGTCGCAGGTGCGGCACATACTGTCCGCCATGGCCGTGTCCGTGACTCCAGCGTGGCTCAGGATCGAAGCGTGGCTGAAGGCTCACGCCCCGCGGACCTTCGCCTCGTTGCCGGGGCCGGCGGAGCCGACAGCCATCGCCGAAGCGGAAAAGGCGCTGGGCATGCGCTTCCCCAGGGCATTGGTGGAGTCCTTGCTGCGCCACGACGGAACCGACCACGCCACGCTGCTCCCGAGCATATGGATGCTGCATGGGGTGCGCGGCCTGGCCGAGACTTGGCAGCAGCGGATACGGATCCATCCCGAGACCGACGACGAGTGGGACCCGGAGCGGGAGTACGGACCGTGGTGGCACCCGCAGTGGATACCGATCGCATGGAACGGATGCGGCGATTCGATGGTCATCGATCAACGCGACTGCACCAAGCAGGGGCGGATCGGTGTCGCCTGGCACGACGACGTCAGCCGCTTCGAGCCGGTGGCCTGGATGGCGTCTTTGCCCGCGCTCCTGGCCTCCGTCGCGATCGGCCTGGAAGAAGGGGAAGGGATCGGCGGCTACACGTCACGCATCACGGACGAAGGCGAACTGGAGTGGCGGCAGGGGGATGAGGAGGATGAGGAGGATGCGCCGAAGCGGTACGGCAAGTTCGGCAGACTGATCGACGAGGAACTGACTACCGCCGACGGCATCCCCCCATCAACAAGGAGCGTGCAGCTCAGCCCTCGTGGTGATGGCGCCGTGGCGAGTGGTTGCTGAGTGCACACGCAAGGTCGTCCGTACGGCTTCCGCCGACGTGTCATCTGGGACAGCTCCTCGCGGGCCCGATGGTGCCGCCGAACGACACAAGCCGAGGCCGTGCCCAATCCGTGCCCGTAAGAGCGGACAACCACGGTCAACAGCGGTGCGATCAGGCCCGCGCAACGGCATCGACGCGACGAAGCCACGCAGGTCAGCAGCCATGCGATCACGTAAGCGCCGGCGCTTCCCAAGCTGAGAGCGCGAGTTCGATTCTCGTCACCCGCTCTTCTTGAAGCCCCAGGTCAGCAGCCTGGGGCTCGTTCTTTTACCGCTGCTTCTCTTGCCTTTCCGCACCACTACGCACCCGAAGATTGGGCACACGGAGGGCACGAGGGCTTGACAGAGGCCACACGCGCACGAGTCATCATGCCGCAGTGCAACGCTGACCTGCGGTTCCACGCGGCGCATGGTGAGATTCGAGTAGGGAAGCTCTCAGCCTGCCGTTCCCCGAAGAACGCTGTTGGGGATTCGACGCACAGCGCAACCCGCAAGCCTTTGGGGCCGACTATGCTGCCGCGTCGCCCTGATCGCCGCTCGCCGGCATACGCACTGTGTGGTCCCCGAAATCGGCAACCAAGTCCAGTCGGCCGCCGAGTGCCTCGACATAGCGCGCGACGACATCGAGAGCAGCGACCTCGCCGTGCTCAATCTGGGACACGCGGGCGATACTCACCCCCATGCGAGCCGCCACGTCCTTCTGGGCCAGCCCGTACTGCTTACGCGCCTCAGCTAGTTGATGCCCACGGGCCTCCGCCAGAAGGCGGCGCGCTCCGGCTTCCACCTCGGCAGGATCCACTCCGGCCGAGTACAGCTCCTGCTCCAGGGTCTCCCAGTCCTGCGGGTCCTTCTTGGGCATGCTCACTCCTCCTCAATCCTCCGGGGCGCCGGTGTAGTCGCGGTAGAGCTGCTCAGCCAGAGGAATGTTGCCCCGGTACCAGCGCTCCCAGTTTCCAGCCTTGTCGCCTCCAAGGAGCAGGAGGGCCGAACGTGTCGGGTCGAAGGCGAAGATGATCCGGATCTCGGACCGACCGCCCGATCCCGGCCTCAGCTCCTTGAGGTGGTGCAGTTCCGATCCCTTGAGCCGGTCCACGAGGGGGCGCCCCAGAGTGGGACCCGTCTCACGCAGAGCGGCAACAGCCTGGGCTACCTGAGCGGCTGAGCCGAGATCTTCCTTGATCATCCGCCTGAACCATTCCGCGTACTCATTGGTGACCTTGATCACCCAGCTCAAGACGCCTCCCCTCGACACCAGCACTGCAAGTTTAAGGAGTTCCTTAAATCGCGCAACCGGTGCCGAGTCTGATCACCTCCGTCAGGACCCCTGTGCCTGAAGCTTCTAACATCCGTCCAGGCCGACGACGCGAGCGCAATCCCGTCCGGACCGCTTCCACGCGAGTGGCAAGGCCGGGCCGCCGACAATCAGCAGACAGCCTCTCGGACGGACTGGGCGGCGCCCAGGTGGTCCTCCGCGACTCCCCATGACAACACGGCTGACAACACAGCCCCGGCTCATCCAGCGCCGGAGGTCGTCGACTGCGCTGAGGGCGGCGCCCGCCCGAGCTCGCGCGTGGCAACGTTACAGAGCCATCGTCCCGGAGCATCCACTTGTGCGAACTCGGTGATCCCGTCGCACCGCCAGCTTTCATGATGAAGCCGTCGACTCCGGTGGAAGGTCCAGACGACCAGTACATCCCGCTGGGCGACACCCGTGGGACTCGCGTACGGGCCCACTGCCGCAGTATGGACCGTGCCAGGTGCCACGCATGGCGCCGCCGAAGGCGGACACGTGCGTCGGCAACACCTGAAGGGGCTGCCTCATGTTCGCGACCGACATGTCTGCCCTCCCCGTGTTGCTGGTGTCGCTCGCGCTGCCCGCAGTCATCGCGCACTTCGCCCGGGTCCGTCCCCAGCGCAGGGGCCCCGAGAACTGGCGGCCCCGCGTGAAAGGCTGCTGCCGAGGACTACCCGTACCGCGAGGATGAGTTCGTCGCGCTCGCTGGTCTGCGGACAGCGGACAGCGGACAGCGGACAGCGGACAGCGGATGAGAATGCTACCCCTGGCCCGGCACATTGAAGGTGATCCCGGAGAAGTCACGCCCCTGCACGACCGGGCCGCTCTGACTGCCGCCGCTAATGGTGTTGCTGGTGCCCCCGTCTCCGGTACGCAGCGTCTGCGCCTGCTGATGCCACTGCGTCAAGTTCGCGCGGAACAAGGGATCTTGCTCGGCGCGGCAGCTCAGAGCCTCGCTGAGCGCCCGCGCTCGCTCCACATCATGGGGAGCCACGGACAAGGAGGTCAGTTCGGCTTCGCCGGTCGCCTGCCCCGGTGATCCGCCAGCTTCTTCTGCCTGATTTCTCCGCACCAACCCGCGCAGCGCCGCCCAGAGTTGGTGCCCCACCTCACCACCCGCCCCGGTCGCCACCGCCACGAGAAGGCTCGCCGAGATCGGATCCACGCCTGTACCCCCAGTCGCGCAGCGGAGTCGAACGGGTCGGAACGCCATCGTCTCAGAATCGCCCACTCAGCGGAGCGGTCTCCGTCGGCCACATCGGGGGGCCGGTGTCCGGTACCGAGCCGCGAGTCGGCGATAGGTACCGGACATCGGGTTTTTATATATTGAAGTTGGTTGGGCCAGAGCCGCTGACGATCACGCATGCAATGCAAGTGAATGTAAGTGCCGCGGCGGCGAGCAAGTATTTCACGAAGCCTTGTGCCTTTCGGTCTTTCATGTAGTGCCGGTCAACTTCTGAGGAGTGGGCAAGGCAGGGCTCCAGCCAGGAGTGGCGGCACCAGTGCCTCCCGAGCGACAACAGTACCGGCTACTGGGCATGTGTCGCACCGATAGCAACACAGTCGAACTTTGCGCCGGTTTACGCGCGTATCCCTGCGCTCAGGTACGCCGCCCAAAATTGACTAGGCAGTAACTTCGCCCCGAAGTTCGGCCAGCATCCCTGCGGCACGGGCCTCTTCGGCGGGAGCCCCTATGCGCCTGCTGATGGCCAGGCTCTCCTCCAGATGAGCCACGGCTTGAGCCGTGCGCCCCGCATCCCGCTCGGCCAGGGCCAGATCGTAGAGCACGTCGCCCTCTTCACCCGCCGCGTGAATGGCACGTGTCACTTCAAGTGCGGCGACGTGTTGCCGTAGGGCCTCCTCCGTGCGGCCGACCGCCCGGTACGCCCTGCCTGTTCGCGTGAGCGCGATGGCCTCTGCACGCCGGTCTCCGACATCTCGCAGCACCGGCAGAACCATGGCGTACAACGCAAGGGCTTCATCGGTCCTGCCGAGCGCGTCCATGACCGACGCCAAGTTCATTTGGAGCGTGGCCTTGTCTCTTGGATTTCCCATCTGCTCTGCCACCGCCACCGCCTGACGGTAAGCGACTTCCGCAGCTTTTGGGCGTCCAGCTTTCTTGTGGACTTCCGCGGTGTTGTTCAGCGCACTATACCTTCCCCGGTCGTACCCTATTGCCGTGAAATCAGCAAGAGCCGAGGTGAAGCACTTCAATGCCTCTTCGTTCTCAGCCAGGTGAAGGTGAGTTATTCCGAGTAGGTTCCTACAGCGCGCTATCCGGAGTAGATCTCTAGTTTGCACAAGAAAACTCAGTGAGTCTTTTTGAAGTGATCTGGCGAGCGCGTACTGGCCTGTCTGCCACAGGGAGATAGAGAGTTGATGAATGCACTCGCTCTCCAGTTCCCGGTCCCGCAGAAACCGCGCGACGTCAAGCGCCGCACGCGCGACCGAGATCGCCTCGCCGTAGCGGGAGCCGTGGGTGTAGACCGCGCAGAGGTCGAGCAGGGCTCGCGCCCTGGCCACACTGTCACCTGCGACGTCCCAATGGTCTGCGGCGCGCAGCAGCAACGGCCCGGCCGCGGCGAGGTGTCCCTCCATGTCCAGGAATCCCGCCAACACATGGATAGAAATGGCGAGTTGGCGTTCCGTTCCATGCTTTACAAGCCAGTCCACAGTGTCCAGGAGATTGGCCGACTCGGCGATCAGCCACTGTTCTGCCGACTGCGCGTCGACGATTTCCGGACACGATGGAGTGCCGGGATCGCCGGCATCGAGATCCGTGCGCGATCGGAAGGGATAGGCCAGCCGGTCCGCCTGGTCCGCGGTGCGAACGTAGTGATCCACAAGGCCCTGTGCGGCCCGTCGGACGTCGTCCTCGGAATCGGCGTCATTTGCCTCGACCAGCGATCTCGCGTAGTCGCGCAGAAGATCATGCATGGTGAAACGGTGTGGAATGGGCTCGGACACGAGATGGTGAGCCATAAGTTCTTCGAGTACGCGTTCAGCCGTGTCCAAGGAGAATCCTGTGAGCGCAGCGATCGCCCGAGGTCCGAACTCCACCCCCACATGCAGTCCGATACGGCGGAAGGCCAGTTGCTGCTCGGCGTTCAGCGCGTGGTACGAGACCGCGAAGATACGTGTCAACGTCCTTTCCGCGTCACGCAGTTGGGTCAGATGACCACCACCACCGCCCAGTTGGCGCAACAGGTCGGACGTGGTCCACGAGGCACGGGCGAGCAACCGGCTCGCAGCGATCTCGATGGCCAGAGGGAGGTGCCCGCAGATCCGGACGATCTCCGCCACGTCCGACGGATCGGTGTCGCGCCCTCTCCCCAGCCGCTGCGAGAAGAGCGCGGCCGCGTCCTCTGGTGGCAGCACGTCGAGTGAGACCGGCCGCACTCCGGGCAGTCCGGGCAGCCGTCGGCGGCTGGTCACGACGACCGCTGTCGGGGAAGCTCCCGGAAGCAGGGGGTGGATCTGGGCGGAGGAAATCGCGTCGTCGAGGACGACCAGCATGCGGCGGTCACGCGCCACCGAGCGCCATAGTGCAACCAACTCGTCGAGTTCGCTTGGTAGTTCCTTGGTGGCCATGCCGAGCAACCGCAGCAGTTCGGTGAGCGCCCGGGCCGGGGTCGGCGGTGTCCGGTCGGTGGAGCACCCGCCCAGGTGAAGGAAAACGCGCCCGTCCGGGAAACGGTCTCGTAGCCGATGCGCCAGATGGACAGCCAAGGCCGTCTTGCCGACACCCCCCATTCCATGGATCGCCTCGATGGTGACGACGTCCGAGGCCCCCCGTCCCTCGCAGAGCGCCGAGGTGAGCCGCCGCAGTTCATCGCGCCGTCCGGCCCACGGAACATCGCGCGGCAAATTGTCCGGAACTCGACGCATCGGGTTCGGGGTCGTCTTCTCGGCGGCTCCGGCACTGGGGAGCAGGGCCGCCGCAGGGGCCCCCGCGAGGATTCCCTGGTGGACTCGACGCAGCCCGCGGCCGGCGTCGAGACCGATGTCACGGACGACACGCTGCCGCGTCCGCTGGAGCAGTCTGGTCGCCTCGGCCGTCCGGTTGCTGCCATACAGGGCGACGGCCAGCCGTTCGGCCAGGGCCTCGTCGACAGGATGTGCCTCGGCCAAAGGCAGCAGTACGGGAACGGCGTCGGTGAACTTCCCTCCGTCGAGGAGGATCTCGGCTCTGGTCATCGCGGCCACGAGACTGGTCTCACCGATGGCGGCTCGCACATGCTCGGCCCACGATCCAGTGATCCCGGCCAGCGGTTCACCGTGCCAGAGACTGTCCGCCCGGTCCAGCAGGCGCAGGGCGGCCTGCTCGTCCCCGCTGTCTCTGAGGGAACGGGCTCGCTCGACGCAGCTCGTGTAGCAGCGCAAGTCCACCCGGTCCGGGTCGACTTCCAGGGAGTACGAGTTCGTGCGGCTGACGATCGCGGGAGCGTCGCCGCCCGCGATCCGCAAGGAACCTCGGATCCGTGAGATGTGAGCGTGGAGTGCTTCCCTGGCCTTGCCGGGCGGATGCTCGTCCCAGATGCGGTGGATCAGAGTGTCCACGCTCACCGTACGGCCCGCGTCCCAGGCGAGGGCAGCGAGCGCCATCCTCGTTTTCGTCGA
Source organism: Streptomyces albicerus (assembly GCF_008905045.1). Taxonomy (GTDB): domain Bacteria; phylum Actinomycetota; class Actinomycetes; order Streptomycetales; family Streptomycetaceae; genus Streptomyces; species Streptomyces albicerus. The sequence continues at coordinate 62,419 of NZ_VWMY01000008.1, forward strand.
TCCGAGATCACTACGGCGGTCCGCTGCTCGAAGCTCCACCGATCCCGAAAGCCTGATCTCGAACTCCACCAGCGTCCTCCCCGCCGGTAGGGCCTGTGATTGCCGAGCATTCGAGAGTGACATGGACTGGCACAGGTGACCATATATGAGCGCTATGAGTTCAAAATTGACTGATAAACAGCCGCATTAGTTCACGTCTTGTCCGGAGCGGGGAGGGACTCCCAGGAATCGAAAGGAGTTGCGTACGTGCGTGCTTTCTCCTCGGATGGACTGGAGGCTTTGCTGTCGGCCATGGCCGCCTGCGACGCCGACCCGGAATCCCCCGCGTGGCGCGATCTGGCCCGGGTGGTGGCCACCGCCGCCCGCGCGGACCCGTCGGTGACCCGGCTCTGGCCCCCGCGCTCCACGGGTGGAGGGCCGGCCGCGACGGCATCCCGGCAGGAACTGGCCCAGGAGCTCCACGCGTTGGCTTCGCGAGACGCGGCGACACGGCACGCACTGACCGAGTGGTTGCGTCACCATCCTCGTTCCACCCACACGCCACCCGGCCCCCCACCCGCGGCAACCACCAACGTCATCAGCGGCGATTCCGTGCTCCACGGCCCCAGCGTGCAGGCCCGGGACGTCCACGGGGGCATCCACTTCCACCCGCCCTCGCCGGCGCCCCGACCCGGCCTCCCCGTGCCCCGTCAACTGCCGCCGGTGACCGCACGGTTCATCGACCGGGAGGCCGACCGACGGGCCCTGAACGCCCTGCGTGCCCAGCGTTCGGCGCACGCACCGCAGGTCCTGGTGGTCAGCGGGCTCGCGGGCGTCGGGAAGACCACCTTCGCCGCCCACTGGCTGCACGAGCAGGCGGGCAGCCTCCCTGACGGCCAGCTCTACGCCGACCTGGGCGGACAGACTCCCGACGGAACGAACGGGCCCACCTCCCCGGCGGTCGTCCTGGAAGCCTTCCTGGTCGCGCTCGGCGCGTCCTCGGTGCCGACCGGGATCGCGCAGCGCAGCGTCCTGTGGCGTTCGATGACCTCGGGGCTACGGCTGGCAGTCCTCCTGGACAACGCGTTCACTGCCGCTCAGGTGCGCCCGCTCCTACTCGGAACGCCGACCGGCCTCACCGTGGTGACCAGCAGAAGCAATCTGACCGGACTACGCGTCGACGGGGCGTGCATACACCAACTGACCGGGCTCCCTGCCGAGTCGGCCGTCGAGCTCCTCACCATCGGCGGCGGGACACGCGTGGCGCGGGAGCCCGCCGCCGCGCGGGAAGTGGTCAGACTGTGCGGCCGCCTGCCCCTGGCAGTGGCCCTGGCCTCCGCCCAACTCGCCCTGCGCCCCCACCGTTCCGTGTCCGCCCTGGCCGACAGTCTGTCCCGTGGTCAGGGGGCCGTCGACACGCTGCGCGTCGACGGGGAGGCCGTGATGCGTACGGCGCTCGACCTCTCGTACGACATCCTCCCGGACGAGAGCCGTGCGCTGTACCGCAGGATGGGACTGCTGCCCGCGGATCGCTACGACCTCTCGTTGCTGACCGCCCTCGCGGGCGACGGAGAAGACTCGCGTGACGCCGGGCACACCGCCGACATCGCCGTCAACGCGCTCGTGGAGGCGAATCTCCTGGAGGAGACCGGGCCGGGCACCTATCGATTCCACGACCTCGTCCAGCCGCACGCCCGTCGGCTCGGCGAAGAGCTGGAGGACGCCGATCGGCGCGAGCGCACGCTGCGCCGCTTCGTCGACTGGTGCCTGTCCACCGCGGCTTTGGCGGAGAGCATCCTCACGCCCAGCCACCGGCTGCCGGAGCACGACCTCCCCGCGGGAACGGTGCCTGCGCCCCCGCTCGACGGCCCCGAGGAGGCGCTCGCCCGGCTGGATACACACCGCAACGGCCTGATGGGCGCGGTACGGCACTCGGCCCGGGCCGGTTGGCACTCCTCCTGCTGGCGTCTGACGGACCTCATGTGGCCCCTCTTCCTCCGGTTACGTCCATCCGAGATGTGGATCGAGGCGCACCGACTCGGTCTCGAAGCGGCGCGCCGAAGCGGATCGAGGCAAGGGGAGGGCCGCATGCTCACCTCCGGCGCGATCGGTTTGCGCAACGCCGGCCGGTATCCGGAGGCGGCCAACTGGTACCGGCAGGCGCTGGAGCTGGCCACGGCTGACGGTGACGTACGCCAACAGGCCCAAGCTGTCAGCGGATTGGGACACGTCAGTCTCCTGGACCACCGGCTCGACGACGCACGCACCCACTTCGAACAAGCCCTACGCCTGAGGGAGTCGATCGGCTACCGGCGCGGGGCCGCCCTCTCCCGGCGGCGCCTCGGCGAGACCGCTCTGGCCGGCGGTGACCTGGCCACGGCCGCCGAACAGCTGCGCCGGGCCGGCACCGAACTGGACTCACTGGGAGAGACGTACGAGGCGACCCGCGTCCTGGCCCTTCTCGGCCATGTCCTGGACCGCCGCGGGGACCGCGTCGGAGGCGTCCGGCGATTGCGGGAGGCGCTCGCGCGCTTCCGATCGGGCGACGCCCGGTCCGAGCACTGGGAGGCGCGCTGCCTGGAATGGCTCGGCCAGGCCGCCGAATCACGTGGTGATCATGCGGAATCGATACGTCACTACGAGGCCGCCCGGGATCTCTTCCGCCGCGTGAGCCCCGAGGACGCACAACGTCTGGACGACCGGCTGCGGCAGCCGTGATCGCCGCAGCCGGCCGGCATGCCTGTCAGCGACGCGGCATCGGAGCGATGGAACGCAGCGCGCGGGGCGATCCCCCGGACACCACCCAGGCGTGGACGACCGACACGACCGCGTGCGGTGAGAGCGGAGCATCGGCCCCGCCACGGTCCAGCCGTACGAACGACACGGCACCCACGCGGCCTCGTATCCCGACGACACACATCGTGGTCGTATCGGGTACGGCGGCAGCAAGGCATCCCGAGTGGTCCGCCAGCATCTCGCGCACCCGCCGGTGAGCTCGCTCGGGAGGCAGCGGCACGCGGCTCACGAGCGCATCGGCGTGTTTCATGAGTTCTGTCCGATCCGGACTATCCGCGTCCACCCACAGGTGCACGTCACAGGGAAGCGGGCCGGGCGCGTGCGGACAGGGGGACGAATACGGATGCGCGTGCTGTCCCGCGGACGAGAGCAGCCGGTCGGATCGGACGAGAGCCGGACCGTGCGCCGTATCCGAACGCCAGGCCACGAAGGACGACTGGCCGTCCAAGCCGTCATCACGGAGTAACCCGCCGGTGCTTGCCACCCGGAAGCACACCGTGGCCCACGCGGTATCGGGCCCCGGGATCGCGAGCCGGTCGCTCACCGTGCCACCCCGCTACCGGCGGAGATCTCCCACCGCGTCAGTGACGGCGGAGGCGAGGGCGGCGCGACGAACGGCGGACGAGCGGGTTCTCCCAGCCCGAGCATGCGGTAGATAACCGAACGCATCCGCCGGTGGAACTGACCCGGCGCCGACGACAGCGAGGCGGCGACATTGTCGTACTGTCCCGGACGGTGCAGCTCTGCCGCATACTCCAGCTGCTCCGCCAACGGGTACACCGGAGAGACCACAGGCGCGGCGGCGGACAGCAGAGCCGCCGGGGAGCAGGCCGACACCTCACGTGGGGATCCGGCCGTCAGCAGCATCGTCGCGTCCGTGAGTGTGCCGTACGCGGTCAATGATCCGTGGTCGCCGATGATCCAGTCGGCCGCGATCAGCGGCGCCTGCCAGTCGGCTTCCGGTGGGACGACCGCGATCCCCCGGCCCTGGCAGCAGGACAGCCAGCCGTGCACCTGTCGGATGCCGTGACCCGCGAACACATTGGGATGGACCAGCATCGCGACACGGTAGCCGTCACCCGGCAGCTGGCTCAGCAGCTGCGGCAACAGGGAGTCGAGCTGCCCGAACGTCGAAGCCGGTCCCCAGGTGGACGTGACGACCACGAGCTGCTGTCCGTCCTCGATTCCCAGCGCACGACGGTAGGACTCGCGCCTGGGCCTGCCGATCGTGATCCGGTCGACGCACGGATCGCCCATCACATGAGCCACCGGAAGCGCCTCCGGGCAGGAGCGGGCGAGTTCCTCCAGATCCCGGTCATGGGCATAGACGATCGCCGCCGGAACCAGCCGCCCCTCGTGCAGCAGGTGCTGGCGGCTCAGCATCCCGGGCGACCTCGGCTCTCCCGGTGCCAGTACGGTGACGTCGGTGAGCAGTTTGATCTGACCTGCCCCATGCGAGATGCGTACGACCGGAGTCCGCAGTTCGTGTAACCCGCGGGAGCCCGCCGCGAGCGCGAGGTCGAACTCGGACCGCAGGGCCTCTTCCCAGGGCACCGTGGTGATGCTCAGGTTCTGCAGGAACTCGGTGACCCCGTTGCCGAAGGCATGTGGTGCGACCGTGAAGACCAGTTGAATGCGCAGATCGGTCTCCAGCAGCTCGAAAACCTCGCGCAGTCGTTGGGCGAAGGTCACCGTGTGCACGACCACCAGGACCCTCTTGCAGTCCCGTACCGTCAGCCAGTGCCCCTGCTCGATCAGTGCTGGTTTCGTCGTTTGGACAGACACGCGATCCCCCGTCGCTCGTCGTTGCGTACAACAGACGGCAGGAGGGTTCCCTGTGCGCACGGCGCTTTCCTTGCAGGCCTCTTGCAACACCCTTGCCCTGGCGCATGGCAGGGAGTTGTCGGGTCTGCAGGGGGGGCGGGTCGAGGGAGGGGCGGTTGCGGTTGGAGCACGGGGGTCGCGGTCCGGCCCCGTCGAGGATCGCGGCGCAGGTGGGGCGAGCCGCGCCGGCCGACTTGTTCGACATCACCAACCCGCGCGGCGAGCGCAACATCCCGCCGTGGCGAACCGGAACGACAACATCGTGTCCGTCTCCGCCTACACTCTCAGCGGCGGCTACGACGTGCAGTTTCGGTCCGGGCGAGAGCGACGGCGGCCAGCATCCCCACCTGAGCACTGTTCGCAGCGGCATCCGGGCTCATCGCCACCTGCCCCATCACCGAGCTGGAGTTCTTATACAAGCGCGCTTCGCCGCCGACCGTGCACAGGTCATCGAGGACCTGCGCCTGCTCTTCGGACGAGTGCCGGTCGACGATCGTGCTACGACCGCGCCTGGCAAGTCCAGGAGATCCTCACCCAGCGCGGACAGCACCGCAACGCCGGGCCGGCGGCCCTCGTGGTAGCCGCCACGGCCGAGTTGCAGGGACTGACCTCCTGCACCACGACCGGGACTTTGAGTGCATCGCCGCCGTCACCGGCCAAGCACTCCAGTGGTACGACCCTGACGTCGGCAAGTGAGCCAGAGCCGAGCAGAAGGCGTGTGCACGCGCAAAGGCGCCCGAGCTGGACGTCCCCGCTGGCCAAGCCAAGCGCAGAGCCCACTCGCGCAGCCTCTCTGTCCCCTCCTTCCGCAAAGCCGTGCCCACAGCGTGCCCGTAAGAGCGGACAACCACGGTCAACAGCGGTGCGATCAGGCCCGCGCAACGGCGTCGGCGCGACGAATCCACGCAGGTCAGCAGCCATGTGCCCACGCAAGCGCCGTCGCTTCCCAAGCTGAGAGCGCGAGTTCGATTCTCGTCACCCGCTCCATGATGAAACCCCAGGTCAGTGGCCTGGGGTTTGTTTGTTGTCTAGTCCAATTTGGGGGCGCCGTGCCCCCCCACGTGCCCTAAGTCGAGGCCAGAGGACCCCCAGAGCGCCTTTCGTTGCAAGATCGAGCACCGCAAAGCAGAGTCGTCTCAAATCCCGAGATGCACTTCGAGTGACCTGCGTCACGATCGAAGCAAAGTCAGGCAAGTCGCTTACGCAAACAGCGAGTTCGCAACCGAACCCGGGGACGCGCACCACGACGAGCAACCGACACCTCACCTTGAGATTCACGCCAGCCAGGCCGCGAGACCCTCACCCCACACCGTGCGCGCCCCCAAACGGGCACCCCACCCCCACGCCGCCGACAACGGCCCCATGGGGGGGGTTATCGTCAATCTGACGAAATTCGAGTATGGTGCTGCACGGGCGACGACATCATCTGCCCAGGAGCCGCTTGCTCAGCAACGAGGAGCACATGATCATGGCATCTGATACGGCATCAACAGACGGCGCAACCGTCGCCCCGCTTCCACTGCCCGCTGGAACAGCTATGGATCCGGCAGTGGCTCTGTCACTCAATGTCCATGCCAGTCCAGGCGTATACGCACTCCTGCTGGGCTCCGGCGTCTCCCTTGCCTCAGGAGTGAAGACGGGCTGGGGCATCGTCCAAGACCTCGTCGGCAAAGTCGCTGCGGCACATGACCCTCACGCCCCAGACGCAGCCCAGTCTGCTGCTGAGGATCCAGAGGGCTGGTGGCGGGAGAAGTTCGGAGAGGCACTGAGCTATTCCGGGCTTCTGGCCGCTGTCGCCCCAACCTCCGCCGCACGACAGGCGCAGCTCGCTGGGTACTTCGATCCTGACAAGGACGACGAAGAAGGCAACGGCAAACTGCCTACTGCTGCACACCGCGCCATCGCACAGCTCGTCAAACGCGGCAGTATTCGGGTCATCCTGACCACGAACTTCGACCGGCTCATGGAACATGCGCTGCAAGAGGTAGGAATCTCACCACAAGTCGTCCACAGGCCAGACCAGGCAACGGCCATCAAGCCGTTGGCGCACAGCACTGTCACGATCATCAAACTGCACGGCGACTACGCAGACCTCGACCAGCGCAACACCGTGGACGAGCTCGGTACCTATCCGGAAGCACAGCAGCGGCTACTAGCCTCGCCGTTTCGGTTGGGGGCGATGAGGCGTCGTTGCGGGGTAACTGTCGAGTGGCCGACGCGATTTCGGTGTTCGGACATGGTGGAGACCCGGCGCGGTGGTCGGGTTCTCCAGGGTCCTTCGGGTCGTGGGCGGTCAGGGTTTTCCGGTCAGCCGGCGGGACGGGGCAGTGCGGCGAGGCGATGGAAGGCCGTGGCCAGTTCGTTTCTCCAGGGCCAGGTCGCCGATATCCGCAAGCGCAGGCGTCGGCCGCCGTGGGTGAGGCGGGCGGCGACGTGCAGCAGCCGGTAGCGGAGCTTCTTCGGCTCGGCAGTGGCCAGCTCCCCGTCCAGCAGCAGGACGCGCGTCCAGGCCAGCAGATCGATCGCCGCGAGGCTGAGTTCGAGCCAGACGGCGTTGACGGCGAAGTCGCGGGAGGGGAAGCGGCCGAAGCCGGTGGTCTTGCCGCACCGGATGTGGTCCTCGACAGTGACATGCCCGCGGTGACGGACCTCCAGGAACTGGGCGGATCCGCCCCCGGAGTACGGGGTGTCGGTGAGGAACACCTGATGCCGCAGGCCCTCGTCCTGATCGAACAGGGACAGCTGGGCTCCGGGGTGCGGCCGCTCCCGGCGCACGATGATGCGGGTGCCGGTGGGATAGCCATCCAGATCGACCATGCCAGTCAGCTCGGCCACCTCGGCGCCATCACGCAGCGTCCCGTCCTGGTTCCGGGGCGGGATGCCAGAGGCGGTCGGGCATGGCCCGGACAGCTCGGCGGACCGGCTCGGTGATTGCGTATCCGACCGAGAAGAAGGTACGAATTCCTCGTTTCCGTAGGTCGCGGACGTGGGCGAGGAAGGCTTTCGCGGATCCGGCACTGTCGGCGCGGACCAGGATGTCGGTGCCGTGCCGGTGAGCGTCGGGGATCTGCGCGAGCGCCTGGTCGAGCACCGCGATGTGATCGGCGGCAGTGTTGGCTCCGGAGTTCCTGGGCCGCAGCCGCCCCGACACGGCCTCGCCGGTGTTCGCGAGGAAACACAGCAGCGGGTGGAAGCCGAAGCCGCCCTTATAGGTGGGTGCGGCCTGCTCTTTCTGGGAGTGGCAGGTCACCAGCGTGGCGTCGAGGTCCAGAACCAGGCCGGGAAGTTCTCGCCCGCCGGCCCGAGCAGCAGGTATGCCCTCGCCGGTCTCGGCGGCCTGCATCCAGGCGACTTCCCGGGCTGAACCGCGGGCCGCTCGCAGCGAAGCGAGTGCAGCCTCGTTGGTGTCGGCGAGCAACCGCCAAGCGGTAGGCGTGGAGGCGACCGGGCCGAACACCCCTGCCTGGTCCCGCAGCACGGCCAGATCCGCGATCGCCTCACCACCGTCGGCGAGCATCACCGCCAGGCCGGTGGCGACCCGGCCCGGATCATGCCCGGTCCCCGCGGCCGAAGCGACCTGAGAGCGGCGGAATACGCGGCGGTCAGCCCGGTGGCATCAGCGAGATCCGCCAGCAACCGTGCCCCGGCATGCCCGACCACCCCCGAACCATCGGCACTGCCATGGACCTTGGGCCGCATCCCGATAGCCTGCACGTGGAAAGTGCCCTCCGCCTGGACCGACAGAACCCCTCAGCAAGGTTCATCGTTCCAGGTCAGGAAGGCACTTTCGCGTTTCCGCCCCACAGCCAGCCGTACCCAAGTGCAGGGGCGGGGCTAGCTGGTACCCGCCGAGGTCCACTCCTTCACGGCGGACTGATTCTTCTGGATCCACTTCTTGGCAGCTTCCTGCTCGTGGCCCGCCCCCGCCTGATTGATCATCAGCTCCAGGCTCTGGAGTTGATCAGCGGTCATGCTGAACTTCTTGAATTCAGCGGCAAGCTTGGCATTGCTTCCGACGAACTTCTTGTTCGCGACGACCTCGAAGCTGTCGCTCCCACCGAAGGCGTTCTTGGGGTCCTTGAGCAGAGTGAGTGGGTACTTGCTGAAGGCCCAGTGCGGTTGCCAGAGGGTGACCGCGACCGACTTCTTCTCTTTCATCGCCTTGTCGAGTGCGGCCAACATCGCCGGCGTGCTGCCGTCGATGACCGTGTACTTCTGCAGCCCGTAATCCTTCACGGCCTTGTTGTGGAGGTCCCGCATCAGTCCCGATCCGGACTCGATACCGACGATCTGGCTGCCGAATTCGGCGGCATGACTGGCCAATTGATCCATCGAGGTCAAGCCGGTGGAGGTCGGGACGGCGACCGCCTGTGTGACGGGCGAATACCACTTGTTCAGGGCGGTGAATTTGGAGCCGAACCTGGAGTAGTAGTCGGCATGGATCTTCGGCACACCGGTGGTGAACATGTCCAGCTGGCCGTTCGCCACTCCGGCGTAGACGGATCCCAGCTCGAGCTGACTGACCTTGACCGTGTAGCCCTGCTCCTCCAGCAACTCCTTCCACAGATAACTGGAGGCGATGGTCTCGTCGTAGGCGACAGCTCCGATGGTCACGGTCTTTTTGCCGCTTGCGCTACTGGTGGTCTGCGCGTTTCCGCTGCAGGCAGTCAGGGAAGCGGCGATCACGGTCAGTAGGGTGATGGTCAGACACTTGTTACGCATGGCGAAGTTCTCCTCGGTGCAGTGCTTGTTTCACGCGGTGGGCGCCGGCGCCGCGCCGACTTCGGGTGATGCGGCGATATCGGCCTTGGGCTCAATGGCGATAGGCGCCGCCTTGCGGGGCTTGGGGAAGGCACCGCTGAGGCGGTCGAGGTAGATCGCGAGGAACACGACGCCGAGGCCGCCCTCGACACCCATGCCGACGTCGAGGCGGCTGAGGCCGCTTACGACGGTCGTCCCGAGGCCCCCGGCGCCGACCATGCCGGAGATGACGACCATGGAAAGCGCCATCATGACGACCTGGTTCAGACCGGTCATAATGGCCGGAACAGCAAGTGGGATCTTGATTTCACGGAGCAGCTGGCCAGGTTTCGCGCCGAAGGCAGCTCCGGCTTCCACGATCTCCGGGTCGACCTGCCGCAGGCCCAGTTGCGTGAGTCGCACGGCTGGAGGGGTGGCGACGATCCAGGTCGACAGGGCCGCCGGGACGACACCGATGCCGAAGAAGAACACAGCCGGAATGAGGTAGACGAACACCGGCAGGGTCTGCATGAAGTCGAGGACCGGCCGTATGCCGGCACTGGCCCGGCGACTCTGTGCGGCCCAGATTCCCGCAGGCACACCGACAGCCACTGCGAGGACGGAAGCGACCAGGACGATCGCAAGCGTCTGCATGGCGTCGTTCCACAGCTGCATGGACTCGATAAGGAGGAACCCGCTGAGAGTGAAGATCGCGAACGGTACGCCTCGCGCCCACCACGCCAGAGCGACCGCCACGGCCACGATGACCAACCAGTGCGGTGCGGTGAGCACGAAGAGCACCTTGTCGATGAGCCACTGCATGACGGAGGCGCAGGCGTTGAAGAAGCCGGCCCAGTGGTTCTGGAACCATTCGACGAGCTTGGCCACGCCGTCGCCGATGTGGAAATTAGGCATGGACGGCCTCCTCGCGATCAGCAAGTGCGGTGAGCAGGGCAGCACGCGGCACCACACCGATCAACCGCCGCTCGCTGTCGACGACTGCGAGCGGTACGGCATGCTTGCCGACGCGTGTGAAAAGGTCGATCAGGCGTGCATCCTCAGTCACCGACTCGAAGTCCTGGGTGAGCAGACCGTCGAGTGTCGTCGCACCCGAGCGGATGGCCTTGGCCAGAGACGGGTCGTGGGCGACGCCTTCCACGACGCCGTTCGCATCCAGCACGTAGATGCCACCTGTCTGAGCGAGCTCCAGGCGGCGGAGCACGTCCTGCGGTGTTTCGTCGATCGTGGCCGTGATCAGTGGCTCCCGCATGACGAGATCGACGGTGACCACCCGCGACCGGTCGACGTCGGAGACGAAGTTGGCGACATAGTCATCGGCCGGGTGGGTGAGGATCTCCTGAGCGGTGCCCAACTGCACGACGCCACCGTCACGCATGACCATGATCCGGTCGCCTAGACGCATGGCCTCGTTGAGGTCGTGTGTGACGAAGACGATGGTCTTCTGCATCTCCGCCTGCAGCCTAAGCAGGAGGTCCTGCATGTCGCGGCGGATGATGGGGTCGAGCGCGCTGAAAGGCTCATCCATGAGCAGAATTTCCGCGTCCGTGGCGAGAGCTCGCGCCAGACCGACGCGCTGGCGCATTCCACCGGACAGCTGGGATGGGTAGACGTGGCCCCAGTCCCCGAGGCCCACGATCTCCAACGCCTCTTTGGCACGGCGCTGCCGCTCTTGGGCCGACGTGCCGCGAAGGGAGAGCCCCAAGGCCGTGTTCTCTGCGACTGTCCGGTGCGGCAGCAGGGCGTAGTGCTGGAACACCATGCTCACGGTGCGGTTGCGGGTTTGCCGCAGCGCGTCGTCGTCGAGGGCGAGGAAGTCTTTTCCGTCCAGGGTTACGGAGCCCGACGTCGGTTCGACGAGTCGGTTGAGCATCCGAAGCAGCGTGGATTTCCCCGACCCCGACAGCCCCATGATGACGAACAGCTCACCCTTGTCGACGGTGAAGCTGACCTGGTCGACGGCGAAGGTCCGTGCAGGTTCCTTGCTCTTTCGAAACCACCTCTTGGCTGCCGGGGGGGCATAGCATTTCGACAGTTGCTGTGCCTCGATCATGGCCATCACACCTCCACGGGTGTGTTGTGAGGACCCTGCGGTGAAGGTCCTACTGATCAAAAGGGAGCGCCGAGCCGATCAGTTGGCGAAACCGGCTCTCGTCGCGTTGAGGATGGACGGCGTGGATGCTGCGGCCGGCCGCGATGTGGCCGATCGCCCCACGTTGGCCCCGCACCGTGGGTAACGAGGCGGAGGTCAACTGCAGGCGACCGTGGCGGCTCCCCCGGAAGGGACGCCCCCGCAGGCGCATGAATGGCGTCGTCGCCATGACGCAGGAAGCGGCGGAGAGGGTGTGCCCGCGCACCTCGTTATCCCCGCATGCGGGCTCGCAAGAGGTGCTGATCATGCGGTTGCGCAGCTGCGGGTCCTTGAGGGTGAGAGGTTCCAGCAGCGGGGTTCGAGGCGTGGCAGGTTCACGTGCGTCTCCAGACCTGGACTCCGGTAACTGCAGACTGTAAAACAATCTGCAGGAACGATGTGTTCGGGCTACCGGCTTGTCAAGGCCTACTGCGCGAGAAGGCGCACACCAGATGTAGCCATCGAGGAACGGGCCCCCGGACGAGTACGGCGTGAGTTTCTTGTGGAAACCAGACAAGGGAGCGTCGTCCAGCGCATGCGCGGTCATTACAGCCTCCGGGGTTCAGGGCCCAGACCCGCCCGCGCAGGGGAGAGCCCAGTCTGGGCCGGGATTCATGTTCCTCAGTGGTGCGGCCGTCGGCCCACCGTCCAAAGCGAACGGAGGATCCCTGTGCGACGGCCGGAGTGAATGGTTCTCGGGGTCTACGTGGCGGCTGTGTGTCCCCGGCACGCATCTCACTGTTCCCGAGCTGCTCTCGCTGGGGCTCAGGCTTCTTGGTGGCTCGATCAGATGGACAGGGCGATGCGTCGCGCGTCGTACATCGCGGCGTGGATGTTGCGGCTGGCCACGGCGTCCCCGATGCGGTACAGCCGATAGCGTCCGTCGGGGTTGTTCACCAGTTGCTGCGGCGCAACGGTGGCGAGTGCGTCGAGGTCGACTTCGCCGAGGTTGGTGGAGGCGTCCTTGAGCTCGAGGTAGAGGTCGTCGTTGGGCACGGTTCCGTGCTCGACAACGACCTGGTCCACGACCCGCTCCACGAGTTCACCGGTGTATTCGTTGCGGAGCACGACCACCAGCCCGCCATCGCCGCGGCGGACCTCGCGCAGGCGGTGGTCAGGAGTAAGGCGTACGCCCGTGCGGTAGAACGACTCCAAGTACGCCGGGTAAAGCACACCGATCACCTCATGGCCGATCTCTCGGTCCGGCGCGACGATCTCGACCTGTGAGCCCGCCGCGATGAGCCGCTCGGCGGTGGACAATGCCTGGTCTCCCCCGTGGTCGTCGAAAATCAGGACCCGTCGGCCCGGCGCCGCATCGCCGCTGAGAATGTCCCACGTGGAGACGGTCAGGCTTTCCCCAGCAGTGAGTTCGGGTGTCGCGGGCAGCCCACCGGTGGCAGTGATGACCACGTCCGGCTCGAGCGCCAGTACGTCATCGGTATCCGCGAAGACGCCCCGCCGCAGGGTGACGCCGAGCCGACGGGCCTCGTCCTCCAGCCAGTTGACGATGCTGAGCAGCTCTCTCTGCCGTTCATTCGCACGCGCGGCGAGCTGCACCTGGCCGCCGATCCGACCGGCCGCCTCGAAGAGTGTCACCTCGTGCCCGGCTTCGGCGCACCCCCGGGCCGCCTCGAGGCCGGCCGGACCCCCACCGACCACGACGACTCGCTTGCGGCGCTCCGCTGCCGGTGCGATGTGCGGAATCAGTTGCTCGCGGCCGGTGGCCGGGTTGTGCAGGCACAGGGCGTCGAGGCCGACGTAAATCCGGTTGATGCAGTACGAGGCACCGACGCACGGGCGGATCCGGTCCTCTTCACCGGCCTCGAGCTTGCGCACGATGTGCGGATCAGCGATGTGGGCACGCACCATGCCGACGAGGTCCAGACCGCCCTCGCGCAGCGCATGGCGCGCGGTGGGCAGGTCCGCGATGCGGCCCGCATGCATGAGCGGCAAGCCGACCTTGTCCTTGAATGCCCTGGTGATGGACAGCGAGGCGCCGAGAGGGCTGCCGAGCGGCGGGATCTGCCGGGCAAGTTCTGTGTCTGTCGTCGCGGATGCCACGCTCAACGAAATGAAGTCAATGAGCCCCGATTCGGCCAGGCGCTGTCCGATCGCGATCGCGTCCTGCTGGGTGAGGCCTCCCTCCACCTGCTCGTCGCCGCTCATGCGGATGCCGACGATGTAGTCGTCGCCGACCGCCGCGCGGACCGCCTCGAGCACCTCGAACACAAACCGGAGACGGTTGTCGAGGCTGCCGCCGTAGTGGTCGGTGCGCCGGTTCATCCGCGGCGACCAGAACTGCTCGATCAGGTGTCCGCCGTGCGCGCTGATCTCGACGCCGTCCAGACCACCGTCCTTGCACCGCCGCGCCGCATCGCCGTATGCACGTACGATCCGGCGGATGTCGAAATCCTCGGTGGCCTTGGGAAAGCTCCGATGCGCCGGCTCCCGCAGCGTGGAGGAGGACACGGTCGGCAGCCAGTCCGCGGTGTCCCACCTCGTGCGACGACCCATGTGCGTGATCTGGCTCATGATCGCCGCGCCGTGGGCGTGCACACGATCGGCGATCTCTCGGAAGTACGGAATGATCGCATCGTCAGCGACGGAGAGCTGGCCGAACGACGACGGGGAATCGATCGCGACGGTCGCTGACCCACCGATCATCGTCAGAGCGATGCCGCCCTTGGCCTTCTCCTCGTGGTAGAGCTGGTAGCGCAGCTTCGGCTTGCCGTCCTCGGCGTAGGCCGGTTCATGACTGGTGCTGATGATGCGATTGCGCAGGGTGAGATGCTTGAGCTGAAACGGCTGGAGCAGTGGATCGTTGGATGCACCGGGCGGGGCGTCGCCAAGATCGTGGGACACGTGCCCTCCTGAAGCTTGGGTGCTGTGGCCTGCACAACCTGCACGTTGTGAGGAACGACAGTTCCAGTCAGGAGGGCCCTCCGTCTTCCGACAGGATTACGAATTCGCGAGGGTTCTGTCCGACGCGGTGTCTGAATGTCACGATGCGTCGTCGGCCAGTTCGGCGTATGCGCCGACGAGCCGCGTCAGTTTGATGCCCAGATGCAGGGTGAGCCGGTTACGGCCGTCGCGCAGGTCCATCCCGGTGGCCTTCTCGATACGCTCGAGCCGGTAGTACAGCGTGGAGCGATGGATATGAAGCGCTGCCGCCGCGCGCGTCGCGTCGCCGGCGCAGTCGAGGTAGGCCTCTGCGGTATCCAGCAGGCTGTCGGCGTGCCCTCGCTCCACAAGAGCGCGCAGACCGGGCGGGTACAGGGTGGGGCTCAAGTCGCGTGGGGAGAGCTTGAGCAGGAACGCATACACACCCAGGTCTTCCCACGCGGTCACGTCTCCGAGCGAAGGCAGCACACCAGCGGCACGCGCTGCGACGCGCGCCTGTTCGTGCGAGACCGCGGCTGCATCCGGGCCCGATCGCACCGTGCCGAGGCCTGCAACGCACCGGCCGACGTCGGCCTGGGACTGCACTTCGGCGATCACGTTCTGCGCAAGTGCCCGGCCGGTCGCGTCGGACAGTCGGTCGCCGCCTCGCAGCAGTAGAGCCCGCCGCCCCTGGACCACGGTCAGCACCGTTCCAGGTGGCTCGATGCGCCTGGCATGCTCGGTGGCGGCTCGCAGGGCGACCTCGGCACTCTCCAGGGCCGGGGGTGTGTCGACCAACTCGATGACCATGACCATGGCCTGTTCGAGGGACTTCAGCAGGCCCTCCTCGTCGACCTCTTCTCCGGCACGAGCACGGACGGCAGGGTCAGCCGCAATGAGATCACGCAGCAGCGCCTCCTCCCGGCTTTGTTGCCGCTCGTGCAGCACCAAACGCCGGTAGAGCAGCAGTCCAATACTGACCGCTGCGGTGGTCGCTCGGGCGATCTCCCAATCTTCCACCGATTCATCGATCAGGAAAAGGTAGGCGAGCAGCAGCCCGTGCTCGCGGATGGGCACGCACACCCGCGGCTTGATGCCCTTCTCGGCATCGCCCGGCACCCGGCCTGGTCGATCCCAGTCGGCGATTCCATGCGAGAGCATCCGGGCCTTCTCTGACGGGTCCGCTTCGCGCTGCATGACCGCACGAACACGGAGCGCGTCCTCGTCCCCGAAATGCCTGCTCACCGCCAAGAGACGCAGTTGCGGATCATCGATCGCAACGGAACGCCCCAGCTGCGCAGCCAGCCTGTCAACAACTTGCTGCAGTTCGTCGGTCTGCACTCCTTGCGAGTACTTCACCTTCTCCTCATCCCCACACGCAGCAGGTGGGTAGTCCGGTCCTGCCGTCGAGCCAAGAGCAGCGAAGGCTTCCATGTCCCGATGAACTGCATGCCGGGCGGAGCGACCGGAGCCTGCCTTGCGAATCCAAGTCAGCTGCCCTGAGGGTGTCCAGCGGTCAGCGGGCGTCGATGACCATGAGGGCCATGTGAAGCGAGGTGCATGACTCGACGGACTCAAGTGACGCGCCCAGGATACGTTCGATGGTCCGCAGACGACTGTAGAGGGTTGGGCGGCTCAGACCGCTCAAGTGAGCAGTGTGTGACTTGGAGTCGGCGCAATCGAGGTAGATGCGCAGCAGTGCCAGAAGGCTGTCGCCTGTGCGGGCATCGTGATCTAGCCCCGTATTTCGCAGGTTGCTGATTCAGGTCTGTGGCCAGCGGGTTTGTCCGATGTCGGTGTTGAGGAGGTCGAGGAGGTGGAGTTGGATGCCGCGGGTGATCTGGACGGTGGGCGGGTCGGTGACGCTGCCGATCCGCAGGGTGAGTTCGCCGAGGTGGTAAAAGATCATGCGGCCGGTTGGGGCGGACGCGGCGGTTGTCGGGGTAGAGGCCGCTCATGGTCTGCTCGGGGCCGAGCGCCCGTCTGACCTGCCGCTCGATCAGGCAGAAGACCTGGATCAGGGCGGCGACGGATGGCGTCCCGCCGGGTGGTGTAGCCGATCAACGGAACGGAACTCGCAGGTCACGGGGGGTACTTCGACCGGCTGGGGCACCCGGCGCCTCACCGGGCCACTTCGCGTGCCGCGTCCGACGGAGAGATCATCGCGAGCCGGATACCGGAGGGCGAAGCGCGTGATCGCTTACACCACCTGGCGGGACGCGACCCGGCGACGCGCCGGTTGTGCTGCACGAAGACCAGCGCGATCGCGAGCGGGCCCTTGCAGTCGTGGTATCTGCTGAAGTCGTGGTATCTGCGCTCGACCACGCCCTGGCCTTTGTAGTGGATCAGGGCCTGTCCGGCGTCCGCCTGGTCGGCGGGGACGGACGTCAGCAGTGCGTACTAGCCGTCGACAGCAGCTTCTGCCTTCAGCACGCCGGTGTCGAAGTGCCAGGCCAGGACCGGGGTGCCGTCCTCGTTATCGGTGACGGTCCAGCGCAGACAAGAGGTGACACGGCGCTTGGCGGCGATGACACCGATCCGGGCGACGATCTTCTCCCGGGTCTTGTAGTGGCGTCCGCCGGCCGCGGTGGTGAGCTTGTTCAGGTCTTCTGCGGCCTTGGCCAGGCGTTTGTCCCGGGCGGCTTGCTGGCCGGCGGCGTTCGCGGTGGAGTGGACCAGGATCCGTCGCACGGTCAGCTGAGGATCGCTCTTGCGGGGGGCCCGGTCAGGGTGTGGGTGTCCTCCAGCACGCGGTAGGTCTCGCGCCGCTCCGTGGGCTTGCCCGCCTCCCGGTCCGGCGTCCAGTCCACAACGGTGGCCTGCGCGAGATCGAGAGCGGCATAGACCTCGTCCTTGACCTGGACGGCCGGGGCCGGGGCGATGAACTGAACCCCGGCCGCCAGCAGGGCACAGACGTTGGAATAGGACACCAGCTTGGAGTCGGCGACCATCAGGAAGTCGCGCTCACCGGCCATGGCCCGCAGGTCCTTCATCGCGCCGACGACCTGGCTGACCTCGGCCGCACCACCGCCGAAGACCCGGGCATGGAGCGGGATGCCGCCGTCGGCCGACACCGCGAGTCCGGCCTGGACCTGCTTCAGATCGAAACGCCGGTCCTTGGGATGCTCGTAGCCGATGACGGGGAAGCCCTCGTCCTAACCCTCAACCGGGAAGGCCCCGTGCACGGACATGCTGGTCACGTCCCAGTGCATCCGGGCCACATCGATCCCGAACTCACCGATCGCCCGCGCCCCGACCGTGCCCGCGATGTGCTCCAGGTGCGGAGCGATCGCATCCAGTGCCCGGGCCAGACGGTCATCGTTGAGCAGACCGGGCTCGATCCCGAAGACCTCTTCCACCGCCCAGCACCTGGCCCAGTCCTCAACCCGCACCAGCGGCGCGGGCGACATGCTCGTCCGCAGTGCACCAGTGCTTTCGGGATCTTTCCTGTCTGCCTCCGGCGAACTGTTGGTGAAGTCGGCCCGGGGCGCGGTTCCGGTCTTTCGACCGGCCCGTTTCCCCGGAGCCGCTTCCCGAACCGGGCATGCGACTTGGCACCGCACCCGGCTCTCCACAAGCCCCGAGGGACCCGCGGTGGTGGTCCTCATCCCGTGGCGCCCCAGGGAGAGGGACTACCAGACCTCGGTATCGGTAGCGAGTGGTGCCTACCGTGATCGGGTCGAACAACTCCCTGTTCTCGCTGGTCCACCATGACCTACGGCCGCAGTACTGCCGGTAGATCTTCCTCCGACCCGTCTTGGGGTGCTTGCGCTGCACCCATCTCCAGACCGTGTGCCACATGTAGTTGCGCAGGTAGGAGAAGGTCGCGTAGGACACCCCGGGCCGGAAGTAGGCGCACCAGCCCCGCACTGCCGGGTTGATCCGGGCGAGCAGGGCATCGAGCGGCTGGTTCGTACCGACCTGTCGGCACAGCGTCTTGACCTTGGCATGATGGCCCGCAGGGCCTTCTTGGCCGGGTAGGTGTAGACGTAGTACCGGTCGGTGCCTGGTTTCCGGTGGAGCTGGATGCGCCAGCCGAGGAAGTCCAGGCCCTGCTCGATGTGGGTGATCAGAGTCTTCTCCGGCGATAGGCGCAGGCCCATTGTGGAGAGGACTTCCGCGATCTCGTCGCGCAGCGTTTCGGCGTCGGCCTTGGTGCCGTGCACCATCAGGCACCAGTCGTCCGCGTACCGCACGAGGCGGTAGTTGGGCAGAGTACGGCGTCGACGCCTCCGGCGCTCGTTGGCATCAGGTCCGGCGCCTCCCGGCTCCTGGGCGATGTGCTCATCCAGGACCGAGAGCGCGACGTTGCTGAGCAACGGCGAAAGGATCGAACCCTGCGAGGTGCCGGTGTCGTTGTCCCGCAGCAGGCCGTCCTCGCTGAGGATGCCCGCCTTGAGGAACGCCTTCACCAGGGCCAGGACCCGTTTGTCCCCGACGCGTGCCCGCACGCGCTCCATGAGAGCGGGGTGCGAGATCTCGTCGAAGCAGGCTTTGATGTCGCCTTCCACGATCCACTCGTATTTCATGGACGTGAGGAGGCGCACCTCGGCCACCGCGTCCTGAGCCCGGCGGTTCGGGCGGAACCCGTAGGAACACGGGAGGAAATCCGCCTCGAAGATCGGCTCCAGCACCAGCTTCAAGGACGCCTGCACCACCCGGTCGGTGATCGTCGCGATCCCCAGACGGCGCAGCTTGCCACCAGACTTGGGGATCATCCGCTCCCGCACCGGCATGGGCTGGAAACTGCGGTCCTTGATCTGCGACCGCAGCACGTCGAGGAACTCCTCGATGCCGACCCACAGCGCGATGGACGACGCCGTGCGTCCGTCCACCCCGGCCGTGCGTGCACCCTTGTTACCCCGCACCCGATCCCAGGCCACCAGCAGGAAGCCGTGATCGGCAACGAGACTGAACAGGTCGTCGAACCTGCGATGAGGATCATCACGAGCCCAACGGTGCAGCTTGGTCTGGATCTTCAGTACCCGGCGCTCCGCCTCATACAAAACACGCTCCAGCTCGTCGGTATTCACCGGCGACCCTCCCGACATTCCAGTACGTCAGCCACTGACTTGCTGGCCCCCTTCGCCCTGCGACCGGCTTTCCCGGTCTCCGTGACGGGTCGTTACTCCCGCGACTACTACGGGGCCTCCGCCCCACCCACGGCCATCAGTCGGCAACGGACCTGCCCACCACCGAACTGGCTGCCCGGCGGCTCGGGCGACCGCGGATAGTTCCCACGTTCACCACGCAATCGATCGGTCAGGGAGGCGCCCAGCTCTACTCCGGCAGCATCGCCACGCCTACGCCGCAGGCTTTCAACGTGGCCTCCCCACTGGAAAGGGAAAGTCCGGCTTCGGAGTTGACCCGCCGTCCGAAGAGGGGCGGATCACGCGCTGCATACCGGCCCATATCCACCAGGTTTGAGCCGGCTGGATGCTCACGGAGCTTCAACCACTGGTTCGCTCTCGCTACACCTTCTGACCTCGCTAGACGGACCCGCACCGTCCGGTAGTCCCGGCACGTCCCGCCGTTGTCGGGGCCGCTTGCCACCCTCCCCGGCGTTCCCCGGATCAGGCTGCCCCCAGCTTCACCAGACCGCTGCGACGGCCCGGCGGTGTCGGCCTTTCACCTCCACTCGATTACGCGGTACTTCGTGGCGCACTTCCTTGCCATCCAACCCAGTCGCCGCAGGCCAGAGGGTTCGGGCCGAAGGCAGGGGCACGAGACTGCGTCGACAGCGAAGTTAGTCCGCGCAGGTCAGCGACCTCGGCCGGACTAACTTCACTGTCAAAAGACACGAACTGGTGAGTCGTCGAAGTGAACCGCGCGTATGCGCCCGTGCGCGTCGACCAGAATTTCTCAGCTCGACGGGCGACTTCAGCGGTTTCCCGGCTTGGGACGGCGCCTCTTCTACGGGCTGGAGGAGGGGCGGACAACAATTCAATCCGGCCATCCCTGGAGTGCTGCGGCTGGCCTGCTGCTCGTCGCTCTGCCCCCGGCCGCGTAAGGTCAACTCCCGTACGTCTGGCAAGTTTCGGCAAGTTCCTCGCTCCATGGCCCAGCCGCGGGCAAGCTCTGGCACAGAGATCGTTACCGGCACCCGAGGAGGACATCATGGCCCTGCGTAAGCTCGGTAAGGACCCGGAGAGTCCCAGTGGCGGCTCCCCCACCATCTACCTCGACGAGGAGAAGGACAGCTACCTCGTGCAGGGGTTGAAGGTGGAGGACATCGAGCGTCTCAGGCAGATGGACATCCCCGGCCACGAGTCGGTGGTGGAGATCCCCCGGCGCATGGTGCAGTTCTTCCTGGAGGTGAAGAAGGCCGATGAGGACCCCGACGTTTGAGGAGCTGTTCCGCGACTGCCAGAGGACGGCCGTCCATCTGGAGATGCGCGACGCCTACATGAAGTCGGATCCGGCCTTCATCGACTGGAAGGCCGGCGTGACACTCGACCCGGCCGAGCGCTGGGGTGACTGGCACAGCCTCGTCACGGAGGCGACCTCGCGCGGCGTCGAGGTCCGCCGGGCCCGGATCGTCTCGACTCCCGTCAGCGAGTACATCCGCTTCGAGTACGACGTGACGGATGGACTGAACATCGCTGCCGGCGAAAACGTGCGCTGGCTCTCCCGGCGAAACGCAACGGGCCTCGCGCTTCCTGGCAACGACTTCTGGCTTTTCGACTCCAGCCTCGTTCTCGTCAACCACTTCGATGGCGACGGCGAGAACATGGAGGTGGAACTCACAGACGACCCTGAGGTCGCGAAGCTCTGCGAGTCGGCCTTCGAGGCCGTGTGGGCGCGGGCAACACCGCACGCAGAGTTCCAGCCGGCCTGACAGCTCGAACAGCCTCATCGCAGCGACATGACATCGCCATCTTCGAGCGTTCAGGAAGCCCGCAGGGCCCTGGGTAGACGCCTGAGCGAAATCCGGCTCGAAGCCGGGCTCACCAAGCGAGCGTTGGCCAACAGTCTCGGCTGGCATGAGTCGAAGTGTTCGCGCTTCGAGAGCGGCACGCGTCCGCCCTCGGAGCGCGACCTGCGTGCGTGGGCCGCTGCTTGCGGCGCGGAGAGTGCGGCCGAGGATCTCGTCTCGACAGCCCGCGGCATCGAGGGCATGTACGTCGAGTGGCGCCGGATGGAGCGCACCGGCCTGAAGCAGGCCCAGGAGTCCGTTCTGCCCCTGTGGGAACGCACCCAGCGCTTCCGCATCTACTCGCCGTGGCTCATTCCCGGCCCCGTGCAGACCGCCTCGTACATCACCGCACTGCTCACCTCTATTCGCGACCGTCGCGGCATTATCGATGACGTGCCGGCGGCCGTCAGCGTGCGCGTGGAGAAGCAGCAGATCGTGTACGGCAACCACACGTTCGCGATCCTCCTGGAAGAGGGCGCACTCCGAAAGCGCATAGGCGGAACGGAGGTGATGGCCGGCCAGCTCGGCTATCTGCTCAGCGTTATGGCGCTTCCCTCGGTGAGCCTCGGCATCATCCCTGAAGACGCCGACCGCTCAAGCCTCTGGCCCGTCGAGGGATTCTTCCTGTACGACGACCACACGGTCCACGTCGAACTCGTCTCGGCCCACCTGACCGTCACGCAGAAGCACGAACTTGCCATGTATGCCCAGGCGTTCACCGATCTGGCAGAACTTGCCGTCTACGGCCCGGCGGCGCGCGAAATCGTCACGGCAGCCATCGAATCTCTGGGGTGAACGCCGGGCAAGTTCCGGCACACTCGTAGAGCCCCTCCTGTCGCTCTTCCTAGCGTTACTGGCACGGCTGGAAGACGTGCACCGAAGGGGCGAGACGGTGATCACTGTGGCAAGTAGTGGCAAGGCATCGAGAGCAACCGACAGCGCTGGCACCGGAGTTCTCCCAGCCGATCTCGAGACGATCTCGGAGAGCACCGAGACAGTCCTCTCCATGCAGATGGCCACCTCGACCCGCAAGGACATGGACGTGTCCCTGCCGGAGATCGTCGGGCACCTCAACCGTCTACTCGGCGAGGATCTGGGAGCAGACGAGGACGAGGACGTACGGGAGCTGTTCCACAAGGGGTACCGGCTCATCGACTTGCAGAACCGTCCGACCCCAGAGACCCCGTCGTTCGGCGCCTTCATCTACCTCCGGGATGCCGCCGACGTCACGCGAAGGCTCCTGTGGATCTATACCCAGCGCCACGGACTCGGCGCCCCGTGAGTGTCAGGGAAGACCAGATCATCCGGGAGCTGTCCCACTACATCTACGAGCACCCTGACGAGCAGATGGCGCTGATGCCGCTGTACGACGCCGCCCGCGACCACGCGCAGTGCGGGACCTGCACCCACAGCCGGCGCTGCCCCCTCATGACGACGGGCGCGGTCGTCGTCAATGAACGCAACTGCGTCCTGTCCCTGCGGCACGAAGGAGCCTTCGCCCTCGCGGAGGCGGAGCCGGAGGAACAGGACGACTCTCTCAGCGGAGCGGCCCTGCGCCTGTTGGCAGAGGCGGTCGGCATCCGCGAGGTATGGACGGAACCCGACAGCGATGGCCCCTTCCTGATCGACGTGACCAGAGCGGGGCAGCACAGGTACGGCCCCCGCCTCCGGATCGGCTTCCGATACCTCTTCCGGGCCCACTCCGGCGCCGTCGCCCCCATGGTGATCGAAGCGGGCGCGGCGGCCTGGATGCCCCTCGGAGAAATCGGTATCCCGTCAGTCCGCAACCGCCTTCACGGCCACCTGGTCGGCGCCCGATGAACCCCCGGAACCAACAACTCGCCTGCGTGGCAAGCCTCCTGGCACTCGGCGGTTCAATCCTCCTGGCCATCTGGAGAGGCTGAATGTACGAGCGTCGCACCACCGACCCGACTCCCGCGCCCCCTCCTCCCCTCGGCACCATCGCCGGTCAGAGGCAGCCCAGCGATATCCACATAGGCGACTTCGTGTGCCTCGACGGGCGGACCTGCGGATCCGCGACATGAGGTCCGCCGGCACCGCGGGGCACCGGGTGCTGATCTTCGACGGGCACGCCCCGTGGGTCATGAAGGAGCCGACGACCACGTATCGGCCCATCGAACTCCTCTGACCCCGGGCCCCATTCGACCATCACGAGCACTGTCACCTCAGCCCAGGGAGGAGCTTTGCCATGCGCTTCCGCAAGATTCACGGAGCGGGGAACGACTTCGTCCTGCTGGCCGACCCCGGGCCGGACGGCGAGAAGGACTGGTCGAAGGAGGCCGAGCGCCTCTGTGCCCGGCGAACCGGCGTAGGCGCGGATGGCCTTGTCATCAGCAGCCTGCTCAGCGTCAGCCCGGTCGTCCTCGAAGTCGGCTGCTTCAACGCCGACGGCTCGATCGCGACAATGTGCGGGAACGCTCTGCGATGTACCGCCTGGGCCGCGCACCATGACCACGGCTTCCGCGAGATGAGTCTCCGCATGGCGGGGGTGATGCACGAGGCGATCGTGAGCGACGACTCCGTGTGGGTCACGGCCGAAGTCGGCGCGGTCAAGCCCCGCCGCGTGCAGGCCGTCATCAACGGCAAGGCGACCTGGTTCGACAGCGCCCACACCGGCACCGAACACGTCGTCGCCGTCGTGGACGACGTGGACGCCATTGACCCGGTACTCCTCGGGCGCCTCGTGCGCCACCACGCGGACCTTGCCCCGCTGGGGACGAACGTCAACTTCGTACAGGCCGCCGGCAGACAGGCGCTGAAGATCCGCACCTACGAGCGCGGCGTCGAGGCGGAAACCCTGTCGTGCGGGAGCGGGGCCGTCGCGACTGGCAGCGCGACCGAACGGGGCTCGGTGTCGCGCTCCTCTACGGGCCGGTATCAGCAGAGGACCGGCTCTACCACTCGAAGTGCCCCGTGGACCAGCGCTCCGTGACCGCCCTGTCCAAGGCCCTGGACGACATCGGAGCCCGCTGGAAAGTGCTGAACCCGTGCGAGCCGGACTTCATCATGGAGTTGGCCGGGTACGACGTGGCCCTCTCGAACCTTCACGGGCCGTACGGGGAGGACGGGAGGTTGCAGGGCCTGCTCGACTACCTGCGCGTGCCGTACTGCGGCAGCGGAGTCGGGGCATCCGCGGTGGCCGCCGACAAGATCCTTTGCAAGCGGGTGATGCTGAGCCTCGGCGTCCCCACGCCCGGATGGTGGGTGTGGTCCGGGGGCCCGATGCACTGGAACGGGCGGGCCGCGATGGTCAAGCCGCCCTTCGGCGGCTCCAGCGTAGGCATGAGTCTGGTCCGCGAACAGGCGGACCTCGCCAGGGCACTGACGGACGCTGCCGGCGAGGAGGACGCAGACGTGCTGGTCGAGGACTACCTGACCGGCGTGCCGCTGACCGTGGGGTTGCTGGAGCTGCCCGGAGGTGCGGTCGTCGTGCTCCCCCCGCTGGCCACCGAAGCCACCGAAGCGGAGTTCTCGACGCCGACACCAAGCTCGACGTGGAATCCAGGGGCGCCGTAGCCGTACGGGCCGCCGAGCTGCCGCCCGAGGTACTGACCAAGGTCACCGAGTACGCCACGACGCTGTGGGACGGGCTCGGCCTGCGCGGCTCGGCGCGCGTCGACTTCATCCTCACCGAGGATGACCAGCCGTACGTCCTGGAGGTCAACAGCACGCCGGGCATGTCCCGTGACAGCAACTTCGTGGTGGGCGCCGCGATGGTCGGACTCACGCACGTGGATGTCGTAGTGGCGATGCTGCACGAGGCGTTGGCTCGCCCGCCCTACGATGTTCCCCTGCCCACTCCCGCGTTCTCCGGCACCACACTGACTCGGGAGGCTGCCGTCTCACCGTAGGAGCCCGCCCACCGTGCCGCGCGTCCACGATGTCCCCATGTGCCGCCAGCTCATCGCCCCCGCCGAATGGGATCTACACGGAGGATGGGCACTCGGGGACAGGGTGGAATGGTCCAACCGGGCGTGCGGCCTGGCGTCGCTGAGAATGATCCTGCTCGCCTACGAGCGCGAGGCACCCACGGTCACGGAACTGCTGAAACTCGCGGTCAAGCACGAGGTTCTGACCCCGCGTGGAGCACTCCACGCGGGGGTCGCGAGCCTGGCTACCGACCTCGGGGTCCCCTCGACCGCAGAGCCCGTACCGGTCGAAGACCTGCTCACCCGACTCGATGACGCACCAGTCATCGTGTCCGTGACCGAGCAGTTCCCCGACGACGGACGTTCCGGAGGCCACCTCGTCATCCTTCGCGGCTACGAGGACGGCCCCGACCCGACGATCTTCATCCGGGACCCGTCCGCCTGGGGCCAGACGCACGATCGAGTCCCTCTCAGCCGCCTGTCCCCTTCCTACTCCGGCCGCGCGATCACCTTCGCGCCCCTGAACAACGGAGAGTCCCGAGGCAGACGGCGACACGACCGAGGCCGCAGGCGGCCGGAGAATCGCCGTACTCGGAGAGATGCTGGAGCTGGGCGACGAAGCCGTGGAAGCTCACCGCGAGGTCGGGCGCATGGCAGCCGAGAACGGCGTCGATCTCGTCGTGGCGGTCGGCGACACACTCGCCAAGCAACTCGCCCTCGCCGCGGGTGCGGCGGGCGTGCCGGACATTGCCATGGTCGGTGACAACGGCACCGCCGCCGCCTACCTGGCGTCCATCCTCCGCCCCGGCGACGTCGTTCTCGTGAAGGCGTCCCGCGGTGGACAGCTCTGGCAGATCGCCCAAGCACTCACCGGGCAGCCCGTCACCGGCCTGTGAGCAGAGCCGCCGGCCCGCTACCTCGCCAGGTTAGGACCGGACTCGCGCCCGGGGAGGACGCCCGATTCGGGGATCACCAGGTTCACACTGGATGGCGCGAAGGCTCCCCGACTATCGGCCGTTGAGTTCGGCGCGGCACACCGCGCAGTACATGGCCGCACGGCGTCCGTGCCGACGCATCAGCTGACCGCACCCGGCGCACAGCCCCAGCACCCAGGGCGGACAGCCCAGCGCGGCCGAGGCGGCAGCCCGCTCGACGGACGTGATCAGCGTCGGCTTCACCCGCTGCAGCGGCATCCGCGGCAGGGTGTAGCCACCGGCTGCGGCCACCCGCGGCGGGGACGTGCGGGGCGTCATTTTTCACACGGACCGCAGCTGCGAGTACGTCTCGCGGAAGTTCCGCAGAGTCTGCCGCAAGCTGGGCGTTTTCCAATCCACGGGCAGGGTGCAGGTTCTCCATGGTGGCCCGGGAGCCGACGGGCGGCTCGGCCTGGCCAACCACCTGTCCGCGGATGTGGCCGTGCGCCGGAGCGGCTCGCGCGGTCCTGCGGCGGCATGGGACGGGCCTGTGCTTGTTCAATGAAGATCCACCATCTTGAAGTCGCTGGCCACGGGGCTGGTGTGAGTCGGTGATCGTGTACTCGTGCTGGTCGCGGGCGGTTGTCGGACCTCAAGATCGTCTGACGTTGCGGCGATCACGGACCTGTGGATTCTCCGGCGCGTGTGAGGCAGATATCCGTACGATCCGGGCGGGAGGTACATCAAGGTGGCCCAGGACGCGGAAGCGGACCTTCGTGAACTGATCACGGCCCGCAGCGCCGAACTGGAGGTGCAGGCAGAGAAGTTGAGCCAGCAGTTGCAGGAGGTCCGCGACGAGTTGGAGGAACTTGCTGTCGCCGAACGGGTGGTGCGTCGGCTGGCTGAGCAGGTACGCGCCGAGGCCGAGCGGCCCGTGACGCCGCCCGCCGGGCAGGTCGCGGGCCGTGCGGTACTGGCGGTGCCGCAGCGCGAGCGTGGCATGGACGAGACGGTCCTGTCCGCGGACTACCAGCGGATCATGGACGTGGTGCGGCGGGCCGACGGACCGGTCATGGTCAAGCAGGTCTGCGGTGAGCTGGGGATCTCCCTGGAGCCGGTCCGTTCGGAGGCGATGCGCGCGAAGCTGAACCGGCTGGCCGAGCGGGGCTGGCTGCGCAAGCTCGCGGACGGGAAGTTCACCACCACACTGTGAACGTGGGCGGGCGCGACGACCTGCGCCTTGGCCGGCCCCCAGGTCATCCCCCACCCCCGTCTTTGATCCTCAAGTGGCAGAAGGACGCGCCGCTGATGGCGGTGTAGGGCCAACGCGCCGACTACCGCGCCTTCCTGAAGATGCGCGGTACGCATTCTCGGCTTGCGCACAGCGACGGCTCAGGCTCTTGACAGACGCCGTCCCTACGTTCATGGACATGACGGGAAACCACAGAGACACCTCGATCACCCGGCGCCGCGCCCTCGCGGTGACCGGCGGCACGGTCGCCGCCGGCGGCCTCGCCGTGGCCGGATACCAGGCGGCCTTCGCCGATGACGCGACGACGACCACCGCCGATGCCACCGCCAGCGCCTCGGCGACCTCCGCCAGCAGCGAGTGCATGACACTGATGTCGAGTGTCACCGAGGGCCCGTACTACCTGGACGGTGCCCTGGTCCGTAAGGACATCACCGAGGGTAAGAGCGGTGTCCCGCTGACCCTGCGTCTCACCGTCGTGGACGCCACCGACGGCTGTACCCCGGTGCCCGGCGCGGCCGTGGAGATCTGGCACTGCGACGCCTGGGGCTACTACTCCGGCTACACCACCGCCAACCCCGGCGGCTCCGCGCCCGCGGAGAGCGAGGACGGTTCAACCGCCAACGACAACACCTATCTGCGCGGCTACCAGATCGCCAACGCCAACGGGGTTGTCAAGTTCGAGACGATCTTCCCGGGCTGGTACACCCCGCGCACCTGCCACATCCACCTGAAGGTGCACACGGGCGGTGAGAAGGAGGACGGCACCTACGAGGGCGGCAAGGTCAACTACACCGGCCAGCTGTTCTTCGCCGACGACATCGCCGAGGAGATCTTCACGCTGGAGCCCTACTCCCAGCACTCCGGCAGCTACACCACCCTCGACAACGACATGGTGTACGACGGCGGCGGTGCCTCCAGCGGTCTGCTCACCCTCAAGGCCATGCACAAGAAGGACCCGTCCAAGGGCTACAAGGGCTCCCTCACCCTTGGCGTCGACCCCGACGCGGAGAACACCGGTGCGGGCAGCGGCGGTGGCGGCGAGGGCGGTACGCCCCCAAGCGACGCCCCCACGGGCACGCCGCCGAGCGACAGTGCCTCCCCGTCGGCCTCGGCGTCCTCCTAAGGTCCTCTAATGAGCAGCCGCGAGGACGAGACACTGGCGCAGGCCGCCGTGACCGCGCTGACCGGACAGCTGGCGCTCGCCCCCAAGCCCGGCCTGCCCGATCCGCGCGACCTGGGCGCCCGTACGACCCGGGTGGACCACAGCGCCCTGCGCTGGTCTGCCAAAGCGCTCGCGCCCGGCCTCGCGGCGATGGCCGCCGCGGCCCGCCGCACGGGCGAGCCCACTTCCCAGCTCCGTACGGAACTCGGGGCGATCGGCCGCTGCACCGAGCACTCGGTGGGCCTGGCCGGCGGCGGCCACCGCGGCGCCCTGTGGGCGCTCGGCCTGCTGGTCGCCGCGGCCGCCCTCGACCCGCATGCCGGGGCGAAGGACGTGGCCGCGGCCGCCAAGCGCATCGCCGCCCACCCCGACCGACGGGCCCCGCGACGGCCCTCGCGCGGCTCATCGATCTCGGCGAAGTACGGCGCCGCCGGTGCGCGAGGCGAGGCACGGGCCGGATTCCCGCACGTACGGCGGGCGTTGGACGCCCTCGCCGCCGCCCGCTCGGCCGGCGCCGACGAGAACGAGGCCCGCCTGGACGCCCTGCTCGCCGTCATGTCCACCCTCCAGGACACCGAACTCCTGTACACCGCAGGCCCCATCGGCCTCCGGCACGTCCAGGCCGGGGCCCGCGGGATCCTCGACACCGGCGGTACGGCGACGGAGGCCGGCCGCGAGGCCCTGCACGCCCTCGACGCCGACCTGCACGCGCGCGCGTGGAGCCCGAGGGGGAGCGCGGGGCTGCTGGCGGGGGCGTTGTTCCTGGACTCGCTTCCGGTGACCGTCGGTTCGAAGTCAGACACCGGCAGCAGTTCGCGAGTACGGGCTGCCTGAGAGCCGTCCGCTCGTGGGCCCGGCGCGTCGCCGGACCCATCGCGTACGACGCCACCAGCGTCGCCCCTCCCATCAGCAGCCACCCCGCCGTCCCCCACCCGAGCAGCAGCGAGGTCAGGACCAGCGGGCCCAGGGTGCGGGCCACGGTCACGCCGGTCCCGAAGAAGCCCTGGTACGCGTCGATGCGGTCGGCCGGGGCCTCCGAACGCATTCGCCCCTGCCCGGCAGGGACCCGGACTTTGCCCAATTCACAAGCGGCTCCCATGGAGGTCCCATACGGCTCACCCACGATGGGAGCCCCTGCACGCACCACTCCAGGAGTCCCATGTCCACCCATTCCCCCACCGCCTCTTCCCCGACGGCTTTGCCCGCACACGGGTCACTGCCGCGCGGAGGAAGGCGAAGACGGGCACTCGTTCGCCGCGCCATCGCCCTGGCCACCTGCGTCGGCCTCGGCGTCGCCGGCTGCGGCTCCGAGGACTCCTCGTCCACGTCGTCCGAGGCATCTTCGAGCCGGAGTTCATCCGCAACGTCGAGCACGGGCGCCGGGAAGGCGAACACCGCCGAGGTCGTTGCCGCCGCCAACGCGTTCCTCACGACGCTCTCCGACGACGAGAAGGACACCGCCGTCTACGACTTCGACGACGAGGCCAAGGCCAAGGGCTGGTCGAACTTCCCGACCGCGCTCGTCGCGCGCAACGGCATCGAGTTCGCCGACCTCGACGACGACCAGAAGGCCGCGGCGCTGAAGGTCATGGAGGCCGCCCTCAGCGAGCAGGGTTACAAGGAGCTGGAGGATATCCGCATCGCGGACGAGTACCTCAGCGAGGTGGGGTCGTCGGGCAGCGGGGGCGGCCCCGGCGGGGGCGACGACTACGGCGCGGACAAGTACTACCTGGCCCTCTTCGGGGAGCCCAGCGAGACCGAGCAGTTCACGGTCCAGTTCAACGGCCACCACGCGGGGTACAACATCACCTACTACAAGGACGACGTCAGCCTCTCGCCCACGCTGACCGCCATCGAGCCGTCGAAGTTCGAGACGGACGGCACGTCGTACGCCCCGCTCCAGGACAAGCGGGACACCACCATCGCGGCCATCGGATCGCTCAGCGACAGCGAGCTGGAGAAGGCCGAGATCGACGGCAGCTTCGACGACCTGCTGCTCGGCCCCGGCAACGACGGCCCCTTCCCCGACCCCGAAGGCGTCGTGGTCGGCGACCTCAGCAAGAAGCAGCAGGACAAGGTCACCGCGATGATCCGCACCTGGGTCGACGACCTGGACGAGGAGGCCGCCGAGGCGCTCATCGCCAAGTACGTCTCCGAGTACGACGAGACGTATCTGGGCTGGAGCGGCGCGACGACCATCGACAACAAGGAGACCTACGTACGGGTCGACGGCCCGTCGGTCTGGATCGAGTTCTCCAACCAGGGCGGCATCGTGGTCGACGGAGTGCACCAGCACACGATCTTCCGCGACCAGACCGCCGACTACGGATGGAGCTGAGGGTTCCACGGTGCGCCGTCTCCTGCCCGCACGTCCGTCGGCAGCTCGTCTGCTGCCGACGTTCCTGCTCGCGGCCCTCATCCTGATCGGCGGCCTCGCGTCGCCGGCCGGCGCCCATCCGATGAGCACCTCGGCCGTCCTCCTCGATGTCCGCGACGACCGGGTCGAGGGGGAGGTGCAGCTGCCCGTCGACCGCCTGGCCGTCGCCGTGGACCGGGACCTCACCCGGGAGACCGTGCTCGGCGCCGAGCGGGCGTTCCTCAAGCGGTACACAGCCGAGCACATCACGGCCGTCGGCGAGGACGACCGGCCCTGGACCGTCAGGCTCGGCACCGGTTCGGTCCGAACGATCGACGAGGTGGCGCACCTCGTCTATCCCCTCGAACTCCGCCCGCCCGACGGCCGGGTCACCACCTTCGACCTGGCCTACGACGTCATCGTCGAGGAACTGCTCACCCACAAGGTCATCGCCACCGTCCGTTACGACTTCGACCGCGGCATCCTCAAGACCGACGACGCCGAGACCCTCGGAGTCTTCGACTTCGACACCAAGAGCCTGAAGGTCCCCGCAGGCGAAGGCTCTTGGATACGAGGCTTCGCCACCACCGCCGGCCTGGGTATCGAGCACGTCGGCGAGGGCGCCGATCACCTGCTGTTCCTCCTCATGCTGCTCATCCCGGCCCCGCTGGTGGCCGCAGGGGGCCGATGGCGCGCGGCTCCTTCATCGCGTCGCAGTATCGTCCGGGTCGTCCACGTCGTCACCGCGTTCGCCATCGGCCACTCGCTCACCCTGGCCCTGGCGGCCACCGGGGTGATCAACCTGCCGACCCGCCCGGTCGAGACCCTGATCGCTCTCTCGATCGCCGTGTCCGCGGTGCACGCTCTACGCCCCCTGGTGACCCGCGGAGAGATCCTCATCGCCGCCGGTTTCGGTCTCGTCCACGGCCTGGCGTTCGCCTCCCTCATCAGCGACCTCGGCCTCGACCGCGGCTCGCTCGTGACCACTCTGCTGGGCTTCAACCTGGGCATCGAACTGACCCAACTGCTCGTCGTCGCCCTGATGATGCCCTCCCTGATCGTCCTGGCCCGCACCGCCTTCTACCCCGCGTTCCGCATCGGGGTTGCCCTCCTCGGCCTGCTGTTCTCCATCTCCTGGATGCTCGAGCGCGCCACCCTGACATCGACCGACCCCTTCGAGGGCATCCAGACGTGGCTGGTCGACCACCCGCTGGTCGTCGCCGTGACGGTCGCGGCGCTGGCCGTCATCGCCCGGCGCACCGCGCCACAGACGTCGTCCGACGGCGACGGAACGCTTCGAGCCGGAGCCCACTGACAGCGTTCATGCCTGCCCAGCCGCTGCGGCAGCCGTGCCCAGGGGGCATGTTCCTGAGGACACCACACGTGACCCGTTGCCGGGTAGGTGGTCAGGATTGTGGGAACGGGCACGGTTGTTGCTGCGCCTGGAAGGCGTGTAGGACTTGCCGTTGGTGGGGGGAACTCCTCCGGTCCGAGCGCGCCCGCAGCGCGTCCACCGTCTCGTCGAGCACATGAGAGGTGACGGCCCACCGAGCCCGGGCACTGCTCAGCAAGGTAACGCGTCGCCATCGCCCGCGCCGCCGCCAACAGGCCCGAAGTGCCGCTCATGGACGAGCCCTTCGCGGCGCTCGATGCCCAGACCAGCGCAGATCCGGAGGACCTCGTCATCGATCCGACGCCACCCATGATCTCGGCTCGGGGCTCTGGTCATCGGAGAAGAGCGACGAGGTCAGAGTTGCGCAATACAACCTTGACAGTTGCTTCGTACAACTCCAGGATGGCGTCATGACAGCCCGGGACGAACTCCTCGATGTGATCCATGAGGCGATCATCCTGTTCTCCCGCAATGCCAGGGTTCGGGCGAACAACATGTACGACGAGCTTTCCTTCGTCGCGTACACGATGCTGTCCTACGTAGGCACCTTCCCCCATCCGACCGCCTCCGATCTGGCGGAGAGGTACGGCTTGGAGAAGTCCACCGTCAGCCGTCAGCTGTCCCAGCTGGAGGCGGACGGCTTGCTGCGCCGGGTGGCCCATCCGTCGCGGCCCCGAACCAAGTTGCTGGAACTCACCGACACCGGCCGCGCCTGCCTCGCCCACGTACGGCAGCACCAGCGCAAGGGGCTGCAGGAACGGCTCGGCCGGTGGCCGGACGAAGACGTCGAGACGTTCAGCCGCCTGCTCTGGCGGTTCGTCACGGAACTCGACTGACGTCCGGGACCCGCCCAGGACACCGCTCGCGGTGCCGGCGAAGACGAGCGCTCAGCAGTGACCGCAGGCAGGACGGACGGAGACCCGTATGCGACTCGGCACGCACATCCACCGGTTTGTCCCGGTCAGAGGTCAGGCAGGGACTGCACCGGCGCCGGAACGGCGGTGAGTCGGGTGCTGTACGCCGAACACCTTCGGCCCGGGGCCGTGTTCGCCCTGGGCAGCGCCAAGATCTCCAGGGAGGAGATCCTCGATTTCGGCCGCCGCTTCGACCCGCTGCCTCTGCACACGGACGAGGACGCGGCGGCCGGGAGCCGCTTCGGCGGCCTCATCGCCAGCGGCTTCCACACCGCGGCGGTCCTGCAACGCCTCATGGTGGACGCCGTGTTCTCACGCGCCGCCATCATCGCCGGCCGGGAGATCAGCTCCCTGCGCATGCGGGCGCCGGTCAGGCCGGAGGACGTCCTGCACGGCACGCTGGAGATCGTGGAGGTGCGCCCCCGCGACGACGGTACGGCCGTCGTCCGCAGCCGGGGCTCCCTCACGAACGACTCCGGCACCGTCGTGCTGGAAGCACACGGAGAGGCGCTCTGGGAGCACCGGCGGGCTGGACCGTAGGCGGCACGGCTCGATATTCCGGTACCCCGGTGGTCCCACCGGCGCCCGCTTGACAGCGAGCCGCGCGGGTGCGGGTGCCTTCTCGGCCGGCGCTGCGGGCCACGGTGGTGGGCCGACCGGGCAGCGTTCCGCGGCCCGGCGCAGCGGCCGGCTTCGACGACGCCCGGGCCGGACGCCGCCCGGTGACGGCGGACGGCCCTCGGCTCACCGGCCGGCGCGGCGCGGCAACCGCGCTGCGCCGGCCGCGCGCTCCACACGGCGTCAGCGCAGGGTGAAGAAGATCATCGGGTTGTCCCTGCTGTCGCGGAGGGGGTGCCCCAGAGCGAGGGCTCGTTTGACGTCGTTCAGACGATCGTGGATCTCGGGTTCGCGGGCCCGGGAGGCCGTGAAGCAGGCGTTTTCCCGGTCGGTGAGCCAGCGCAGGACGACCGCGCCCTCGGTGAACGGCAGTGGCCTGCGGCCGTGGAAGACGTCGTGGACGCACACCGGTATGCCCGGCCGCAGGCGCGGGAACAGCTCGCGGATGTACCAGCGGGCGAAACTCGCCGAGTGCGCCGCGTCGATGAAGAGGAAGTCTGCGGTGTCCGGGATCTTCTCCAGGTTCTCCCGTGCGTCTCCCTGCGTGAACGTCCAGCGGCCGGTGGACAGTTGCTCGGGGATGTTGCGCACGACGTGGTCCACGACGTCGTACGAGTACAAGTGGCCGGTGCCGTTGTCCCTCAGTGCCTGGAGGATCCAGGTGGTGGACCAGCCGTGGAAGGTGCCGATCTCCACCACCGTCTCCGGTCGGGTCTCACGCAGCAGGAGGTAGGTGATCTCCGCCTCGATGTCGTCGAGTTGGGCCTTCAGCGAGGTCGGCGGCGCGAGCAGTTTCCGCTGCTTCTCGCGGACCCGGTCGAGGTCGTGGGCGTAGGTGCGGTAGAGCCGGATGATGTGGTCGATGTCGATGATCTGGTGCATGTGCGCTCCGTGCGAAACCGGTCCTGGTTGGTCAGGGCGCGGTGACGGTAGGGCGCGGGGACGGGACCGCACGTCACACCCAGGTGCCAACTCCGGTGTCACACCCGGGTATGAGGTGCCTGGGGCGAGCGTTGGGCCGACCGTCGGGGCGGGCGCCGGGCGTTCCCGTCTGTGAGCCGGCCGCCGCACCGGGCGCGGGTCAGGCGGACTTGCCCGGGGTGATCAGCCCCGACTCGTAGGCCATAACGACGAGTTGGGCCCGGTCGCGGGCGTGGAGCTTGGCGAACATCCGGGTCATGTGGGTCTTGACGGTCTGTTCGGCCACCACCAGCGTCGCGGCGATCTCCGCGTTCGACAGGCCCTGCGCGACCAGCAGCAGGACCTCCGTCTCCCGTGGCGTGAGGCCGTTCAGCCGCACGCGCTCGTCCCGGCGCGGGACGGGGCGGCGCCGGGCCACGTCCTCGATGAGGCGACGGGTGATGGACGGGGCGAGCAGCGCCTCACCGGCGGCGATCACCCGCACCGCCTGCACGAGTTCGGCGACCGGGGCGTCCTTGAGCAGGAAGCCGCTGGCCCCGGCGTGCAGGGCCTCGTAGACGTAGTCGTCGATGTCGAAAGTGGTCAGCATCAGCACCTTGGGCCGGTGCACCACACCGGGCGGCGGATCGAGCAGCTGCCGCGCCGCCTCCAGCCCGTCCATCTCCGGCATCCGTACGTCCATCACCACCACGTCGGGATGCGTGCTGCGGCTGACCTCGATGCCGAGCCTGCCGTTGGGCGCCTCCCCCACGACGTCGATGTCGCTCTGCATCGACAGCACCGCGGCGAACCCCGAACGCACCATGTCCTGGTCGTCCACGACGACCACCCGGATAGTCATGCTCATCTCTCCTGTCCCGGTCACCTGAAGAACCCGTGCGGCCCGGCCACATGGCGTCGGAGGCGCGGCTGCAGCGACATCGCCGTACCGCTGCAGCCGGGGCGGAGACCGGGCCCCACTCTCCCCTCTCAGCAGGGACCACCGCCTCGGCCGAACGGCCATGAGCAACCGGCCCGGACACGCGGAATCTCGGCCGAACGGCGGATTGAGGGGCACGGAGCTGACAGGCAGAGTCCGGTGGGCCTCGACCGACGCCCGCGTCCAACGGCCCGCGGCCCACGGCCCCATCTCGGCAGCCGGCTCGTCGACGTCGCCACGGCGTGCGGACGCCCCCGGCTGAATCCGCCGCACAGAATCCAACGAGAAACGACAGAACCATTGACCTGCCGTTTGCCGCGCCCCTACCTTCTGACCGATTCACCGAACCCCGTCCGGTATATCGAGCAAGAGTGGCGGTGGCCGCACAGGCGTGCCCCCAGAGCTCTCTCTCACGACGCCCCGGGCCGGCGTCCTGGCAAGATCACGTTCATTCCCCCTTCCCTCCCCCTGGAGAGCCGCATGTCCCACACTGCTGCACGAAGATGGACAAGGCGCATCATCGCCCGGGTCCTCGCCGTCGGGCTCGTCGTCGTCGGTCTGGCGAGCCTCGACCGGCAGGAGCCGTCGACGCCCCTGGCCGTCGAACCGGCCGCTGTGAGCACCCATCAGATCGGCGTCACCCCGCCGCCGATGGGTTGGGCGTCCTGGAACAGCTTCTTCAGCAGCATCGACCACAACGTGATCAAGCAGCAGGCCGACGCCCTGGTCTCCTCCGGCATGGCGGCGGCCGGCTACAAGTACGTCAACCTCGACGACGGCTGGTGGCAGGGTCAGCGTGACGCGAACGGCAACATCGTCGTCGACGAGACCCTGTGGCCCGGCGGCATGAAGGCCATCGCCGACTACATCCACAGCAAGGGCCTCAAGGCCGGTATCTACACCGACGCCGGCAAGAACGGCTGCGGCTACTACTACCCCACCACCCGGCCCGCCGCGCCCAACACCGGCATGGAGGGCCACTACCAGCAGGACCTGGAGACCTTCCAGCGCTGGGGCTTCGACTACGTCAAGATCGACTGGTGCGGCGGCCGGGTGGAGGGCCTGGACCAGGAGACCCAGTACAAGCAGATCGCCGCCGCGAACGAGGCCGCATCGGCCGCGACCGGCCGCAAGCTGGTGCTGTCGTTCTGCGAGTGGGGCACCGGACTGCCCTGGAAC
This sequence comes from Streptomyces albicerus, assembly GCF_008905045.1. Taxonomy (GTDB): domain Bacteria; phylum Actinomycetota; class Actinomycetes; order Streptomycetales; family Streptomycetaceae; genus Streptomyces; species Streptomyces albicerus. The sequence continues at coordinate 99,221 of NZ_VWMY01000008.1, forward strand.
TGGGCCACCGGTTACGGCGACCTGTGGCGCACCAGCCACGACGTGCTCCTGCACCAGGAGACCCCCGGCCTGACGAAGATGTACCGCAACTTCGACGAGGCCCTGCAGCCCGCGGCACAGCACACCGGCTACTACAACGACCCCGACATGCTGATGGTCGGCCTGAACGGTATGACCGCCGCGCGCAACCGGCTGCACATGAGCCTGTGGTCGATCGCCGGCGCCCCGCTGCTGGCCGGCAACAACGTGGCCACGATGACCACCGAGACCCGCGACATCCTCACCAACCCCGAGGTCCTCGCCGTCAACCAGGACCCGCGCGGCCTGCAGGGCGTCAAGGTCGCCGAGGACACCCGGAACCTGCAGGTGTACGGCAAGGTGCTCGCCGGCACCGGCAAGCGCGCGGTGATGCTGTTCAACCGCACCGGCTCCGCCGCGAACATCACCGTCCGCTGGGCCGACCTCGGCCTGACCTCGGCCTCCGCCACCGTGCGCAACGCCTGGACCCGCACCAACGCCGGATCCTTCGCCACCGGCTACACCACCTCCGTCCCCGCGAACGACGCGGTGCTGCTGACCGTCTCCGGCACCGAGGCATCCGGCTCGACGTACGAGGACACCACCACCGCCACCACCCCGACGTTCAGCAACGTCACCGCCTCCACGGCGGGTACGAAACTGGTGGACATCACGTACGCCAACGGCTCCGGTACCGCACGCAAGGCCACCCTCCAGGTGGGCGGCCAGTACGCGTACGTCGTGGCCTTCCCTCCGACCGGCTCGGCCACCACCTACCGGACGGTCTCGGTGCTCGCGCACCTGGCCAAGGGCGCGAACACCGTGAAGTTCGCCGCGGTCTCCGGCAGCACCGCTCCCGACATCGACGCCCTCCGCGTCCAGGGCATCCCCGGCGCCGACGGCGCCGCCCTCGTCGGCTCCGCCTCCAACCGCTGTGTGGACATCGACAAGAACACCTACATCAACGCCACCCAGGCACAGATCTGGGACTGCTCCGGCGGACGCAACCAGACCTTCCAGCAGACGTCGCGCGGTGAACTCGTCGTCTACGGCAACAAGTGCCTCGACGCCGACAACAACGGCACCACCAACGGCACCAAGGTCATCATCTGGGACTGCACAGGCGGCACCAACCAGAAGTGGACCGTCAGCTCGGGCGGCACCATCACCAACAACCTCTCCGGCCTCTGCCTGGACGCCTCCGACGCGGCAACCGCCAACGGCACCAAGCTGATCCTGTGGACCTGCAACGGCCAGAACAACCAGAAGTGGACCCTCACCTGACCTGACGCCGCCACGGTGTGATGTCACCGTGCCGAACCCGATCCCGGCAACCGAACCTCCGGTTGCCGGGATCTGTCGTTCCGAAGCCGATGGCCGCCGGCCCGCAGGTCAACGGGCGCTGAGCGAGGGCCTGAAGGTTCCAGAAACTGGCACCGTCATACCCAGGTATGAGCCAGAAGTCAGCACCTGGGTGTGACGTGCGTTCGCACTTCGCCCTCCTACCTTCAGCGCGCCCCCGACAGCGGCCCATCAGCACGGAGCGCGCGCATGCACCAGCACATCGAGAGGCGAGCCGGCCTCCGGGACCGTCAGGTCCGGTCGCAGCCCTCGGAGTTCGCCATCAACACCGCACAGGGACAAACGCACCCTCTTCTGAAGCCTGCCGTCGTTCGATCCAGGAGTCCGCGACGCGAACCGCCTGCCTCGCTGGCGGTCATCGTGCCCATGCTGGTCACGTTGGCCCTGGGCCTGTGGGGGATACGCCGACAGAACAGCATGTGGGGCGACGAATCCGTCACCTACCAGCTCGCGCACCGCAGCGTGGCGCACATCTGGCGCACCGTCCAACACGTGGACCTCGTGCACGCGCTCTACTACACGCTGATGCACGGGCTGTTCAGGCTGTTCGGCGGTGAGCTGCTGACGTTGCGCCTGCCCTCAGTGGTGGCGATGTCCTTGGCCGCAGCAGGCATCGGACTCCTGGGACATCGTCTCGCCGGCCCTCGTGTCGGACTGCTGGCCGGTCTTGTCTTCCCCCTGATCCCTCAGATTCAGCTGTACGCGCAGGAGGGCCGCTCGTACGCCATGGTGTGCGCTCTGGTCACCTGGTCCACCTATCTGCTCGTCCGCACCGTCTCCCGCCCGTCCCGAGGGCGGTGGTGCGCTTACGGCCTTGCCATGCTGCTCGCCGGCCTGCTCCACGAGTTCGCGATCCTGGCCGTGGCCGCCCACGGCGTGACCCTGCTCGTCTCCGGGGTCCCTCGCCCTGTGATGCGGGCGTGGACGGTGGCAGCCTGGGGCGCTGCGGCGGGGCTGCTGCCGCTGGCGGTGCTCAGTGCGGGTCAGTCCGGACAGGTCGCCTGGATCGCCTGGCCCCACCCGGTGCAGCTGCTGGGCCTGCTGGCCATGGCGGTGGTGGGCGTCTGGTGCGCGCGAAGCCCCGTGACCGGGCGCGGGCCCATCAGCCTGGCAGCTCTGGCGCTGCCGATCCTGATCCTGCCCGGTCTGCTCCTTCTCCTGCTCGCGCCCATCAAGTCCCTCTTCGTCGACCGGTACGTCCTCTACAGCACCATCGGTTTCGCGTTGCTGCTGGGCGCCGGTATCGATCACGCCTTCCGCCGGCCGCCGACGGGATGGGCCCCGTGGGCGGCGGCGGCCGCGGTGCTGGCCTCCCTGGTGCCGGTGAGCACGCACCTGCGGACACCGCAGAGCCACCACGACGACGTGATCGCCATCGGCCGCGCGGTACGCCAGTCCGCCCGCCCCGGCGACGGCCTCCTCTACCTGTCGGGCCGCCACCGCGTCTGGACCCAGGCTCGCCCCCAGGACATCCGGGTACTCACCGACCTCGCGCTTGCACAGGACGCCGTGTCCTCGGACACGCTGTCCGGCACCGAGCTGCCCGCCCAGGAGATCGCCCACCGCATTCGGGCCTTCCGACGAATCGTCGCAGTCCGCGACGCCGCAGGCGCGCACTCGGACATCAACGCCCCGGAGCTGGCCAAACACCGCACCTTGGAACGGTACTTCCGGGAATGCACGACCAAGAACGTCACCGGCGCCCGCGTCACCGTCTACGCGCGCGACGACGTCCCGTGCCCCGGCCAGGAGAGCGGAGGAACGGATCAGCAGTAGAAGTTCTTCTGCCAACGGTGCTTGGCCAGCAGCACGAGTTCCCCGGCGGTCAGCAGCGGCGCCTCGGTGACCGCGGCATTGCGTTCCACGTTCGCCAGTGACCGCATCCCGACGATGACCGTGGAGACCGCCCGCCCGGCGAGCGCGAACCGCAGTGCCGTGGACGCAAGCTCGTCGACGACGATCCCCAAGTCGGCGAGGAGCGCGTCCACACGCTTCTCCACCTGGGCGGGCCGATCGTCCCTGAAGTACCAGTTGCGCCAGTCGCCCTCGGGGAAGGTGACCCCCGTACGGATCGAGCCCGTCAGGGCCCCCTCGTCGAGCGCGACCCGCCCGATCACCCCCACGCCGTACTCCTCGCAGGCCGGCAACAGGGCGTCGGACGGGGCCTGCTCGAAGACGTTGTAGATGACCTGGACCGTGTCCAGCACCCCCGTACGCAGCACCGTGAGCACGTTCTCGGGCTGGTGGTCCTTGACGGAGATCCCGAAGAACCTGATCTTGCCCTCCTGCTTGAGGGCGTCCACCGTCTCCAGCCAGTCACCGCGCCCGGTCCACTCGTCCTCCCAGGTGTGCAGCTGAAGGAGGTCGACGTGGTCGCGGCCGAGCTCGCGCAGGCTGGTCTCCAGACTCTCGCGCAGGTGCGAGCCAGGGAACGCCTCCATGGGATCGAGCCCGCTGGGCGCCAGCGAGACCGGCAGCTTCGGCCCGACCTTCGTCGCCACGTACACGCCGTCACCGCCGCCCGGGAGTTCCCTCAGCGCACGGCCGACGACGCGCTCACTGCGGTCGTATGCCCTGGCAGTGTCGATGAGGTTGACGCCCAGGTCGAGGGCACGGTGCAGGGCACGGACGCCGGAGTCGTCGTCGGCGCCGACCCAGGCCCCCTGGCCAAGTCCCCAGGCGCCGTAGCCGATCTCGGACACGGTCAGCCCGGTGCGGCCGAGTTCCCGATAACGCATGTGCTGTTCAGGCCCCTTGCTGACGGTCCACGGTGAGGGCCGCTCTGCGCGTGCCCCTCAATGCCACGACGTGCCTGCACGACTGTACAAACGGTGGCATTCAGTCACCACCTGCGGAGGATCACTGAAACTTTCGCTCGTACCGCGTCGGCGAGTCCGCCGTCCTGCCGGCGCGATCGTCGAGCGCCGCGTGCAACGGCGGTACGAGGCTTCGAGTTCGATGTCCGATGCCTCACCCCCGGCACGGCTCTCACCCGGCTTCCCGCAGTGCCCGCTGGTCGCCTCCAGGGCGATGGTGGCCGCAGTCCTGCTCTCTACGGCGTGGGGCCGAGCGCACCGAGGCGGTCCCGACGGCCCCTCTCCGTAGGCAGGGTCGCCATGACTTCCCAGCCCCTGCGGTCGAAGCGGGATCCCGTACGCAGCTTGCCGCCGAGCGCGGTGACCCGTTCCGTCAGCCCGACCAGGCCGAAGCCGCCGCCGCGTGCGGCCTTGGGCAAGCGAGTGCTGCCACGGCCGTCGTCGCGCACCGTCACCTCCAGCACGCGGCCGTCGTAGGCCAGGCCGACCGTCACCTCGGTGGCGTCCGCGGCGTGCCGCCGTACGTTCGTGAGGGCCTCCTGGACGACCCGGTAGGCGGCGGCCTGCACCTCATGGGGCAGGTCGTCGGGCACCGAGGGATCGCGGCGCAGTTCGGCCCGCGGACCGACGGGCCCGCCGAAGCCCGCCACCAGCGCGGGAAGCGCGGCCAGATCACCCCCGGGGCGGCGGTCGTCGCTCCCGGCCTCGGCGGACTCGGGGACCTCACGCAGAAGACCGACGGTGCGGCGCATGGAGGCGAGGGCCTCCACGGCCGAGCGCTCGACGTCCTTCAGGATTCCGCCCAGACGCTCGGGTTCCGTGGTGGCGAGGAGTTGGGCCAGCTGCGTCTGCACGAGGATCCCGGTGACATGGTGGGCCACGAAGTCGTGCAGGTCGGCCGCCATGGCGAGGCGTTCGGTCCGCTGTGTCTCGGTGACCGCGACGCGGCGTCGGTGGTCCAGCGTGCGCAGGTACCCGCCGAGTCCGGCGACCGCACCCGCCGGCAGCAAGTACTGGAACGGGTTGACCGACGTGACATAGGGGTGACCGGCGGCCTCTCTGTAGGGCAGGGCGAGAACCGCCGCACCGACCACAACGCCGCACACCGCCGCCCACGGCGCGGGACAGTCACGCACCGCGATCAGGAGCAGGCACAGCAGGATCGCGAGTTCGCCCGGTCCGAGCTCCGACCCCCGGCCGGACAGCAGCAGGGCCGCTGTCAGGGCGCCGGAGAGGACCGCGGGCACGGCGGTCCGCACCGGCGTGGTGAGCCACGCCGGCCGCACGGCGGCGGGCCAGAGGACCGCAGCCAGACCGATCGGCAGCACGACCAGCTGAGGCCACAGCGGCTTGCCGTCGACACCCGCCATCAGCAGGTCCACACCCGCCGCGAGCAACAGCAGGACGATGCCGAGCACCCGCAGAATGACCTGCCGGCGGGCATCCGGTTCCGTTCCGCGAGGCGCACCAAGGGCACGCACGGGTTTCAGGAGTTCCACGGCGCGACCCTAGCCCCCCGCCGACACAACCGGATCAGCCGAAAGGCCACATGCCGCAACGCGGCAGGGCCGCGCAATCGGCCGAACGGCCGAGACTTCCCGAGAACAGGACTTCTCCCCGATTTTTCAGCGCCCGCGACGGGCTACTGACCAATTCCCCCGGATCCAAGACTCGGTTCCGACCGACGGCATCCCCCCCGCCGACGGTCTCAGGCGGCCCCGGCTCACACCCCCTCGTGCAGCCCGGGGCCGCCCCATGCGCCCGCGCGGGCGGGTGCGACTCGGGACCATCCACCGACCTATGGGGAAGCGAGAGAGCACCTTGCGGAACAAGCACGACAGGAGCAGGAAGAGACTGACGGCGCGGGGCGCGGGTCAGGCGCATCAGCGCACCACCTCACTCAAGCAGATCCAGTCCCGGTCAGGTGCGCACTTGTTTGAGCAAAATCGGGTCTGAACCCGAAACTCGCCAGCCGCCTCCGGAGTTCAGTGGGTCGCCGGACAGTTCCGCGGCGGCGATGGTGCGCGGCTGACGGGCACTCCTGCGGCGCCGGACAAGACCATAGGCACGCGGCACCACGCTACTGGCAAGCACATGGAACTCGGCTTCACCGAGATCGTCATCCACTCAGGAACGACAACTACGGGGAATCGTGGCGCGCGTAGACCGACTTCCGGACCGCCTCATCCGGAAGGACTCCGCCCGGGGTGCGAACCTCCGGGTACTCCTCCTCTTGAGCGTCCAGTACCTCCCAGCCCATCTCCTCGAACAAGGCACGGGCCTTTCTCCGGTGCTCGGCCGGCCCCGTGAGCGCCGCCTCCACCCGGACGGTGAGCAGCGCGCCTCCACGCCCCTGCCCGTGATCTGCCTGCACGATCCCCTCCCTTCAACGGCCTTCAACGGGAGTTGATCTTCCCTTGCGGTCGGGGACTTCAACACTGATCCGCGCAAGTGACGCTGACTCAGCATTTCTGTCGTAGCGTCGCTCCCTGACGATCCGGTGTGTGCACTCGCGACGCGGCATCTGCTCCAGGCAGGAGAGCAAGCCGAGCCTGGCGCTTCAGCCATCGCGCGCACCCAACACCCCGCCGATCCACGACGCCGTGCCCATAGCGTGCCCGTAAGGGTGGACAACCACGGTCAACAGCAGTGCGAACCGACCCGCACAACCACCCCACGGGGAAGCCATCTGCGCAGGTCAGAGGCATGGTGCCCGCCCAAGCGCCGTAGCTTCCCAAGCTGAGAGCGCGAGTTCGATTCTCGTCACCCGCTCTTCTTCCAGCCCCAGGTCAGCGACCTGGGGCTGCGTAGTGCGCTCACGGCCTTGACGCGCGCGAGGCGCTCAGTCTGTTGTTCCTCGGCAAGTGAACGGCGTTTTCGTGCGCCGTGTAGGTGACGCGCGGTCAGCGGCTGGTGAAGATCACGTCGTGCCAGGACTTGTGCCGGGTGCCGGTGATCTCGGTCATGACGTGCTTGACGTTGGTGTACTCGTCGAAGGAGTAGGCCGACATGTCCTTGCCGAAGCCGGACGCCTTGTAGCCGCCGTGCGGCATCTCGCTGATGATCGGGATGTGGTCGTTGATCCAGACGCAGCCTGCCTGGATCTCGCGGCTCGCGCGGCCCGCGCGGAAGACGTTGGTGGTCCAGGCCGAGGCGGCCAGTCCGTACGGGGTGTCGTTGGCGAGGTGGATGGCCTCGTCGTCGGTGTCGAAGGGGAGGCAGACCAGGACCGGGCCGAAGACCTCCTGCTGGACGATGGCGGAGTCCTGCGCGGCGTCGGTGATGAGGGTGGGCTCGTAGTGGGCGGTCCGCCCGAGCGGTCCGTCAGGGACCCTCCCTCCGCGCACGACCGTGGCGCCGCCCTCGCGAGCAGCCTCGACCATGGCCGCGACCCGGTCGCGCTGACGGAGGGAGATCAGGGAACCCATGTCGGTGTCCGGGTCGTCGACGGGGCCCAGGCGTACGCCGTCCATGAGGGCGGCGACGCGCTCGACGAACGTCTTGTACAGGGGGCGTTGGACGTAGGCACGGGTAGCGGCGGTGCAGTCCTGGCCGGAGTTGATGAGGGCTCCGGCGACGGCTCCGCGGGCGGCGGCCTCCAGGTCGGCGTCATCGAAGACGAGGAAGGGGGCCTTGCCGCCGAGTTCGAGGTGGACGCGCTTGACCGACCCGGCTGCCTGGGCGGCGACTTGGCGGCCGACGGCTGTGGAGCCGGTGAAGGAGACCATGGCGACGTCGGGGTGGGTGATCAGGGCCTGGCCCGCGACGGGGCCACTGCCGGTGACGATGTTGAGGACGCCGTCCGGGATACCGGCCTCCCGGGCTGTCTCGGCGAACAACACCGAGGTGAGCGGGGTGAGTTCGGACGGCTTCAGGACGACCGTGTTGCCGGCGGCCATGGCGGGCAGCGCCTTCCATGCCGCCATCTGGAGCGGGTAGTTCCAGGGGGCGATGGAGCCGATGACGCCGATGGGTTCGCGGCGGATCGTGGAGGTGTGGTCGGCTGAGTACTCCGCCGAGGCGCGGCCTTCCAGGTTGCGGGCCGCTCCGGCGAAGAAGCGGACGTTGTCGATGGTGCCTGGGACGTCGAAGCCTCGGGTGAGTCTGATCGGCTTGCCCGCGTTGCGGCTTTCGGTCTGCGCCAACTCCTCGCTGCGGGCGTGGAGTTGGTCTGCCCAGCGCAGCATGGCCTCGGAGCGTTCGGCGGGTGTCGTGCGCGACCACTCGGCGAAGGCGGCGCGCGCGGCGGCCACCGCCTCGTGCACGTCCTCAGGGCCGGCCAGGGTGTCGGTGGCCAGGACTTCGCCGGTGGCGGGGTTGATCACCTCGTACTGCTCGCCGGACGTGCCGGAGCGGCGCTTGCCCGCGATGAACTGCTGTCCGGTGGTCTCCATCGGTCACGTCTCCAAGTCGGTCTCGGGGTGGGCTGCCTGCTCGCCCCACAGGTCGCCGAGCGTGTAGCCGTACGGGAAGGGGTCGCTCTCGTCGAGGACGTACTGGCTGAACGCGGTGATCCAGCCTCGTCCGCTGATCGTCGGGAGAACGGCTTCGTAGGGGCCGATCCGGGTCTCGGACAGGAGCCTGCCGGTGAAGGTGGTGCCGAGGATCGACTCGTGGATGAACGGGGTGTTCAGGGGCAGTTCGCCGCGCGCGTGCAGGGCGGCCATGCGGCCGCTGGTGCCGGTGCCGCACGGGGAGCGGTCCAGGGTGCCGGTCCAGGTCGTCGGGTCGGACAGGTCCACCTCGCCGTTCGGGAGGACGACCGTGTTGCGGGCGGAGGCGCCGGGTGTCGGGGAGGGGCCGTGGATCATCGTCAGAGAGATCTGGTTGATGCCGGGGTTGAGCGGGTGGCTCACCGGGACCTGCTGCTGTGCGGCGGTCCGCAGCACCGCCCCTGCGCGGGCGAGTTGCTTGGCGGCACCGGGCTCCAGGCGGATGCCGAGGTCCGCGGCGCGTGCCTGGACGTAGAACTGGCCGCCGAAGACGATGTCGACCGGCACCCGCCCGTATTCCGGCAGCTCCAGGACGTGGTCCAGCGCGACGGCGAAAGCGGGCACGTTGGCGAAGGTGACCCGGGTGGCCTTGCCCCCGGACACCTCGGCGCGGACGCGGACGAGGCCGACGGCGGTGTCCACGGTGAGTTCGGTGACCGGCTCGGTGACCGGCACCGCGCCCGTCTCCACGAGAGCCGTGACGGCACAGATCAGGTTGGAGCCGGACATGGGACGGAAGCCGCCCTGTTCCAGCACGACCAGGCCGAAGTCGGCGGTCGGGTCGGCCGGAGGGAGTACGAGGGCGCCGCACAGGGCCGGGTAGCCGCGCGGTTCACGCAGCAGGAGGCGGCGCAGCTCGTCGAGGTGCTTCTCGCAGTACTGCAGGCGTTCGGCCATGGTGGCGCCTCGGACGTGCAGATGGCTGCCGATCAGTACGCGTCCCGGCTCGCCCTCGGCGTGGACGTCGATCGCGTGGATACGGCGGTGCTGGGTGGCCATCACGCGGCCACCGGGTCGTCGGCGGTCTCGACGCCGGCCGCCGTGAGCAGGGCGCGGAACTCCTTGCGGTGCTCGGGAGCCAGCGGCAGGACGGGGCGGCGGGTGGGGCCGGCGCTGACGCCGACGAGGTCGAGGCCGGTCTTGATGCCGCAGGCGTAGTTGTGGGACTCCAGGAACTGGCAGATCGGGAAGATCTTCGCCCACAGCTCGCGCCCGGCGTGCAGGTCGCCGCGGACGGCGAGGGCGTCGTACAGGTCGGCGCACAGCCGGGGGATCACGCTGGCGGTGCCCCATACGCCGGCCTTCGCGCCGCTCGCGAGGGCGGCGAAGGTGAGGGTGTCCCAGCCGTTGAGGGTGGTGATGTCCTCCGCGTGCTGCTGCTGGACGGCGGAGAGCCAGGCGAAGTCGCCGCCGGTGTCCTTGTACGAGCTCACCGCGGTCTCGCGGGCCAGCTTCGCCAGCTGCTCGGGGGTGAGGTGCACGCCCGAGGCGGAGGGGATGTTGTAGTACATGATCGGGATGTCGATCGCCTCCGAGACCGCGCCGAAGTAGGCGAGGAGTTCCTCGTAGGACGGCGCGTCGTAGAACGGCGGCACGATCATGACGGCCGTCGCGCCGGCCTTCTGGGCGTGGACGCTCAGCTCCACGGTCTCGGCCGTGCTCAGCGCGCCGGTGCCGGCGATGACCGGGACACGTCCGGCGGCGGCCTCGACGTACAGCTCGGTGACCTGCTTGCGTTCGCCGAGGGTCAGCGTCGTGAACTCGCCGGTGCTGCCGCCGGGGACGAGGCCGTGGATACCGCCGCCGATGATGTGGTCGGCCTGGCGCTGGACGCCCGCCGCGTCTACAGCGGAGCCGTCCTCGGTCAGCGGTGTCACGACGGCGGCGAGGATGCCGGTGAACTGCGGGGCGCTCATGGGCGGTCTCCTGAAGTGAGAGGGGAAGTGGAGGGTGAAGGTCACCGGCGGATGAAGCGGCGCGGGGAGACCGTCTCGGCGACAGCGGGGAGACGCTGCCGTGTGATGGCCTCGGTGATGATCTCGGCGGTCGCGGGGGCCAGGGTGAGGCCGAGCATGCCGTGGCCCGAGGCGACGTAGACGTTGGGCAGCGGGTGAAGCCGGCCGATGACGGGAAGGCCGTCCGGGGTCATGGGCCGCAAGCCCGCCCAGGGAGCGGCCTCTCCCGGCGGGTTGCCCCAGTCGGTGAAGGCGTCGGCCGCGGCCTGCTTGATGGCGGCGACGCGCCGGGGGTTGATGTTCTCCTCCAGGCCGCCGAACTCCATCGTCCCGGCGAGACGCAGGAAGCCACCCAGCGGGGTCACCGCGACGCGGGCGTCCTCCAGGGTGAGGGACGTACGCAGCTGCAGGGGCGCGGGGGTGTAGTCGACGCTGTAGCCCTTGCCGGGGCGGATGGGCAGCGGAACGCCCAGTTGGCGGGTCATGGGGCCGGTCCATACGCCGGCCGCCAGGAGCAGTGTGTCGCAGGTGAACTCGCCCTTGTCGGTCAGTACGCCGGTGACGGTGTCGCCCTGGCGCGGGAAGCGGCGTACCGGGGTGTGCTCGTGGATCTCCACGCCCAATTCCTGGCAGCGCTTGAGCAGGCCGGCGGTGAGGGAGTCGGGCTCGACCTGGCGGTCGTCCGGGAAGTAGAGGCCGTGGCGGGTACGGCTGTTCAGTGCCGGTTCGCGAGCCTGGACGGCGTCCGCGTGCAGGTGCTCGGGGACCATGCCGAAGCTCTCGAAGACGTCGAGGGAGGCGCACTGCTCCTCGTACCGCTCACGGGTCTCGAAGGCGAGCAGGACGCCGGCCTTGTGCATCTCGAAGTCGATGCCGTCCCGGGTCCAGTCGTCGAGGATGTCCATGGTGCCCTCGGCCAGGCGCAGTTGGGTCTGAAGGCCGTGGCGGAAGTCCCGGGCGGTGCAGTGCCGGGCCATGCTCAGCATGAACTTCACGAAGGACGGGGCCAGCGAGGGCCTGACGTACAGGGGGCTGTCCGGCTTCAGCATCCACTTCAGGGACTGCAGGATGACGCCGGGGGCGGGCACCGGGCCGCTCTCGGCCAGCGCGATCTTGGCCGCGTTGCCGTGCGTGGCGGCGGAGCCCGCGCGCCGGGCGTCCAGGACCACCACCTCACAGCCGCTCTTGGCCAGCCGGTAGGCACTGGCCAGGCCGACGGCCCCGGCACCCACAACGATGATCCGCATGGAGTCGTGTACCTCCGACAGAGAAGTGCGTGCAGATTGTCAAACAATCTGCGGCGATGGAGGCGACGCTAGGCTCGACGCCCGGCGCAGTCAATAAGTCGCGGTGAAGTTGTTGCCGTGAGTCGGCGCAGTGATGGCACGGAAAGCAAGAAGGGCCCCCGCTTGCGCGAGGACCCCTGAACTGCGTAAACGGTCACTACAAAGCGTAGACCTGCCCGGTCTGGGCGCCCTCGACGCAGCGGACGTACGCCTGGGCGACGTCGGCGAGATCGACCGAGGGCATGCCCGGGAAGAAGTCCCCGTAGGCGTCGAGGCTCTCGGTGAACACCGTGGGGCTGACGGCGTTGACGCGCTGCGGCGCGATCTCGATGGCGGCGGCACGCACGAACGCCTCCACCGCCCCGTTGGCCATGGAGGCCGCACTGCCGGTGGGGATCGGCTCGCGGGCCAGCACACCCGTGATCAGGGTGAAGGAACCCCGCTCGGCAATGCGCGGAACCCCCTGCCGCACCAGGTCGATCTGGCTGAGCACCTTGTCCCGGAAGGCGGCCAGGTAGTCCTCGGGCGCCAGCTCGGTGACCGGCTTGTACGGCACGTGACCGGCGGCGCTGACCACCGCGTCCACCCGGCCCGCCCGGTCGTACAGCTCGGTGACCTGCGCCGGGTCGGTGATGTCGCAGCGCAGGTCGCCGCCGCCGCGTCCCACGGTGAGGACCTCATGCCCACGGACGGCCAGTGCCTGGTGAACGCCTGAGCCGAGCGTGCCGGTGGCGCCGATGAGGAGAATCTTCATGACAGCGACGCTAGGTCCGGTCCGTGGAGCGAGGGAAATACCTTCCGCAGAGCACTTATGCTCCAGGGTTATGAATGTGGAGCTCCGGCATCTGCGGGCGCTCGCCGCGATCGGCGACGAGGGCACCATCACCGGCGCCGCGGCCGTGCTCCGCATCAGCCAGCCCGCCCTCTCGCGCACCCTGGAGCAGCTGGAGAGCCGGGTCGGCGTGCGCCTCGTGGAGCGTACGACCCGCGCGCTCTCCCTCACCGATGCGGGACAGCGGCTGCACGAGCGGGCCCACCAGATCCTGCATCAGCTGGACGACGCACTGACAGAAGCCGCGACGGGGATACGACCGCTGCGGATCGGTTTCGCCTGGGCGGCCCTCGGCGACCGTACCGTGCCACTGCTGCGCACCTGGCGGGAGAAGCATCCCGACACTCCCGTACAGGTACACCGCGGCGACGACCCGGAAGCCGCTCTGCGCCGAGGGGACGTCGACGCCGCGCTCCTGCGCACCGAGCCCGCCCCGGAAGCCGGACTGGAGGTCCGGCCGCTGTACCGGGAACGGCGCCTGGTCGCCGTCCCCGAGGACGATCCGCTCGCGGGTCGCCCGGCCGTACGCCTCGCCGACCTCGCCGACCGGCCGGTTGTGCTCTGCGCCACCGCCGCAACCACGGCCGGCCTCTAGCCCGAGGGGGCGCGGCCGCGCACGTTCGAGGTGGCCAACGTCGACGAATGGCTCACGGTGATCGCCACGGGTGACGCGGTGGGCGTCACGGCCCAGGCCACGGAGCAAAGCCATCCGCACCCCGGCGTCCGCTATCTGCCCCTGTCGGACGCGCCTCCCGTGACGGTCCGGATGGCCTGGCCGCGCACGCCCACGCATCCGGCCACCCTCGCTTTTCTCGACCATGTGCGGGACACGACCGGCGCCGCGGGGCTGGGCGCGTAGCCGCCGCCGGCGCCTCACATCCGCCCAGCTCAAGCCCCTGATGCAGGCGGCACGTAACCCGCGGCGAGCGGCATGCGCGGCGGAGCGGCACCGCTCGAAGTATCACGATTGCGGCCATTGACAGCGCGTGGCCGTCTCTCTAACCTCCCCCTAACTTGCTGGTTGTCAGACAATTTACATCTGGCGGCTGCGACCCTCTTTCTGCGGGCCCTCGAGCTCCCCGTGCCTCCGCCGCGTGTGCCCTCTCGCCCGTTCTCTAGCCCCGGAGTACGCCATGGCCCTCACCAAGCAGAGCCGATACACCTTCTACGTGCTGGGACTGCTCCTGCTGTCCCTCATAGCCGGATACTTCGGCGGACGATCCGGCTCGGACGGCGGCTCGTCGCAGACCGTCGCCTCGTCCGGCTCCTCCAGCGAGGCCGCCTGGATCGAGAAGATCAAGAAGGCGGGCGTGCTGCGGATCGGCTGTGCCGACGCGCCGCCGACCATCGTCGTGAAGTCGGACGGCACATGTACCGGCCCCGACCTGATCCCGTTGCAGAACCTGGCCGACGGCATCGGCGTGAAGGTCAAAACGGTGGCGACGACCTGGCAGAACATCGTCGCGGGCCTGCAGGCGAACAAGTACGACGTCGCCGCCGACCTCGACCAGACCGTCGAGCGCAGCCTGGCGATCCGCTTCACCAACCCCTCCTGGTCCTACCCCGGTGTGTTCCTGGTCGAGCGGGACAGCGACTTCACGACCAGCAAGCAGATCCTCGACTCGGGCAAGGCGATCGGCACCTCGCAGGGAACCGCCGCGGACACCGCCCTTCAGCGGGCCAAGGCCGAGGAACTACGGGTGGACACTTTCCAGAACGCGCTGAGCGGGGTGAAGGCAGGACGGGCCGTGGCGGTCTTCGCCGACCTGGGCACCGCCGTCGACATGGCGAACAAGGACAAGTCCGTGGGCATCGTCGTACCCGACCCGGCGCTCCTGGTGAACCACGTGGCCTACGGCGTTCCCGCCGACATCGACGCGCGGTCCATGGAGATCGTCAACGTCGCGATCGACAACTCCGTGGCCAGCGGCGAGATCGAGCGCTCCTTCGCCGACGCCGGCTACCGCGACGTCGACAACCTGGGCGACCTTCAGATCAAGCCCTGACCGCCACCTCCCGTCTCCCGAAGGCAGACCGCGATGAATCTCGCCTACTCCCCGGACCTGGGAGTCATCGGTCCCGCACTGCCCGTCCTGCTGGACGGCCTGTGGCTGACCCTCGAAGTCTCGACCGTCGTGATCCTGGCCAGCGCCGTCCTCGGCTTCCCGCTCGCCGTGGCTCGGATGTCGAAGATCGAGGTCATCCGATGGCCCGCACAGTTCTACATCGAGGTGTTCCGCTGCACGCCGCTGCTGATCCAGCTGCTGTGGGTGTTCTACGCCCTGCCGGCACTCCTCGACACGACCTTCCCGGCGAAGCTCTCGATCATCCTCGCGCTCACCGCGCATCTGACGGCGTTCATGGCCGAGACCTACCGCGCCGGCATGCAGTCCGTGCCCACCGAGCAGATCGAAGCGGCCCAGATGCTGCGGCTGAGCCGGTTCCACATCCTGCGGTACATCATCGTGCCGCAGGCGTTCCGCCAGCAGATCCCCTCGATCCTGTCGCTCAACGTGAGCATGTTCAAGGACACGTCCCTGGTGTCCGCGCTCGGCATGGCGGACCTGACGTTCCAGGGGAACATCCTGTCCACCCAGACCTACCGCCCCATGGAGATCTTCACCATGGTCGCGATCCTCTACTTCGTCGTCGCCTTCCCCGCGACGCTGTTCACCAGCTACCTGGAACGGCGCCTGCTGGTCTCCGGCTCGCGCGGCGCCCCGCCGCCCTCGTCCGGGCTGCGCAGCACGCTCGGCCGGCTGCGGCCCGGCTACCGGCCACCCGCCGTGGCGGGCACCCCCTCCACCCCGACCGCCAAGATGTCCCAGCCGGAAGGTGCCTGATGACAACGCAGGAAACCAACCCATCGGACCCGGGTACGGGCACCACTTCCCTGAGCAAGACCACCGTCGACGTACTGCCGGACGAGACGGCGTTCCTGCACACTCGCGGAGTCAGCAAGTCCTTTCACGGACGCCAGGTCCTCAAAAAGGCCGACTTCCGGATCGACAGCGGCGAGATAGCCGTGCTCATCGGCAAGAGCGGCTCCGGCAAGAGCACCCTGCTGCGGGTCATAGCCGGGCTGGAGGAGCCGGACGCCGGTGACATCCATCTCGCCGGG
Source organism: Streptomyces albicerus (assembly GCF_008905045.1). Lineage (GTDB taxonomy): Bacteria > Actinomycetota > Actinomycetes > Streptomycetales > Streptomycetaceae > Streptomyces > Streptomyces albicerus. The sequence goes on from NZ_VWMY01000008.1 coordinate 115,104, forward strand.
CAGACCGTCGTGCAGGACGGCGAGTACCAGGAAGCGTGGAAGGAACTCCGGGGCCAGGTCGGAATGATCTTCCAGAGCTACACCCTCTGGCCCCACATGAACGTCCTGGACAACCTCACCATCGCCCCCAAGAGGGTCCTGGGCGAGAGCAAGGCGCAGCTGCTGGAGAGGGCCGAACGGGCACTCACCGAAGTCGGTATGGCTCAGCACCTGCGCAGCCGCTGCACCCAGTTGTCCGGAGGAGAGCGTCAGCGCGTGGCCATCGCACGGGCCCTGATGATGCGCCCGCGCCTGCTGCTGTGCGACGAGATCACCTCCGCGCTCGACCCGCCGGTCGCCGCCGAGGTGCTGGGCGTACTGACCAAGCTGAAGGAGGAGGAGGGCATCGCCTGCGTGATCGTCACCCATGACATGGCGTTCGCCTCCAAGGCCGCTGACCGCCTCTGCTTCTTCGAGGACGGCCTGATCAAGGAGGACGCTCCGCCCAGCGAAGCCTTCACCAATCCCCGTACCCCGGGCCTCAGAGCCTTCATCGACGCCATCCGCTTCTGATCCCGTCCCGCGATGCCGTCACGGGACGACGGCATCGCCGGTACGCGTACCCGCCCCCATAGAATGTGGTCTGACAATCTGCGGAGGGGATTCATGAGCGAGTACGACGCCCAGGCCGCCGGCCCAAGGCAGGTCACCACCCAGACGCGCCGGGACGCGGTCGTGGACGAACTGCGCCGGGCCATCATGGCCGGAGAGCTGAAGGCCGGCCAGCCTCTACGCGAAGTTCACATCGCCCAGCAGATGGGCGTCAGCCGCCCGACCCTGCGCGAAGCCGTCTACCAGCTGATCCACGAAGGGCTCCTCGATCAACAGCCGTATCGCGGCGTCGTCGTCACGGCGATCGACGAGAAGTTCATCACCGACACCGCGGCGGTCCGCGTCGCCCTGGAGACGCTCGCGGCCAAGGCGGTGGCCGACGACTCCGACGGCTCCCGGCGCGCCATGCTCGAAACCGCCTGGCAGGAGTACCGCGCCGCACACGGTGCGCAGGATGCCGCCCGTCTCCACCAGGCCCACGTCGCGTTGCACCGCACCATCTGGGACGCCTCCGACAACGCCATGCTGAAACGGATCTGGCCCACCGTCGAAGCACAGATCAACCTCGCCATCACGCTCGACGAGAGCACCCGATCCGATCCCGACCGGGCCCTGCACGTCCACGAACGGCTGATCGACGCCATTCTCGGCGGCGACCCCGCCACCGTCGAGGCCGAAGTGGAACGCCACACCCGGGCGAGCGCCGACGAGCTGATCGAGATGCTCGCCGAACGGCAGCGCGGCGGAGACGGCACCGAGTCCTGAAGGGCCTGTCCGCCCGCGGTCGCGACCAGCCACGCGGGAGAACAACACCACCGATCAACGATCGGCTCCGACTCCTCGGACTGGTGTCACAGGATCGCGCACGCAACGCCGTCCGCACATCCTGCACCGGCCCGCGCCTGGTTCCTCTCCACGCGGGCCTGACAGTCCGACCGCGCGACTACGCCGAGGCCGTGCCCCATCCGTGCCCGTAAGGACGCACAACCACGGTCAACAGCGGTGCGATCCGACCTACACGCCCGCCCCAAGGACCAGGTATCTGCGCTGGTCAGAGCCATGCAGCCCGCCCAAGCGCCGTCGCTTCCCAAGCTGAGAGCGCGAGTTCGATTCTCGTCACCCGCTCCATAATTAGGGCCCGGGTCTCCGACCCGGGCCCTTTGCTGTCCGTGGTGATCAATCGTCGCGTGCCAGATTCGCGCCAGAATGCTTGTCGCCCGGATCAGCGGTGCCTTGTTCTGGCCCGGCCGCAGCTACGTGGCGTGTCTTGCGGACAGTCGCGTCGAGTACTCGCCGAGGACCTTCTCTGTCGCGGCCTGGGCGAGGAACAGCAGGAAGGGGTACGGGGTGTCATGCAGCCCGATGTCGAGGGAGCGATCGCCGATGCGGAACCTGGTCCCGTACGCGCGCAGTTGAGCGGCGGGTGTGAGCCCGAATCTCGGCCTTGAGCATGGCTGCGACGCGGACAGGCCGGGACGATCCGGCGTTTCTCCCGGCCGTGAAGAGACAGTTCTCCCGATCCTGAGGGGACAGTCTCACCGCGCACGCGTGATAAACGGTGGTATGCCGCGGTGGGCGGAGTCTGCAATCCTCGTTAGTGATCGATCCCGGGTGAACGTTCCCCATGAACTCCGAGTACGGTCCTCGGACCACAGGAGCAATGGTCTGTCTCACGGGCCCCGAGCCCACGAGCAGAGACTACGGAGACCCCCGTGGACATGCGCTACGAGGCCTATTGCCTCATGGACTCCCACTTTTACGACACGCCCACCCGTGCGCGTGAACAGCGCAGCGACTTCGATCAGACCCGGTGTCCGGCTCCGGACACTTGGGAGCGCTCGGAGCTCGACGGATGGGTGGTCTTCAACCCCGACGACGTGGAGCTGCCCCCGCAGGGCTGGAAGATCCACGTGTCGGCGTGCCTCGGCAACGCGCAAGACATCCTCACCACGGTGTGGGACTACTGCGTCCCCCGCCGCATCGCCTTCAAGTTCCTCCCGAGCGCGGACCACCTCCTGGTCGCCAACGCCAAGTACGCGGGGCGGGGATCGAGCGGCAAGTTCGTGACGATCTACCCGGCCGACGAGGACCGGCTCGAAGTGGTCCTCAACGAGCTGGGTGCCCTCCTGGAGGGGCGGCAGGGCCCGTACATCCTCAGCGACCTGCGCTGGGGAACGGGTCCGCTGTACGTCCGGTACGGCGGCTTCGCCTACCGGACGTGCGTCTCGCCCGAGGGAGAGACGGTGACGGCGATCGAGGACGCCTCCGGCCGACTCGTGCCTGATGTGCGCACACCGACCTTCCGGCCTCCGGACTGGGTGACGCTGCCCGCCTTCCTCGAGCCCCATCTGGCCGCACGCAACAGCACGACCGTGGCCGGCCTGCCGTATCAGATCGAGGGTGCCCTGCACTACTCCAACGGCGGCGGCCTGTACACCGGACGCGACACACGGACGGGGCAGCGGGTCATCCTCAAGGAGGCCCGGCCGTACGCGGGGCTCACCAGGGACGGCGTGGACGCGGTCGCCCGGCAACGCCGCGAGCGGGAAGTCCTTGAGCGGCTGCAGGGGCTCGATTGTGTGCCCGCGCTGCTCGACCACTTCGTGCTGGGGGAGCACCACTTCCTCGTCGAGGAGTTCGTTGAAGGATCGACGCTCAACAGTCTCTTCGTCGACCGCTTTCCCCTCGTGCATCCGCAGGGCGAGGCTACCGACACCACTGGCTACACCTCGTGGGCGCTCGACATGCTGGACCGGGTCGAGCGCGCTGTCGGCGCCGTGCACGCCAGGGGACTGGTCATCGGCGACCTCCATTCCGACAACATGCTGGTCTGTCCCGACGGCCGGCTTGTGCTGATCGACTTCGAGGGCGCGGCGGACGCGGCCGATCAGTCGGGGCAGCGCCTCGCCGCCCCCGGCTTCGCGGCCCCACCGGACCTGACCGGGGTCGATATCGACCGCTACGCACTGGCCTGTCTGCGTATCTCCATGTTCATGCCACTGACCACGCTGCTCGAGCTCGACCTGAGCAAAGCACGACAGCTCGCCGAAGAGGTCGCCCGGTCGTTCTCGGTCCCCCGCGCGTTCCTGGACGAAGCAGTGAATGTGATCACGGGGAGTGCCGGCGGGATCGCGACAACGGCAGGCGCAGAGGCGGAGACGCGGCTGGAACCGGATCACCGCGGCTGGATCCGCGCCCGCGCATCCGTGACCGACGCCATCCTGGCGGCCGCCACACCCGAGCGTGACGACCGGCTCTTCCCAGGCGATATCGAGCAGTTCGCCGCAGCGGGCGGAGGCCTGGGATTCGCACACGGTGCGGCGGGGGTGCTGTACACGCTCGACGCGGTCGGTGCCGGCCGCCACCGTGACCACGAGGAGTGGCTGATACAGCGGGCTTTGAACCCTCGACCGGGAACGCACCTCGGTTTCTACGACGGCATGCACGGCATCGCGTACGCACTCGATCACCTCGGCCACCGCGACGAGGCGATGAAAGTCCTCGACATGTGCCTGGGTGAGGAGTGGCAGCAGTTGGGGCTCGACCTTGAGGGAGGCCTGGCGGGTGTCGGCCTGAACCTTCAGCACTTCGCGGCGGCGACCGGCGACCCCGCACTGCGGGACGCCGCACTCCAGGTGGCGGGCGTCGTCGCCGATCGGCTCGGTTCGCCGGAGAACACGACCGCCGGTCTGCTGCGCGGCTCGGCGGGGCCCGCCCTGATGTTCGTGCGGCAGTACGAGGACACCGGCGACCCTGAGTTCCTCGACCTGGCCGGCACGGCGCTACGCCGGGACCTGGACCATTGTGTGGTCCGTGAGAACGGGGCCATGGAAGTCGACGAGGGCTGGCGGACCTTGCCGTATCTGGGCAACGGCAGCGCGGGGATAGGTCTCGTTCTCGACGACTTCCTCGCCCACCGCCAGGACGCCCGGTTCCACGATGCGGCCGCCGCGATTCGCAGGGCAGCCAGCGGTCAGTTCTTCGTCCAGTCAGGGCTCTTCAACGGCCTGGCGGGAATGATCCTCTGCCTCAGCCGACCGTATCCTCCCGGCACGGCCGCAGAGCGGGACCCGGTGGTCGCCCAACATGTGCGCTGCCTGTCACGCCACGCGCTCACCCTCCACGGTCACCTGGTCTTCCCGGGCGACCAGCTGCTGCGTCTCTCCACCGACCTGGCCACCGGCAGCGCGGGCGTCCTGCTCGCCGTCGGCTCCGCCCTGCATGACAGCCCCGTGCACCTGCCGTTCCTCGCCCCCACCGGCGAACGGAACGGCGGCACGGCCCCCTACCCCCGTCCCCACGAGGTTTCAGGGAGGAGGTGAACATCCATGTCGCTCCTCGAACTGCAAGGCTTCGACCCGGACGTCGTCGCCGGTCACGGCAGCAGCCTGCCGGGCAGCGTCCTGAGCGTGACCAAGTGTGGTCACCGCAGGGCCAGCCTGCTGAGCGTGCTGCACTGCAGCGCCAAGTAGGTGTCCAATGCGGGGACGCTTCCCGCGTCCCCGCCTCGATCCGGGACACGCGCGAGGTTCAGCACCGAGCACGGCTGGGAGGAGTCATGAGGCCAGGCGCGGCAGACCGCCTCTTGCTGGCGGCAGCCCGGCGCGGCGGTGCCTTGGTGGGCGCAATGGTGATCTCGTCACTGCTGATCACGGGCGTCACCCTCGCTCTGCCCGCCATCATGGGCCGCACCGTCGACGCCGTCCTCGACGACCACGACACGGCGCGGTGGCTGGCCCTCAGCGGGGCGCTGATCCTCGTCCTGGTCGTCTTCGACATCGTGGACGACCTGGTCGCCGGGGTCGCCGAGGCCAGGTCGACAGCCTGGCTGCGGCACACGCTGCTCGGGCATGTGCTCGCGCTCGGCCCGCGTGCCACACGCCGGTTCACGGGAGGAGACCTGGTCAGCCGCATGGTCGGCAATACCGCCAGAACGGGGAACTTCGCGTCGGGCGTGGTCTGGGTCGTCATGAGTCTTGTCCCACCGCTCGGCGCCATCGCCGCCCTGGCGCTCATCGACGTCTGGCTGTGCCTCACCTTCCTGGTGGGCATGCCCCTGGTGGCGTTGCTCGTGCGGTCCTTCCTGCGGGACGTCTCGGACGCCAACGAGGGGTACTTCCGGGTTCAGGGCACCATCGCCGCGCGGCTCACCGACGCCCTGGGCGGCATCCGGACCATCGCCGCGGCGAGGACCGTCGACCGTGAGGCGCGACGCGTCCTCGCACCACTGCCCGAGCTGCACCGGCACGGCCTGGGCATGTGGAGCGCGGTCGCACGGGTGTCGGCGCGCGGAGATCTGGTCGTTCCGCTGCTGCTGGTGGCCGTGCTGGCGGTGGCCGGACTGGAGCTTTCCCAGGGGCGCATCACGCCGGGAGACATGCTCGCGGCGAGCGAGTACGTCGTCATGGCGGTCGGCATCAGCAACGTGCTGCAGTCGGTGAATCAGCTCGCCCAGGCCCGTACGACGGCCGGGCGGATCGCCGAGGTGATCGCCGAACCACCCGTGGCGTACGGCCACGAGCGCCTTCCCGAAGGCCCCGGACGGCTGGAGTTCCGGCACGTGACCGCTCAGGGGACGGACGGACCCGTGCTCGAGGACCTCAGCCTGGTCGTCCCCGGCGGCGCCCTCGTCGCCGTCGTGGGCCCCTCCGGGGCCGGCAAGTCGCTGCTGGCGGCGCTGGCCGGGCGCCTCGTCGACCCGGACGAGGGCGAGGTACTGCTTGACGGCGTGCCGCTGCGCCGCCTCGCACGCGAGGAGCTCAGGCGTGCGATGGCGTACGGCTTCGAACGCCCCGTGCTGCTCGGTGAGACCTTCGCCGACGCCATCGGGTTCGGGCTGGGGACCTCTTCCACGGAGGAACTGGTGGCGCAGGCCAGGGCGGCCCGCGCCGACGCGTTCATCCGCCACATGCCGGCCGGCTACGCCAGCCGCGTTGCCGACACGCCGGTCTCCGGCGGCGAGGCCCAACGGATCGGGCTGGCCCGCGCGTTCGTCCAGGGCGGGCGGGTGCTGGTGCTCGACGACGTGGCCGCGAGCCTGGACACCGTGACCGAACACCACATCAGCCAGGTGCTGACCGGCGCGCTCGCCGACCGGACGCGGCTCATCGTGACGCATCGGGCCTCCACAGCGGCGCGGGCGGACCTCGTGGTGTGGCTTGCCGACGGCGGAGTCCGGGCGCTGGGAACCCATCACGCGCTGTGGGCGGATGCCGAGTACCGGGCCACGTTCCAGCCGCTGTCCGCGACCAAGCAGCCTGTCCGTGTGGGCGCTGGGGGTGCGCGATGAAGGCGCGGTCCGTCCGCATCCTGCGCTCCTCGCTCAGCCGTCGGCGGCGGGAGTACCGGCGGCTCGTCGCCTGGTCGCTGGTGCAGGCCGTGCCCGCCTTCCTCTCCGGGTGGATCGTGGCCCGCGCCGTCGACCAGGGATTCCTGGCCGACCGGCCCGCCACCGGCTTCCTCTGGCTGGCCGCTCTGGCGGGCGCCTTCATCGTGGGAGCCTGGGGGACCCGGCACGCCATGCTGGGGCTCGCCTCGCTCATCGAACCGTTCCGGGACGAGCTGATCACACTCGTGGCCACGGGCACACTGCACCGGTCCGCCCGGCTGGGCGCGCCCGCCGACACCGCCGGCGTGGCCCGGCTCACGGAGCACGTGGAGCGGGCCCGGGACGCGTACGGGGCGATCGTCCTGTTCGTCCAGGGCTTCGTCGTCACCGCCGGGGGCGTGCTGCTGGGCTTGGCCGGCCTCGACCCCCTGCTGCTCGTCCTCGTCCTGCCGCCCCTCATGATCGGCCTCGCACTGTTCGTCGCCGCGCTCCGGGCGATGGCCGCACGCCAGCGGGAGGTCATCCTGGCGGACGAGCGTATCGCCGAGACCACAGCCGCCCTCACGGGCGGAGTGCGGGACGTGGTCGCGTGCGGTGCCGAGGAACGTGTACGGGCGCAGACGGGCGCGCAGGTCGACGCCGCGGCGCGGGCCGCCGTGTCGCTGGCGCGGCTCACCGCCGTGCGGACCGCCGCCCTGGGCATCAGCGGCTGGGTACCTCTGCTGCTCATCCTGCTCGGCGCACCCTGGCTGGTACGCAACGGGGTGACGGCGGGCGCGATCCTCGGGGCGGTGACCTATGTGTCGCAGGCCCTGCAACCGGCCCTGCAGGGCTTCGTCCAGGGACTCGGCAGCAGCGGGCTGTGGCTGCTGGTCACCGTCGGCCGGATGGCCGAGATCGCGGTGGATCCCGACCGGCCCGGGGCTGCTGCCCTCGAGGCAGCTGAGGCCGGGACCGCTGCCCCCCAGGCAACTGACACCGAGACCGCAGAGGCCGGGACCGGCGCTGTGACGGGGCACGCACCGGTACGGCCTGGTGGCGCCCGCGTGGAGGCACGCGACCTCACCTTCGGTTACGCCCAGTCCGCAGAGCCGGTGATCCGCGGTCTGAACCTCGTCCTGCACCCGGGCGAGCACCTCGCCGTGGTAGGGCCCAGCGGAGCCGGGAAGTCCACCCTTGCCGCGCTGATTGCGGGGGTACTCGAACCGCAGTCGGGGCAGGTGCGCCTCGACGACGTTCCGGTCCTCGCTCCGGGTGACGGCGACGACCTGGCCCGCCACCGCGTGCTCATCCCACAGGAGGCGTACGTCTTCACCGGCACGCTGGAGGAGAACCTCACCTACCTGGTACCCGGCGCCGCCCCGGCGGACGTGGAGGCGGCGGTCCGTGCCGTGGGCGCGGCGCCGCTCGTAGCACGCCTGGGCGGATACGACGCGCCGTTGGACCCGCGAGACCTCTCGACCGGGGAGCGCCAGCTCGTCGCCCTGGCCCGCGCCCTGCTCCCGGCACCGCGACTGGCCCTACTGGACGAAGCCACATGCCACCTCGATCCGGTCGCCGAGGCGGTCGCCGAGGAGGCCTTCGCCCGTCGCCCGGGCACTCTGATCGTCGTCGCCCACCGCATCAGTTCGGCACTGCGGGCCGACCGGATACTGGTCATGGACGGTACGCGGGTAGGCCTCGGCACCCACGAGGAGCTGATCGCCGAGTCCGCGCTCTACCGGGACCTGGTCGGCCACTGGGGCGCGGCGAGCGCGTCCCAGGCCCCGGTCCGAACAGTCACACCCATCCCGACTCCCTAGCGATCCGGATGGCGTCGATCCGATTGCGTCCGCCCGTCTTCCTGGTGATCGCCGACAGGTGGTTGCGGACCGTGGCCACAGACAGGGAAAGCCGCTGGGCGATCTCCCAGGTAGGCGTGCCGTCGGCGGTCAGACGCAAGATTTCCACGTCTCGTGAGGTCAGCGGTTTCTCTCCCGCGTCCAGCGCGGCCAGTGCGAACTCGGGGTCGATGAACCGCTGTCCCCTGACCAGCTTGCGGACTCCGTGGACGAGACGGTCCCCCGGGGCGTTCGTGCTGATGACCCCGGCGGCGTGCAGGTCGAGGATGCGGCGGAGCCGCTCGGGCGTCGTCGAGGCCATCATCAGCAGCATCCGGCAGTCCGGCAGCCGCATTCTCAGCTCACTCCGCGCGGCGAGTTCCTCGCCCTCCTTGGAGTCGACGTCGATCACCGCCACGTCGGGGCGGCACATCAGCGCCCGCGCGATCACCTCACCATCGCCTCCGGCTTCAGCGACGACTTCGATGTCCTCTTCGCGAGACAGCAGAGCGGCGAACGCTGCCCGCACGAGGCGGGTGTTCTCGACGAGAAGAACGCGAATCAATGTCGCTCCCACGTGGCGCTACGCGGCCTGCCCTGACACCTCACCCGGCGTGCCGCACTCTCCGAACGCCTTCGGAGGCAATTATCCGGCCGCTCCGCGATCAGCGCACGTGCGCGGCGAGCACCTCGTACCAGGCGCACGGTTCTGTGCCCTCCGGGTGCCCGTAAGGACGGAAAACCACGGTCAACAGCGGTGTAATCCGACCGACACGACCACTCAAGGACCGAGTATCTGCGCTGGTCAGAGCCATGTTCCCGGCCCAGCGCCCTCGCTTCCCAAGCTGAGAGCGCGAGTTCGATTCTCGTCACCCGCTCCACGACTAAGGCCCAGGTCAGCGACCTGGGCCTTCTTGCTGTGCGGGGTGATCAATTGTTGCGTGCCAGATGGCTGTTACGGCCCGGAAGCCGACAAGTAAGTCAGGCAGGTGAGCCATCGCCGGAAGGTTGTGTCCCGGCGAAGGGCTCCCCAAGCTGGGCATGTGAACCACCGGGCCAAGTCAAAGCCCGTTCACGTAGCACCCTGGCCGCCGTTCACCGAGGCTGGATGTCAGAGGCGTGCGGCAGGATATCGAAGGACGGCGCCGTCCCGGATCTGCCGGAGGCCGTCGAGGAACCTCCGGGGAGGACGGTATGCCGAAGATCTCGAAAGGGCGGCGCGTGGGACAGGCTGCCGTGAACGCGCTGCGCTCCCTGTTCGAAGAGCACGACCACATCGTTCAAGAGATCTCCGGGCAGAACGACTTCGGCGAGGACCTCTACGTCACCTTCACCCACGACGGGCATCTCACGAGCGACACGATCAAGGTTCAGGTCAAGGGTGGGAGCAGTCGGCGCCGAGGCAACGGCTACGCGGTGCGTGTCGACCAGCACCGTGACACCTGGGCGAACGGGAACATCCCCGTCTACTGCGTGGTGTACGACCCTGACACCAGACAGCTGCACTGGGCGAACGGAACCCAACAGCTCCGTCGGTCCGGTCCGCTGAATCCGCCTCGCTTCATCGGCGTCAGCCCCAACGCGGTGTTGGACGACACCACCATGGAGTCCTTCGTCGCCCAAGCCCGCCGCTACGTCGGACGTTATCGAGATCGGCAGGCCGTCCTCACCCACCTCGGCGAGATGTCCGGCGTCGAATTCGACCCGGTGGACCACGTGCTGCACTTCGTCAACGGCTATGACGAGGACCTCATCTTCTGGAAGCGCCCGGGGGACCGTGTGGCGACGCTGCTACTCAGCACCCAGGACTGGGAACCGGCTCTCGTCACCCTGGAGTCCCTGATGCGCGGCCGGATCGAAGTACCCGAGGAGATAAGAGGCGGTGAACCCCCGGACCCCGACCTGTGGACCGCCGAGCACCTGGAGCTGAGCCCGTCCGAGATCATGTGGGCGGCCTCGTGCTTCATGTCCACCCGAGAGGCCGACGAGGGACCGGGGGACGCCTCCGTCGGCCCCGTCGAGTGCGAGGGATGCCCGGACTGCGCGGACGAGGAGCCCGTGGAGCACGGCTTGATCGAGGCCGACCTGCTCCACGACTACCTCCTCGCCCGCATCCTCGACCGGATCGAGGCCGAGCCCAACCTGATGCGGCGCTCGATCCTGGCCATGCGCGAAGACGGCGAACTCGGACCGGAGATCGTCACCGAGCTCGGCCCTCTCGAAACCGAACCACGGGTCGTCCGCCAGGTGAACAGGCTGAGCCGGGCGACGGTGTCGGCGGTGGACGACATGGAGCCGGAGGCCTTCCAGCTGGCCGTCCTCTACCTCATCCACCGCGTCTACATCGGCGGCCCCTCGCTCCCCCTCGACGAGCAGGTCCGCATCGTCTGGCGCATACCTGAGCCCACAGCATCCGGGAAGGCGGCCGAGAACGACCAGGCTCCGGGCCAGGCTCTCCAGTGGTACGGCCCCGACCCCGGCAAGTGAGACAGTGGCGGGCGCTGTGCGCTCGCAAAAGTCGCACCGAGCTGGACTCCGAGCCAGGCGCACAGCCCGTTCACGCCAGCCCTGAGACCGGCGCTCTTCCAAGCCGTGCCCACAGCGTGCCCGTAAGTGTGGACAGCCACGGTACGCCCAGGCCCACGCAACGCCTGAGGCACAACGAATCCGCGCAGGCCAGCGGCCATGAGGCCCCGCAAGCGCCGTCGCTTCCCAAGCTGAGAGCGCGAGTTCGATTCTCGTCACCCGCTCCATGCGAAACCCCCAGGTCATTGACCCGGGGGTTCTTTGTTGTCTAGACCGGCGAGCGGGGCGCGCACCACAACCGCACCACTACGGCCGACCGCACCGCTTGCCTAGTTCACCGGAGGCAGGACCGGAGCCAGCCCGAGTTCCCTCGCGACCGAGCGCAGGAACTGCTTGCGCGGCTTCCCGTTGATCATTTCATCGAAAGCCCGGCCCGCCCGGATCAGGCACATGGCGAGAGTGACCTCCACCACGGAGGCGGTAATTTCCTTGGGCTGTGCCCGAAGACTGGGCGGCTCGGTCGTCCACTCGACGAACTCAGAGACACTGGTTGCACTGGGGTGCGCATAGCCGCAGAGGTAGCGGTACGCGGAGTACAGCTCCCTCTTGGGAGCGATCTCGTCGCACTGCGCCTGGAACCTGCGGAAGATCTCACTCTCGTCGGTCTTCTCGACCGGCGCACCCTTGATCAAGTCGGTCCGCACGCGGGCCTGCGCCGCTCAGCGGCTCGGCCCGCGCCAGGCGTTCCGCCCGCGCGGCCAGCCGCAGCGGCGCGCAACGTGCGGCCTTTGGGGCAGGGGGTCTTCGCGTGGCTGGGGCGGTCCGGAAGCGTCTGGCGACTGATCACCTGAACATCGAGAGTCGTTCGGCCCATCAGTCCGCAGTTCAGCCAGTCTGTAACGTCCGCACGATCTCGATGAGCACCATTCCTCCACTCGTGATCAGTGCCGGAACTACTGTGCAGAGCAGAACAATCATCAATCCTCCAGCAACCGACCTCCCCATCGCGGGAGCTGGAGTTGAGACCCTCAAGCAGCGGGTTCCGGCAGCGGGAACAGGTCGAGGAAGCGGCCCACGACCTCCGCATCACCCTCAATGACCAGGTCGCCCGCGGACTGCGCCTCCGCGATCCCACGGTCATTCCAGACCAGCGCGTTCATCGTGGCGGTGTCAGTCTCGATGACCGCGTCGGGCGGACGGGTGCTCTCGCCGCGCGCGACTTCGAACGCGCCGTCGCCGACGACGATGTGGAAGGTGTCCTCACCCAGCCGCAGCACCAAGGCGGCACCGAGTCCCTGGGCCGCATGGGAGTCGAACAGCGTCCTGAGGGCCAGGATGAGGGAATCGACGCTCATCGCGGCGTCATGGTGCATCAGGGGCGAGCGACCACCCCACCGGCCCATCGCGGTGATAACAGGCTCGAGCTCCCCGCCCCACGCGGTCAGCTCGTACACGCGTGAGGCTGCGGGCGGGGCCAGTTTACGCCGGCGCACAACGCCGACGTCCTCGAGCTCACGCAGACGTTGGGCCAGGACATTCGGACTCACTCCCGGCAGGCCCACCCGCAGGTCGGTGAAGCGTTTCGGGCCGAGGAGTAGTTCGCGGACGATCAGCAACGCCCAGCGTTCACCGACCAAATCGAGGGCATGCGCAGCCGCGCATCCATCCTCGTACCTGCGCTTGCTCGTCATAGTCCCATCATACGCAGCATGGTCCGAACGTCCACTCATTTAGTTGCTATTTAGGACTAGAGCGTAGTAGCGTCGTCCTTGTTAGTCCTATTGAGGGAGCTCCGAATGGCACGCCGCGCGTGCGGAGCCCACGGGGCAGTTCCAGTCCGGTGCGCCGTCCGGCCTTACGCGCCAAGCCCGACGGACAGCATGAACAGCCAGACGCGAACAGGGAGTTCCGATGGCCGACGAACGGATTGACAAGAGCGGCTCCGCGTCGCTGGACGGGCAGCCGCCGGATCCGCTGCGATGGAAGGCGCTCGCGCTGCTGGGCACGGCCTTCTTCATGACCATTCTCGACTCGACGATCGTCCTCACCGCCGTCCCGTCGATGGCTGCGGACCTGCATCTGTCGGTCTCGGGCGTTCAGTGGGTCCTCACTGGCTACGTCCTGACCTTCGGTGCCCTGATGCTGCTGGGTGGCCGACTGGCGGACCTGACGGGGCGCCGCCGCGTGTTCATGGTCGGGACCATGCTCTTCGTCCTGTCCTCACTCATGTGCGCGCTCGCTTCGAGCGGCGGCATTCTGATCGCCTCACGTCTGGCCCAGGGCGTATCGGCGGCGCTGATGGCCCCGACGGCACTCGCCATCCTGATGACGACGTTCACGGAGGGAACCGAGCGCAACAAGGCGCTGGGGATCTGGGGCGGACTCGGCGGGGTCGGAGCGACCGCCGGTCTGCTGGTCGGCGGCGTGGTGACCTCCAGTTTCGGCTGGGAGTGGATCTTCTACATCAATGTGCCGATTGGCCTCGGGATCCTTGCGCTGAGCCCGGTGCTGCTCCGTGAGAGCCGAGCTCGTGGACTCATGCGGTCGTTCGACTTCGCCGGAGCGGCGACGGTCGCGGCGGCGCTGGCCCTGCTCCTGTACGCGATCTTCAAAGCGCCGGCCGAGGGCTGGATCAGCCTGACCTCGGGCGGCCTGCTCGTGGTCTCGGCCGCGCTGTTCCTTCTTTTCGTCTTCATCGAGGCACGCGCCGCTGCTCCACTGGTGCCTCTGCGCGTCTTCCGGCTGCGCTCGCTGGTGAGCGGCAATCTCACCATCTTCGCCGTCGGCCTGGCCGTGGACGGAATGCTGTTCCCGCTCACGCTGTACGCCCAGGATGTCCTGGGCTATTCGGCAATGCAGTTCGGCCTCATGAGCGCGGTCATGACCGTCATGTCCGTGGTCGGGGCGATGGCCGGGCAGGCCATGGTGACCAAGATGGGCCTGCGGCGGGTCGCCGTGCCCAGCCTTCTCCTGATCATGATCGGCTGCTTGCTGCTGGTCTGGGTGTCCGCGGACGGCAGCTACCGCGAAGACGTGCTCCTCGGTCTGTTGATCTTCGGACCGGGCATGGGCGGCGCCTTCGTCGCCGCCCAGATCGCCGCGCTCACCGGGGTCGCGGAGGAGGAGTCCGGACTCGCCGCCGGACTCGTCGACACCTCGTTCAACATCGGCAGCGCGCTCGGCATCGCGATCGTCACCACGGTCGCCGTCTCCCGAACCAACGAGATGCTTGCCGCAGGCGGTCCGCAGACCGATCACGCGATCGCCCTGACCGAGGGCTACCAGTCCGCTTTCCTGGTGACGGTGGTGTTCGCCGCGATCGGTCTGATAGCGGCGTTCTTCCTCAGCGGATCGCCGCAGGGACAGGAGACCAACGAGTCGGCCGAGTCCAGTCCCGTAAAGAGCTTGGACTGAAGCGTAGAAGCGAAACAACCGGGATCGATTCCGAACCAACGCCGGGAGAGAGACATGAGCAAGACCCTCATCGTGAGTTACCAGACTCGACCAGAGTCCGCCGACGAAAATCAGCAACTCGTCGAGAATGTATTCGCCGAACTCAATGCCACCGACCCCGGAGACCTGCACTACGCGTCATTCCGGCTGGCGGACGGCGTCAGCTTCATCCACATCGTCATCACCGAGGGTGACACCGACCCGCTCTCGAAGATCGCCGCCTTCGCTGAATTCGCGAAGGGAATCGGCGGCCGTGTCGCCGGACCGCCCGACCGGGGGGATGCCACTCTGATTGGCTCCTATCGCTTCCTGGACAAATAGCACCGCCGCCTACCTCTCCCGGCCGCCAGCCTCTATAGCCCCGTTATTGGTGTCGGCGGGAACTGTGGTCGATCCGGCCGTGAATGTGGATCGACCACAGAGTTAAAAGGAGTGAACGGACGGACTGTTCAGTCGCTGATCGGCCCGGATGACGCCGAGAGTGGGTTCGCGTTGGTCAACTTCGCCAACGCCGTGGCCGTCAAGGTATGGCCGGAGTTGGCTAAGGGGCCCGACGACGGGCAGTACCTCTGACCACGGCCAGGCTCGCAGCCGATGATCTGCATGCCGACTGAGGTACAGCGAACTCCGGTGTCTCGGTCACCATGCCCGTCGGCGGGTGCAGACCCGCGGTGACGGCGGCACAGCCCGCCACGACCGTGGTGGCGACAGAGCCGCGCGCTCCGATCAGCCACACGCCTGCACGGGAAGCAGAACGGGACACGGACATGTGCAGCCTCCTCGTCGAGGACAGAAGTCCGGAAGGCGGCGGGCGGGAGTCCGGCGTCCCCGCCCGCCGCCGCTCAGTCGCCCTGCGAAGTCCCGGATCCAGAGGACCGGGAGGACTTCGCGGGCAGTTCCTTGATCCGGATGTCGCGGAAGGACACCTCGTCGTCGGCTCCGTGGCCCTGGATGCCGATGTGCCCGTCCTTGAGGCTCCGGGCCGGGTTCACGCTCACAGGTCGACTGCCGTGAACTGTGGGGATTTCCCTACGGCTTGACAGGAACTTGCGGCCGGACGGTTCGCGACGTCGAGGGGATGAGCGTCAAACGCGCGACGAGGTGCCGTGTGCAGCAGGCGATTCACGTCAACCTTGCTCGCGTCGCCTTGGCACTGCCGGTCAGCCTGGCGTCGAGATCCTGTCCGGCATGGGGTCAGGAAGGCGCTGTTGTGTCTGATCGGCGATTCCGACACCGGCAGGGCTGTGCACTCGCAAGCACGCCCGACTTCGACATCCGAACCAGTCGGCCAGGCGCAGAGCCCGCCCACACTCGCTTCCGCCCACCGTGCCTCGAAGCTGTGCCCACCGCGTGCCCGTGAGAGCGGACAACCACGGTCAACAGCGGTGCGAACAGGCCCTCCCGCCGGCACCGACGCCGGGAATCCATGCAGGTCAGCAATTGAGTGACCCCGCAAGCGCCGTCGCTTCCCAAGCTGCGAGCGCGAGTCGATTCTCGTCACCCCTCCAGCAGGAACCCCCCAGGTCATGGAATCGGGGGTTCTTCATTGTCCAGAGATCATGAGCCTCCAGCGGACACCACCGGGGCACCGGCCTGATCATCCCGCACCGCCGCGAACGCGGAGAGGCTGAATCCGCGGCCGGGCCAACTCCCGTCCGTAGTGACAAAGTGCGAGGAGCACCGAGCCCCTGCCCGGCTGGACCTCGTACCCCTTGCGCGATTCAGGCGTTTTCGTCTCCCCCCTGAGTACGGCAGTGTCCTGCGACGGCCACCTCAGCATCCAAGCGTTTTCCAGCCGGTGAGGACGCCAAGGGGACCTCAATTGGCATGACGTGCACAGGGATTGACGTAGAAACCGCTTACCACCTACGGTCCTCCCGGAATCGCGGACACCTTTCGGAATCTCGAACGTCTGGCGTCGGTACGCCCTACGAGAACAAGGAGTCGAAGCGGAATGGGCCCACAGCGAAGACTCGGCTGGATGTCGCTTGCCGCGGCAACCACCATGGCACTCGCGGCCGGAGTGATGACCGCCCCCGCCGCCCACACCGCGGACGATCCCGTGGAGGTCGTGGTCAACGGGGACGACGTTCGCGCCGACAACGTGAACGGTTTGACCTACAAGGGCCTCGGCGTGCTCAGTTGCAACAGCACGAGCAACCTGCTGATGGACTACAAGGCGGAGCACCCCGGCCGGTACTGGCAGCTCATCCGCGTGCTGTTCGGTGGAAAGAACCCCCTGATCAACCATGTCAAGGTCGAGATGGGTTCGGACACGAACACGTCGACCGGTTCCGACCCGGCGACCATGCGCACGGCGGACGAACTCGCCGACGCGTCGCGCTCCCCGGGCTTCCAACTGGCAGCGGACGCCAAGACGGTCAACCCGAAGCTCAAGGTCTCGATTCTCCGCTGGGTCATGCCCCGATGGGTCCAGAACGAGTGGAACAAGGGCACCGGCTCCGACGAGATGTACAAGTGGTACAAGGAGACGATTCTCGACGCCTACGAGAAATACGGGTACATGGTCGACTACGTGAACCCGGACACGAACGAGACGCGGGATCCGGACGAGGCCTTCATCAAGTGGTACAAGAAGGCGATTGTGGCCGACACGGACTTCGCCGACCCCCGCTACGGCATCCCGGCGAAAAAGCGGGAGCAGGCCGAGAAGGCCTACCGCAGCATAAAGATCATCGCCGCCGACGAGAACACCACCCTCAACATCGGGCCGTCGATGCTCAGCGACGCGGAACTCTTCGGCATGGTCGACGCGGTCGGCTACCACTACACCACCGATGACCGGCGCGACGGGCCCGCCGGCAGCGACACCAATCTGCCGTACACCAGGCTGGCGACCGGTGAGAACAAGTACGGCGAGGACAAGGAAGTCTGGTACAGCGAGGGAGTCGGCTCCTTCGGCTACACCGACTACCGCGTCAACAACACCGAGGGTCCGAACGGAACGAGCACCGGTATCGGCGGCGTCCAGAGCGCCCTCGATCTCGCGAACCGCTCCGTCAAGAGCTACGCCAACTCGAAGCGGACGCACTACATCTTCCAGCCGGCGATCGGCTCCTTCTACGAGGGCGCGCAGTACAGCCACAAGGAACTCGTCAGCGCGCGTGACCCGTGGTCGGGCCACCTCCACTACGACGCGGCCATCTACGTGATGCAGCACTTCACCCAGTTCGCCAAAACCGGCTGGGAGAACGACACGAACACGGCGGGCATCTGGCGCACGGTGCCGGAGGCCAGTTACAGCGGGGTGAGCGGCACCGAGAACGTCGACGGCTCGAACGGCGCGCCGAGTTACATGACGCTCGCGGACCCCCGTAAGAAGGACTTCTCCACGATCGTCGTCAACGACAGCGACCAGCCCAAGACCTACCGGATCAAGGCCGAGAACATGCGACTCGGTTCCGACCCGACCATGGAGATCTGGGAAACCCGCGCACCGGACGCGGGCCGGCCCTACGACGCGAACTTCAAGCGAGTCGTCGACGAGATCCGGCCCGGCGGCACCGGGTACTACACCTACACGGTCAAGCCGAGGTCGATCGTGACCTTGACGACGCTCGACAAGAGCCACGACAAGGCGACGAAGCAACGCCTGCCCGACTCCCGGGACCGGACGGTGCTGGACACCGACGCGACCGGCAAGAAGCACAACACCCGCGACAACGTCCTGTACGCCGACGACTTCGGGTACGAGGAGGAGGGCAGGGTCCAGGTCGGCACCGGCGACGGCGCGCACAAGACGTCCCAGCCCTACCTGAGGTCGCGCGGCAACCAGCCGCGCTACATGGTCGACCAGACCGGCGCCTGGGAGGTCGGTGAGGACGCGAGCGGCAACAACGTCCTGTACCAGCACATGGACCAGTCCATGAAGGACACCGGCGCCTGGAACCGCCACACCCCGAACACGACGGTCGGCGACTTCCGCTGGGAGAACTACCGGGCCACGGTCGACGTCTCGTTCCCTGACCCGGACGGCGGACTCGCCGCCCTGGGCGTCCGTCAGCAGAAGGGCATGGCGATCAGCGACGCCGCCTACAACGTGCGCATCGCACCGACCGGCGCCTGGACGTTCTACGAATACGGCAGGGCCGTCACGTCGGGAACGGTCCCCGCGTCCGACGGCTACCGCCTCGCCATCGAGGCGAAGGGCGCGACGATCACGACTTACATCGACGGCAAGGCCGTCTCCACGTACCAGGACCCGACTCCGCAGACCGAAGGACGCGTCAAGCTCGGATCCGACTTCCACAAGACGGCGTTCGACAACCTGAAGGTCGAGAAGATCGACGGGTACACGCCCTACGCCCGCGCGCAGCTCGACAACATGGACAGCTCGGTCACCTACGACGGCATGTGGAGCCGGAAAGCCTCCTTCGGCGACGCGATGGACTGGTACCGGTCGACGTCGACCGGCACGACCGCCGGCTCGTCGTTCACCGTCCCGTTCACCGGCACGGGCATCGACGTCATCGGCGGCAACGACGGTACCGCCGTCCTCGACGTCTACATCGACGGAAGGCTGATCGCACGGGACGCGAAGACGGCCGCGACCGACAAGCGCCTCGCGACGTACGCGCTCCGCGGTCTGCCCGACGGCGCGCACACGGCGAGGTTCGTCCTCAAGTCCGGAAAGATCGTTCTCGACGCGTTCAACGCCATCTCCGGGGACGTGGACAGCACTGTGGACACGACACCGATCCGGGGCGCCCTGGAGAAGATCGGACGTCCGGAGCGGGCGGACTACACGGCCGATTCCTGGACCCTGTTCGCCTCCGCGTCGTCGGCGGCGAAGGCTGCCGTGGCGGGACGGCAGAAGGGCCTTGACGCCATCGGCGTCGAGCAGATCACGGACAGGCTCGAAGAGGCTCACGACCGGCTGGTGCGCAAGGACGGCACCGCCGCCCAGTAGGTGCCCTGGGCCTGCGGGCCCCGCGCGTTCGCCGTAAATGATCAAGGGGCCGTATCGGATTCCTCCGATACGGCCCCTTGTACGGGGGCGAGTCGCCGTCCGCAGGGCGCGGCGAACCGCGCCCGCACATACGACACTGCTCGCCCACCGGGTCGCCGGACAGTTTTTGTTATGCACCGGTGCGGCGCGCGTCTCCTTGGTACATCCGACGACGTGCCCGCAGCGTGCCCGTAAGGGTGGTCAACCACGGTCAACAGCGGTGCGATCCAACCCGCGCAGCTCTCCCAGAAGGAAGGCACCTGCGCAGGTCAGAGCCACATCGGGCGCACAAGCGCCGTCGCTTCCCAAGCTGAGAGCGCGAGTTCGATTCTCGTCACCCGCTCCAGAGGGAACCCCCAGGTCAGCGACCTGGGGGCTTCTTCTTATCCAGTCCGACTATCTAGTCCGATTCGGAAAATCGAGTGTCCTGGACCACTCTCACCCGGCACTAGCCAAGCCAGGTCTTGACCTTGTCGGGGTTCGCCTCGACCCATTTCTTCGCCGCCGCCTCCGGTGTCATCTTGTCGAGCGCGATGTACTTGGCGACGGTGTTCTGGTCGGTGTTGGTCCACTTGAAGTTCTTCACCAGGTCGTAGGCCGGGCTGCCGGACTTCGCGAACCGGGTGCTGACGATCTTGTCGAGGTCGAACACGGGATAGTCGCAGGCGACCTTCGCCGGGTCCGCGTCGCAGCCTGCCGTGTGTTTGGGCAGGTCGACGTGGACCAGCGGCACCTCCGAGAAGAACCAGGACGGCTCGTAGAAGTAGCCGATCACCCACTTCTTGTTCTTCTCGGCCTCCCGGAATGCCTGGATCAGCGCGGTCTCGCTGCCCGCGTACACCACCTTGAAGTCCAGATCCAGGTTCTTCACCAGCGCCTCGTCGTTGGTCTGGTACGACGGGTCGCCGTCGAGGAGCTGGCCCTTGCTGCCCGACTCGGAGGTCTTGAAGTTCGAGGCGTACTTGTTGAGGCTCTTCCAGTTGGTGATGTCCGGATACTTCTCCGCGATCCACGGCGGGATGTACCAGCCGATGATTCCCTTGTTGCCGGTCGGGCCGAGGTTGACGGCGGTCTCCTGCTCGGTGATGTATTTCTTCTTCAGGTCGTCGTGGCCCCAGTTCTCCAGGATGGCGTCGACCTCGCCCGTGTCGAACCCCTGCCAGCCGATCTCCGCCTTCAGGTCCTTCTTGACGACCTTGCAGGCGAGTTCCTTCTCCGCGACATAGGCGACGACCGCCGCGTTGGCCTCGTAGCCCACCCACGGGTTGACCGCGAGGTTCAAGGTGCCGCACTTGCCCGAGGCGCCGTCCGCCGCGGCGGAGTCGTCGCCGACCTTCGCCCCACCGCAGGCGGTCAGGGTGAGACCGAGTACGGCCATCCCCGCCGCGCCGGGACGCCAGTGTCTTGATCGCTTTGCCATGGTCCTGCTCCTTGTGCGCCGGGGGTATCGCGCCGTTGTCCGAGTGAGGGAGTCGAAAGGGGTCACGTCATGTCCAGGGCGCACCGGAACCCCACATTGCCGGTTGCCGAGTCCGGGAAGAGGCCCTGCCGCGCGGCGACCCGGTAGCGGCGGCAGTAGGAGGCGTGGCACAGGTAGGAGCCGCCCTTGGCGACGCGCTGCCCTCCGTCGGGGGAGGGCAGGAACGGGTCCTCGCACCATTCCCAGACGTTGCCGGTGGCGTTGTACATGCCGAAGCCGTTGGCGTCGTAGGCATCGACCGGACAGGTGCCGTACCAGCCGTCGGCAGTGTGGTGTCCCTTCGGGAAGTCGCCCTGCCACACATTCATCCGGGGACGACCGCCCGGCTCGAACTCGTCGCCCCAGGGAAACACCTTCGCGTGCAGCCCTCCTCTGGCAGCGCGTTCCCATTCCGTCTCGGTGGGCAGGCGTTTGCCGGCCCAGGCGCAGTAGGCGCGGGCGTCGTCCCAGTCGACGTGGACGACCGGATGATCCGCTCGGTCCTCCCAGGTGGAGTGCGGTCCGTCGGGATGGCGCCAGTCGGCGCCCTCGACCTGTCGCCACCAGGGAGCGGCCGCCACTGCGCGGGTGGGCGGGAAGTCGTCCGGGAGCAGCCCGGCGAAGACGAACGACCAGCCGATTCGCTCGGCCGAGGTGCGGTACCCCGTGTCGGCGGCGAAGCGCGCGAACTGTGCGTTGGACACCGTGCAGGCGTCGATCCAGAAAGCGACAACGTACACCGTCCGCACCGGGCCTTCTCCATCGGTCGGGTAGGAGAGCGCGTCCTGGCTGCCCATGAGGAACTCGCCGGCGGGTACGGCCACCATGCCTTCTGGTGTTGCCCGGTGGACGGCGGACCGTGCGGGCTCCGCCCGGTCCGCGCCCCGGCCGCCGGACGGTGCACAGCAGTTCACTGTGCCCCCATGACGCGCCGGTGCAGTCCGCCGTCGAACTCGGACGACTCGGTGCTCCGGTCGTCCAGGTCGATGCGCACCGTGTGAATCGTCCCGGTGAACTCGTTGTCGAGTACCGGGTATTCGTCGGTCACCGGTGTACTCAGGTCCACCCCGACGTCGAGTGTCTCGTCGAAGGAGAAGTAGTACGGGATGGTCTGCTCGACCCGTCCGGTCGCATGCTTCTGACCGTCCACCAGGAGCACGGCCGTCCCGCCCTTGCCGAGTCCTCCGCCGTCGTAGTCGAACTCGAGCCGGATCTCGTGCCGTCCCGGTGGCAGGGACCCGCCGCCGCGCACGGTGTACAGGTTCATGCCGAAGTAGTTGTAGGCGTAGGCCGGCCTGCCCTCGGTGAAGTACAGGGACCAGCCGCCGAATCGGCCGCCCTGCGCGATGATCACGCCCTCGGCCGCCGTCTCCAGCAGCTCGATGTCGGCCGTGATGCTGTGCGAGCGGTTCTTGACGTTGGGTGTGGTCTCCTCGGTGAACCGCCGCATTCCCGCGCGGTAGGTGACGGAGGTGCGGTCGCCGAGCAGATCGATGCGGCCGGCCATGGCGGGGTTCTCCCGCTCGGTGACGCGGTCGTCCAGGGGGAAGACCTGGTACTTCGCCGCCTCGATCAGGAACAGGTCCTGCAAATGGCGCAGCTTCTCGGGGTGTTCGGCGGCGAGGTCGTGCGCCTGACTCCAGTCCCTGCTCAGGTCGTAGAGCTCCCAGACGTCGTCGGCGAACCTCCGGTCCTTGTCCGGCACCATCTCCCAGGGGATGCCGTGCCGGGTGACCGCCATCCAGCCGTCGTGGTAGATGCCCCGGTTGCCGCACATCTCGAAGTACTGGGTACGGCGATGCTCGGGAGCGTGGGGATCGGCGAGCGTCCGCTGCATGCTCGTGCCCTCGATGGGCTGCTGCGGCACCCCGTCCACGCTGAACGGTGCCGGGACTCCCACGCAGTCCAGGATCGTCGGCAGGACGTCGATCACGTGCGAGAACTGGTGACGGAGTCCGCCGCGCTCGGGGACCCGCCGAGGCCAGTGCAGGATCATGCCGTCCCGGGTGCCGCCGAAGTGCGAGGCCACCTGCTTGGTCCACTGGTAGGGGGTGTTCAGCGCCAGCGCCCATCCCGCCGGGGCGATCGGGTAGCTGAGCGGGCCACCGATCTCGTCGATGTGGTCGATCATCTCGTCCGGGTCGTCCACGACGCCGTGGCCCAGCCGGTGCTCGACGATCGTCCCTTCGATGCCGCCCTCACCCGAGGCGCCGTTGTCACCCAGGATGTAGAGGAAGAGGGTGTTGTCCAGCTCGCCCAGGTCCTCCAGCGCGTCGACGAACCTGCCGACCTGCACGTCGGCGTGTTCGGTGAACCCGGCGAACGACTCCATGAACCTGGCCGCCAGCCGGCGCTGGTTGTCAGTGAGTTCGTCCCAGTGGGGAACGCCCTCGGCCCAGCTCGCGAGTTCCGTGTCCGCAGGCACGACGCCGAGTTCCTTCTGCCGCTGCAGGGTCAGTTCGCGCTGCCGGTCCCAGCCGTGGTCGAACCGGCCGCGGTACTTCTCCTGCCATGCGCGGCCGACGTGCAGCGGCGCATGCGCGGCACCCAGCGCGAGGTAGGTGAAGAACGGCCGGTCCGGGGTCAGCGTGCGCTGGGTGCGCACCCAGTCGATGGCGTGGTCGACGAGGTCCTCGGACAGGTGGTAGCCGTCCTCGGGCCGGCGATCCGGCTCGACCGGGGTGGTGCCCTGGTACAGCAGGGGGTACCAGTGATTCATCTCGGCGCCCATGAACCCGTAGAAGGTGTCGAAGCCTTCCCCGGTGGGCCAGCGGTCGAACGGCCCGACCGCGCTGATCTCCCGCGGCGGGGTCTGGTGCCACTTGCCGAAGGCGGCCGTGCTGTAGCCGTTGCCCTGCAGGATCTGGGCCATGGTCGCCGCGCTGCGCGGCCGGAACCCGTTGTACCCGGGGGCCGCGGTGGTCATCTCGGTGGTGCCGCCCATGCCCACCGAGTGGTGGTTGCGCCCGGTCAGCAGGGCCTGCCGGGTCGGCGAGCACAGGGCGGTCACGTGAAAGCGGGTGTAGCTCAGGCCGCTGTCCGCGAGTCGCTGCGCGGCGGGCATCTCGCACGGACCGCCGAAGGCGCTGGAGGTGCCGAATCCGAGGTCGTCGACGAGCACGATCACCACGTTCGGTGCGCCCTCGGGCGGAGGGACCGGGCCGATGGGGGTGAAGGCGGTCTCCTGGTCGTGGATGTCCATCACGGTCGTCAGGGGCCGACGGGTGTCGGGCCGCGGAAGTATGTGCCGTCCGGCGTCGAACTCAGTCATGCATTTCTCCGATTCGGTGCCCGGCGGGAAATGTCACACGTTCTTGTCACAGCCGAATTACCGGCGTAACACAGCTGAACTTCAGCGGCTGCGGAACCCCCCCCCC
>NZ_VWMY01000008.1:139786-218497 GCF_008905045.1 Streptomyces albicerus
GAATGAAGGCAATAGAAATCTTCTATACCTGCAGGGATGTTCAGTCCTGGGCAGGTGCGGACGCCAGGTCCACGAACGCCTGGGCGGCAGGGGACAGGGGACCCGACCGCCACACCAGCCGGCCGTGGCGCAGCAGCCGCGGCCGAGGAGACAGCATCCGGGCCCCACGCAGCGCGGCGTCCCGGGCCATGGAAGCGGGCAGCAGGGAGGCACCGACGCCGGAGAGGACCAGCGGCACGATCATCGCGCGGTGCGCGGTCTCCACCGCGATCCGCGGCTCGACGCCCAGTGCGGCGCACAGGTCGTCCATCGCCGCCCGGGTCTTGGTGCCCGGCGGTGTCACGATCAGGTCCAGCGCGGCCAGTTCACGCGGGGTGATGGTGTCGCCCGCCGGATGCGGGTGGTCCGCGGGCAGCACCACGTGCATCTCCTGCTCCGGCAGGTCGATCCCGCGGAGGTCCGCCGTGCTCACCGAGGCGTCCACCAGACCGAGTTCGCACTGCCCGGCCGCGACCATGTGCGCCACGGCGGACCCCCTCTCCGGGTCGACCACGCGCACGGAGACCTTCGGATGCACGCGATGGAAACGCCCCAGCATGTCGGCCAGGGGGTCGACCGACAGGGTCGTCTGCGAAACGATGTCGAGTCGGCCGCCGCCCAGCCCGAGGACCTCTCGGACCAGAGAACTGGCCGTGGACAGGTCGCGCAGAACCTGCTGGGCCGGCTGGACCAGCGCCTCACCAGCAGCGGTGAGAACGACACCCTGCGGGAGACGGTGAAAGAGTTTTCCGCCGCATTCGCGTTCCAGGGACCGGATCGCATGCGACAGCGAGGGCTGCGCGACATGGAGCGCGATGGCCGCCGCTGTGAATCCGCCGTGCTCGACCACGGCGAGGAAATACTCCAGCTGGCGTCGTTCCATCGGGTCTCCGTCGGGTCTCCGGGCATCCCGGACCACCGCACGCCCCGGTCGGGCGGGTGATGGGGACAGTGTCTCCCGATCCGGCAAACGAGGGCCTCAGCCGGTGGGAACACCTTGAACGCCAACGCTGTTTCCCACTCCTCGTTGCGCTGCCGGCGTCTTCGACCTCATCGCCCTGAACAAGGCGTTGATGAGTCGGCCGACGCTCGCGGCGTAAAAGGCGTCGTACTCGTGCTCGTCTGCCCCCGGGCCCCGACGCCGAGCTGTTCCGACCATCACCGACGGCACCTCACCCGCCTGCCTCCCGCTGAGAATTCCCGACTTCGGCATCGACATGTCCGAGGGCCGGACGCTACCCGCGAGGGCCTGACGCCACTGGAGGTGAGGGCGGCCGGGTCGTGGTGGCGGCCCCGCCCACGCGGGCCTCGAAGCACTCCCGTTCGCCGTCGGCCGACGCGGGCCGGAAGCAGGCCCGGACGGTGCTGCCGGGACGGACTTCGGTCATCTCCGTATAGATGAAGGTTGCCGCGTCGTCCTTGTTCCCGACGCGCACGCTGTGGGTCGGGCCGCCTGCCGTGACGTCCACCCGGTCGCCGATCTCGGTCCCCCAGGTCCGGGCCCAGCTCGCACCGCACTTCTTGCTGTGGCGCAGCTCGACGTGGGCGCCGGTGGCCGTGCGGTGCGAGGCGAGGTTTTCGGGGCCGATGCCGCAGATCAGGCGCATCGGGTCCCGGCCTTCGCAGGCGGCTCCGTGGCATTCGGGAGCGAGGGAGAACGGGACGGAGGCCGGCGGCGGTCCGTCCTCCTGCGCCTCCGAGTCCGGCAGCAGGAGGAACAACAGGGCCGCAGCACCACCGACGATCACGGTGTACGCCGACGCCAGCACCACCAGGAGCCTGCCCCCGCGGAGTCGCCGCCACCCGGTCCCGGCGGGCGGCGGCGACTCCTGAGGATGTGGCCGCGGCGACTCGTCCGCGGGAGGGCCGGGTGCGGGGGCCACCGCGCGTCCGCTCCAGTGCGATTCGGCGATCTCCCACAGGGCCAGCAGCCGCCCGTCCGGTTCGTTCGCGAGCCGGCACAGTTCCTGTACGGCCTGGCGAGGAGGCAGGCTCTTGCCGTTGAGGTAACGCTCCCACGAGGACTTGCTGTACGCCGTCCGCTCCGCCAGCGCCGCCAGGCTCAGCCCCGCACCGGCCCGCAGCTCCCGCAGCGCCGCGGCCAGCCGGGTGTGTTCCGCGCTCACTTCGCATCCGCCGACCGCAGGGCCTGCCAGGTGGGCGGGTCGATGACTCCGTTCACGATCAGCCCGTTCTGCTTTTGCATGCGCTCGACCGCTCGCCGCGTCTTCGGGCCGAAGACGCCGTCGATGTCCCCTGGCGCGGTGCCCGCCCGGTGCAGCAGGCACTGCGCCTCGGCCACTTCGAGCCCAACCTGGGTGTTGGACAGGAGGAGGTCCGTGGTCCGGCTCAGGCCCGCGTACCAGCGGCCGTCACGCTGCTCCAGCCGGCAGGTGTAGATGACCGGCACCAGGGACTCCGACACGGTGGCCGGGGCCGTCGTGACAGCATCGCTGCGCTCGTGCGCGAGCTGGGCACGGGCGTCGGTGAGCCGCACGGCCAGCAGGAGCGCCGCGGAGACGGACAGTGCCGTCACCAAGACTCCCGCCGTGACCGCGGCGCGCAGGTGACGCCGAAACGGCTGCTGCTCCGCAGGCGGGTGTGCCGGTGTTGCGGAGGGGTTCTCGGGCGCGTCGGCGGCGACCGCCCGTCCCTCCGCCCAGCGTTGGGCGGCGATCTCGTGCATCACCAGCAGCCGGGGCGGATCGTCACCGCCGACGCGGGCCATCGCCTCGACGGCCTCCCGGGGCGGCAGAGACCTGCCGTTCAGATATCGCTGCCACGACTTCGCGCTGTACCCGGTCTTCGCAGCCAGTTGACGGGTGCTCAGTTCGCTGCGGTCCTTCAGCCTGCGCAGTCGCACGATCAACTGGTGGATGTGTGGATGCAGTTCTGCGGGCAGTTCTTTCCAGCGCGACACGCTTTCCCCCACTCGCGTCGGGGGCCGCGATCCCGGCCCCCGTGTCCCGGGCTCATTCTGCATCAGCTGTCACAGGGATCACAGCGCGGGCACGCCGCCCTGGTGCGGCTCAGTCCTGGCGCGGAATCAGCCATCCCTCCTATCGCCGCAGTCCCGCAGCAGGGACTCGGCGGACGGCATCTCAGCAGGTCAGCGTGCGGGACGTCCCGGGACGAGGTCACTTCCGCGTCAGCTGTGGCCGGACAACGCGCCGAACCCGCAGTCTCGTCGCGGAGCCGGCCGGTGCGGTCGGCTCCAGCAGACGCACGCCAATTGGGGAAGGAACACAATGAACTTCGGTACAACTCGGACCCGCCTCGCAACCGCCGTCGCCGCCGCCGTCGCGACGGCCGCGCTGGCCGTGAGCGCCTCGCCCGCCTCGGCCACCTCCGCCCAGGGGTACTTCACCGGTTACGGTGCATGGACGGACGACTGGAGCAACGAGGGGACCCTGTCGACCGGCAGCTACGCCAACTCCAACGCCACCTGCCTGTGGCAGGAGATCCTCTGGGCGGAGGGCGCGACGGAGTCCAACGGCACCGCCTACGACGAGGCGGACATCGACGGCATTTTCGGCCCCAACACCGAGTACGCCAGCAAGAAGCTTCAGACGCGCTGGGGCCTGGACAACGACGGACGGGTCGGCCCCCTGACGCTCGGCACGGCGGACAACAAGCTGCGGTACATCTCGGGCAGCACGGAGGCCGGGACGCTCTACCTCAGGTACGACGGCGCGGCCCACGACTTCACCTTGAGGCGCGACGACAGCAACCGGTACTGGTTCGTCAAGGACGGTGCCTGGCGCGTCGCGGCCTACAACTACCGCACTTGCAGCTGACCACACGTCCTACCGGGGATCGTCGGTCGGCAACTAGGCGAACGACGCCGACGCCATCAAGATCTGGCGCGGCCCCGACGACGGGAAGTGCAGCGGCACCTGGCAGGTGCCGCAGGGCCGCATCAAGGACGGCTGGCGCCCCTGACCCACGTGGCCCATCCCCTCGTACAGGGGGGCGGGCCGTGTGTGGCCCTCCGGTCCGCCCGGTGATGCGGCACTCGATGAACGACAAGCATTCCAAGCCCCGGTCGGCCCACTCGGCTCGGCGTGCCACAACAAACAAACGGAATACGGGGGAATCATGTCTCTTCGCAGCCGACTCGCGCGCCGCGCGCAGGTCACTCTCATAGGTGTCGCCGCCGGAGGTGTCGCGGCCGCAATCGCCGTCACACCGTCGCTCGCCGACACCGACTCCTCGAAGCTGGCGACGGTCGCCGCCCAGAAGGCGACCGGTTACGGGCCCGAGCCCGAGGCCGACAGCAAGCTCGTCACCCAGGTCAGCAAGATGTCGACCATGGCCACGGCCACGGCCACGCTCTCGCCCGACACGATGATCAACCGGGCCCGTACGTGGCTCACGGCCAACAACGGAGCCCCGGTCCCCTACAGCATGGAGCGCACTTGGACGGACGGCTACCGCCAGGACTGCTCCGGCTATGTCTCCATGGCACTTGGACTGGGGAAGCCCGGCCTGAACACCGTCGGGCTGGCCGACTCGCGAAACGGCGTCACCACGCGGCTCAGCAGCATGAGTCAGCTCAAGAAGGGTGACCTGCTGATCGACTACAGCACCACTGACGGCGATTTCCGTCACGTAGTGATCTTCGAGAAGTGGGCCAACACGTCGCACAGCGCCTACTGGGCGTACGAACAGCGCGGTACGTACGGCACGACCCACCGGCAGCTCACGTACGGGATCGGCAGTGACAACTACGACCCCTTCCGCCCGGTCAAGCTGGGTGATGGCGGTGGCGGCGGGGAGCTCCCGTCCCCGGGTGTCTCCTGGCCGATCCTCCAGAGCGGTTCCGAGGGTGCGGACGTGCGGTCCGCCCAGCAGCTGCTGACCGCGCAGGGCTACACGCTCGAGGCCGACGGCATCTTCGGCCCGAACACCCGCTCGGCGGTGATCCAGTTCCAGAAGTCCCAGTCCCTGGCCGCTGACGGCGTCATCGGCCCGAACACTTGGTCAAAGCTGATCAAGACGGTGCAGTACGGCTCGTCCGGCCAGGCGGTGAAGGCAGCGCAGACGCAGCTGAACGTCTACGGCTACGGCCTCGCGGTCGACGGCGCGTTCGGCTCGGGGACGAAGTCGGCGGCGGTCGCCTTCCAGCAGAACCACCACTTGCAGGTCGACGGCGTCATCGGCCCGGAGACCTGGCGCGCCCTGCTCGGCACCCGCTGACCCGAGCGGTCCCGACGGCCGGCCGACGGCTCCTTCCCACTGCGCCCGCAGTGGGAAGGAGCCGTCGCTGTACATCCGTGGAGCCGATGGAGGCGTGGCAGCCTTCTCGGAGGACTGTCCGGCCCGGACCGTCGTGTCCTTCAGAGTGGCACTTTGCCTCGAAGGTCGGCCACGACGACAGACACCACGCTCCCACCGAAGCGGCTGGGCCCGGAGTGCCACGAGTCGGCGATGGAGTCGACCAGGAGCAGCCCGCGTCCGTGCGCGTCGTTGGCCTCTAGACAGCCGAACGAAGTGGGCGCTGAAACGGTCACCGTCCGGCCCTTTGAGGAGGGCTGGACGGTGACCGTGCAATAACTCAGCCTCGGGCAGGGCCGGTTGGAGTTGTGTATGCGGTTGTACGCGGTTCTACTCTGTTTCGCCTGAAGGCTCAGGCGGTTGTGCTTTCGGAGGCTCGCCGCGGCCGATCGTCATGGACCAGCGCACTGCTGAGGGCGCCTGGACCGAGACGGTGCCCTTGTTCTCCGCCCCCGCGACGCCGACCTCGTTGTGCGTTGTGCTTACTTCGCCATCGACGCATTTCAATGGGAAGTCGACGTTCACCGACTTGAGGGAGACCTTGATCTCCCCCTTGCCCTGGCATCGGACGGCGGCGATCAGGACATCGCCCTTCTCACCCTCGCTGAACTCGAAAGTGCTGCCACCGCGGGTCTCACCTTGGCGGCCGGCGAGGGTCTCGGTCGTGTCCAACTCGGGTGGGGACATCGCTGAGTCCCGTTCGGAACTGGGGGATGCGGCGGATGCCGACGTGCTGGGCGGTGCGGGTTCTGGAGCCTTTGCGGGGTTCGACTGGTCAGACGTGCAGGCAACTGCAAGCGGCAGCAGGGCTGCTGACAGGAAGCTCAGCCCCACAGAGAGCCGCCGGGGCATTACTTGGTCTCCCAGATGTACCAGCCGACCCGGGCAGGCGTGTAGAGCGTCGCGTTCGTCTTGGTCCCCTTGGTCCCCTTGGCGCAGTTGGCGTAGCCGTACTGGTTGTAGCCGGCGGTCTTCAGCCGGTAGACCCCGTACTTGGCGTGGGTGGTGTACGTGGAGGGAGTGTCAACCGCGATCTTGTCGACCGCCTCGGTCGGGGTGGGAGTCGGATCCGCCGCAAAGGCCGGGCCACCAACACCCAGCACGGCTGTCGCGGGGCTCGGCGCAATCAGCAGCGACGCCGCCCTTGAAATTCGCATGATGGTTCCCCCTGGTCAGACGAGTGGGGGCTACCGGTCGTGATGCCCCCGCTCGCGGTCACCTGATCTTGCAGCGCGCCACGTCGGCGAACAAGATTTCCGCGTAAACCCTGAGGGGAACATGATGTTCCACTTCCATGTTCGGGAGTTCGGTGCCGTAGATCTTCCCGGTTCAGGGCACTTTCGACACCCGCTCGGCCAACGCCAGAGTGAAGGCGGCTCTTGATACGGCCCAACCGGCCACGACGGACCACGACGGACCACCCGAGGACTCCCGGTTTCCGCGGTGTTGCTCCAGGTCCTGGAGGAGAGCGACGGTCGTAAACGACGTGCCGGCGCACCGTCCGTCGTCGAGGATGCCCTCATGAACAACGACCTGGTGGCGTTCCTCAATGCGCGCTTGGACGAGGAAGCCGCCCTCGCCCGATGCTGTGACGGGGACGGGTGTTGCGGGGAGTGGACCGCGCGCGGGGACACGGTCGACTTCTGCCAAGGAGATCTCACCGGATTCCATCCCGCGATCGCGCAGCACGTGGCCCTGCACGACCCCGCCCGCGTGCTGCGTGAAGTCGAGGCCAAGCGACGCGTGTTGAACCGTCACACGCTCAGTCCGGCCGAAGGCGACCCGGAGCGTCCCTGGGATGACCGTGATGACTGTCAGTTCGACGGTGACCTCTGGCCGTGCGACGACCTGCTCGACCTTGCACTCCCCTACCAGGACCATCCCGACTTCCCCGAGCGCTACAAGCCGAGCCGAGCAGCCGAGGGACGTAGCAACCGCACCACAAGCGCACCGGACAGAGCGGGGAACAGCGGGGAATCACGGTGAGGGCACGCACCGCCGGCGCGTCCGCAGCCCACTCGTTCGACCAGGTCAGCGCGCGAACCAGCCGCAACGAACTGCTGCATGGGACGATCGGCCCCTTGGGCGGTGCTTCGATACACGACGAGATCGCATTGCGCGTTCTGGTCGTCATTGCGCGTTCTGGTCGTCGGTGATCGCTCTTCCCTGCCCGGTACTGCGTCGACGCCCTGGCGGAGGTGTGTGATCCGTGTTTCGGGCCCCTGAGCGGCGTCGACCGGTCAGGAATCAAGGCGGAACAGCACGCGGCGGTCAAGGTCAGCGAACCGGGATGGGTGGTGGCGCGTGAACTGGTGCTCGGTGTAGACGCGGGACACACCGTGACCAAGGCCGTGCTGTTCGACGCCACCGGCCGAGCTGTGGGGCGGGGCAGCGGCACGCTGCCGCTGAGCACCCCGCACCCCCGCTGGGTCGAGCGGAACATGGACGACGTGTGGCGGACAGCGTGCCAGGCCATCGCCGCCTGTCTCGCCGAGGCAGGCCCGGACACGGGGCGGGCGGTCGCCGTGGTGGGGCTGGCCGGGCACGGCGACGGCCTGTACGCCGTCGACGGGCAAGGCCGGCCGGTGCGCCCCGCCATCGTGGCGATGGACACCCGTGCCGAACCGGTGTTGGAGGAATGGCGGGGCACTCCGGTCTGGTCCCGGGCCCTGGAGTTGTCGGGCACGGTGCCCTTCGCGGGTTCCCCGGCCGCCCTGCTGGCCTGGCTCGCGCGCCATGAGCCCGGTGTGCTTCACGAGGCCCGTTGGCTGTTGTCGGCACAGTCGCCGCCGCGCTCCTCATCGGGCTCCGATCGTGATCAGAGAGCCGGATCCGACGACCCCACTATCGCCCGCAGCGCCGCAAGGTGCCCCTGATATGCATCCCGGCCTCGCCGGGTCAGCCGGAGCCACACTCGCTGCCGGGTGTCGCGGACGGCCTTGCGCTGCTCGACGTAACCGGCGTCCATCAGCACGGTGACGTGCTTGCTCAGCACGGAGGCGGAGAGGTCGAGTTGCATTTGGACCAGGCCGAACTCCGCCTCGCCCGCAGCGTGCAGGAGGGCGCAGATGCGCAGCCGGTTCGGGGCGTGGATGGTGGTGTCGAAACCTTCCAGCCGGTCGTGGATTTCGGCGCTCACGGGGCCTTCCGGTGCAGGCGGACGAAGGCAAGGTGGAAGCCGACGGACACGACGGCACCGATCAGCGAGGCTGCGATCAGCCACACCGGCCGTCCCGTGACGCGGAAAGCGAGCGCTGCCCCTACCAGCAGCACGGGCAGGCCGACCATGAGCGGCACGGTCGCCCGCTTCGGCAGCACGTCCAACCGCAGCGCCACCCCGGTCTTGTTGCGCCACGCCTTCGCCGCGACGGCGAAGAGCGCCATGTACACCGCGGTGCTCGTCAGCATGATGGCTATCCAGGCGGGGCGCGGCAGCAGCCAGTCCGAGTCGGCCATGACGCCTCCGTAGGTGATCGGGAGCGCGGCAATGTAGAGCGTGAGCGTGATGAAGAACCAGTTCGGCCACGGTGTGGCCGACAGCGCTGCGGCGGAGGCCCGGATGTGCTCGGTGTCGGCCAGGGCGGCATGGGCCTGCTCCGGCGTGAGTCGTACCCCGTGAGTTTCCATACCGGAAAGAGTAGGAGACAGTTTCCGGTACGGAAAGAGTCGAGTTTCCGGTACGGCAAGTGGCCGACTCGGCCGCTTCGGTTCTGACTCTGCGCTCGTGATCGGGCGCTCTCCGGGATGCGGACATGCCGGCCGGCCTTCACGCGAACTGACCTTCCCGGGGTACCCGCCCGAGGCTCATCGGACGGAATTCGCCAGTCTGGTCGCGCCGTTGAGCAGGTACTCCAGCGGTCCGCGGCGGAAGAAGCGGGACCAGATCGCCGCGGACACGGTGGCCCCGAGGATGAACCAGAGCAGGAGCGCGGCGGAGGCGGACTGCGGCGGGGTGGCCGCTTCGCCGGGCAGGGCGAGGATGACCAGGATGTGGGCCACGTAGAGGGTCAGGGACATCGTGCCGACGGCGATGATCGGAGTTGCCAGCCGCCGCAGCCACGGCAGTCGGTCCATCGCCACCGTCAGGCACAGGAGCACGGTGATCGCGATCCCGATGCTGCCGATGAGGTCGAACGTGGAACCGGTGTGCGGCTCGGCTGCCAGCAGCCCCCATGCGTCGGGGCCCCACAGCTCACCACCGACCGGCATGTCGAAGGATCCCGATGCCGATCCCGATCCCGGTCCCGGTCCCGATGCCATGCCGGGGTCCTTCATGGCACCGGGGTCCTTCATGGCAGGCATACCGGCCATGATCTGCTGATCGCCGCCGGACAACCGGAGCGCCAGCCACGAGACGCCGTATCCGAACCCGATCAGTGCGGGACCGACCACGGCCAGCCGCCGCCGCACCGCGCCGGACGTCAGATCCAGCCGGCCCAACGCCATGCCGGTGACCACGAACGTCATCCAGGTGATCGCGGGGTAGAGGCCGGTGAGCAGGAGGTCGAGCACGCCCACGTCGGAGAGGCGCGCGAGTGGGTCGTACGAGTCGATGCTGGTCACGATCGACTCGGTGAGCAGCGCCCTGAGGCCGAACGCCAACTGCGGCGTGACGACCGCGAGCGCGACCGCGATGATCGCGAGTGTCCTGGCCCGCAGCCGCAGCAGGGGCAGAGCCAGCAGGAAGTACAACCCGTAGGAGGGGAGGATCACGGCGCCGCCGAAGTTGGTCATCGCCAGCGCGCTGCCCAGCACCAGCAGGATCACGGCCCGGATCACGATCCGGGCCTTCGCCTGCCGGCCGGCCAGTCCGGTCTTCGGCTCGCGGCGGCTGGCGATCAGCATCAACGAGAACCCGGCGAGGGTGGCGAACAGCGCCGAGGCCCGGCCGTTCGCCAGGCCTATGAACCAGTCGCCGACGCCGCCGCCGGGCGTGGTGAAGGGGCCGACGTGCACGGTGAACATTCCGAACACGGCCAGTGCACGGGCGAGGTCCACCCCGACCAGCCGCGCCATCGGCGCCGGCCGTTCCGTCGTCGTGGCGGACTCGGGGGCGGATGTAGCGGACTCGAGTGCGGATGTGGCGGACTCGGGGGCGGACAAGGAACGCGGAGGCGCCTTCTCGGCGCTTTCGATCTCGGTCACTAGGACAACGCTGCCGAAGCACGGGGGCGGTCAACCATCCGACGGGCTACGGGAGTTGCCCCGCCGGTCGGCCCCCACCACACCGCCGATCGGCGGGGGCCGGCCGGCCGTAAAAAGGGGTTTCCGGCTCAAGGCAACCCTTTGCGAGGCCTGTGACCACAAGGAGGTGGATCCGGCCAGTTCCGGCGGCTGGAATCCGCATTTCCTCCGGTGAACGTCATGCAAGGAGAGCACCTCCCCCATGAACAACCCCACGAACGGCGGGCGCCGCGGGCGTCACCGCCGTCGCTGGACCGCGACCGGTCTGCTGCTCGGCGTGCCCGCCATCGTCGTGCCGTATCTGCTGTTCGCGCAGGAGGACTCGCAGGCCGCGACGGTCGACGGCGATGCCTACTACCGGCTGGTTTCCGTACGCAGCGGCAAGGTGATGGACGTCAACGCCTTCTCCACCGCCGACGGCACCCGCATCCAGCAGTGGACCGACCAGGGCACCGCCAACCAGCAGTGGAAGCTGAGGCCCGCCGGGGACGGCTACTACGAGCTGGTGAACCGCAACAGCGGCAAAGTGCTGGGCATAGCGGGCGATTCGACCGCCCAGGCAGCCGCCGCCGAGCAGCAGACCGACAGCTCCTCCACCTCCCAGGAGTGGCGGATCGACGATGTGAGCGGTTCCGACGCCGTCACCCTCACCTCCCGCAGGAGCGGCCAGGTCCTGGACGTGTCCGGAGCCTCCACGGCCGACGGCGGGGCAGTCATCCAGTATCCCGGCAAGGGCAGCACCAACCAGCAGTGGAAGCTGGTGAAAACGGCCGAGGCCCAGGCGGCCGGGACCCAGGCGGCCGGGAACGGCACCGCGCAGACCACGGCCGCGGCCGGACCGTATGTGTGGAACAACGCCCAGGTGGTGGGCGGCGGTTACGTCACCGGGCTGGTGTTCAACCCGCGCGCGAAGGGCCTGCTGTACGCGCGCACCGACATGGGCGGCGCCTACCGCTGGGACGTCGCGGCCGAGCAGTGGATCCCGCTGACCGACTGGGCCGGCGAGAAGGACTGGAACCTGCTGGGCATCGATTCGCTGGCCACCGACCCCGTCGACCCCGACCGGCTCTATCTCGCGGCGGGCACGTACACCAACAGCTGGGCGGGCAACGGCGCGATCCTGCGCTCCACGGACCGTGGCCGCACCTTCCAGCGCACCGACCTGCCCTTCAAGCTGGGCGCCAACGAGGACGGCCGCGGGGCGGGCGAACGGCTGGCGATCAATCCCGCAGAGAACGGCACCCTGCTCCTTGGCACCCGCAAGAACGGCCTGTGGCGCAGCACCGACCACGGCGTGACATGGAGTCAGGTCTCCTCGTTCCCCGTCAAGGACGGGGCGAGCAGCGGCGCGGGCATCTCCTTCGTGACGTACGGCCCGGCCGGAAGCAAGACGGTCTATGCCGGCGTCGCCGACAGGTCCACCTCCCTGTACCGCTCCACCGACGGCGGCAGCACCTGGCAGGCCGTCTCCGGGCAGCCCACCGGCCAGATGCCGCAGCACGGCGTGCTCTCCGGTGACGGTTCGCTGTACGTGACGTACGCCAACACCGTCGGCCCCAGCGGCGCGACGGCGGGTTCGGTGTGGAAGCACACGCCGGCCGGCGGGGCGTGGAAGGACGTCTCCCCGTCCGAGGGCAGCTACGGGTTCTCCGGTCTGGCCGTCGACCCGCAGAAGCCGTCCACGGTGATGGTCACCACCCTCGACCGCTGGTGGCCCGAGGACGAGATCTACCGCACCACCGACGGCGGCACGACCTGGAAGGCACAGGCCGCGAAGTCGGAGCGGGACGCCTCCGCCGCTCCTTACGTCGGTACCGGCACCGGGCACTGGATGACCGCCCTGGCCATCGATCCCTTCGACTCCGGGCACGTGCTGTACGGCACCGGCAGCGGCATCTGGCGGAGCAAGGACGCCGACGCCACCGACAGCGGCGGCACCAGCCACTGGATCGTGGGGGCCCGAGGGCTGGAGGAGACCGCGGTGCAGGACGTGATCGCCCCGCCCGGCGGTGCCACCGCGATCACCGCCATGGGCGACCTGGGCGGTTTCCGCCACGACTCCCTGACCAGGGTGCCCGCCGGACGGCTGGAGAACCCGATGATGATCACCAGCACCGACATCGACTTCGCCCAGTCCAACCCCGCGATGATGGTCCGCGTCGGCCGTGGCGGCGCGCAGGACGGCGCCTACTCCACCGACGGCGGCAGCAGCTGGAACGGCTTCAAGTCGGAGCCGGTGGGCAGCGCCGACAGCGGGCATGTCGCGCTCTCGGCGGACGGCTCCGCCATCGTCTGGACCGAGGCCGGCCAGGCCCCGTACCGCTCGACCGACAAGGGGGCGGGCTGGTCCAAGGTCAGCGGTCTGGGCACCGGCGCCGTGGTCGTCGCCGACCGCTCCTCGGACAAGACCTTCTACTCACTGGCCGACGGCACGCTCCACGCGAGCACCGACGGCGGTGCGACCTTCACCGCCCGCGCCACCGACCTGCCCGCCGGCCGGCTCACGGCCGTCCCCGGCATCACCGGGGACCTGTGGATCGCCGGCGGTGGCAAGGGGCTGCTGCACTCCACCGACGGCGGCCGCACCTTCACCACGCTCGGAGCGGTGCAGTCCGCCTCCGCCCTCGGCTTCGGCAAGGCCGCGCCGGGCGGCTCCTACCAGGCCCTGTACATGATCGGTACCGTCAAGGACGTCACCGGCGTCTTCCGCTCCACCGACAAGGGCGCCACCTGGCTCCGCGTCAACGACGACGCCCACCAGTGGGGCAGCATCGGCGGCGTCGGCGTCATCAGCGGCGACCCCGACACCTACGGGCGCGTCTACGTCGGCACCAACGGACGCGGCCTCCAGTACGGCGACCCGTCCTGACCCAGGCGCCCGAGCGGGGCCGCAGGCACAACGGCCTGCGGCCCCGCCATGGCTGAGGGACCTCGCTTCGTCCTCTTCAAGGTCCTCTTCAAGGTCCTCTTCAAGGATCGCGTCCGAAAGGCCCGCTCGTATGCGATGCGGCGTCAGGCTGCTCTCGCTACGAGATCACGAGGTCCGGCGCGCCATACCGGACCTTCTTTAATATTTCGGACTAATCTCCCGTAGTGGTTTGAAGTCGATCTTTCGCAGATCACACCCACCTCACTCACCGGAGATGACATGCACAAACTTCGCAAGGCTGCCGTCCTGGTCGCCGCCATCGGCAGCGTCGGACTCCTTGGCGCCGGCACCGCCAACGCCCAGGGTGGTGGCGACGACGGTCACGGCGGCAAGGGCGGCGGTCAGCACAACGTCCTGCAGAGCTCCAACTGCAAGTCGCACGACCTGAACATCGACATCCTCGGCCAGGTCGGACTGCTCAACGGCCTGCTGGGCAACGGACTCAACGGCGAGGGCAAGGCGGGTAGCCAGGACACCCACCTGGGCTCGAGCATGGGTTGCGACAACAAGGCCTTCTAGGCACGTTGCGGTCGCGTAGGCGACCGCAAGCAGGAACGGAACCAGATCCCGGCACCGAGCCCCAGGCCCGGCGCCGGGATTCCCCATCTCCTGCACGGCGCCGTGAACATGGCCCTGCCTGACGCGTTCTCAGCCGGTCGTGCCCGGCGTGGTCCGTGCCCGGATCTCAGTCCGCCGCCTGTACGTTCCCGGTGCCGCCGGGGGCGAGTCCGCAGGTGCCGGACCTCGATACCCCGTCCTGTCCCGTCAGTTCCACGACGACCTGGCCGTCGGCGTCCTGGCTGTAGGCGATCGTGCAGGTCAGCTGACGTAGAGCGGTGCTGTCCAGTCCCTCCAGGGCAAGGGGCAGACGGGTCGTGACCCTGTCGCCCGAGGAGCGCTCGACCTCGACGGTCCCGCCGGGGCGGGCGGCGGGGAGGGAGGTGGCCAGGCCGGCGGCCCGGTCTTCCTTCCCCGGACCGCCGAGCAACGCCAGGACGACCTTCTCCGTCGGCACCGGTCCCTCCGTGTCGCCGGGGTTCTCGTCTCCGGAGCCCGACGACTCGTCGTATCCGTCGCCGAGCCCGGCCGAGGGCTCGGTCGTCCGGATCACGGGGCTCAGCCCTCCGTCGGGGGAACGGAAGAAGAGCAGCATGTCGTAGTCGCGGTTGAGGAAGGCCTGGAAGCTGGCCGGGCCGCCCGCCTCGATGACGTCGGTCTCCTGGATACCGCAGCCGGCGAGCAGCGGCACGGCCGCCGCGGCGATGGCGGCAGCCAGGAGACGACGGCGCGTTCGCGCTCGTCTCATCCGCCGGCCTCCTCCGCGTGGAGCGGTATCCCGACGGTGAAGACGGCACCGCCCCCGGGCAGGTTCCCGGCGCGGATCGTTCCGCCGTGCAGCTTCACGTTCTCCAGGGTGATCGCCAGTCCCAGGCCGCTGCCCGCCGAGCGGGTGCGGGCCGCGTCGGCCTTGTAGAAGCGGTCGAAGATGTGCGGGAGCGATTCGGGGCGGATGCCGGGGCCGCTGTCCATGACCTCGGTGATCAGCACGGCCGGGGACGGGGAGCGTGTCTCCGTGCGCAGGCTCACCGTTACGGGCGCGCCGCCGTGCCGCAGGGCGTTGCCGACGAGGTTGGCGATCACGATGTCGAAGCGGCGCGGGTCGAGCCGGGCCCGGATGCCGTCGGGGAGTTCGGTGCGGACCCGGTCGTCGGTCCAGTGCCGGTTGTGGAGGGTTTTGCGGATGGCCTCGGCCACGTCGACCTCGTCGGCGTTCAGCTCGGCCGCGCGGGCGTCGAAGCGGGAGATCTCCATCAGGTCCTCGACGAGCACGGCGAGCTTTCCGGTCTCCGCGCTGACCAGTCGGACCGCCCGGGCGGTGTCGGCGTCCAGGCCGTCCGCGTCCTCGTCGAGGACCTCGGTGACGGCGAGCATTCCGGCGAGGGGGGTGCGCAGTTCGTGCGAGACGTCGGAGGCGAAGCGGCGGGCCCGTTCCTCGGCCTCGCGCAGTTCACGTACGGACCGCTCCAGTTGGCCCGTCGACTCGTTGAAGGTGCGCGCCAGGTCCGCCAGTTCGTCGCTGCCGCGCACCGGAATCCGGGTGTCGAGTCTGCCGCTGCCCATGCTCCGGGCCGCCCGGCGCAGTTCCCGCACCGGGCGCAGCACGCTGCGCGCGGCGATCAGGCCGGGTATCAGCGCGACGGCGAGGCCGGGCAGGGCGCCGTCCCGGGCGGCCATGAGGAGGGCGTCGACGTTGACCTGCTCGTCGGTCATCCGCATGACGGCATAGAGGACGAGGCCGCTGGGCAGCACGCTGTCCGGGCTCGCCTTGAAGACCATGGGCATGGCGATGGTCAGATAGGGAACGCCGTCCTTGACGACCCGCTCGAAGCTGCCGTGGGGGTCGGCCCGCGCGGCGCGGCGCAGTTCGGGTGTGATGACGGTGGAGACGGGGTTCTCGCCCGA
Source organism: Streptomyces albicerus (assembly GCF_008905045.1). Taxonomy (GTDB): domain Bacteria; phylum Actinomycetota; class Actinomycetes; order Streptomycetales; family Streptomycetaceae; genus Streptomyces; species Streptomyces albicerus. The sequence goes on from NZ_VWMY01000008.1 coordinate 155,679, forward strand.
GGAGGCGCGGACCGAACCGTACTCGGCGAACACCACCCAGGGATGGGGCTTGCCCTTGCGGGCGATGTCCCGCAGGACTTCCTCCATGCCTTCCTCCTGTACGGGCAGGGCGAAGCCCGTCGTCTGGACGTGGTCACGGAACGACGTGACTGCCGTGTCCTGGGCGGTCTCCAGCAGCGCGGTGCGGGCCTCACGGTAGGTCAGCGCGGCCGTCGTGCCGGCGCTGACGGCGGCGACCAGCAGGAAGGCGAGCATCAGCCGCGTACGCAGCCCGAACGCTCTGATCCGCGAGCGGCCGGGGCGGGGGCTGGTGATCACAGTGGCCCGAAGCGGTAGCCGAAGCCCCGCAGTGTCTGGACGTAGCGGGGGTTGCCGGCCTCGTCCTCGATCTTGCCGCGCAGACGTGCGACGCAAGCGTCGACCAGTCGGGCGTCGGCGTGGAAGCTGTGCTCCCATACGTGCTCCAGCAGTTGCTGCCTGCTGAACACCTGCTCAGGGGCGGCGGCGAGGTGCAGCAGGAGCTTGAGCTCCGAGGGAGCGAGCGCGAGCGGCCGGCCGGCTTTGGTGACGGTCAGTCCGGCCCGGTCGATGGTGAGTTCACCGTAGACCTCGATGGCCGGGCGGCCCGGGCCGCTGTCGTCCATGCGGCGCAGTACGGCACGGATCCGGGCCTCGATCACCTCGGTGCGGGCGGGCTTGACGATGTAGTCGTCGGCACCGGCTTCCAGGCCGATGACCACGTCGAAGTCGTCGCCGCGCGCGGTGAGCACGATGATCGGCAGCTGACTGTGCTCGCGGACCCGCCGGCAGACCTGTACGCCGTTCATTCCGGGCAGCATCAGGTCCAACAGCAGTAGATCGGGGCGGAATTCGGCCAGCGCGGCAAGACCGGCCTCGCCGGTCGCGGCTGCCCGTATCTCGTGGCCGCGGCGGCGCAGACCGAGTTCGACCCCCTCGCGTACGGAAGGGTCGTCCTCGATGAGGAGCACGCGGGGCATCGGCGGTTCTCCCTCGGTGGTGGTCAGGTCCGGGTCCGTCTCCGGCGTACGCCCGAGAGCAGCGCGTCGAGTTCGGCGAGGCGCAGCGGACGGGCGAGCAGGGCGAAGGTGAGGATGACGGCGGTCGCGCCGGCAACCATGGAGACCACCGCCCCCGCCGGTGCGGTTCCCAGGGCCGCGAAGTGACCCAGCGCGGTGGCGGGGACGGCGGCGAGCAGCAGCCGCGCGTGCGCGCCGACGGCGGACGATCGCAGGGGGCGTGCGACGGCGAGCCGGCGGCTCAGCACCAGGCCGGTCACCGCCCAGCCCGCGCACAGCGCCAGGGAGTACGCCGCCGCCATGCCCGTCACGGCCCAGCGAGCCGGCAGCAGGTGTGCGGCGGCCAGGGACAGCCCCGCGTTGAGAGCGACGATCACGAGGTTCAGCAGGAACGGCGTACGGGTGTCGGAGAGCGCGTAGAAGGCGCGGGACAGGACGTACTGGCCCGACAGGGCGACGAGTCCCGGCGCGAAGGCCATCAGGATCCCGGCCATGGCGGCCGTGTCGTCGGCGCTGGTCCTGCCGTATCCGAAGACGAGGGCCATCACCGGCTGGGCGAGGGCGAACAGCGCGCAGGCGGCGGGTACGACGGCGGAGGCGCAGACGCGCAGGGCGTGGGAGACGTCGCGCCGCACGGCGGCGGTGTCCCCGTCGGCGGCGGCCGCGCTCATCCGGGGCATCAGCGCGGTCACCACGGAGACCGTGATGATGCCGTGCGGTACGACCCACAGGGCATAGGCGTTGTTGTACGCGCCGTATCCGGGGCCGCCGCCGAGGCCCGCGGTCGTGGCCAGCCGGGTGGTGACCCAGTAGGCGGCCTGGTTGGCCAGGACCAGCAGCACCAGCCAGCCGCCCGAGCGCAGGGGGCGGGTCAGTCCGCTGCCGCGCCAGTCGAAGCGGGGCCGCCAGCGGAAGCGGGCCGCGCGCAGCGCGGGGACGAGGGCGAGTGCCTGGACGGCGATACCGGCGGTCGTGCCCCAGCCGAGTACGGCGGTCTCGGTCGCGGTGAGCGTGTTCCCCGCGGTGCGGGTGTCCCCGCCGCCCATGGCCAGGGCCAGGTACAGGCCGAAGACGGTGATGACGACGACGTTGTTCAGGACCGGCGCCCACATCATCGCGCCGAACCGGCCGCGTGCGTTGAGTACTTGCCCGAGCAGCGTGAACAGTCCGAGGAAGAAGATCTGGGGCAGGCAGTAGCGGGCGAACGCGGTGGTCATGGCCGCCTGCGGGCCGGTGTAGTCGGTGTACGCGTCGATGATCGCGGGAGCCGCCCATACCGCGGTCGCGGTGATCGCCAGCAGGGCGACGACGCAGACGGTGACGAGCCGGTCGGTGTACGCGGCGCCCCCGTCGTCGTGCTCCTTGGCGGCCTTGACCAGCTCGGGCACGAAGACGGCGTTCAGCGCGCCGCCGAGGAGCAGCATGTAGACGATGGTGGGCAGGGCGTTGCCGACCGCGTAGCCGTCGGCGATCGGCCCGATGGTGCCGAGCGCTGCCGCGACCACGGCGGACCGGGCGAAACCGGTGGCCCGGGAGACGATGGATCCGGCGGCCATGACGGCACTGCTGCGTGCCGTGGAGGCCGCCTTCGTCGCTTCCGCGCCGGCCGCGCTGTCCGTGCCAGCCGGTATCGGCGGCGGCGTGCTGGCCGGCATGGTCGGCGGCGTCTGCTTCATCGGCGGTTCAGGTACGCCTGGAAGGCGCGGTAGAGCGCGTGGTTGGCGCTGCCGCCCAATGGCCTCTCCCATTCCCCCAACGTCTCGACGACCTGTCCTCCGGTGCCGAGCTTCCACCGCAGCAGTCCGTACGCACGTTCCTCAGGATCGAGAGTGGAGGGTACCCCGCGCATGTCGTAGACGTCGGCGCCGAGGGCGTGGGCGTCCAACAACATCCGCCACTGCAGGGCGTTGGAGGGCCGGACCTCGCGACGGTGGTCGGCCGAGGCGCCGGTCTGGTACCAGGTCCGGCGGCCCACCGTGATCATCGTGTGGGCGGCCAGGATCTCTCCTCGGTGACGGGCGAGGTACAGCTTCATCCGGCCCGGTTCCTCGGCGTTGAGCACCGCGTACTGACGCTCGTAGTAGGCGAGCGAGCGGCCGAGCCGGAAACCGTCGCGTCGCTCGGTGATGCCGAGCAGCCGGTAGAACTCGGGGAGTTCCGCCGCACTGCCCACCACCACCTCCACGCCCTCCTTCCGGGCTCGGCGCACGTTGCGGCGCCACTCCTGGTTGAGCCCTGACCACAGGTCCTCCGTGGTGCGTCCGGCGAGCGGTACGTGGAAGACGTGCCGGGGCTGGGCGTCCCCGTCGCCGCCCCCGTTCTCTCCGGTCCCGTCACCACCGCAGCGGCGCCAGCCCCGGGCCCGCAGCCGCTCGGCGACGGCGGTGCCGAGCGGGTCGACCTCACTGGCGAGGACGTCGCCCAGGCGTCGGCCCGGGCCGGTGAGCGGCTTGAGCAGGGCGGCGTCCCAGCGCCGGTAGGCGGGCGACGGGCCGATGCGCACGGCGAAGGCGCCCGCGCGGCGCAGGTGTTCGAGCAGCGGACCGAGCCAGCCGTCGACGTCGGGGTCGTTCCAGTCGGCGACGGGCCCTTCGGGAAGGTAGGCGAAGTACTTGCGGGTGCCGGGGAGTTGCCGCAGCAGCACCAGGGCCACGCCCGTCAGTGCGCCTGCCTCCGGATCCGGCCCCCAGCCGAGCAGTTGGGCGCGCCAGCGCTCCTTGACGTCGGCCCAGGACGGGCACTGCAGGAATCCGGCACCGAGCGCGGCGCCGTCGGGGGTTGCGAGGAAGGCGCGGTATGTCTCCGCTGTGATGGTTCGCAGGGCCACGCCCTGCTTCCGTGCTTGGCACACGCGGCTGGGCGGAACGAGCAGCGCTGACACAGTCCGAGCCTCTCCTTCTCCCCGGTCCGTCGCGGGGACACACAGGAGGCTCACAGCGGTCCATGACCGCTCCGCGCGGCGAATGTGACCGGACGATGACCGTTCCTCACCAGTCGCCGTCACATAGCTCCATAGCGGCTGACCTCGGGTTTTCCGGCTCTACAGTCACGACATCGCCGACTCACCCACCTCGTTCTCGCCCTTCCCGGAGGTCCTGTTGCCGCGCACACGCGTACTCGCCCATACCCGCGTCCGGGCCGCCGTCGTGGCCGTCGCCATGACCGCCCTGCTGGCGCCGCTCGCCGCCTGCTCGTCGAACTCCTCCCCCGGCGCCTCCTCCGGCGCCCCGGACACCAAGGTGCCGCCGAATGCCGTCGACCGCCCTGTCACGGTCACCGTCACGCCCATGGGAGAACGGGTCCCGGCGGGCGAGCCCGTGCGGGTCACGGCCGCGGGCGGCAGGCTCACCTCGGTGACCGTCACCGACGCCGAGGGCCACAGCCTCGCCGGCAAGGTCGCCGCCGACGGCCGGTCGTGGGTCTCCGACCGCAAGGCCGTACCCGGCGCGGCGTACGCGGTGACGGCGGCGACCCGGACCGAGAGCGGAACCGCCAAGAGCACCAAGGCCGCCTTCACCACGGCTCCGGCGGACAAGGTCAACAAGGTCGACTGGCGACCGGGCGCCGGCAGCACCGTCGGCATCGCCCAGCCGATCTCCCTGGTCTTCGACCAACCGGTCAGGAACCGGGCCGAGGTCGAGAAACAGCTCAAGATCACCACCTCGAACGGCACCGAGGGCTCCTGGGGCTGGATACGCGACTGGTCGGGCCGGGACCGGGTGGACTGGCGGCCCAGGACGTACTGGAAGCCCGGAACCAAGGTCACGCTGAACGCCGACTTGAACGGCACCGACTCGGGCGCGGCCGGCGGCTGGTTCGTACGCGACTACACGACCGCCTTCACCATCGGCGCCCGGCAGATCGTCAAGGTCGACCTCGACAGCCATCAACTCACCCTGGTACGCGACGGCGAGACAGTCCGGCGCATACCGGTCTCCGGCGGCACACCCGGCGGTGACAAGCGCTCCTGGCGCGGAACCGCCGTGCTCATGGCCAAGGAGGGCACGATCAACATGAACTCCGAGACGGTGGGCCTGCGCGACGCCTACAACAGGATGGTCGACCACTCGATGCGGCTGACCTGGTCGGGCATGTACGCGCACGCCGCCCCGTGGAACGCCCGCTACTTCGGCAACACCAACCACAGTTCCGGATGCATAGGAATGAGCGACGCGAACGCGGCCTGGTTCTACGGGCAGGTGCGGCCGGGCGACCCGTTCGAGATCACCGGCAAGGACACCAAGGGCGTGGTCGCACCCGGGAACGGCTTCGGCGCGTGGAACCTCTCGTGGACCGAGTGGCAGCAGAAGAGCGCGCTGCGCTGAGAAGTGCTTTCGTCTCGCTCGTCGACGAGACCAAGGCCGCCGACAAGCGGGACGGCATCAGGACGAGTTCGGCAACTTGCCGGCGGTGGCGAGTGCCTCCTTGGCAATGTCGGTGGGAAGCAGCAGCGCGTGACGGTGAGTTCTGGGATCGCCTGAGGGCACTCGGCCGCAGAAATGCTGGTGAGTTTCAGCAACACCTCACCGCTTGGGGCTGATCCCTGACCGAGCGTGCGAGGTGTCACCCTGCGGCGATGACCTCAATTTCGACGAGCCAGTTGCTGTCCAGCGTGGCGGCGACGATCGCGGATGTCGGGACGCGCCTGCCCCCGAGTGCGGCCGTTCGGGCGGCGGCGTTGGCCTCGGCGTAGGCGGGGTCTCGCAGATAGCTGGTCAGGCGCACGATGTTGTCGACGGTCATGTCGGCTGAGGCGAGGATGGCGCGAATGTTCAACCAGATCAGTTCGAGCTGCTCCTCCAGGCCGGTTCCGGGTTTCCCGGCCGGGTCGAGCCCCATGGTGCCGGCGACGAACAGCAGCCGTCCGGCGCCTCGCACCTCCATGGCGTGCACGTAGTCGTCCGTGGCGGCGTAGACGCCTTCGGTCGGGTTGTGGGGCACGAGCTCCATCGGTTGCCTCCCTGTGGCCGGATGCGGAGACTGCGGACCGATCATCATCCACGCGCGGGCGTAGGAAAAGCGGATTAGGCAGGCGCCAAGACCAGATATCTGTCGGGGCCATCAGAGGCCGGCGAAGCCAACCGCCGTGAGCGACGCTCGCGTTTCCCCTCGCCATCGACGAAGGCGCACGCCCCTTGGGCGACCTGGAAGGCACGTTCTAGTCCTGCGGGCGACGTGTCGACATGCGCCGCTCGCTGCGTGACACCTCCAAGACCGCCTTTCCGGAAACCCGACGTCCACGAAGCGCCTCGGCCGCTTCGGCGAAGCGTTCCCAGGAGTCGTGCCAGCCGATCTCGACGGTGAGGGCCCCCTCCGCGGCCAGTTCGGTGAGGGTGGCCAAGTCCGCGCCGGCGTTGCCCTCGATGACAAAGGAAGTCAGTGACTTGGCAGGGCCGACCGTCGCGTACGGAGGGAAGACGGCCGGCTCCCCGGAGGTCCAGCCGACGCTCTGCACGCTGCCGCCAGGGGCGAGCAGGTTCCATGCAGCGACCAACTGAGGGCCGCCGACGCTGTCGATGACCACGTCGATCGAGCGGTCAAGTCCGTCCAGACCGATCAGCACCTCGTCAGCACCTAGCTCGGCCAGCCCCTCCCCGCGAACCGCCGAGCCCACGGATGCGATCACGTGGGCTCCGGCGCGCGCCGCCAACTGGACGGCGAACCGGCCGACCCCGCCGGAGGCGCCGGTGACCAGCACCCTCTTGTCCGGCCCGAGCCCGGCTGCGCGCAGCGAGCGCAGCGCGGCCACTCCGGCCACCGGCAGCGCCACCGCCTGCGCCAGGTCCAGGGGTTTCGGCACCTCGGCGAGTGCGTTCACGTCGATCGCGACGCGCTCGGCGAACGCCCCCGCCGTCAGGGCCACGATCCGGGTGCCCACCGCCGGGCCGGTTCCGTCGGCGGCGGCCTCAGTCACCACTCCGGCGGCGTCCGAACCGAGCACTGCCCCTGGCGGGACGCGGCCGGAGCGGGCGTCGTTGAGATCGCCGTAGTTCAACGAGGCGTGGGTGACGTCCACCAGGACCTGAGTCGGCCCCGCCACCGGATCGGGAGCCTCGGCGAGGCGTACGGCGGCGGATGCGGACGGATCGACGACGAGAGCGCGAACGGCCATGTCTTCCCCCTTGGTTCACGACTTGTTACAGCGGTCATCCTCCGTAACGTTGCCGCTCAGCGGAAGGAGGCACATTTACGTCACGGAGTCACACCCATGGCCCGGGAGCTCTACAGCTCGCTGACCGGCCTGGTGGACTGGGCCGAGCGCCACCGGTCCGCCGTCGCCGAGTGACCCTCGCCAGGTCCTGTGGGCCGCCGGACGGCAGGGCGTCGACGCCCAGCAAAGGCTCTTCGAGGACCGCGTCCGAAAGGCCCGCTCGTATGCGATGCGGCGTCAGGCTGCTCTCTCGCTACGAGATCACGAGGTCCGGCGCGCCACACCGGACTTTCTGTCGTATTTCGCACTAATCTCCCCGTAATGGTTTGAAATCGATCTTTCGTAGATCACACCCACCTCACTCACCGGAGATGACATGCACAAGCTTCGCAAGGCTGCCGTCCTGGTCGCCGCCATCGGCAGCGTCGGACTCCTTGGCGCCGGCACCGCCAGCGCCAACGGCGGCGACGGCGGCGGCGGCAAGGGCGGCGGTCACCACAGCGTCCTGCAGAGTTCCGAATGCAAGTCGCATGACCTGAACGTCGACGTCCTCGGCCAGGTCGGGCTGCTCAACGGCCTGCTGGGCAACGGACTCAACGGCGAGGGCAACTCGGGTGGCCAGGACACCCACCTGGGCTCGAGCATGGGTTGCGACAACAAGGCCTTCTAGGCACGTTGCGGTCGCGTAGGCGACCGAGAGCGGGAACCAGATCCCGGCACCGAGCCCCAGGCCCGGCGCCGGGATTCCCCATCTCGTGTTCCCTGTGTGTGACGTCCCGCGGGCGTGCGGCCGGCCCCGGCATCCCCCAGAGGACACCGGGGCCGATCGTCGGCTGTTTCGGCTGTTACAGGGCCGCGGCCTCCTCGGTGGTGAGGAAGCGGAGGTTCTGCACGTGCTCGTTGACGAACATGGGCACGCCGTCCGAGGCCAGGTACCACCTCGGCTTGCCCGTGCTGTCGGCGATCAGCTTGCCGTTGACGCGGAGGTTCTCGAAGGTGACGTCCTTGATGGCGTGCTCGGCGTCGAGGCCGGCGATCATCGAGAGGTCGGCGTTCTTGCCGTTGTAACTGAGGTCCTTGATGTAGACGGACTCGATGCCGCGGCCGGCCGAGGTGTTGTACTTCGGGTTGTACTCGACCCGCATGTGGATGAGCTGGCCCCAGCGGAAGTCCTCCACGCGGATGTTTTCGAACCTGACGTCCCGGACAAGGTTGCTGTCGCCGACCATGAAGGCGATGGCGCCCTGGTAGGTCACCTGCGGCTCGCGGTGGTCGAGGATGTCGATGTTCTCGAAGTTCAGGTTCTCCAGCATCTCCGGGGTGTCGGAGTTGCCGTGCACGCCGATGTTGATCGGGTGGGCGACGTCGGCCCAGAGGGAGCAGTTCTTGACGGTGATGTTGCGGGTGTCGCCGTAGAAGTCCCAGCGATGGGTGTAAAGGGCGATGCAGTCGTCGGACGTGCGCAGGAAGCAGCCGTCGACCGTGACGTTCTCGGAGCAGTAGAGCTGGATGCCGTCGCCCCAGCCCTGGTGACTGAAGGCGCGCAGGTTCTTGATGGTGAGGTTCTTGGACTCGGCGACCCGGATGTTCTCGTAGCGGGGGTTGAGGATCGTGATGCCGTCGATCGTGACGTTCTCGCACTTGCGGATGAGCATTGCGCCCCACTTGGAGTTGTAGATCACGCCGCGGCCGATCAGCCGGGAGTTCTCCACCCCCTCGAACAGCACGAACGAGTTGAGGACCGCGCCCGGAGCCAGGTACACGGTGGTGTTGCTGGGCACCTTCAGCTCCCCGTTGGTGGGGGTGTGCAGACCGGGCCCGAAGTACATGACGTTCTTGTCGCCCTCGGCGGGCGGGTTCTCCTCGAGCGGGTTCGCGAACAGGTGCAGGCAGTCGAAGATCTTGTCGTCGAGCTGGACGACGACGTTGCGGGGCCGGTCCAGGGTGAAGCGCACGGTGCTGCCGAGCACCTCGGGCTTGATGCCGTACGAGTCCGGGCGGATGCGGGCCTTCTCGAAGCCGCCCTGGTTGTAGGTGACCTCGACCTCGACGGTGCCGGAGAAGTCGAAGGCGGCCCAGGAGGAGTTCTGGGCCTTGTTGCTGCCGGTGGTGGGATCGATCAGCGGAAGCTTGGCCAGGTAGACGCCGAGTCTCTGCCAACTGCCGCCGGACGACCGGACCTTGACGGTGAAGGAGTTGTTGACCGGCACCTGCGGAAGAGGCGGGTGCGTGACAACGATGTCGCCAGTGGCGCCCGTCTCCCCCGCCGTGGCGGCAGCGGCCTGCGAAGTGTTCGCGACACTGTTGGCCAAGCCGGCGGCAGCGAGGGCGCCGACGGCCTGGAGGGTGGTTCGCCGGGACAACGACGAGCTCATGGTGACTCCTTGACGGAACGGGGGCGGGTGGCCATCTGTTGCTTGGAGGTGGAGATCCCGGCGCTGAAGCCGCCGCGCGCGACCGGCTGCCGGTGGTGCAGGCAGAGCACCCACCCTTCGTACAAATGCGGCGTAAGGGCGGGCTGATCTTGCGGCCACGCAGAAATCCGCGTCAAGGTATTGCCCCATATGCGAAAGTTTCGGGAACAATCGCGGCCGCCACCAAGGGAGCCATGGAGACGCTCACGCGGGCGTGGGCCGCGGAGTTCGGCCGGACGGGCGTGCGGGTGAACGCCGTACCGCCCGGCGTGATCCTGCGACCAACGCCGTCCTGTTCCGCAGCCGTCCACTCATGACGCGATCTCCCTTGTCTCGCAGGGTGCGGACCGCTGCGCGTCGTAGAAGATGGACCAGAAAGTCCAGAATGCCGGTACAGTGAGGCGGGGAGGAGAGGAGGTCAGATGCCCGACGCACCGACCGCGAAAGGCCGCGCCACACGGGCCCGCATCGTCGAGGGGGCGGCCGAGGTGCTGCGCGAGCAGGGGGTCGCCTTCGCGACGCTCGACGACATCCGCAGCCGCACCGGCACGAGCAAGAGCCAGCTCTTCCACTACTTCCCCGACGGCAAGGACGAACTGCTGCTGGCGGTGGCCCAGTTCGAAGCGGACCGTGTGCTGGCGGATCAGCAGCCGCACCTGGGGCGTCTTGACTCGTGGGAGTCCTGGCAGCAGTGGCGGGACGTGGTGGTGGAACGCTATGAACGCCAAGGCGACCATTGCCCGTTGGGGTCACTGTTTCTGCAGGTCGGGCGGTCCCGCCCCGGTTCACGGGCCATCGTGACGGAGCTGATGCGCCAATGGCAGCAGCAGCTCGCCCACGGCATGCGCGCCCTCCAGGCGAACGGCATGGTGTCGTCGGCCCTTGACGTGGACCGGACGGCCGCCGCGCTGCTGGCGGGCATCCAGGGAGGCGTGGCCATCATGATGTCCACCGGCGACTCGACCCACCTCAAGGCGGCGCTCGACACCGGCATCGCGCACCTCCGCGCGACGGCGGGTGAGCCGACGGCACGCAAGCCGGTACGGACCTGACCGCCTCGATCCGTCACCATGGCCGGCGGCGCCGACGGGTCAGTGGACGGCCGCGGGCGCGGTCTTCTTGCGGGCGCGTACGCGGCTGCCTTGATCTTGCGTTCGCAGGACTCCATCCCGCACCGCTGCCGGCGCGGACCGTCGTGGGAGGAAGCCCGGTCAGATCACGCGGAAGAGGTCGGCGGCGGCGTGGACGTCGGTGAGGTCCTCGATGGAGCGGAGGTTGTCGCACAGGGCGTCCAGGACCGAGTCGGCTTCGGCGACGCGCGGGGCACCGATGGCCACGCCGAAGACGCGGAAGCCCAGCCGGTGCTTGGCGTCGTTCCAGCCGCGCATCCATTCCTCGGTGACGCCGCAGTCGTCGTCGGTGAGCATCACGATGTCGCCGCGCTTACGGGCGGCGTCGTTGAACTCCTCCTCCAGCAGTTCGCCGGCCGCTGACAGCGGCCTCTGGTAGCTGGTGCCGCCGCCCAGGAAGGTTTCCGCGAAGTCGAGGACGCGGGCCGTGTCGGCGGGCTCGTCGGCCGGGAAGCGGAAGACCTGGAGCTTGTCGGCGGCGGAGAACAGGATGCCGACGAAGTCGCGCTTCGCGTGGCGGGCCTGGTCCAGCAGCGCCAGGGCGCACGCCTTGGCCCACGCCTCCCGGGTGACTCCGCCGGGCCCTGCCTCGTACATGGAGTGCGAGGTGTCGACGCACGCGATGACGGCGCCCTGGCCGGTGGTCTGCTCGTCCTGGCTGTCGTAGAGCATCAGCTCCCCGGCGGCGTAGCGCGCGGCGAACACCGCACGCAGCTCAGGCAGGCCGAGATTGGCCAGCTCGGAGGGGATGACGCGGGAGAGGTCATTGCCGAGCGTGACGCCGACCAGCTCCCCGGTGGCGTTCTCCACCTTGCGGGCTCGCTCACCGCCGGCCATCTGCCGGAAGCGGCCGATCAGTTCGGCCCACTGTGCGAGACGACCGGTGCGCAGCCGCTCGGCGAGCCGGGCCCGCTGGTCGAACGGCATCCGCTCCAGCTCGCCGGGGCCGACGCCCCATGCCCGCATCAGTGCGGCCTCCTCGCGTACGGTCTCGACGGCCTTCGCCACCGCGTTCCGCGCGGCGGCACGGATGGCGGGGGCCGCCCCCGAGAGGGCCTGCGCCGCGTCCTGGGCGGCCTGCCGCACAGCGGCCTCGGCGGCCTCGGCGGTCTCGATCGCCCGCTGTACGGCGTCGGCGGCCTGGGCCGACACGGTGCCGGCCCCGTCGGCCCCGTCGGCGGCCTGCTGAAGCGCCTCGCCCACGGCGGCCGCCGCGACTTCGGCGGCCTGCTGGGCCTTCTTCGCCCGCCCGGCGTGTTCCTGGGCATCCCGGGAGCGCTCCAGCATCCGGCGCAGCGCGGCGGCCTGGGCGAGTACGGCCATGGCGGCGGCGTAGGGGTCTCCTGCCGTCTCCCGGCGCAGCTCGGCGAACTCAGGTGACTCCATCAGGGAGGTGATGACCTGGTGGTTGACCAGCCGGGAGGGGTCCATCTCCGCGCGCTCGCGCAACCGCGGGCTGACCTTGTAGGCGGCCAGGAACGCGTCGGTCAGGAGATCGGTGGTGTGGTCGTACGGGGCGAAGCGGTCGTAGCGCTCGTTCAACTCCTCGGCCAGCTCGCGCAGTCCGGCCGACTGCTCGTAGGTGTCGCGCCAGGTGATCCGCTCGAAGCGGTCCGCGACCACGGCCGCAGTGTGCCGCTCGGGCGCGGCGGCGGACAGGCCCAGCCACTTGCCGGCCCGGCTCGCCAGCTCGTTGAGCTTGCTCGGTGTCTCCCCCACGGTCCTTGTCCCCCGGTGTTCAGAACTGGGCCTGCAGCATGCTCGCGTCCACGCCGAGGGCCTCGGTGAGAACGCGGGCGCGGACGGCGCGCTGGCGGCCGGCCACCCGATCGATGGCGGCGGTGGAGCGGCCGGCGGACGCCGCCTCCTCACGCAGCTTCTCAAGGCGCTTCCCCGCCATGGCCAGCTGGTTGTGGGCCTTCTTGATGACCCAGTCGCTCAGCGCCTCGCGGGACTGCCCGGCCATGGCGTCGAGCTGGGCCTCCAACTCGACGATGACGTCGGCCAGGTCGAGCGCCTCCTTGGCGTCGGGGTTGACCAGCTGCAGCACCTCGCGCTCGACGGTCGGGCGCTCGGCGGGGGAGTCCCACAGCACGTGGGTCAGCACCGACAGGTCGGTCTCGGCGACCGCCGGGCGGCCGTCGAAGTACGCGGACGCCTGGAGCAGGCCCACCGCCTGCCGCCAGCGGCGGTCGGAGGCGACGAGTTCCTTGCGGCGCAGGGCGGCCCGCAGCGTACACACCGCGTCCACGATCACGTCGGGGACGTCCACGGCCGGGACGGCTTCGGTCACGGCGTGCCGCAACGCGGCCAGTTCGACCGTGGTCCGTGTCGGCGCCGCCGGGCGGCTGACGGCGGAGCGGACCAGCGCGGCGAAGTTCGAGGGGTCTTCCAGGTACCCGACCTCGATCCGCACCAGCAGGCGGTCGTAGATCGCGGCCGCGTCCTCTTCGCTGGGCAGTTCGTTGCTCGCCGTGATGGCCCCGATCAGGGGGCAGCGGATCGGCTCGCCGCCGCTCTCGGGGTGGTAGATCCGCTCGTTGAGGTAGCCCAACGTCTCGTTCAGCGCCGCCGTGGAGCACTTGAAGATCTCGTCGATGAACGCGACATGCGCGGTCGTGGCACGGCCTTCGAACACCTGGCGGTACTCACCCCGGGCCAGCGCGGCGACATCGATGGGGCCGAACATCCTCGTCGGCGCGGTGAACTTCGACAGGAGGATCTCCCAGTACGACGCCCCCTCGAACCTGCCCGTGAGCTCCCGGGCCAACTCGGACTTCGCCGTGCCGGGCGGGCCGAGCACCAACGAGTGCTGTCCGGCCAGCAGCGTCACCACCAGCGTCCGCACCACGTCAGCCCGCTCGTAGAAACGGTCCGACAGCTCGTCGCCGATCGCCCGCAGCCTCTTGGCGGTGTCCTGCGCGTCCTGCGCGTCTTGCGCGCCCATCTTCAACTCCCTGCCTGCGACGCTGTGTTGGGCTGACGAGACGGCCCTTTGCCCGAGCAAGATAACTTGGACGACCGGGCCGCCTGGGCAAAGGCTCAGTCGGTCGGCGATCAGCGGCGCCGCAGTGACGCATCGAGCAGCGCGGGCGGAGTGTCGTACTTCTCGTGCGCGGCGAGGTCGGTGCCGGGGTCGACGATGGCGTCGATCGCGTCGAGTACGTCGGCGGAGAGCACGGTGTCCGCGGCGGCGAGTTGCGCGTGCAGGTGGGCCGACGTGCGGGGGCCGATGAGCGCGCTGGTCACGGCGGGGTGCGCGGTCACGAATCCGAGCGCGAGCTGGATCATGGTCAGGCCGGCCTCGTCGGCGACCTCGGCCAGCCGCTCGACGGCGTCGAGCCTGGCCCGGTTGGCGGGGATGGCGGTGTCGAAGCGCTGCGGCATGAACGTCGAGCGGCTGGTGGTGATGTCCCGGCCCTCGCGGATCGCGCCCGACAGCCAGCCCGAGGCCAGCGGGCTCCACACCAGCACACCGAGCCCGTACTGCTCGGTCACGGGCAGCACGTGGGTCTCGATCCCGCGCTGCAGGATCGAGTAGCTGGGCTGTTCGGTGACGTAACGGCTCAGGTGATGCTCGCGGGCGGCCCACTGGGCCTGCACGATGCGGTAGGCGGGGAAGGTCGAGGAGCCGAAGTAGCGGATCTTTCCCGCGCGTTGCAGGTCGGTCAGGGCTGACAGCGTCTCCTCGTCGCTGGTGTCCGGGTCCCACCGGTGGATCTGGTAGAGGTCGACGTGGTCGACGCCGAGACGGCGCAGGCTGTTGTCCAGCGCGGTGACCAGCCAGCGGCGCGAACTGCCCCGGTGGTTGCGCTCGTCGCCCATCGGCATGGTCGCCTTGGTGGCCAGCACGATGTCGTCGCGGCGGCCGGCGACGGCTTTGCCGACCATCTCCTCCGACTCGCCGTCGCTGTACATGTCGGCGGTGTCGATGAGATTGATCCCGCCCTCGAGGGCGGCGTCGACGATGGCGGTGGCCTCGTCCTGGGTGGTGCGTCCGATCTTGCCGAAGTTCATCGCGCCGAGTGCGAGGGTGCTGACCTGTACGCCGGTGCGACCCAAGGTGCGGTACTGCATGACCGTGTTCCTCCGTTGCGGAAAAAGCGTGGTGCCGATGCGCGGCTTGGTTGTCGGGCCCCTGCTCTGACATCATGAGCAAAGCGGAGCGTCGTTCCGCTTACGATACGGAGCGGTGTTCCGTTTTGGCAAGCCCAGTACAAGCCCAGTAGCGGAGAGAGAGGCGCGGTGAACGACAGCGACGAGGGCGCGGGGAGCGCGGCCCGGTCCAAACGGAGGGACGCCCGGCGTAACCAGGAGACGCTGCTCGACGCGGCCGCCGCGGTCTTCGTCAGGTCGGGCGTGGAAGCACCGGTACGCGACATCGCGGCCGAGGCCGGCGTCGGGATGGGCACGATCTACCGCCACTTCCCGACGCGGGCGGATCTCATCATCGCCGTCTACCGGCACCAGGTCGACGCCTGCGCCGAGGCCGGGCCGGCCCTGCTGGCGACCAGCGCGACCCCGCACGCCGCACTGGGTCAATGGATCAACCTGTTCGTCGACTTCCTGGTCACCAAGCACGGACTGGCCGCCGTGCTGCGGTCCGACGACGCGGGCTTCGAGACGCTGCACGCCTACTTCCTCGACCGCCTCGTGCCCGTGTGCGCCCAACTGCTCGAAGCCGCGGCCGGCGCCGACGAGATCCGCTCCGGCATCGATGCGTACGAGCTCATGCGCGGCGTCGGAAACCTCTGCATCGGCGCGGACAGCGATCCCCGCTACGACGCACGCCGACTGGTCGAACTCCTCATCGCGGGACTACGTCGACCGCACTGACCGGCCGAGTGTTGGCGTTGGCGTTGGCGTTGGCGGACCGTGCCAGGCCATGCTCCGTAGGCCGGACGGGACGCCATGACGAACCCGGTCACACCACAGGTCACGGCCGTCGGCCGGACATGATGCGGTACATCGAGCCCGGGGACCCGACCGGCTCTCGCACCATGAACACATCGACCGGGTCCTCGGTTTCGAGGGTGAAACCGTGCCGCTCGTAGAGCCGCCGGGCGGGGCTGCCCCGCAGGACGTTCAGCCGGACTCTGACGGCATCGCGGTCGCACTGCGCCAACAGCCCGCTCAGCACGGCGGAGCCGATGCCCCTGCCCTGGAGACGGAGGGCCAGATAGAAGTGCTCCAGCCAGTGGGCGTCCTCGGCCGGCCGCAGCGTGACACAGCCGGCGAAGACTCCGTCCACCTCGATCACCCGGGTATATGCGGGAACGAACCCGTCCCGCAGGCGCTGCCGCACCCGGTGCTCGTCGAACCGGCCCAGGCGCTCCAGATCGTCCCTGAGCACGGCGGCCCGCAGTTCGGCCACGGACTCGACGTCGCTGTCCGCCGCCGCCCGTATCCGCCATGCGCTCATGATCGCGATGCTATCGCCGCCCGCGGCCGGCGCCCTCGACGCGTACGGCACCGGCCAGGTGCTCCCGGTCAGCCGAACTGGCCGGGCTGGTAGTCGCCGGCGGGCTGCTGGATCATGACGTTCCCGCGGTTGAAGGCGTTGATGATGGCGATGGCGGACACCAGGTCGGCGAGCTGGTCCTCGTCGTAGTACTTGGCGGCGTTCGCCCAGGCCTCGTCCGTGACCCCGCCGGCCGCGTCGGCGATGCGGGTGCCCTGCTCCGCCAGTTCCAGCGCGGCGCGCTCGGCGTCGGTGAAGACCGTGGCCTCCCGCCAGGCCGCGACCATGTGGAGGCGCTGCGCGGTCTCCCCGGCGTGCGCGGCGTCCTTGGTGTGCATATCGGTGCAGAAGCCGCAGCCGTTGATCTGGCTGGCGCGCAGCCTCACCAGTTCCAGCGTCGCGGCCGGCACGGTCGAGTCCGCGAGCGTCTTGCCCGCCGTGACGAGGTGCTTCAGGGCCTTGGCCGCGACCGGGCTGGCCATGATGTTCAACCGAGCATCCATGGTGCACTCCTGTGTCGTTGTTGGTGGTTACACCTCTTTGACGGACCGGCTCGGCACGATGTGACACGACCGAATGTGACGTGGGTCTCGCCCGGGAACTCAGGATCCGTCCTTCTGACACCGCGGGCACCACACCGTGCCGCGGCCTGCCACACGGGACCGGCGCAGGGAGTCACCGCAGCGCGGGCAGGTCGGGTCGGGGTCGTCGCGGTGGCCGGTGAGCCAGGAGTCGCGCGGCGGTACACAGCCGGCGGTGACCGCGGAACGCAGGGTGCGGCGCATGTGTGCGTACAGGCGCCGGCGTTCGGCCTCGGTGAGATCGCTCGCCCGGTCGGTGGGGCGCAGCCCGGCGCGCCACAGGATCTCGTCGGCGAGCAGATTGCCGAGTCCGGCCAGGACGGACTGGTCGGTGAGTACGGTCTTGACGCGGCCGCGGTGCGTGGACAGCGCGTCCTCGAACTCCGCACGGTCCACCGCCATCGCGTCGGGGCCCTGCCCGTCCAGCAGCCGTACGACATCGGAGTCGTCGTCGGCCAGCCAGAGACCCTGCAGCTTGCGCTGGTCCCGGTAGCGGAGCTGACGGTCGCCGCCCACGGTGAACAGGACGCGGTCGTGGGCCTCGGGCGCATCGTCGGGATGGCCGCAGACCAGCTGACCGGTCATGCCGAAGTGCAGGACGAGGGTGGGGCCGCCGGTGTGGGCGAGCAGCCACTTCCCGTGCCGCTCCGGCTCGGTGAACCGCCGGCCTTCCAGCGCGTCGCGCAGCCGCCGCGCGCTCACCCCGTGCAGGACGCCCGCGTCGCGCACGTCGACGCGTCGGATGACCCTGCCCTTCGCACAGGATTCGAGCACCTTCCGAAATCCCTCGACGTCCGGCAGCTCTGGCATGGGGTGCGTCCTCTCTCGTCCACTCTCGTCTACGTTCCCAGAACGGGACAAAAACCCCCTCTTCAGGATGCCCCCGGCAGTGACAAGCGCGGTAACTACCGCCGGGTAGCTGGAGAGATCTCGTGGAAGGACGACAACGACGTCACTCCTGTCGCTTTTTCCCCTCCCGTTGAGTTAGACATTTCCCGAACACCCATTGACCAGTGGGGTGTTGACGGCACATCAGCACGAGGGGGAACACACTTGATTTCGCCAGAACACGACTCGTCCGGCCGGGGCAGTCGCTTGGCCCGGGCCCACCGGCTCGGGCACCGGTCCGGGTCCGGTTCGCGGGCGCGGAGCGGTTTCGCGCGTCTGAGGATCGCCGGAGCCGCTGCGGCAGCGACCGCCTTCGTCGTCGCGGGGGCGGGGACCCAGGCGATGGCCGCCGAGACGGCCCAGAAGACCACGACGTCCCCGAGAGCCACTGCGGCCTCGATGATCACTACGGCCTCGCAGGACGCGCCTCCGGTGCCGTCCCTCGCCTGGTCCGACTGCCAGGGCGGCTTCGAGTGCGCGAGCGCCGACGTGCCGCTGGACTACCGCGACCCGCAGGGCCGCACGATCACCCTGGCCGTGATCCGCAAGAAGGCCACGGACCAGGCGAAGCGGAAGGGCACGCTCTTCATGCAGCCGGGCGGGCCCGGCAACTCCGGAGTGGACTTCGTCCGCAACAACCACGCGGACCTGCCGGCCGCCCTCCGCGACTCGTTCGACGTCTTCGGATACGACGTACGCGGCGTCGGGCGCAGCTCGGCGCTCCAGTGCTGGGACGACCAGCGCTACACCCAGGCCGTCACCCAGGCCAAGGGCGTCCCCGGCCCGGGCTCCTTCGGTCCGGCCCTGCGCGAGGCCGCCGACTTCGACCAGGCATGCGTGGACAACTCGGGCGAGCTGCTCCCGTACGTGGGGACCGAGTACGTCGCCCGCGACATCGACCTGCTGCGTCAGGCCCTGGGCGAGGACCAACTCACCTACTACGGACGGTCGTTCGGCACCTACATCGGCACCGTCTACGCCGCCATGTTCCCGGACCGGGTGCGCGCCCTGGCACTCGACGGAGCGTACGACCCGGTGCACTACGCCAACCGGCCCTACGCCTATGACCGTCCCCAATACCTGGCCCTGGACGGCGCGATGAGCCGCTTCCTGGACTGGTGCGCCGCCGACCAGGCCACCTGCGGGTTCGGCGACGGCGATCCCCGGGCGGCGTTCGAGCAGCTCAAGCGCGACCTGGACGCCAATCCGGTGCCGACCGCGAACGGCGGCCAGGCGAACGGCTACACGCTCGTCTACCGCCTGATGTTCAACATCAACGAGGGCAAGGTCATCTGGCCCTCGCTCGGCGAGGCCCTGCGCAAGGCCCAGCAGCGCGACAACACCTCCTTCCTGCTGCGGCCGCCGTCCCCGGCCAGCTTCGACTTCCTGGGTCCGAACGTGGTGGTCGAGTGCGTCGACCGGGACTACCCGCGTGACCTCGGCCGGCTGAAGCGGAACGTCACAGCCAATGCCAAGGCGGCGCCGCTGCTCGGCCCGGCCATGGCGTACGGTCCGCCGACCTACGACCACCAGCACGCCACCGCCTGCGTCCAGTGGCCCGGCGAACGCGTCAGCCGCTACGACGGCTCGTACCGAGCGAAGGGCTCCGCGCCGATCCTCGTCGTCGGCACCACCGGCGACCCGGACACCCCGTACCAGGACGCGGTGGCCCTGTCCCGGCAGCTCGACAACGCCTCGCTGCTCACGTTCAAGGCCGAGGGACACACCGCCTTCGGCAGGAGCGCCTGCGCGACGGACGCGGTCACGAGCTACCTGGTGGATCTGAAGGTCCCGGGCCGGGGCGCGACCTGCGCGGACGAGACCCAGCCGCCCTCCGCCACGCCCAGGGTGGCCCCGCCCGGCACGACGCTCGGTGAACTCCGCAACGGCGTCGACGAGCGCATCGACCGCATCGGCCCCGCCCTGCGCTGACCCGCCCCACACCGACCGACATCCGAGGCGCCGGGCCCTTCGCGGCCCGGCGCCTCGCCGTCTTCCGCTGCTCCGGCGGACCCGACGGTCAGGCCAGGACGTACCAGCTCCCCCTCCCCGCCCCGGCGTGCAACCTTCTGGCATACCTGTCCGTCTCACCTCATATCAGCTCTACACGACCAAGGGGGACATCATGAGACGAATAGGAGCGGCATTGGCGGCGCTCGCCCTCGCGGGCACCATGCTGGGCGTGGGCGCGAGCACCGCGGGCGCGGCCCCGGTGACCACTGCACCTGCCACGGCCTGCCCGACGGGCTGGGGCAGCGGCGCCAAGGGCGGCGTCACCGCCGGCGCCCTACCGCTGGAGAACATCAGGACCGGCCGGCACAACTGCTTCGACCGCATGGTGTTCGACGTCCCCGGCGGCGGTGCCATCGGCTACTACGTCAGCTACGTCGCCCGGCTCCACCAGGCCGGCTCCGGCAACTACATCCCGGTCGGCGGCGGAGCCGTACTCGAGGTCCGTGTCGCCGCGCCGAGCTACGACCCGGAGAGCGGCGCAGCCGCATACCCGGGACGGGTGGCCCGCCCCCTCCCCGGAGTGGACATCGGCGGATACCGCACCTTCAAGGACACCCGGTTCGCCGGCAGCTTCGAGGGCGAGACGCAGATCGGTCTCGGCGTCCGCGCCCGACTGCCGTTCCGGGTGGTCCAGCTGCCCGACCGCCTGGTGGTCGATGTGGCGCACAGCTGGACGAGCAGCCGCTGACCTCGCCACACGCGTTCATCGGGGGAGCCGGCGCCAGGCCGGCTCCCCTCCGCGAAGCCTTCGATAAGACCATGTATTACATCTTCAGAATTTCATCGACCATGCACTGTCATCCGATACTCAAGATAATCTCCGCTGACGGATATTCCCCCGAATGCCCGATGCCTTGCGCCGCATGAGGCTCGTTAGGTGGTCGTGACTTGGAAGCAAAAGCATGCCGGTGAGGCTCATCCGCTCCTCTCGCATCAGAGTGCCTCCGGGGAACCGGAACAGCGGATCCTCTCTCCAGCTGATCAGACCGCTACGGAAAGCAGCACCGTCTGTGATGAGTCGGCCGGCGGAAGAGTGAGCTTCAAGCACTGCTCGGACCTGCTTGAGGACTTCCTCAAAGCCATCAGCCGGATGGAAAGTGAATACCTAAGGGCCGCGACGGAGGAACATGACACCGTAAGCGCAGTCGCCGCCCGGCCCAAGGCTCGCACTCTGAATGAAGCATCCTGAACCGGAGCGCGGAGGGGTCGAATATGGACTGGACTCGGGATGAGATTCGATGAGAACCGACTATGACGCGGTAAACGAACACCCTGAATACACTCAGCCGCTTGAGGCGCAGCACATCTGGCAAGTCCCTGATCCGGCGATCCCGTCGGACGAATGGGATCCGGATGAAGAGCTGGCTCAGATGCTGTACACGACGCCCAGCGTGGATCCCGTTCCCGCTCCTCCTCCGCTGGACAGCCAAAAGCGCCCGCATCGCACGGTCAGCCGACGGCGGCCCCGGCCAGGGGTTCACTTCCTTTCCGGAAACCCGAGAGTCGTCACCGTTGCGATCCTGATCACGCTGATCACCATGTGCGCGGTGACGATGCTGAGCTGGTCCATCTCTTATTCGTACGACCAGCTGCGCACCATTGCTCTACTGGTGGTGTCGGAGAGGTTGGCGCAATGGTGGCCACTGACGGTGTACGGGCCGTGGCTCGTGGCGGGTTTATCCATCCTGCGGGCATCCGTTCAGCACCGAACCGCTCGGCGGTCCTGGGCTGTGATGCTCATCGCCTCCGGGACGGCGGTGGCTCTGTGCATCGGCCAATCATCGAATTCCCTCCTGGCAATGGTGATCGTCGGGATTCCGCCGATCACCGCTCTGGCGTGTTTCCGTGAACTCGTCGGCCAGTTCTCGCCCCGGCACGGCCCTCGGCATGCCGCTGACACCGTGAACGCGTCCAAGCAGCCAAGGCCGTAGGCAGTCGCGGCGGGCCCTCGTCCGCAGGCGGCAGTACGCCAACTGCTCGAGCAGCGCCCGCACTTCGGCCGATATGACCCCGTCGTCCCGTCGAGCCGGGATCGTAGGGGCATGGAAGAGCAGCGATTCGACGTGTGGGCGTCCGGAGCCGCGTACGAGCGGTACATGGGTCGGTGGAGTCGGGCGGTCGCGGAGGAGTTCACGGTGTGGCTCGACCGCGGGGGCGATCTGCGGTGGCTGGACGTGGGATGCGGTACCGGTGTGCTGTCGGCGGTGGTGGCCGCCCGGTGCCGCCCCCGGGTCGTGGTGGGATGCGACCGGTCCGAGGGGTTCGTGGGCGCGGCCCGGGCCACGGGCTCCGCGCCGGCGCACTTCGTGGTGGCGGACGCGATGTCGCTGCCCGTGCGCGGGGGCTCGTGCGACGTGGCGGTCAGCGGTCTGACGCTGAACTTCCTTCCCGAGCCGGCGGCGGCCGTGGCCGAGATGGCCCGAGTGGTTCGTCCGGGCGGCCTGGTCGCCGCGTATGTGTGGGACTACGCGGACGGCATGGGCTTCCTGCGCCGGTTCTGGGATGCGGCCGTCGAGGTCGACCCGTCCGCGGCGGCGCTGGACGAAGGCCGCCGTTTCTCCGGATGCCGGCCGGAACCGCTGCGCGCGATGTGGGCCGACGCGGGTCTCGTGGACGTGTCGGCCACGCCGATCGAAGTGCCCACCGTCTTCGCCGACTTCGCCGATCTGTGGGAGCCCTTCCTGGCAGGTCAGGGCCCGGCACCGGGCTACGTCGCCGCCCTCGCGCCGGCCGGCCGCGACCGGGTGCGCGACGCGCTCGCCGCGGCTGTCCCCGGGCGGCCGGACGGTTCGGTCGCGCTCACCGCACGGGCCTGGGCGGTGCGCGGCCGCAGGCCGGTGGCCGGCCAGAGCCCGGCTGCCGGGTCCGGGTGAGACCTGCGGGTCCGGGCGAGACCTGCCGATCCGAGCGAGACCTGCGGACCCGGGCAAGACCTGCGGACCCGGGCAAGACCTGCGGGTCCAGGTCAGGAACGGTCGGGTGGCGCGTCGATGCTCTGTTCCGCCCAGATCGTCTTGCCCTTGGTGTTGGGGCGGGTGCCCCAGCGCTGGGTCAGCTGGGCGACCAGGAGCAGTCCGCGGCCGCCCTCGTCGTAGGTGCGGGCGCGGCGCATGTGGGGTGCTGTGTTGCTGGCGTCCGAGACCTCGCAGATGAGGCTTCTGTCGTGGATGAGGCGTAGTTGGATGGGCGGCTCGGCATGGCGGATGGCGTTGGTGACCAGTTCGCTGACGATCAGCTCGGTGACGAAGGCCGCGTCGGTCAGCCCCCAGGCCTCCAGCCGGCCGACTGCGTTCTTGCGGGCCTCGGCGACGGCGGCGGGATCGGGGGCGACCTCCCAGGCGGCGACCCGGTCGCCGTCGAGCGCCCGGGTACGGGCGACGAGCAGGGCCACGTCATCGGCGTGCCGCTGGGGAAGCGCGGTGGCGAGAACCGTGTCGCACAGCGCGTCCAGCGATGCGGCGGGCTGGGTGAGTGCCTGGCACAGGCGGAAGATGCCGTCGTCGAGGTCGTTGTCGCGGGATTCGATCAGACCGTCGGTGTAGAGGGCGAGCAGACTGCCTTCCTGCAGTTCGATCTCCACCGACTCGAAGGGAAGTCCGCCCAGGCCCAGTGGCGGCCCCGCCGGAAGGTCGAGCAGCTCCACGGTGCCGTCCGGGCTCACCACGACCGGCAGCGGATGCCCGGCCCTGGCGAGTGTGCAACGGCGGGACACGGGGTCGTACACGGCGTACAGACAGGTCGCGCCGACGTCTCCCGCGGTGTCCCCGTCACCGGCGTCCCACTCCGTGCCCTCCGTCTCGGCCAGGCGGCCCACCAGGTCGTCGAGGTGGGTGAGCAGTTCGTCGGGCGGCAGATCGATGTCGGCGAGGGTGCGTACGGCGGTGCGCAGCCGTCCCATGGTCGCGGAGGCGTGGACGCCGTGGCCCACGACATCGCCCACGACCAGCGCCACCCTGGCTCCGGACAGCGGAATCACGTCGAACCAGTCGCCGCCCACCCCGGCCTGCGCACCGGCCGGGAGGTAGCGGGAGGCGACCTCCACCGCGGCCTGCTCGGCCAGCCGCTGCGGCAGCAGGCTGCGCTGCAGGGCGACCGCCGTGCCGCGTTCGCGTGTGTAGCGCCGGGCGTTGTCGATGCAGACCGCGGCCCTGGACGTCAGGTCCTCGGCCAGTACCAGGTCGTCCTGCTGGAACGGGTCGGGATGCCGGTGACGGACGAAGACGGCCACGCCCAGGGTGGTTCCGCGGGCCGCGAGGGGCACGGTCATCACCGAGTGGACGCCGAATTCTCGGACACGGGAGGCCCGGAGCGGATCCCGGGCGACCCACTCGGCGATCGCGGACGCGGTGACCTGGCTCAGCACGGCGCGTCCCGACCTCAGGCACTCGACCGGCGGGGAGCCGGCCGGATACTCGTCCACGTCGCCCGTTGCGACGACGGCCTCGGGGACACCCGGAAGCACGGACTGGTGGGCGGCGCGCCGCAGCGCGAGGGAGGGGCCCGTCGGCAGCGATCCCGGGAACTGCTCATGGATGTCGTCCAGGGACGTCAGCAGGTCGACGCTGATGAAGTCGGCGAGTTCCGGGACCGCCACGTCCGCCAGCTCCTGCGCCGTCCGCGTCACGTCGAGGGTGCTGCCGATGCGCCTGCTGACCTCGGCGATCAGCTGGAGGCGTTTGCGGGCCCAGTGCTGCTCCGTGATGTCGTGCGCCGTGAGGCAGACACCCCGGGTGTGGCCGCCGGAGTCCCGCAGCGGTGACACGAAAACCGACCAGGCGTGCTCGCGGGTCTCGCCGGCCGCGCGCAGATAGTTCTCGCGGTAGTGCGTCTCCCCGGTCTCCAGCACCCGCATCATGTCCTGCTCGGCCAGCTCGCCCGCCTCGTTGTCCACGATCTCCGCCACGCGCAGCCCGCGCATGTCGCCCTCGGTGAGGGCCACGGACCGCTCCATGTCCTCGTTGGCCCGCCGCAGACGGAGCCTGGTGTCGTACAGCGCCAGGGCGCAGCTCGGGGACTGCGTGAAGCTCCAGCCCACCAGGGCCTCGTCGGCCGGCTCGGGCTCGTCTCCGGTCAGCGGGGAGAGCACCAGCCATTCGCCGCTCCCCTGGTCCGGCGTCCTGTGGTGTGCCAGCACTCGGGCCTCGACGCGGTGGCCGTCCCGGTGCCTGAGAGCGAGCTTTCCGTGCCACCTCGGCAACTCGGCGAAGGGCGGAAGGTCCCCTGCGACGGGTTCCTCGGCGAGCAGGGCGGCCACCGGGCGGCCCAGGACCTGCGCCGACGTGTACCCGAGGAGTCGTTCGGCGCCGTCGCTCCAGCCGGTCACGGTGCCGTGTTCGTCGACGGTGGCGCGCGCGGTGAGCGCCTCACCGACGACGTCCTGGGGAAGACTCGCTCCCTGGTCGTCGACGACACGCCGCTCCATGGTCGCTCATCTCGCTCTCGTCGAGTTCTCCACCGCGAGTTCTCCACCGCGTTGAGGCGTCGCTGCTCGGGGCGCGTACCGTCGCGCCGCTCAAGAGCGCCACATGACGTGCGGTTCAACCCCAAATCCCATTATTCCGCGAGTCGACACCATGTCGCCCGGAACGCCGGGAAGAACCGGATCGGGCGGCGGCAATTTTTATAGTTGAGTTAGTCAAGTAAACCCGGTTCCGGGATGGGCTGAGTACGGGTACTCACGACATGGCCGCGGTTCCGCCCGACTGTGGAGGCAGCGGTATACGCCGCATCGCGGGAGAGAACCCGGGAGAGAACCGATGAACGTTCGCCCGAAGCGCACCCTCGTACGCCTGATGTTCGCCAACCCCGCCTCGGCGGCCTACCTCGGCCTGGTCGGCGCCTCCGTCGCGGTCGCCGCGAGCGAACCGCTGTGGTCGGAGCACGGGGGCAACTCGTTGATTTGGGTGTGGCCGGCGCTCCTCACCTTCCCCGCCTCCGGCTCCCTCGCGGCGGTCGCCGCCGTGTGGAGCGTCGAGGAGACTCCCGCATGGTTCCTCGTCGGTGGGATCACCGCCTCCGCCCTGGTCCAGTCCCTGGCTCTCGGGGCGCTCCTGGAAACCCTGCGAGACCGGCGCCGCGACCGGCGTCCACCGCTCGCCCGTCCGCACGGCGGCTGAGCAGTGGCCCCTGGAGCCCGCGCCGGAGCGTCGGGATCCAGGGGCCACGCGTTCTACGGTCTTCCAGCTCCTGTCAGCGTTGTCCTGTCACCGCTGTCCTGTCTCCGCTCCCCTACGGGGCGTTGATCAGGTCGTGCGGCGGCACGGTCACGGTGCGGGCGCCCGGCTCACCGGCCAGGACGACCTTGCGCAGCGCGACGTTGTTGGCGGTGTTCGTCTCCTGGAGGCGCTTCTCCGGGTTGGCGATCACCTGGATGTAGTACGTGCCGTTCGGCAGGTCGGTGATGTCGAAGGACTGGCCGGGCAGGAACTGGGTGTACGTGTCACCGGAGCCGACGTCGAGGACCTCGCGGACGGAGATCGAGTTCTGCTCGCCGCAGGCGGTCGACAGATCGGTGTTGTTCGGGTGCCAGTTGGCGTTCTTCACCGTGTAGTCGATGGCGTCGGTGTTGGCCAGGCAGAACGCCTCCTTGCCGCTGCGCACCTCCTTGGTCTGGTCCTCGCTCAGCAGCCGGTAGCTGGCGAAGTCCGTGAAGTGCCAGTGCTCGTGGCCCTCCCGCGGGTCCCACTCCATGGTGCCGGTGGGCGTGTACCCGACCTGCTTGCCGTCCGCGTCGTAGAAGTACTGGTACGCGTCCATCAGGTCCTTGCCGGGGCTGCGGAAGCCGTCCACGACGAGGGGCGCCGGGCCCGCGTTCCAGACGTTCGCGCTGAAGGCGAGGTAGTCCTTGCCCGCTACGTCCCCCTCCTCGCCGTCGGTGACGGCGATGTCCCAGGCCGGCAGGGAACGCAGGTCGGGCTTGGGCACGTTCGCCGGGGCACCCGCACGGCCGGTGGGCCGCTTGGCGGCCGGCTTCAGCGCGGGCGCGATACGCGAGCCGTCGGTGTGGCCGGGTCCGTCGCCCAGGTGGTGCGCCAGACCGCGGTCCTCGAGCGCGTGCGACAGGGCGGGCGGGGTGGGTGCGTCGGCGCCGCGCGGGCCGTAGTGCTGATCGGCGGCCGTCGAGGGAGCGGCCTGCGCGTCATGCCCGGCGCCGTGGTGGGCGGACGAGCGCGAGGGGGCCACTCCCTCTCCGCCCTCGTCGTCACCGATCTCCCGCACCGTCACCTTGATGGTCGGCTGGTCGTCGGGGATGCCGAACAGGTCGCGGTACTTCTTGGCCACCGACACCTTGGCCGTGTACTCGCCCGCCGGCAGGTCCACCGGCTTGTCGTAGTCGACCGTGCTGGAGTTGGACGCCCAGCCCTTCTCGACGCCCCACACCGAGCCCAGCGTGAACGGATTGGTGGAGCAGCTCTCCGGATAGTGCGAGGTCGCCGGAGCGTCCGGACGAAGTCGTCCGGAGGCGTTGTTCGGGCAGAAGGTTCCCTGGCTCTGCGCCACCTCCTCGCCGGCCGCGTTCTTGACCGACACGTCGAGGAAGCCGGGCAGCCCGGAGAAGTCCTTCACCAGCCCGGCGGGCAGCTTCTTCGTCTTCGTGCTCGTTCCGTCACGGAGGATCTGCTGGGCGACGATCGGGTCCTTGTACGACTTCCGCGTCACCTTGAACTCCAGCGGCGCGTCGTCGACCGTGACGTACGTGCCGAGGTCCAGATAGACGCCGTCCTCCCCCTTCCAGCGGTTCAGCGTCACGGAGTTCGACGCGGCGATCAGCTTGAGCTTCGGCTTGCCCGCCGGGCCCGCCGGGGCCGCGCCGGCACCGGGAGCGGCCCCGGCCACGCCGACGACGACGGTGAGCGCGGCTCCGGCTGCGAGCGCCGAACGCTGTAAGCGACTGCGGTGTTGCTGACTGGTCATCGATTCCTCGTCTGCGAGTGCCACGGTCGAGTGGCATCGGACTGGACAGCCCACCATCGGCCGACGGTACGGACGCACCCCCACGCGCCCAGGCCGGATCTGTGAGCAACCTGTGAGACTGGTAAATGTGGTGCCTGGGTTGCCTGTTGAGGAAGAAATCAACGAGTGAGTCGAGCTCCGTGGGCGCGTCCCGTCTCCGCCCAGGTCCGCCCAGGTCTTACGGACCCGTGACATGCCGCGCGCTGCACTGCTGCCCGGTGAGCCTCCGGTCCTAGCGTGAGGCGTATGCGAGTACTGGTCACCGGCGGTGCCGGGTTCATCGGGTCCCATGTCGTCGAGGCGCTGAAGGCGCGTGGGCACGAGGCGGCCGTGTTCGATCTGCGGGACGGGCTGGACGTGCGGGACGCCTGGGCCGTCGCCGCCGCGCTGCCCGGCGTCGACGCCGTGTGCCATCAGGCGGCGATGGTCGGGCTGGGGACGGGTTTCGGCGACGCGGTCGAGTACGTGTCCCGCAACGACCTCGGTACGGCGGTGCTGCTCAGCGCGATGGCCGAGGCGGGGGTGCAGCGGCTGGTGCTCGCCGGGTCGATGGTCGTGTACGGGGAGGGGCGGTACGAGTGCGAGTGGCACGGCGTGGTGCGGCCGGGGCCCCGGGCCGTCGCCGACCTGGACGCGGGGCGGTTCGAGCCCCGGTGTCCGCAGTGCGGTGAGGAGCTGACCCCCGGCCTGGTGGGCGAGGACGCTCCGGTCGACCCGCGGAACGTGTACGCGACGACCAAGCTGGCCCAGGAACATCTGGCCGCGGCATGGGCCCGGTCGACGAGCGGCAGCGCGGTGTCGCTCCGCTATCACAACGTGTACGGGCCTGGGATGCCGCGCGACACCCCCTACGCGGGCGTCGCCTCCTTCTTCCGTTCCGCGCTGGCCCGGGGCGAGGCGCCCCGTGTCTACGAGGACGGGGGGCAGCGACGGGACTTCGTGCACGTACGGGATGTGGCGGCGGCCAATGTGGCGGCGCTGGAGGCGGAGCCCTTGGCGGGTTCGCTGGCCGCTTACAACGCCGGGAGCGGGGAGCCGCACACCGTCGGGGAGATGGCTCGGGCGCTGGCCGCCGCGTACGGCGGGCCCGCGCCCGTTGTGACCGGGGAGTACCGGCTGGGCGATGTACGGCACATCACGGCGGACTCGTCGCGGCTGCGGGCCGAGTTGGGGTGGAAGGCCGAGGTGGGGTTCGAGGAGGGTATGCGGGAGTTCGCGCGGGCGTAGCGCTGCCAGGGAGTGCGGTACGAAGTGCTCCCGCAGGACGTATGGAAGCTGCGGGCCGTCCGTGGCTTGTCGCGCAGTTCCCCGCGCCCCTTACGGGGCGCCCTTTTACGGGGCGGCCTTTACGGGGCCTCCGGGAGCGTTACCTCGAAGCGGCAGCCGCCCGGGACGTTGTGGACCGCCGCTCGGCCCTGGTGGGCCTCGACGATGCCGCGGACGATGGCCAGGCCCAGGCCCGCGCCGGCGGGAGGGGTGCGGGCGTGTGTGCCGCGCCAGCCGGTGTCGAAGACGCGGGGGAGGTCCTCCTCTGGGATGCCGCCGCAGCCGTCGGTGACGGACAGGACGACGCCGCCGGACGGGGAGCGTTCGGCGGCGACCGCGACCGTGCCGTCGGTGGGCGTGCGGCGGATCGCGTTGATGAGGAGGTTGCCCAGGACGCGGCTCATCTCCTTGCCGTCCACGTCGACCGGCACCGATTCGACCCGGTCGCCGACGAGCCGTACCCCGAGCTCGCGGGCGAGCGGGTCCGCTCCCGCGAGCGCGTCGCCGATCAGGTCG
This sequence comes from Streptomyces albicerus, assembly GCF_008905045.1. Lineage (GTDB taxonomy): Bacteria > Actinomycetota > Actinomycetes > Streptomycetales > Streptomycetaceae > Streptomyces > Streptomyces albicerus. Next base: position 185,089 of record NZ_VWMY01000008.1, read on the forward strand.
TACACCGAGATCCGGGAGGGCGAGAGGGCCAGCGTCCCGGCGTGTATCCGGGAGAGTTCGAAGAGGTCGCCGACCATGCCGTTGAGGCGCTCGACCTCCGTGCGGATCTGGCGCAGGTAGCGGTGGGGGTCGGCGGCGACGCCGTCCTCCAGGGCCTCGGACATGGCGCGGAGCCCGGCGAGCGGGGTGCGCAGGTCGTGCGAGATCCAGGCGACGAGTTCGCGGCGCGAGGTCTCCAGGGCGCGCTCGCGGTCACGGGACTCGGCGAGCCGGGCACTGGTGGCGGCCAACTCCCGGCTCAGCGCGTCCAGTTCGGCGGTCGCGGGCGCGTCCGGGGCCGCGAAGTCGCCGCCGTCGCCGAAGGAGCGGGCGGCGAGCGTGAGGTCCCGGCTGCGGGCGACGACCCAGCGGCCCAGCAGCAGCGCGGTCGCGAGGGAGACGACGGCGGCCATCGCGACGACCATCGTGACGACGGTCAGGTCGTGCGGGGACAGGAACATCGCCTGGGCCACGGCCAGCGTCCCGGCGAGCATCGCGGTCACGGCGACGGCGGCGATCACGGTGATCGACGCGGTCAGCGAGCGTCGCCGGACCAGCCGCAGCACACCCGCCCCGAGGAGGCCGGCCGCGGCGGCGCCGAGGAAGGCGAAGAGGGCGATGAGCAGGAAGTCGCGCATGGTCAGACCGTCTCCTCGGAGGCCGCGGTGTCGAAGCGGTAGCCGACGCCCCACACCGTCTGGATCAGCCGGGGCCTGGCGGGGTCGTCCTCGACCTTGCCGCGCAGCCGGCGCACATGGACGGTGACCGTCGACAGGTCGCCGAAGTCCCAGCCCCACACTTCGCGCATCAGCTCCTCGCGGCTGTACGCGTGGCCGGGGTTGCGCAGGAAGAACGCGAGGAGGTCGAACTCCCGGACGGTGAGGGCGAGTTCGGCGCCGTTCTTGGTGGCGCGGCGGGCCACCGGGTCGACGGCGAGGCCGGGCGCGTACAGGGGGCGCTCGGTGGCGGCGGGCCGCGTCCGGCGCAGCACCGACTCCACGCGCAGGACCAGCTCGCGGGGGCTGAAGGGCTTGGTCACGTAGTCGTCGGCGCCCACCTCCAGACCGAGGATCCGGTCGTCCTCGTCGCCGCGCGCGGTGAGCATGATGACCGGTACGGGCCCGTGGCCGCGTATCCGGCGGCACACCTCCAGGCCGTCCATCCCGGGGAGCATCAGGTCCAGTACGACCAGGTCGGGCCAGTGCGCGGCGGCGCGGGCGAGCGCGGACGGACCGTCTCCTGCCCGGTCCACGGCGTATCCGGCGCGGTCGAGGTAGCCGGCGACGACCTCGGCGACGGTGGGGTCGTCGTCCACGACGAGGACGCGCGTCGGGCTGTCCGGCCCGCGCCTGGCGGGTCCGGAACCGGGCCCGGAAGCGGAACCGGCTCCGGCACCGGCTCCCGCTCCGGGACCGGCACCGGCACCGGCACCGGCACCGGCACCGGCACCTGGGGATTCGTACGGCTGCTGCATGGGTCCAGCGTCGCACCGGCCCGGCCCGGGTGGCGTACGCCTGCTCGGACGTCCGTGTTTCGTAAGGAGCTGGAGTCCGTTTTGCCCTTTTCGTGTCCGTAGGGTGAAGGCCGTGACGACCTCTCCCACTCCGCGACCGGCTCGGCACGCGGCGCCCGTTGACGTGGTGCTGCCCTGCCTGAACGAGGCCGAGGCCCTGCCCTGGGTGCTCGCCCGCATCCCGCCCGGCTGGCGCGCGCTGGTCGTGGACAACGGCTCCACCGACGGCTCGGCGGACCTGGCCCGCGAGCTGGGCGCGACCGTCGTACGCGAGGAGCGGCGCGGGTTCGGCGCCGCCTGCCACGCGGGGCTGACCGCCGCCACGGCCGACATCGTGTGCTTCTGCGACTGCGACGCCTCGCTCGACCCGTCGGCCCTGGTCCCCTTCGTGCGCGAAGTGCGGGACGGCGAGGCCGACTTGGTGCTCGGCCGGCGTCGGCCGCAGGGCCGGGGCGCCTGGCCGGCGCACGCCCGGGCGGGCAATCTCGCGCTCGCCCGGATGCTGCGCCGCCGCACCGGTCTGCGGCTGCACGACCTCGGGCCCCTGCGGGCCGCCCGCCGCGAACCGCTGCTCGCCCTCGGCCTCACGGACCGGCGCAGCGGCTATCCGCTGGAGATGGTCGTGCGTGCGGCCGACGCCGGGTGGCGCGTCGCCGAACACGACGTCCCGTATCTGCCGCGCACCGGCGCCTCGAAGGTGACCGGCACCTGGCGCGGCACCTGGCACGCGGTACGGGACATGAGCCGGGTCCTGGCCGAGTCGCCGGCCGCCGCTTCCGTTACCCCCGCCCCTTCCCAGGGAGGAACCGCCCAGTGACCACTCTGCTCGTCATCGCCAAGGAACCGCGGCCCGGGCGGGTGAAGACCCGGCTCACCCCTCCCTTCACCCCCGGGGAGGCGGCGGCGCTCGCCGAGGCGTGCCTCGTGGACACCCTGCGTGCGGTGGCGGCGACGCCCGCGCGGCGGCGTGTGCTGGTGCTCGACGGAGAGCCGGGCCGCTGGCTGCCGCCCGGCTTCGAGGTCGTACGGCAATGCGCGGGCGGCCTCGACGAACGGCTGGCCGCGGCCTTCGCGGACTGCACCGGCCCGGCCCTGCTCATCGGCATGGACACGCCTCAGGTGACGCCGGGGCTCCTCACCGTGGACTTCGCCGACTGCGACGCGTACTTCGGTCCGGCCGAGGACGGCGGCTTCTGGGCGCTGGGCCTCGCCGAACCCGATCCGGGGCTGCTGCGGGGCGTACCGATGTCCACGCCCACGACGGGTGCCGTGCAGCGGGCCCGGCTCGTCGCGGCGGGCCTGCGCGTGCGCGACCTGCCACGCCTCCGGGACGTGGACACGGCCCACGACGCGGAGCTGGTCGCCGCGTCGGCCCCCGGCAGCCACTTCGCCGCCGAACTGGGCCGCCGGACGGCGGTCACCGGCCGATGAGCACCGCACGCGAGGTGGCACCGACGGAGTTCGCGAGCCGCCTGACACCGATCAGCAAGCGCGGACGGCGAGGCTCGGGCTCGGGTACGCCCTCCTCGGCACCCGGAGCACAGCGCTCGCCCGACGCCTCCGCACCACCGGAATCAGAGACACCGCCCAGCCGTACGGTGCCCAGGCAGGTCCGCGGCACGCCGCACCCCACGCCGACCGACGCCTCCACGGCTCCGGAGGCAGAGGCACCGCCCGGTCGTCCCGTGCACGGTGGCGCCCCGCGCCCTCGGCCGGGTGACGTTTCCGCGCCGCCAGAGGTGGCCGGGGCGAGCTGCCATGTGCCCCGGCAGACCGTCGGTGCCGCGCGGCCCTGGTCCGCCGATCCCTACTCCGACGCCCTGGTCTCCGGGCGCGGGCCGCTCTTTCTGCGGCGGAGTGACGGGTGGCTGCTGCCGTTGGAGGTGGAGCGGTGGTGTGCGGATGCCGATGCGGTGGACCGGGAGGTGCTGGGGCGCTGTGAGGGGGCCGTACTCGATGTGGGGTGCGGGCCGGGACGGCTTGTCGCCGAGCTCGCGGTGCGGGGCAGGGCCGCGCTCGGTATCGATGTCAGCGAGGCGGCCGTCGCGCACACCGTGCGGCTCGGGGGCCAGGCGCTGCGGCGGTCCGTCTTCGAGCCGCTGCCGGGCGAGGGCCGCTGGGACACCGCCCTCCTCATCGACGGCAACGTCGGCATCGGCGGCGACCCCGCCGCCCTGCTCCACCGGATGTCCCAACTCCTCGCCCCTGGCGGGCTGTTGATCGTCGAGACCGTCCCGGACGTGGACGTCGACGAACGCGTCAGCGTCCGGGTCGCCGACAGCCACGGCGCCGCGGGCCCCGCCTTCCCATGGGCCCGCCTCGGCACCCCGTCCCTGCTGCGGCACGCGGCACGCGCGGGCTGGCGCCCGGACGGTCAGTGGACGACCGGCGGCCGCTCCTTCGCCGCCCTGCGCAACCGCAGCACGAACAGCACCGCCGAGCCCGCGAACAGCACCGCCGTCACCAGCAGCCACCGGCCGAGGAACACATCGCCCGGCAGCCCGATCGCGGACTCGTAACCGCTCGCCACGCGCCCGCTGATCAGCGGGAACCACACCAGCAGGAGCAGCCCGGACAGGGCCGCCGGGACACGGACGTACATCGTCCACTCCCGGCGGCCGGCGGCGCCGAGGGCCCGTACGACCGCCCGGTCCGCCACCGCGTACAACGGCACCAGCACCAGGTCGTGCAGCAACGCCGCGCCCACGAACCACAGCGCCACGCCGAACCAGTCGTCCGCCAGCAGCCGTACGCCCGCGTATCCGGCGAGCGCGAACGAGCAGGCGAGCAGCAGGAGTTGGAGGGGACTGCCCACCACCGGACGTCGCATCAGGACCGACCGGTTCAGAGGCCGCTTCAACACAGGTCGTTTCATCGCAGGCAGTTTCATCGCAGGCCGCTTCATCACAGGTCTCCGAACGTCATCCGGGCCACCCACTTGGTGTTCAGCACACCGGGCGCCGCGGGCACGATGATCCGCGCCGGGTAGCCGTGGTCGGGGGTCAGGGGCTCGCCGTTGACGAACAGGGCGAGCAGGGAACGTGAGTCGCGCACCTGGTTGTCCCGCAGGGCAGCCCTGCGGAACGCCCCGCGCCGCTGAAGCGACTCCACCAGCACATCCGGTGCCGCATCCGCCTCGTACCCGACGAGCGCCGCCAGGTCCCGCAGCCGTACACCCCGCCACCACTGGTCGGAGGTCGACCAGCCCTCCACACAGGCGATGGGCAGCGCGGAACTGTGCAAGGACAGCCCCAGCAGTTCTTCCCGGCTCAGCCGGACCGTTCCCCCGCGCCCCTCCACCACCAGCCGCCACGCCTCCTCGCTCGTCTCCGCCGCGGTGATCCCGCGCGACGCGGCCGTCTTGTTGATCTGGAACCCGGCGGGTCCGCTGCCCGGCTCGGACCCGCCGTGCGGGGCGAGCACGGCCGTCGCCCGCAGCGGCCCGTCGAAGTTCTGCCCCACCGTCGTACCGAAGAGAAGCAGCGAACCGCCGCCGACGAACCACAGGGCCCCGCGCCGCGAGACGGTCGGCTCGGCGGGAGCGGGCGACACCAGTTCCTCACCTCCTCGAGGCGAGGCATCTCCTCGGAGAGGGTCTTCTTCCCGGAGACGGCCTTCATCCCGGAGCCCGCGAAGGTTCCGTACCGCCGTCGGTACCCGCAGCACCGCGTGCGTCACGAACGCGGCGAAGAACACCCACGCGCCGTAGAAGTGCAGCGGATAGAAGGAGCCGGGGAAGAGGTAGTCGAGCTGCACGTTCAGCACACCCGTCACGAACTCGAACAGCGCGCCCCCGACCAGCAGGAGCAGCGAGATCCGCTCCAGCGCGTGCGCGAGCGACCGCGCGGGCGGCAGCGCGAACAGCTTCGGCACGACCGACCACAGCTTCGCGAGGAGTACGGGGATCAGCGCGATGCCGAGCGTGACATGGACGCCCTGGTTGAGGCGGTACAGCCAGGGCGGGTCGGTCGGCCAGGAGAAGAGATAGAAGCCGAGGACGCCCTTGTCCGGGGTCTTGTCGTTCACCGGTGACAGGTCCGGGTTGTAGGAGGCGTACGACAGCAGACCCGTCACGAACAGCACCGTGATCCCGACGAGGAGCACCACACCGAGCACAGAGGTGAACCAGGGGCCGCGCACGGGACTGCGCCAGAAGGCGGGGGAGGAAGGGGAGCGTGCCATGTGCCGACCGTAGGCAGGGAGCACCCCGCTCAGGGGGTCCGGAACCATGACGAAACGCTGACGTCCACCCCTGCGGGCGCCGCCACGGGCGGCCGCGGACCTAGCTTTTGCGTGTGAACCGCGATCTTCTCCGCGACCTGGCCGCAGCGCTGGCCGCCGCACTGCTCGTCACGGCCGCCGCCCTGACCGGCATCGCCATCAAACGCGAGCACGACACCCTCCACGTCGGCTGGCCGCCCCTGTACGCCGTGTGGGAGCCGCATGTCGGCCCCGGCACCTTCGTCGCGCCCGTCGTCGCGATCGCCGTCGTGGCGTACGGCCCGCTGCTGGCCGCCCGGCTGCCCTGGCGCGCGCTGCTGTTCACCGCCTGGGGCACGTCCATGGCCTGGACGTTCTCGCTCGCCCTGATCGACGGCTGGCACTGGGGTATCGCCCGCCGCCTGACGACCGCGTACGAGTACCTCCAGGTCATCGACCGCTTCCACGACATCCCCGACACCCTGCGGGACTTCACGAACCACATCCTGATCGGCTCCCCCGACCACTGGCCCCCGCACGTCGCCGGGCATCCGCCGGGGGCCACCGTCACCTTCGTCCTCCTCGACCGGATCGGGCTCGGCGGCGGGGCGTGGGCGGGCGTCTGGTGCATCGTCGTCGGGGCGGCGGCGTCGGCCGCGATCCTCGTGACCGTACGCGTACTGGCCTCCGAGACCCTCGCCCGCCGGGCCGCGCCCTTCCTCGTCCTCGCCCCGGCGGCCGTGTGGATGGGCACCTCCGCCGACGGCTACTTCGCGGCGGTCGCCGCCTGGGCCGTCGCGTTCCTCGCCCTCGCGGTCACGGGCCACCGGCCACGGGCGACGGGCCTCGCCTCCGGGCTCCTCTTCGGCCTCACCGCGTATCTCTCGTACGGCCTGACGCTCTACGCCCTGATCGCCGGCGGCGTCCTGCTGCTCGGCTCCCGCTCCCGAAGACTCCGCCCCCTCCCGTACGTCCTTGCCGGATTCGTCGTCGTCCCGGCCGTGTTCACCCTCCTCGGCTTCAACTGGTGGGAGGCGTACCACCTGTTGGTCGAGCGCTACTACCAAGGGGCAGGCGGCCTCCGGCCGTACGGCTACTGGGTGTGGGCCAACCTCGCCTGCACCGTGCTGGTGGTGGGCCCGGCGACGGTCGCGGGCCTGCGACGGGCCGGCGCGGCTCCCGTACGCAAGGGCGTCCGCGTCTGTCTGCGCACGCCCGCCGACGCCCCCGAAACCCGCCTGGCCCTGCTCGTGCTCGCCGCGCTGCTCGCCCTCCTCGCCGCCGACTTCTCGGGCATGAGCAAGGCGGAGACGGAACGCATCTGGCTCCCGTTCGCACTGTGGCTGCTCGCGGCGGGCGCGTTCCTGCCCCGGCCGCGCGCCTGGCTCACCGCGCAGGCCGCCCTGGCCCTGCTCCTGAACCATCTGCTGCTGACCGGCTGGTGAGGGGCGGCCCCCGGCGACACACGACGACATCCAACGACATGCAATGACATCCGACGACCGCCGACAGCGGCCTCAGCGGTAGTCGGGGTTCGGGTGGTCGAGGCGGCAGCCCGCGTCCCATTCGGAGCGCTGGTTTCCGTGGGCCGGGATGCCCTTGGCGCGCTTCAGCATGGCCGCCACGTGCATGAGATTCCAGGTCATGAAGGTGGTGTTGCGGTTGGTGAAGTCGTTCTCCGGCCCGCCCGACCCGGGGTCGAGGTAGGACGGACCGGGTCCCGCCGGACCGATCCAGCCCGCGTCGGCCTGCGGCGGGATGATGTAGCCGAGGTGCTGCAGGCTGTAGAGGATGTTCATGGCGCAGTGCTTCGCGCCGTCCTCGTTGCCGGTGATCAGACAGCCGCCGGCGCGCCCGTAATAGGCGTACTGACCCTGGGAGTTGAGCAGTCCCGAGCCGCTGTAGAGGCGCTCGATGACCTGTTTCATGACCGAGCTGTTGTCACCGAGCCAGATCGGCCCGGCGAGCACCAGGATGTCCGCGGCCATCACCTGCTCGTACAGCGCGGGCCAGGCGTCCGTGGCGAAGCCGTGCTCGGTCATGTCCGGGTAGACGCCCGGCGCGATGTCGTGGTCGACGGCGCGTACGACGTCCGTGGCGACCCCGCGCGCGTCCATGATGGCGCGGCTCTTGTCGATCAGCCCCTGGGTGTTGCTGACCTGCGGCGACGGTTTGAGCGTGCAGTTGACGAACAGGGCGCGCAGGTCGTCGAAGCGGTACGCATCGTCGGGGCCGGTGGCTGTATCCGGGCTGGTGTCGGCATCGGATCCGGTATCGGCATCGGAGCTGGTGTCGGTGGACGGCTGCGCGGCCATGGAGGGCTCCCTCACGGAGACGGCGGATGCGGGTCCAGGCTCTCACCCCTGCGGGCTGCCGACGGATACGGGTCCGGACCAAGCGGCAGCGTCTCGCGTGGATCTCTGTCTGTCCCTCCGTGACTCGCCGGTATGCCGTGCGTCCACCCGGTTCAGGCGCCTGGTGGTGTGCCGGTGTCGATGAGGATCTGTTCGGCCTGCACGAGGTTGTCGGCGCGGACGGCTTCGGCCATCGCGGCGCGGGCCGCCTCGGGTGTCGCGTGCGGCGGGATCACGAGCAGGGAGAAGAGGTCCTGATCGCCGCGGGTGATGAGGACGGTGTCGTCGCCGACGGGGAAGGAGTCGATGTGCACGACACGGTCGCCGATGGTCAACCGCGTCGGAAGTTCTTCCCAGGCACTGGAGTCCAGGCCGACTCGGGTGACCGGCCCGAGGTGCTCGGTCAGTGCGGCGATCAGGACGGGAAGCTCGGCCGCGATGTCGCGGGACCGTGGCCACCACGCCCCGTCGAGCACTCCCCGACGGTCGTCCGTCGTCTCCAGCCGTACGACGGCCGTCCCGGGTTTGACGGCCTGATGGAGGGCGCCCGGCAGCAGCCTGGTCACACGCGGGGAGTCGGAGCCGGACATCACGCTCGCCTGTCTGCCGGGATTCGGCGACCCGGCCGCCGCTGCTCGCCTGCGACGATGTCGGCGCGGCCGCCGAGGAAAGAGAGTCGCTTCCTCGTTTCACGGTACTCCTCGCCCTACGGACTCCTCGGTCCGCTGACTCCTCGGTCCACGGCCCGGAGCAGGCCTGCGCACGGCCGGCCGTATCCGGGCCGGAAACACGCTCGGCAGGAACCGGCACGTTCCGGAGGCCTCGCGACAGTCCGCCGGGCATCGGTCCGGAGTAGCCTGGGGGCACCGAGGGCACTTCGTACGCCGGTCTTCATACCTGCGTCGTTCTCGGTGAGCGACAACACCGGACGGCTGCCCGCGAGCCGCGGTCCGGAGACGGGTTCGCGCGATGTCCGCGACCACCGACCATCCCCCGCTGCGGATCGTGCCCTTCGAGGCTCCGACCGCCCGCCTCGCGCTGAAGCCCGCGAGCACTCCCCCAGGACTTCTGGACGGCGCCTGGTGGCCCCGCTCCCGTGACCTGACGCAGGAACTCTCAGCCCTGGCCGACGTGCTGGACCCCCTCTGGGGCCGGATCACCCGGATCGCCGTCAACCCTCGGTACTGGCCTGTCATCCCGCGCAAGGTGCACGTCAACGGCCATGTGGTGAACGTCGGTTGGTTCACCTCGGAGCTGGACCCCCACAAGATCCTGCTGATGTCCTACACCGTCGGCCGCTGGGATCTCCTGGTGATCCCGCCGGAGAGCGACGCCTCCTCGGCCGCCCGGCTCATGGCCGCCGCCGGCGGCGCAGGCGCCGACCCTCTGACGACCGCGACCGCACTCATCACCGCGGAACACGCCTTGCACGGAAGCCCGGCCCCGGCGACCGACCGGGCACAGGATCCGGCGGAGGGCCGGGAGGACGAGGGCGGCGCTCCACTGGTCCGAGCGGCAGCGCTCGCCCGCCCCGCTCACCCGGTCACAGGGAGGTGACCGGCATGGTCATCTCCCTGGCGACCAGTGCGCTGCTGATCCTGCTCGTCGTGGCGACACGTGTGATCCAGCCCGTCGGCCGGGCACAGGCATCCCGCGAAGACCGCAGGCAGCCACCGCAGCCCAGGCCCGGGCTCATCGCGCGCCCCACCACGGTCCGTCCCCGGCACGACCATCGTGACGGCGGCCGGGGCCGTCTGCACCCCCGCCGCCGGAGCACGCGCCGCTAAGCGGCCGACGGCCGGCTCAGGACGCGCGCCCGGCAGCACAGCAGATCAAGAGCGTCCCCACGGCACCTTCGGTACCGCGTGGCGCAGGACGCGGCCCCACATGGACGAGTACTGGCGCCACAGCGGCCCGGTGACGTACGCGATCCCGTGCCGGGCGCAGACCTCGCGTATCCGTGGGGCGAGCTCGGCGTAGCGGTTGCTGGGCAGGTCGGGGAAGACGTGGTGTTCGATCTGGTGGCTCAGGTTGCCGGTGAGGACGTGGAGGAGGAGGCCGCCCTCGATGTTCGCCGAGCCCTGGATCTGGCGCAGATACCACTCGCCGCGCGTCTCGCCCTCGAGCTGCTCCTCCTCGTACGAGAAGGTCTGGACGTCGGCCGGGAAGTGGCCGCAGAAGATCACGGTGTGCGCCCAGATGTTGCGGAGCCCGTTCGCGGTGATGTTGCCGAGCAGGCAGGGCAGCGCGGAGGGGCCCGCGAGCAGCGGGAAGAGGACGTAGTCCTTGGCCGACTGGCGCACCGCCTTGCGGGCCATTCCCGCCAGGTCGCCGAGGAACGCCCGTACACTCTTGCGCCCCGACCGCACGCCGTCCGCCTCCAGGTCGTACAGGGCGATGCCCCACTCGAAGACTGGGGCGAGCAGCGCGGCGTACAGCGGCTGGAGGAGATGGACCGGATGCCAGGGCTGCTCCGGGCTCATACGCAGGACCGTGTAGCCGAGGTCCCGGTCGCGGCCGACGACGTTCGTGTACGTGTGGTGCAGGTGGTTGTGGGTGTGCTTCCAGGCGTCGGCGGGGGTGAGGAAGTCCCACTCCCAGGTGGTGGAGTGGATCGCCGGATCGCCCATCCAGTCCCACTGGCCGTGCAGGATGTTGTGGCCCAGCTCCATGTTCTCCAGGACCTTGGCGACGGTGAGCATCGCGGTGCCCGCCGCCCAGGCGGGCGGGAACAGCGACACGGCGAGAGCGGCGCGGCCGCCGGTCTCCAGACCGCGCTGGACGGCGATCACCGTGTGGATGTAGCGGGCGTCCTCCGCGCCGCGTGCCGCGACGACCTCGGCACGGATCCGGTCGAGCTCCTCGCCGAGCACCTCGGTGTGCTCCTCGAGCTGCTCAAGGGGTGTGACTGGTACGGCACTTGTGGACGTGGAAGACGTAACAGGCATGGAGGACGTGGAAGGCATGGAAGGCGTGGAAGGCATGGAGGCTCCTTGAGGGGGCCTAGAGAGCGAGGGCGAGCGGACCTGCCGCACCGTTGACGCAGGTCTGGATCAACTCGCCCGGTTCACCGTGCAGTTCACCGGTCCGCAGATCGCGGACACGGCCGTGGACCAGTGGCGCGAGGCAGCCGAAGCAGAGGCCTCTGCGACACCCGTACGGCATCACCACGCCCGCCGCCTCGCCGGTCTCCAGCAGGGGAACGGACGCGGGCGCGTCGGCCTCGACGCCGCTGTGCTCGAACCGGACCCGGCCGCCCGGCGCCTCGGGGTCCTCCGGCAGCAGGGGCGTCGGCCGGAAGCGCTCCACGCGCAGCCGCTCCCCGGCCCCGGCCGCCGCCCAGTGCCGCTCCAGTGCGTCGAGCAGCCCCTCCGGACCGCAGGCCCAGGTCTCCCGCTCGTACCAGTCGGGACAGAGCACGCCCATGTGCTCCGGGACCAGCCGCCCGGCGGTACGGGTGTACCGCGCGCGGACGCTCAACCAGGGCAACTCGGCCTCAAGTGCGGCCAGTTCGGCGCGGAAGAGGAACTCGTCCGGGCCGGGTGCGCTGTGCAGGAGTACGACATCGGGGGCGGGCCCGCGTCCACCGCGGCGACGGGCGAGGGTGCGCAGCATCCCCGCCACCGGGGTGATGCCGCTGCCTGCCGTCACCATCAGCATCCGTGACGGCAGGGAAGCCTCCGGCAGCGTGAACTCGCCCTGCGCGGGGCCGAGTCGGAGCACCGCACCGGGCCGGGTCCGGTGCACGAGATGCGGGGAGACCCGGCCGCCGGGATCCTCCTTGACCGTGATCGTCAGCGTCCGCCCCGGCGCCTCGGCAAGCGGGGGCGAGGTGATCGAGTACGTACGCCAGTGCCGTACGCCGTCGATCTCCACCCCCACCGGCAGATACTGACCGGCCCGGTGCCCCGCCCAGCCCCGTCCGGGACGGATCTCCAGCGTGGCGGCCCCGGCGCACTCCGGCCGCACGGCGACGACCCGGCCCGCGGGATGGCGGGCGGAGAGGAGGGGGTCGATCAGGCCGAGGTAGTCGTCCGGGGCGAGAGGGGTCGCGAGGGATTTCGCCAGGGGACTTACGAGCGGACTCAAGATCGGGTTCAAGATCGGGCTCACCAGGGCGCCGACGAGGCGGCCGACGGGACCGGCAGAACCGGGGGGACCGGCGGGGAAAGCCGACGTGCGCGGAACCGGCATGGACAGGAACCCTCCTCACCACAGGGCACGCCCGTGGGGAACGAGCACATCGGCCCGTGGGGAATGTCGGAATGTCGCCGTGGGGAATGTCGCCGCGTCGCGTACCCGGGATCGCCTCGGTCATGCACGCGGGCCCTGAGGTCACGCCGGCCCTGAGGTGGCGGGCCGCAGCCGGCGCGTCCCGCCAGAGAACCACAGCGACACGGCCCGCGGCGGACGCGGAACGAGATTCCGCCACCCCACACGCCCCTCCCGCCTCACTCGCCGGGAGACAAAGGAGACTCGGCCGACCCAGGGCATACGAATCCCGCTCCGGCACGGCACACAATGGCCGAATCGCGTCCGAGGGTCCCGTGTCGCCCGGGGCCTGCCGTACGCCGGGCCGGGCCGGGTCGCATCGGACGGGTCATCGGAGTAGACATGAGGGCATGAGCGGCAGAGATGCGCCTGGCGGGAGACGGAGCCCGGGCATCGAGATCGAGACCGACGAGATCGGGACCGACGAGGTCGAGACCAAGACCGACATCGACTTCGCGGAGGTCTTCCAGGCCCTGCCCAGTCCGGTCCTGCTGCTCACCCCCGACCTGGTGATGGCCGGCGTCAACCGGGCCTATACGAAAGTCTCCGGGCGCGGCCCCGAGGAGCTGATCGGCCGGTCGCTCTTCGACGTCTTCCCCGACAGCCCCTCCGAGGAGGCCACCGGCGCCCGGACCCTGCGCGCGTCGCTGGAGCGGGTGCTGGCCACCGGCGAGCGGGACACCATGGCTCTGCAGAAGTACGACGTCGAGGTGCCCGGCCGGCCGGGCGTGTTCGAGGAGCGGTACTGGAGCCCGGTCAACATCCCGGTCCTGGACGCCGAGGGCCGGGTGTCGCTCATCGTCCACCGCGTCGAGGAGGTCACGGCCCTGGTCCGCGCCCGGCGGGCCCTCGCCACGACGCCGGGCTCCACGCTCAGCCGCGAGGACGCCATGACCGCCGACCTGCTCACCCGCTCCCGGGAACTGCAAGAACTCAACGAGGAGTTGCGCAAGGCCCACGCCCGCGCCCACGAGGTCGCCGTCACCCTGCAGCGCGCCATGCTGCCCGGCACCGCGGGGCAGCGGCACTCCTTCGTCGCCGTGCGTTACCGGCCCGCGGCCAGCTTCCTCAACGTCTGCGGCGACTGGTACGACCTGATCGACCTCGACACGGACCGGCTGGCCGCCGCGGTGGGCGACGTCGTCGGGCACGGCCTGGAGGCGGCCGGCGTCATGGGCCAGCTGCGCAGCGCGCTGAGCGCCGCGATCCGCGCCACGGGGCGGCCCGCCGCCGCGCTCACGACCCTCGCCGAGCACGCGCACACCGTCGAGGGCGCGCTCGCCACGACCGCCGTCCAGGCCGTCATCGACCGCGCCGACCACACCGTCACATACAGCTGCGCCGGCCATCCGCCCCCGCTCCTCGCGCACACCGCCGGGACGGTCGAGATCCTCGACACGGCCACGGACCCGCCCCTGGGCGCATGCGACGAAGCCATCTCCCGATGCCAGTCGACGGTGCCCTACGCGCCCGGCGCCACGCTCGTCCTCTACACCGACGGCCTGATCGAACGCCGCGGCGAGGACATCGACCTGGGCCTGCGCCGCCTCGCCGACAGCCTCAAACGCCACCACACCCTCTCCCCCGAGCCCCTCGCCGATGCCGTACTGACCGACCTCGTCCCCACCCCACGCGGCGGCCCGGACGACGACACGGCACTGGTTGTCATCCGGCTTTGACGGGTCCCAATTCCCCCCACCTTGGAGCTTTGACGTCGACAAGCGCCAGGATCGGGCCATGAAGTACCCGCCCAAGGCACACGAGCCGGTGGACACGGTCCTCGCCTGATTCACGGGCGGTCATCGCCTTCGGGATCGGGTGAGCCGTTCGACTTGGTGGTGGATGTGCTCCACGTGGTGCTCGGATTCCGGTTTCATCAACACGCTGCGGAGGATGCGGGCGCTGTCGGTGTCCGCGGTGATTTTGGGGTGGCGTGCGGTGAACGCCTCGCGGTCGGCGCGCAGGGTGCTCAGGAACACCGGGTCGGGGCTCGTCATGCCGTCCGCCAGAATGCGGGCGGAGGCCGCGTCGATGCCGCTCAGGGTGGCGGGGTCGACCACGGGGAAGTAGCTGACGATGTCCAGTTCCGGCTGTTGGTAGAGCTCCAGGTGGTCGGATGCGGTGATCAGTTCTGCCCACTTCAATGCGGCCCTGCGGCCCGCCGTCAGCACGCGGCCCAGGCCGTCAGCGGTGGGCGGAAGGAGCTGGAAGGTGAGCCAGAGGGCGGCGGCCGATGCGCCGGCGCGTGAGCATTCCAGGCTGATCTCGCCGAGGTGGAGCTCGCTGGAGGTGAAGTAGGTGTACGGCGAGTCGTGGAGGTAGAAACGCCCCACCTCGGGGTCGCGGAAGAGCACGGCCCCGCAACCGTAGGGCTGAAGCCCGTGTTTGTGCGGGTCGACGACGACCGAGTCGCACCCGGCGATCGCCTGCCAGGGCTCAGGCGCGAGCCCCTCGGGCCCGTCGGCGCCGGCCAGCAGGGTGAAGAAGCCGCCGTACGCGGCGTCGATGTGGATACGGACGCCGTAACGCTCTTTGAGGAGCAGGGCCTCGTGGATCGGGTCGACGGCCCCCAGCCCCGTAGTTCCGGCGGTCAGCACGACCGTGCCCACCCGGCCGCCGCGCAGCAGGTCCTCCAGCGCGTCGAGGTCCATGCGTCCCCGGTTGTCCGTGGGGACCGCGTGTCCCTCCACCCCCAGCACACGGCACATGCGGCCGTGGGTGTAATGGGCCTCCGCGCTGTACGCGACACCTCGACCGGGGTGCAGTTCGCGGGCGACGAAGAGGGCTTCGAGGTTGGCGATCGTGCCGCTGGTGGTGAGGTGGCCGAGGTGGGTGTCGTAGCCGAACATGGCGGCCAGCTGAGCAACGGCCTCGCGTTCCATCCGGGCCGTGGCGGGGCCACCGTCCAGGGCGTGGTTGTTGGGGTTGATCAGCATGGCGGTGAGGTAGCCGACCACCGCGGCGGGGTGCGGGGGCTTGAGCATCTGCCCCGCGTAGCTTGGGTGGAAGAAGGGGTAGTTGTCCCGCAGTCTCCCGGTGAACTCCTCGAAGGCTGCGGCGAAGCGGTCGTCGTCGACCTGGAGTGACGGGTGCGGCTGGTAGGGGCCGAAGGTGTCGGCCCAGTCCTGTATCGCGTGGGTGGCTCGGCCGAGCCAGTGCTGCAGGTCCATGGATGCCCCTCTCTCCGATGGGATCGGTGGGATGGCGTCCACCATAGGATTTCGTTGAGCAGTCAGCAATTGACTGCTCAGCAATTGAGACGTCGGTAGGTGATGTGGCCGTAAACTCGCGGGCCAGGACCGTCAGGAATGGGAGGGACCTGGGCAGGTGGATGCCGTGACCCGGCGAGGCGACCAGGCCGCCCGTGCCGCCAACAGCCAGCTCGTTCAGGACTTCGGACTGCTGATCAAAGCCGCGACCCGCCTGGAGCAGCGGATCGACACCGCCCTGCGACGCGAGTGCGGGATCAGTCACACGATGCTGGAGGTCCTCATCAGGCTGTGCCGCAAGCCGGGCGAGGAGGTTTCGCAGCGTCGGCTCGCCGAGGACCTCACCCTCACCAGCAGTGGCATCACCCGGCTGATCGACCGTATGGAAGAGGCCGGTCTGGTCTGCCGCGTCCCGTCACCGGAGGACCGCAGAAGCGTGTGGGTGGAACCGACTGATCACGGCCATACCGTGTTCCTTGAGGCCGCGACCGTTCACTCTCATGTCGTCGAGCGGTACTTCGTCACGCCCGTGGCCCGCGACGACTACACACGGCTGACCGACGCGTTGAGCGACATCAACGAGGCGCTGCGCAACGCCGCCGACTGACACCGACTGACATCGCGCGCGGCTGGGGAGCATCCTGGCGGGCCGACCGGACGGTACCGGCCGCGGTGACCTGGCGTTCCGCCCGCGTACACCCCGGTCATTCGGCCACTGTTGCGGCGCCCCCGCTCGGGCGGTGACGGCCGACGACCACCCCCGACGGTCGGACCGCTCTGGCTGCTACTGCCAGACGTACCAACGGCAGAGGTACCTACCCGAGTCGTCCCAAAAACCTGTGCTCGTTGTATCGCGCCGCGTGCCACACAGTGGATGTCGTGCCGCACCGGAGGCGCCGGCCCACACGAAGACGTTCTTCGCCGAGGACCCGCCGCCCGCCCGCTTCCCGGCCGCATAACCGCCCTGCCACGCACGCCACCACCCGCATGTGCGCTGTCGAGTCCTCCTGCCAAAGCCGTGATGTCTCGTACTCACGCCGATTCGTGCACATGACGGTGGTCGGTACCGCCACCCGTCTTCCGTCGACCGAGAGAGTGGGCATGTCCACCGAACCTCCCGAGTCAACAGTCTCTCCCCCCGAGGGATCTCCATCCGGCCCCTCCCGGCGTACGTTCGTCGCGACCACCACCGTCGTCGGCGGTGCGGTCGTGGCGGGCAGCCTTGTCGCGGGACCGTCCGTGTTCGGCGCCGAGCCTGCGGACGCCGCCGAGGCGCCGCCCGGCAGTCGCGTCTCCCTGACCGTCAACGGCAAGCGGCACACCGTCACGGTCGACAACCGGACCTCGCTGCTGGACCTGCTGCGCGAGCATCTCGGGCTGCCCGGCTCCAAGAAGGGCTGCAACGCCGGTGCCTGCGGCGCCTGCACCGTTCTGGTCGACGGCCGCCGGGTCAACTCCTGCCTGACGCTGGCTGTTCGGCTGGAAGGCGCCGAGGTCACCACCATCGAGGGCCTGGCGAAGGGGGAGCGACTGCACCCGCTGCAGCAGGCGTTCATCGACCAGGACGCCTTCCAGTGCGGCTTCTGCACCTCCGGCCAGATCATGTCCGGCGTCGGCTGCATCGACGAGGGTCACACCGGCTCACCGGAGGAGATCCGGGAGTTCATGAGCGGGAACATCTGCCGCTGCGGCTGCTACGTGAAGATCGTGCGCGCGGTCGAGCAGACCGCGCACGGGAAATGAGGCACGGCCCCCATGCATCCCTTCTCCTACACCCGGGTCACCGACACCCGGCAGGCCCTCACCGCGGGCCGTGACGGCGGCCGTTACATCGCCGGCGGCACCACCCTGGTCGACCTGATGCGCGAGACCGTCGAACGCCCCGAGACGCTCGTCGACATCTCCGGTCTGCCGCTGCGCGAGGTCACCGTGACCCGGCGCGGTGGTCTGCGCATCGGCGCGCTGGTGCGCATGGCCGAGACCGCCGCCCATCCCAAGGTGCGCTCCTTGTATCCGGTGATCTCGCAAGCGCTGGAGCTGAGCGCGTCCGCGCAGTTGCGCAACATGGCCACCATCGGCGGCAACATCATGCAGCGCACCCGGTGTACGTACTTCCGTGACGTGAGCGCCGACTGCAACAAGCGTGAGCCCGGCTCCGGTTGCGCGGCCCTGCACGGTGTCAACCGCACCCACGCGATCCTCGGCACCTCCGACGACTGCGTGGCCACCCACCCCTCCGACGCCGCCGTCGCCTTCGCGGCACTGGAGGCGCAGGTGCATCTGCTGGGCCCGGACGGGGAGCGCCACGTCCCCTTCGCCGACTTCCTGCTGAAGCCCGGCAGCACCCCGAACCGTGAACAGGCCCTGCGCCGAGGCGAGTTGATCACCGCTGTCGAGATTCCCGCCCTGCCGCGCCCGCTGAAGTCCGGCTATCTGAAGGTGCGCGACCGGCAGTCCTACGAGTTCGCGCTGACCTCCGCGGCCGTCGCGCTGCACGTACGCGGCGGAGTGATCCGGGACGCGTACGTCGCCGCCGGAGGCGTGGGCACCGTTCCGTGGAAGCTCCCTGCCGTCGAAGAAGCCCTCGTCGGTGAACGCCCCTCCGACCGGCTGTGGGCCGAGGCCGCCGGCCGCGCCGCGGGCGGGGCCCGGCCGCTCCAGCACAACCGGTTCAAGGTCGAGCTGCTCAAACGCACCGTCGAACGCCAGCTGCGTACCGTAGGAGACAGCAAATGAGCCCCCAGCCGCAGGCAGCCGTCGGCGCACCGCTCTCCCGGGTGGACGGGCGGCTGAAGGTGACCGGCCAGGCCAAGTACGCCGCCGACCACGACATCGACGGAGTCGTCCACGCCGTCATCGTCGAAAGCACCATCGCGCGCGGACGCATCACCGACATCGACATCATCGCCGCCGATACCCTGCCCGGCGTCCTGAAGGTGATCACCCACCTCAACGCGCCGAAACTGGCATACCGCGACAACCCGGTCACCTTTCCCTTCCCCGGTCGGCGGCTGCGCGCCTTCCAGGACGATGCCGTCCAGTTCTTCGGCCAGCCGGTCGCCGTGGTCGTGGCGACCACGCTGGAGGCCGCGCAACACGCCGCCGACCTGGTGAAGGTCTCCTACGAGGCCGAGGAACCCGCGACCGACCTGACCCGCAGCCCGGCCGAAGACGGGCCCCCGCCCTTCGCGCAGCCCTACACACGTGGCGATGCCCAGGAAGCGCTGGGTTCCGCGGACGTCCGGATGGACATGACCTTCCGGCTCTCCCGCAACCACCACAACCCGATGGAACCGCACGCCACCATCGCCCGCTGGGACGGCGACAAGCTCACCCTGTGGGACAAGACCCAGTGGGTGATCGGCGCGCAGAACGAGGCGGCGTCCGCGTTCGGCATCCCGCCGGCGAACGTGCGCGTCCTCTCGCCGTTCGTCGGCGGCGCGTTCGGCAACGCCCTGCGGACCTGGGTACACGTCGTCATCGCGGCACTCGCCGCACGCGAGGTGGAACGCCCGGTGAAGCTCGCGCTGACTCGCCGGCAGATGTACTTCACGGTGGGCTACCGGCCCGCCTACGAGTACAAGCTGAGCCTGGGCAGCACCCGGCGCGGGCGGCTGACCGCGATGACCCACGAGATGAAGTACGAGACCTCCCGCTACGAGAAGTTCTGGGAGGCCAACCAGGCGCTCGGGCAGATGCTCTACGCCGTGCCCAACGTCAGCCAGAACGTCCAGATCGTGCCGCTCGACGTCAGCACCCCGATGTGGATGCGCGGCCCCGGCTACGGCAGCGCCGCCTTCGCCATCGAGACCGCGATGGACGAACTCGCCTACAAACTGCACATCGACCCGATCGAGCTGCGGCTGCGCAACGAACCCGGCGAAGACCCGTCGACGCAGCAGCCCTTCTCCACCCGGCGCCTGCGCGAGTGCTTCCGCGTCGGCGCCCGCGACTTCGGCTGGCACCGGCGCAACCCCAGGCCCCGCTCCACCCGCGACGGCGACTGGCTCATCGGCACCGGCGTGGCCACCGGCTGCTACGACGTCTTCCTGGGACGGGCCAACGCCCACGCCCGGCTCGACGCCGACGGCACCGTGGTGGTCCAGTCCGCGACCCACGACGTGGGCACGGGCACCTACACCTCCATGACCCAGCTCGCCGCCGACGCCCTCGGCCTGGCCGTACGCCACGTCACCTTCCAGCTCGGCGACTCCACCATGCCGCCGGCCCCGCCCCAGGGCGCCTCACAGACCATGGCCAGCGTGGGATCCGCAGTCCAGGACACCTGCGACAAGCTACGGCAGCAAGCCATCACCCTCGCCATCGAGGACGAGCGCTCACCACTGCACGGCGTCGACGCGAAGAACGTCGTCGTCCGCGGCGGCCGGCTGCACGTCAAGGGCGACACCGCGCGCGGGGAGACCTACCGCCAGCTCCTGGCCCGCAACAACCGCACCCACCTCGAAGCCCGCGGGTCCTGGACCCCGGAGGAGAACAGCCGGTTCTCGATGTACGGCTACGCCGCGATGTTCGCCGAGGTCGCCGTCGACGCCCGGCTCGGTCTCGTCCGGGTACGGCGGATGCTCGGCGTCTACGACGCGGGGCGCATCGTCAGCCCCAAGCTCGCCGACAGCCAGGCTCTCGGCGGCATGGTGGGCGGCATCGGCGCGGCCCTGCTTGAGCACACGGTCACCGACCACCGCGACGGCCGGATCGTGAACGCCAACCTCGCGGACTACCTGGTCCCGGTCAACGCCGACATCCCCGACCTCAAGGCCGTCTACCTCGACGGGGAGGACTACAGGGCCGACCCCATCGGCGTGAAGAGCCTCGGGGAACTGGTGCAGATCGGTGTGGCGCCCGCCATCGCCAACGCGGTCTTCAACGCCACCGGACGCCGCGTCCGCGAGTTGCCCATCACCGCTGAAGCCCTGCTCTGAAACCCGGACGTTTCCCAGGGCCCCTCCGCCACCCGGCAGGGTCCTCGGAACCGTCCCACAGATCGGCCCGCCGCCGTGCCTCTATCCCCTCATGCCGGCACGGCGGCGGGCTTCCCACCGCCCCAGGAGATCCACTCATGCTGAACATCGCGGACACGCTGTACCGCTGGTGCCGTGAAGCCCGCCCCTTCGCGCTGGCCACCGTGATCCGGGTCAGCGGCAGCGCACCCCTGCCGGTCGGCACCGCACTGGCCGTGGGCACCGACGGCGAGGCGGTCGGCAGCATCTCCGGAGGATGTGTGGAGGGCGCCGTCTACGAGCTGTGCCAACAGATGGTGGATTCCGGCGAACCCCCGATACGGGCCTCGTTCGGCTACTCCGACGACGACGCCTTCGCCGTCGGCCTGACCTGCGGAGGCGAGCTGGAAGTCCTGGTGCAGCTGGTCGACCCCGCCGACCAGCCCCACCTCACCACCGCCCTGGAACAGGTGCTGGCCGGTCTGCCCGTCGCCGTGGCACAGGTGGTGGACGGGCCGCAGCGCCTTGTCGGCCGCACCCTGTCCGTCTTCGGGGGCGGCAGCGCCTACGACGGGACACTGGGCAGCCGACAGGAGGACCAGGCGGTGGCCACCCAGGTCCGCGCGCTGCTGCGGGCGGGCCGGACCGCCCGCGTCGAGGTCGGCGGCGACGCCGACACCTGCCCCGAGAAGCTGACGCTCCTGGTCCACACCCACGCGGCGCCGCCCCGCATGCTGATCTTCGGCGCCGTCGACTTCGCCGTCGCCCTCAGCCAGGCCGGACGCTTCCTCGGCTACCGGGTCACCGTCTGCGACGCCCGCCCTGTGTTCGCCACCCACGCCCGCTTTCCACAGGCCGACGAGGTCGTCGTCGACTGGCCCCACCGCTACCTGGAGGCCACGGAAGTCGACGCCCGCACCGCGATCTGCGTCCTCACCCACGACGCGAAGTTCGACATCCCCCTGCTCCGCGCGGCCCTCGGCCTCCCGGTCGGCTACATCGGCGCGATGGGCTCCCGACGCACCCACGAGCACCGCCTGGAACTCCTGCGCGAAGCCGGCGTGACCGAGGCACAACTGGCCCGCCTGCACTCCCCGATCGGGCTCGACCTCGGCGCCCGTACCCCCGAGGAGACAGCGATCTCCATCACCGCCGAGATCATCGCCCACACCAACAACGGCACCGGCCTGCCCCTGTCCCGCGTCCCCGGCCCCATCCACGGTTCCGTCCCGGGCACCCAGACGTGGTCAGCAGCCGCGCTGCTGGCCGTATGACGGCGCGCCCAAGTCGTCGCGCACTCGCGCGCGTTGTCATCGGTCCCACGTCTCAGCGCTGCGGCTCCATCTCCCAACTGGCCAGCATCCGCAGGGCTTCCTCCGACCGGGAGCCCGGCTCGGCGTGGTAGGTGACCAGCCGCATGGGGGCGCCGCCGGGCAGCGCCATGGGCTCGTGGACAAGGTCGAACTCTCCCACCAGCGGGTGCCGCATCCGCACGGAGTCACCGATGCTCCCGCAGCTCACCTCGTGCCGTGCCCAGAACCGCCGGAACTCCTCGCTCTTCTGGGACAACTCCTGGATCAGGGAAGAGAGGTACGAATCCTCGGGGCTTTTCCCGGCGTTGATGCGCAGAACGCCGGCGACTCTCAGAGCCGTGCGGTCCGGGTCGGCGAAGCGATCGCGCATCGCCGGCGAGAGAAAGATCAGCCGGGCCACGTTGCGCTCCTCGGGCGGCAGTCGGCCCCAGTCCCCGAAAAGGGCGGTGGCGAGCCGGTTCCACCCCAGGAGGTCCATGCGCCGGCTGACGACGTAGGCGGGCACGCCGAGCGTGTCGAGCAGATGCTGGACGCTGGGCCGCAGCCGGTACGGCGGGGGCACGGCCTGCGTCGTCCTCTGCCGCTCGGGCTGGGCCAGCCGGCCCAGATGCTCACGCTCCTCCTCGTTCAGCCGCAGGACACGGGCCACAGCGTCCAGCACCTCGGACGACATGGTGTCGCCGTATCCCTGCTCCAGGCGTGCGTAGTACGCGTACGACACCCCCGCAAGCTGCGCCAGCTCCTCGCGCCGCAGTCCGGGAACCCGCCGCCGCCCGTGCGAGGGCAGGCCCACGTCCTCGGGCCTGATCCGGGCCCGGCGAGAACGCAGGAACTCCCTCAGCTCAGTACGCCGGTCGAGTCCGGACGTCACTTGGTCATCAGGCGCCACATGTGAAGACATCTCTGTCCTCCAGTTGTCCAACAGGCCTCGCGGATGCGGAGAAGCGTACGCGAGCAGGGTTCGACCGGACGACTGTCGATCAGATCGCGGAGGCCCGCTTCCACCACCTCAGTGATCGATGCCGACCATCGCTGCGCTTTCGCGCCACAACTGGTCCTGGGCGTCTCGGCTTTGTGCCAGTTCCGAGGGGTCGGGGAGACTTCGGACAGGGCTTCGCCGGAACGTTCGGGGGGCCCAGGACGTATTCGGTGCGAAAGAGGCCGACCGGGCGAAAGACCGTACGCATCAGGAGAAAGCCCACCGGCGAAGGTGCCCACGGGCAGAGGTAGGGCCCCGGCGCCGGGCTTGTGGCCCGGGCGCCGAGGCCCATTTCGGTGAGCTGCGTTACGTGATTCCCCGTTACTCAGAATCAGTGACCATGGCCATGACCATGCCCATGGCCGTGTTCGCAGCCCATTTCGGAACCTACGTGGTTGTGCTGGCCGCCTGCATTGCCCTCGCCATTGAGCGCGTTGCCCAGCAGGCCGTTGAGCACCCCGACTTGTCCGAGGATGTCGACATTCAGGTCGTGGGACTTGCACCCGCCGCCATACATGCCGTACGCGCCCTGGGCGGTCGCGGTGCCGGTGGCTATGAAGCTGACGCTACCGATGATGGCGGCCGCAACAGCGGCCTTGTGGAACTTGCGCATTTCTCCTCCTTGGGATGACTAGAGCGCATCAGCAAAGATCCACTTTGCGCTCAGTTCGGAGGCTAATCCGATATCTCCCACAGCGCTCCTCGGAGCTGCCATCCGGGGTCCTGCCCCTGAGGCTCAACAGGTGACGGGGACTTCTGCCGCCAGGACTCAGAGAAGGTCTCCGCCGGAAGAGGTCCGTTGCTCCGGGTTCCAACTCTCGTCGGCCGTCATCCACATGGAGAGCACCGGATGCCCGAAGCTTCCCGGCCCGGGCCGGCGGAAAGGTACCGGAGGACGTAGACGGGCATCAGCACCGGCGCCTCCGCCAGATGGCGTCAAAGCCGTGTCCAGTGCCACCGCCCCATCGGTCGGACGCTCATCCCCGCCCGCGTACCAGGACCCGTTGTGCTCGACGCTGAGGAGAACGCCCTCAACCGGCCCTCGCGTACCTGACCGCAGCACCGTCCCGCCAACTCGCCCCGCACGACAGGAACATGCGCTACGCGCTCGTGGCCTACCCGCCGGTGCTGCTCGATGAGCATGCCACGCGCACAGCAATCAGCCGCCAACCTCAGCTGAGCCACTTCTGCACGGCGATCTGGATTACAAGGAGAAAAATAGGAAGCAGCATGGTTGTCGATGCTCGGAATATGGTTCGAACTTGCGGCGCGGGATGACTTTCGGCCATGTGTCGTTGCAAGGAGAGCGCCACATCCAAGCTATGGCGAAGATGCAGAACCTCGTCAGTCGATAACTGCCCGAGGTGGGTAACCTTCGACGCTAAGGTCTCTATGTGGGGCGACAAGTCGCCGAGGGCGCGATCCTGCATTCCCCGCGACAGCGAATTCAGCCACCACGTGGTAAGACTGAACAAACCCAACCCACCAACAGACATAAGAACAATAAACCCGCCGACCACGACACGAGAGGCCAGACCGAGGCGCGGCCAGACCACGAGCAACGCCGGCACGGTCAGGTTGCTTAGACTGAAGAACACAGCGTTTATCCAAGCGAAGCGAAAGAGGTATTGAAACCCATCGTCTCCAGCAGGACGAAAAGGATTCCAACGCAGGTCCGCACTCTTGGTCAACGTGCGCACGACGAGCAGTACCTTTGCACACCCCCATATCCCTGTGGCTGACACATGCCCCACCGACAGCAGTACGACAGCACTCCCAATGCGCTGAGACGTTGAGACAAGAGGAGCAATATCGCGGATTTCGTACATCACATAGCCGACACCGCCGCCGATCAGAACCGCCAAAGAGGAAGCCAGCCATTGATAGCACCGATCTATCTTGTCGATACAACACTGGGCAGCCACTACATCCCAGCCACCCTGTTCGCCATCCGTGGATATCTTGCTCAGCAGCTCCTCAAAGATCAGTTCACCTTGACGGAAAACAATCGGTGCGATAGTCACCCATATCCCACACATCGGAACTGCTGAATCGAGAAGGTGATATTTGGCCGGAATGTGATCATTTCCGTCACCGAAATACCAGACCCAGAACAGAAGTGTCGGCACTGCGGCGAAAAAGAAGAAATTTGCCAAGCACTCACGCGCGCGTCGACCAGCGCACCAGGACACAGCACGCGGCAATTTCGTATACGGCGTCAAGGAGCTCGAAAGCTCTGCTGCCACGAGCGCTCCGTAGTTACTGGATCAGCATCAGCGACCACTTTTACTGTTCAGCGTTGGGTCGCCGCAACCGTGCAGCCGTTCGTACAACGATGGTGGGAACAGTGGTTCAGATTCGGCATCGAGCACTTGCGGGGCCGACACGGAGTCAGTCCGATCCGCAAGTGAGCGTATGAGGCCGTGATCGATCACGCCAAGCAGATCCAGCCCAAAGCCGCTCCACCGACCGCGCGTGCCTCTGCAACTCGCTACGTTCTGGCGCCCGTTGATCGGTTCGGGGACACGCTGACAGGGAGAACATGTGAACAGAGACCACATGCTGGGGCAGTACTGCGAGGTCGCTCGGCAGTGGCCAACAACGACCAGAGACACTCACTCGGGCCCACTGGGCCGCTGTACCACCGCCCAGACCTGCGAAAACGCAACTCACCGAGATCCCCGGCATTACCTGGAACGGGAAGAAGTAGCCCCCGTACACCTCCGGCCCCCTGCCCTGCGGACTCGCGCAGGCAGGGGGCCGTCATGGGCATAAGAGCCTCAGGTCGTCAGCGGGACCGGGTGGATTTCGTCAGGCTTCTGGCTGCCGGCGTGTTCGTGGGCACGCTGGACCGCGTCGGCCGAGGGGGCCTCGGTGAGGCAGTAGACGATGCCGGCCTCCGGGTCCGCCCAGGCCCGCTCGAAGTGCACGCCCTCTTCCTTCTCGATGGCGAGGGCGGCCTGATGGCCCTGCCGCAGCTGCTCAGCGGTGATGCCCTTCGCCCCGTGGTGGACGTCCATGAACCTGGTCATGGGCTCGCACCTCCTTCTGGCTTCCGAGTCCGATCACCTTTGTTCCTCTCTTCCTCTCCTCTCCATGTTGCGCCTGCACGGCCACGCGGGCACCTGCGGCGCATTGTGGGAGGGGGCCGGCGGTGGCCGTTCTGGTACGCCTCTGAACTGCGCACGCGTTCCAGGTCCCGCAGGGTCTCGGTGACGACCCTCGCGCGGCCGTGCAGGAAACGACCCGCTCAACGAGGCGGCGCGGTCGTTCCCCGGACGACGAGACGGGGGGCGATGACCTGTTCCCCGGCGGGGATCTCGTCGCCCTCCAAGCGTCCCTCCAGACGTCCCTCCGGACGTCCTTCCAGGCGTGCGACGGCCCGGTCGACGGCGAGCCCGGCGAGGCGGGAGATGTCCTGCCCGACCGTGGTGAGGTCGATGTGGGCCAGGCGGGCCAGATGGGTGTCGTCGAAGCCGACGACGGAGATGTCGCCGGGGACCGCGACGCCGGAGCGGAGGAAGGTGTCGAGAACGCCGGTCGCGCAGCGGTCGTTGAAGGCCATCACGGCGGTGGGGCGCGGGCGCGCCGCCGCGAGGACCCGGGCGGCCGCGGCGCCGTCCTCCTCGGTCAGCCCGCCGGGGAGGATGCGGATGTGTCCGCCCAGGCCGTGGCGGTTCATGGCGGTGCGGTAGCCGCGGCGCCGGTCGGCCGCGCCCGGTGCCCGGCCGCCGTCGATGTGGGCGATGTCGCGGTGGCCGAGGGCGACGAGGTGGTCCACCGCCTGGCGGGCTCCCTCGTCGTCCGCGGTCCGTACGACCTCCAGGCCCGGGACGGCCGGCCGGAGCCGGCGGGCCACGGAGACGACCGGCAACTGGCCGGCCAGTTCCGCCAGCCGCGCGGCCGGAGCCTGCGGGCCGAGCAGGATCAGCGCCTCGCAGCGGTCGTCGAGCAGCGTCTCCACGGCGCGCTGCTCGCCGCGCCCGGCGGCCACGGCACTCAGCGCGATCTGGTAACCGGCCGGTTCGGCCGCCGCGTAGATGCCCTCCACCAGGTCGGAGTGGAACGGGTGCTGGAGGCCGAACTGCACCCCGAGCAGCCGGGAACGGTGGCTGCGCAGCAGCCGTGCCCGGGCGTCCGGACGGTAACCGATCTCCCGCGCGGCCTCCAGGACGCGCTCGCGGGTGGCGGCGCCCGCACCCTTCGCGCCGCGCATCACGATGGAGACCAGCGCCGTGGACACGCCCGCCCGCGCCGCCACGTCGGCGAGCGTCGGCCGCTTTCCGTCGGGGACCGCTGGGGTTGCCGGCACCCTGTCCTCCCTGGTCGGGGTCGCCTCCTGGTCGGCGATTATAGAACGTTCTAGCCCTCGTGGGCCGCCGGGCCTTGACAGGGGCGGGCGATGGCTGGCGTACTGCTGCTCCACGGGTTCTGCTAGAACGTTCTAGCTCTCAGTTTCTAGAACGATCTAGCTGCCAATCGCGGAGAGAGGGTACGCGGCGATGTACACACTGGCGGTCTGCGCCGAGATGGTCTTCCTGGATCTGCCGATCGACGAACGGGCCCGGCGCATCCACGACGCCGGCTTCCAGGTCGAGATCTGGGACTGGACCCGGCACGACCTGGCGGCTCTGGCCCGGACCCCGGCCGACTTCTCCTCCATGACCGGTTACATCCGCGGGAGTCTGACCGACGAGGAGGGTGCGGCCGAACTCCTGCGCACCGCCGAGGAGTCGGTCAAGGCGGCCGAGCAACTGGGCTGCCCCCGGCTGAACCTGCACGGCACCGGACTGGACGGCCAGGGCCTGCCGGTGGTGCCGGTGACCGGTAAGGCCACCGGAGAGATGTGGATCGCCGCCCACCGCACGCTCACCCGCCTCGCCGATCTGGGCGAGAGCGCCGGGGTGGTCTTCACGCTGGAGAACCTCAACACGGCCGTCGACCACCCCGGTGTGCCGTTCGCGACGGCCGCCGACACGCTGGCCCTGGTCGCGGCCGTGGACCGGCCCGGGCTGCGGATGAATCTGGACCTGTACCACGCCCAGATCGGCGAGGGGAATCTGATCGAACTGGTCCGCAGGGCCCATGCCCTGGGCCTGATCGGCGAGATCCAGGTGGCCGACGTCCCCGGCCGCCGCGAACCCGGAACCGGCGAGATCAACTACCCCGCCGTCGCCCGCGCCCTGACGGACCTCGGCTACGAGGGCACGGTCGCGATGGAGGCGTGGGCGTCCGGCGACAGCGACCTCGCCCTTGATCGCTTCCGGTCCGCCTTCACCGTCTGAAGACCCTGACCACCGCCCACCGCTGTCGCCTGATCCCCTGTGCCCCTGCTGCCCTTGCTGGCTACCTCAGACCACCTCCTGACTACCTCCGATCGCCTCCGACCATCCCCTGACTGCCTCGGACCCCCGGACGACCTCCGACCAGCCCCTGCCCACCTCTGACGACGACGTACGGAGCACCCACATGACCACCCAACAGCCCCTCGCCGTCGGTCTCATCGGCGCCGGACGGATGGGCTCCTTCCACGCCGAGTCCCTCGCCCACCGGCTCCCCGGCGTCCGGCTCGCCGCCCTCGCCGACCCCGCCCCGGGCGCCGCGCGGAGCCTGGGCGACCGGCTCGGCTGCGCCACCGCCTACACGGACATCGGTGAACTGCTCGCCGACCCGCGGATCGACGCCGTGGTGATCGCCACCCCGGCCCGTACCCACGCCGGCCTCGTCGAGGCGGCGGCGGGCGCGGGCAAAGCCGTCTACTGCGAGAAGCCCATGGCCGTCACCCTCGCCGAGGCGGACCGCGCCATCGCGGCCGCCGCCGACGCGGGTGTGCCGCTCCAGGTGGGCTTCAACCGCCGCTACGACGCGGGCTTCCGGGCCGCCCACGAGAAGATCGCCGCCGGCGCCATCGGCACACCGCAGGTGCTGCGCTCGCTCACCCGCGACCCCGGGCTGGCCGACCCGTCCCGCATACCGCCGTGGACGATCTTCCTGGAAACCCTCATCCACGACTTCGACGCTCTGCGCCACCTCAACCCCGGCGCCGAGCCCGTCGAGGTCTTCGCCATGGCGGACGCCCTGGTCCGCCCCGACTTCAAGGACCGCGGCCTGCTCGACACCGCAGTCGTCACCATCCGCTTCGACAACGGCGCCCTCGCCACCGCCGAGGCCAGCTTCCAGGCCGTGTACGGCTACGACGTACGCGCCGAGGTCCTCGGCTCGGCCGGCATGCTCACCATGGGCGACCTCCGCCGCACCCACCTGACCTCATACGGCCCGGAGGGTGCCTCCGCCGAGTGCGTCACCTACGACCAAGACCTCTTCCACGACGCCTACGTGGCCGAACTCGCCGACTTCACCGACAGCGTCCGCACCGGACGCACCCCCTCCGTCACCGGCGAGGACGCCCGGGCCGCCCTGTCCATCGGCCTCGCCGCCATCCAGTCCGTCACCACCGGCGGCCCGGTCCGCGTCGACGCCGCATCGAGGGCGCAGACAGGGGCTCCTTCGCGGGCGGGGACGGCTTACCTCGGCTGACAGTGCGGATCTATTGGGTTGATCGGGAAGTTGAGCCCGTGTTGGCTGGTCGGCATGGTGCTCGGAGATCTGGTGATGTTGCGCGCGATGGAGCCGTCGGACGCGGAGGCGTTGTGGCGGTGGAACCACGACCCTGAAGTCATGCGCTGGATGTCCGACGGCTATGCGCAGTCGCTCGCGCACGTCAAGAAGCGGATGGAGGAACGGCCGCGCAACACGTACGGCGAAGTCCTCGTCGGAATAGAGGTCCTTGAGGACAACACGCTCATCGGCCTGGTCCAACTGCGCGACGCCGAACCGGAGACCGGGTGCGCCGAACTCGACATCTATCTCGGCGAGAAGGAGTACTGGGGACGCGGCTACGCCACGGACGCGATGCGGACGATCTGCCGCTACGGCTTCCAGAAGATGCGCCTCCACAAGATCACGCTCACCGTCGTCACCGAGAACCACCCGGCCCACCGCGTCTACCAGAAGGTCGGCTTCGTCGAAGAGGGCAGACTCCGCCAGGTCTTCCGACGGGACGGCCAGTGGTACGACATGTTCACGATGGGCTTGCTGGAGGGCGAACTCCGCTGAACCCAGGCATACGCCGGGCTCTGCCTGCTGAAGCCATCTGCTGAGGGCGCATCACCAGTCGAGGCCTCTGCGCTCCTCCGCAACTCCTCCGCTCCTTCGAAGGGCGCGGCTCAGGGGACACGCGGTCTTGCCGACGATGAATCCATCCACCACTATTTCGGCCGATGGATAAAACATTGAACCGGAGACCCGCGGTCAAGTCGTCCCTCAAGCCGACTCTCAAGCCGACGGTCGGCCTCGTCGCCGCCCTCCTGGCGCTGTGTGTGCTGGGCGTCGCCCCGGCCCCCGCCGTGGCCCGTGCCGTGGCGGGCGAGCGTGCCGCCGCCGCAGCAGCAGCCGGCGTCCCCGAGGTCTGGCCGACTCCGCAGCAGGTGCGGCCGGGGCACGGTTCGCAGCGGGTGCCCGAGCGGGTCGTGCAGGTCGTCGGGCGTGGCACCGATGCGGCCGCGCGCAGGCTCGTCGAGAGCGTGTTGCGGGGCGCCGGGGCACGGACAGTACGGACCGTCACCACCGGCGAGCCCGTACCGGCCGCTTCCCTCACCGTCTACGTCGGCGGGCCCTCCGAGAACGCGGCGACCGCCGACGTGCTGGCCCGGCTGGGGGCCAGGTCACCCGCCGGGCTGCCCTCCGGTGGGTACGCGCTCGCCGCCGGCCGGGGCAAGGTCGCGCTGTCCGGAGTGGACGCCACAGGCACGTACTACGCCGCGCAGACCTTCCGTCAGCTGGTCAGCCACCGGACCGTACCCGCCACCACCGTCCGGGACTGGCCCGCCACCGCCCTGCGCGGCGTGGTCGAGGGCTTCTACGGCGCGCCCTGGTCGCAGCGGGACCGGCTGTCGCAGCTGGACTTCTATGGGCGTACGAAGCAGAACGTGTACGTGTACTCCCCCAAGGACGACCCGTATCTGCGGGCGAACTGGCGCGACGAGTACCCGGCCGACCGGCTCGCCCAGTTGAAGGAGCTCGTCGACCGTGCCGGGGAGAACCATGTGCGGTTCACCTACGCGCTCTCGCCCGGGCTGTCCGTCTGCTACTCGTCGGCCGCCGATGTGAAGGCACTGGTCGCGAAGTTCGAGTCGTTGTACGCCATCGGGGTGCGGTCCTTCGCCGTGCCGTTGGACGACATCAGTTACACCGCCTGGAACTGCGCCGAGGACGAGAAGGCGTACGGCACCGGAGGCGGAGCCGCGGGCACGGCGCAGGCCTCGCTGCTGAACGCCGTCGTCGAGGACTTCGTCGACGCGCATCCGGACGTGGCGCCGCTGGAGATGGTGCCGACCGAGTACTCCGACCTCGCCGACTCCCCCTACAAGACCGCACTGCGGGAGAAGCTGGACCCGTCGGTGGTCGTGGAGTGGACGGGTGTCGGTGTCATCGCGCCGACCATCACCGCCCAACAGGCCCGTCAGGCACGCGAGTTGTTCGGGCATCCGATCCTGATCTGGGACAACTACCCCGTCAACGACTACACCACCAGCCGACTACTGCTCGGTCCGTACACGGGGCGGGAAGCGGGCGTGGCCGAGGCCGTCACCGGCATCACCGCCAACCCCATGGTCCAGGCCGAGGCCAGCAAGCTCGCCCTCTTCACCTCCGCCGACTACGCCTGGAACCCGGACGCGTACGACCCCCGGGCCTCCTTCCTCGCCTCGGTCGCCGACCTCGGCGGACGCGCGGCCCCGGCCCTGCGCATCTTCGCGGAGAACAGCTACTCCTCGCTGCTGGACTCCACCGAGTCACCCACCCTCACCCCGCTCATCAAGGCGTTCACGAGCGCGTACGAGAGCGACAGCGGAAGCGAGCTGAAGGCGGCGGGCCGGAAGCTCAGCGCGTACTTCACCTCGATGGCCGCCGCACCCGCCGAACTCCGCGCCCACCTCGGCAACTCCGGCTTCCTGAAAGAGACTTCGGCCTGGCTCGACAAGCTCGGCGCATACGGCACGGCGGGCGGTACAGCCGTGAAACTGATGCTCGCTCAGGCGGACGGCGACGACGAGGCGGCGCGGACGCACTACGGCCAACTCCAGTCACAGCGCAAGGCGTTGGACTCCGTGCCGCAGCAGATCGCGCCGGGCGTCATGGATCAGTTCCTGTACGACGCCGTGCTGCGGGCCGCGCCCGATCCCGGACCTGACGCCTCCTTCGAGCCGTCGTCGCTCTCGCTCACCCCGGGAGCGAGCGGCGAGACGACCCTGACCGTGGCCGACAACCGTTCCACGGCGGAGAGGACGGTCTCCTGGAAGATCGCGGCTCCGGACGGACTCACCGTCTCCCCCTCCTCCGGGACCCTCACCGTCCCGGCCGGCGGCAAGGCCACCGCGACGGTGACCTTCACGGCGGAGAGCGGGGCGAGTGCCGGAGTGCGGTCCGTCGTCGTCAGCGGGGACGGGCTCGTGGGCCGGGCCATTCCGGTCCAGGTGACGGACGGCAAGGGCAGCGAGCGCGCGCTGACCGCCAACTTCAGTGGGGCGTCGATCAGTTCGGTGGACCTCTCCACCGGCACGTCAACAGAGATCGCGGTCGGCAAGAACCCCGGCGAGGTCGTCGTCGGCGCGGACGGCCGGACCGCGTACGCCGCCAACCAGGGCTCCGACTCGGTGAGCGTCATCGACGTACCGACGGGCAAGGTCACCGCCACGATCGCGGTCGGGGACGTACCGGCGGGCCTGGCCCTCACCCCGGACGGCCGGACCCTCTGGGTCGCCGACTACTCCGACGACGCCGTCCAGCCGGTGGACCTCGCGACGGGCACGGCGGGCGCGAAGGTCGCGGTCGGCGACGGTCCGGAGAACATGGCGATCACTCCGGACGGTTCCACGCTGTACGTGGCGAACATCCGGGACAGCACGGTGACGCCCGTGAGCCTCGCCACGGGCAAGGCCGGTACGGCGGTCCCCGTGGGCCCGAACCCCTTCAACGTGGTCGCGGCGCCCGACGGAAAGACGGTCTATGTGTCCAACTCCGGCGGCTCGACGGTCACTCCGATCGACACTTCCACGAACGACACCCGGCCGACACTCCTGGTGACCGGCCAACAGGCGTACGGACTCGCCCTCTCCCCGGACGGCCGCACCCTGTGGGTCAGCGCGAGCACGGGCGACAGGGTCACCCCCGTCGACACGGTCACCGGCGTCCCCGGCACCCCCATCACCGTCGGCCGCTCCGCCTTCGACGTCACCCTCAACTGGAACGGCACCACGGCATACGTCACGACGGCGGACGCGGGCGAACTCGTCCCGGTCACGACGGCGACGGGCACGGTGGGCAACTCCCTCAAGACGGGTGCGTATCCGCTGGCCGCGGTGGTGACTCCGGTGCCGGTCGGCTAGGCGGCATTGGTGAAGTCCGGTGCGGTATGGCGCGCCCCGTAGGGGCGCGGGGCTGTGACATTTGCGGCTCCGCCGCGATGGGGGTCCCCCCGCTCGAGCGAAGCCGAGAGTGGGGGAGCGACCAGCC
>NZ_VWMY01000080.1:0-32246 GCF_008905045.1 Streptomyces albicerus
CGCCACCGAACGGATCGCCCGGCTGGGCGTGGGGCGTACCTTCCAGACGCCGTCGCTGCTGCCCGGGCTCAGCGCGCTGGAGAACGTGCTGCTCGGCGCCTACGCCCGGCAACAGGCCGGTGTCGCCGCCTGTGCGCTGGCGCTGCCCCGTGCCCGGCGCGAGTCCCGTCAGCTGTGCGAGGAGGCCCTGGGCTGGCTGGACTTCGTGGGTCTGGCCGCGCTCGCCGCGACGCCGGCCGGGTTCCTGCCGCACGGCAACCAGCGGCTGCTGGAGATCGCACGGACCCTGATGGCCCACCCCCGGCTGCTGCTGATGGACGAGCCGGCCGCCGGCCTGTCGGACACCGAACTGGCGGCACTCGACCGGCTGTTGCGCGAGCTCAGGAGCCGGGACCTGACGGTCGTCCTGGTCGAGCACCACATCGAGCTGGTGGCGGCCGTCGCCGATCGAATCACTGTGCTGGACACGGGACGCACCCTGGTGTCGGCCGAACCCTCCGTGGCACTCCGGGACGACCGGGTGCTCAACGCGTATCTGGGGCGCTGATGTCCGTACCCACGACGCCGGTTCACGCGACATCGGTTTCCACGACCTACGAGACTGGGGAGACGGGCATGGCCGCGAGCCCTGAAGCACCGCTGCTGCGACTGACCGGACTGCACTCCGGCTACGGCCCCGTCCCGGTCGTGCGCGATGTGACGCTGTCGGTGTATGAGGGAGAGATCTGCGCCCTCCTCGGCGCCAACGGAGCGGGCAAGTCCACTCTGCTCCGTACGCTCTCGGGGCTGCTCAAACCGACCGCGGGCACGGTCGAGTTCGACGGCGCCGACATCACCGGATGCAGGCCCGAGGTGATCAGTCTCCGCGGTCTCGTGCACGTACTCGAGGGGCGGCGCCTCTTTCACGGCCTCACCGTCCGGGAAAACCTCGATCTGGGCCTGTGGGGGCGGAAGTTGACGGCGGCCGAGGAGCGCGAGCGCCTGGACCGGGTGCTCGGCACCTTTCCCGTCCTCGAGAAGCGGCTCGGCGCGCGGGCCGAAGTGCTCAGCGGCGGCGAGCAGCAACTGCTGGCCATCGGCCAGGCGTTACTGTCAGGCCCCCGGATGCTGCTGATCGACGAGCCGTCCCTCGGCCTCGCGCCCGTCGCGGTCGACCGTGTGCTGACCACGGTGAGCGAGCTGCGCGGGACCGGACTGACCGTCCTGCTCGTCGACCAGGCGGTGGAGCGCACCCTCGAACTGGCCGACCGCGCCTACGTCATGCGCGCCGGCCGGATCGTCGCCGAGGGCCCGTCGGCACACCTGCGCGACGGGCCACAGCTGCGGCATGCCTACCTGGGTACGCTCGCGGACACCGACTGAATTCCGGCATGGGTGACTCCGGCCGCCTGCAGTACGAGAACACCGTACTGTTCGGCGATTTCCTCGGCGCTGAGTCTGCCTTCCGGACGGAACCAGAGTCCGGCGTGAATGCACAGGTCAAGCATGGCCTTGGCGGTGACCGGGATGTCCGCGGGCAGACCGCTCGGCAGCAGAATCCGGAACTCCCCCTTCGCCTGCCCCTGATTCAGCATCCGCTCGAATTCCCGGCGTATCCGGCGCTCGCTGTCGCGCACCTCGGTCAGCTGCGGCACGGGCAGATGCGGCGACTCCGAGCGGGTGACCACGGCCTCCGTGCGATACGTCGTGTGGAACTCGGTCATCGTCCTGGCCGCTTCCCACAGTTCACGCGCCGGTTCTCCGTCCCCGCGGCGAATCGCGGCCGCGAGCTGCCGCTCCAATTCGGCACAGGTCCGGGAGGCGATCGAATAGAGCAGCTCCTCTTTCGACCTGAAGTGGTTGTACAGCGCCCCGGGAGTCATTCCCAGCGCCGCGAGAATCTCCCTGACACTGGTCGCCCCGTACCCCCGCCGATAGAAAAGCTCGGCGGCGACCGTCTCGATCTGTCTCCGCGTGCTCCCCCCGGACGGTGCGGCGGATGCTTCCTCGGTCGACATGGCCATGGAGTGATTCCCGACTTTCGACGGCGGCCGGCCCGCGGTGCCGCCCGGGCGGCGAAAGTGACCGCGGTAAATGACTGTTCAGTCACCACCTTACGGCCTCGTCGCGGAGGGGAGCCGTCCAGGCGGCAGAACGGTACCCCAGGTACTGGGACGTCGAGCCCCCCGGCCGGGAGGCTCACAGAGCGAGTCGGGCGCGCGCCCAGCGCGCCCGGGAACCGGAGCCGACATGACAGTTCATGACCTGACCGGAACAGACAGCGCGCCCGGCCTCAGCGCCATCGACATGTGCGCCCTGGTGTACGACCGCGAGTCCTGGGGTGCCTACTTCCGCGATCTGGGCGGGCAGGCCCCGGCGTACCTGCGGGCCTTCGGCCGCCATCTGGCCACGGTCTTCGGCACCGACTTCGCCGTCTACCGCAGGCACTTGGACGCGGGCGACCTGGACACGGCCGTCGACGTCCTGGTCTCCCGCCGGCCGGCCCACCTCGATGTGGCGGCCCATCTGCGCGCCATGGACGAGGAGGGCATCGCCTACCAGGTGCTGATGGGCTCCAGTGCCAGGCTCCCCGACGGCACCGGTGTGAACGCGCGGGTGGCCGCCTTCGCCGCGCGCGCCCCCGACCGTATGCAGGCGTGGGCGGGCCTGAACCTCTCCGATCCGCACGCCGCGCTGGAGGAACTCGAGCGCTGTCACGCGCTGGGCATGCGCGGGGCCACCGTCATCGCGTTCCGCGACGGCGTCGAAGCCGAGGACCAGCGCTTCGACGCCGTGTTCGGCGCCGCCGAGCGGCTGGGGATGCCGGTGTGGCTGCACACCGGTCACCACCTGTGTACGAGCCGCCCGAACGAGCTGTCGCACCCGAGAATCATCGACGTCATCGCCGGGCGCCATCCAGGGCTCAAGATCGTGGCGGGGCACGGCGGCTGGCCCTGGATGCCGGAGATGATCTCGGTCGCGCAGCGCCACCCCAATGTCTTCGTCGAGTTCTCCACCCACCGCCCGAGCTTGATGGCAAGGCCGGGCTCGGGCTGGGAACCGCTGTTGCTGTACGGCCGCGGCACTCTGCGCCGCAAGGTCATGTTCGGCACGGCGACCTGGGTCCACTCCGTCTCTGCCCGCACGCTCATCCAAGAGGTGGCCGACCTCGGGCTCGGCCCGGCCGTCACCCACGACTGGCTGCGGGGCAACGCGGCGCGACTGCTGGGACTCGACGCCGGCCGGTCGACCACCCCGGACACCGCTGCCCGCACTCCTACGGGCTGACGCACGCCTGCTGTCTCCCGTCCATGTCCTGCTCAACGCCAACCGGGAGCCTGCCACGGATGCGGTAGGCGGACGTACCACCGCCGGTGGACGCCGGGTCAGGCGGCTGCGCGTACGGTTGCCGCATGACTGGTCCTGCGGCCTGGCGCCAGGCCGTGCGGGCGCATCCGCTCGTCGTGGACGGAGTGCTCGCCGCGGCGCTGTACATGGCAAGCCTGTTGGCGCCGCTCGTCCCCGGCGACCCGCCGCAGCGGGTCCCGCTGACCGCCACCGTCGCGGTGCTGGCCACACTGTCCTGCGGTGCGCTGGTCGTCCGGCGGCGGTGGCCGTCGGCGGTGCTGGCCGTCACCACCGGGGTCTCCTGCGTTTCCTTGATCGTCTCGGATGCCCATGGCGTGTTCCTCGGTGCCCCGGTGCTCGCCGCGTTCACCGTCGCCATGTACACCGACCGCCGGACCGCCTGGACGGCCGGGGCAGTCGCCGCGTTCGCCTTCGGCCTCACTTCCCTGGCCACCTCGGGGTGGTCCTGGTCCGGCCCCGGCACCCAGAACCTCGTGGTGTGGATCGGCATGGCGGTGGCCGCCGGAGACGCGGTCCGCAGCAGACGGGCGTACGTCGTCCTGCTGGAGGAGCGGGCCCGTCGCGCCGAGCAGAGCCGCGAGGAGGAGGCGGCCCGCCGGGTCACCGAGGAGCGGCTGCGGATCGCCCGCGAGCTGCACGACGTGGCCGCCCACCACATCGCCGTGATCAGTGTCCAGGCCGGGGTGGCCGGGCACACGCTGCGCACCGACCCCGACGTGGCGGAGGAGTCGCTCGCCCTGGTACGCCAGGCCAGCCGGAGCGTGCTGGAGGAACTCAGCGCGCTGCTCGGCGTACTGCGCCGGGACGATGACCCAGAGGCTCCCGTCGAGCCCACCCGGGGCCTCGACGGGCTGGACGAGCTCGTCGGCTCGTTCGCCGCGGCGGGCCTGCAGGTGGCCTGGACACTCTCCGGGCGTCCGCGCCCGCTGCCCTCGGCGGTCGACCTGGCGGCGTACCGGATCGTGCAGGAGTCGCTCACCAACGTGCACAAGCACAGCGGGAGTTCCTCCGCGCGGGTCGGTGTCGAGTACGCGCCCGACCGGCTGGTCGTCCGGATCCGCGACGAAGGAGGCGGCGGCACGACGACCCGGACGGACGCGTATGGCGGCGGGCGCGGCATCCTGGGCATGCGCGAGCGCGCAATCGCCGTCGGCGGCAGCTTCGAGGCGGGCCCCGGGCCCGACACCGGTTTCACCGTACGGGCTGTGATGCCCCTGCCTCCCGCCCCCACCGCCGGCGATGGAGCACCTCCCGGACGGCGTCCGGGGAAGCAACCCGGAGAAGCATCCGGAGAAGGAGACGACGGATGACCATCCGGGTCCTGCTGGCCGATGACCAGAACCTGATCCGCGCCGGTTTCCGGGTGCTCATCAACGCGGCGCCCGACCTGGAGGTGGTGGGCGAGGCCGCGACCGGCCGGGAGGCCGTCGAACTCGCCCGCAGCACCCGCGCGGACGTCGTGCTGATGGACATCCGGATGCCGGAGCTCGACGGCCTCGCCGCCACCCGGGAGATCACCGCCGACGAGGACCTCGCTGGGGTTCGGGTGCTGATCCTCACGACCTTCGAGATCGACGAGTACGTCTTCAAGGCGCTGCGCGCCGGGGCCAGCGGCTTCCTGGGCAAGGGCGTCGAGCCGGTGGAACTGCTGGCCGCGATCCGGACCGTGGCGGGCGGTGAGGCGCTGTTGTCGCCGAAGGCGACCCAGGGCCTGATCGCCCGGTTCATGGCGTCCCCCGAGGACCGGCCCGCCGCCACCACGGCTCAGCTCGACGCGCTGACCGGGCGGGAGCGCGAGGTGCTGGGCCTGGTCGCCATGGGCCTGTCCAACGACGACATCGCCGAGCGGCTGTACGTCTCGACGTCCACCGCCAAGACCCACGTCAACCGGGCGATGACGAAGCTCGGCGCACGGGACCGGGCCCAACTCGTCGTCATCGCCTACCAGACGGGCCTGGCCCGCGCTCCGCAGTGACCGCACCAGACCCTGGGCGGACGTGCGGCGGGGGCCGCTCCTCCTGGGGGCCTGTCCGCGCCCCGTGGTCGTACAGCGCCCGGAGTAGCTCCGTACCACGGGCATGGGAGGGCCAAGTGTCCGCACCGGGCTGACGACCTGGAGATCCACGGTCGGCAGTCTGGACCCCATGATTGAAGTAACCAACCTGACCAAGCGCTACGGCGACAAGACCGCCGTCGACTCGCTCACCTTCTCGGTCCGGCCGGGCATCGTCACCGGCTTCCTCGGACCCAACGGCGCCGGCAAGTCCACCACCATGCGCATGATCCTCGGCCTCGACCGGCCGACCGCCGGCACCGCGACCGTGAACGGACGCCCCTACGCCGAACACCGGGCGCCGCTGCACGAGATCGGCGCGTTGCTGGAGGCCAAGTCCATCCACCAGGGCCGGTCCGCGTTCAGCCACCTGTGGGCGATGGCCGCCACCACCGGCGTCCCGCGCCGGCGGGTCGAGGAGGTGATCGACCTCGTCGGCCTGACCGAGGTCGCCCGCAAGCGGGCAGGCGGATTCTCTCTCGGTATGGGCCAGCGCCTCGGCATCGCCTCGGCGCTGCTCGCCGACCCCCGGGTGGTCATGCTGGACGAGCCGGTCAACGGCCTCGACCCGGAAGGCATCCTCTGGATCCGCAACCTGCTGAAGGGGCTGGCTGCGGAGGGCCGGACCGTCTTCGTCTCCTCGCACCTGATGAGCGAGATGGCGCTCACCGCCGAACACCTCATCGTGGTCGGCCGAGGACGCCTGATCGCCGACGTGTCCGTGGCCGAGTTCACCGCGCGGGCGGCCAGCAACACCGTACGGGTGCGCTCGCCGCAGGCCGCGCAGCTCCGGGACCAGCTGGCCGGGCCGGATGTCACGATCACCAGCCTCGAACCCGGGGTCCTGGAGATCACCGGGCTGACGACCGATCAGATCGGCGACCACGCCGCGGAATCCGGCTTCACCCTGCACGAGTTGTTCCCGCAGCAGGCATCGCTGGAGGAGGCGTTCATGGAGATGACCCGGGACGCCGTCGAGTACCACGCCACGACCACGACCACCACCAGGGCCGGCGCCTCGCCGGGCACCCCTGGCGACGAGCTCGCCGAGGCCGGGAGGGCCGCCTGATGACCACCGCCATCGCACCGGACCTGACAGCACGCCCCGAGCGTCGCGATCTGCGCGTCACCACGCGACGCGTGTTCAGATCCGAGTGGATCAAGTTCTGGTCGCTGCGGTCCACGGCCTACACCCTGCTCGGGGCCGTGGTCGCACTGGTCGCCTTCGGGCTGATCGCCGCCTCGGTCACCTCCGGCGGCGGCACCTTCGAAGGCCCTGGCGAAGGGGCCACCGACCCGACCGACATCAGCCTGGCCGGTACGCAGCTGGCCCAGCTCGTCATCGGCACCCTCGGGGTCCTCCTCACCGCCGGCGAGTACAGCACCGGTCTGATCCGCTCCACCCTCGCCGCGGTGCCCCGCCGGCTGCCGGTGCTCTGGGCCAAGGCGGCGGTGTTCGCCGGGGTCGTCCTCGCGGTCGGCGCGGTCGCGGTCTTCGGCGCCTTCTTCGGCGGACAGGCCATCCTGGGCTCCGACGGCGCCTCCCTCACCGACCCCGGCGTCCTGCGCGCGGTCCTCGGCACCGTCGTCTACCTGACCGGTATCGGACTGCTGGGCATGGCGCTCGGTGCCCTGCTGCGCAACACCGCGGGCGCGGTGACCACCCTGTTCGCCTCGATCTGGCTGCTGCCCGGCCTGATGCAGGTCGCCCTCCCGGACAGCTGGAACGACGCGATCGGCCCGTACTTCCCCTCCAACGCCGGCTCCGCTTTCATGACGGTGTCCCCCGGTTCGGACCTGCTCTCTCCTGGGGCGGGCCTGGCCGTGTTCGCCGGTTTCCTGGCCGTGCTGCTGGGTGCGGCCGCGTGGCAGCTGAAGCGGCGGGACGCCTGAGGACGCCGGTGCGCCACCGGCCACCGGATGCCCGGCGGCACCCGTTCACCGAGGGTCTCCAAAGTGGCCCGGGTGGCCTGCTCGGCCACGCCAGGGCTGTCCAGACCTCGCGAGTCCTTCGGACGAAGGCCAGGTCAGACGAAGGGCACGTCGACACAGGCGAGGCGTGCGCCGGCCTCCCCCGCATGTCCTGGTTCGGTGTGTGTGGCGTGCTCGTGGATCACCACGGATCGAGCCTCGCCGGTGCGGAAGGTCCACTCGACTGCGGCTTCGGATCCGCCCCTGCCGTGGGTGTCGGTCGTGAGGTCGAGCCAGATCTCGTTGTCCGGGTTGGCGTACTCGGGGTCGGTGGACGGCTGCACGGGGTCGACCCGGTCCTGGTAGTGGGGGCCGGAGTCCGCCGGCAGCGGGCCGCACGGCTTCCGGTGGACGTGAGCGCCGTACGTCCGGTCCGGGTCGACGCCCTTCAGCCGCAGTTCGACTTCGGTGCCGCCCTCCCCGGAGACACGCTCGATCACGGTGACCCGGCTCCCCACCGGTACGCCCGCCTCGTCATACGTCACCGCGTCATGCTCCGGCAGTGCTTCGGGCGGCGCGAACTCGGCGTGCACCTTCACGGGTTCGGGGCAGGCGGCCGCGGTACCGGCCAGGAAGGGGACGGCGAGCACGGCCGCGGCCGACGCGGCTCCAGCGACATGGCGTACGAGCATGAAGGCCTCCTGCGTGGTTCCTTGGGTCTCTTCGGTTCCTTCAGCCTCTTCGACGGGCGGAGATCGGCGTTCCCCTTCCACGATGGGTGCGCGTGAGGCCGTCGAACGACGTCGGAATCAGCCACTTCAGAAGCGGCGGGGCCGCGGAGCCGCGGGACCGATGCCGCTCGGGGTAATGCTTGCCAGGTGGGTACCCGGAGCGCAGGTAGGAGCACGACGATCGGGGTGCCACCATGACCGGAGTCGACCCGGGCCGGCTGGACGACCAGCAGCTCATGAGGGAGCTGGAGACGATCCACCGCGGGCGCCACAACACCCTGCTGCACGGCTCGAACGACGCGCTGCGGGCCCATAACGAGCGCATGGCACTGCTGGAGGGCGAGTATCTGCGCCGCAACCCCCGCCGCTCGATCGTGGCGGGCCGGACGCGTGAGGGGGCGCGGCAGCGGGGACCCGGAGGCGCATGACTGGTATGAGTACGACGACAGCGACAGACAGCAACCCGCTGCTCACGCGACACGCGGAGGCCGTCGACCTGTTCGGCGACCGCGTGCACGCCGTCCGGGGCGATCAGTGGGGCGCGCCGACGCCCTGCACCGACTGGTCGGTGCGTGACCTCGTCAACCATCTCGTGTCCGAGCAGCTGTGGGTGCCCGCGATGGTCAGGGACGGTGCCATGATCGAGGCGATCGGCGAGACCTTCGACGGCGACATGCTGGGTCCCGACCCGCTCGCCTCGTGGGACACGGCGGCCCGCGGCGCCCACGACGCGTTCGCCGCGCCGGGCGCACTCGACCACACCGTGCACCTCTCCCACGGCGACACCTCCGCCACCGACTACTGCTCCCAGATGGTCGCCGACCTCGTCGTGCACGCCTGGGACCTGTCCCGCGCGATCGGCGCGGACGAGCAACTCCCGGACAACCTGGTGAAGTTCGCGGTCCGAGAGGTCACGCCGTACGCGGCGGACCTGGAGAAGAGCGGGCTGTTCGCGGCACCGGTCGAGCCGCCGCCCGGAGCGGACGTGCAGACAAAGCTGCTGTGCCTGCTCGGCCGGCAGCCCTGACGGTCGGTGATCCGCGGCTCGTGAGTCACCGGTTGGGGCAACGGCCGCCGTCCCGGGCCCGGCAACGGCCGCCGTCCCGCCGCTCAGGCGTGGTCGACCAGTTGGGCGTGCCCCTTCTGCCGTGCGCAGTGGGCGCAGCAGTAGAACTGTCCGTCCGCCTGCAGGCCGTGGCCCAGAATCCGGCAGTTGCAGTTCTCGCAGATGGGCGCCATGCGCTGGGCCGCACACTCGAGGCTGTCGAAGACATGGACCGCTCCGGCAGCCCGTACTTCGAAGGCCAACTCATAGTCGTTGCCGCAGACTTCGCACACCGCCATGGGAACATCCCTCCATCCGTCTCGTGCGACGGCGGGACCTCGGTCTCGCCAGAACACAACCAGCCTGTGCCCCGCCCTTCCGGCAACGCAAGGGCCGCGGGGCACGCCCCCGGAAACAGCCGCGCACCACCCGCGGCGGGGACGACGAAGGTCATCCACACCGAGCCGCGGCGGGAGCCAACCCGGTACGTGCCCAGACCGTGACCGGGCGAACGCCCGCCCTCTGGCCCTGACCGGCACAGGCCTGGCGGCCGCCGGCGCCGCCACCGGCCTGATCCGCAAGCTGCGGTCGTCGTCCCAGCGCGGTGGGCAGATTCGTCTCGGATGATCTGGTTCACCGCGAGCGGTGGAAAAGGCGGTGGCCAAAGATCGCGCGAGCGGCAGACTGGCCCCATGACCGCATCGGACCCCAAGGCTGACCTTCGCTTTTACCTGCAGTCCGCCCGCGATGCCCTGCTGTGGAAGCTCGAAGGGCTCTCGGAGTACGACATCCGCCGGCCGCTGACACCGACCGGCACCAACCTACTGGGCCTGGTAAAACACGTGGCCAGTATGGAGCTGGGCTACCTCTGCGACACCTTCGGAAGGCCGTCCGGCGAGCCGCTGCCCTGGCTCGCAGACG
Organism: Streptomyces albicerus; assembly: GCF_008905045.1. Classification (GTDB taxonomy): domain Bacteria; phylum Actinomycetota; class Actinomycetes; order Streptomycetales; family Streptomycetaceae; genus Streptomyces; species Streptomyces albicerus. The sequence continues at coordinate 10,010 of NZ_VWMY01000080.1, forward strand.
GCGCTGAGATCAACGCGGACATGTGGGCCACCGCCGAGGAGTCACGCGAGTACATCGTGGAGCTCTACCGTCGGGCGTGGACGCACGCGGACGCGACGATCGACGCGCTGACGCTGGACACGATCGGCAAGGTGCCGTGGTGGCCGAGCGACGCCAACGAGGTGACGTTGCATCATGCCGTGGTGCGCATGATTGCTGAGACGCACCGGCACGCCGGGCACGCCGATATCGTCCGGGAACTCATGGACGGTGCCGCGGGGATGGGCAAGGGCAACACCAGCATGGCGCCGGGCGACTCGGAGTGGTGGGAGAACTATCGAAGCCGGCTTGAGCGTGCGGCTCAGGAAGCCGACCGCAACGCGTAGCCCAAGGACCGGACGGTCGTTGCCGCGCTGCAGGCGCGGGCCGTGGGATCGGCTGCCCGATCGGCGCCGATGCCGCCTGCCGGACGTCCACGCCCCGCCCGGTCGCCGCCGGGGCCGAGCCGCGCCGGCGGCGACCGTGCGCCGGGGATGTCGTACCCGAACACGCACCATCCCCTGCGCGACCGTCCTCACCGAAACCGAGGCTGCGGGAGTGCCCCGGGGAGCCGCATCGGGAGGACGGGTACCGGGGCCGTGCCCTCACGCGGATCATGGCCTCGGCTGTCCAGCGGTACTGGGTCGCCTCACTCGCCCGGGGTCTGGGGGCTTCAACGAGAGCGCGGGCGGCGTGCCGCGCCGCGGCATTACGTCCACGAGCATTGCGCCCATGCCCTCTCGCTCGAACCCTAGGGATGCATACCGACTGGTTGGAACCCAAGAATCGGCCATTACGAGGACACTGGCATTTCCCACTACCGATCCCTGCCGATATTCCCTCCACAGCGTTTGCCGGTAATCGCCCAAGCTGTCGGCGAAAGGGGCGACCGACGGGGCGGCGGCCGACGTTGGTAGCGTCGCCGTGTGCCGTGCCGGCCGGTACGGTGTGCCGCTCGACCGAGAGAGACACGATGTCCCCGACGATTCGCAGGGCCGTCATCCCCGCCGCCGGACTCGGCTCCCGTCTGCTGCCCCTGACGAAGGCGACGCCGAAGGAGATGCTCCCGGTCGGCGACAAGCCGGTCATCGAACACACCGTGCGCGAGCTGGTGGACTCCGGCATCACCGACATCACCATCGTCGTCTCCGGCGGCAAGAGCCTCATCCAGGACCACTTCCGCCCCAACCCCGCCCTGGTCGATCAACTCCGCGAAGACGGCAAGACGGCCTACGCGGACGCGGTGGAGGAGGTGGCGGAGCTGGCCCGCCAGGGCCACATCACCTACCTCGACCAGTACGGCCCGTACGGCAACGGCACCCCGGTCCTGAACGCCGCCCGCTCCTTCGGCGACGAGCCCGTGCTGGTGCTCTGGCCCGATGACGTCTTCGTGGCCGAGGTCCCCCGCGCCCAGCAGCTGATCCGCACGTACGAGCAGACCGGCTGCCCGGTGCTGGCCCTCCTGCCGATGGACCCCACCGACTCCCAGCGCTATGGCGTGCCCATCGTCAAGGAAGACCTCGGAGGCGGCCAACTGCGCATCACCGGCCTGGTCGAAAAGCCCGAGCCCGCTGCCGCCCCGTCGTCGTACGCGGCCATCGGCGGCTACGTCGTCACCCCCGGCATCATCGACGAACTGCGCGAGCAGACCCGCCGCTGGTACGAGCACAGGACCGGCGAGATCTACCTGACCGACGCCATCAACGCCTTCGCCTCCACCCGCGCGGTGTACGGGCAGGTCATCAAGGGCCGCTGGTACGACACCGGCAACCCGGCCGACTACCTGGTCGCCCAGATGGCGTTCGCCCTCGCCCACCCGGAGTACGGCCCTGTCCTGCGCGGCCTGGTCGCCGGACTCGACGGCGACCAGGCCGCCGCACTCGAGACGGAGACCAGCACCTGAGCTGTCGCCGCACTCGGCCGACACCGACGCGGCGAAGGCGCCCGACAGGGGCCCTCATGGCAACGGGTTGTCCGTCGCCGCGTTCGCGCCGTGGTAGGCGCGGATGAGCGCGATCACGGTGTCGGTCGTGCGGTCGAGATAGCTGCGGCCATCGGGCAGCCGGGCCTCCGGGCTGATGTAGCTGCGCGGCCCGAGGTGGGTGGCCGGGTCGAGCCGATGCACGGTGATCTTCCCGGCGCGGGCGGCCCGGTTCCATCCGCTGCGGCGGAACAGCCGCCAGCGCTGAGGAAAGATCCACGTGCCGACCCGCTCGATCCGGTCGCTCGCGCTGGTGAGCTGGTGCACGTGCTCGGCATGGGTGAGGTCGTTGGCGCCGTTGTGGAACCCACCGAGCGTGATCACCAGGAGCGGCGAGCGCAGCTGGGTGTGCAGTTCGTGGACCGCGCCGGTGGCGACCTGGGCGCCGCCGCTGTAACTGAGCAGCACCACCGGGACACCGCTGTCGGGCTGGTAGCCGGCGAGCCGGAGCTGAGTGGCGATCTGGGAGCCGACGGCCCGGTTGTACAGGGGCCGGTACCGGTGGTCGGCGGCGACGAAGGTCTGCATGACGTTGTGCAGGAACAGCAGCAGCCCGATGTGGCGGCGCAGCCACGCCCACACCGGGCGGTCGGCCAGCGGGTCGGCCAGCGGCGAGTAGGGCTGCACCTGGCCCAGTACCCGCAGCTCCGGTGCTCCGGCGAGCAGGGCCTTGACCAGCTGGCCGCCGTCCCGGGTGTCGCGGACGCGGCGTTTCCCGATGCCGTCCAGGTAGACCAGGTAGGCATCCGGTGGACGGTCAGGGTCCGCACCCCGGGCGTAGGGCACACCCTCCGGGAGCTGGTCGACGGGGGCCCGCCAGCGGGCGCTGTAGGCCATGACCTCGTAGCGGGCCAGCAGTCCTTCGGCGAGCAGAACCGGCCCCAGCGCCAAGACCCAGAGCAGGACATCGTTCATGCGATCGCCTCCGGTCCTTCGGTCGCACTGATCCTCACAACAAGACGCCGAACGGCCTCCACAGCGACACCGAGCCCGGCCCCGGCGACGGCCACGCAACCGGCGGCACCCCACCAGCCCAGCCCGGTCGCCGTGGCGAGCGGGCCGGCCAGACCGGCCCCGACCCCCACGAAGAGCAGCAGGTGGAGCAGGGGTCCGAGCAGCGGGAACGCAAGGACGGCGGAGAACACCAGCGGGGCGACCAGGCCCGGTGTCCACACCAACTCGGCACCTGACGGTGGGGAGGACACCACCAGCTCGGCCAGGGTCCACGCGGTCAGCGGCCACAGCGCGAACACCGCAGCCTCGACGAGGCCGGCGGCCGGCAGCAACCCGGCCACGAAAGTCCTCGACATGCCGGGCCGGCGCGCCACCAGAGGCAGGATGCGCCCGGCGGCCTCCGACAGCCCGGCGAACAGCAGCAGGACAACGACGACGGGAGACATCACTCAGCCTCGTTGGGACGGATCGACGGAAGCCGACTGACTGACCGGGCCGGCCGCATGCAGGTACCGCTCGAGTTCGTCGGCGGCGCGCCGATATCCACCTGCCTTGTGCTGGGCGGCCTGCAGAGTGGTCGCGGCTTCCCGGAACCGGGGCTCGTGGAGCAGGCGCCGGGCGAGGGCACGCACCGAGCCCTTGGCGACGTCCTGGGTACGGATGGACAGGCCGGCGCCGAGCTCGACCACACGACGGGCCACCATCGGCTGGTCAGCGCCCTGCGGGACCACCAGCATCGGAACCCCGGCGTACATGGCCTCGTTGACGCTGTTCATGCCGCCATGGGTGACGAACATCGCCGCGCGGGCCAGCACCTCCGGTTGTGGTACGGAGCGGCGGACGAGCACGTTGGCCGGCAGCGGACCCAGCGCCTCGGGATCGGTCTGCCCGGTGGAGACGATCACCGTGCCGCCCAGCGGGGCGAGCTCGGTGGCGAAGCCGCGCAGCAGCTGCGGGTCGGCGTTGAACACCGTGCCCAGCGAGGCGTACAGCACCGGGTCCTTCAGCCGATCGACCGGGAACGACGGGTCGACCGGTCGGGCGCCGATGCTGGGGCCGACGAACCGGTAGGACTGGTCGAAGTCCTCGACGGCAGGCTGGAACGCCCGCGAGGTGTAGACCAGATTGAGCGGCTGGCGGATGTTCCCCAGGTCGAGCAGTGGCAATCCACGCGTGTCGAAGCGGCGGCGCAGCTGCCGGCGCGACCGCAGGTAGCCCTGGACGCTGCGGGGCCGAGCCGTCGCCGCGGCCAGCAGCTCCCACGAGCCGCGGGTGGGGCTGGGCACGTGCCGGTTGAACGCGAACGTGGTGAACGACGACGCCGCCGGCACCTCGAGTTCGCGGGCGGCGACCGCACCCCACAAACAGGCGTTGTCGTGGACGATCAGGTCGGGCTGGACGCGGCGCAGTTCGGTGAGCACGGTGGGCACCAGGCCGACGGCGGTGCCCACGAGACCCTCCATCAGCGTGACCGGAGTCGGCGGATCGGGGAGCGGCTGGTCGCCCCCGGGGTAGAGAAACACGGTCGCGCCGGTGGCCTCGATCTCCTTACCGAACGCGGGAGAGGTGTGGTACGTCACGGAGTGACCGCGCCGGACGAGCTCGGCCACGACCGGCAGCGTCGGGTTGACACGCCCGTGCATGGCGATGTTGAGGAACGAGATGGTACTCATCGGCCGACCCCCGATACGGAGGACGTCAATGGCTCGCCCGGACCGGCCGATGTCACCGGAGGGTCGTCGGTCCGGTACAGGCCCGGCCCACTGATGCGCAGCCCGTCGAGAAAGCGCCCCGCCGTGAGGGACGCGGTGCTGATCAGCCGCTGGGAATGGCCGAAGTCCCACGGGGCGGGCCAGTCCTTGATGCCGGTCGGCAGCACGACGGTCGGGATGTGCTGGGACACCTCGTGCAGGTCACGCTCGATCTGATGGTGCAACAGGAGCAGCCCGGCCCTGGCGGCGACCGCACCGGCACGTCGGCGCGGGATGGTCGGGCGCAACGGCCAGCTCTCCGGCCCGATCGACAGCACCACCACGCTGGCCGCCCCGGCCTGCAGGGCCGCCAGCACCGGGACATAGGCGATCACACCGCCGTCGACGAGCGTCCGGCCCCCACGATCCACCGGGGGCAGCATCCCGGGAATGGCGGCGCTGGCCAGGAGCGCGGACTCGAGGTCGCCGTGGTCGAGCAGCACCGGATCGCCGGTGACCAGGTCCATGGCCACCGCGGTGAACGGGACCGCCAGCTGCTCGATCCGCGGCGGCAGTCCGGCCCGGGCGATCAGTCGGCGCAGTCCGCGATCGGTGAAGACGCTGGCCCGTGAGGACAGGTAGCCGAGCGGATACACCTCACGGCGACTCAACTGGGTCCACACATGGTCCAGCCATGGCGCGGCGCTGTCGGGGTGGGCTGCCGCGATGGCCCCGTTGAGGGCGCCCACCGAGGTTCCGATGATCATGTCCGGGACGAATCCGCGCTGCTCCAGCGCGTACCCGACACCGACATGCGCCGCTCCGAGCACACCACCCGCGCCCACCACGACGGCCACGGGACGGGGAAGGGCGTGCAGGCCCGCCAACGTCGGTTCCCCGGGGGCCTCGCTCGACGACAGAGGACGCGTCCCGTTGTCGCCCGTCATGGTCCGCCGCCGCCTACGGCCACGCCCACTCGCCGAGTCGCCCCCGCCGAGGCCAAGACCGCCGAGGCCAAGACGTGCCCATGCGGCTGATCTCCGGCGACTAATAACCCCCATGAGGGCCCACCTTTCTCACCACGGCGCCGAATCGGATTCCGTTTCGCAACTAGGACCGGACGACCACCCGATCTGTGACACCGCCGACCGGGCTTTCGGGCTGTGGCCGGCTGTCAGCCGTTGGAGAAGCGGCCGGCCTGGGCGAGGATCTGCTCCGGGTCGTCGGTCGGCGGGTAGATCCAGAGGGCGTTGATGTTCTGCTTGAGGGTCTTGGCCTCCGGCCCGGTCAGCGCGATCTTGCGGTCCCAGCCTTCCGTGAAGACGGCGCCGGCCGCACCGAGGTCCAGGCAGGTGGTGTAGGGGTCGGGGCTGAAGGGCAGCAGGGCGTTGCCCAGGAGGTCGGCCGCCACGTTGTGACCGGCGAACTTCCCCATCGGCAGGGCATGCTGGCAGGACTGCGTCGTGGTGTGCCCGTCCTCGGCGGGGGCGAGTGCGGTGTCGCCGGCCGCGTAGACGTCGGCCACTCCGATCACCCGCAGGTGTTCGTCCACACGCAGCCGCCCCAGTCGGTCGCGCTCCCCGGGGACCTGGGCGGTGAGGGGGCTCGCGGCCATACCGGCCGTCCACACGACGGTTGCCGCGGGGATCACTTCGCCGTCCGAGAGGGTGACGTCCTGGCGGGTCACCGATGCCACGGTGTACCCGAGGCGTCGTTCGATCTTCAGTTCGTCGATCGCGTCGATGATGGTGGGGCGCGGGCCCGGGCCGAGTTCCGGACCCACGACGTCGGCGCGGTCGACCAGAACCACCCGGACGTCTTCGGCTGCGCCCTCGCGGTCGGCGATCGCGTGCAGCCGTTCGCCCAGCGCGGTGGCGATCTCCAGACCGGTGAAGCCGGCACCGACCACGACGGCCGTGTAGCGGCCCAGGGACGGCGCCTGGCCGGGCAGCCGCCGCAGGTGGTGGTCGAGTGCGGCCGCCGTAGGGAGGGTGTCGACGTCGAAGATGTCCTGCGAGCCCGGGATGTCGGGCCGGACCAGCCGACTGCCCGTGGCCAGTACCAACTTGTCGTAGGCCAGGTCCAGTTCCTCACCATCGCGCCCAATGGCCCGTACGGTGTGCGCCTCGGTGTCGATCCCCGTGACGGTCGCTGTCACGCGACGTACGCCGATCGGGCCGAGAACGCGGTCGAGAGCGACCCGCATGCCGTCCGGGGCGTCCTCGTACAGGCGGGGGCGGATGACCAGGTCATCGCCGCCGCTGACCAGTGTCACCCGTAGTTCGTCGCCGGCGCCGCCTGCCTCACGGGCGGCGCGTACGACTCCTGCCGCGCTCCACACGCCTGCGAAGCCGCCGCCGATGATCAGGACATCCTTCATGAACTTCTCCGTTTTCGAAGCCGAAGTGATGAGCCAGTGCTCCGTGAGCAGGGGCTGCCTGCTGCGGTGGCCTCCCACGGGGCCCGCACCACTTATTCTGGACACTACATATCCTGGATATTGAGTGTCAAGATTTTTTTGGGCTTCGATCCTGGACATGTAATGTCCGTAATATGCGAATGGCTAAAGGTGTCGAGTGGGCTCTGCACACACTGCTGAACCTGGACATGATCGGCGGCGGCCCGGTAGGCAGCGGCCAGCTTGCCGAGGCCCACGGCCTCTCGGCCTCCTACCTCAACAAGCAACTGCAGCAACTCGCCCGAGCCGGGCTCGTGGTCTCCGTGCCCGGGCCGCGCGGAGGATTCCGCCTGGCCAGACCCCTTGAGGCCATCACCCTCCTGGATGTGGTCGAGGCCATCGAGGGAAGCACCCAGCTCTTTCACTGCACCGAAATCCGCTGCTGCGGCAAGATCGGCGAACTGTCGCCGCCGCCGACAGATACATGTGCCGTCAACGCGGCCATGCGCCGGGCGGAAGAGGCGTGGCGCCAGGCCCTCGCCGCCCAGTGTCTTGCCGATATCAGGGGGGAGTTGGACCGCGTCCCGATGGTGCGGCAGGTAGTGCGCACGGTGCTGGAGTGAGCGGCGTGGAGGCACCGGCCCTTGTCGCAGCCTCCGGGACCACTCGCCTCACCGCGCGCCTACTTGGGCCGACTCCAGTGCGCCTCAAGGGCCGTGGCGACCTCGGCCGGCTTCTGCAGCACGGTCCAGTGGTTGCAGTCGAGCCTCAGTACCTGGGACGCCCGCATGGCGGGGCCGAGCTTTTCGCCGAACTCGATCGGGACGGCAGGGTCGAGCGCTCCCCAGAACACCAGGGCCGGCGCGGACACGTTCGCCAGGGCCGGCTCCCACTCCGCCCCCACGGTGACCGCGGAGCGGTAGAGCTTGAGGATGCTGCTCTTCATCGGTCTGTCCACATGACTGACCATCTCCTCGGCCGGCTCGGCAGGGACGTCGAAGCCGACCATCAGGTCGTTGGCGAAGGACTTGGGCTCCAGCTCGTTCATGAACCGGTCGCCCTCGACCTGGTCCTGCCAGATCTTGGCCAGGGGATGCCAGACGTACTCGGCACTGATCGGACCGTTGCCGCCCGCCCAGGTTCGGACCAGGTCGGGACGCAGGGAAGCGATGCGGGCGGTGAAGATGCAGCCCCAGTCGTGGCCGACCAGGTCCACCGGCTCGCCGACCTGCTCCAGCCGATCGATGAGCCAGTCGACGTACTCCTCCTTGGTGGAGCCGAAGCCGGACGGCAGCGCTGCTCCGAAGCCGGGCAGGTCCCAGGCCTCCACGTCACCGCGGGTCAGATGCTGGCGAACGCCGTCCCATACGCGATGGGTGTCAGGGACGCCGTGGATCAAGATTGCTGGCACGGTCGGGTCCTTCACGGTAGAGGTCTCTGGGCAGAGACGAAACGACTGGCTCCTGGTGCCGCAGCCGCGCACATCCGTGGAAACAGAAAAAGGAAATCCAGCGACACAGCGGCGTCGCGGCATGTGGCGTCCGGCCCGACGCCGGCAACACCGCGGATATGCAACCATGTATCCAGGAGGGCACAACGAACATACCGTGTGAGACAACACCTTGTCACACGGGTCGTGATTGCCCTGGGCCCGGTCGGCCACCTCCGTCGGCCGGCAGCCGTTGGCATGCTCTGGTTCACGCTCGCGGCTGTCCGGCAGCCGGTGCCTCAGGAAGTTCTTCCTTGGACGAACAGGACAAGCACCAGTGAACAGAGCCGAATTGGCGGCCTTCCTCAGAACACGGCGCGAGGCCCTTCAGCCTGAGGACGTCGGACTGCCACGCGGACGGCGCCGACGGACCGGCGGACTGCGTCGGGAGGAAGTCGCCGCCCTGAGCGACATGTCGGTCGACTACTACAGCAGGATCGAACAACCGCGAGGGCCCAATCCTTCGGAACAGATGCTTGCCGCCATCGCCCGTGGTCTGCGTCTGTCCCTCGAGGAGAGGGATTATCTGTTCCAGCTCGCCGGTCACGCCGTTCCCCAGCGAGTGCGGCTCGACGATCACATCAGCCCCGGGATGATGCGCATCCTCGACCGGCTCGAAGACACTCCCGCCCAGGTGGTCAACCACCTGGGCGAGACGCTGAAGCAGACGCCCATGGCAGTCGAGCTGTTGGGTGACGAGACCGCTTTCACCGGACGGGCCCGCAGTCTGCATTACCGGTGGTTCACCGATCCCGCCACCCGGCTGATCCATCCCGAGAGCGACCACGCCGAACAGAGCCGCCTGCTGGTGGCAGATCTCCATGGCGCGTATGCGCGGGACGGCAGTGACTCGCGCACCGCCGACCTCGTCGCGGCCCTGCAGGAAGCCAGCCCTGAATTCGCCGCGCTCTGGCGCGAACACCCGGTCCTCGGACCGTACTGTGCGCCCGTCCGCCTCCGGCACCCGAAGCTGGGGCCGTTGGAGCTGCACTGCCAGACGCTCGTCGACCCCGACCAGTCGCAGCGACTGCAGGTGTTCACCGCGGCACCGGGCACGGAGAGCCATGCGAGCCTTCAGCTCCTGTCCGTCCTCGGCAACGCACAGCCGAGATCAGCAGCCGCGGAAGCCGGACTCGGCCGGTCATGAGGCCGAGCACCTATCGGGTCATGGGTGAGCCATGGCGACGGGCTGGGACGGCGCCGCGTAGTCCGGGACGGCCAGACCGTCGACAAACAGGTGAAGCAGACGCGGCTCCATCTCGTCCGCAACCTGCCAGGTGACCCCTGGCAGCGGCCGGCCGAGCTGGGCCATCACTGCCAGCACCTCCCCCGCGCTCACATCGTTGCGCACCTGCCCTGCCCGCTGAGCCCGCCCGAGAGGTCGCCTTATCGCGGCCACCACGCGGGCTCGTGCGCTGTCAGCGGCCTGGCCCGGCAGGCCGAACAGGGCAGCCGGCCGCTCACGGGCCACCACCTGCAAAAAGCCCCGCAACTCCATGAAGGGATCACTACCGGGCACCTGTGATTCCGCAGCCGACACCGCGGTGGCAATACTGTCCGCGACGTCGGCCAACAACTCCTCACGGCCGTCGTAGTGCCGGTACAGCGTCGCATTGCTGACACCTGCCAGACGGGCGATGCGGTCCAGCGACACGTCTGGTCCCAGTTGAGCGAACAGGTCCCTGGCGGCCGCAAGAATCCGGCAGCGATTGCGCACCGCGTCCGCCCGAGCCCCACGGCGGCGCATGCCGCACCCCGGCTGCACCCTGTCCGCCACCATGACCAACTCCACCCGCTCGCCGACGCAATGAGGTCGGCGCCGACCCAAACCGGCACGCCGGTGTCGTCGCCCGGACCTCAGCAGGCCGGAATCCGCCCCTGCCCAACGAATGACCGGGTGACCGCAGGAGCCGTGACACTGCCGCCGGCGGTCTCGGCGAAGTCCGGCGCGGCCCGCGCCCCGTAAGGGGCGCGGGGCTGCGACATTTACGGCTCCGCCGCGTGGGCGCGACCGCGGGACAACGCCGATGTGGCCGCGATGGCCCGAATGGCCGGCAGCCCAGAAGATCTGGAAACTCTGGACGCCTACTGCGTCACCGGATCCCTGCGCCGGGCCGTCGGCCTTCTCCACCTGCACCACAGCAGCGTCGCCCGCCGACTCGAACAGACCGGAATGACCCTGGGCATCGAACTCACCGAGCCCACCGGACTGATACGGGCCACGCTCGCCCTCACCGCATGGCGGCTGCTCAACGACTGACGAAGATCTGCCTCGTCTGAACCCGAGCTGATCGGTGCCCGACGCCGAGCTCACCGGCACAGGCGCTCACCCCACCACCTCGTCCTCGTCTTCGTCGCCCACCGTCACGTGTGCGCCGACGCCGTCGGCAACGGCCGCTGACAGCAGGGCCGGCACCAGTCCGGGGAACCGGGCCTCAAGGCTGTCGCGGCGCAAGGTCACAAAGCAGCGGGTGCCTTCCTGGCGAGTCTGCGTGACACCCGCCTCACGCAGCACCTTGAGGTGATGGCTCAGGGTGGACTTGGCGACCGGGGCCCGCAACTCCCCCCACCCGCGCTCGGCGCCGTCGGACAAGACCCGGACGATACCGAGCCGCGTCGGGTCACTGAGCGCGCCAAGCAGGCGCGGCAAGGTCATCTCACCTGCGGAAGGGGGTGACGAGAGGGCCGGCATGGGAACGAGACTACCCCTTTGTTCGGTACCTGGCGAACATCAGAATCCAGACCACTGAGACGCACGTCACACCCGGCTTCCTGTCACACATTGTCAGGTCAACCCGGTCAGTAGTGTGTATCCGCAACACGGGCAAGGAGATCACCGTGGAATCGCGTCTCAACTACTTCGGCCACCCCTTCGCGGGAAAGGTGCTGAAGCACATCAACTCGGCCAGCAAGGTGGTTTCGGACTCAACGCTGCCGACCACGGTCCAGGAACTGGTGAAGATTCGCTCCAGCCAGATCAACGGCTGCGGCTTCTGCACCGACATGCACACCAAGGATGCCGCGCACGCCGGGGAGACCGCGCAGCGCCTCAACCTGGTCGCGGCGTGGCGGGAGGCCACGGTCTTCACCGAAGCCGAGCGCGCCGCCCTGGAGCTGACGGAGCAGGGCACCCGCATCGCCGACGCGGCCGGCGGGGTCAGCGATGAGGCCTGGGCGAACGCCGTCAAACACTTCGACGAGGAGCAGCTCATCGCCCTGATCTCGCAGATCGCCGTGATCAACGCCTACAACCGCATCAACGTCATCAACCAGCAGCCCGCCGGGAGCTACCAGCCTGGCCAGTTCGGCTAGCCGACAACTGCCGGGCCGGGCACGCACGGTCCGTCTCCGCGTCGCCCCGACCTACGGCGCGGAGACGGACTACCGGCGTAAACCGGTTTGGCCGAACCGTGCGGCCGACTCCGCCGCCCCGGCGCTGAGACTGCGATGATCAGGCTCCGGCCATGCCAGGTGCCGCGCAGCCCCGTCGCGCCCAATACCCGGAACGACGCCTTCCAGCGCGTAACACATCTTCTCACACGATGGCACACGCAGACCTCTGGTACTTTGTTCTATGTCCTACGAACATCGAACAAAGGAAGCCCGTGTCCACACACCCTCTTTTCACGGACCGCGTCGCCATCGTCACAGGGGCAGGATCGGGTATCGGCCGCGCCACCTCGATCGCCCTGGCCGAGTCGGGGGCACGCGTCCTCGGCGTGGGACGCCGGAAGGAAGCCCTCGAGGAGACGGCTCGCGCCCACTCCAACATCGCGACCCTGCCGCTCGACATCTGCGAGGAGGGCGCCGCGGACACGGTCGTGGCCACCGCAGCGGAGTGGTGGGGCCGGCTCGACGTGCTCGTGAACAACGCCGGCACCACTGCCGTGATGCCTCTCTCGGAGACGGACCGAGCAGTGATCACCAGCCTGTTCGAGCTCAACGTGACAGCCCCGAGCCTGCTCGCCCACGCGGCCCTGCCGCACCTGCGCGAGTCGTCGGGTTCCATCGTCAACGTCTCCAGCACCTACGGCCACCGCCCCATGGCCGGAGGAGCCCATTACGCCGCCACCAAGAGCGCCCTGGAGCAACTGACGCGGAGCTGGGCACTCGAGCTCGCGTCGGACGGGGTGCGGGTGAACGCGATCGCACCCGGCCCCACCGAGACCGATGTCCTGGCCGCGGCGGGCCTGTCCCAGGAAACCATCGACGAGATGCTCGCCCATGAGCGCGGCCGCATCCCCACGGGCCGTCTCGGTGACCCGAAGGACATCGCGGACTGGATCCTGCGCATCGCCGACCCCCGGGGTGCGCACATCACCGGTCAGGTGCTGACGGTCGACGGAGGACTCGAACTCGCCTGACCTCCCGCGCAGTCAACTGGTGCGGGTCCGCCTGACCGGCGGTTTGCGACCGCAGAAGTGGTCCGCGTATGCCCCCATCAGCGCGTCATTGCGCTTCCAACGTAGAGAAGGGATGGTGTCCATGTCGTACCCCAAGCAGGTGTACACGGGAGATACCGGCGAGATCAACGCGAATTTCCGGCCGGCGAACACTCCGCCGAATGTCGGCACTGCCGGCAAGGACGCCATTCACTACCTGGCGTCCACAACCACCACGCGAGGCGAATTCGGGCTCTACCGAGTCGAGATGAGCGCGAAGGCGGGTGGCCCGAAGACCCATTTCCACAAGACCATCTCGGAGTCCTTCTTCATCCTCAGCGGCACCGTTCGTCTCTTCGACGGCGCACAGTGGGTCGACGCCCAGCAGGGCGACTTCCTGCATGTGCCGCAGGGCGGACTGCACGCCTTCCGCAACGACTCCGACGCGCCGGCTGAAATGCTCCTGCTCTTCACGCCCGGAGCACCGCGTGAAGCGTACTTCGAGGGGCTTTCACAACTGGCTCATGCCACGGACGAGGAGCGCGCCGGATTCTTCGACGAGCACGACTCGTACTTCGTGGAGTGACGGCGATCACGACACAAGTTGTACATGGATACCGGCCGGGACATGGTGTCTTCTCGGATCCATGAAGACCTCGACAGACCTGGTCTTCCCGGCCCCCGCGCACTGGATTGACGGGCGCGCGGTGCCGTGGACGGCCCGGTCCTCAATGTGATCAACCCTGTGACCGGCGGGATCGTGGCATCGGTCCCCCACGGCACGGTCGAGGATGTCGACCGTGCGGTGAGGGCAGCCACCAGGGCCGGTCCAGGAGAATTCCTCTGCCGCCGCTGACGGCGCGGATCTTCGCGGCGATCACGGCCGAGGCGGGTCTCCCGCCGGGTGTGCTGAACGTCGTGCACGGCACGGGGCCCCTTAGAACTCGGAGGCAAGGCGGCCCACGTCGTTCTCCCCAAGGCCGACCTGCGGGAGGCTGTCGGGCGGGGTCTTGCCTACGCCTGGAGCAACGCCGGCCAGGCCTGCGGCGCCTGGACGCGGATGCTCGTGCCGGCCGAGTCGCACGACCAGATGGTGGACCAGGCCGCTCAACTTCCTGGCCCCTTTCGGGGGTTACAAACAGTCCGGGAACGGGCGGGAGATGGGACGTGCCGGTCTGGAGGAGTTTCTGGAGACGAAGGCCATCATCTCCTGACGCGTCGTCACAGTCCCCTGTCCTCGCCCCACGTTGGGGAGACTGTCATCGATGCATGAGGAGCATCACGACCGTCCCAAGGTGCGTCGCACCCTCCCAGAAGTGGCCGTAGAGCTCTCTGATGGCAGGGGTGTGCGGGTTGCCCGTGTTCCGTCGCAGCCCCGGCATGTCGCGTGTGAGCGACCGGAGGGCGCAGACAAGGAGGTACAGCGCCAGCATCCCGACGCCTGCGTCGTGGGGTGCTGGTTCTCCCATGGCGTGACCGGCGTGGGCGGCCGGAGTCTGGTGTCCCGGACTCGCCGTCGAGCAGGCCATCCAGGTCATCGCGGCCATGCCACCGGCGGACGAGAGACTCCGTGCCGCCGCGCTCAGTCGCAGCCCGCGACGCCGACTCAGCGCGGACAGGGGAAACCACAGTGCCGCGGCCGCGAAGAAGACGGCTTGCGCCCTCGCAGGCACCCAAGCACCCCAGCTCCACGGCATGACGCACATGGCCACCGCCATGACGGTGTGCAGGAGACCGTCAATCCGAGTACGCCACCCGGAGCTCCGTGGCAGGACACGGTGTCGCAGCTCATGGATGGCTGCGGCCGCGAACAGCACCGTCAGCATGAACCACACGACGTCAGTGCCGCTCATGCTTCCCGTGCCCTCCCACGGAGCGGGTCCGCTTCGGTCGGAACCGACCTGCCTGACGAGAAATGCGCAGATCAGCCCACAGGACGCGGAGCACGCAGGTGGGCCCGCTGCGCCAGCTCCTCCTCGTCGACGAGCGTGAGCATCGGCTGCCCCGGCGCACACAGCATGGTCACGACGAACCGGCAGCGCGCGTCCGTTCGGGCGTTGCCGTCCTGGTAATGGATCACGTCGCCGCCCGGCTCCCAGAACGTCTCACCGGCCTTGACCACGCGCTCCGGCTGTCCCTCCAGCTCAAAGCGAACCTCGCCCTCGAGCACGTACCCGAAGGCCGGCCCCGAGTGGCGGTGCGGAGGAGTGCCGGGGTCACCGGGCTCCCACTCGACGTAGATGGTCATGCCCGAGGCACCCTCGGGGACGATGAGCGGCTCTGTGTCCTGCAGCATCGTCGCCGCGGTCTTCCACGTCTCGGAACGCGGCTTGTCGTCGGTCTCGCTCACTGAGTCCTTGGTTGACACGGTGTTGCACCTCCGTAGTTGTTGCCCTGCATGGGCAGATGACCGTGTGCCGCCGGGTGGCGAGGGCGGTGTACCAGCCCTTCTCGCTCGGCGGTGCCGGCGTTCGCGCATTTCGGCTGCTCACGCGGCTTCCTGAACTGGAAGACCGCGTAGACCCCGCTTCTGTGACAGAGGTCGCGGCTCCAGTGACACTGCTCCGCTCGGTGTCACAACAGCGGCTCCAGTTTTGTCGTATGTAGTGCACGTGGCCGACTTCGCCGTCGCCCAGGCACACGGGGTCAGTGGCCCCTCGATGGGAAGGGACCCAGATGAGAGTCGTTGTCGCAGGAGCCACCGGGCTGATCGGCTCCAAGACGGTTGCCAGGCTCCGTGACCATGGTGTGGAGGTCGTGCCCGTTTCCCGGCGCCATGGTGTTGACGTGATCACGGGGAACGGTCTCGAAGAGGCCCTGCGCGGCGCCGAGGTGGTGGTGGACGTCACCGATGCGCCTGCGCGCACTGAAGAGGCCGGTCTGCCGTTCTTCCGTACCGCCACCGCCAACCTCCTCGCCGAGGCGGCCTCGGCAGGCGTCGAGCATCACGTGGTCCTGTCGATGGTGGGAGCCGAACGGCTGCGGTCCGGGTACTTCCGCGCGAAAGTGCTGCAGGAGGACCGAGTACGGCGCTCTCCGATCCCGCACTCGATCGTGCGTGCCGGGCTGTCCTTCGAATCCATCGAGGCCATCGCGCTGGCGGACACACACCGGAGCGAGGTGCGCGTCGCGCCGGCTCTGGTACACCCCATAGCGACGGACGACGTCGCTGCCGCGGTCGCGCATGTCGCTGTGGGACTCCCGCTGTTCGACACGATCGAGGTGGCCGGCCCCGAGGAGTACCGCCTCGACGACCTCACGGCCAAGCTCCTGGCGGCCCGGGGGGACACGCGGGGCGTCGTCACCGATGCGCACGCCGGGCTGTTCGCCGCCGAACTGACGGAACGCACGCTTCTGCCCGCCCCGCACGCCCGCATGGGTCACACGACGTTCAGTGAGTGGCTGGCGCAGCGCTGACACGTGCCCGCGGCCACCGTCCGCCCTCCCCTCCCCCGCCTTGACAGGAAGGCTGCAATGAGTGATCCGACTCGGCCCACAGAGTCCTCTGCGACGAGTGAGCTCGACCAGCTACCCGACCGTGACGTCGAGGAGACGCAGGAATGGCAGGCATCACTCGACGCTGTCATCAGGCATGCCGGACCCGAACGCGCGGTGTACTTGCTGCGGCGCGCGCATGAGTACGCAGCCAGGTCCGGAGTGACGCTGCCGGGGCTTCTCTCCTCGGACTACATCAACACGATCCCGGCGTCGTCCCAGCCGGTCTTCCCGGGCGACATCGCCATGGAGTCCCGTATCACCGCACTGAACAGGTGGAACGCGGCCGCGATGGTGACCCGCGGTTCGCGCCTGAATCTCGGCGGCCATATCTCGACCTACGCCTCGGCGGCATGGCTCTATGAGATCGGGTTCAATCACTTCTTCAAGGGCAAGGACGGGGACGGCTCCGGGGATCAGCTGTACCTGCAGGGGCATGCCTCACCCGGCATCTACGCGCGGGTGTTCCTGGAAGGCCGGCTGCGCGAGGAGCAGTTGGACGGTTTCCGGCGCGAGGCCGACGGTCACGGCCTGCCGTCCTACCCGCACCCCCGGCGCCTGCCGTGGCTGTGGGAGTTTCCGACCGTGTCCATGGGACTCGGCCCTCTCGCCGCCATCTACCAGGCCAGATTCAACCGTTATCTGCAGGACAGGGGCATCAAGGACACATCCGGGTCACGTGTTTGGGCCTTCCTCGGGGACGGGGAAATGGACGAGCCGGAGTCGACGGCCGCGTTGGCGCTCGCCGCCCGCGAGGGTCTCGACAACCTCACCTTCGTCGTCAACTGCAATCTGCAGCGCCTGGACGGTCCGGTACGGTCGAATTCCAAGATCGTTCAGGAACTCGAGACCCGATTCCGCGGCGCGGGCTGGCACGTGGTGAAGTCCCTCTGGGGCGAGGCCTGGGACGCCGTGCTGCAGCAGGACACCGAGGGGGCCCTCGTCCGCCGCCTCGGCGAGGTGCCCGACGCCCAGTTGCAGACGTACGCCGCGCGGGACGCCGCCTACATACGGAAGCACTTCTTCACCGGCGACGCGCTGTCCGGCATCGCCGCGGGGCTGGGTGACGCCCAGCTCACCCAGCTGTTCGAGAACTCCCGGGGCGGACACGAGCCGCTCAAGGTCTACGCCGCCTACCGGGCCGCGGTCGAGCACCGGGGGCAGCCGACCGTCGTCCTCGCCCAGACGGTGAAGGGACACACGCTGGGCAGGGATTTCGAGTCGCGCAACGCCAACCATCAGATGAAGAAGCTGACCATGGCGCAGTTCCGTCAGATGCGTGACGCGCTGGAGCTTCCCATCCCCGACAGCGCGCTGAGCGGGGACCTGGTGCCGTACTGGCACCCTGGTGAGGGTTCCGAAGAGGTGCAGTACCTCCGTGACCGGCGCACCGCTCTGGGCGGGCCCGCTCCGGTACGGAAGGTGGTTGCCAAGCCACTGGATCAGCCGCCGTCCGGCCCCTTCGAAGCCCTGGAAAAGGGCTTCGGCAAACAAGAGGTGGCCACCACCATGGCACTCGTCCGCCTGGTCAAGGACCTGATGCGCGGCAAGGAGACGGGGCAGCGCTGGGTGCCGATCATCCCCGACGAAGCCCGTACCTTCGGAATGGAGTCCCTGTTCCCGACGGCCGGGATCTACTCGTCGGCCGGCCAGAACTACGAACCGGTCGACGCCGATCAGCTGCTCTACTACAGGGAGGCCAAGAACGGCCAGCTCATCGACGAAGGCATCACCGAGGCCGGTTCCATGGCCGAGTTCACCGCCGCGGCGACCTCGTACGCCACGCACGGCGAACCCATGATCCCCTTCTACATCTTCTACGCCATGTTCGGGTTCCAGCGCACCGGCGACCAGTTCTGGGCCCTGGCGGACCAGATGGGCCGCGGCTTCGTCATCGGGGCGACGGCCGGCCGTACGACGATGACCGGCGAAGGCCTGCAGCACGCCGACGGGCATTCCCACCTGCTGGCGTCCACGAATCCGGCCGCTGTGAGCTACGACCCGGCCTTCGCGTACGAGATCGCGGTGATCGTGAGGGATGGACTCCGCCGGATGTACGGCGACCGGCCCGAAGACATCTTCTACTACCTGACGGTCTACAACGAGCCCAAACAGCAGCCGCCCATGCCCACCGGGCCATCCGTCGAGGAAGGGATCCTCCGGGGCCTGTACCGGTTCCGGCAGGCAGAGCCCCGAGACGCAGGGCCACGGATCCAGTTGCTGGCCTCCGGCACTGCCATCCACTGGGCTCTGGAGGCCCAGGACCTTCTGGCGTCCCAGTGGGGAGTCCACGCCGACGTCTGGTCAGTGACGTCCTGGACGGAGCTGCGCCGCGATGCGTTGAGTGCCGACATGGCGCGGTTGCGGGATGGCGAGGAGCGCGTCCCGTATGTGACGGCGGCTCTGTCGGGTACACAAGGGCCCGTCCTGGCGGTCAGCGACTGGATGCGGCAGGTGCCCGATCAGATCAGCCAGTGGGTCGAACAGGACTACTCGTCGCTGGGAACGGACGGCTTCGGGCTGTCGGACACCCGTGATGCCGTGCGCCGCTATTTCCGAGTGGACGCCGAGTCGATCGTCGTCGCCGCCCTGGACCAGTTGGCGCGGGCCGGCGCAGTCGACCCGGCGACGGTTGTCCAAGCCCGCGACCGCTACGACCGGCATACAGATGTGTGAAGAGGAACCCAAGCCATGACAGTTTCCGTAACCCTGCCGGCCCTCGGTGAAAGCGTCGTCGAAGGCGTGGTCACCCGCTGGCTGAAGCAGGTCGGTGAGACGGTCGAGGTCGACGAGCCTCTGCTCGAGGTCTCCACCGACAAGGTGGACACCGAGGTCCCCTCCCCGGTGTCCGGTGTGCTGCTGAAGATCGTCGTAGGTGAGGACGAGACCGCCGAAGTTGGCGCCGAGCTGGCCGTCGTCGCAAGCCCAGCCGCAACTCCGGCGGTACAGGCGGCGCCTGCAGCCCCTTCCCTTGTAGACGGGACTCCCGTCGAGCCTGCCCTTGCAACAGGCCGGCCGTCCCAACCAGAGACTCCGGCGCCGTCCGCCGCTCCCGCGCCGCCTGCCCCTCCCGCCCCAGCTCCCGTTCCCGCCCCAGCTCCCCCTCCCCCTCCGGCTCCCGCTCCCAGCAGCAGCCCGGCAGAAGACGCGTACGCTCCCCCGCCGGCGCAGAGAGCCGTCGCTGAACCCGACATCGCCCCTGCCCCACCGGCCGCGGTTACGCCGACACCTCGGAAGACTTCGCCGGAGGCGGAGGCGGAGGTGGAGGCGGAGGCGGAGGCGGAGGTGTCCTCGCTGCGCGGCCAGACCGTCCGTATGACCCGCATCCGGAAGATCATCGGCGACAACCTGAAGAAGGCCCTTCACGAGCAGGCCCAGCTGACCACGGTGGTCGAGGCCGACGTCACCAGGCTGATGCAGCTGCGCGCCCGGGCCAAGGACGCCTTCACCGCCCGCGAGGGCTTCAGTCTGTCTCCGATGCCGTTCTTCGTGAGGGCAGCGGCCCAGGCACTGAAGGCACACCCGTCCGTCAACGCCCGGATCAACGAGGGCGAAGGCACCATCACCTACTTCGACACCGAGAACATCGGCATCGCGGTCGATACCGAGAAGGGGCTGATGACTCCGGTCATCAAGGGAGGGGGAGACCTGAACATCGCCGGCATCGCGAGGGCGATCGTCGAGCTGGCCGGCAGGGCTCGCAACGGCGGCCTCACCCCGGATGACGTGACGGGTGCCACCTTCACCATTTCCAACACCGGTTCCCGCGGCGCCTTGTTCGACACGGTCATCGTTCCGCCGAACCAGGCCGCCATCCTGGGCATCGGCGCCACGGTCAAACGCCCTGCGGTCGTCGAGACCCCCGACGGGCCGGTCATCGGCATCCGCGACCTGGTGCACCTTTCGCTGTCGTACGACCACCGACTCGTCGACGGCGCGGACGCCGCCCGTTATCTGACCGCGGTGAAGGCGATTGTTGAAGCCGCGGCGTTCACCAACGAGCTACTCATCGGCACCAAGATCTGACGGAGGTCGTACGAGACAGGGCTGAGGTCGGGGGCGTGACATGCGTAGCCATGTCACGCCCCCGACGGTCGTACCAGTGAGGTGTGCCTGTCTCGAGGTAACTGTCACACCTGAGTTGCATGGCTTGTCTTGCTTGATATGCACCCTTCCATGCCAGATGTGTCCGTCGATCCTCTCGACCGGGAGCGGCAGGACGCCTATGCGATCAGTGCCGAGTTCTACGACGTCCTGCAGGCCGAGCGGGACGGGGCACGCGTACGCCGGCTGTACAGCGGCGATGTCGGGAACGCCCGTCTCGGTGTGCTGGATGTCGGCGCCGGCACCGGACTTGTCACGGTGATGAGCCTCCTGGGGTCACAGGTCCCCGTGCACGCTGTCGAGCCTTCGCGTTCCATGCGTTCCCCGCTGATGACACGCCTCGCGTCCCTGCCCGCCGGCCTGAGAACGCGGGTCACTGTGCACCCCCAGATGCTCGATGAGGCCGGACTGCACGGGGTGGCCGACGTGGCCATATGCCATAACACGATCGCCTGTCTGCGCCCGGCTTCGCGGCGTGCCCTGTGGCCGGCCATCGCCACAGCCCTGGTGCCCGGTGGTGTGCTGCTCGTCCAGCTCCCGCCCGCCCGCCTCCCCCAGTACGAGACCACGCACGACCTCCCGACCCAGAGGGTCGGCCAGCACGAGTACGGGGGACGCATGGTGACGTCGGCCGCCATGAACCGGATCCGGGCACGCTTCGACTACTGGGTACGCAACGAGGGCGGTGTGCTGCGAGAACACAACGAAACGTTCTGGATGTGGCCGGCCTCCCGTACGAAGGTGATCGGCGAACTGGAGAAGTCCGGGTTCGCCCCGCTCCCCGAGCGGGCCGATCCCGCCGTGCTGGCCGTGCGGCTCAGGCGGCGATGACGCCGGGATCGTGTGATGGCTGTGCGGCGGGCCGCACGGGAGGGTCTCCCTGCATCTGAGTGCCTTGAAGCGGCCGTGTATCGGTGGGTGTCACAACCGCGGTGACTTGTCGGTCAACCAGCTGTCCGAAACCCCGGACTTCCCCACGATGCAAAGGTGCATGCAACATGGCATTGGGCACAATTCGCTCGATGAGCTCTGCACACAGCAGGGCGCTTCGCACTCCATGTCGGCCTGACATGCCGACGCCGACGAACACCGGCCTTCCCGCATCGATGCCGGCTCCGCGCCGGGCCGTGTACTGCAACATCGACGGAGTCATGCCGTGACCGAGCAGAGTCCGTTGCCCAATCTGTCCACCGACAAGGACTTCGACGGAGAGTCCTTCGCCCCGATCTACACCACGAAGGTGACGGTGAGCGGTGGGACGGCGAGTCATGGCCGGGCCTCGGGGAGAGCACGCTCGGCCGACGGAGTCCTGGATCTCGACCTGCGTATGCCGGTCGAGCTGGGAGGAGACGGCCAGGGGACGAATCCCGAGCAACTGGTCGCCGCCGGCTTTGCCGCCTGCCTCCACGGGGCGCTGAGCCTGGTGGCGCGACAGGCCGGGCTCGATCCCGCCGCGATCTCCGTGGAGGCCACGGTGGCGTTCGGGCGGGACCCGGAAGACGGCGGCTACCTGTTGCACGTCGACCTGGCGGTCAACTGGCCGGGCATCGACCCTGAGGTCGCCTCCCCGCTTCTGGAGGCGGCCGCTTCGCTGTGCCCTTACGCGAAGATGGCCTGGCAGGGAACGCCGACAACCATCACGCTTGCTCCGTAGCCGCCGATATCGGCTGCCTGCCCAACGGGATGCCTTTCTGAGGCTGTTTCCGTAGCCGTCGTGTGGCGCCA
>NZ_VWMY01000080.1:32400-43110 GCF_008905045.1 Streptomyces albicerus
CAACCTCCTGGCTACATGTCACACGAGCAAGAGCCGTCCTGTCTTAGCGGTGAAGGGACGAGTCACGGCATCCCGACGCAACTCGTCGCCACTTGGCGATCACCGGCCACACCACGGTGCGCCTCGCTCGAGAGGAAGAACGATGAACGCACGCATCGTGTCAGTAAGTGAAGGCCGGCGTCTCGCCCGCTCCATCGCGGTCGGTCCTCATACGCTGACTGCGGACGAACCCCAGCCCATCAGCGCCGATACGGGACCCACGCCCGGAGAGCTGCTCCTGGCCGCGCTCGGCTCGTGTACCTCCATGGCCGTCCGGGCCTTCGCGGACAGGCATGGTTGGCCGCTCGACCAAGTCGATGTGGCGGCGCGGTTCGATGCGCAAGGGCAGATCGTCAAGGACATCCGGTTGACCGGCGATCTGGAGCCTGCCCACATAAAGCAACTGTTGTCAGTTGCCGGGCGCTGCCCCGTGCAGCGTCTCCTGACCAGGGAGGTCTCGATCGTCACCGTGCCCACTGTGCTGCCGAGGCCCCACGTGTCCCAGGGCCAGACACTGCCCCAGTGACTCGGCCCTGCACGGTTCGCTCCCCGCCACCCCCTGAGCCGGATGTCTTTGTCAGGAGGGGAACCACAGGTCGGCGTCGGCCGCCTCTTCCTTGCGAATGCTGAAGAGAGCGATGTCCTTCTTGTGCGAACTCTGCGGTGGCAACTGAGCGATCAGCCGGTGATCACCGTCATGGACGAACGGCTCGCCCGACTGCCCGGAACGCGTCTGGAAGTACTCGGCGTTGATGGTGGTGTACTGCGCCCAGTGCTCTGGGACGTCCTCTTCGTAGAAGATGGCCTCGACCGGGCAGACGGGCTCGCACGCACGGCAGTCCACGCACTCGGCGGGGTTGATGTAGAGCGTCCGGTCGCCCTCGTAGATGCAGTCCACAGGGCATTCGGTGAGACAGGCCCGGTCCTTTACGTCGACGCAGGGCTCTGCAATGACGTACGTCATCTTCTCCTCTTTCGTCCGACGGAGATGATCAGCGGTTCAGCCGGCTCGCCCTCGCGGCAGGCAGTCTTCCCAGCGGGAGGTATGACCATGAAGCCCACGATGTTGTGACAGCCAGCGTGTCCCGTCCGGGCCGTCGCCACAGCTGTCACAGGATGAAGGACTACGTGGTCTGACGGGTGACGCTCCCACCAACAAGGCTCACAGCATGCGACATCTGAGATGAGGAACCCTGTGAACACTTTCGTGATCGTCGGTGGCGGTCTGGCCGCGGGCAAGGCGGCGGAGGCACTGCGGGAGCACGGCCACAGCGGCCCGCTCGTCATCATCGGCGACGAGCGCGAGAAGCCGTACGTTCGGCCGCCGCTCTCCAAGGGTTACCTGTTGGGCAAGGAGGAGCGCGATTCGATCTTCGTGCATCCTGACGACTGGTACCGGGAGCACGATGTCGACCTGCTCCTGGGTACGCGTGCCCGCGCGGTCGATCGGCAGGCGCGGAGGGTGGAGCTGGACGACGGCCGTCAGGTTCCCTACACCAAGCTGCTTCTGGCCACCGGTTCGTCGCCACGCCGGCTGTCCGTCCCCGGAGCGGAGCTCGACAACGTTCTGTATCTGCGCCGGGTGGGAGACAGCGAGCGGCTCAAGTCCGCGTTCACGGCTGGGGCGAAGATCGTCGTGATCGGTGCCGGATGGATCGGTCTCGAGACCGCCGCGGCTGCCCGGTTGGCCGGCGCCGAGGTGACTGTGCTCAACCACTCGGAACTTCCCCTGCTGAAGGTGCTCGGGCGCGAGGCGGCCGAGGTGTTCGCCGCGCTGCACGCTGACCACGGCGTCGATCTGCTGCCCAACGTGCGGGTGGAGTCCATCACCGGAACGGACGGCCGTGTGGACGGGGTGCGGCTCGCCGATGGCAGGCACCTTGCCGCGGACGCCGTGGTCGTGGGCGTCGGCATCACCCCCAATGTCCAACTCGCCCAGGAGGCGGGCCTGGACGTGCGGAACGGCATCGTCACCGACGAGCATCTGCGGACGTCCGTGGCCGACATCTACGCCGCGGGCGACGTCGCCAACGCCTACCACCCGCTGCTCGGCCGCCACCTGCGGGTCGAACACTGGGCCAATGCCCTGCATCAGCCGGAGGTGGCGGCGCTCAGCATGCTCGACAAGAATGCTGTCTACGACAGGCTGCCGTACTTCTACACGGACCAGTACGACCTCGGAATGGAGTACACGGGTCACACGGAACCAGCCGGCTACGACCGCGTCGTCTTCCGCGGTGAGCGGTCCGAGCGACGCTTCATCGCGTTCTGGATGGCGGGGAACCGTGTGCTGGCAGGCATGAGTGTCAACGTGTGGGACGTGATGAACCCGATCCGGGCCCTCATCACCTCGGGGTCGGATATCGACGATGTGCTCCTCGCCGACCCGGACGTCCCCCTGGACCGCGTCCTGCCCTGACGCCGGCGACGGAAGCTGTCACAGATTCCGGGACGGCCTGGTCGTACTGAGTGACACCTCAGGCGATCGGAGTAGACCGTGGCTATCAGCGAACAACGTCTTTCCACCATGGTGCTGGTGATCGGCACCGGAGGAGCTGGGCTGCGAGCGGCGATCGAGCTGGCCGAGGCCGGCATGGATGTCCTCGCGGTCGGCAAGCGTCCCAAGGAGGACGCCCATACGGCACTCGCTGCCGGAGGAATCAACGCGGCCCTGTCCACCATGGATCCCGAGGACAGCTGGCAGCAGCATGCGGCCGACACTCTCAAGGAGAGCTATCTGCTCGCCGACCCTCGCACCACCGAGATCGTCACCCAGGGCGCTGCCCGGGGCATCGACGACCTGGAGCGCTACGGCATGGCGTTCGCCAGGGAAGAGGACGGCCGCATCTCCCAGCGGTTCTTCGGCGCGCACAAGTTCCGGCGGACCGCCTTCGCCGGCGACTACACCGGGCTTGAGATCCAGCGCACGCTCATCAGGCGCGCGGACCAGCTCAAGATCCCTGTGCTCGACGGCGTCTACATCACCCGGCTCCTGGTGCATGACGGCGCCGTCTTCGGTGCCTACGGCTTCGACCTCACAAACGGAACGCGCTATCTGATCCACGCGGACGCCGTCATTCTCGCCGCGGGCGGCCACACCCGTATCTGGCGGCGCACATCCTCACGGCGCGACGAGAACACAGGTGACTCCTTCCGCCTGGCCGTGGAGGCCGGAGCCCGCCTGCGCGACGCTGAGCTGGTCCAGTTCCATCCTTCCGGGATCATCGAGCCGGAGAACGCGGCCGGCACCCTGGTCAGCGAGGCGGCCCGGGGCGAGGGCGGGATCCTGCGCAACGCGCTCGGGGAACGGTTCATGGCCCGTTACGACCCTGACCGTATGGAGCTGTCCACCCGGGACCGCGTGGCCCTGGCCTCCTACACGGAGATCAAGGAAGGGCGGGGGACCCCCAAGGGAGGCGTGTGGCTCGACGTCTCCCACCTGCCACGGCAGACGATCATGACGCGACTCCCCCGCGTCTACCAGACCCTTCTGGACCTGCAGATGCTGGACATCACCCGCGAACCGATCGAGATCGCGCCGACTGCGCACTACTCGATGGGCGGGGTGTGGGTGCGTCCCGAGAACCACAGCACCGACGTGCGTGGCCTGTACGCCATCGGTGAGGCGTCGAGCGGGCTGCACGGCGCCAATCGCCTCGGTGGGAACAGTCTCATCGAGCTGCTGGTCTTCGGTCGCATCACGGGCCAGGCGGCCGCCGCCTACTCGCAGTCACTGACCGCGCAGCCGCGGTCGGCGTCGGCCATCGCGGAGGCCCGCGCGGAGATCGACGATCTTCTCGCTGCCGACGGACCGGAGAACGTACGCGCCCTCCAGCGCGCCATCCGCAACACCATGACCGAGCATGCGGGAGTCGTACGCGACGAAGAGGGTCTGCGCGCCGGACTGACAGAGCTCAGCGCGATCGAGAAGAGGATGGATGACGTCGGCATCCATCCCGACATCGCCGGCTTCCAGGATCTCGCGCACGCCTTCGACCTCAAGTCCGCCGCCCTGGCGGCCCGGGCCACCCTCGAAGCAGCGCTTGAGCGTCGCGAGACCCGGGGCTGCCACAACCGCAGCGACTACCCGGACATGGATCCCGCTCTCCAGGTCAATCTCGTGTGGTCCCCGACGACTGGTATCACCCGCGAGAGCATTCCGGCGATCCCGGACGAGATTTCCTCTCTGATGGAAGAGGTCTCGACCGATGGAAAGCTCGCCGAATGACCTCGTACAACTCTGCGAGTCAGCCGTGCTTTCTCGTGCGGGCAGGCCGCTCAGGGCCGCATCGAGAAAGTTCTCGATTCTTGCGAATCCCCTGTCACAAGTAGGGCAGCTGTCCTGTCTCTTCTAGTACAGACCGAATGTGGTCGGTGCCGGTGAGCAGTTCTTCGCAGGATGTGCCCCGCACCGTGAAAACCTCCGAGAGGAATCCGTTATGAAGGTCGTAGTGATCGGTGGAACCGGGCTCATCGGCTCGAAGCTGGTCGGCAAGCTCAACGAGCACGGGCACGAGGCGGTCGCGGCCGCGCCCAACACCGGCGTCAACACTCTGACGGGTGAGGGTCTGCCCGAGGTCCTGAAGGGCGCGTCGGTCGTGATCGACGTGTCCAACTCCCCCTCGTTCGAGGACGAGGCCGTCATGGACTTCTTCCGCACCTCCACGACCAACCTCCTGAAGGCAGAGGTCGAGGCCGGCGTGACGCACCACGTGGCGCTCTCCGTGGTCGGCACCGAGCGCCTCCAGGAGAGCGGGTACTTCCGCGCCAAGCAGGCCCAGGAAGAGCTGATCAAGGCGTCCGGCGTCCCTTACTCCATCGTCCACGCCACCCAGTTCTTCGAGTTCATGAAGGCGATCGCCGCCGCGGCCACCGACGGCGACACCGTGCGGCTGGCCCCCGTCAAGATCCAGCCCATCTACTCCGACGACGTCGCCGCCGCTGTCGGCCGCACCGCAGTCGGCACCCCGGTCAACGGCGTGGTGGAGGTCGCGGGCCCGGACGAGTTCCAGCTCGACCAGCTCATCCGTAAGGGACTCGCCGCCAAGAACGACCCCCGCACGGTGGTCGCGGATGAGCACGCCACGTACTTCGGTGCCGAGCTGCAGGAGACCACACTCCTGCCGGGCCCGGACGCGCACATCGGCGAGACGAAGTTCGCCGACTGGATCGCGCAGCAGCAGTAGGTCCCGCGGGTGGCCCCTGCCGACGGGCGGGGGCCACCGGCTGCATTCCGGCCGCGGGTGCGGTCCACCGCATACGCGGCCACTGCGTCGGCCTTCCTTGCCGGGACGAGCCGTTTGAGTTCATTTCTCGTGGGTCCCGGATTCGACGTTCATGAACGACAGCACTTCGATCGAAAAGCAGCCCTGAATTCAGCTGCCCGACCGCAGTGTGCCGAAATTCACCCTGCCCGAGATTCTCGTACGAAGGAAGCGGCCAGCCATGTCCCACCGCAAGGAAACCACTCTTTCTCCCACGGCCCCCTATGAAGGGCTGACCGGCGTCTACACCATTGACCCGGCCCACAGCACGATCGGCTTTTCTGTCCGACATGCCATGATCACCAACGTGCGCGGCAAATTCACCGAGTTCGAAGGGATCCTCAAGCTCGACGGAGCCCATCCCACCCGGTCCGAGGCCCACCTCAGTGTGCAGACCGGCAGTCTGGACACAGGCATCGCGCAGCGGGACGCGCATGTCACCGGCCCGGAGTTCCTCGACTCCGCGGCGTTCCCTCTCATGAGCTTCCGCTCCACCGGAATCGTCGATACCGGTGACGACCGGTTCCGCCTGGTGGGATACCTCCGGATCAAGGACGTCGAACTGCCCATCCACATCGACCTCGAGTTCGGCGGAGCGAGCCAGGACGCCTACGGACACAACCGCGTCGGCTTCGAGGGCACGGCCACCCTGCAGCGCTCCGAATGGGGACTCGACTGGAACACGGCCCTGGACACCGGCGGAGTCCTGATCAGCGACAAGGTGAAGCTGATTCTCGACATCTCCGCTGTACAGCTGAACCAGGCGGAAGTCGCCTAGGCCGGGAGTTGCCTGTCGGCGCATCAGCCGCCTGCTCAGCCGGCGTCGCATGCGCCGACGGCCCCTCGCGGCGGGCACGCCCCATGGGGTTCCGCGCCACGCCGTCTTCGCCCAGTCCCCGGCCGGGACAGGCCTTCCCACACGGCGGATGACTTCGTGGGGTCGTGGCGGCCACAGTCTTCCGGTCTCTGCCGCAGAAGGACACACGATGACCCAAGCCACCGAGAGCCGCATCGACATCGCGACCACAGTCGTGTCACTGGCCGCCGAAGCCACCGAGTTGGAGACCCGCGTCAACGAGCTTCGCCAAGAACTCGTGAACGTCAACGAGCGGATGAAAGCCATCTCCACCGCCCTGCGCGAGCTTCCCTCCAGTTAGGGCCGCACTGGTGTCGGTGCCGCAGTACGCGAAGGACTCACCGACCGGCGAACCAGCACTGCCGCAGCGGGCGGCCGAGCAGTTGGGGATCGGGATCGAGGCTGCGACCCCCGCCGTGGCGGCCGGTCTGATCGAGATGGCCGGTCAGGTGGGGGTTCTCTCATCCGATGGGTCGTTCAGCCGCCTACTGAGCGGCATCCCCTGAAGAGCGCCGCGGCACGCACCGTGTGCCGACGGAGATCACGGACCCGGCGGCGGTCCCCGACCGGCGAAGCTGACTCCTGATCCAGCCGCCGCCAGGAGCGCCCACCGGCCGCTGTCAGGAGCACCCACCGGCGCCGCGCGAGCAACGCACGAGGCGGCCAGCCCCATGCCGCCCTCCGCCCGCTGTCCATCGTCGATGAAGCGGTCACGGCAGCACGCTCCGCGCCCGCTGCGCGTCCTCCCCGTCCGACCGATCTCCGGCTCGCCGGCACAGCGGCACGGATCTTCCACGAGCGGCGATCATGCGAGTGGCGATCACGGCGGCGTGACGTGGGCCTTGAGGCGTACGCTCGGGCCAGGGGTGCCTATGGTGAGCAGGAGTCCTGAGGCAGGGCTGCGTGGTCGACGCGGCGAGTGTGAGGCGCTGGATCAACTGGCGGCGAGTGTAGGAGCTGGTCAGAGCGCCGTTCTTGTGGTGCGTGGCGAGGCCGGCGTAGGTAAGACCGCTCTGTTGGACTATCTGTTCGAGCGCGCACCCGATTGCAGAATCGTTCGTGCAGCAGGCGTCGAGGCAGAGATGGAGCTTCCGTTCGCCGGCCTTCACCAACTCTGTCGCCCCTTCCTGGACGACGTCGATCACCTCCCCGGTCCGCAGCGCGATGCGCTCGGTGTGGCATTCGGCCTGTCGGAAGGGGAGCCACCGAGTCGGTTTCTGCTCGGTCTTGCGGTGCTCAGCCAGCTGGCCGCGGTAGCCGCGGAACGGCCGCTCATCTGCCTCGTCGATGACGCGCAGTGGCTCGATCACGCGTCGGCGCAGATTCTTGGATTTGTCGCACGACGTCTCATGGCGGAGTCGGTCGGCTTGGTCATCGCGGTGCGTGAGCCGGACGATGAGCACGCCCTTCAGGGGCTCCCCGAGCTGATCGTCGAGGGTTTGACCGAGCGTGACGCTCGTGCGCTGCTGGATTCGGTGCTCCCCGGAAGGCTCGACGAGCGCATCCTGGGCAGGATTCTCGCTGAAGCGCGCGGGAACCCGCTCGCCCTGTTGGAGTTGGCCCGCGGATTGACGGCTGCCGACCTGGCCGGCGGGTTCGCCAGGCCGGACGCGCGGCCGCTGGCGGGCCGGATCGAGCAGAGCTTTGTCATGCGGGTTCAGTCGCTTCCGCCGGATACCCAGCGACTGTTGCTGCTTGCCGCTGCCGAGCCGGTCGGGGATGTCTCCTTGTTGAGACGTGCGGCGGACAGCCTCGGGATCGGAGCGGATGCGGCGTCCCCGGCATTGGCGGCGGGACTGGTTGACCTTGGTACCCGGGTGCGGTTTCGCCATCCGCTGGTGCGCTCGGCGTCCTACCGCGCTGCGACCGTGTCCGAGCGTCACGAGGTGCACCGCGCACTGGCCAAGGCCACGGACCCTGATTCAGATCCTGACCGTCGAGCGTGGCACCTCGCGCGGGCCACGGCGGGACCCGACGAGGCGGTGGCCGCCGAGCTGGCACGCTCGGCGAACCGGGCCCTGGCACGCGGCGGAGTCGCGGCGGCAGCCGCGTTCCTCGACCGGGCGGCCGAACTGACCCCCGACGCCGCACGTCGCGGAGCCAGAGCGTTGGCAGCGGCGCGGGCCAAGTATCAGGCCGGCGCGTTCGACGCCGCGCTTGAACTGTTGGACGCGGCGGAGCTCAGCCTCCTCGACGACGTCGGACTTGCACAGTCAACCCTGTTGCGCGGTCAGATCATGTTCGCAACCAGGGGCGCCGGCGTAGGCCTGCCGCTGCTACTCAAAGCCGCCAAGCGGCTCGAGCCGGTTGATGCCGGGCTCGCCCGCGACACCTATCGCGACGCGTTGTACGCGGCTCTCACCGCGGGCCGATTGCCCAGCGGTGGACTCGTGGAGGTTGCCGAGGCAGCGCTCGGCGTGCCGCCGACTCCGCAGCCGGGGCGCGCCGAGCTGCTCCTCAACGGCCTCGCACTGGCGACCACTGAGGGGTACTCAGCCGGGGTGCCGATGTTGAGGCGGGCAGTGACCGCCTTCCGCACCGAAGGGGGCTCGAGGCAAGAGGGGCTTGGCTGGCTCCCGCTCGCCTCTCGCATGGCACACAATGTCTGGGATTTCGAGAGTTGGAGCGTGCTCTCGGCGAGGCTCGTCGACCTGGCACGCGAGACCGGGGCACTGGCAGTGCTGCCGTCAGCTCTCCTCCTGCGCCTGTCGAATCGGGTCTTCGCCGGCGACCTCGCCGAGGCGGACTCGCTCAACGTCGAAGCCGTGACGATCGGTGAGGCGACAGGCAGCCGCTACTTCGCGCACTACGGAGCCCTGGTGCTTGAGCCCTGGAGGGGCCGGGAAGCCGGAACACAGCAGGCGATCGATGCGATCAGGCAGGACCTTCGAGGGGAGGGCAAGGTTCTGACCGCTGCCCAATGGGCGATGGCGGTGCTCTACAACGGCCTCGGTCGGTACGAGGAGGCGTACCTTGCGGCCGTGCAAGGCCGTGAGTACCCACAGGAGATGGGCTTGTCCATCTCGTCGTTGGTCGAGCTCGTCGAGGCGGCAGTCCGGAGCGACAGACCGGCGCGCGCGGCCGAGGCCGCCCAAACTCTCGATGAGATGGCACAGGCCAGCGGCACTGAGTGGGCGATGGGCACCTCGGCGGGGGCGCGTGCCCTGGTGAGCGACGGGCAGGCCGCCGACACCCTGTACCAGGAGGCGATCGAGCGGCTCAGCCGCACCGGGGCCCGCGCGGTGCTCGCCCGCGCCCGGCTCCTCTACGGCGAGTGGCTGCGTCGCGAAAACCGCCGTATCGATGCCCGCAAGCAACTGGGCATCGCCCACGAGATGCTCAACCAGATCGGGGCCGAGGCGTTCGCGGAACGCGCCCGTCGCGAGCTGCAGGCCACCGGAGAGACGGTACGCAAGCGCAGAGTCGAGACGCACGCGATACTCACCCCCCAGGAAGCGCAGATAGCGCGCCTCGCCGGCGACGGGCTGACGAATCTCGAGATCGGCGCCCAGCTGTTCCTCAGCCCCCACACTGTCGAATGGCATCTGAGAAAAGTGTTCGCCAAACTCGGCATCACCTCCCGCAAACAACTCCGCACCAATCTCCCCGGCCCACCACCTACCACGACCGTCGCCTGACGACCCGACGTTCGAACACCCTGCGTCTCCGGCCGATCCACCGGTCCCATGGCGGGCTACCGAGACCGTCGTCCTGGAGTGATGGTGGATCTCGCTGGCGGGTCTGTCCCGGTGCCATGCGGTATCCCGAGTGCGGCGGCCTGACGGCGAGCCAGCGGGCCCGACGGGAGCAAGTGCGCTTCGAGGCGACGCCGCCGAGTTGTTGGCCGGGTCAAGCATCTGAGCTGGAACTCGTCCGGCCGGCCTGCCCGGACATCACCGCAGCATGCGATCTCGCTCCGCCTGCACCGGCCTGGCCCCGGTCAGGTCAGGTCAGTCCGTTTGATGGTCAGGTCAGGTCAGTCCGTTTGATCTTGCCTACGCTCATGAACGCATCCTGACCCAACGCCTCGCAACCGCACCGGCCAACTGGCGCCCCCGCGCTACCCCATCCGGTGGCTTATGGCCGCCGCAGCGTTATTCATGTCTCCGATTATCTGATCATTCCACTATCCAGCTCTTGGTACTGACCAGCTGTCACGAAGCCCTGAACCAAGTCGAGGAGAGTGGAGAAAATGACGACATCGCCGCGATGGCGATCTGTTCTGGCGTCGTCCGCCGTGGCTGCCGCGCTCGCCGCAGCAGCGGTGGCGAACGCGGGAACCGCCCACGCTCAGGAGCAGACCAACCCGCATCCGCCGCACCCGGCGCCGCCTGCCTACCCGGCACACCCGGCGAAGCCCGTCCACCCGACTCAGCCAACGCAGCCAACCCACCCCGTGCATCCGACGAAGCCCGCCCACCCGGCGAAGCCCGTCCACCCCACTCAACCAACACAGCCCACCCACCCGGTACACCCCACGAAGCCCGCCCACCCGGCTCAACCCGCCTACCCGGCACACCCGACCAAGCCCGTCCACCCCACTCAACCAAC
>NZ_VWMY01000081.1 GCF_008905045.1 Streptomyces albicerus
AGCTGCCTCGCGGGTTGACCGCGGCCGAGCTGGCCGGCGGCTTCGGGCGTCCGGACGCATGGCCGTTGTCGAGCCAGCTCGAGCAGGGATTCCTCCGTCGTGTCCAGGCGCTTCCGGCCGAGACGCAACGCCTGCTGTTCATTGCGGCCGCCGAGCCGGTGGGCGACGTGACGTTGTTGAGGCGTGCGGCCGAGCTGCTGGGGATCGACGTCTACGCCGCCGCGTCACGCTCCGACGCGGCGGAGCTGATCACACTCGGTACCCGGGTGCGGTTCCGGCACCCGCTGGTGCGCTCGGCGGCCTATCGCGCGGCAGGCCCGAAAGACCGTCGCGAGGTGCACCAGGCGCTGGCGGACGCGACCGATGCTCAGCTCGATCCCGATCGCCGGGCCTGGCATCTGGCGCACGCGACCTCGGACCATGACGAAACGGTGGCTGCCGAGCTGGAGCGTTCGGCGGGCCGGGCGCAGGCGCGCGGCGGGATTGCGGCGGCGGCGGCGTTCCTCGATCAAGCTGCCGAGCTGACGCCCGATCCCGCCCGCCGTGCGCAGCGCGCAGTGGATGCCGCACAGGCGAAGCTCCGCGCCGGTGCGTTCGAGCCGGCGGCTGCTCTCCTCGCCGCGGCGGAGGCCGGACCCCTCGACGAGCTCGGGCTCGCGCGGATCGATGTGCTGCAGGCCCAGATCGCGTTCGCGCAGGGCCACGGCAGTGAGGCTCCTCCGCTGCTGCTCGCCGCCGCTCACCGGCTCGAGCAGTTCGACGTGGCGCTCGCTCGTGATACCTACTTGGAAGCGGTCTCGGCGGTGATATTCGCCGGCCGCCTGGCGCGCGGCCCAGGGTGGCGGGAAGTGGGCGGGGCGGCGCGCGGGGCGCCGCCGCAGCAGCAGCTGCTGCGCGCGCCCGACATGCTGCTGGATGCCCTTGCCGTGCGTCTCACCGACGGCTACGCGGTCTCGACGCCGATGATCGAGCGAGTCCTCGGGGTGTTCTGTGATGAGGACGTCTCCGTCCAGGACTCGCTGCGCTGGCTCCTGCTTGCGGGGATCATCGCGGCGGATCTATGGGACCACGAGCGCTGGCACATAGTCGCCGCCCGTCACGTGGCGATCGCCCGTGAGGCCGGCGCGCTCAGCGAGCTCCCCCTTGCGCTCGACTCCTCCGCCGTCGTGCACGCCTTCGCCGGCGAGCTGGCGGCGGCGTCGTCGCTGATCGAGGAGGTAAGAACGGTGAGTGCGGCGATCGGGAGCAACCAGCCGCCCTTCGGTGCGCTCGCATTGGCTGCCGTTCGGGGTCACGAGCGCGAGGCACGCACGCTGATCGACGCCACGATCAGCGAGTCCGTGCCGCGTGGCCAGGGACTCGGAGTTACCGTCGCGCACTACCACCACGCGGTGCTCTGCAACGGCCTCGCCCAATACGACGACGCTCTGGCCGCGGCCCGAGCGGCAGCCGCCCACCAGTGGGAGTTCGGAGCGCCGCGCTGGGGCCTGGCCGAGCTGATCGAGGCGGCCGTACGCAGCGGCTCACCCGAGCTGGCGCCCGACGCGCTCCAGCAGCTCTCGGAGACGACACAAGCCAGCGGCACCGACTGGGCACTGGGCATGGAAGCGCGCTCGCGGGCGCTCCTGAGCGAGGGCGACGCCGCGGAGCGGCTCTACCGGGAGGCGATCGAGCGGCTCGCCCGGACCCGGGTCCGCGTGGAGCTGGCCCGCGCACAGCTCTTGTACGGCGAGTGGCTGCGCCGCGAGAACCGCCGCGTCGACGCCCGTGCCCAACTGGGCATCGCACACGAGATGTTCAGCCAGATCGGGGCCGAGGCGTTCGCCGAACGCGCGCGAAGCGAGCTGCACGCCACGGGAGCGACAGTCCGGAAACGGACCGTCGCGACGCGTACGGCTCTCACTGCTCAGGAGGCGCAGATCGCTCGTCTCGCCGGTGAAGGGCTCACCAATCCCGAGATCGGCGCCCGGTTGTTCATCAGCCGGCACACGGTCGAGTGGCACCTTCGCAAGGTGTTCTCGAAGCTCGGCGTTGCCTCCCGCAAGGAGATCCGCACCATGCTGCTCCAAGGCGAGGCGACGTCAGCCTAGGCCGGGGCCGTGGGGGATGGTCGGAGAGTGCGCTGCGCAGTTGTCTGCGGGAGGTGTTGCCGAGTTCGGCAACACCTCCCGCAGGACAAGGAGGGCGCACAGAAGGTGGTGGCGTGCTTCGTGTTCAGGCGGAGCCTGGTGAGTGCGCGTCCGCCAGCTCGGCGGCGGTCTCCAGGCCGGTCGGGCCGGCCCCGACCACGGTCACCGGAGCCGTCGCGGGCGCCGCATCCAGCGCCGACCGCAGTCGTTCCGCCCCCTCGAGGTCCGACACCCAGTAGGCGAACTCTGCCGCTCCGGGCACGCCGGGATCGGCGGCGCCGCTGCCCACCGCGTAGACGAGGTAGTCGTAGGAGACCGTGCCACCGCCCGCCAGCGACACCTGGCGCTCGGCAGCGTCGATCCGGGTCGCGGTGTCGACCACCAGCGGGACGTTCCCGCCCATGACCTTCCCGAAGTCCTCGGTCGCGTCATCGGAGCCGGTCACGCGCTGGTGCAGGCGGATCCGCTCGACGAACTCGGGACGCGGATTGACCACGGTCACCGACACGCCATCACGCCGCGCCAGGCTGTTGGCCGCCGTCACGCCCCCGTACCCCCCGCCGATCACGACTACCTCGACGTTCCCGTTCATCATGTCTCCCTGGTGTCTCTGGACTCAGCCAAGGGACACCGGCCGCGCATCCGGTGTAACAGCCCGCGGATGAGACGTAGCGCACATCGGACGCGGCGAAAACGCCGCCCCTTCCACCTGCGACGGCTGCGAGCCCGCGACGGGCGGGCGCAGGTCAGCGTGATCGGGGCCATGAGCGCACCGCTCGGCGGGGACCGCCGCATGAGTACCTCACGCCCGGGGCGGACACCGGCGGCGTATCTGGCCTGTCCTGCTGCTGACCGGCGGGCTGTCGCTCCCTCGCGTGTAGGCGTGAGGGAGCAGCCGAGACTCCTTCCTTATCGGCTCCGGGGTCTGGTCACTGGTGGCCGGGCACCGTCAGGTTGTCTACCAGCTGCGCCAGGGCCGACTTCGGGACGGGTCCGCTCAATCCGCCGTTCGTCCGCCCCTGGGGCGGGCTCGAGTCTGTGAAACCTGAGCCTGTGGTGTCGTTGACACCCTGGAAGATGCCAAAGTCAACGGGCCCGTCGTCTGCTGAGGCGGGGATGGCGGCCGCGAGGAGAGCCGCACCGGCAAGCGCGGCGGAAGCGATCATCTTCATGCCTGAACCAACGATGAGACTGGCGTCAGGATGCTCCGTTATGCGCCTTTGATGGAGCGTTGGGGCTGGTCCGACGCCTCACTAGCCGTTCGTGGCACCAGCCCTGCCTGCGGGGCCGCCTCTCGGGAGGAGCACCGTGAACTACCGCCCCTCCCGAGCACGAAGCGCGGCCCGCCGACAGATCGCGCGAGCGACCGCCCTTCCATGAAAACCGGAGAGCCAGGGTTCCCCAGGGGTGGGCGGTTTCGTCCAGCGCAAGTGGCGTTGGCTCGGCGTCGGGGCGGCCACGGCACACCCGACTCGGTGGAAGTGCACACCGTGACACGCGAGTTCACGATTGTGCTTCAGCTCGACCCTGCGCGGAGCCCGGCCTCGGCTGCCGCCTGGTCGCCAACGACGGTGTGGGCGGAGGCGGCCTTGTCATGAGGCGCTGACGGCCGGTGCCGCGCAACCGCTCGTCCCGGACTTGGCGGGCGTCAGTCGGACCTGGGAGGCCCGGAGCTTGAGTGGCTCGCGGGTCGTCCGGTCCCACAAGACCGCGGTTCCACCAGCCACGCCGAAGGACAGGTAGGGACGTTCGGGCGACAGGCGCGGCCCTTCGCCGGACAAGCGAGCGAGCGGCACTGCGGGCTCGACGCACGTCCACTCCGATTCGACGCCGAAGTAGGACGGCGGGTCGTCTCCGCGCTCGGCAGCCTCAGTAGTCCTGTTCACCGCCGTCCGCGCCGAATCGAGGGCCTGCAGGGTGACCACGCCGAGCATCAGCAGAAAGAAGCAGGCGTTCAGGGCTACGTTCAACCGCTCGCCGGGTGCCGCGTAGGAGTGGTGCCGGTGCCGTGCAATCCCCCACCAGGCAGGGACGACCAGCACGGGACTGAGAAGTGCGAGCAGTTTCACGGCTGCCAGCACCTGCCAGACCGTGGGCACCTCGATGTCGTCCGGTGAAAGGGACAAACCGTCTGCGTAGAGGGCGTGGAGCACGGATCCGGCGGCCAGAAACGAGGACAAGGCCAGGGTCACCACCAGAGGGACCGCCCAGGCGACCCACTCGCCCCAACTCCACTGCCGTACGAGGAGCCACAGACCCGACAGCACCCCGATCACAAGTGCCGTCATGAGTATCTGACGTCGCGTCCAGCCGCGTCCCTCGTCGTCGAGGAGGCCGAGACCGGAAGCGGCGAAGAACGCCATGAGCAGGAGAACGGCCACGACGCCGACCCGTCTGCCCTCCTGTGCCAGCCGCGTTCCCGCACGTACGCCGCCCGCTGCCCCGAGAGCGGCCACCGCTGCCCAGAACCACCAGGCGAAACCGGATCGACCGGCGGCGAAGACCAGCGCCACGGCTGTCAGCAGGGACCACGAAACCGCGTGGAACAAACGACGTTCGGTCTCCTCCTCAGGCCAGTACTTCACCGTGCCGCGCCAGCGACCGTCGAGGGGCCGGACTCCCGCTCCGGCGACATGAGGGGTGTGTGTCCTTGCCAGCCGAAGAGCCTGGCGCGGCTGTCCCGACACGACGCCGCCCGCGTCGTACCATCCGCAGCGCAGGGCCAGGCGCGAGACAGTACGACGCCAGGAGTGCTGTGGACGGGCGCGACGCCGCGCGCTGTCGACGACCCGCCACTGCGAGAACATCTCGCGATCGCGCAGGATGGGCTCCGCGAAGCGAACGTACGCTTCGAGCCTGGCGCCGCGCATGGCCTTGCGCACCCTGGTCGCCGCCCCCCGGTCGCATGCCTTGGCGGCACCGAACAAGCGAACCTCGATCTCGTACACGCGCGCTTCGGGGTCAGAATCCAACGCCGCCCCTCGGGGCTGCTCCCCGCCTGAGGAGAAGCCGCGCACCGGCCAGCCGTGCTCATCGAAACACCGCTGCGCCTCCTCCCAGTCGTCGGGCCCGCCGTGGACCTCGACGAGAGCCCGGACCCTTTGGTCGTAACGCGCTTGCGGCATGCGGGGCTGACTCCTCCTGTGCGGCTTGGTTCTGCACGTCGGCTTGCGCCGGTCGTACCGGGGCAGGGCGGCCATGCACTCGGTCTGCGTGCGTCGGGTCGTGGGCAGCCACGTCTGCCCGCCCCCTGGAGCCGCAAGTTGTCACGGGCGGCTCGGTTTCCGTCCGGCGGGAGCGTACGTCAGGGCCCCGACCGCTGGGCCTATTCTCGCCACGGAATCAACTAGCCTATTGCGGCGTGCAGTTGACTAACGGTCGGCGGCTGGATTCACGCCCTGGACGACATACGTCATGTGCTGCGCATGGGCCTTCTCGTCCCAGGTGCCGTGGTTGCCCGCGGTCTCCTCCCCTTCGGCTCGGCGGCACAACCAGCGCTCGCCCGCGCTCGCCTCTCGTCCCCGGAAGTCCGAGAGGCCGGTGAGGAGCCGGGCCGCGGCGCGGTTGGCCATGTCGTGCCTCTTACCGAAGGGGATCTTCACCAAGTGGTACGAGCGCTCCGTCGTGTATCGCAACAGCCCCCACGGGCTGGCGCCTTCGGTTGCCGGACGGGTCACGTAGGAGGCCGGTTGGGTGCTGTAGTCGCCGTATCGCAGCCACGGCAGGTAGGAGCGTCCGCTGTGATGGATTTCGTGCCAGGCGTCCCAGTCCGACCGTGGTTCCTCGTGCACGGTCCCCTGCCAGAGGTCAGTGGGCGGCTCGGGAAAACCGCCGGCCAGGACCGTGATCGTGCGCCACGGAGTGAGCGGAACCAGTGCGTCCAGGGCTCGTAGCGCCTCCTTAGCGGCGTCCGATCGGTCGGGCAGAACAGTCCCGAGGTCCACGAACAGGTCGGCTGACGCGTGGTCGGGGAGACGGTCCAGCAGTGCAGCGACGTCCGTGGTCGTCCGGTCGTACCACTCGCCGGGGAGCGGCACCCGCACTCCCATGCCTTCCTCGAGCCGACGGGCCACGGTGAGGGCAAGCGACTGCTGAGCCTCGGGCCGCTCGGGACCGGTGACCGGGAGCAGGTTGCGGTGGTCCCACCACTCGGGAGCCAGTGCCTCGGTCAGGGCCGCGGCTTCGTCGCTGTCGGCGTAGGGAGCGTCCAGCCAGGCGGAGCCGTGTCCCTGGGCTGCAGTGACATACCTGGTGTCACGGTCGATCCGGTCAGCCAGCGGTTTGGACAGCATGCCGGGATGGGGGTGCAGCGTCCACAGCGGTGCTACCCGGCTGCGTTGCTTCGGTTCCAGTGCGCGATAGGCCGCTGCCGCATGCTGCCTGGCCGGCAGCACGGGAACGTACAGCGGTACGGACATGGCGGCCCCCCTCGGCACTGCCCCGCGCTCGTTGCCCTCCTTTCAGGGTGAAAGCCGCAAGGAAGCCCGCAAAGGGCGCCAATCAGCCAATGATTGTACGTAGCAACTGAGTTCACGATGCACTGAGGCGGTGGAGTGGAGTGATGGTCGCGTTGTGGTCCTCTCGAAGAGGCATCCGGACCGGCGGAGGACCCGTCCCGTCACGGGCTGTCAGACCTGCGCTATGCGGTTGATCCGCACCACACGACAGCGACCGCTGTGACGGGAGCGCTTCGGAACGGACCTCGGTTGACGAGGAAATCCGTACCTTGCCCCGCGCCCCTTGCCGGCATCGGACGCGCAGATCTGGGCCAGGACGGGATGCCGTGTCTTCCTCTGGCACACTTCCCGCAGCCGTACGAGGGGGGAACATATGAGTGAGCAGGATGTCGACGCACGGGTCGAAGAGCTGACCCGGGGGTTGCGACGGATGGCCGCGGGGCTGCTGGAGACGGCGGCCGAGCATCCGGATGCCGTACGGGCGCGGGAGTTGTCGGCGGCGGCCCGGGTGCTGACGAACGACGTGCTGGCACGCCTGGACGCGGAAGCCGTCGGGGATTCCCCGGCGCACCGCAGCGAGCCCGGGGTGCAGGACGCCGTACCGCTGGCGAAGAGCGCGGTCTCCGAGTCCGGGACGGCGCTCGACGAGTTGGTGGAGCTGTATCTGCCGGACTACGCGCGGCGCCTGGACAGGGACCCGGTGATGTACGACCCGGACCTGCCCTACGAGCGGTGGAACTCCCTGCACCGGGTCCGGTACGGGCGCGGCAATCCTTTCGAGAACGCGCCGCTGTGGAACGACGCCGTGCCCAGCCGGGGGAAGGCGGTGGTGCGCGCCCTGACCTCCAAGGCGGAGGTGCTGCGCCGCCTGCATCACAGCTACGTGATCCGGCGGGACCTGGACAGCCCAGAGGGAGAGCTGGCGGTTCAGGTGCTGGAGGGATGCAAAGCGATCCGTCGCTGCCGCGCGATCGACGACGGCGGCTTCGTCGACGCGTCGGATCTGGCGCTGAAGCTGGACGCCCTACAGTGGCGCGCCCTGGTGATCGCCGCCGGGCGCGGCGAGTACGCCCGTGCCCAACTCCTCACCCAGCTGCGACAGCTGGAGGTGCTGGCCGCCGCCGTCCTGGAGCTGGACACGGCATTCCGGCAGCGCAACAGCAGCCCCTCCCTGGGTGCCCGGATCGCCGGGGCCGCGCATGGTGTGAAGGCGGTGCTCCAGCACTGGCCGCCGAAGGTCGAGGCAGCCGCTGCAGAATCAGGTCGTACGGCGCTGTAACGCCCGGAACAGCAGCACCTTCCGCCCCGCAGCGACGTCAGGTGAAAGCGGCCGCCGGAAGCTCTGCCTCCGTTTCCTCCCAGGGGAGGTGGATGTCGATCTCGCCCTCCAGGAACCGCAGGAACGCGACATCGCCCGGCTCGTCACCGTTGTGCACGAAGCCGAGCGCCACCTCGGCCGCGGTGCCGGTCGTCAGGTGCGGCAGGCCTGGCTCGAAGGACGTCACCGCATCGCCGCGGCAGGCATAGTCGACGCGGCTGAACCCCTTTGCGTTGCGATGCACGCAAAACGCCCGTCCCCGCTCGGACAGCGCCGCGAGGTACGTGCCTGTCCGGCAGTGGAATTCCTCCAGCGCATACGCCCAGCCCGCCACCGAGCCCGCTCGGACGATGGTGTCCGGCGGGGCGGGCAGAAAGCCGGCGCTTGTCAGCTGGGCAACCGCCGTTTCGTCTTCCCAGTCCAGGAAGTCGAGGTCATTGATGTGGTCCTCCTCATCCCTCGGCAGCAGCTCGTACGCTGCGGAGCGGTTGAGCGGGACGATGTGGCGCTCCTCGGCGCCGACGCGGCGTAGCAGCTCGTACGGCGAGAGGCCCTTGCTGAGGGTTAGCGTGAAACTGGTGGTGTTGGCAGCGGCTATCCAGCGCAGCCCGTTCTCCGCAGGTCCCCGGTTCATCAAGTCGCCCTCCCCGCACGGTGGCCGCCGCGATGACGGCCCCTGCGAGCAGAATCTGACGCTCAGTACTGACACCCACGTGCGGTAGGACAGCCGGAGTCCAGAGGCGGTTGGGCAACTGCGGAACCTGCGAAGGCTGTGCCGGCCGTACGGACGCACTCACCTCCTACTCAACGGCGCAAGCAACAAGTCACTCGATACAGAAAGCCCGCCTTTCCGGAGATGGTGACCGGGGCCGCGCAGCTGCCGGACGCGACCGCGCTGGACGGCGTTATGTGACCTGTCGGGTTGTCTCAACCATCTGGACTCGCATGTTGATAAGTCGTGTACGCGCAGGGAGTCCGCACTGTCGGTCGCATCAGTAGATGATTCACAGCCGACCGAGAACTGGTAGTGCCCCTAAATTCTCGCCGGCCGTGACGTCGTTCCTGGCGGACGCAGCGATGGCACCGGGCAGCGCACAGTCGACCTGGTCACTAGTGCGGGAAGCGGCGGGGTGGGCGAGTGACTATGGATTCACGGAACTCGGCAATCCGCGAATGGACTTGGCGCATCAGGTGGGTGTCCTCGATCCGATCCAGGCAGAGGCAGCGGGCTGCCAGGCCCGGGAGGTCGAAGGCGAAGTACAGGGACATCAGCGGGTTCACGAACAACTCGCTGCCCCGGGTGCGGTCGGTGAACCGGACATCGCCGAACGAGCCGCGCACGGCTGCCGCGATTGAACCGTTCACGATGCTGGGGTACTCCGGGGTGTGGTCCTGAGCGTGCGTCACCGCGTCAAGGTAGAGAGCGCCCTCACGGGTGGCGCGCGGTATCGAGAACGCACCGAGGTACGCGCCGTCGCGCTCCAGCGCGGCGATATTCTCCAATACCTGCATGTGGTTCACGCCGTGATACGCGTCTACATCGAAGCCGACTGACACGACGAGCCGCGTAGGTATGCCGTCCAGTGCGGCCAGCGCCGCCACGCTCGTCAGGTCCTCCTCTGGAGTGCCGAGCCCGGCTTCATCGCCGCGCATCAGAATGTCCGTACCGCCGTCGACCAGCCCCACAGCGTCGACGCAGTGCAGCTCGATCAGTGCTTGGTAGGCGGCTCGCAGCGGGCGCACCCCGGTCTGGGGGAAGGCGTACACGGTGAACGGGTAGCCGTGCCGGCGCAGCCACTGAGCGAGGGTCCGCTCCGGGAAGTACCTCTGGTGCAAAGCGGAGTCGGGAGTGACGGCGGCCAGGTCGGGGGCGACCCAGTCATCGATCGGGAGACCGGCGAGTGCGCTGAAGGAGAGGTTCGCGAGATATACCTGCTTGCCCTGATGCAGGAGGGAGAGAGCCAACGGCAGGCCGGAGCCCCGGCCCCGGGCGCTCCCGAGTTCTCGACGCGACGACGAAGCCACGGAGTGACCGGAATCAAGACCTTCGGCCTTCGCCGCCCGGAGTCAACCTGCTGCAGTCATGCCCCTGACTGGCGCCCGCTCATGAGACGTCTGTAGCAGTTCGCATAAACGGCGAGTTGATCGTGTGGGAGGAGGAT
Organism: Streptomyces albicerus; assembly: GCF_008905045.1. Lineage (GTDB taxonomy): Bacteria > Actinomycetota > Actinomycetes > Streptomycetales > Streptomycetaceae > Streptomyces > Streptomyces albicerus. The sequence goes on from NZ_VWMY01000081.1 coordinate 10,067, forward strand.
CGGCTCGCCTTCGAGCGGCTGCAGAACCGGCTGCAGCCGCGCGACGCTGGGCGGCCCGGGCTGCTGCCGAGCGGCCGGTCCGCTTCGTCGCCCCGGGACCTGCGGAGGCCGGCCACGCTCAGCACCGCGCTGATCGCGAGGGCCACCACGGCCGACAACAGGGCGGCGCGCAGTCCGGACAGGAAGTGGTCCGATGTGGCCTCGCCGACGAGCAGGCCCATCACCGCGACCCCGACAAGTCCGCCCAGCTGGCGCGAGGCGTTGAGGACCCCGGAGGCGATGCCGGCATTGGCCGGGTCCACCGAGCCGAGCATGGCGTTCGTCATGGCCGGGACGACCAGGCCGATGCCGAAACCGGCGACGACGAACTGGGCGGTCATCTGCGCGTACGCCCCGGAGTCGACCACCGGCACGGTAGCGAGGTAGCCAACCGCGGCCAGGGTGTTGCCGGTGATCAGCACGGTCCGGGCGCCGTAGCGCTTGACGAGCGGGCCGCACGCCAGGTTCGCGATCATGATGGCGGCCGTCATCGGCAGGAACGCGAGTCCGGCGACGATGGGCGAGTACTCCCAGACCTGCTGGAAGAAGAGGCTGAAGACGAAGATCAGGCCGTAGAAGGAGAAGTTGAGAAGCACGCCGATGAGGGACGTGGAGCTGAACGCCTTCCGGGCGAACAGGTGCAGCGGCAGCATCGGGTCACCGCTACGGCGCTCCACCGCGACGAAGGCGACGAGCGCGACCAGGAAGACGGCCAGGCAGGTGAGGACGACAGCTGAGGTCCAGCCCTGCGCGTTGGCCTCCACGACCGCTCCGGTGAGCGCGCCCAGACCGACCACGGCGAGCACCTGACCCGGCAGGTCCAGCGAGCGGCGGACCGAGGCGTCGCGGGCGGGGGCGGGCCGGGCGTAGGCCCGGACGAGCAGGATGCCGACGGCGGCGATCGGGACGTTGATGTAAAAGATCGAGCGCCAGCCGAGCGAGTCCACCAGGATGCCGCCCACGACCGGGCCGAGTGCGAGCGCGAGTCCGCCGGCCGCGGCCCAGAGGCTTACGGCGCGGGTGCGCTCCGCCGGGTCGGGGAAGTTGGTGTTCACGATCGACAGGGACGACGGCACGATCATCGCCGCGCCGACGCCCTGGACGACGCGGGCCGCGATCAGAGTGACCAGCGAGGGGGCGGCGCCGCAGGCCAGCGACGTCACGGCGAAGAGCGCGAACCCCAGGACGAAGATCTGCTTGGGGTCGTACCGGTCGCCCATGGCACCGGCGGTCAGAAGGAAGGCGGCGAAGGTGAGCGTGTAGCCGTTGATCACCCACTCCAGGCCGGACAGATTGCCGCCGAAGTCCGCGGCGAGGGCCTTGGTGGCGACGTTCACGACGCTGACGTCCAGGATGACGACCACGAAGCCGAGGCAGGCCGCGAAGAGCGTCAGTCCAGGCCGGGCCTTGTGGGCTTGGGTTTGTGGCACGGGTCTTCCTTCCTTCGTGCCGGAGGATGGTGGGGGGATGGGAGCGGGGCCATGCGCCGCCGACTCCGGTAGAGTGTCCGTCTGTGAGCGAACAGTCTGAGTGTACGCAGATCATCGAACACCCTGCAATCCGTGTACGCCACACTCGTCACGGACCAAGCGAGTCGGGACGGAGCAACCAGCCATGACGGCACCGAGTCGGCAGCCGACGGCAGTCACGAGCCACCGCACGCCTCCGGTCCACACGCATCCTGGTGAGGTACCGCTGGAGACGGCACTGCTCGCCCTCGCCGACCCGGTCCGGCAGACCCTCGTGCGCGAGCTCGCCGGGGCCGGCGACTGGGAGCGGTCGTGCGGAAGCTTCGACGTGCCGGTCACCAAGGCGACTCTCAGCCGCCATTTCGCGGTGCTGCGCGAGGCCGGGCTCTTGGAGCAGCGCGATGCCGGGCCCAAGCGGCTCAACCGGCTGCGGCGCGCCGAGTTCGACGAGCGCTTTCCCGGTCTGCTCGACCTGGTCCTGCGACACGGCGGCTGAGAGGTCCATGGCTATACCTCCTGGACCTCGCCCTGGCGCACCGCGTCCGGGCGTACCGCCCGGTCGTGCAGCGCCTTCGCCACGCCCCGCACCGTGTCCCGGTCGGTGCTCGGGGTGCCGAAGGCGAGCGCCGTCGCGAATACCCCGCCAAGGGTGCCGAGATGGAGGACGACGCCGTAGTTGGCGCCGGTCCGGTTGACCACGGTCCGGTAGCCGGTGACCCGGTCCGCGTGCGGGCCGAGGGCCGGATCGACAACCCCGACGTTGGTGATGCAGATCCCGGGGGCCGACCCGGCGGCCGCAGTCTCCTCGACCGCCCGGCGGATCGCCGCGTGTTCCCGGACCGGCGGGCGCCACGCTGCGTCCGCCCGCTCCAGCGCCGCCGCGTAGTCGCGCGCGTGGCCGGACAGGTCGCCCCGGTCGAGCCGCAAGGGCAGGTTCAGTACGTTGATGAAGCAGCCCACGTCCGGCAGCGCGGCGCCCTGCGCGTACCGCCGCCGCAGTGACACGGCCGTGTACAAGGTGACCTCCGAACGGCCCGTGGCCTCGGCGAACGACTCGGCCAGCGCCACCGCGAAGAACTGGTTGACCGTCAGTCCATGGCTCTTGCACCAGGACTTGAGGGCCAGGCTCTCCTGCTGGGTGAGCGCCAGCGGGACGAAGTCCGCACGTCGCTCGCGCCACGGCCGATGAGCGGCGAACAGCAGCGGCTCGGGCCGCGCCACAGGCCGGCGGAGCGGGATGCCCGGCCGCTCGGGCGGCCGATAGGTCAACTCGTCGCCGTTGGGCGCCACGCTCCGCACGTTGTACGGACTCACTCCGTCTGCCGGGGCGAACAGCGCGTCCAGCAGGGCGCGGACGACGGCTCCGGTGGAATGGCCGTCCGAGATCGCGTGGTTGCGGGTGAAGTAGAGGTGCGCCGCCTCGGCGCCCGGGTCGCGGACGAGGTGCAGTCGCCAAAGCGGTCCGCCGGTCGCCAGGACGTCGTTGAGTTCCCGGCACAGTACGGCGTCGGGCGAGTCCGGTGCGGTGAGCAGGCTTTGCCGTATCTGCCCGGCCCGGGGCCCGGGCCCTGGGGTTCGTGGGGACAGCAGGGGTGACGAAACCGGATCTGGACACCGGGCGCGCGGCGATCACCGCCGCAGCCCCCGCCATAGCCGATGCAATTGGCGGTGACGTTGCCGTCTTCGCCTCAGACCAACCCCGCTCGAACCGGGCCTCGACAACTTCGTCTCCCGATTCCCCGGCAGGAGTTGAAAGAGGACAACTGATCTGGCTCAGCGCCCGACTTGTCGCGTACGTCGCCTCGACGGCCTCGGGATACGCCTGGGTCTTCTCAAGACAGCTCGGTGTTGCGGGACATGAGATTGTTGACGCCTGCGCAAGTCTTCACTTCGTCCTAGCGATGAGTGCTGGAAGACCACGGTGCGCCAGGACGTTGCCTCCAGGTATGAAGATCAGCGAAGCTTCCAGAACCAGCGGCGTAAGTGCGCGATCGTTACGGCACTACGAGGATGAGGGGTTGATCGTCCCCGGTCGTTGCAGCAATGGGTTCCGCGACTACTGCCCGTCCACTATCGACCGGGTGCTCGTCATCCGCTCGCTGCTGGAGTCCGGGCTGCCCGTGCGGTTGATCAGGGAAGTTCTGCCCAACCTCACTGACGGACCTGATGTCGGCACGGATGTGGTGGGCGCGGAGTTCCTGCATGAGGTGCAGAGCTATCGCGATCGGCTCGCGGCACGTATTGCCGTTCTCAGCGATCAGCAGGCGGCGCTCGATACCTACCTACGAGAGGCCCGTCGCACTGGCTGTTGACCGCCACTTGACCTTGACGTAAGTGTGAAACTTTTACGTTTCGTGCATGGAGATCAACGAGCAGCAGCACAGCGCTGAGCAGACGGTACGAGCACTGGTCCAGCGGTCACATCAGGGACCGGAGGACCTGACCCTCACGACCGATCGGCGCTGCCCCACTCCGGGGCCCGGCGAGTACCTGATCCGCGTGGGCGCCGCCGGAGTCAACTTCGCTGACGTCATGCAGACCCGTGGAACTTACGGAGCAGGCCCCCAGGCGCCCTATGTGGCGGGCTTCGAAGCCGCCGGCGAGATCGTGGGCATCGGCTCGGACATCGAGAGCCCGCTTGAGCTCGGCACCCACGTCATCGGAGCTGGCCCGGGCGCCTTCGCGCAGTACATGACGATGCTGGCCCCGGATGTACTCCCTGTGCCTTCTGGTTGGAGCGACGCCGCAGCCCTCGGTCTGGTGCTGAACTGGGCCACCGCCTTGGCGGCACTGAGGCCGTTGGGCGAGATCAAGACGGGTGAGGTGGTGCTCGTTCATGCTGCGGCCGGAGGCGTGGGGCAAGCCGCCGTCCGCCTCGCTCGCCACTACGGTGCACGCGTGATCGCCACGGCGTCACCGGCCAAGCATGACACCGTCAAAGGGCTCGGCGCCGACGACGTTCTGGACAGCGCACGCCCCGATCTGGCTGACGAGATCACCCGCCTGACCGGCGGGGTCGACCTGGTCCTGGAATCGGTGGGACAGGCCACGTTCGAGGTCAGCCTGTCGGTCACCAAACCCTTCACCGGACGCGTCGTCGTGTTCGGTGCCGCTTCCGGCGACGCCACTGTGACCACGCACGACCTGGTCTTCACCCACCAGGTCCAAGTCAAGGGCCTGCACATCGGTGCGCTGGCGGCCGCAGCCCCGTCCCTTTTCCAGTCGTTGCTCATCGAGATCGAGGCGCTCATCGCCCACGGCGTGTACCCGCCCGGCACCCCTCAGGTGCACCCCCTGGCCGAAGGGCCGGCAGTGCTGCAGCAACTCGAAGCCGGCCAGACCTGCGGCAAGCACGCCCTCGATCCCTGGCGCTAGGAACGCCTGTGACTCACCGCCATGCCCCACTGTCCCCCGAGGGTCGGCTGCGCCTCGTCCCAAGAGCGCGCGGCTGATCACGAACGAAGCAGATGCGATACAGCCAAGGTCGGTGTCCCTATCTGGGGCACCCCTCATACTGCTGGCACGGGAGGTCGTACGACGATCAGAGTCGTCGTCGGCGCCAGGTTCCGTAGCGGGTGGGGACGCGCAATGGGGGAAGTTCGTTCACGTTGGCTGCACGCCAGGGGCTGGGGGCTCGTGGTCGCCGTGGCGGCGATCACCGCTGTATTTTCGGCGGTGGCGAAAATCTGGTCAGGGGTCGTCGCCTCTGGGCTGGTTGCCGGCGTTGGCATGGTTGTCAGCGTGCTGGTCAGCCGAGCCACCAGCAGACTCGACTTCGATGCCGCGCAGTCACGCCAGCTTGCCGATGAACTGTTCTTCCAGGATCAGGGCGGGCGGCGCGTCCGGGAGATCGCCGATCCTGTCCGCGTCGGCGTTTATGCCGCGGCACCCATCGAATCCGACGACCCGGCCCAGGACCGCACGCCCCCGTTCGTCCGCAGGGACCGTAGCCCGGACCTGGAAAGGGCGGTGCAACGTGGTGGCTTCGTCGTGGTGGTCGGCGAGTCCACAGCGGGCAAGTCCCGTGCTGCGTTCGAAGCCATGCGCGCGTGCCTGCCCGACCACGCCTTCATCCGCCCCCAGAGCCGAACGGGACTCCGCGCGGCGGTAGAAGTGGTCCAGCAAGAACGGCGCTGCGTCGTCTGGCTGGACGATCTCCAAAGGTATCTGGGCAGCGACGGGCTGACGGCCCAGCTGCTGGAAAGGCTCCTGGGCGACGGCACCCGGCACGTCGTGGTCCTGGCCACCATGCGGGCGCAGGAGCGAGTCCGCTACACCACCGACGGCATATCCGGCGATGTCGGGAGCGCCGATATGGCCGGGGAACAGCGGGAAGTTCTCGACCGTGCGACTGAGATCCGGATCGACCGGACCTGGACGCCTGCTGAAGTGGAGCGGGCACACCAGTGCGCCCGTGATCCGCGTATTGCGTCCGCTCTGGAGCATTGCGACCAGTTCGGCCTGGCCGAGTACATAGCGGCCGGCCCCAAGCTCTTTGCGCTCTGGCAGGACAGCTGGGCGCCCGGCACGCACCCGCGCGGAGCCGCCATCGTTGCCGCAGCTGTCGACGCCCGGCGGGCGGGAGTCTACGGAGGCTTGTCACCCGAAATCCTTCGGACCCTGCACGAGCACTACCTGCTCCAACGAGGCGGTGCGCGGCTGCGACCGGAGCCCTGGGAGGAGGCCATGACATGGGCCACGAGGGCCGCATACGCCACCAGTGGCCTGCTCGTGCCCGACGCCCCCGACCGCTACGTGGTCTTCGACTACCTTCCCGACGTCGTCGAAGCGGACCCCGACGCAGCACCCATACCCGATACGACTTGGCATGAGCTGATCGACCGAGCCGAGCCGGCAGAGGCCGCACACCTCGGATGGACCGCCTACGACTGGTACCAGCAATGGGATCCCGCACAGGCCGCATTCGCCGCAGCGGTCGACGGCGGATACGTCATGGCAGCGGCAGGCCTGGCCGCTTGCCTCGGTGGCGTGAGGGGCGACACGGCCGCTGCAATCCAAACACTTCGATCAGCCATCGCCGTCGCCCGAGCCAATCGAGAAGGCATCGAGCCGGCGCAACTGATCCGGTTGACAGAGCAGTTGGCATTCTGGACCGGCCTCGCCGGCCGACACGCCAAGGCCCTTCAGATCGCCCGACAAGCGGCCGACGACAGCATTCCGCTGAGCCCCGTCGAGACACTGTCCCCGCGCATCGTCGTAGCCCGGTCGACAGGGCAGTCCGGGGACACGACACAGGCATTTCAGCTGGCACACGAGGCATTGGCCGACAGCGTCCGACTCCTCGGAGAGGACCATCCGACGACACTGTCCTGCCGATTCGAGGTGGCTCTCTGGACCGGGTACGACGGCGACGCCGTCGGTGCGGTACGGCTGTGGCAGGCCTTGGACGACCACCTCATCGGAAGGAACCTCGGCACACTGGAGCTGATCCTGGATGTGCGACGCAACCTCGCATACTGGACATTGATCGCGGGAGACCTTGAGCACGGCCTGCCCCTCATCGAGAACATCTCAGCCGACCATGCCCGTCTCCTCGGCGCCCACCATCTGCTCACACTGGCGGCGCGGACCGGTCTGGCACACGCGACCGGACAGGCCGGGCAACTGCGCCAAGCCCTCCAGATCGCCGAAGGCGTGATCACTGACAGACTCGACGGAACTCCCGATCTGCACCCGGTCACGCTCAACGCCCGCTTCGAGGTGGCCCTGTGGACCAGCGCATGCGGAGACCTTGACGGAGCGATAACCCAGTTCAACTCAGTGCTTACCCATGCCGCCGAGGCATTGGGCCCCGACCACGCCCTCGTTCTCGACTGCCGCAGCTGCCTCGCCGGATTGACCGATCAAGCCAACCACCCGGAACGGCCTTATCACGACTCGTGGATGAGGCTCTCCGAGTGGTGATTTCGAATACCCGGCCAGCTCACCAATAAGAGGTGTCACGGTCGATTACGCCAGCAGGGTCATCTTCCGAAGAACTCGTAAGGAGATCACGGTCGTTCAGGGATAGATGGCGAGGTCACGGTCTGTTGAAGTCGCCCGGAAGAACGGAAGCCGCACTCACCAAGGGAATGCGCCCTACCTCTGGAAGGAGACCATGAAATAGATCACCAGAGGCATGAGGACGAGGAGAACGATCGCAGCGAGGGCCTTCGCCCAGACCGCTGTCTTGCCGTGACCTTCAGTCGACATCATCGCTCCGGATGAAACGCCTAGGCGTAGACGGTTGCCGACGCCGCTGAGATGCTAGCTCTCGCTGCTGAGGCGCCGGGGGTTCCGAGCTCGCATTGGAACTTACTGCCTCCCGTGGAGCCTTGCGATCATGATTGAGACTTTCTTCAGCCGCCTCCAGCAGGCAAGGGAGCGGCAGCTGTTACCAGCTGATGTCGTTGTAGAGCACGTACAGGATGCCTTGGAGGCACAACCGGTCATCCACCGGCTGCGGGCCGGGAGCCCTCTGCGGCCACGATGGCAGCAAAGATTCGATCAATGCCCAGAGGTCATCATCCACGGTCCATGGCCGAACACTTACATTGAGAACCCGGGAATCACTGAGTTCTTTTCCGAGGACACGGGGCTGTCGCCCGATCTCGTGTGCTTCTATCCGCACGGCGACACGGTCGTCCTGGGCGACACCGCGATCGACGGCGACGGTGATCTGTCCGACAATGCGACCGCACCAAAGGGCCTCGTCGAGCGGTGCACTGCTGTCGAGCCGAGGTTGGCGGATGCCCGGCTCATCGAGCATCGGGTGGGCGCCCGGCCGACGCGTCCCGAGGTACGGGTCGAGGCCGACCACCGCGGGGGCGGCATCCCTGTGATTCACAACTACGGGCACGGTGGCGCCGGGGTGACCTTGTCGTGAGGCTGTGCACGGGAGACGGCGCGGTTGATCACCGACAGGCTTCGGTGATCAACACGCGTTGAGCCCCAGCGGCAGACGAGTCGGGCTGTACGCCGGGGACAGGTGCGCGGTGTGCGAAGACGGCCCCTAGCCTGCGCAGTCATTTTGCGTGACCAGGGACAGTGCACATCCTGTGCACACCAGCCAGAGCAAGGCTCGTCCCAGCGTGACCGCAACCCGTCCGCGCGGTGTTCATGAGCCGCTGCCGACGGAATGTGGCCGCCCGGGGCTGTATCCCTACCATGCGGCCCTCCGTATGGGTTCCAGTACCGGCTGAGGGTCTTGTTGCCAAGGGGGTGGAGTGCGGCCTACCCGGAGGAGGACGAGCCGCTGCTGTGTCGGATCGACGCGTACGCGCAGCCCGTGCTCAACCCGATCGAGCAGGTGCGGGGCTACCGCGAGTATCTGCTGTCGTTCAACCGGGCGTTGGACCGGATACCCAACTCGCTGGCCGGCGTGGCCTTCCTGCACAACGCGACCAAGTTCCAGATCGCGGGGCTGAGGAACGTCCAGGAGAACCAGTACGGCCGGATGTACACCGGGGAACAGCGCGGCGCCTCCCTGGGCTTCCTGCGCTCGCGGCTCGCCGCGAAGCCCGGCGCACAGGTGGCCGACGTACTGCTCGACGCCGAAGTACGTCCGGCGGGGCAGCGACCTCTGTGGATGGGGAAAGCGATAGGCCCGCGCGACGGACCCCAGCCGCCGCCATGAGTAACTCAGAGCGTGCAGCACTACAAACATTGTCAGGCTCGCGGGAAGGCCGGTCGACAGAGAGGCTCTGCCGGATGTCCTTCACCAAGGCTCGGCGGCCTGGCAGTGTCAGGTGCTGAGTGCGGTGCGCAGGGTGGTGGCCATCAGCTCTATGGCTTCCTTCCCTGCCGGTACCGGGCCGGTGTGCGTGAAGTAGTGGTCGACGCCCTCGAAGACGCGGTGGGTGACCGAGACGCCTGCGGCGTCCAGGGCCTTGGCGTAGGCGTCGCCCTCGTCGCGCAGGCGGTCGTTCTCTGCGGTGATGACCAGGGCGGGCGGCAGTCCGGCGAGGTCGTCGGCCAGCCCGGGCGAGACGAGGGGATGGGCGCGGTCGGCGGAGTTCGGGACATACGCGGCGGTGAAGACCCGCATGAGGTGCGGGGTGAGCAGCGGCTTGGCGATCGGGGAATGCTTGGTGGCGGGGTCGCCGACCTGGTCGAGCGGAGCGGAGTCGATGATCTGGAGCCGGGGCGTGAAGGTGCCGCGGTCGCGGGCGGTGCGGCAGACCGCGGCGGTCAGGCTGGCGCCGGCGCTGTGTCCGCCCACGGCGAGTCGCGAGCCGTCCCAGCCGTTGGCGGGGCCGTTCTCGGCGACCCACGCGGTGACGTCGTATGCCTGGGTGACGGGGGCGGGGAACGGCCGCTGCGGGGCGACGGCGTAGTCCACGTTGATCACGACGCAGCCGGCTGTGGCGGCTATGTAGCGGCAGATGTGGTCGTCCTGCTCGGGACGGGCGACGACGAAGCCGCCGCCGTGGAAGTTGACGTAGACGGGAGCGGGGGCGGGGGTGTCGGTGGTGGATGGCGGGCGATAGACGGTGCACGCCACCGGTCCGGCGCCGGTTTCCACCTGGAGGGATTCGGTGCGCTTCGGGATGTCGGTGAAGCGCAGGTCCTTGTGCACGCGGGACATCATGCCGCCGAGCAGCAACTGGATACCTCTGGCCTGGATTCCGGGACTGAATGGCATGGTCTGGTCCGCCCATCGCTGCAACGCTGCAACATTAAACAAACAGGATTCCTGATAATGAACGGTCATCCCGTGTCGCGCAACGGTGGGCGGCGCACTACTTCCGAACGGGAGTGCTGGGTGACGGCCAAGTCCGCAACGGCCGAGGCGTTCGGCGGCCGCGGATCTTGCCGCTACGCCGCCAGGGGGTCCTGCGCCGCACCACCGGCGCTGACGGGACAGTTCGCGACGGCATCCGTCCAGGCGCCGCCCGCTGGATCCAGCGGGCGGCGACGGTGGCCGCGTCATCGAGGAGCCTGCGGGGGCAGCGGACCGAGATGCGAACCGAACCTTGGCACGGTCGCAGCTGCAGTGGCACTCTCGGGTGGAGTTCCTCGAAGCCTCCGCACACCGGCCGGAGTGTCGCCCATCGGCGCCCACCGGCAGCCTCCTCGTCGGCCTGGGACGGGACCGCAGGTCAGCCTCCCGCCGCCGCGCTGTCCGCTGCCCCCGTCGGCTCAGACGGCCGGCAGCGCGTACAGCCGCTCGGCATGCATCACGGCCAGCCGCTTGCCCGCCGGGACCACGTACCACTTCTGGTTCTCACCGGTGTTGTCGTTGTACGTCCAGCGCAGCTTCCCGGCCGCCGTGTCGAAGGCGTGCACGCCGCCGTTCTTGTCGTGCTCGGTCGCGCCGTACAGCGTGCCGCCCACCTTGGCGAACTGCCACGCCTCCGCAGCCGAGCCCACCAGGTCCTTGTTGTGCCAGATCTCCTTGCCCGTTCCGGGGTTCACCGCCCACATGCCGTACGCGCTGTCGGAGGCGTAGAGCACCCCGTCCAGGACCTGCGGATCGTTGAACCAAGTGAACTTCTCATTCGCCAGCGACCAGCGTTCCGTGCCCGTGGCCAGCGCGAACGCCCGCAGCCGCTGCCCGTCCGGCACGATCAACAGGTCCTCGTGCACGGCGAAGCGGTAGTAGTTGGACCTGCCGATCTTCTTCGTCCAGAGCTGCCGACCCGTCGTCGTGTCGCGTACGGTCACGTTCTTCCGGAAATCGGTGTACGCGAGGCGCCCGCCGACGACCGCGGCGGTGATGCCGAACTCCTCGGTCCCCTTGTCACGCTGCTCACGCCAGGCGATCTTGCCGGAGGTGGTGTCGATCGCGGCGATCACGTTGGTCGGCGACGAGAGGTCCTCCTCCAGGATCCCGGCGAGGACGTAGACGTGGCGGTCGTCGGCCGCGATGGGGCGCGGCTGCTCGTACTCCTTGCCCAGGCGGCTGCGCCAGGTCTCCTTGCCCGTGGCCGGATCGAGGCCCACCACGTCGCCGTCGTACTCGGCGCTGGCGAGATAGAGCGTCCCGCCGCCGGTGATCAGTTTGGCGCCGGGAATGGTGACGCTCGGCCGTGACCACTTCTCCTTGCCGCTGACGACGTCACGCCCCACCAGCGGGTCACCCGACACCACGACTGTGTCGCCGAACACCGCGAGCGCGTGGATCCCGGCCAGGTTCTCGTTGGTTGTCTTCTTCTGCCACAGCGGCTTGGGCGCGGTGCCCGGCGGCGGGGTGGTGAAGGTGTCACCGCCCTTGTCGGTGCCACCGCCCTTACCTCCAGGGGGAGTTGTGCCGCCGCCCGACGCGCCCGTTTCCTCCTCGGGGGTGCACCCCCATGCGCCTGCCCCCAGCACGGCCAGGCCCAGGCCCGTCCCGGCCAGCCTGAACGCCTGCCTGCGTGACACCGCGTGCTCATCACGTCTACCCATGCCTGTTCCCCGTCTCCCCGTTTTCGCCCGGATGTCACCGACGCCCCTCGGACGTCTCGAGCCCGGTCAGGCTAGCCGTCGAATTTCGGCCAGTCGTCGGGCGGTACCCAACCGGGACACGTCCGTGAAACTCCTGTCACACAAGATCACCAACTCCTGGCACTGAGAAGGCGTCACATGGAGCCTGTCTCACCCTGGGCGGCAACTGCGTGGAGATGGCGGACGCGTTCCCCGGCTTCGTGCCCGTCCGTGACAGGAAGGTCCCGCACGGTCCTGCCGTGACCTTCAAGGCCGGCTCCTGGGCATCTTTCACAGGCAAGTTGAGGTCGGAATGGCGACCGTCCCCCATCCCGCAGACCACGCCCAACTCCCCGCGCCACCGCTCCACCACTCCACCACTCCACCCGCCGAACCCTCCTGTAGCCGCGCGCCCAGGACGAGGAGGACTCTGTGCCGGCCGGCCACCCGCCGCTGGGGCGCAGTGCGGTCACGTACCCACCGCGGGTTGATGGCCGTTCAGTGATTCCACGAACGGCGAGGCAGGATTGCCTATACGAATGAAGCTGTGTACTCATTGCGCCCACGCGGCAACCGACGGTCACTGACCGTGCGACTGTTGATCCATCTGCTGCCGGGCCTGGCGGTCGCGATCGGGGCCTTGCTGGGGTTGCTCACCTCTGACCGAGTAACACCGGCCATGGTCGTTCTCACAGCCCTGGTGATCGCGTGCGGATTCGCGGTACCTCCAGCCGTTGACTGGCTTCGTGACCGAGCAGCAAGGCAAGCCGCGCATGAGCAGACGCTGGCTCGAAGAGCTGATGCCGTGGCCGCACAGCGGGCCGAGCAGTTGCGCGGTCACTTCCACCCCAGAGGGCGTGGCGTTCTGCCTTCGGCCGTGCGAGGCGGCTCCTACTTCATCGGCCGCGTTCAGGTCCTGCGTGAGCTGGTCGACTGGATCAAGGACGATGGTCCCGACGCTACGCGGTCTCGTGTCGTGACCGGTGCCCCGGGATCCGGTAAGTCGGCCGTTCTCGGAAGGCTCGTGACTCTGGCCGACACCGACCTGCGCCATGAGGCGCTTGCCTCCGCGCCGGCGGGGACGCTGCCGCCGGTCGGTGCCATCACCATCGCCCTGCATGTGCGTGGCCGCACCGCGGACGAAGTGGCCGCCGAGATTTCGCAGGCCTTGAGCATCGACGAGGCGACGTGTGGTGGTCTGCTCGCGCATCTCCGCGAAGGCTTCCGGCCTCGGTCGACCGTGGTGGCTGTCGATGGGGTCGACGAGGCCGCCGACGCTCATCGGCTCATCGTCGACCTGCTCGAACCGCTCGCGACGGCGTCGGACAGGACGGGAATTCGGCTGCTCGTCGGCACTCGCCGAGGGGGCCAGGACGACCTGCTGCGTCTCTTCGGAGCTTCGGTCCTCGTACTCGACTTGGACGAGGCACGCCTGCTGGATCGGCGCGACCTTGCCGAGTACGTACGCCGCACATTGCTCGCCGGGCCGGACCCACAGGTCCGCACGCCCTACCGGGCTCGCCCCGAGCTGGCGGCGACAGTCGCCGGCGCCGTCGCCGCCCGTGCCGGCTCCAGTTTTCTGGTGGCCCAGCTCACGGCGCTGTCCTTGATGGCATCGAGCGAGACCGTCGACACCGGCGGCTCCGGGTGGGCACAGACGCTTCCCACCACGGTCGGTGCCGCCATGGAACGCTACCTCCGCGACGTTCGGCCGGGCGGACCATGGTTGCGTGACCTGCTGATGGCGCTGGCCTGGTCCCAGGGCGACGGCTTCGACGACCCGCGGACCTGGGCGGCCGCAGCCACCATGCTGGGCACCGACGCCTACTCGGAGCGCGACGTGACCCGGTTGCTCCTCGACACCACCGCACTTGATCTGCTCCACCGCACCGAACGGGGAGATCGCGTCGCCTTCCGGCTCTTCCACGAGGCGCTCGGCGAACACCTGCGTCAGCTCAGCACTCGACAGCGTCCACCGGCCGAGATCCATCGCCGGCTCACAGACGTCCTCCTCGAAAGGCTGTCATCGTCTCTCGTGAACGGGCCGGACTGGGCGCGCGCCGACGGATACACGCGTACGTATCTGCCCTTCCACGCGGGCGAGGGCCAAGTACTTGACCGGCTTCTGGGCGATACCGGCTTCCTGGCCGCAGTTGATCCGCCTCGCCTGCTGGCAGCCCTCCCAGCAGCACTCACCGAGTCGGGCCGACGAGTGGCCCGTGTCATTCAACGGGTTGGCCAGCAGCTGCTCGTGGCACCGTCGGACGAACGCGTCTGCTACCTCGAGATGGCGGCGCGCATGGCCGGCGACGAGCGCCTGGCTGGCGAACTGGCGGCTGCCGCTCCCGACCGCCCATGGTCGGTGCTCTGGGCCCACTGGGATGCCCTTGACGAGAGCCGGACGTTCGGTCACCACGAGGACTACGTCCTTGCCGTCACCGCTGTTGAAACCCAAAGGGGAGCCGTCGTGCTTTCGGCGAGCGCATGGGGCGTTCAGTCATGGCTCCTCGCCGATGGAGAACCCTTGGCGTCCGGCATACGCGAGCCGGACTCACCCGTCAGCGATATGACTGCCTTTGCACAGGATGACGGCGTCGTCATCGTGACTCTTCACGAAGACGGCCGACTGCTGCGCACGACGCCGGACGCGGCCGACCCCCACCGAACTCTCGCGCACGATCGTGCGACACACGGCGTTTGGGCTGTCTCAGTGGGAGATCAGGTCGCGGTGGCCGCCGTCAGCCGAGATCACGTGATCGAGGTTTTGTCCGCGCAGGACGGTCGCCTGCTGGATCTGCCGCGCGTCGTGATCGGTGACGAGGACCGTGTTCTCGCTGTGGGCAACGCGGGCTGTCGTGGCCTTGCCGTGGTGAGAAGTGCGGAGGGTGACATCACGACGTGGGACCTGCACGACGCGACCCCGCTCGAGGAACCGCTGCGTCCCGGCACGCAGTTGCCGAATTGGCGGGCGGACGTGCGTTTTTGGTCCGCGTCGATCGCGGAGCGCGAGGGCGCACCCGTGCTGCTTCTCGGGGCTTCGGATGGCCGGGTGGTGGCTTGGGATCCGATCCGTCGAGACTTCGTGGGTCATCCGCATCGCGGTCAGGCCGGGGTGTTCACTACGCTCATTGCAGGTCACAGCGGCGATCTGTGGTGTTGGGGCGACTGGAACGGCAATCTCTTCACGCGTGGACCCGACCGCGGCGAAGTGCTGCAACTGGCGGCTCACGACGGCGGGATACAGTCGCTTGCCCAGTGTGAACTGGACGGTGCTCCCCTTCTCATCACGGGGGGACGCGATGGCGCTGTACGTGTCTGGGACGCCCGGACGGCCAAGCAGGTGGCTTCCGCCAACGACTACCACAGCGTGGTCACGGGATCTGACGCCACGGGACGCGGCTTCGTCGCATCGATCAGGGCGGACGGCACCGCTCTGATCTTCGACGTAGACAACGGCCATGTGGTCACCGAGCTGAGGCCGTCGGCGGAGGAGCGCTACCGCAGCGCAGCCATGCTGCCGGGCGATCCAGGTTCCTTCGTCATCCTTGATACTCAAGGGCATGTCACGCTGCGGCAGTTCCCGGACAGCGAACCGTCGCACGATTTCCGGCTCACCACGGACGAGGAGTGGGGCCGCATGGTGGTGGTACACCACGGGCGGCCTCTCCTTCTCGTCACCGCGGCAAGTGGCCGGCTGAGCTTCGTCGACCTGGCCTCTGGTGAGCCGATTCGTCCACCGCTTACCTGCCACACCGGCAGGTTCGGCATAGCGCCACTCCCCGAGCAACGTGCCGGGGCAATCCGATTCATCACGTGGGACTGGGAATCCGTCGAAGCCCGGTTGTGGACAGTGACCAGCGATGAGGCGGGACACCAGCGCCTACCACTCGCAGCACATCCGGACACAAGCGAGCCGCTTCCCATCTCGGCTGTGTCCTTCGGACATTCGGGCGACGCGTCGGTCGCGGTCGCAGCCGCGGCTTTCTCTCGTTTGCTCGTCTGGAACACCGACGACGGTTCGCTGCTGGCCGATGCCCAACTCGAGAAAGCTCATCACATGGCATTGGCGGATGTGGACATGGCCCTGATCGGCGGGCAGCCACTCATTCTCACCGGCGGACACACCTGCTCCGTCGCACTGTGGTCCATGGAAACTCTGCGGGAACACCATCTGTGGGTCGGGTCGCCGCTGTGGCGCATCAGGTTCCTGCCCGGCAATCGAGCCCTCGTGGCCGGGTCGCGGGGCATCATGGCTCTCGAGCTCGGTTCCCGTCTGCTCAGCAGAGTGGAGAACCGCTGAGCGGCTCTCGTGGGTGGCCTCAAGCGGCTGCTGACGTGCTCAGGCCCCTCCGCCTTGTGATCGATCCGACCGGATCATCCGAAATCCTCCGCATCGAACAGGCTGGTCAAGGGTCTTCACGATCCAGCCGATGGTCTCGGAAGCCATCACCGCCGACCGTCACTGCAGCCACTCCTCGTACGGATGCGGCTCGTACCCGTCGCTGAAGATCCCCATCACGTGTCCGGTGTCGCTGCGGAGGAAGGCCTGCCGCTCCGGTACGTGGATCAGCCCACCGGTGACCGGGCTCTCCACATACACCGGGCTGGCCACGGCCTGCCACCCGAACAGGCTCCGTTTCACGTCCTCCACTGGGACGGGACCGGCGTAGTGGTTGGGCTCGGCACCCTGCAGATCGGCCCGGTAAAGCCAGGCCGTGCCGCGCTTGTCGGTGAAGCCGATCAGTGTGCCGGCGTTCAGCCACTTCAGAGATTCCTTTGACACGTCCTGTTCACCTTTCGGGATCGGCGGTGGTTCAGGTGCATGGAGTGACTGGGCGGTGGGGCATTCCAACGCCCCTGGTTGATCCGCTTGACCGCGCGACGGCGGAGCGCCGCCGCGTTTCCCGGACCAGGGAGACTGTGTCCGATGCCCGCCTGACAAGTGCGGAGCGTTGGTGTGACGCTGATGCGCATGGACTGGAGCTCAGCGTTGTCGACCTCCATCGGCGCGGCGATCGGCATCGTGGCCACGCTCATCGCGGACCGCAACCGCTGGCGTCGGGACTTGTCCAACCGGGCACTTGAGGTCCGCCGGGAGGCGTACACGGCGTTCATGACGGCCATGAATGAAGCCGGAGAAGCCATCCGAGCCGTCAGTCTCGGCGATCATCTGGGGGACGCGTCGCGGGATTCCGTGGTTCGAGAGGCGTTCCGATCTTCAGGGGTTCACGCCGCTCTCGAGCGTCTGCGACTCGTAGCTCCGCCAACCGTGGAAGCGGCCGCGTATGCAGCGTTCCGGTCCATGCGCCATCTGCGCGATCACTACGCCGCAGGCAGGGAGCCCGCCGAAGCTGAGGCACACTCCGTGCGCATGGAGCTTGAGGACAATTTTCGGACCGTGCGTGACCTGATGCGCAAGGACCTGGCCGCAGCGACTGATTAGGTCATGGCGGTGGGCTCTCACGTCCGGTGCTTCCCTCCGCGAGCGATCAAGTTCGAGGGGCCATCGGACCAGCGACGTCAAAACGGCGAGCTCACCGCTGCGGCCGACGCTGCGGGCTGTGTCCGGGACCCGTCCCCGCAGCCGCGGGAGATGATCTGGAACCCGTAGCCGCCGTCCTGGAGGGGAAGCACCATGGACCGCCCACTGCTGTGCTGGTACTGCCAGTCCAGAGACGCGGACCAAAGAGTGATTCACATGCTGAATCTCAGGCGCGACGAGCGGAACGTCTGGTTCGTCGTCGGTACCTACGAGCGATGGCAGACCGCCACCATCGGAATTCCCCGGTGCATCCCCTGCAAGCGGGCACACTGGATCCACCAGCTCCACAAGTGGACGTTATTCGGGGCCGGTTGTCTCGTAATCCCGCTCGCTGTCCTCACCCTCCTCGCGGCGCTGGATCACGACTCGTATGGGTTCCGCCTGCTCGTGCCGTACGTGATCCTGCCGATCGTGGCCGTGACGATCCTGGTGCGCATCCCCACCAGGCTGTATGTCCGCCGCCACCCACGCAACGAACCAGAGGAATACCCGCCGCTTGCAGAACTGATCAGACAGGGGTGGAGGATCACGTCCTAGTATCCTGAGTCGAAAGCCCCATCGGCGACGGCAGGCCCGCAACATGCGGTCGGCCGAGCGCACGCAGCGAGAGCCCACACACGGCGGGACCCTGCGTGAAGGTCAGGCCACGATTGCCACAGCGGGGTGTCCGTCGGAGAGAATGCCTGAACGATGACGTCGACGCCTTCCGGACCGGCACGGGCCGGGTATGCGCCCTTCGCCCACCTCACCGTGCCCAACGCCGCCCTGTACCGCCGGGTGATGGGCGCGTTCCTGGCCGCCAAGGAGCGCTTCGCGGTCCATCTGCGGCCCGAGGACGTGTTCGCGGTGCTGCCGCCGGAGCACCGGCCCGCCGACTTGGACGCGGTGGTCAAGGCGCTGGACAGTCTCGTCGAGTGGGGCAATCTGCGGGCGGATCCGGACACCTCCCGGGTCACCGCGGTCGAGGACTTCTACCGCAAACGCTTCATCTACCAGCTCACACAGGCGGGTGAGGCCGCCGAGCTGGCGCTGTCGACGTATGACGAGGCGCTGGGGCGGCGCGGTGCGCTGCAGGCGGTGGCCCTGCACGACATCGTCACCCAGCTGCGGGCCCTGTTGGTGATCGCCGCCGAGCAGGAGGGCGAGCCGGACGCGGCCAAAGCGCATCTGGCACTGTCCGCTCTCACGAGCCGGTTCGAGGCGCTGGCGGAGAACGCGCGGGCATTCATGGGCTCCCTGCAGCGCACCATTGACCTGCACGACGTGGAGGTCGAGGTGTTCCTCGCCTACAAAGATCGCCTGATCCAGTACCTGGAGCGGTTCATCCAGGACCTGATCACCCTGGGCGGGCGAATCGCCTTGCTCATCGGCGAGTTGGAGGAGCGGGGCCGGGTCGGTGTGCTGCTGCGGCTGGCGGCGGCCCGGGAGGCGGCCGATGCCGCCCCGGATGAGGTCCAGAGCGCCGAGGCGGGGGCGTATGAGCGGTGGGTGGGCAGGTGGTCGGGGCTGGCCGCCTGGTTCGTGTCGGCGGACGGCCGCGAGTCGCAGGCCCGCCTGCTGCGTGGGCGCGCTCTTGGGGCGATCCCGCAACTGCTGGCGGTTGTACGCCAGTTGAACGAGCGGCGGGCCGGGCGCTCGGACCGCTCGGCGGACTTTCGGACCCTGGCCCGTTGGTTCGCCGAGGCCCCCGACGACGCGGCGCGGCACCGGCTGTGGCGCGCCGCGTTCGGGCTGTATCCGGCACGTCACCTCACCGTCGACGCCGACACCGTCGACCGGCGCGCCGCCCACCCGGTGGCCGCCTCCACGCCGTGGGCCGAGGCCGAGCCGCTGCGCATCAGCCCGCAACTGCGCCGCACCGGCAGCTATGAACGGCGCGGCAAGACCCGTCGAGTACAGGACCGGTCCGAGCAGCGCAGGCGCCTGGCCGAGATCGCCGCCAAGCAGGCGGAGGAGATCGCGGCCGCCCGTGCCCGCCTCGCGACGGACGGCACCACGCGGCTGTCCGCGCTCGGCGAGCTCGACCCGCTCGCCTTCGGCCTCTTCCTTCAGCTGCTCGGCGACGCCCTGGCCACCTGGCGGCCCGGCATGACGGCCACCGTCGCGACCAGCAACGACGGCACGATGGAGATCCGGCTCACCGCCCTGGCGGACGGGACGACGGCCGAGATCCGCACCCCCGGCGGCACCTTCCGCGGACCCGATCACCTGGTCGAGATCACCGATCTCACCCGGACCGGTCAGATACGCACCGACGACACACCGACGGGAGGGGATCGATGACCACGCCCCTGGGCGAGGTGCTGGACAGCCGGCGCGCCGCCGAGTTCCACAAGGCCGCCCGCGCGCTGCTGAAGGAGCCGCTGCTGCTCGCGCACGGCCCATACGCCGAGGAGTTCCGGCTGGCGCGCCAGCACGCCGACGACCTGCGCGACTGGTTCGACCGCAACACCGGCTGGCCTCTGCGGGTGGACGCGGAGGCTGCGCGGCTGGGCAGGGCACCCGGCACCCTGGCCGACCCCACCCATCCGGCCCGTGAGGCCTCCCGCGCTCGCGCGCCGTTCACCCGCCGCCGCTATGTGCTGCTGTGCCTGGCGCTGGCCGCGCTGGAGCGGGGCGAGGCGCAGATCGCGCTCGGCCGGCTCGCCGAGCAGGTGGTCCTGGATGCCGCCGACCCCCATCTGGCCGCCGCTGGGATCGAGTTCACGCTGGAGCGGCGCGAGGAGCGGCTGGATCTAGCGGCAGTGGTACGGCTGCTCATGCGCTACGGAGTGCTGCGGCGGGTGGCCGGGGACGAGGACGCCTACGTCAGCGGGGCGGGCGATGTGCTCTACGACGTCCAGCGCCGCGTCCTGGCCGGACTGCTCGCCGCCCGCCGCGGCCCGTCGATGATCACCGCTGACGGCTTCGAGGACCGACTGGCCGAGCTGGCCGCCGAGAGCGCCCTGGACAGCGACGAACTACGCTTCCGCGCCATCCGCCAGCGGCTGACCCGGCGCCTGCTGGACGACCCGGTGCTGTACTACGCCGAGCTGACCGACGCAGAGCTCGCCTACCTCACCCGCCAGCGGGCCTTCATCACCGCACGGATCACCGAACTGACCGGCCTGGTCACGGAGGTGCGGGCCGAGGGCATCGCCATGGTCGACCCCCTGGACGACCTGACCGACGTACGGATGCCCGAGCAGGGCACCCACGGGCACGTCACCTTGCTGCTCGCCGAGCACCTCGCGGCCGCGAACGGCGCGGTCAGCCGCGGTGAACTGGAGCGCAGGGTGCGGGAACTGGCCGCCGAACACGGCGGCTTCTGGTCCAAGAGCGCCAAACAGCCGGGCGCGGAAGCGGAGTTGGTCGACCAGGCCCTGGCCAAGCTGACCGCGCTCGGCCTGGTCACCGCCGCACCCGGCGGCGTCGCCCCGCTGCCGGCGTTGGCCCGGTACGCGGTCGGCGAGACCGTCGTAAGGGAACCGGGAGTCCCTGCCCCCCGTACCTCTCAGCGAAAGGCGTGAGAGCTGTGACCGCCCTGCCCACTCCCGCACCTGGCCGGTGGCGGCCGCTGCGTATCGGCCTGGTCGACCTCTTCTACTACGACACCGAGGAGTTCTGGTTCCGGGACGGACGGCTGCTGCTGCGCGGCAACAACGGCACCGGCAAGTCCAAGGTCCTCGCCCTCACCCTGCCCTTCCTCCTGGACGGCGACCTGTCCGCGCGGCGCGTGGAGCCCGACGCCGACCCGGGCAAGCGCATGGAGTGGAACCTGCTGCTGGGCGGGCAGCACCCGCACCCCGAGCGGCTCGGCTACACCTGGATCGAGTTCGGCCGCCACGACGACGCCGCCGGACAGGACCGCTTCCTCACCCTGGCCTGCGGGCTGAAGGCGGTGGCGGGGCGGGGTATCGCCCGCCACTGGTACGCCGTCACCGACCAGCGGATCGGGCAGGAGCTCAGTCTGCTCGACACCACCGGCACCGCGCTGTCGCGGGACCGGCTCGCGGAAGCTCTCGCCGGGCGCGGCATGGTGTACGACACCGCCACCGCGTATCGCAGGGGCGTCGACGAGGCGCTGTTCGGGCTCGGTGAGCGGCGGTACGCGGCCTTGGTGGACCTGCTCATCCAGCTGCGCCAGCCGCAGCTGTCGAAGCGGCCCAACGAGGCAGCGCTGTCGCGTGCGCTGACCGAGGCGCTGCCGCCCATGGACCAGGCAGTGATCGCCGACGTGGCCGAGGCGTTCCGGTCTCTGGATGAGGAGAAGGAGGAGCTGCGGGCGGCCACCGAGGCCGAGCGGGCCGCCTCCGCCTTCCTGGACCACTACCGCCGCTACGCCCGCGTCGCCACCCGCCGCCGCGCCCGGCTCCCCCGCCACGAACACGCCCGCTACGAACAGCTCAACCGCGACCTCGTGCAGGCCGAGAGCGAGCGGTCGCAGGCCGAGGAGGACCGGGAGCGGATCGCCGGACGGCTCGCGGAGCTGGAGGAGAGCGCCGCACGGCTGAAGGCGCAGGAGGCTGCGCTGCGCGAGGGCCCGGAGATGCGCAGCGCCCGGGAGCTGGAGCAGGCGGCGGCCGATGCCCGTCGTACAGCATCTGATGTGGCTCGCACCGAGGCGGACCGGGAGCAGGCTGCCCAGGCACACACCCGCGCCCTGGGCCGCCTCGAGAGTGCCGGCAGGCGGCTTAGGGCAGCCGAGGAGCAGGTCGCGGACACGCTCGCCCGCGAGCGGGAGGCGGCTGCGGCCGCCCGCCTCGACGGCGAGCCGCGCACCGAGGGCGCACCGGAGGCTGAACTGCGCCGCGCGGCCGAGGAGTCGGTGGCGCGCAGGCGGCGCACCCTCGACCACGTGGAGGAGCTGGCGTCGCGCGCCGAGGAGGCCGCCGCCGAGCGGCGCGCCGCCGCTCGCCGCCTGGACGAAGCGCAGACCGAGGCCGGGCACACCGCCGAACGGAACGCGCAGGCGGAGGCCGCTGCGGCAGAGGCGGGCCTGGAACTGGTCGCCGCCGTACGCGAACACCTCGACACCTGTGAGGAGTTGACACACCAGGATCCGGCGGGCCTGCTGGACGGTCTGCAGGAGTGGGTCACGCACCTCCGAGGCCCCTCACCCGCGCGCGTGGACGCCGCAGATGCCCATCGCGCCAGGTCCGCGCACCTGGCCGACCAGACGGCCGCCCTCGGCCAACGGCTGACCGAACTGCACGCCCGGTGCGCCGAGGCCGAGCGAGAGCTGGCCGACCTGGAGGCGGGCGGCCAGCGCGGTCCCACGGCACCCCACACGCGTACTCCCGGCGTCCGCGACCAGGCCCCCGGGGCGCCGCTGTGGCGTCTGGTCGACTTCCACGACCACGTCACCGTCACTGAACGCGCGGGCCTGGAGGCGGCGTTGGAGGCCTCCGGTCTCCTGGATGCCTGGGTGTGTCCGGACGGTACCGCCGTGTCCGCCGACGGGCACGACGTTCTGCTGTCGCCAGGCGGCGCGCTCGCCGGGCCGGTGCTTGCCGATGTGCTGCGCCCGGCTGTGGACCACGGGGACGCGCGTGCCTTGGCGGTGGGCGAGCAGACGGTGGCCCGCCTTCTGGCCGCCGTGGGTCTCGGCTCCGGCGGCGACACCTGGGTGGCGGCGGACGGCCGCTTCCGCGTCGGAGCGCTGACCGGCAGCTGGTCGAAGCAGGCCGCCATGTACGTGGGCGAGGGCGCCCGTGAGGAGGCGCGCCGGGCCCGGATCGCGGTCCTGCACGGCGAACTCGAGGCCCTGGCACACCAGTCGGACCAGCTGCAGGCCGAGCGGGCCACGGTGGCCCGGCGCCGGCGCACCCTGGACGCCGAACTGGCCGCCGTGCCCGACGACGCCGCCCTGCGCCACGCGCACGCGCTGGCCGCGGCCGCCGCGGACGCCGCCCACCGCGCCCGCGCCCGCCAGGACGACCGCTCCGCCGAACTGGCCGCGGCGGTCGGGCAGGAAGCCGAGGCCGCCACCGAACTCACCGACACGGCAGCCGCTGTGAACCTGCCCGCCGACCGGCCGCAACTGGCCGCTGTCCGCCAGGCACTGGCCGACTACACCGCCGTCCTGGCCGCCCTGTGGCCCGCCCTGCGCGAGCGCGCCGATGCCCGGCGCACGGTCGCCGACGAGCGCGCGGAAGCCGAGCGAGCCGGCACCCGGGTGGCCGAACTGGCCCTGCGGGCCGAGGACGCGGCCCGCCTCGCGGCCGCCGCGGACGAACGCCACACCACCTTGCGCTCCACCGTCGGCGCCGCCGTCGCGGAGCTGGAGCGGCGCCTGGCCGCCACCGCCGAGGCCTTGGCCGCGTGCGACCGCGACCAGCGCATCTGCCGCGAGGAGCACACCGCCGCCGGTCGGCGCGTCGGCCATGCGGAGGGCCGCATCGAGCAGTTGGAGAAAGACGTGCGCGAGGCCGCCGCCTCCCGCGCCGAGGCGATCGCCGCGCTCCAGCGGTTCGCGGCCACCGGCCTGCTGACCGTCGCCCTGCCCGAGACGGTCGTGCCCCCGCTGGACGACGGACCGTGGGCGGCCACCCCGGCCGTCGCGCTCGCCCGCACCATCGAGGCGCAGCTGTCGGGCCCGTCCGGCACCGACGACTCCGACGGCGCATGGGAACGCGTACAAAAGCGGCTCAGCGAGGAGTACAAGAAACTCCAGGACGCCCTCTCCCGCGGCGGCCACAGCGCCACCGCCCGCATGGTCGAGGACGGCATGGTCGTCGACATCGTCTACCAGGGCCGCCGGCGGACCGTGCCCGAACTGGCCGCGGCCCTCGCCACCGAGGTGACCGAACTGGCGCGCATCCTGTCCGCGCACGAACGCGAGATCCTCGAAACCCACCTGCTCACCGAAGTCGCCGGCACCCTTCAGGAACTGATCGCAGCCGCCGAGCGGCAGGTGCGGGCCATGAACGCCGAACTTCAGGAGCGGCCCACATCCACCGGCATGAAACTGCGTCTGATCTGGCGCCCCTCACGCAAGGCACCCGCCGGACTGGCCCAGGCGCGCGAACGCCTGCGCCAGTCCGCGGACGCCTGGGCGCCCGAGGACCGGGCGGAGGTCGGCGAGTTCCTGCAAGCCGAGATCGCCCGCCGGCAGTCCGACGACGCGGCGGGCAGCTGGCTGGAGGTGCTCACCGCGGCGCTCGACTACCGCTCCTGGCACGAGTTCGGCATCGAACGCCACCAGCACGGCACCTGGGTTCCGGCCACCGGCCCCGCCTCCGGCGGCGAACGGGTCCTGGCCGTGTCCGTGCCCCTGTTCGCCGCCGCCTCCTCGCACTACGCCACGGCCGCCCCCGACGCCCCGCGTCTGGTCACCCTGGACGAGGCGTTCGCGGGCGTGGACGACGACTCGCGGGCCAAATGCCTGGGCCTGCTGCACGCCTTCGACCTGGACGTGGTGATGACCAGCGAACGCGAATGGGCCTGCTACCCCCAGGTCCCCGGCATCGCCATCGCCCAACTCTCCCGCGTCGACGAGATCGCCGCGGTCCTGGTGACCCGCTGGGAATGGGACGGGACCGAGCGCGTACGGGGCACCGAACCGGACCACCGCTTGGCGGTACTCCCCGCCCAGGCGGCATCGTCGGCCACTGCGGTCGGCGATGGGGGTCCCCCCGCGCATGGGGGTCCCCCCGCTCGAGCGAAGCCGAGAGTGGGGGAGAGTTCGAGCGTCGGGGAGGCACCCGGGCCCGCGCCGGCCGACGGCAGCGACTCCGGCCAGGACGTGCTGTGGACATGAGCACGCCCGGGCAGCCCTCGCCCCTCGGGGAACCCGGCCCGCGCGTCGATCGCGACCGTCTCGGCCGCCTGCTCGGCGATCCCGACCTCGCCTGGCTGGTCGAGCGCGTCCGACGCCGCATGGAGCGGGACGAACCCCTCACCGGCCCGGTCACGCTGGCCGCCCCCACCACCGCCGAGCGCGCCGCCGCCGAACGCCTGCTGGGCCGCAGCCCGGGGACCGGACGCTCGCTGACCGTGCGCCTCGACGCGGCGGACGCCGTGCTGCGCCGCTCCGGCATCAGCCCCGAGGGCCTCGCCACGGCCGTGACCGCCCTCACCGGCCCGGTCACCCGACTCGCCGACGTACGCGAACGGGAAGCGAACGCCTGGCAGGACGCCTACGCCCCACTGGCCACGCTGCGACCTGAACTGTCCGAGTGGTCCGAGAAGTTGCGCAAGGAAGGCCTCGTACGCCGCCTCGCCCGCACCCCGTACGCGGCGAAGACCCTGCTGACCGACGCCGCGACGGCCCTGCGAGCGCTGCCCGCAACCCCTGCCGTGTCCCTGCCCGCCTTCGCCGCCACCGCGCTCGGCGACGCCCACGCGCTCGACGACACGACCCCGCTCGCCACCATCGTCCTCTCCGGCGTCCGCGCTCTGACCGGCTTCCCGGACGGCAGCGGAGCCGAATGGCGCCGCGAGGCCTGGGCCTCGGCCGGCGTGCTCAGGGACGCCCTGTCCTCCACCGTGCTCACCCTGGGTCTGCAGGGCACCGCCGCTCTGGACTGGATGACCGACACGGGCGAACCGGCCGTCCTGACACTGCGCCAGCTCACCCACAACCCGCCGAGCACGGCACCTGCGGTCGTGTACGTGTGCGAGAACCCAACCGTCCTGGCCACCGCGGCCGACATCCACGGCCCCACCTGCCCGCCCCTGGTCTGCCTCCAGGGCCAGCCCTCGGCCGCCGCCCTCACCCTGCTGCGCCACCTGCACACCCACGGCTCCACGCTTCGCTACCACGGCGACTTCGACTGGGGCGGCCTGCGCATCGCCGACGCCCTGCTGCGCCGCGTCCCCTGGCAGCCCTGGCGCTACACCGCCGCCGACTACCGCACCGCGGCCGCCGCCACGCCCCTGGCCCCACCCCTGACCGGCACACTGGCCAACGCCGCATGGGATCCCGACCTGCCCCCGGCCCTGACCGAACTCGGGGTGCGCATCGAGGAAGAGGCCCTCCTCGACACGCTCCTCGCCGACCTTGCGCCCTGAGGCCGTCAGGCAGGTGGAACGTGGACGCGCGCGGCAACGGCCCGGCCGTTCCGGTAGGTAACGCGCCCCTGAGCCATGCGTCCATGCAACGCGCTCGATCAGGTGACGGGTCTGGGGATTCCCTTTCACCCCCGCTCCACTCGCCGGGCCCTGGTGGTGCTGCTGGTGTGCGCCGGGTTGTTGCGGCGCACGAGCGCGGAGGCAGCCGCCGACGCGCAACCTGACCAACGGCCGCCCCGATCCCCCGGCGGCACGCACCCGCCCGTTCGCCCGCCGTCCCCTGTTTTTCTTCTGCTTTGGGGGCGAGCGCGGGGGTGTGCAGAGGGGGATGTCGGGCTACCGACCACGCCGACGAGGGCGTGGTGACCTGCGGATACGCCGCCCCAGTGCGGAGAGGAGCGGGAAGGTGTCGGCGGGGATATCGACGCAGGTGTCGGCCCGGTCGAAGGCGGTGTTGTCGCATCGTGACCGTGGTCGGGCCCTCATGGTCGCAGGTGTGGTCGGGGTTGGCTGCTGCCGTGGCCGGTACACGCGGCGCCGTACCGGATGGTGCCGCCCTGTACAGAGAGGCGGGCCGGCGATGACGGACGTGGATGCGGGCAGTGGGGATCGGTTGGCGTTGGCGGTGCTGGTGCAGTACCGGATGGTCACCACCGAGCAGATGCACCGGGTGATCGCCCCGGGAGTGCGCAGCGAGCAGACCCGGCGCAGGCTGGCAAAGTTGCGCGAGGAGGGGCTGATCGACCGCATCACCCTGCCTAGGGCCGGGCGGCTGCGGGTGTGGTTCCCCACCTCCTACGGCGTGCAGGTCGCCTGCGAGTGGCCGGAGTTGCGCGGCCAGCGGCCACCGAAGACAGTGTCCGATCCGACCGCCGCACGGCTGCGGGTCGGGCACACGCTGACGGTGACCGAGACCGCGCTGGTCTTCCTCGAGGACGCCCGCCGCCGTGGCGAACTGTGCCGGCCGTTGGACTGGATCCCCGAGGTCTACCACCCCATTGGGGGCGGTGAGGCCGTCATCCCCGACGCGCTCATGTACTACCGGCGCGGCCGTGAGGGCGGCGACGGGTCGATGCTGCGGGCGTTCGTCGAGGTCGACCGGGCCACTATGGGTCCGGAACGCCTGGCCGCGAAACTCACCGCCTACGCCCGCCTCCACGACTACGTGCCCGCCTCCCCGGGGCAGCGGCGGCAGATCCCGGGGCAGGAGCCGGAGCAGGAAGCCTGGCGGCGGCACTATCCGCTCTTCCCTCGCCTGTTGTTCGTCCTGGACTGCACCGGCCCCGCCGGCATCACCACCCGCATCCGAGCCCTGCATGCGGCCGCCAAAGGCCTGGCGTTGCCACTCTTCTTGCACACCGTCCCCGTCCTGGCCGCGGCGCTGGCAGACTTGCGCACCCAAGGCCCCTCCCAGCCCGTGTGGTACCCCGTCCAGGACCCCGACCGCAGGGTCGCCTGGGGCTGGTCGCCGCATGCGTAGACGGCTTGCGCAGCCGCTGCGCACCAACCACCACCGCCGCGCGGCGGCTGCGCAGATCCAGATCACGGACCGACCACGGCCCCGAAACCCCGACCATGGCCCTGACCACAGCGATGCGCAACCGACTGCACACTGCATGCGCAGCACGCATGGACGGCTGCCCAGTCAGCGCACGCAGGCGAAGAGGAGTCTGCGCAGCCGCCCACCTACCTGCCGTGGTCGTGCGCATGGTCGCCCCAGCCGACGGGCCCACCACACGTCTGCCACACCCTGCGTGTCACCAAGTGCGTGGTGATTGCGCATCGTTGGACGGGCGATGCGCACCCGACTACACGACCGGCCGGGGATCTGCGCAGTCGGGAGTGCGGACGGTGCCTGCGTGCCATCGCGCGGGTTGCGTAATTGGATTGCGCAGCCCCGCGCGCCGCACTGCGCAGGTACCCAAGCCCGGATGCGCTGGCTACAGATCCCGGCGGGCGGGCGTCAGCAGATTCTGGTACGGCGGGAAACGGGCTCACCGGTCGACTCGGTTTCGTGATGGCTTCAAGTAACACGAGCCGGTCGACAGACCCGAGACTCCGCCACCCACGACGACCGTCCCGCCATTCAACGATCGTCCCTTCGCCCTCAGATCAATCCGTCCGCGATCCCCCCGACCAGCGCCCGCACCGCCGACCGCGAGAACACCAGCGGCCGAAGGCCGACATCCTTGGAGTCGCGCACAGCCATCTGGGACCCAAGGTCTGCGATCTCCACACAGTCGTTCGCACCCCCGCTGTATGAGCTCTTCCGCCACCGCGCGAGCGCGAAGTCGACGTACAGCGGAACGGTGGTGCGGGGCGTGCTCACTGATCCAGCTCCTTGCTGATTCGCGCGATTCGGGTGCGGGTCTCCGACGGATCGAGGGCGCAGGCTCTCAACTGGTCGAAGATCTCTGTGTAGTTGTCGACGTCGTCCGCGGCTTCGAGGTACACGGAGTTCTTGGGGTTCTCCAGCCACACCAGGTTCGGCGTGGGGTCGGAGAAGGTCAGGATGACGAACGGGCCGTACAAGCCCGGATGCGCGCCGAGCTCGAACGGCAGCAGCTGCACGGTGGTGTTCGGCTGCTCGCTCGTCTCCATCAGCTTGCGCAGCTGGTCGCGCATGACCTCGGCCGAGCCGATCGTGCGGCGCAGTACCGCCTCGTCGAGGATGGCCCAGAGCTTGGCCGGCTGTTCGCCGCCGAGGCGGCTGTTCTGCCGCTCCATACGGACCTTGACCAGGGACTCCACCTGGGGCGCGGTGAGCTCCATGCGCATCTGGGAGATGACGGCGCGCGCGTAGTCCTCGGTCTGGAGCAGGCCGGGGACGAGCATCGGCTGGTAGTTGGCCATCGAGACCGCGCCGGCCTCCAGCGCCAGATAGCCGTCATACCGGGTCGCGGTCAGGACCGTGGAGTACTTCCGCCACCACGGCTTCTGCTGCTCCTTGTCGGCCCGTACCAGGTCGAGTACGTCGGCACGCTGGGCCGGGTCCTCGACGCCGTAGCAGTCGAGTAGCGCCCGGACGAGGACCGGTGTCGTGCCGCGCTCGCCGGTCTCGATGCGGCTCAACGATCCCTGGTTGATCTCGATCTGCTCGGCCACCTCGGTGAGCGTCAGCCCGGCAGCGTCGCGCAACTCACGCAAGCGCGCGGCGAGTTGGCGACGGTACACGGACTGCGGGACCAGGCTCCTCTTCAAGGCCATGGCGGAAGTCTCTCCGGCGAGCACGAGCGCGACAACCCATACGAGTCAACTTCACCAGACATATTGCCTAGTTCACTGTGCCCGCGGCATTCTGCCTAGGGTCACGACGCGTGTCCGCCGAACCAGACATGCGCCTCCATCGACCGCAGGACGGTGCGCCCCGCCCGGCCCGCCGCACCAGGAGGGTGTGCCATGCCCCGGACGACGTTGTTCCGGCAGTTAGCTCAGCAACGACACCTGACGACGTACGAGGCGTTCGCGGCGCAGTTCGAGCGGTCGGCCATCAGGCTCGCGGAGCGCGACGGCGACCGGCGACTCGCTTCGCTGCGGGTGTCCTCCCGGCAGTTCGACCGTTGGCTCGGCGGGGAGTTGCAGACGCTGCCGCGGCCGGACGCCTGCCGGGTGCTGGAGCACATGTTGGGCAGACCTGTCGCCGAGCTGTTCGCCGTGCCGGGTGGCCAACGCGAGCTGCGTACGAAGCCGTCCGCCACCCGTGCGACGCCTGGTCCCCACCTCGCTCAAGACTCTGGGGACAACCCCTTCGAGATCGTCGC
Organism: Streptomyces albicerus; assembly: GCF_008905045.1. GTDB lineage: Bacteria > Actinomycetota > Actinomycetes > Streptomycetales > Streptomycetaceae > Streptomyces > Streptomyces albicerus. The sequence goes on from NZ_VWMY01000081.1 coordinate 40,279, forward strand.
CCGCGCCCGCCAGCTCACTGCCAGCAACGCAGACGACGCCACGCTCGCCTTCCTCGGCTCCTCTCTGGAGAGCATCACCGACCGCTATGAGCAGGACGGCCCGTACGCACTGCGCGCCGAGGCGCGAGGTCTGCGGCAACTCGCGCACGCTCTCCTCGACGGCCGCCAGCCCCCGCGCGCCCGCCAGGAACTCTTCCGCCTTGCCGCCCGGGCCTCTGGCTTGCTCGGCTACATGGCCGTCAACACCGGTGACTTCACTCTCGCGGAGGCGTACTGCACTGAAGCCGTGGACCTCAGCCGAGCAATCAACGACCTGGATACCGAGTTGTGGGCCAGCGGCACCCTGTCCTTCGAGCTCTATTACGCCGGCCGGTACGCCGAAGCCGACGCGTGCGCCGCGGCGGCAGTGGAGCGCGCCCCGCGCAGCCCTCAGTCCATCCGCCTCCTCGTCAACGGCCAGGCGCGCGCCCTCGCGAAGACCGGCGACCGCCGCACCGCCGGGCAGGCCGTCGGCCAGGCCCTCGACCTCTCCGACCGGCACGACGTCCCGCCCGGACTCACCTCGTGTATCTCCTTCGAGCCGTACGGACAGGCCCGGACCCTGGCCAACGCCGTTACCGCGCACGTCTCGCTCCACGACACCGCCCGCGCGCTGCGCGACGCCGACCGCATCGACGACCTCGTCGAGCACTCCGACTCCGCGTGGAGCCGCGCGCTCGTACGCCTCGACGTCTCTGCTGCCCTGCTCAGCGAGCGCGCCCCCGACCTCGACCACGCCTTGGAGCTCGGCCGGGAGGCGCTGCGGCTGTGCGGCGATTCGCCGATCAGATCGGTCTGGCAGCGCTCCCAAGAGCTGTACGAGCAGGCCAGGTCATGGCGGAAGCACCCGGCGGTGGGCGACTATGGCGACGAGTTCCGCGCCTGGAGCTCACAGCCAGCCGTCCTGGCCTTGTCGTCGTGACCTCGGGCTCCAAGGATTCGAGGGACTCAAGGGCGGTGTGATTCCGAAGGAGTACGCGGGTGCCCCTGCTCACCGCCGATCCCGCCGCGTTCCCCGCCGAGCCCCCGGCCGACCCGCGCGACCCGGACGTCATCGCGGCGCACGACTGGGCGGCTTTCAGCGCGCTGGACGAGATGGTGGACCATTGGGCCCGCCCCGGCTGGAGCGACGGCAGCCGGGCGTACTACTGGATGCTGACCTTCCCCGGCCACCAGCAGCTCACCGCGCTCGCCCTGCGCTGCCAGCAGGCCCTCGCGCCGCTCGGCCTCGACCCGGTGCCGGCGGACGGGCTGCACCTCACGCTCGCCCGGGTCGGGGCCCCCGACGCGGTCACCGCGGGGCAGCTGGAGAACCTCGTCCGGTCGGTGGAGCCGACACCGACCGCCCCCTTCTCCATATGGGCCATCCCGCTGGCCGGATCCCGCGGGGCGGTACGTCTCTCCGTCGGCCCGTGGCAGCCGCTGCTCCACCTGCACGCCGCTCTGACCGAGGCCGCCCGCACCGCAGGGCTGACGCCGAAGAAGCCGACCGCGATCTTCCGGCCGCACCTGAGCCTGGCGTACAACAACCGTCGGCGGGCCGCCGCCCCGGTGGTCGAAACCGTCGCCCTACTACGGACTCTGCCGCCCGCCGAGCTTTCCGTCGCCACCGTCGAACTGGTCGAACTCCGCCGCGATGGCCGACAGTACAAGTGGGACGTACTGAACAGCCTGCCCCTCACATAGCCTCGCGGCCATCCAGCTCGACGACCGCGACGACCACTTTCCCAATGGCCGTCGGCTGTGCGAACCACTCGGCCGTCAGCTCATCAACGATCCGGAGCCCCCGGCCGCCCAGATCGTCGTGCGAGACGTCCTTCCGCGGACGCACGCTGTCGGCGTCCGCATCCGCGTCGTGCACCGACACGACCGCGACGTCCCGGTAGACCTCGACGCTGATGCAGTCCGGGCCGGTGACGGTGTGCCGCACCGCGTTGCCCACCAACTCGGAGGCGATAAGCACCGCGTCGTCGACAACCGAGGCCGGCGCATGGCCGTCGAGGGTCTGGCGGACCTGATCGCGTGCGTGGGGCAGCGGTTCTGCCTCCTCGGCGAGGTTCATCCAACAGCGCCGTACCAGTTCCCGCGCTACGGCGTGATCGTGATCTGTGCCTGCTCCATACACCGTCTCGTCACGCTCCCGGTCGATGACTCTGGGATCGACCAGTCTCTTGGGGCGCATGAGGCGGCGGTACGCCGCGCCTCCGCCCCTTCGCCACCACGAAACGGCGGACAAACGGCGGAGGCGCGGCGTA
>NZ_VWMY01000082.1 GCF_008905045.1 Streptomyces albicerus
TCGCCGGCCTCCACCTCCGCGCCTCGATGATCTGGATCAACGACCTTCTGAAGGCAACCGGCTGATCACAACGCCACACAGGCCCTAGTACGCCGGCGAGACCCCCACCGATCAGCAATCCGGCCGCCGCGATGGCTGCCGCGGCCGACCAGCGCAGGCAGCCGCGGTAGGTGAGCACGGTGCGGCCCAGCCACACGACGTGGCGCGGCCCCTGCCACCGGGTGCACGGGCGGCGCCCGCAGCGCAGGCAGGACGAGCAGCGGGCGTTACGGGAGGAACAGTCCTTGGCCACGTGCTGCCTCCATCCACGAGCGCCGAGGCGGGTCATGACATCCAGCCTGGGACCGAACCAGCCAGCCAGGCAACCGTCTTCGGGGGAACTGCACACCTCGAAGTCGGAATAGCCTTCGAGATGGGCCAAGACCCTCAGACAGAAGACAGCTGACCCCGAAAGAGACACCGCGGATCACTGCAGCTCAGCAGGGCGGCAGGTGGCCAAGCTGCGCGTCCATCTGGCACGGGCGGAGGAGTTCGTGCGGACGCTGCGCGAGCGCCTGGAGCGGGACCGGGTCGTTTCCCAGGCGTGAGCCTCAGGGCGTCGAGGGCCGGTGGGCCTGCTTCCAGAGCAGCCCTCATGCCCTCGATGCGGCTTCCTGTGCGACTTCTCACCCCTTCCTGGTGGTGTCGGCCGGACCGCCCTCGGTCAGGACGCGGTGCAGGTCGGCGACGGACGGGGTGCTGTTGGTGGTGCCGTCCGTGTGGCGGTAGAGCCGGCAGGACAGACTCGGCTGGAGGCCCTCTGGGGCGAATGGGTCGCTGCCGGCCAACGGCAGGGTCGGCGAGCCGGTCATCCCTCGCAGGGCGGCCTCGTCCGCATCAGCGACTTCGACCCAGTCGACCGGCACGGGGCCTGGCCCGAGACGGCGGCGTCGATACCTAGCCTCGACTTCGGCGGCGCCAAGCAGGCCCCCGCACCCTGTACACGACGAACGGGATCGGCTGCCCGTTCAAGAACAGGCGGCCGTCGCGGACATCGGTGAGCCACAGGCGCCGGAGATCAGGTGCGGTCATGGCATGGAAGGCGATCAGCGCCGAGGGCTGCCCGGGTGACATCTTCGTCACCGAGCCCTTCCCGAAGCGCGCTGATCTCCACACTCTGTGGACGTTGCGGATGTCCTCGTGGCGGATGCGAGTGGCGGGTTCTGGAACACCAACCGGTGGGGTTTGAGGATCTTGAACAACATCCAGTTGCCACGTGGGCGCGCCGTCCTCTCGAACGGCGCACCTGCGCGGCGCTCTTCTCGGCGACCGGGGCGCGCGGGTGGTCGCCTCGGCGGGACCCGCCGGAAGGGCGTGGGACAGAAGTCGCGGGAGCCCGCCATGGGCACGGCTCCTGTCCCCGTCTGTTTGCCTTCCGTCTGCGAAGCGCCAGTGCGCGGAGGCGTCCGGAAAGAGACGACTCGGCAGCACGTGACGAGAGCTGGCCCCGAACTGCGTGCTAGGCACTGGTCTCCGCCGCCGCACACGTGCCGCACAGCAGACGCCGGGCGGTGCGGGGCTTGGTGGCGACGCCCATGCCGGTGAGGCGGTGCAGGGTGTGCGGCACAGCCCGTGCGTGGTCGTGACAGATGCCTGCGCCGCAAGCACTGCAGGTGGCGACGGCGGTCGTAGGCTGGTCGTGGGTCTGGCAGTCGTAGCAGTTCAACGCCGCGCTCCGTTCCCGTCGAGGGCGTGGACGCACGCGAGGACGGCGGCTGTTGCGCCGGGTCGCGTCGGTCACGGCCGCATGACGGCACGGGAGACGGCAAAGAGATCGGTGTGGTGTGAGGGGCCGGCTCCACCTGCTCACCTCCGGAAGGCATGCACTCCTGACCGTGGTCAGGAACCATCAGCCCCGGATGGGCGGTTCGGGCCGAAACGATCTGCGGCCCAGGCGGGATCCATCGCCAGGATCCGAGTGAACACCGGCGCGGGCCACCGGTCAAGACGCCCACCGCGAGAACGCTCGGCTTGCTACGCCCGGTCATCGCCCTCCGGGGCAGTACACCTCCACCCGGTCGATGATGGCGACGCCGGTGACGGCAAGCACGTCTTCGAGGTCGGCCAGGAACGCGCGTACACGTCCTTCGTCATCGACGATCACCACCGCACAGGGGCCGTGCGCCAGCAGGCGGGACGGGTGGTCCTGATGGATGCGCAGGTGGATGCCGTAGCCCTCGACGCCGTGGAGGACACTGGCTCCCGCGAGGCCCGCCCGGTGTGCGCGGCGCACGATCTCGGCATAGACGGGCTTGTGATGCCACAGCGCCGTGCTCGGCAGATGGATGGTCAGGCGTGCCGCCGGCCCGGATCGCAGCATGCCCACCTCCACGCCGACGTGACGCCCATCACACTAATGGTTGTGAGGTGTGGCCGGGAGGGGGCGCGCAACGGGCGCTATCCCCACAGGGCTTGGGCGAACGCGGCGCCGGTGAAGGCGGCGCCGAGTCCCGCGACGACGCTCGCCACGACGTTGGCCCCGGCGTAGAAGCGCGCTCCGTCCTCGGCCAGGCGCAGTGTCTCGTACGAGAACGTGGAGTACGTCGTGAGGGCGCCGCACAGTCCGGTGCCGAGCAGGAGTTGGACCTGGGACGAGGCGGCCCCGGCAGTGACCGCGCCGGTGACCAGGCCGAGCACCAGGCAGCCGACGACGTTGACGGCGAAGGTGCCCCAGGGAAAGACGGTGTCGTGCTTGGACTGCACCGTGCGGTCGGTGAGATAACGCAGCGGTGCGCCGACCATCGCCCCGGCGATCACCAGCACCCAGTTCACCGCTCCTCCAACCCGTTGCTGTCGCTGGTGTTCTTGTCTCGGCCCGTGCATCGGATGACCTCGCAGTCGTCGAGGATCACCAGGCCCTCGGTGACGAGTTCGTCGAGCTGTGGGAGGAAGGCGCGGATGCGGTCGTCGGTGTCGACGATGACGATGGCGACCGGCAGGTCTTCGCTCAGGGACAGCAGGCGGCTGGTGTGGATGAGGGAGGAGGCGCCGAAGCCCTCGATGCCGCGGAAGACCGAGGCGCCGGCCAGGCCCGCCTTGTGCGCCCGGTGCACGATCTCCGTGTAGAGCGGCGTGTGCTGCCAGGTGTCGTTCTCTCCGATAAAGACGGTGACGCGCATTGCGGGGCCGGTCAGCCTCATCGCTGCCTCCACTCGATGACGCGGCGGGTCAGGTTCGCCGCGGTCCAGACGGCTGCCAGGGCGGCGAGCAAGGTCAGGGCCAGATAGGCCAGTCCGGTGCGGGCGTCGCCGTCGTCGACCAGGTGCTGGATGTCCACGGCGTACGTGGAGAAGGTGGTGAAGCCGCCGAGGACACCGGTGCCGAGGAAGGGGCGTACGAGCCGGTGGGCGGCCCACACGTCGGTGATCACCACCATGAAGGCGCCGATGATCGCGCAGCCGATGGTGTTCACGAGCAGAGTCGTCCAGGGGAAGGTGCCGGCGGTCGTCGGCCACAGCAGGGACGCGCCGTAGCGTGCGCTGGCCCCGACGGCTCCTCCGAGGGCCACGACGGCGACGACCGGGCCCTGCCCGTGGCGGAGTGCTTTGCGTTGGGCGGGGATGTGGAGGTCCACGTCGGGGTCGACGGGTTCGTTCAGCATGCCGGGGCGGGTCTCTCCCATGTACGTCTCCTACTCGCCGGGCGCAGGTCGCGGGTGCGCGTCATCGCAAGTAGGGACCGTTGGCGGCGTCATCGCCGCGGTTGGGGACGGTGGGCCCCACCGCCGTACGGCGTCCGGAGATCACCGTTGCCACAAAGCCTACCCGGTCTCTCTGGCGCCCTCCTGGTGAGCCCGTGGGGTCCGCCGGTTATGGCCGCACGGTGCCGTCGGTCACGTCCATTGACGGACGTGATGTACGGCGGGGCAGGGATCACCTCATCGGGGGCGCGGGCCTTCCTGGTCGGCCGGAACGTGCGGACGGTCCCGGTCGGTGGAGCCCTTGGCTGATGCAGTGGGCGGGCAGCAAGCAGCGCGCCCTGCGCGGCGGCGACGGTGCTGGACCCGACCGTCTGAGCTGCCGACTTCGTAGAGTCCGCGGCCTGTCCCGAGTTCTACCGACGACTGTCGCGCGAACACGTTCCCCGCCCTCAAAGGTCGTCGGACACAAGGCGAATCTCCGGTGGTCCGCACCGTCGCCCGCAGGCCACGTCCTCGCGCTCGGCCTACGCCGTCCTGAGCTGAGCATACGGTCTGCCATCGATCGACACCGGTCAGCGTCCGAGGCGGAGGGGTATTCCGGCTTCAGTGAATCTGCACATCGAATGCGCAACCGCGACGCGGTGCGCGATGGATCTGCACAAGTGTCTGCCGCATGACGCTCTGTTGGTGCGGAGTGTCCCGTTCGAAAGCGTGGTCGCAATATCAGCCTGGTCCCGGTGCCACGCGGCATGGCATGTGGAGAAGTTGTCCTCAAGTCGCGTGTAAGCCTGCACGGATGCGCAGCCTGTTCGTTCAACTTCCTGGGGGTGTACTCCGGTTGATTGGTTGCCCGGCGTGCTCCGTGCTTTGATCCTTTGCGCCGCAGGGGTCGTGCGAAGGTCTCCGGAAACGGGGTCGCACGCCTGCGGTCGAGGCCCGCTATGTCCCCAGCGGGGCCGCCCCCCCTTGTAGATCATCCATACGAAGGGAAGTTTCATCATGAACTCCGCTCCCCAGGTTGAGACCGTCGAGATCTCCGACGCCGAGCTCGACAACGTCTCCGGCGGCCTGAACCCGCACGCCAGCCTCGTCGTCGGCCCCACGGCGGTCAGCGACACAGATGTCCTGGCCCAGATCGACGCCGTCAAGAACGAGGTCCTGGGCGCCGCCGGCCAGTACAACCACGCCAGCGTCAGCGCCTCCCTCTGATCCACAGCGCGAACTCCAGCCGGTGAGCCCCTCCCAACCGGACGGTGCGGTTGGGGCGTTGGCGGATTCAGGCAGTACGTAAAGGCAAAGCTCCTGGCAGCAGCGGGTTCTTGACCAAGGTCACCCGTCTCTGCCAGGAGCTTTGCCTGCTTGTTCCCCCGTCGTCGAACGATCTGTCCAGCCGCCCCGCGGTACCTGAGGGCAACGCCGCACCCGACTGCACGAGACCGGGACCCGGGGGTGACGCCGGCCGGCGGTCAAGCCCACAGCGGCCAGGGCCGGATCGGGCGAGAGACCACGCGACCGGAGAGGCGCCCGACGGACCCTGACGTCTTGTGAGCGGAGGGGCTCCTGAGGGGCTGTGACACTTCTGTGAGACCTGGCGCTGATGACCGTGGGGGCGTGGGGGGGGTTCCCGTCGTGTCCCACGGTGCGAGTTCGTCAAGGCTCGCTACGCACTCGGCACGAACGAGGACAGTGTTGGGCATACGAGGGGAACCCCGCCACGTGCACGCGGACGACGGCGAATTAGGCTCGGCTGTCGCGCGGGCCCAGGAAGGCGACGAGGCCGCCTTCGCGGTCGCCTACCGACTGGTGCAGCCCGGACTGCTCGGGTATCTGCGCGGGCTCGTCGGAGACGAAGCCGAGGACGTGGCGTCGGATGCCTGGCTGGAGATCGCCCGGGATATGGGGCGGTTCAAGGGCGACGGGGCCGGGTTCCGCGGGTGGACCGCGACCATCGCCCGGCACCGGGCGCTGGACCATCTGCGCCGCCAGAAGGTACGGCCCAGGTCGTGGGCGCTCGAGCAGGACGTACGGGACCTGCCGCGCCCGCACAGCACGCACGACCAGGCTCTGGAGTCCATCTCCACCGAGTACGCCCTGGAATTGGTCCGCGGGCTGCCGCAGGACCAGGCCGAGGCCGTGCTACTGCGTGTCGTCGTCGGCCTCGATGGCTCCGCCGCCGCGCGCGTCCTCGGCAAGCGCCCCGGCGCGGTGCGGACCGCCGGGTGCCGGGGGCTGAAGCGCCTCGCCCGCCGGCTCGGTGTCGGAGGTGTGACGCAGGAGGTTCCCTGGACGCTGGGGGAATCGACACGAGCGGCAACGGCGGCCGACCGTCGGACAGGGATGGATGCGGGAACGGGATGGATGCGGGCATGGGTGAACGGCACAGTGACGGCGGTGCCCCCGGCCGTCGGCGCGTGCACCCCCGCGATGCCGCGTCCGGACCGGAGGGCGCCGCACTGGAGGCGCTGCTCGCCGCGCTGCCCGAGGCTGGTGCCGACCCCGAGGGCGAGCAGCGGGCGGTGGCCGCGTTCCGGGCAGCCCGGGACGCCGGGACACACCGGGCGCGTACCCGGCGCCGGGACGACTGGCGGCCGCGCGTGCAGCGGCGGGCCTGGCACTCGGCGCGGGCCGCCGTGGCGCTGTCCCTGGCCAGCCTCACCCTGAGCGGCGTCGCGGTGGCGGCGATCGGCGTCGTCCGCTCGTCGGACGACGGCCACAGGGACCAGAAGCCGTCGCAACCGTCGGCCAGCGCCTCCAGCCGGGCAGGCGCGGGGGCGCCTCCGGCCGCCTCCCGCACCCCCGGCGCCTCCGCCACGCCGGACCACCCGGCCACCGCCCAGGACACCAAGGCCCACTGCCGCGCCTACGAGAAGGTCAAGGGCCGCGGCAAGGCGCTGGACGCGACGGCCTGGCAGCAGCTCGTCGAGGCCGCGGGCGGCGAGAAGAACGTCGCCGCGTACTGCGCCGAGCAGTTGGCGCGGACCGTAGGAAAGAAGCAGGGCAAGGCCGAGGAAGCCACGAAAGCCGAGAAGAAGGCCAAGGTCACCAAGCCGTAACCGCCTTCACACGGCCCTTGGCCCGCCTGGCACGATCACGTGTGACACAGCGGAGCCGCAGTGCGCTGTAGGAAGCGACCCGATCATGAGGGTCGAGGGGCCTGCCCTCTGTGGAGGGGGCAGCGGGCTCCAACGTGCAGGGGCAGGCTGGTTCCCCCCTGCACGCCAGACGTAGGCCAGCCGTCGTGCCCGGTTCACGTGGTGGACTCGTGTCCAGTGCCCCCAAGGACCGGAACTCCTAGTGGATCTACTTCCTCAGTCTCCCTAGGGCTGGACGTAGAAGTCGCCGTCTCGGTGGCCGTTGCAGTGGCGGTCTTGGTGACGGTGGCTGTCGGTTCGGGGGCGCGGCCGTTTCGTCGCCCCCCGATCCCGCCACGCGGATGAGGACGCCGACGACCAGTCCGCCCAGTGCAGCGGCCGAGTGCGTGAGCAGGCCCATCCTCGACTTCCCGGAAGGCTTAGGCCTCGACGCCGACCAGTAAGAAGGCGGGCAAGCCCAAGCCGAAACGATGACCACCCACCGCCCGCGCGTAGCCTGGAGGGAGGCGGTTTCTGTTTCAACAGCACCGCACTGGAGGTCGTCATGGACGTCCTGGTACTCATCGGCCGCATCCTCTTCGGGGCGCTCTTCCTTGGTTCGGCCGTCGGCCACCTCACCCGGACGCAGGTTATGGCCGGGTATGCCGCCTCCCGGGGCGTGCCCGCGGCCGTGGCGGCCGCCGTCGGCAGCGGCCTGCTGCTGCTCATCGGCGGCCTGAGCGTGCTGCTCGGGGTCTGGGCCGACCTGGGCGCGCTGCTGCTGGTCGTCTTCCTGGCGCCGACCGCGCTGCTCATGCACGCGTTCTGGAGGGAGAGCGACCCGCAGGCCCGGCAGATGGAGCAGGTCCAGTTCCAGAAGGACACGGCACTGGCCGGCGCGTCCCTGATGCTGTTCGCGCTCCTCGCGCACGCGGGCAGCGACCTGGGGCTGACCCTCACGGGCCCACTGTTCGACATCGGCTGAGGCCGCCGTCAGGCCATGTTGTTCCAGTCGTACGGTCCGCCGCCGCGCCACTCAATCAGCGTGGGGTCGTCGACGGCGGTGTCCTCGGCGGGCAGGCCCGCCTGGTGCAGGAAGTCCAGCACGTCGAACAGGCTGTACGCGGTGCCCATGCGCTCGCCGTGGATCGTCACCCGCCGTCCGCCGTCCGACGCGGGTGGCAGCACCACCACGGGAGGACGCCTGTCCATGGCACCACCATGCACCCTGAAGAGGCCGACGCGCAGTACGCCGACCTGCGGATCCTCCCTGCGCGGTCCACGGCCCCGAGCCGCCGAATGGTGCGAGTTCAAGGTCGGTGGCCGTGCTCAGGCGAGTGCGGAGGCAGCGGCGGGGGTGGGGGCAGTGTGGTGCTCGGTGGCTCGGCCGGCCAGATGAGGAGGACGGGGCAGGGGGCGTGGTCGACGACGAAGCGGGCGGCGGGGCCGAGGCTGTGCGGGCCGGGGCGGGTGGGGTCGCCGTCGCGGGCGCAGATAAGCAGGTCCGCGCCCTGTGTCGTGATGACGACCTCGCGTTCGACGCGTCCGGTGCGCTCCATGCGGGTGCAGGGGCGTCCCAGGCGGTCGGCGGCGATCTGCAGCAGTTGCCGGGCCGAGGCGGCTGCCAACTGTTCCACCCGGGTGCCGGGATCCCGTTCGGGATGGCCGCGGCCGAGCAGGCCGGCGAACGCGCCGTGCGCGGTCTCGGCGACCGCCTCGTCGTACACGTACAGCAGCACGATCTCCTCGCCCTCGGCCGTGCGGGCGTGCGCGGCGTCCACGCAGGCGGGCCATGTGCTCTCGGTGATCCAGACGACGACGCTCATGGGCGGCTCCGGGGCTGGGGCTGGTTCAGGTGCCGATGGTGTGCAGCATCCCCCACAACGCCACGGTGGAGGCAAACATCGTGGCCGGTACGGTGATCAGGCCGAGCCGGGTGAAGTGGCCGAGGTCGGCCCGGGTGTCGTGCTGGTGCAGGATGCGCCGCCACAGCAGGGTGGCCAGCGAGCCGACGTAGGTGAGGTTGGGGCCCAGGTTCACACCGATCAGCACCGCGAGGACGGTGCCGGGACCGCCGGGTGCGGTCAGCGGGAGCAGCGCCAGGACAGCGGGCAGGTTGTTGATGACGTTGGCCAGCACCGCGGCCACCACTGCCACGCCGAGCAGTGCCGGCAGCGAGGTCCCGTCCGGCAGCAGGTGGCCGAGCCCGGTGTCCAGGCCGTGGTCCACCACGCCCTTGACCACGACGCCGAGGGCGAGCACGAACAGGCAGAACAGCGGGGCGGCGGCGCCGACCAGCTCCCGGGCCGTCGTACGGCGCTGCCCGAGCGCCCGCCCGCCGAGCACCAGCACCCCGCTGAGCGCCGCCCACGCCGGCTCCAGCCCGGCGAAGGAGGTCACGGCGAACCCGGCAAGCGTCAGGGCGAGGACGGCGAGCGTGAACACCGGTACGCCCGGACCCTTCTCAGGGGTGCCGGGCTTGGTGGGTGTGGCGAGGTCGGCGCGGAAGTAGCGGCGGAAGGCGGCGTACTCGACGGCGACCGCGGCCAGCCACGGCAGCACCATCAGCACCGCGAACCGGGTGAAGGTCAGGCCGCTGGCGGTGAACGCCAGCAGGTTGGTCAGGTTGGAGACCGGCAGGAGGAGGGAGGCGGAGTTCGCCAGGTGCGCGGTGGCGTACACGTGCGGACGCGCCCTTGCGGCGGCCCGGGCGGCGGTGGCGAAGACGACGGGGGTGAGCAGGACGACCGTGGCGTCCAGGCTGAGCACGGCCGTGATCGCGCAGGCCACGGCGAACACCCCGGCCAGCAGCAGCCGCGGACTGCCCCCGCACCAGCGGGCCACGGCCGCCCCGGCCGCCTCGAACAGGCCCTCGTCCGCGCACAGTTGGGCCAGCACGAGGACCAGGGCGAGGAAGCCGACGACCGGCAGCAGACTGCGCGTCTGCTCCCACGCGTCGTGCGGCGACACGGCCCCCGATGCCACGGCCAGGGCGGCGGCGGGCACGGCGGCCGCCGCCTCGGGCCAGCCCCGGGGGCGTACGACGGCGAAGGCCAGCACGCCCAGCAGCAGGGCGACCGAGACGGTCTCCAAGACGACGGTGGTACTCAGCGGGCTTCCTCCCGCGCCAGGCAGGCCGGTCGAGGCCACGTGGTCGGCGACGCTCAAGGGTCGCACTCCCGTGTAAGGCCCGGGTCAGACGCGCACGGCAGACCGTGCGAGGACCCCGGGCCCCGGGCTTCGGTCAGTGCTTTCCCTTGCCTCCGTGCCTGTCGGCCTTCTTGGGGCTCGGCTTGGCGTCGGTCGCCTTCTCCGTCTCCTCGCTGGCGGGCTGCGCCGGGGATGAGGAGAGCGACGGCGTGGACGTGGGTGAGGAAACGGTGCCGGCCGGTGTGGAAGACGGGGACGTGGCGGGGGTCGTGCTCGTGGACGGCCCGGTCCGAGGGCCCTGCGCCGAGCCGGTGCCGGGCGAGAACCAGGCCAGGCCCACGAGCAGCGCCACGGTGAACAGGGCGGCGCCGCCCAGCACAGCCACCGGTCGGGAACGGCGGAGGAACGGCAGGCGCGAGCGGCTGGGCGCGGCCCGGTGCACGCTCGTCTTCCACTCGGTGTCCGCCACCGGGACGAAGACGCCCGCTGCGGGGGCGGTGGGAGCGGAAGCTGCAGGGGCGGCGGCACCCGAGCCGGTGACGGGCGGCCCGCCCGGGCGGCTGCGGTCGTGATATTCGCTCGGCAGGGGTTCTGGCATCCCGCGCCAGGCTCCGCGCGCGAACCAGTCGGCCACTTCCTCGGCCGTGGGCCGATCCTCGGGCTCCTTGGCCAGCAGGCCGAGCAGGTAGCTCTCGAAGGCGGGCGGGAGATTCGCGCCGAACTGCCGGGGCGGCACGGGGGTGGCGTCGAGGTGCTGGTGGAGGATCGCGAGCGCGGTGTCTGCCTGGAACGGTGGTCGGCCGGTGAGGAGTTGGTAGAGCAGGCAGCCCAACGCATAGATGTCCGAGGCAGGTTCGGCAGGTCGGCCCAGTGCACGCTCGGGTGCGAGGTAGAGGCTGGTACCGACGATCTGCCCGGTGGCGGTGAGGGCGGCGCCGGGGTCGTCGATGAAGCGGGCGATGCCGAAGTCGCCGATCTTCAGGGTGCCGTCGGCGTCCAGCAGGAGGTTGGCGGGCTTGATGTCCCGGTGGACGATGCCCTGCCGGTGCGCGGCGGCCAGCCCGGCGGCGGCCTCGGCGGCGAGGCGGGCCACCCGCTCGGCGGGCAGCGGACCGGAGACGGCGAGCAGCCGGGCGAGGCTGTCGCCCTCGACCAGCTCCATCACCAGGAACAGCCGGTCCTCGTACTCGCCGAAGTCGAGGACGCCGACCACATGCGGGTGGCTGAGGCGGCCGGCGGTCTGCGCCTCCAGACGGAACCGCGAGGCGGCGGTGGGGTCGGAGTCCTGGGGAAGCAGGAGCTTCACGGCCACCGGTCGGCCGAGCGTCTCGTCGTCCGCCCGCCAGACCTCCCCCATCGCGCCCCGCCCGATGGCGTCCCGCAGCCGGTACCGGCCCGCTATCAGCACCTGTGCCTCATCCTCATGCCGTACGACGTCTCGACCGCCGCAGGCCGTGGCTCACCGCGAAGGCTGGTGAGGGTGGGGGGTGCCGCAGCGGCCCCAGCGTACCGGTCCCGCGCTGGCGGCTTTCCGGGGCGCAGCCATCCATCGTTGTGCGTCGGGCCGGTGTGCGGCGGGTGTAAGTGCCCTGCCGCAGGACCGGGCCCGGGGCGGGTTGGAAGGCTGCGGTGCCCGGCCGTCATGAGGAGGCCCCCACCGGAGGACCAGGAGACATTCATGGTTCGCGACTGAGTCGTGACGGATTCAAGTGTCACCCTTCACAAGGATGTTGGAGTCGTGACCATCTCCCACTCCGGTGACGCTTCAGGGGCCCGGTGCGCTGGGGAGAATGACCCGATCATTAGGGTCGAGGCGCCCGCTCTCGTGGGGAGGTACGCGGGCGCCGGCCGCAGGAGCGGGCTGGTTGCCCCCGTGCCGGCTCGCTCCTGCGCGCATCGGCAGCTCCGGCGCCCCACGTGGAGTCTCAGGACGTGTCCATGCTGGCGCTGCGTCTGCCCGAGTCCGCCTGGTCCACGTCAAAACGCTGCTGATGCAGCAGGGCCACAGCTCCAGCCTGCCCCCATACCTGTCCGCGAACTCACCAGTAGGGGGCGGGCAAGCAAAAGGGTGTAGCTCTTCCTGAGCGAGATCGCTGGTCAGGGCGGGGGTAGAGCCGTTCGCGTTGCTTATGGGCGTGGAAGCGCCATATGCGAACTCTGGAGTGACGATCACCTGTTCACGGGAAAACTGCCCCCTTGTTCGTTTCTGCGCGCCGTTCCTCTACGCTCAAGGAGGTCATCAACTACCGCATGACATCTGCCCGGTGACGGAGTCGGCGTGCGGTGCGCGTCCCCGCTCCACGCCACCACTGGACGGCTTCAGGCGCAGCCACGGGTCGGCACATCCGGACGCCGACGAACTCGTGTGGCGCGTCCCGCCGGGCGGCGAAGGCTTGTTGGCCCTTCGGCGCCGCCCTGCGGGGGGAGGCGACTCTTGCTACTCGTCGTCGAGCGGCTCGCCCAGGTTCTCGGCGAGCCGGAACAGGGCAGGCAGGGCGCCCGAGAGGGCGGCGCGCTCGGTCTCGTCGAGGGTAGCGAGTGCGGCGTCCATGCGTCGTTCATGGGCCGTGGTCCAGGCGGCAAGCTGGTCGCGTCCGGCGTCGGTGAGGGTGACGACGGAGGCGCGGCGGTCAGCGGGGTCGACCTCGCGGGCGACCAGGCCCGCGGTGATCATCTGGCCGATGAGTCCGCTGACGGTGCTGGGGGCCAGGCGCTGACGGGCGGCAAGGTCACTGATCCGGGCCGGTGAGTGCTCGCCGAGCACCTGCAGCAGCTCGACCTGCGCCATGGGCAGAGTTTCCCAGGGGTAGTCGGTGCGGATCGAGGCGCGCAGCGCGCGGCGCAGCCGGGTGACGGCCTCGGTGAGCAGCCGGGCGTCCGACGCCTCAGCAGCGGGCCGGGACGCGGGAACTTCGGAGCGGAGCTGCGCTGACATGCGGCAAGACTAGCGGGCCGCCCGACTGCACCTGCCCGCTGAAGACAAGCGCCCGACCACCGAATACTTCGGTGTCCGATGTACTGTCGGGCGAGTCTTCCCCGGCCCGCGGCCGGGCCTCGCGCATGCAGAACGGTCGAGCTCATGAACCTGGCGTACCTGCCCAGCCCCTCCCAGGGCGTGTGGCACCTCGGACCGGTGCCCATCCGCGCGTACGCGCTGTGCATCCTGGCCGGCATCTTCACCGCCGTGTGGCTGACCGGCCGCCGCTGGGAGGCCCGGGGCGGCCGCCGGGAGGACATCGCCGACATCGCGATCTGGGCGGTGCCGTTCGGCGTCCTCGGCGGCCGCCTCTACCACGTGATCACCGACCCGGAGCTGTACTTCACCGCCGGCAAGCAGCCCATCCGCGCCCTGTACATCTGGGACGGTGGCCTGGGCATCCCCGGCGCAGTCGCGCTCGGCGCGGTGGGTGCCTGGCTGGGCTGCCGCCGCCGCGGCATCAAGCTCGCCGACTTCGCCGACGCCGTCGCCCCTGGGCTGGTGCTGGCGCAGGCGATCGGCCGCTGGGGCAACTACTTCAACCAGGAGCTGTACGGCCGCCCCACCGATCTGCCGTGGGCGCTGCACATCGACCCCGCGAACCGGCCCGCCGACAGCTCCACCATCGCCCTGTACCACCCCACCTTCCTGTACGAGTCGCTGTGGAACCTGGGCGTGATGGCGCTGCTGCTGTTCCTCGACCGCCGCTGGCACCAACGGCTGCGCAGGGGACGGCTCTTCGCCTGCTACGTGCTCGCTTACACCGCCGGGCGGGCCTGGATCGAGGCGCTGCGCATCGACCACGCCAACCACTTCCTGGGCCTGCGGCTGAACGACTGGGTCTCCCTGGTGCTGTTCACCGGCGCGCTGGTGTACCTGATCGCCACCCGCCGCCCGCGCCCGGACGACGACGCGCCGTACCCGCCGGGTGCGGAGGGTGAGGAAGAGGTGCCGGCCGAGGTGTCCGGCGGGAAGCGGTCGTGACGGCCGTCCCGGACGCGGAGGCAGCGCGGGCCGCCACCGAACGGCCGTACATGAAGTGGCGTATCGGCCCGCTGTTGCCTGCCCGGCTGCGGCCGGTCACCCGGCCCCGGCTGTGGGTGGAGCTGGCCTTCACCGCGCTGCTGTACTGGGCCTACTCCCTCACCCGCAACGCGGTGCCCGCCCATCGCACCGCCGCCCTGCACCGCGCCCACGAGATCCTGGGCACCGAACGCGAGCTGCACCTGAACATCGAGCTGGCGGTCAACCACGCGGCCGACAAGGCGGACTGGTTGATCGTGGGGATGAACTACTACTACTACGCCACCCTGCACTTCATCGTCACCGCCGCTGTACTGGTGTGGCTGTACGTCCGCCACCCCGGCCGCTACCGCTCGGTGCGCACTGCCCTGTACGCGGCCACCCTGCTGGCGCTGGTCGGCTTCGCGTTCTGCGCCACCGCCCCGCCCCGCTTCCTGACCGGGCAGGGCTTCATCGACACCGTGGTCACCCACCGCACCTGGGGCTCCTGGGCGTCCGGGGACGTGGCGTCGCTGTCCAACCAGTACGCCGCCATGCCCTCGGTGCACATCATCTGGTCCACCTGGTCCGGCCTGACGCTGGCCTTCCTGGCCTGCCGCACCTGGGTGCGGGTCCTGGGGGTCTGCTATCCGCTGGCGACGTTCACCGTCATCCTGGCCACCGCCAACCACTTCGTCACCGACGCGGCCGCGGGGGCCGCGACCCTCGGTGTAGGCTTCCTGTTGCAGCAGTTGCTCACCGGACGCCGGGCCTATCCGTCACTGCGGTTGCCGACCGGCGAGGCTGCGCGGTGACGGTCCCGGCAGAGGCGAAGTAGCCCTGCGGCGGACTGTCTGATCCAGCCGTTCGCTCATCAGCCGTGCGGCGTCCGGTTCATCTCACGCCGAACGGCGCATCGACGGACACGCAGCGCCAGCCATCCCTGCCGCAGGCCAAGAACCAGCCACAGTCCTGCCGACGCGCCCAGCCAGCGGAGATGGGTGAACAGCCCGGCGGCCAGCGCCCCTACGGTGACCCCCAGGTCAACGGCAGCCAAGATGATGTCCTGCACCCACGGCCGCGCATCCCCCGGGGCTGGGTCACGCCTCATCACGGCCGCCGCGGCGCCGGGGCCCCGGCGGGACGGCGGCGGGACCGGCCGCTGCGGCGCCGACGGCCGCGAGAGCGACGGCCAGCAGGACGAGGACGGCCCACCGCCCAGCACCCGCGCCGGCCAGGTGCAGGGCGAGGGTGACCAGGGCGACACCGAGTGCGGTGCCCAGGCCACGGGTCATGTTGACCAGTCCGCCGCCGGTCCCCGAGCTGGCCGCCGGGACGGCACCCATGATCATGGCGTTGTTCGCCGGGAGGAAGGTGCCCAGCCCCAGCCCCAGGACGGCCAGCAGGGGCACGAGCGCGACCGGGGTGAGCGGCAGGCAGAGCGCCGCGGCCAAGGCGGCGGCGCAGATCCCCGTACCGAGCACGGACGGGGTCCGGTCGCTCATGGCGCGGGGAAGGACGCGGTTGGCGCCGGTGGCGGCCACGGCGAACCCGGCGGGCAGGGCCGTCAGGACGAGGCCGGCGGTGGTGGTCGACACCCCGCCGCGCGCCAGCACGACGGGGACCAGGACCAGCGGCCCGAAGAGCACCAGATAGCCGGCCAGCGCCCCGGCCAGGCCCGTCGACACGGCCCGCACCCGCAGCAGCGCCAGGTCCAGCAGCGGCGCCGGGGCCCGCCGCTGCCGTACGACGAAGGCCCAGCCGGCCCCGGTGGCCAGCACGAACAGGACGAGCGCGGCCCAGCCGGGAACCGGCAGCCCGGAGAGGGTGGACAGCGCCAGCAGCCATCCCGTGGTCGTGACGGCCAGCAGGGCCAGCCCCGCCCAGTCGAAGCCCGGCATACGGTCAGCACCGCCAGCCACCAGGCGTTCGGCCGGTTGCGGATCCGGTCAGGCCGCGCCCGCTCGGTGAGCAGGAACTCCGGCCGGATCCACGGCGAGCGCACCGCGGCCGAGCTCGTGCGGCCGGACATGGCACCTCCTGCGCGGAGTGATCGATTCACCTCGTACTATATCGGTTACCGAACTATTCGGTCACCGACCGATCGGTGACGTCCGCCATGCCGGCCGATCGCCACGAACCTCCGGAGTGCGACTGTGAACAGGGCCACGAGAACCGGCCTCATCGGCGCCTGCACGGTCACCCTCGGCCTGGGAGGGCTCGGTGCCTATGCGCTCACGCACGGCCGGACCCGGACGTCCGCCGCCACGCTCGTCACCCCGACCGTCGAGTCGAGCACGCCACCGCCCGCCGACGAGGCCCAGAGGTTCGCCCACACCTTTCTGGACGACTGGGCGGCGGGGTCCGCCCGTTACCCGGGCGCGGCCGCCGACACGGATGCCCCCGACCGTGCGCGCAGGGCGCTGCACGCCTACCGCGACGGCCTGAAACTGCGCTCCCTGATGTTCAGTGACGTCGCCGCGTCCGGACCCGACCCGCAGCACACCAACGGGATACGGGTGACCTTCACGGCGACGGCCCACCTCACGGTCGACACCTGGTCCTACCCCGGCGCACTCGACGTCGTGCAGGACGACCACGGACACCAGACGGTGCGCTGGTCCGCGTCGGTGCTCTACCCCAGCCTCCAAGACGGCCAGAGCCTGCACCTCGGCCCCGTCGCACCGTCGGCCTCCGCGGTGCGGGCGCTGGCCCGGGACGGCGAGACCGAGCTGACGGGTGCACGCTTCCCCTCGCTGACGGCGATCGTGCGCACCATCGGACAGAACGCCGTGGCGACGGCGAAGGGCAGGAGCGGTAGCGGGGTGATGGTGGCGGACGCGGCCGGGGCCACGGCCGCGACCGTCAAGGTCTTCAAGAAGCCGACGGCCCCGTCCGTGCGGACCACGATCGACGCCGGCCTGCAGGCGGCAGCCGAACAAGCCGTGCACGACAGCCACTTGGGCGGCAAGCCGACCGGAGTGGTCGCGCTCGACCGCCGCGACGGACACATCCGCGCCCTCGCCCACACCGGCCCGGACGGCGACATCGCGATCAACGCCGCCAAGGCCCCCGGCTCCACGATGAAGATCATCACGTCGGCCGCACTGATCGACCGCGCCGGTATGGCGCCGGACAGCACCGCCCCGTGCGACAAGACGCAGGCCGCCTCCGGAGAGGTCTTCCACAACGAGGCGGACGTGCCGGCCAATCCCCGGGCCACCCTCCTGCAAGCCTTCGCCGAGTCCTGCAACACCGCCTTCGTCAAGGAGGGCTTCGACCACCTGGTCCACCACGGCAACGACGCCTCCGACCTGCACGACGAGGCCCGGGACGTCTTCGGGTTCGGCAGCTGGTCGATCGGCGGCGGCGTGCAGACCAGCGACCCCTCCGTCCCCGCCGACCCGACGGGCGGGGACAAGGCGGCCCAGTTCATCGGCCAGGGCCAGGTCACGGCCAGCCCGCTGGTGATGGCCTCGGTGGCGGCCACCGTCCGCGACGGCGCCTTCCACCAGCCGGTCATCCTGCCCGGCCAGCGCCAGACGCCCGCGCCGCGCCAGATGTCGTCCACCACCGCGAGCTACCTCCAGCGCATGATGCGCGCGGTCGCCACCGGCGGCACCGCCGGCCCCCGCCTGGGCAGCCTGCCCGGCGTCGGCGCGAAGACCGGCACCGCCGAGGAGGGCACCGGCACCAACGGCTGGCTCACCGCCTACGGCGACGACCTCGCCGTCGCCTCCCTCGTGGAGGGCGGCACCTCGGGCGTCGACTCGGCCGGGTACGTCGTACGGGATCTCCTCACCGCCCGGTAGGCGCGCCCGCCCCTGGTGAGCGTGGCAGGCCACCGGCTCCTGGACTGGTGGCGAATCATTTGCGTGGCCATGACCGCCGCATTGCATCGGGTACCGAACTATTCCGTTACCGTTTTATATCGGGCCCGTCGGCAGCAGCGGCGATGCCGCCATCAGGGGCGGTTGAGGAATGTCCAAACGGTGTTATCGACGGGCCCTGCCCTAGACCTTCGGAAAGCCCCGGCCTCACGAGGGGGAGCCATGCTGATCGAACTGGACGAGGACGTCGCCATCCAGCACGTCACCGAGCACCTCACGACCTCGCACAGCGTCACCCACACACCCGACGAGATCGAAGCCGCGGTCGCCACGGCCCGCGTGTCCCTGGAAACCGTGCCCGTTCGCAGCTACGTGCCCGTGCTCGTGGAACGCAGGGCCCGCCGCATCCTGTCCGAGCGCACCGGCTGAAGGCCAGCGGCACCTGAAGCCCTGACAGCGCCGCCCGGTTCCATCTAGGGTGCGCGCATGCTCGACGACGTCAGCGCCCGGCAGGCCGAAACCCGCCTGCTCGCCGCGCCACGCACCCTGGACACCGCGGTCACCGACCTGCCCACCACCGCGGGCCTGTACGCCTGGTGGGCGCCGGTCGACGTACTGGCCTCCTTCGACGGTCCCGCCAACCCGGACGATCCCTCGCTGCGGCTTCTGTATCTGGGCAAGGCCAAGCGGCTGCGGTCCCGCATCATCTCCAACCACCTGAGGGACTCCGGCCGCTCGACCTTGCGCCGCACCCTGGCCGGACTCCTGCTGTCCGCCGAGGGTTACCGCACCGTCTGGACCGACCGCGTCGTCCTGGCCGGCGAGGACGAGCGGCGCCTCACCGACTGGATGTACCGGCACCTCACGCTCACCTGGAGCGAGCACCCCGATCCCGTCCCGTTGGAGACGGCGCTGATCTCCCGTCTCCGCCCGCCGCTGAACGTCGACGGAGCCGATCAGGGCACCGCCTTGGACCGCGTCAAGCAGGCCCGGTCCCTCTACTACGCCAGCGCCGGACCCCGCCCGGATCAACTGCCCCCCACCGGCGAGAGACAGCCTTCTTAACAGCGGCAGGCCACATCTGGACGACCAGGGCGCCTGGTGGTGCCCTTCCTGGGCGAAGGGACGGTTGTGTCCGGGTGACGCGGTCGTACACTCGCCTCACCCGTGCCGAGTCGCATGGGGCGTTGTTTCGGGGGTATCCGGGCGTCGTTGACCGTGTTGCTCAGGACGAGGGTGGCGGTGTGGCTCAGGCATGCGCGAAGAGGAATTCCAGCCGCTGGCCAGCCGCCCGATCTTGTCCGCCGTGACCTTGGACGGCACTGAGCCAATCGCTGCGGCTCGGCACGCTGCCCGTCGTTTCATGACCGAGGTGCAGGCCGACCACGGGCTTCCCGTGTCGGAGCGTGCGATGGGCGTGGCTGAGCTGGTGGTCAGCGAGCTGGTGACCAACGCCTACAAATACGCGCCCGGACCGTGCCTGCTGGACCTGGAGGTCGTCAACGGTGCCGTGGAGATCAGTGTGTGGGACAGCGATCCGCAGCTGCCGGCGGCCTGCCCGGCCAACCCGGGGCGCGTCGGACAGCACGGCCTGGAGATCGCAATGGCGGTCTGCCGCAGTTTCGAGGTGCGGCGCGAACCGGTGGGCAAGCGTGTGAAGGCCGTGATCGTGCTGGCCGACGATCCGGGCGGGAATCCGATCGGCCGTCTGATGTGATCGGGCCGATCTGGCCGCCTGCGGGTGAGACGGCACGTCGTCAAGGGGATCGCGACCCAGGCGACAGATGCTGGACGAGCCGTTCGCCAGGCGGCCCCTGAGGGGGATCAGGAAGCGTTCAACCGTGCTGCGGCTTCCGGATGGCTTTCCAGCCAGGCTGCCGCGTCGGGGTTCTCCCCCAGCCAGCGGGCACAGACGGCCCATTCCACGTGCTCGCTGCCCGCGTCGCTCAGCACCACGTCGGCGATCAGGGATGTGCACTGCGCCGAGGCTCCGTGCGCGCTGCACGTGTTCTTGTCGTTCGCGTGCGCAGTGATGGAGACGATCTTGGACGACATGGTCCGGGCATCCTCGGTGTAGATGCGGTCGAACCAGTCGATGAACTCGCGGACCGTGCCGATCCTGGCGACGCGGTCGTGCAGGGCCTTCTGGTCGTGCCCGGTCAGGAACCAGCCGAGGGTGACCGGCGCGCCGCAGCCGCAGCCGCACGTGCGGGCCGCGTGCGGAGACTCGAAGTACGTCACCGGGTTGCGGGCCGGCTCGACCGGCTGGGGCTTTTCAACGTACGCATCGTGTACCGGGTGCCCGGCCTGAAGGAATCGGCCCTCGATCGCCCGGCGGCCGCCCGATACCGGAACCAGGCGGTCGATCTCGATCGCCTGGCGCACGATGCCCTGCGCGGACAGCAGGGCGTACTGCTCCCGGTCGGCCCGTTCGCCCAGCACCCAGCATCCGCGGTTGGCGCGGAACAGGGCCTCGTCGCCCATGTTCGGGTCCCAGCCGACATGGTCACGGCCCAGCTGGTCGTCTTTCGGGTTGACGTAGCGCATCGCCCCGAGCGTGATGTGGATCATGAATCCCCCTGATAGATCGATAGTCCGGGTGCCTTGCCCTGCGACTATCCACACCCTGGCATACTCCGTCGATACTTTGAACCCCTTGGGCCCTAGGGTTATCTCCGTGAGGCTGGCGGCAGGACGATCAGTTACACCACCACCGCGCCTGACAAGACCGGCGACCGGCCGCCCACGCCGGCCGTGGCCGTGACGGGTGGCTGGATGAACTGCGGACGAATTCTGGCTTTGCCTCTGGTCAGGACCTGGTCAGGAACGCGGTCGGGGTCCCTGCGACCTGCTTAGGCTCATCTGCGCCGCCTCGTTCGTACGATTCCCAGGAGGCCCGGCGTGCCCGAAGCCACCCTCGACACCGACGCCGTGCCCGCGCCCCGCAGCGCCGCCCGGCGGCGCACCCTGCTGCTCGCGGGCGGCGCGCTGGTGGCCGCCGTGGCCGTGACGGCGGGCGTACTGGCGGCAGGAGGCTCCGGGACGGGCGGGCGCGCGTCGGCCGCGGCCGACGGTCTGCGGCACACCACCGTCGAGGTCGCCACCTCGGGCTGCGGCCGCGGCTGGAGCGACCCCGAGCCGGGGCGCCAGGTGTTCGACCTGAGCAACACCTCCAGCACGGCGGCCGAGGTGTATCTCACCGACGCCAAGACGGGCGCGGTGTATGGCGAAGTCGAGGGGCTCGCCCCAGGTACCGTGCGTCCGATGCCGGTGACCCTCGGCAACGGCGCGTACGCCTTCAAGTGCCTGCCCGACGACGCGGACGCCGTCACCGGGCCCACCGTGCGGATCACCGGAGGCGGGACGGTGAAGAGCGGCCCGGCCGCCGTCCCCGTCTCCCAGCAGGACCTCATCCCGCCCACGCTGGCCTACCAGAAGTGGATCCAGTCCCGCACGGTCGAGCTGGCGCGGAAGACCGACGTGCTGCGCGATGCCGTCGACCGCGGGGACCTCGCCGCTGCCCGCGCCGCCTGGCTGCCCGCGCACCTGGTGTACGAGCGGATGGGCGCGGCCTACGGCACGTTCGGTGACGCCGACGCGGAGATCAACGGGACCACGGCCGGGCTCTCCGGCGGGGTGCACGACAAGGACTTCGCCGGGTTCCACCGGGTCGAGTACGGGCTGTGGCACGGCGCGCCGGCAAGAAGTCTGCGCGGCCCGGCCGACCGGCTCGCCGAAGCCGTGCACGCCCTGCGCGACAGCTGGCCCACCCAGCGGATGGACCCGGCCGACGTCGGCCTGCGCGCGCACGAAATCCTGGAGAACACCGTGCAGTTCGAGCTGACCGGCCGCACCGACTACGGCAGCGGCACCAACCTGGCCACCGCCCGCGCCAACCTCGACGGCACCCGCGTACTCCTCGGCTATCTGCGCCCACTGCTGACGACCCGCGACACAGGCCTCACCGGGCTCGACTCACAGATGGACCGCGCCCAGCACACCCTCGACGGCTTCGACCACGACGGCCGCTGGACTCCCCTCGCCGAACTCACCCGCGCCCAGCGGGAGAAGGTCAACGCCGACCTGGGCGAACTGGTCGAGCGGCTCGCGGACGTGGCCGCCCTCACCGACGTACGGAGGACCGCGTGAGCACCGTGGGCCGCAGGGGCTTCCTGGCGGGGGCGGCCGCCGTGGCCGGCAGCGGACTCGTGGCCGCCGACCACGGCGCCGCCACCGCCGCACCGGACCGGACGAGCGCGAGCGTGCCCTTCCACGGCCGCCACCAGGCCGGGATCACCACCCCGGCGCAGCGCGCCACCGCCTTCGTCTCCTTCGACACCACCGCCGAGAACCGCGCCGAACTGACTGACCTGCTGCGCACGCTCACCGACCGGGCCCGCTTCCTGACCACCGGCGGCAGCCCGGACGCGCTCGGCATCACCGCCCCGCCCGCCGACTCCGGCACCCTCGGCACGGACAGCCCGGCCGACCGACTGACCCTCACCGTCGGCGTCGGCGCCTCCCTCTTCGACGACCGCTACGGCCTCGCCGCCCGGAAGCCGCACCGGCTCACCGCCATGCCGCCCTTCCCGGACGACGGCCTCGACGCCGCCTGGTGCCACGGCGACCTGAGCGTGCAGTTCTGCGCCAACAGTGCGGACACCGTGCTGCACGCCCTGCGGGATGTCACCCGGCACACCCGCGGAGGCATGCAGGCGCGTTGGCGGATGGACGGCTTCGTCAGCCCTCCCCGCCCCTCCGGCACCCCCCGCAACCACCTGGGCTTCAAGGACGGCACCGCCAACCCCAACGCGCGCGACACCCGTGAGATGGACCGCCTGGTGTGGGTGAGCGCCGACAGCGGCGAGCCCGGCTGGGCAACCGGCGGCAGTTACCAGGTCGTACGGCTGATCCGGATGCTGGTGGAGTTCTGGGACCGGGTCTCCCTCACCGAGCAGGAGCGCATGTTCGGCCGCGCCCGCGACACCGGCGCACCGCTGGACGGACGCCACGAGAAGGACACCCCTCACTACGCCCAGGACCCCAAGGGCGACGTGATCCCGCTGGACAGCCACATCCGGCTGGCCAACCCGCGCACCGGCGCCACCGACGACCAGCGCATCCTGCGCCGCGGCTACAACTACGACCGGGGCCTGGACTCCAACGGCAACCTCGACATGGGCCTGCTGTTCTGCTGCTACCAGCAGGATCTGGCCCGCCAGTTTGAGACCGTGCAGAAGCGGCTGGCCGGCGAGCCGCTGGTCGACTACATCAGCCCGTTCGGGGGCGGCTACTTCTTCGCCCTGCCCGGCGTCCGGGATGCGTCCGACTGGCTGGGACGCGGCATGCTGGCCTGATCCCGCCTACCCGTACCGGTCAAGAACAGACCAAAAGACCATGGGCGATTCCTGAAAGAGCATGGGACGTTCCTGACCGGCCGTTCGCTCACCCGCCTTGCCGCTCCCCCAGCATGGCCGAGGATCCCGCCGTAGATGCCATGACCACTCATGCCGTGGCAGCGGAACTCAGTGCTCTCGAAAGGCGAGACAGCATGATCGGCACAGGTAGAACCCCAGGCACGCGAGGCCGGCTGGCCCGCGTGGGCGCCCTGCTCGGCGCCGCCGCCCTGGCGACCGCGAGCGGCGCCGCCCCCGCCTTCGCCGCCCCGGCGCACGGCGGCCACGGCCACTCCGCCACGCGCACCGCGACGCCGATCAAGCACGTGGTGGTGATCTACGACGAGAACGTGTCGTTCGACCACTACTTCGCCACCTACCCCCAGGCCGCGAACACCGACGGCACCACGTTCAAGGCCGCAGCGCACACCCCGAAGGCGAACAACCTCCTCAACTCCGGGCTGCTGACGAAGAACCCGAACCTCTACACGCCCAAGCGGCTTTCCAGCGCGCAGGCCATGACCTGCGACCAGAACCACTCCTACGGCCCCGAGCAGTACGCGGCCGACGGCGGCAAGGCCGACAAGTACGTCGAGAACACCGAAGTCAGCAAGTGCACCGGACTGTTCGGCGAGCCCGGCCTGGTGATGGACTACTACGACGGCAACACCGTCACCGGCCTGTGGAACTACGCCCAGCAGTACGCCCTCAACGACCGCTCGTTCAGCTCGGTCTACGGCCCCTCCACGCCCGGCGCGCTCAACCTGATCTCCGGCCAGACCCACGGCGTCGTCTCCGTCGACCCGGCCTCCGGCACCGGGAACCCGAAGCAGACCTCGACGCCCGACTCGTACGCCGTCGTCTCCCCGGACGCCAAGGGCGTCGGCACCGTCATCAACGACCCCGACCCGGCCTACGACGACTGCGCGGACAAGGACCACACCGCCACCAGCGCGCTCGCGTCGATGCAGGGCAAGAACATCGGTGACCTGCTCAACTCCAAGGACGTCAGTTGGGGCTGGTTCCAGGGCGGCTTCCGCCCGTCCACCGCCTGGGACGGCACGAGCGGCGACTACGCCAAGTGCGCCGGCACCACCCACACCAACGTCGGCGGCGCGGCGGTGGAGGACTACAGCCCCCACCACAACCCGTTCGCCTACTACAAGTCCACGGCCAACCCGCACCACCTCGCCCCGAAGAACATGGCCGAGATCGGGCACAGCGGCCGGGCCAACCACAACTACGACCTCACCGACTTCGACGCCACCCTCAAGGCCGGCAACCTCCCCGCCGTCAGCTTCCTCAAGGCCGCCGAGTACCAGGACGGCCACGCCGGCTACTCCGACCCGACCGACGAACAGCACTTCCTGGTCAAGGAGATCAACGCGCTGCAGCAGTCACCGGAGTGGAAGTCCACCGCGGTCGTGGTCGCCTACGACGACTCCGACGGCTGGTACGACCACGTCACCTCGAAGGTGCGCAACGGCTCCAAGGACTCCACCGTCGGCGCCAACAACAAGGCACTCGACAGCGCCGCCTGCCAGTCCGGCCCCACAGCCAAGGGCGGCTACACGGACCGCTGCGGCCCCGGCACCCGACAGCCCCTGCTCGTCATCTCCCCCTACAGCAAGATCAACAAGGTCGACCACACCGCCACCGAGCAGACCTCGATCACCAAGTTCATCGAGAACAACTGGCACACCGGCCTCATCGGCGACGCCTCCTTCGACCAGCGCGCCGGCACCCTCACCCACATGCTCGACTTCAAGCACCCCAACAACAAGCAGGTGCTGCTGAACCCGGACGGCTCCATCAAGTCGGTGAAGCAGATCCCGCACCACACCCAGACGGCCACATCCGCGTCCACTCACGCCGCGTACCCGCCCTACATCCAGGACCTCAAGGCACAGAACGTCGCCGCCGACAGCCCGGCCTCCCCGGCCCTGCCGATCGCCATCGCCGCCGACCTCCTCACCGCCGGCGCGACCGGTACGGCGTTCGCCCTGTACCGCCGCAGGACACGCACGGGAATCTGACCGCGGCGCGGTAGGGACCTGCCCGAGGCAGGTCGGACGGCCTGGTCAGACGGCACCGGAGCCCGACTCCCAACATGACATCGGCCTTCACGAACCGGGATCGGTTCGTGAAGGCCGATGTCATGCGACCCCGCGGGGCCGGCGGGTTACTTGATGTAGACGAGGCCGTCGGTGGTGATCGTGGGGCGGCCGCTGGTGCCGACCACCACGATCTTGACCGTGTGCTTGGCGCTGCTCGACCAGGTCTTGATCCAGATCGCCTGCCGGTACAGGGTGGTGGAGGACTTCAGGTCGACGGTGCTGACCTTGACGCCGTCGACGTAGACGTACGCCTGGCCGGAACTGGAGGCGCGGGAGACCACCCAGGAGGCGGAGCGTCCGGTGAACGTCCAAGTGAGGCTCGCGCCCTTGGAACCGCTGGAGTACGACTTGCCGCCCAGGTGACTGGTGGAGGAACGGGTCGTCCAGCTACCGGACTTGATCGCGGAGGTCTCCTGCAGGATCACCGGGGTATACGAGGGGGAGGACGTGCGGTAGTTGCCGGCGTAGTCGTAGGCCCGCATCGACCAGGTGGTGGCGGTGCCGGACTTGGCGGTGCGCTTGGAGCTGGTCGTGGTCGGTCCGTACGTGGCGGTGGCGGGAGACAGCAGCTTCACGTAACGCAGGGCGGCGTTGTCCGTGGCCTTCCAGCCGAGGGTGACGGGGACGGCGCTGGTGTTGACGGTGCCGGTGCGCAGGGAGATCTTCGGCGTGGTGGTGAAGGCCGGCGCGGTCGTCTCCGCTTTGACGTTCAGCGCGGTGGTGGTCGCGGTCTTGCCGGACTGGTGCACGGCCCGCACGGCGACGGTGTGGCTGCCCAGGGCCAGGGTGGCACTGGCAGAGGTGGCCGTACCCGAGGTGGTGGCCACGGCCTTGCCGTCGACCAGCAGCTGGAAGCTCTTGACGAGCGAGGCCGGCGTGGTGGCCGTCCAGTGCACCTTGACGGCGCCCTTGGTGTAGTACGTCGAGCCCGACACGCCTGCCCCGCCGACCGAGGTGACCTTCAGCCCCTGCACCGGCCCCGACGCCCAGGCGCGGATCGTCGGCAGCTGCGCGTAGAGCGAGCCGCCGGGGCACTGGGTGTTGTAGCCGTCGCGATGGCCGGAGATCCGGTTGAACGTGTACGAGCTGCCCGCGGTGAAGCCGTTGCCGAAGTAGTTCTTCTGGGCCGCGCCCGCCTTGAGCTGCACGGTCGAGGCGGGGTCGGCGCCGTACTGGCCGAGCTTCCAGGCCGCGATACGGGCGACCGAGGCCAGCGCCGCGTTGGACGCGCTGGTGGAGGTGTACTCACCCAGCACCGCGATGCCCGCCGACTCCCGTTCCAGCCGTAGGTGTGCGCACCCAGCACCGGCAGGTCCACACCGCCCTTGCGGCCCTCGAAGATCGTGCCGCACTTGTCGACCAGGAAGTTGTAGCCGATGTCGTTCCAGCCGTTGACCTGCGTGTGGTACGCGTAGATGCCCCGCACGATTGCCGCCGAATCGGCGCACGAGTAGTCGTTCGTGCCGTCCGTGTGGTGGACGAAGACGGCCTTCACGTCGGCGTTGTACTCCGACGGGTCGGGGCTGAGCGACTCGTCGGCGCCCCACCCGGCCCGCGAGACGATCGGCGGCTCGGGCACGGTCGACGGCGGCGCGGTGGGCGTGGTCGCGGTCGGGCTCGCGGACGTGCTGGTCGAGGCCGACGGGGACGAGGATGCGGAGGCCGAGTCGCTCGCAGACGCCGACGCGCTGTCCGTCGGTGTGGCGCTCGTGCTGTCGCTCGGGGACACAGAGTCGGTCGGCGTCACGGAGTCGGTGGGCGACGCGCTCGGGGACGTCTCCGCCACGTACGCGGCCGGCTCGGTCTGCTTCTGCTCGGCGGCGGTTGCCACCCCCGGGTCGACCAGGTTGACCTGGAGCCCCTTGGGCAGGCCGGAGCTGGTGGAGCCGTCCTTGTGGGCGACCTGGACCTGGACGCCGTCGGAGGGGCCGACCCAGATCGCCTCGGTCGCGCCGCGCGCGTCGGCGCCGGCCTCGGGGTCCTCCAGCGGGTCCACGTTCGACTCGAGGTCCTGCCAGTCGGTCCACTTGCCGGTATCGGCGCTGCGGGTGCGCACCTGCGCCGTGCCGTGCAGCCGCTTGCCGGCGTCGGTCCAGGAGACGCCGAGCATCGAGAACTGCTTGGTGTCCGTGCCCGGCAGCTCCCGCTTGCCGCTCGCGGTACGCGCCGAGCTCGGTGCGCGTCTCCTTCTGCAACCAGGTCCACTTCTTCGCCAGCGCCGACGCCGCAAAGGGCTGGCTCACCGAGCACCCCGACGCCCGGGTGCTGCCCGTCGCCGACGCCTACGAGGTCGGACGCCCCCTCATCGAGCAGATCCTGGCCGGCAACACCCAGACCGGCTGCTGCTGAACACTCCCGAGGGGCTGCTCCCGGATCCGGGAGCGAAAGATCCCGGATCCGGGCACGTCAGGCCAGTGCAGCGGTGCCGCCGGGCGGGTCCTCGGGCAAGGGCAAGGCGATGGCCCCGTCCGGCGGGCAGGGCTTGGGCCGGCGCGGCTCACGCACCCCCGCACCGCCGGGACCGGAGCCGCCGCTGGGGCCGGGGCAGGCGGCCGCGAGCCGGATCACTCGCAGCGTGGACGCGGCCCACCCCAGCGTGACCAGGGCGGCAGCCGAGCCGGTGGGCAGGAGAACGTCGGCCGCCGCGCCGCCCGTGAGGAGACCGGCGACTGCTGCGACTGCCGCCAGAGACCAGCGGAAACACCCGCGGTAGGTCACGACGGTTCGGCCCAGTCGTACGACGCTACGCGGCCCCTGCCACCTGGTGCACGGACGGCGCCCGCAGCGCAGGCAAGACGAGCAGCGGGCGCTATGGGAGGAACAGTCGTTGGCCACGTACGGCCTCCATCCACGGGCGCAGAGGCGCGTTACAGCATCCAGCTTGAGACCGAGCCAGTCAGCCGGGCAACCGTCTTTAGCCTTGCGCTTTCATGAAGCGTGCTGTCCGGCAGGTGATCAGGCAAGCGGAAAGTGCCCCTGACCAGCGAGAATGAGGATTTCTGAGGTCCTTGTTCCCGCCCCTGTCGGAGGCACTTTCCAGGTGAAGCAGCCTATCGGGTCCTATCCCCATGTCCTTGTCCGAGATGACGGCCGGGCCGTGGTCTCGCAGGCCGGTTCGGTCCTGCTGGTCGAAACGGTCCGCAAGACCGGCCTTGACCAGGCCATATCCGCAGCACTCGCCCCCTGGCGAAAACCGCGGGCCGTCCACGACCCGGGCAAGATACTCGTGGATCTTGCGTTGGCGATCGCGCTCGGCGGGGACTGCCTCGCCGACATTGCATTGCTGCGGGCCGAGCCAGCCGTGTTCGGGCCGGTGGCCTCCGACCCGACGGTCTCCCGTCTGATCGACATCCTCGCAACCTCCGGCGGGAAAGCACTGACAGCTATCCGCAACGCCCGGTCCGAAGTCCGCAGACACGTCTGGAAGTTGGCCGACGGCCGGGCTCCGGACGCCGGTGGGCAGGTGACCGTGGACCTGGACGGAGTCCTGGTCGTCGCCCACTCGGACAAGCAGGATGCCGCCCCGACCTGGAAAAAGACCTACGGTCACCACCCGCTGATGGGGTTCGTCGACCATGGGCCGGGCGGGACCGGCGAACCGGTGGCCGCTCTGCTCCGCCCCGGGAACGCGGGCTCGAACACCGCCGCCGACCACATCGCGGCCGCCCGCCTCGCCCTGGCTCAACTGCCCCCAAAATACCGGCGGGGGCGGCAGACCCTCATCCGCTGCGACTCCGCGGGCGGCACCCACGAGTTCGTGGCCTGGCTCGCCCAGCGGGGCCGATGGCTGTCCTACTCGGTCGGCATGGTGATCACCGAGGCCATCCACCAGCACGTCCTCAAGGTCCCGGCATCGGCCTGGACTCCGGCCATCGAGACCGGCGGTGAGGTCCGCGACGGTGCCTGGGTCGCCGAACTCACCGGGGACCTGCTCGAGGGCTGGCCGAAGGGTCTGCGGTTGATCGTTCGCAAGGAACGGCCGCATCCCGGGGCCCAGTTGAGAATCACGGACGCGGACGGCATGCGGATCACCTGTTTCGCCACCAATACTCCCGACCGGCCGATCGCTGAACTCGAGCTCCGTCACCGGCTGCGGGCCCGCGCCGAGGACCGGATCCGGGCCGCGCGTTCGACCGGGCTTCGGAACCTGCCCCTGCACGACACGGCACAGAACCAGGTCTGGCTGGAGATCGTCCAACTCGCGCTCGACCTGCTGGCCTGGATGCCCATGCCCGCCCTGACCGGCCAGGCGAGGCTCTGGGAACCGCGTCGTCTGCGGTTCCGCCTATTCTCCGCAGCCGCCCAGCTCGTCACCACTGGCCGGCGCCGCCTCCTCCTCCTCGCCCGTCACTGGCCCTGGACAGTTGAGATCACCACCGCTCTGGAACGGCTCATGCTGCTGCCGAATCCGGCTGACCGACGGCTCCACCTGTCCCTGCGAGAGAGCGTTCCAGTCCAGAGCAGTGGAACCCGGCGTCCACCCGAGACGACACTCGGGCCCTCGGCCTGTCCACCATCAGCCACAGAAAGCGGAATGGTCCGCCGACTCCGTCGGCGGACCATCACGAAAGATCGAGGTTAGGGATGACTGCGCACGCCGAATGCGGAACAGCCGTTGAGATGGGCCAAGATCATGAGACAAAATGCCGTGGCCTCTAAATGAGACAGATGGAAAGGCCCAGGCCACTACACCGGAACGGGACATTCCGAATGCGGCCCTACACCGGTGTAGGCTCGTATTTCGCGTGTCCCTTTCTCATTGACGATGGCCTTTGTCCGGCCCAAGGGACAGCGCAATGAGACGCACGCTTGTCCTGTTGTCCCGTCTCGCTGAGCATGGATAAATCTCACTGATCTGAGCGGGGCGGCCTCGAATCTCATGCTCGGTGGCTGTTGTCGAGGGCGGGGTCACCCTCTGGGGCGACTCGCGTCCCGATCCATGTGGCTTGTCTCACGGCATCCGTGACGATCGAGTCATGGGCGAGGTACAGGTCCTGCAGGGTAGGGCTCCGCCGGAGGTCAATGGCGGCCTCTCAGGTAATGGCGGACGCCAACTTTCAGCTCCTTGACCGGGCACTGGGTGCGGTTCCAGAGGCGGCTTTGCCGCCGTTCGCACTGGTGGATGCGTTGCCTCTGCCGGTGGTCGAGGAGGCCCGGTTCTGGGGACGGCACGTCGTGAAAGTGATCACGGTCTGCCGCCGGATGCGGAGGAGGGCACGGCTGCCCGACCGGAGTACGACCCAGCCGGGCGGACGCTCCTGGAACGGGAGTCCGCGAAGGTCGCCGAACTGGCGTCCGGCGGACAGCAGATCAGCCAGAAGACATTCTTCCGGATGCGGCAGCGTTACGAGGCCGAGGGGTTGTGGTGGTTGATGGTTGGGCGGTCCCGAAAGCGCCCAGCCTGGGCGGATGCCTCGGTTCACCTTCGTGCGCCCCCTCGGCCGGACTTCCCACCCTGGTCCGAGGTGGCTTGAATGAGACTGCTGTGCCTCGGAGCCCGGGGTGGTGTGTGCAAGGGCATACACGTGCAACGCATTCACCGTTCTCCGGGCGCTTCCTTTTGTGCCCCCAAGGGGAGCGCTGAAGAGGCTGGGCGCGTGTGTCGGTCCACTCAGTTGGCATTGAATTCCGGGCTTTACGCCACCCTCTGGTGCGACGTGGACGCGGGGACTACTGCGGATCGCGTTGGTGATCTGTGTGCGAGGAGGTGCCTGGCATGCCTGTGATGCATGTCTTGCTCTGTGGGGGGCCAGCCAGATTCCCTGAGGACTGGCGGCGGATGGCCATCGACGTCGGGCAGCTTGATGACCGGATCACGGTCCCCTTCTATGGCGGCTTCGAACACTTCGAGCGCCTGACTGACGAAGTGGATGCTGCGGAAGGGGCTGGGGAAGAGGCCGTCCTGCGCTACCAGTGGCTCTATCGCACCGAGATCGCCGAGTGAGGATCAGGGGTTGCGGCCATGAACGAGCGGGATTCTCGCACGGTAGCGATCACCTCGGAGCAGCGAGTCGCCACGGTGCATGATGGCGCCGTCGCGATTGTCGGCATGGCGGGCCGGTTTCCCGGGGCCGACGGTGTCACGGCGTTGTGGGAGGTGCTGTCGCACGGCAGGGAAACCGTGTGCCAGGCGCCGGCGGACCGCACGTGGATGCATGACCTGTACGCCCCCAATCCGGGCGGACCGGGATGGATCCCTACCGACCGGGGCGGTTTCCTGTCCGGGGTGGACGAGTTCGATGCCGCCTTCTTCGACATGACGCCCCGTGAGGCGTCCCGCGCCGATCCCCAGCTGCGGCTGCTGCTGGAGACCGCCCACAACGCCTTCGAGGACGCGGGTATGACGGCAGACCAGCGACGTGGCACGACGGCTGGGGTGTTCGTCGGCAACATCAGTGATGATTACTGGCTGCGCCAGCTCAATGGGCTGGAGGACCTGGACTTCTACGCCGAGGTCGGCGCGCACTGCAGGAGCGCGCTGTCCGGACGGCTCGCTTACGCTTTCGACCTGCGCGGGCCCTCTCTCACGGTGGATACCGCCTGTGCGTCGTCGCTGGCGGCTGTTCATCTGGCCTGCCAGAGCCTGCGAGCCGGTGAGTGCCAGGTGGCCCTTGCCGGTGCGGCCAACGTGATTCTCACCCCGCACTCGTATCTGACGTTCAGTTCGGCCGGAGCGCTGTCCTCGCGGGGGAAGAGCAGTTTCGCCAGTGCCGCCGCCGACGGGTTCGTGCGCGCGGAGGCCGTGGCCGTGATCGTGCTCAAGCCGCTCAGCGCGGCCCTGGCCGACGGCGACCGGATCCGGGCAGTGTTGTTGGGCAGCGCCATCTCCAGCAACGGATTTACGGGCAACGGACTGGCGGCGCCCTCCGTCGACGGGCAGGTGGCCACGCTCACCGCCGCATACGATCGGGCGGGGGTGGATCCGCGCACGGTGGCCTACGTGGAGGCGCACGGTACTGGCACCCCTGCTGGTGACCGGATCGAACTGGCTGCCCTCGCCGAGGTCATGGGCCCGCGCCCCGACAAGGCCGAGCTGTGCCTGATCGGTTCGGTGAAGACCAACCTGGGGCACACCGAGGCGACCGCGGGGCTCGTCGGTCTGATCAAGGCGGTGCTCTGCCTGGAGCGAGGCGTCGTCCCGGCCGACCCGCACGCCGGACCGCCTGCTGACGCCAGCGGCGGGGAGCATGTGCTGCGGCTGCCGTCGAGCACCGTGGTGCTGCCCGAAGCCGCTGTCGCCGGGGTCAGCAGCTTCGGGGTCACCGGTACGAACGCGCACGTGGTGGTCGGCTCGGCGCCGTCTGCCACACCGGTCCCGGCCGGGCCGGGACCGTATGTGCTGCCTGTGTCCGCGCGCTCGCCTGGCGCACTTCGGGAACTCGCCCGCCGGTACGCCGATCTGCTCGAGGCGGACAACGCGGGGCAGGTGTGCACGGCTGCCGCCCAGCGCCGTGACCACTACGAGCACCGGCTTGCGGTGACCGGGGCGTCATTCGCCGAACTGGCCGACGGGCTGCGGGACTTCGCATCCGGACGGGCCCGGGACTCGGCCGCGTACGGCTGCGGGCCGCGCCCTCGGGTCGTGTTCGTCTACCCCGGGCAGGGATCGCAGTGGCACGGGATGGGGCGCGCATTGCTGGGGGCGAGCAGGCCGTTCCGCGAGGCCATGGAGGCGTGCGAAGAGGTGATCCAGACGCACGGCGGCTGGTCCCTGCTCGACGCGCTGCAGGGCGAGGACGGCGACTGGCTGACACGGACCTCTGCCGTCCAGCCGGCCCTGTGGGCGATGAGCGTCGCACTGACCGAGGTCTGGCGCGCCTGGGGACTCGCGCCCGACGCTGTCGTGGGCCAGAGCCAGGGCGAGATCGCTGCTGCGTACTGTGCGGGGGCGCTCTCCCTCGAGCAGGCCGGCCTGCTCAGCTGCAGGCGGGCCCGGCTGGTCGAGGATCTGGCTCCGGTGGGCGCTATGGCCTGGATCGGGACGAGCCCCGGCGATCTGCCCGGCCTGCTGCGCGACCTGGGCGCCACGGCCACCGAAGCGGTACGGGAAAGCCCCGTCTCAGGCGTGGTGTCAGGAGCGGCCGACCAGATCGAGCGGATCGTGAACGGCTGCGAGGGCCGTGACATCCCGGCCGTACGGCTGCCGGTCTCCTACGCCGCGCACAGCCCCCATATCGATCCGGTCCAAGCACCGTTGATGGCCGAGCTGGACGGCTGGGCGCCCGGTGAGACCAGCATCCCGTTCTGGTCCACGGTGACCGGCGGCCTGCTGAACGGAGCCGCCCTGGACGCGCCCTACTGGTGGCGGAATCTGCGCGAGCCGGTTCTCCTTCATCCCGTGGTGACCGCTTTGGCCGCGGGGCCGGCTCCGGCCCTGTTCCTCCAGATTTCCCCGCACCCGGTGCTCGGCTCGGCTCTGCGGCGCAACCTCGGCGGCAGTTCGGCCATGGTCGCCGGGACACTCCACCGTGACGTCCCCGACCCTCAGGCTCTTCTCCGCTCGCTGGGCGAGGTGTATGCCGCGGGGTGCGCAGTCGACTGGCAACAGGTGCACGGACGGCGCGCGCCGATCACGGACCTGCCCGCTTATCCATGGCAACGGACCCGCCACTGGCATCAGCCCCAGGATTGTCCCTGGCCGCCTATTGGTGGCACGGAGAGGCCCCAGCACGTAGCGGCACCGGTTGAGGACGAGGCACCTGGGCCGGGAGGGAACTCTTCCGGCTCCGGGTTGCCCTCGGACAAGCGTCCCCGGAGCGGGGCAGGCACACCGCCGGCATCTGCACCGCCTCACCCCATGCTCGGAGAGCCGGTCGGCGAGGACCCGGACCGCCGAGAATGGCAAGGCCCCCTTCTGACGGAAGCCACGCGATTCCTGACTGACCATCAAGTGGCCGGTGTCGCGGTGATGCCCGGCGCCGGATGCCTGGAACTCGCATACGCCGCCGCCGGACACCTGCCCGGTGACCTGTCCTGGACAGTCACCGGCCTGGAGTTCCGCGAAACGCTCCTCCTGGACGACGACACGGCTCGACTGCGTGTCAGGGGCGAACGTCAGGGGCGGAATTGGCGCCTGGACGTCAGCAGCCGCCCGGGGCAGGACGGGACGTGGACCGAGCACTCCCGGGCCACCCTGCGGCCGTGCGAACCGGACACCCCGCAGGCCGTACCACTCGCAGAGCTGCGCCGCCGCTGCCCCGACGAGCAGCCCGGCGACCGGTTCTACCGGGATCGGGCGGACAACGGGAACACCTGGCAAGGAGCCTTCCGCGGGATCGGGCGACTCTGGTTCGGCGCCGGTGAGATCCTCGCTCAGATCGAGCCGAATCACGACAGTGGTTACTATCTGCACCCGGCGACGGCGGACGCCTGCCTGCAGACCGCCGTGCCCCTGCTGCCGGGCGGCGGTCGCGGTGTGCTCCTGCGGGCCATCGCCACCGCCCGGCTGCACCGGCCCGCCGGTTCCGGCCCTGTTTGGTGCCATGCCCGGCTCCGCACGGACGCCCCGCCCACCGTCGACCTGACCGTGACCGACGACACCGGCGCCGTCGTCGCGGAACTGGCAGGTGTCACCGCCGAGCCGCTTGCCCCGGCCACCGGTCTTCAGGAGGAGGGCGCCATGACCGCCACGGCCACTACGGCCACCGCTCCGTGGCTGCACAAGCTCTCGTGGGTGGAGGTGCCTGATACACCCGTGCCCGCAGATCACGGCCGTTGGCTGCTGCTGCCTGGCGGCAGTGGCCTCGAAGGTCCGCTGCGCGACGCCCTCGGCGCGGCCGGGGCGACGGTGGTGACGGTCCGTCATGGGCGTCGTTACGCCCCCGAAGGGCCGGACCGATACCGCATCGTCCCTGGAGTGGAATCCGATCTCACGCAGGTGGTGAACGACGCCCTGAGGCACGGTCCGCTCCACGGAGTCATCGCCCTCCATCCGCTCACGCTCGACGACTGCGCCCACTCGACCCCGCTGGAACTGCACGATGCCGTCACGGACTTGTGCGGTCAGACTGCGAGTCTGTACCGGGCACTCGCGGATGCCGGGCCCATCCTCCCTGACTGCCTTGTCCTCATCACCCGAGGCGCGCAGGCGCCGGACGGCAGCACACCCATCCTTCCCTGGCAGCGGGCCCTATGGGCGTTCACCCGCGCGATCGGCCGCGAGCACACCGCGTTTTGTACCGCGTTGGTGGACCTGCCGCCGGAGCCCGACGCAGGCGACGCCGAGGCGATCACGCAGGCGGTGCTGTCTCGCGGCCCCGAGACCCAGCTGGTGCTGCGGGCCGGGAAGCACCTCGCACCCCGGCTTCGCCCCGGAGCCCCAGTGGCTGCCGCACCCCGGGTTTCCGCACAGCGCGCGCCGGAACCCGGTGACGCGCGGCAGAAGCAGCAGGTCCAGCGCACCGAGCAGACGCCGGAACCTGGTGACCCGACCCGCATCGAGCTCCACGTCACCCACGTAGGCCACCCGGTGTCATGGGCCGGCGGGGTGTACGACTGCGTCGGCACGGTGGCCCGGCCCGGCGCAGCGGGGCTCCTTGCGGGCGACCGCGTCCTGGCCTTGGCCCATGGCACCGCGAGCGGGCGAGTGCTGGCCGACCCGAACCTGGTGACACGTATCCCGTCCCGTCTCGTCAACGCCGAGGCCGCAGCACTGCCTGTGGCCTACAGCACCGCCTACCACGCGCTGGTGGAGCTCGCGCGGCTACGGCCCGAGGAGATCGTGCTGCTCCATGCCGCTGCCGACGCTATCGGCATGGCCGCGCTGGCAGTTGCCCGCTGGCTCGGTGCGACCGTCTACGCGACCGCCGCGACGGAGGCGGGCCGGGACATGCTGCGCCAGCTGGGAGCGGCCCGGGTCGCCGACTGTGCCTGCTTCGCCGAAGAGTTCCGCGACACCGGCGTCGACGTCATCGTGAACACGCTGACGGGAACCGCGGCCGAGCAGAGCCTCGCCCTGCTGAACACGCTGGGCAGGTACGTCGATGTGACGCCCGGCGGCACTCTCCCCCCGGCGGCATTCACCCGAGGCCGCTGCTACCTGCCCGTCGGCCTGGCCGACCTCTACCAGCACGCGCCTCGCCGCCTGGGCTCCGTACTGGGCACCGTGGTCGACCTGATCGACCGTGGACAGCTGCCGCTGCCCGCCTTCCGCGTCGTACCCCAGGGCGCCTCGCCGAACGGCCACCTCGGCACACTGGTACACCCCGTGCGCGACCCGGCACCCCGCCCCGCAGAAACGGCACACGGCCCAGTCCGCGCCGACGCCACCTACCTGATCACCGGAGGGCTCGGCGGCATCGGCCGCGAACTCGCCCACTGGCTGATCTCGCAGGGCGCCCGCCATCTGCTGCTCACCGGGCGCACACCACCCCGAGCCGGCGATCCGCGGGTAACCGAACTCGAACGCCTCGACGGCCATGCCCAGGTCACCTACGCCGCGATTGACGCAGCAGACGAGGCAGCCCTGGCCGACCTGCTCCGGGAGCGAGAACTGCACGGGCTACCTGATGTCGCCGGCGTGGTCCACGCAGCAGGCGTGCTCGACCCGGCACCGGCCCGGGACCTCTCCGACCAGGAACTGGCGCTCAACCTGAGCCCCAAGGTCGCCGGAGGATGGGCACTGCACCGGTTGTTCAAGCGGCGACCGCTCGACTTCTTCGTGCTCTTCTCCTCGACCGCCTCCGTGCTGAGCGGCCTCACCGTCTCCTACCATCTGGCCCCCTACGCCGCCGGGAACGCCTTCCTGGACGCCCTGGCCGACCACCGGCGCGCGGCGGGCCTCCCGGCGACCGTTGTCAACTGGGGCTACTGGACCGACACGGGACTCGCAGCCCGCCTCAGCCGTGACAGCGGGCATGACGTGCGGCCCACAGGAATGGGTGCGATCCGCACCCAGGACGCCCCCGAGCTGTTCGCGGCGGTGCTGCGCACCGAGGGGCAGATGATCTGCCTGCCCGCTGACTGGGCCCAGTACACGACCGCCTACCCCGACGATGCCCGCGACCTCCTGCTGGCAGACCTCACCAGTACGGCGGACCCGCCCGCCGCGCCGGCTCCGCTTCCCTCACCCCGCCCCTCGGCCATCACGTCGAGGCCCGCTCCGCCGCCGTCGGATGCGTCCCGGCCGTCGGCCGCGTCCCAGGCTCCCGCTCCGCCGCCCCGCCCCACCCCCGCAGACGACGACATGGAGGACTGCCTCGTCCAGCAGCTCGCACGGGTTCTCGGCTGCGACCCGGACGACATCGACCGGAGCAAGGCGATGAACCGACACGGCATGGACTCCCTCATGGCGGTGGAGTTGCGCACCCGGCTGCGCAGGGAACGAGAGGTCGACGTGCCGGTGAAGGAACTTCTGTCCTCCGAGAGCCTGCGCAGTGTCGCAGCACGGCTCACGTCCACCAGGCAGAGTTCGTGAACGGGACGCCACCGCTCAGGTCGGCCCTGGTGACCGGTGCCACGGGCTGGCTCGGCGGCTACCTCTGCGCCGAACTGGCACGCCGCACCCTAGCCGTCGTCTACGCGCTCGTGCGCGCCAACAGCCACACCACCGCCCACCAGCGCCTCACCGACCGGCTCCGTCTCCTCGGCCTGGCGAACCAGGTCGGCGAGCGCGTCATCGCCGTCCCCGG
The DNA here is from genome assembly GCF_008905045.1 of Streptomyces albicerus. GTDB lineage: Bacteria > Actinomycetota > Actinomycetes > Streptomycetales > Streptomycetaceae > Streptomyces > Streptomyces albicerus. The sequence goes on from NZ_VWMY01000082.1 coordinate 37,852, forward strand.
CGACCTGCTCCGCCCCCGCTTCGGCCTGCCTGCCCACGATCACGACGCGCTGGCCGAGACCGTCGACGCGATCTTCCACAGTGCGGCCTCGGTCAACCTGGCCGCCCCCTACGAAGATGCGGCCCAGATCAACATCGGCGGCGTACGCACCGTCGTGGAACTGGCCGAGCGGCGGACCGAACTCACCGGCCACCCACCGCGGTTGCACCACATCTCCACCCTCGGGGCGATCGGCGGGCTGCGCACCGAGGCCGACGAGCGCACCCCGGCGGCCTCCCATACCGCCGCCACCGGCGTCGCCTATGCGCGCACCAAGGCCGTCGCCGAACAAGAAGTGCTCGCCGCACAAGCACGCGGCACACCCGTCACCATCCTTCGTCCCGGTCTGATCACAGCCGACTACACCACCGGACACACCTGGGAGTCCGATCTGCTGGTCCCGCTGCTGCGCGCCAGCGTGGCCGTGGGCCACTACCCCGACCCGGCCGGACACGTGCCCGCCGACACCATCGACACGGTCGCCGCCGCCACCGTCGCCCTGGCCCGGCGCCCCGCCATCACAGCCCAGACCTTCCACCTGGCCCGCCCAGCCCCGCTCGCCATCACGACCGCGCTCGCCGCGCTGTGCCGAGCCGGATACCCCCTGTCCCCCATGCCCCGTGATGCCTGGCAGCGGCTGGTGGACGACCGCGCCGACGACCCGGCCGTGCTCCCCATGGCCGCCCTGCACGAGGCAGGCCGCTACCTTCTGGCCTCCGACCCAGCACACGTCATTCCCCCCATCCGCTGCGACAGGACCTGGACCGCGCTCGCCGAGGCGGGCATCACCCCACCCCCGCTGGACGACGCCTACTTCGACCGGGTCGCCGCCGCACTGATCAGCGACCAACTGCTTCCCCCGGCACCCGGAGCCCAACCGACAGGACGACAGCCATGCCCCGCTTCGACGCGCTGATCGACACCAGACCGTTCGACGACTACCCGGCCGGGGCCGCACAGGCCGCCGCCCTCTGCGAAGAGGCCGGCTACGGAGGCTTCTGGTCCAGCGAGCACTACCACGACCCCTTCCTCGCCCTGACCCATGCCGCGGCCGCGACCAGCACCGTCGACCTCGGCAGCTGCATCGCCATCGCCCTGGCACGAAGCCCGATGACGCTCGCCTACACCGCCAACGACCTGCAACGCCAGAGCCACGGCAGGCTCGTCCTGGGTCTTGGCCCCCAACACTCCAGCCACATCGCCCGCCGCTACAGCATGCCCGCTGACCGGCCGGCGCGGCGCATGGGCGAGTTCGTGGCGGCACTGCGGGCCATCTGGGCCTGCTGGAACCACGGCACACCGCTGGACTTCCAGGGCGACTTCTACACCCACACCCTGATGAACCCCTACCTCGCCCCGCCCGCCAATCCGTTCGGCGCCCCCCGGATCTTCCTCGCCGCCGTCGGCCCGAGGATGACCGAACTCGCCGGACGGATCGCCGACGGCGTCATCGCCCCGCCGTTCGCTACCCGGCGCTACCTCGAAGAAGTATTCCTCCCCGCCGTACACCGGGGCCTGGCCGCCGCGGACCGCCCGCGCAGCGCCCTCACCGTGATGTGCTGTCCGCACGTGGTGACCGGGCGCACACCCGACGAACTGGCACAGACCGCGGCCCTGGCACGTGCCGAGATCGCGCTCCACTGCAGCCCACTCGACAACAGCGTGGTCTACGACCTGCACGGTCTGACCGGGCTGCGCGACAAGGTCAACGAACTCGCCCTCGCCGGCGATCCGAGCACCTGGGACCGGATGGGCGACCTGGTGGACGACACCGTCCTCAACACCTTCGCGATAGTGGCCAAACCCGGCGACGTGGCAACAGCCCTCACCCGCCGTTTCGGCGACCTCGTCGACCGGATCGCCCTACCCGCACCACACTCCACCCCCACCGGCCTGTGGAGCGCAACCCGGCTCGGCCTGGACCAAACCGACCCGGCCATGAGGCCCCTGCCTTGAGAAGACTGCCAGCTGAGGAGAGTGACCGTCTTGCCGGTGGATCAGTCGACCGGAAGGATCAGATGGGACAGGATTGTGCCTTCGTTGGGCACCAGCTGCCTAATCAAACGACGTTGCGTGCGCAGGTGCCGGGCAGTCAACTGCGGGGTTCACAGGACAAGATCGTGAGACGGAATGCCGTGGCCTCTATATGAGACAGCTGGAAAAGCCCAGGCCACCACGCCGGAACGGGACATTCCGAATGCGACCCTACATCGCGGTGTAGGTTCGCAATTCGGATGTCCCTTTCTCAACGACGGTGACCCCTGTTCGGCCCTTGGGACATAGGCTTGAGATAAGCATGCGTCTCGGCCGCGCCGCCCTGAACTGAAAAGAACCCGGATCCTGTCAGGGGCTCGCGTGCGAGGGCTCCTGGGTTGTGGATACGGGGACACTCAAGTGGGGAGCGCGGAGAGGTGTCAGTCGGTCGCCGAATTCTTCTTAGCGCCCAAAAGTCCCAGGACTGAAGCTCCGATGCAGAGCGAACGGGATACAGGGAATCATCGTTTGACTCGGTTGCGAATGGCCATTGCGGCGAGGGCGACGAGCAGGGGTCCGACGATGCGTAGCAGGATCTGAAAAATCTGCCCCCAGCGGTTAACGTTCTCAGGCACCGTTGTGCTCTTGACGTCAACGGCGATCGTGGCGCGCAGGCTGTAGAGCAGAGCGTCCAGGTAGGGCACTGGCTCTCCTGGGAACCCGGCACACTTCATCCCCAAGGCTAGGAGAGCCACCATGGTCAGCAAGACGGTGATCGCTCGTCCCGCACGCAATCCATACCCGGACACCAACCAGTACAGCCACAGCAGTAATTGTTCTCCGCGGCGGGCGCCGGCTCGGCGCATCTCCATCTCGCCGTAGTAGAAATCGGCAGCTCCCGGCTCGTTCTTGCTGTCCTCCAATGCTTTGCGGAGTTGCCGGTACAACACCTCTAGCCGGGCCGGTTCCACTATCTCGATTTTCCCAAGGTCGCGTTCCGGCGGTGGACTCCACCAGCGGGTGCCACCGCCCCGACGGTCGGAGGACTGGGCTGCCCGCTTCGCACGCCAGTGATGCTCATCGGCCAGCACTTTTCGACGTCCCCGTGGGTCATCGGCGAACACGCAGCGCCCATCGAGCACTAACCGGTCCGCACAACTCAACCCAGCGAACAGACATTCGCTCAGATCTACATCAGTCAAGGTCATCGCCTCGGCATCCACGCCGCGCAGCGATATCACCTGCACTGGTGGAACAACTCCCTGATCGTTAGCGAAAGCTGATTCGTCCACGTCCGGAATGGGACGCTGCAAACCATGCACAGCGACTGGACCGGCCAGGACCATATTGGTCAGGTCCACCTCTGCAGCCCTCAAGCGCAGGGTCATCCGCCCTGCCCCCCGCATACCATCTGCCTCGAATCGCTTCGCTACGGCCTCCATACGCAGTTCATCCCGTACGACGGCGCTGCCAAACGAGGCCCAGCCGTTGAAGGCCGCGCGTTCGAAGGAAGCGGGCTCGGCGAAAGTCGCGCCGTAAAAGTTGCCACCCTCAGCGAAGGTTACGTGGTAGAATACGGCGATTCCTGCAAAGGTCGCGCGGTAAAAGACGGCTTTCTTGGTGAAGGTCCCACCATACAGCTCGCAGGCTCCGGAAAATGTCGCGCGGCCGAAGTCGGCCTCTTCAATGAAGGTTGCGTGGCTGAAGTCGGCGTCCTCTGCGAAGGTCGCTCCGTAGAAGTCGACGCACTGGGTAATGGGACGATCGGCCTCCCCGGTAAAGATCGCGTTTGCGAAATCGGCGGCCCCGCCGAAGGTCGCCCCATGGAAGTCGACGCCCTTATTGAAGGTCACACGTCGGAAGTCGACGTCCCCGTCGAAGATCACGCGTCTAAAATCGGCATTACCAGTGAAGGTTGCGCGGCCGAAGTCGGCAGTTCCGACCTGCACTCGGCCCCGATCGTCGGTCAGAGTGTCCAGGAGATCTCGGAGGGTTTCTCCCGCAAAAGTCACGCCTTGGGCATGGATGTCTGCGCCAGGGGACAGAGCGGCCAAGTACGCGTCCTTGGCAGTGGGGGTCAAGTGCGCCAGACACCGGTCGTCGACAACCGGTTCGGCCCCGCACGTCGTCGACTGATTGTCAGGAGCAGATTCCCGACAGCTCCCGTGCTGAAAGAAGTCGATCTTCATCCATAGTCACCTACTGAACCTGTAGCAGCATTCTGAAGCCGCAGCAAGGTGAGCTGTTCCCGACAGGGAGAACGCGGTGCGCATCGGGCCACCGCTGTATGCACCGGCAGTCACCCAGGCGGCAATGCGCTTCCGCCTATGTTCGGCCCGTGCAGGTCCGGTACGCGCAATTCGCTGCAACTTACAACGGCTAACACAATGAGGTGGATCGGTCCTGGTTGCCGTGTCTGGGGCGGGAGTTGGGCGTTCGGTCCCGTGTGGGGATGTCGCCGTGGATCGTGTCGGATGAGCTGTGGGATCACCTGGAGCCGCTGCTGCCGCAGCG
>NZ_VWMY01000083.1 GCF_008905045.1 Streptomyces albicerus
GAAGCCGAGAGTGGGGGAGAAGCCGAGAGTGGGGGAGAAGCCGAGAGTGGGGGAGAAGCCGAGAGTGGGGGAGAAGCCGAGGGTGGGGGAGCGACCAGCCACGGACGGCCCGCGGTCGTAGTACCGCACATCCCGCGGACCGCTTTGCGCCGTAGTTGCGAAGGCACCCTCGCCGCTACCGTCGTGGGTGACGAAGGGCGCACATCGTCGTGTGTCCTGCTAGGTCCTGCTAGGTCCTGTCGTCCAGGTCCTGCTGGGTCCTGTCGTCGTCCGTGTACGCCGCCCTGGTACGTCCTCCGTGAAGGTGGAAGCTCGTGAAGGCCATCCGCAGATTCACCGTGCGTCCCGTACTCCCCGAAGCCCTTCACCCCCTCAGCGATCTGGCGCGCAATCTGCGCTGGTCCTGGCATGCCGAGACCCGTGACCTCTTCCAGTCCGTGGACCCCGAGCGCTGGGCCGCCTCCGAACGCGATCCCGTACGCCTCCTCGGGAGCGTGTCGCCCGGGCGGCTGGCCGAGCTGGCGGAGGACCGGCGCTTCCTGCGACGGCTCGCCGCGGCCGCCGACGACCTGAACGACTACGTGACCGGCGACCGCTGGTACCAGTCCCAGTCCTCCGAACTTCCCGCCGCCATCGCCTACTTCTCGCCCGAGTTCGGCATCACGGCCGCGCTGCCGCAGTACTCCGGCGGCCTCGGCATCCTCGCCGGGGACCATCTCAAGGCGGCCAGCGACCTCGGCGTACCCCTGATCGGCGTCGGACTCCTCTACCGGCACGGCTACTTCCGCCAGTCGCTGTCCCGGGACGGCTGGCAGCAGGAGCACTATCCGGTCCTGGACCCGAACGAACTGCCCGTGTCCCTCCTGCGCGAGCCCGACGGCACACCCACCCAGGTGTCCCTGGCCCTCCCCGGCGGCAAATCCCTCCACGCCCGTATCTGGCTGGCCCAGGTCGGCCGGGTCCCGCTGCTGATGCTCGACTCGGACGTGGAGGAGAACGACCTCGGCGAGCGCGGCGTGACGGACCGGCTCTACGGCGGCGGCAGCGAGCACCGGCTCCTCCAGGAGATGCTGCTCGGCATCGGCGGGGTGCGTGCCGTACGGACCTACTGCCGCCTCACGGGCCACGCGCGGCCCGAGGTGTTCCATACGAACGAGGGCCACGCGGGATTCCTCGGTCTGGAACGAATTCACGAACTCTCTTATGACGACATGGAATTCGACGCAGCACTGGAGGCGGTCCGGGCCGGGACGGTCTTCACGACCCACACTCCCGTTCCCGCCGGAATCGACCGCTTCGACCGGGAGTTGGTGGCCCGGCACTTCGGCCCGGAGGCGGAACTCCCGCGCATTGATGTCGAACGCATTCTGCAATTGGGAATGGAGACATACCCGGGCGGCGAACCGAACCTCTTCAATATGGCGGTGATGGGCCTGAGGCTGGGCCAGCGGGCCAATGGGGTTTCGTTGCTGCACGGGCACGTGAGCCGGGAGATGTTCTCGGGCCTCTGGCCGGGCTTCGACCCGGACGAGGTGCCGATCACCTCCGTGACGAACGGGGTGCACGCGCCCACCTGGGTGGCACCCGAGGTCTTCCGCCTCGGCGCCCGCCAGATCGGCGCGCAGCGCACGGAGGACGCCATGACCGTCGGCGCCTCGGACCGCTGGGACGCCGTCGCCGAGATCCCCGACCAGGACATCTGGGACCTGCGCCGCGTGCTGCGCGAGCAGCTCGTGGTGGAGGTACGGGAGCGGCTGCACGCGTCCTGGCGGCAGCGCGGCGCCGGCACGGCCGAACTGGGCTGGATCGACGGCGTGCTGGACCCGGACGTCCTGACGATCGGCTTCGCGCGCCGGGTCCCGTCCTACAAGCGCCTGACGCTGATGCTGCGGGACAGGGACCGTCTCATGGATTTGTTGTTGCACCCCGAGCGTCCGATCCAGATCGTGGTGGCGGGCAAGGCGCACCCGGCGGACGACGGGGGCAAACGCCTGGTCCAGGAGCTGGTGCGGTTCGCGGACGACCCGCGCGTACGGCACCGGATCGTCTTCCTCCCCGACTACGGCATGGCGATGGCGCAGAAGCTGTACCCGGGCTGCGACATCTGGCTCAACAACCCGCTGCGCCCGCTGGAGGCATGCGGGACTTCGGGCATGAAGGCGGCGCTGAACGGCTGTCTGAACCTCTCCGTCCTGGACGGCTGGTGGGACGAGTGGTTCCAGCCGGACTTCGGCTGGGCGATCCCCACGGCGGACGGCACGGCGGTGGACGACGACCGCCGGGACGACCTGGAGGCCTCCGCGCTCTACGACCTCCTGGAGCAGCGGGTGGCCCCGCGTTTCTACGAACGCGGCCAGGCCGGCCTCCCCGACCGCTGGATCGAGATGGTCCGCCAGACCCTCACCCACCTGGGCCCGAAGGTGCTGGCGGGCCGCATGGTCCGCGAGTACGTGGAACGCCTCTACACCCCCGCGGCCCACGCCCACCGCGCCATGGACCCCGCCTCAGCAAGGGAGTTGGCGATCTGGAAGTCCCGCGTCCGCACGGCCTGGCCGCACGTCACGGTCGACCACGTCGAGACGACGGCCGCCACGCAGACGGCCGAACTCGGCACGACGCTGTCCCTCCGGGTCCGCGTGGGCCTGGGCGACCTGGCCCCGGACGACGTCGAGGTCCAGGCGGTCTCGGGGCGTGTGGATTCGGAGGACCGCATCACCGACGCGGCGGCGGTGCCGCTGAAGCCGGCGGGCGGTCCGGACACGGAGGGGCGGTGGGTGTACGAGGGCCCACTGTCCCTGGACCGCACGGGGCCCTTCGGATACACGGTGCGGATTCTGCCTGCGCATCGACTGCTGGCGACCAGTGCTGAGGTGGGGTTGGTGGCGGTGCCTTCTGAGGGGATGGGGGAGGGGGCGGGGGTTTTGATGCGGTGAGAGCGAGGGGCCCGTCTACTTGAGGTGACTGCAGGGTTGGCCTTGAATCTCCTTCCCGTTCACCTTTCCTCGGGCTAATTCCAGCCTTTTCCTGAGCTCGAGCCGAAAACGCCCCGCTCATATCGCGCGTTTGACTTCATAACCGCTCTGGAGTGATGTGGATCACTCTTGACCGTGGGAATGGCTGTGCGTTTCTGTTCGCCCTGGTATTTGTGTTGTTCCTGTGACGCCGGGGTGGGGATCGTGGGCGGGGAGACGGGGGCTGGGCAGGCACATACGCGGCGCAGACGTCTGTGTCGAGTGGTGTCTGCCGTGGCCGCGTGGTGTGTTCTGGGGTCGGCGCCTGTGGCGCTGTCGGTCGCCTCACCGACGGGGGCGGCACCGCCCTCGTCGGTGAGGCAGCCGACAGCTTCCGAGAAGGCGGCAGCGTCCGGGGAGGCGGTGGAGGACACCGCCCAACGCACGGAGTATTCACAGACGTTCGCGAATCCGGACGGGACGTTCACGCTGACGCAGTCGACGACGCCGGAGCGGGCTCGTGACGCGGACGGGGCATGGCGGGACATCGACGCAACGCTGGAGCGTCGTGCCGACGGCACCGTGAGACCCAAGTCCGCAGTGGTGGACCTGGAGTTCTCCGGTGGCGGAGATGGCGACGACATGATCCGGCTGGGACAGGGAGGGCGGTCGTTCACGCTCGGCTGGCCTGGGCGCCTGCCCGAGCCCACGCTGGAGGCTGCGACCGCCACGTACGCGGAAGTCCTTCCCGGCGTGGACCTGCAGCTGACCGCCACGGCCGAGGGCTACCGGCAGGTGCTGGTGGTCAAGTCGTCCGAGGCCGCGGGCAGTGACGAGTTGGAACGACTGAGTTTCGCTGCCGCTGGTGACGGCCTTGAGGTGGTGCCGGGCGCAGGCGGTGGGCTGCGGGCCGTCGACGAGGACGGCAACGCCGTGTTCAACGGTCCCGCCGGTCAGATGTGGGACTCCGCCGGGGACCAGGACGCCGGTACGCAGACCCAGTTGCTGCGTTCCGCTGCTGCGGCACAAGGCCCCGAGGCCGCCGCCGAGCGGGATCCCGCACAACCCGGTGCGGGCGATGCCAGCGCCGTGCTGCCGGTGCGGGTCGAGGCCGGGACCGTCACGGTGAATCCGGACCTCGACCTGTTGCGCGGCTCGAAGACCGTCTATCCCGTCTACATCGACCCGCCCGTCGGCCTCGGCCGCTCGGAGCGTACGAAGATCTCCTCGGACGGTGACCGGTTCTGGCAGTTCAACGGTGACCTGGGCGTGGGCCGGTGTGGCACCGCGGACGGCTACTCCTGCGGAAACAACTACATCGACCGGATGCTGTTCGAGTTCGGGCCGGGCAAGTTGAGCGGCAAGTACGTACTGGACGCGACGTTTCGGGCGTACGAGACGTGGTCGTTCAACTGCGACGCCAAGTGGCTGAACCTGGTGCGTACGAACAACATCTCCGAGGGCACGCGCTGGCCGGGGCCCTCCACGATCGACCACATGGGAGACCGGCTTGTCTCGGCGGGCCGCGGTGACAATTGCTCCCCCGATCAGCCAGACAAGTGGATCGAGTTCAACGACGATCCCGCGCAGCCGGAGGAGAACCTGACCTCGACGGTGCGTGCGTTCGCGGACGGCAAGTTCTCCCGGCTGACGCTGATGTTGTGGGCGAAGGACGAGAGCGACCCGCGGGCGTGGAAGCGGTTTGACGACAACGCCGAGTTGCAGGTCACGTACGTGCCCCGACCGGGTGTGCCGACGGACGTGGGGCTGATTCCGGGCGACGGCAAGACCGCGTACTGCGAGAAGGCATCCACCAAACCGCTGATCGTCACCCGCCTCGATCCCATGGTGCAGGCACGTGTGCAGACCAAGGTGCAGCCGGGGAGTGGTGAGGAAAAGGGGTCGCTGCAGGCCGAGTTCATCGTGGAGAACAGGCACTCGGACGGAGTGTGGGGTACGGCCTGGTCCGGCGCCCAGCCGTCATCCGGATGGCATCCCGACGGCACGCTGGAGAAGATGCGCACCAATGACCGTGGGGATGGTGGGGTCTACCGCTACAAGGCGCGTACGCAGTCGCACTGGGCGTATGGCGGCAAGAGCGGGGATCTCTATTCGTCGTATTCGTCGTGGTGTTACTTCAACGTGGACGCCAGTGCTCCGAAGGTGCCGCAGATCATCAACAACGGTCCGTACCAGGAGTGCACCGACAACGACTGCCCGGGGCTCGGTGGTCCCGGAACGGCGGGCTCTTTCACCTTCAAGCCCAACACGGCTGACAAGGACGTCACGGGCTTCAGGTGGAAGCTCATCGCCGGTTCCACGGGCCGGGTCAACGAAGTCACCGGAACCTCGCCCACCGTTTCGGTCGTCCCTCAGCTCGGCGGCACCCAGGTGCTGTCGGTATGGGCCCTCGATGTGCGCGGCCGCGACGGCACTCCGGCGGAGTTCATCTTCAAGGTGGCACCCCCTGAGGCGGAATCAGGTCGCTGGCACTTCGACGACAACGCCCGCGAGGCGGGTACCCGAACGGCCCTGGACACCGCCACGGTCGGCACCCGGCACCCCGCCACGCTGACCAACGCGGGCGCGGGCTGGTCGACGATGGCTCGGCGCGGTGACGCCGATCAATCGCTGTGGTTGAACGACACCTCAAACGCGGACCAGCAGACCGGTTACGCCGTCACCTCGTCCCCCGCCGTCATCACCAGGGACTCCTTCACGGTCTCGGCCTGGGCCTATCTCACCGATGCCGCCGAGACGCGGGTCGTGCTGTCGCAGTCGTCGGCCACGCTGGGGCAGGCTCTGTCCCTGTCGTACTCACCCGGCGACCAGAGGTGGGGCTTCAGCCGCTCGGCGACGGACGCCAACAGCCCGGCGTGGATCCGTTCGCCCGCCGACCAGCCGGCCACGCTGAACGTGTGGACTCATCTGGCCGGTGTCTTCCAGACCCAGGGTGACACGGATCCGAAGAACGACACCGTCCAACTGTTCGTCAACGGGCGCCCGCAGGGCCAGCCGATCAATCTCTACGCCAAGTCGTCCGCGTATCAGCCGTGGACGGCGAGCGGTGGACTGAACATCGGGCGGTCGCCTGGGGGGCAGTACTTCCACGGGCGGGTGGACGAGGTGGCGGTGTGGCAGTACGCGCTGACACCGGCGGACATCGCGCAGGAAGCGCGAGCTCTCGGCCCGGACCGTGTGCCGGTCAACGAACTGGTGGCCCAGTGGGACGCCACGTCCGCCACGGGGGCCGAGATCACCGAGCGGACCGCCTATCCACGGCCCGCGATGAAATTGTCGGCATCGGGCGCCGTACTGAACGAGGACAGCAACGCGCTGACCCTGGACGGAGCAGCGGGTTACGCCTCTGCGACAGGTCCCGTGATCGACGAGGGCGGATCGTTCACGGTGTCCGCGAGCGTGCAGTTGGAGGCCGCAAAACTGGCGGCCAAGCCGGTCGGGTACCGAGGACAGGTGGCCGGGCAGCGGATCGGCGGGGAGTCGTCCTGGGCGCTGTGGGTGACGAAGCCCGGGGACAGGGTGTACCAGTGGAAGTTCACCCGCACGGCCGTCGGCTCGGACGGGAAGGTCACGCAGAGCGCCGAAGTACCCGCCGTGGACATCGCTGAGACCGATACCTGGGTGCAGTTGACTGGCGTCTTCGATGCCCAGGCAACGTCGGATCAGGATGATCTCCAACGCGGCCGACTCCAGCTCTACGTGGGGCAGGACGAGCAAGGCGACTCCGATGCGATGGGCTTCACCGCCGTCCAGCAGGGCAGCGGAGAGCTGGCCATGGGCCGGGGCGCTGTCGGCGGATCCACCGGCAATCACCTGCTCGGAAACCTCGGCGACTTGAGGATCTGGACCGGAGCCATGAACCGCGAGCAGATCCGCTCCCAGGTGATGGCGGAACCGGATACCACCTGACGCTCATTCTCGTTCGGCGCCTGAGGCGTGGTGGCGGGGCATGCCCCGCCACGCCACCCGTCGAGGCGGGCGCCCCCAGACCTTCGACTCACCGATCCGTGCGGGCCGCACCGGCCCATGCCTGAGTGCACTGCCATCTGCGGCGCGCAGGGAGAAGACGCGATGAAACTGTTCAGGACCGCGAGACCCGTACGTATCAGTGTCATGAGCCCTTCAGGGGCCTGGGCCCGTCGGGCGGCCGCCTCAACGGGCCTTGTCATGCTGTGGGGCCTGCTGACCCCGGTGGCCTTCGCGGCCGACGCGGACCCGCTGGGAGCGCCGAAACTGCCGACTTCCCACAGCCAGAAGGTCAGGACCTTCACGGCGAAGCCTGACAAGAAGGCCGCTGCGGCGGTGGCGCGCGCGGAGGCGGCGGACGATTCGGCAGCGGCCCGTGCGCGCAAGGACCAGCAGCGGAAGGTCACCTGGCCGACCGCGGGGCAGGCCACCGCAACACTGCCTGCGACGGGTTCGGCGACGGTCTCCCCGGGTTCGCTGCCGGTCACCCTCGCCAAGCCCTCCGAAGGCGAGGCGGCGAGCGAGGTCGCGGTCGAGGTCCTGGATCAGAAAGCCTCCGAGCGACTGGGGGTACGAGGAGTCGCGTTCCAAGTCAGCGCGAAAGAGGGAGGGGCGGCTCAACTCACCCTGAACTACGGAGCGTTCGCCTCGGCCTACGGCGGCGACTGGGCCGGCCGTCTGCAACTGCTGCGCCTGCCGGACTGCGCGCTGTCGGACCCGGCCGCCGCGATATGCCGTACACGCGACACCCTCGACTTCACCAACGACCGCTCCGAGCAACGCCTTTCCGCCCCCGTCTCACTGTCCGTCGACGGTGCCCCGATGGTGCTGGCGGTGGCGGCGGGCACCAAGTCCGGCGCCGGTGACTACAAGGCGACCCCGCTGTCGGCGTCCTCGACCTGGGACGCCGGCGGTTCGTCGGGCAACTTCACGTGGTCGTATCCGCTGCGGGTACCGCCGTCGGCGGCCGGGCCCAAGCCCGATCTGTCGATCTCGTACGACTCGGGCAGCGTCGACGGCCAGACAGCCTCATCCAACAACCAGGGCACGGCCATCGGTGCTGGCTTCGACCTGACCTCCTCATACATCGAGCGCAAGTACGGCTCGTGCGACGACGACGGGCAGACGGACAAGTTCGACCTGTGCTGGAAGTACGACAACGCGTCGCTCGTGCTGAACGGCAAGGCCACCGAGTTGGTCAAGGACGACATCAGCGGCAAGTGGCGGCTGAAGAACGATGACGCGTCCACGGTCACGCACTCGCCCGGCGCCGACAACGGTGACGACAACGGCGAGTACTGGACCGTCACCACCGGGGACGGCACCAAGTACGTCTTCGGCCTGAACAAGCTGGATGACGCGGGCGCCGGTGACCGCACCAACTCGGTCTGGACCGTGCCGGTCTTCGGTGACGACCCCGACGAGCCCGGTTACGACAGCGGCTCCTCCTTCTCCGGACGCGCCAAGAAGCAGGCCTGGCGCTGGAACCTCGACTACGTCGAGGACACGCACGCCAACGCCATGACGTACTGGTACGCGGCCGAGACTAACAACTACGACCAGCTCGGCGACGACACCACCGGCACCGGCTACACCCGCGGCGGCTATCTGAAGGAGATCCGTTACGGCCAGCGCGCCGGCGCGCTGTTCTCCGGCAGCCCGGCCGCCTCCAACAGGGTCGTCCTCTCCCACGCCGAGCGCTGTCTCGCCTCCGGCACCGGCTGCGACGAGCTGAAGGACGGCACCCGCGACAACTGGCCGGACGTGCCCTTCGACGCCGTTTGCAAGGACGGCGACAAGTGCACCGGCAATGTGGGCCCGTCCTTCTTCACCCGCAAACGCCTCACGGGTGTCACCACCTACGCGTGGAACGCCGCCGCGTCCACACCCGCCTTCGAGGCCGTGGACGCCTGGGCGCTGAAGCAGCGGTACCTCGACCCGGGCGACACGGGTGACTCCACGGACCAGTCCCTGTGGCTGGAGGAGATCAGCCACACCGGCAAGCACGGCGCCGAGCTCTCTCTGGACCCTGTGAGGTTCGGTCACGAGTTCCGGGCGAACCGCGTCGACGGCACGAGCGACGACATCCTTCCGCTCAACAGGCCGCGCCTGAAGACGGTCGTCTCCGAGACGGGCGCGCAGACCATCGTCAGCTACGCGGACGCCGACTGCACAGCAGGTCAGAGCAAGCCCGCCCTGGACAGCAACACCCGGCGCTGCTACCCGGTGTACTGGTCGCCGAACGGCGAGAAGGACCCGGTCCTGGACTGGTTCCAGAAGTACCCGGTCACCTCCGTGTCCACCACCGACCCGCAGGGCGGCGGGGAGGCCGTGCAGCACACCTATCAGTACTCCACCGAGGGCGGCGCCTGGCACTACAACGACGACCCGCTGACGCCCGAGAAGCAGCGAACCTGGTCCGTCTGGCGCGGCTTCGGCAAGGTCACCCACCTCACCGGCGCACCGAACGGCCCGCGCTCGAAGACAGTGACCGTCTACTTGCGGGGTATGAACGGCGACCGCGTCCTCGGCGCGGACGGCAAAACCCCGGACAAGGACAAGCGCAAAACGGCAGAGGTCACCGGCATCAAGGCCGGGAAGATCACCGACTCCGACCAGTACGCGGGCTTCACCCGGGAATCGGTGACCTACAACGGGGACGCGGAAGTCTCCGGCACGGTAAACGATCCCTGGTCGAAGAAGACAGCCACCCAGCACAAGTCGTACGCGGACACCGAGGCGTACTACGTGCGTACCGCCGCCACACACACCCGCACGAACATCACGAGCAAGCTCACGCCGTACGACCGAGTCCGCACGGTCAGAACCACCTTCGACGACTACGGCATGGCCGAGACCGTCGAGGACCAGGGCGACGACTCCGGCAGCGGCGATGAGACCTGCACCCGCACGTGGTACGCACGCAACGACGACAAGGGCATCAACTCCCTTGCCTCCCGCGTCCGCAAGGTCGGCAAAGCGTGCACGACATCGGACGCCGCCCTCGATCTCCCGGCCGACGCCGGCCGCCCTGGCGACGTGATCGCCGACACGGCCACCGTGTACGACGACACCGGCGCGACCGCCTGGTCGGCGTCCCAGAGCCCGACCAAGGGCGACGCCGTGTGGACGGGGCGTGCCAAGGGATACGGCGGTGACGACAACCCCGCCTGGCAGAAGGTGACCACCGCCACGTACGACAGCCTGGGACGCGGACTGACGGTCAAGGACACCAACGACCTCACGACCGCCCACACGACCTATGTCCCGGCGGGCACCGGCCCTCTGACCTCGACCACTGTCGAGGACGCCAAGACCTACAAGACCACCACCCTGGTGGACTTCACGACCGGCTCCCCGACCAAGATCACCGACTCCAACGGCAAGGTCACGGAGTCCACCTACGACAGCCTCGGCCGCACCACCCAGGTGTGGCTGCCCGACCGGCTGCGGATCCTGGACGCCAAGCCCAACTACGTGTACGCCTACCACGTCACCAGCGCCGAGAGCGACATCTCGTGGGTGTCCACAGCTTCTCCGACAGGCAACGGCACCGGCTACAACACCACGTACGAGTTCTATGACTCTCTCCTGCGCTCGCGCCAGGTGCAGACGCGCAGTCCGGCCGGAGGTCGGCTGATCTCGCTGACGCTCTATGACTCCCGGGGCCTCGCAGTCGGCACCCGCAGCGACATCTGGGATTCCGGCTCGGCGCCCACCGGCGAATTCGTGGAGACCGAGGGCAATCAGGCGCCGATCGAGACCAACACCACGTACGACGGAGCGGGGCGCGTCAGCCAGACGGTCACCAGTGGCCGCGACATCTCCGTCACGGACGCTCCGCTGATCCGTCGCCTGACGGTCAAAACCGCCTATACCGGTGACACCGTCTCCGCCTCCGCTCCCGCTGGCGGGCAGGCCACCGCGGTCGTCACCAACGCGCTCGGCCAGACCACGCAACGCCGTGAGTACGCCGGCCCGCAGCCCACCGGCACGGCCTTCACGACGACCGACTTCACCTATACGCCGGCAGGTCAGCAGAAGACGATCACAGGCCCGGACAAGGCGCAGTGGTCGTACGAGTACGACCTGTTCGGCCGCCAGGTCAAGGCCGCCGACCCGGACAAAGGCACGTCCGTCTCCGGCTACGACGCGCTCGACCGTGTCACCAGCACCGAGGATGCCGAGAAGAAGAAGCTGCTGTACGAGTACGACCTGCTCGGCCGCAAGACCGGTATGTGGCAGACCGACAAGACGGATGCCAACAAGCTCACCGCCTGGACGTACGACTCGCTCGCCAAGGGACAGCAGGACACCGCCGTACGCTACGAAGGCGGTGCGGGCGGGAAGGCGTACACGCAGAAGGTCACCAAGTACGACAACCTCTACCGGGCCACAGGCAGCGAACTGCAGCTGCCAGAAGCAGACCCTCTGGTTGCCGCGGGTGTGCCGAAGACCCTGCCGTTCAGCGGCCAGTACAACGTGCTCGGCGCCCTGGCGGCGACGACCGAGCCCGCGGTGGGCGGCTTGGCGGCGGAGGCGGTCAGCTATGAGTACAACGCCACCGGGCAGGCGCTGAGTTCTCAGGGAACGACCAACTACCTTCAGGATGCCGCCTATTCCCCGCAGGGGGACCTGACGCAGCTCAGGCTGGGCACCGACCCGACCAGCTCGGCGAAGAAGGCGTACCTCAACTACACCTACGAGCCGGGCTTCCGACGCCTGACGAACTCGTTCGTCACGGATGACGTGCACGCGTACCGCACGCAGAGCCTGAAGTTCAGGCAGGACGACGCGGGCAACGTCACGTCGGTCTCCGACGGAACGACGCAGGGCGGCACGACGAAGGCCGACCACCAGTGCTTCGCATACGACGGTTACAGCCGCCTGACAGAGGCCTGGACCCCGAAGACGGAGGACTGCGCGACTACGGGCCGTACGGCGGGCAACATCGATGGTGCGGCCCCGTACTGGACGTCGTACACGTACAACGAGGCCGGGCAGCGCAAGACCGAGACCGAACACAGTGTCGGCATACGCCAGGGCCAGGACGCAGAGCGGAAGTACTCCTACCCTCCGGCGGGGGCGGCCCAGCCGCACACCTTGTCCGAGGTCTCCACGAGCGGTGACGGTTCGCGCAGCGAGTCCTTCACCTACGACAAGGCCGGCAACACCGACAAGCGCAGCACCACGACCTCCCACCAGTTCTTCCGCGCCGGCTGGAAGCTCACGTCGGGGGAGGAAGCCCGCTCCCAGCGCGCCCGCCTCGTGATGCGCGAGGACGGCGACCTGGCCCTCTACGACCGCAAGACGGGAGACATCGCCTGGCACACCAACACGGGTGGCCACGCGGGCGCTTGGGCCACCATGCAGGAAGACGGCAACTTCGTCGTCTACGACAAGGACAACAATCCCCTGTGGGACTCGAAGACCTGGGGCTCGGGCTACTTCGCCACGCTCCAGGACACCGGGGTCTTCGTCGTCTACAACAAGGACTGGGAGCCGCAGTGGAGCGCGGGGGTGTGGCTGGGCTCCGAGCCCGTCACCTCCGGATCCCAGCAACACACCTGGAACAGCGAGGGCAAGCTCGCCACCACGACCAATCCCAAGGGCGAGCAGACCAGTTACCTGTATGACGCGAGCGGTGAGCTGCTGATCCGGCGGGCTGTGGGGGACGGGGACACGGTCCTGTACCTCGGCGGCACCGAGGTCCGCCTGACGACGAAGGGTGCGACGAAAACCCTCTCCGGTACCCGCTATTACTCAGCCGCCGGCCAGGCGATTGCCGTGCGCACGGCGACCGCAGGGGTCTCGGGCACGAAGCTCAACTTCCTGGCCGCCGACCATCACGGCACGTCCAGCATCGCGATGGACGCCACCACGTATGCGGTCACGAAGCGCTACACGACGCCGTTTGGCGCTTCGCGTGGTGAGAAGGCTGCGGACTGGCCGGATGACAAGGCGTTCTTGGGCAAGCCGGCGGACGACTCCACGGGCCTGACCCATATTGGTGCGCGCGAATACGACCCAGGCCTGGGCCAATTCATCAGCGTCGATCCTCTTCTTGAACTCGACAAGCACCAGACCCTCAACGGCTACACGTACAGCGTCAACAATCCCCTCACCTTCTCCGACCCCACGGGACTTGGCCTGGCTTGCGGCAAAGGATTCGCCGAAGGATGCGGAAACGGTGTCGTCACGCACGGCGACGGCAGTCTCTCCAAGAACGGGAATGCAACGGGTGGCGGGGTCGCGTCTGGTTGGGGTCGCACTGGCGGCACGTCTCATACAAACAGCACGGGGAGCACCAGCAGCGGTGGCGGCGGCGGTGGCGATCCCAAGAAGGGGCCGGGGGATGACGACCAAGGGTGCGGTTCCTGGGGATTCCTGTCCGGGATCTGCTCCAGCGTTGGAGAGACCTTCTACGGCATCGTAAGCAACGTTCCCCACACCGCAGAGTATTTCGCCTGGCCTTTCGACGGCGATTGCCGAAATGGCGGACCTGGAACTCCGGGCTGTGATTATGGCGCCCAGTTCGACGGATGGGTAGCCGGCCACGGCTACGACATTTCAAGCGACGAATATCGAGCGCCCAGCACATTGGCCGCAATTTTCGGAACACGGGCCGCTGGAACACCGAGCTCGGTCAGAGGAACGCGAAATCCCGGTCGCCTGTCCGACCCGCTGCCCTTTGCGAATAAGGGGTTCTCCAATCACTTCGTTAATGCCTACGACGATATTAGGGCAGGCAGAGGGACCCCGCAGGTTGATCCCGGCACGAGGCAGCAGAAGGTTTTCCGGGGCGATAAGACGCACGAAAAGCCTTGGCGAGGGGCAAAGGAGTGGCGCGTTCCGGGAATCACGAAGCATGACAAGGCTAGAATTCTGGAATTGGAGATTCCTGGCGGCAGGACCGTGATGGGATGGACGAATGACCATTACGCAACGATTCATAAATTCACCGGCCCGCACTTCCCTGATTCTGATTGGAGGTAGACCGATCTCATACCGTGGCTGACGGTGCGTAGCTGCGCCTGTCCACCCAGGTCGTCAGGCGCAGCTGGTTCAATACGTAGTATGATTCTGTGCCTAGCCTATTAGGTTTGAAACCTTTCGGAGATTCCGTCGTGAATCATGTCAGTCTGCGAAACGGATGCTATCTTACCGGAGAAGAAGGGGGAGAGCTTTGGGGGAAAGCGCGTAATTCCACTGGGTTGTTCGCCTCGCTGGGGGGCGGGCTGCGCCGGGTGAACATTGAAGGGATCGCCCCGCAAGGTCGACTGATGGACTGCGTCAACCGGATCGGCACGAGGCGTGCTGTGGCTGGAAATGCGGACCTGGTGTTGCTGGACGTTGACGGTGCAGAAGTCGGTAGCTACTTTGTTGCTGATGTCGTCGTGGAAAAAGCAGAGCCATCGTCCAACGGTGCTGACCTTATGGACGTGACCGTCACATTGGATTGTGAGGACCTGCTTCCGGACGCCGAATGGCCATGGGGTCTTATCCGCGCCGGAAAGCTCAATCGCATCGGGTTGTGGCGCTCGCTGGACGGCGCTGGGCGTCATGCCTGGCTGTCCGTCGCTCTTAATCATCATTCTTTCCGACGGCTTAGTGACGCTCGCGCTGGGACGATCTACGAAATGGATGGGCGGCATATCGTCGATGAGTCCAGCTTCTATTGTGCTCTTGGAGAAGCGGTCAACGGGCCAGGTGGATATTTCGGCTGGAACCTGTCCGCTTTGGATGATTGCCTATGCGGTGGCTGGGGAGCCTCGCGACCGTTCGTGCTGAACTGGAATCACTCTATGGAAGCCAGGCGGCGAATCCTGGCCGACTCAAATGTGGACCAGGATTATGAGGGTCGATTCCTTGAATTGGTAGCCGAAATTTTCGACGGGCGAGGGGTCGAAATCAATCTCCTATAAATTTAGGCAGGCGACCTTTTGGACGGATAAGCGTCAGTATCTTAATGCGCAATCTGAATCTCGGCCTCTGTGTGATTCACCCAGGAATAGGAGAACGTCAGGGTGCGGGGATGGCTGATGCGTCAATTCGCTCATAGCGCATCATCAAGATGATATCGGCTGAAGATGACCTGCCTGGCTCCCGTTGCGCGGTTGGTATTGCAGATGGTGAGTTCGATTCCCAAGTATGGTGCGCATGTTGTCATGCGTCGGCGGCCAGCTTCCTTGCAGTTCCGACAGCGAGGTCCCACGGGTATGCCTTCGGCTTCCCCGAGCCAGGCGCATTGGGCATGAAACCGTCCTCCCCGTACAACACCGTGACCCCTTGCTCGCGCAGCTCCCTGACGCTGCGGTCAAGCTGCCGGTGTCGTGCATACGCGGCGTTCACGCAAGGCATCGTCACCGTGGGAATGCCCTTGCCGATCCCCTCCGCGACGACACCGACCACGAACGACGAAGTGAGGCCCAGCGCCCATGCGTTGAGGCTGTTGAACGTCGCCGGGGCGAAGAGGATCACGTCTGCCTTCGGCCAGACGTCCGGCTGACCCGGGAGCTTGTACTCGCTGCGGACCGGGTGCCCGGTCTGTGCGGCCAGGTCGGCGAGGCTTTCCTCCAGCCAGTGTGCCGCTGTGGGGGTCAATCCGAGGCAGACGTCCCAGCCGTCGGCCTGTGCGGTCTCGACGACCTCCGAGATGTCGAACACCGGGGGCGCGGCCGAGGCGAACAGGTACAGAGTCCGTGAGGTCATGACCGCATCCCACCCTGCGCCGTTGATTACACGCAACCACCCACACCTTCAGGGGGATCAGCCGGGGAACCAGGGCGATCGACGGTCCAGTGCCTCAGTGCGCGGGTACCGTTCCAGACGGCGAGTCAGGAACGGAGTTCCAGCATGGCCACGGGCAACGACACCAGGACCCGGATCATCGAGCAGCGCAAGCTGGCCGGGCTCACGCAGCAAGGGATGGCGCTGAAGGCGGGGTATTCCTACAGCCTGGTTCACCAAGTGGAAAGCGGACACAAGAACCCAAGTCCCGGATTTGTCGCGGCTGTTGCACGGGCGCTTCACATCGACGTCACGGTCCTCACCGGCCAGCCCTACATGACTGAGTTGCAACAGGACCGTCTGGCCGAACTCATCCGGCCCATCCGTGAGGCCCTCGATCTGTACGACCTCGGGGCTGACCCCGATCTGACCACTCGGAGCGCCGAGCAGCTGGTCGCAGGAGCGGCGGACTTGTGTCAGCGTGTACGTGCGACGCAGCTCAACAATGCGGCTCGCGCACTCCCCGAGCTCCTTGCCGAACTGACGACGGCCGCGTACCGCACACCGTCGACGGACCTGTGGGCCGCGCTCGGCTCGGCGTACCGCAGCGCCCACGACGTCACTGTGAAGCTCGGGTTCTACGACCTGTCCACCATCGCGCTGGATCGCATGGAGTGGGCGGCACAGCGCGCGTCGGATCCGCTGCTGTCCGCCGTCCGCCAGTACATGCGCGGGCTGGTGTACTTCCGGGAAGGCGAGCACACCATCGGGCTGCGCCTGATCGACGCCGGACACCGCGCGCTCGGGCAGGCCGACGAGACCACCGACGCCATGGCTGTTGCCGGGCAACTGCACTTGGGTGCCACGGTGATCGCCGCCCGAGCGCGTGACGAGAGCGCCGTACGGGCCCACTTGGACGAGGCGCGGCAGATCGCCGGGCGCACGGGCGAAGTCGGCCATGTGCACTGGCTCAGCTTCGGCCCGACCAATGTCGACTGCCACGAGGTGTCCGCGCTCGCCGAGAGTCGTGAGTACGGGAAGGCTCTGGAACGGGCGAAAAAGGTGGAACTGCCCAGTTCCTGGGCGATGTCTCGTCGGGCGCACTTCTACGTGGACCGTGCTCGAGCCGAGATGGAGACGGGCCGTTGCGAGGCGGCCCTGGGCTCCCTCCTCACTGCTCGGGAACTCGCACCCCAGCAGACCCGCTACCACCCCGGAGCCCGCGAAACGGTCCAGGGCCTCGTGCACCAGCAACGCCGAACCCCTGACACGCTGGGGCACATGGCGGCATGGATCGGCTTGTGACACCGACTGTCACCGAGGAGTGACACTCAGGCACCTTGCCTGCCGTCAGCCTGGTCTTGGACCTGATCAGCGATTGACGGCAGGGGCAACGACCAGTGGATGCTCGGGCGACGAACAGATTCATCAGCGAATGGCTGGCGCGAGCCCATCCTGTAGCAGCGCAGGCTCACGCCGAGTGGGCGAACCAGGGCGTCGCGCTGCTGCCCCTCGGCGGCCGGTTCGCCGCGGTGCGGATGAGGGCGGACATGGTGTTCGCCGCTCTCGGCTCCGAAGATCCGGACAAAGCGGCAGCGGCCATGGCAGACCTGTTAGCTGGCCCGGTCATCCACGACCACCGCAGCACGGGTGCCACGTACTACGCGCTGATCCAGGCACACGCCGGCATGGTCTGGGCGCACGAGGAAGCCGCGCCCTGCCTGGGCCAGGGAACCTATCTGGGCGTCCCGCGTATCGACCGCTGTGAGCCGCCCGGTACGTACTGGACCGTGCGACCGCGGTACGACGGGAACCTCTGCAGGCCTCGCTCCGTCGCTTTGCTCGTCCAGGCTGGTCACGAACGGCTCGCCGCTGGCCATAACTGACCTTTTTGCAAGGCCGCGGGGTCGTCGAACTGGTGCTGATCGACGACCCCGTTCATCCGGGCGGCAGAGTCGGCGGTCGGCTCGGCTTCGAACCGGCACCAGTTGGTTTCGAGTTCATAGGCATGCCACGAGGACGATCTCGATCACGAGCCCGCTGGTGCGAGGCGCTCGGCCACGGACGAGGCGGCAGGACCTGACGACAGCAGGCCGCACACGTTGTTGTCGATCTCCAGCCAAACGGGGTCGAGGCGGAGGCTGTCATCGGATATGTCCACGCTCCGATCGTGCCTGATACCGACCAGGGCGGCCACGCATAATTGCGGACCATGGACCTGCGCCCTGAGCTGCTTCCACCCCCCGTTGACAAGCGACAGCTTGACGAGATGTGCGCGGAGATCGAGCGAATCGGGGACCTGGTCAGTCGCGGTGAGGCAGTCGCTGCCTCCGCTGTCGCTGCGTTCAATGAGCGCACCGGTCATGACTACACGTTCGCCGACTTCGTCGGTTACTACGGTTGGCGCAGTCTGGAGGAGTTCGCTGCGGAAGCCGCCCGACCGGCATGGCCCAGGGTGCCCGGCATCACGCGTGAGGAACTCGTCGAAATCGTCTCCCGGATCCTGGCCGAAGACCCCGAGGCCGAGTACTACTTGCGGCTTCTCCGGGCCAACGCGCCTCATCCTCAGGTGAGTGACCTGATCTTCCATCCCTCGCCCGAACTGGAGGACGCTTCCCCGGAGGGGATCGTCGAAGCGGCGCTGAGCTACCGGCCGGTCGCGCTGTGATGCGTCAAGGCGTTTGACGGTGTTCCTGTGATGCCGTGACGACCCTACGCCTCGTCCACCCCAGCACACATCCGCCGCAACACCGCCCCACACCTTCGCGCATACGCATGCTGCAACCCCCGAGTCGCCGCCCCGCCGGCCCGTGCGTACCACTTCGCCGGGCGGCTGAACGCCGTGATCGTGAGCCAGACCGTGCCGTCGCCCGTGCGGTCGACGACGAAGGCCTCCTCGCCGCTCTCCGGGTGGCCCGGGAGCGTGCCGTAGGCCCAGCCGACGCGGCGGGGTTCGTCCACCGTCCAGACGATGCGGCAGGGGGCCTGCACCAGACCCAGGCCGACCGTCACGTCCACGCCGGGGGCCGCCTGCGGCGCGTCCGTTGTGATCTTGACGCCCACCGCTCTGTGGAGTTCCCAGGTCATGACCGCCTGGGTCGCCATCTTGAAGAGGTCGTGGCCCTCGCCGATGCGGGTGCGGACGTGCAGGGGGTGGAAGCCGGGTGGGCACCGGCCGTCGCGGGTCGCGCCCACGTCCTCGTACGTGAAGGGCATGGGAACCAAGGGTAGGGCGGTACCCGGGAATGCCTTCGCCCCGGGTACCGCCCTACCCCTTACAGCCCAACTACAGCCAATTACGCGAGCGTCAGTTCACGTTGACCGCGGCCCAGGCCGCCTGAACCGCCTTGTACTCCGTGCTCGTCGTGCCGCCGTACAGCGCCGACGTCGCGTTCAGCGTCGCCGTGCGGGCGCCCGCGTACTTCGTCGTGGACGTCATGTACTCGGTCAGCGCCTTGTACCAGATCTTGACCGCCTTGTCGCGGCCGATGCCGGTGACCGTGGAGCCGTTCGACGTGGGGGAGTTGTAGCTGACCCCGTTGATCGTCTTGGCGCCGCTGCCCTCCGAGAGGAGGTAGAAGAAGTGGTTCGCCGGGCCCGAGGAGTAGTGGACGTCGATGCCGCCCAGGTTGGAGGACCACGCGTCCCTGGACGAGCCGTCCTTGCTCGGCTTGTCCATGTAGCGCAGCGGGCTGCCGTCGCCGTTGATGTCGATCTTCTCGCCGATGAGGTAGTCGCCGACATCGGACGAGTTGGCCGCGTAGAACTCCACCGCCGTGCCGAAGATGTCCGACGTGGCCTCGTTCAGGCCGCCCGACTCGCCGCTGTAGTTCAGGCCCGCTGTGTTGGACGTGACGCCGTGGGTCATCTCGTGGCCCGCGACGTCGATCGACGTGAGCGGCTTCGCGTTGCCCTCGCCGTCGCCGTACGTCATGCAGAAGCAGCTGTCGCTCCAGAACGCGTTGACGTACGCGTTCCCGTAGTGGACACGGGAGTAGGCGGCCTTGCCGTCGTTCTTGATGCCGCTGCGGCCGAGGACGTTCTTGTAGAAGTCCCAGGTGACCTGGGCGCCGTAGTGCGCGTCGACGGCGGCGGTCTGCGTGTTGGAGGCCGCGCCGGTGCCCCACGTGTCGTCCGCGTCGGTGAAGAGGGTGCCGGTGCCGGACGTACCGCGGTTGAGGTTGTACGTCTTGTTGGCGCCGCGGGAGGTGTCGTTCAGCTGGTACGTCGAGCCCGAGAGCGAGGTGCCGATGGTGACCTTGCCGGCGTACTGGCTGTTGCCGGTGCCGGTCTGGATCGCCTCCCACTCGTACAGCTTCTTGCCTGTCTCCGCGTCGGTGATGACGTGCAGCTGCTGCGGGGTGCCGTCGTGCTGGAAGCCGCCGACGACCGTCTCGTACGCGAGGGCCGGGGTCCCGCTCGCCGCCCAGACGACCTTGCGGGGCGCCTTGTCGGCCGCCGACTTGGTGCTGCCCTCGGCCTTCGCGGCCTTCAACGCCTGCTTCTCGGCAGTGGACTTGGTGATGTCCGGGGTGACGTCGGAGACCTTGATGGCGGCCTTGGTCGCCTTGGTGATGCTCTCCGTCCTGCCTGACTTCGTCTCGTGGATGACCAAGTCGCCGCCGAGGACGGGGAGTCCGTCGTACGTGCGCTCGTAGCGGGTGTGCGTCGTGCCGTCCGCGTCCTGGACGACGTCTCTGACGACCAGCTTCTCCTTGGCGCCGAGACCTATCTCGTCGGCCGTCTCCGCCGTGGCGGCGTCGGCCTTCTGGATGAGGCCCGTACGGGCTGCCGCGGACAGCTGGACCGGAGCCGCGGCGAGGGTCGTCTCGCCGGACCGCTCGACCGGGGACTGGGCGGTGGCACCGGTGGTCAGACCGGTGGTGATGAGGGCTCCGGCCGCGACAGCGGTGGCGATGGCCAGAGTGGTGCGCTTGCGACGCGCGTAGAGGGGGGTCACACAAGCTCCTTCGTGGGGGGTGTCCGGCCGGCATGGGGGACCGGTCGGGCGGTTGTGAAGTTGCGGTGCGGGTGTGCCGTGCGGGGTGAACGTTGCCAGGCAGGTCGCGTACATGTCAGTGGGGCGAATAAAGGTTGGCCGGAAATCGTCCGGTGCCCGAAGATCCGAGTACGCATTGCGGACTTGATCTCCAGCAAAGCGACGGCAAAGGCGGGGGAAGGGCGCGGCAAAGAGGGCGCCGCTCCGGGGAGTTGGATCTCCGGGACGGCGCCCTGTTCGTGCTGGGCCCGCGAGCTAGCTCTGCGGGAAGGTGATCTTCCAGCCGTTGATGGTGCCGACGTCCTGCGCCGCCTGGTCCTGCACCTTCAACTGCCAGGTGCCGTTGGCGACTTCGGAGGACGCGTTGACGGTGTACGGCTCGTTGACGTCGTCCGCCGAGTCCGAGGAGCTGAAGGGCTTCAGCCGGTAGCTCGTGCCGTCCGGCGCCACCAGGTCGATGACCAGGTCACCGCGCCAGGTGTGGGTGATGTCCGGTGTGACGACGAGGTTCGTGGGCGCGTTGCCGGCCTGACCGGAGACGGTGATCGACGAGGTGACCGCCGCGCCGTTGTCCGGAATCGATACCGGCGTCGTGTTCTCGAACGACGTACCGCCGCCACCGCCGTCGCCGGGCCGCGCGCCGACGTTGATGCCGGCCCAGGCGTTCTGCACCGCCGTGTACTCGGCGCTTTCGGTGCCGTACAGCTCACCTGCGACCGCGAGCGTGCCGGTGCGGGCCCCCGCGTAGTTGGTCGTCGAGGTGAACTTCGTGGTGAGTGCCTTGAACCAGATCAGCGCGGCCTTGTCGCGGCCGATGCCGGTGACGGGCAGACCGTCGGAGGTCGGCGAGTCGTACGCGACACCGTTGATGGTCTTGGCGCCGCTGCCCTCGCTCAGCAGGTAGAACCAGTGGTTCGCCGGGCCCGAGGAGTAGTGGACGTCGATCGAGCCGATGCCCGAGTACCAGCTGTCCTTGGAGTCGCCGTCCTTGCTCGGCTTGTCCATGTAGCGCAGCGGGGTGCCGTCGCCGTTGATGTCGATCTTCTCGCCCACCATGTAGTCGCCGACGTCGTTCGCGTTGTCGGCGTAGAACTCGACGGCCGCGGCGAAGATGTCGGAGGTCGCCTCGTTCAACCCGCCCGACTCACCGCTGTAGTTGAGGCCCGCGGTGTTGGAGGTGACGCCATGCGTCATCTCGTGCGCGGCCACGTCGATCGACGTGAGCGGTTTGGCGTTGCCCGAGCCGTCGCCGTACGTCATGCAGAAGCAGGAGTCCTGCCAGAAGGCGTTGACGTAGTTGTTGCCGTAGTGGACCCGGGAGTACGCGCCGACGCCGTCACCGCGGATGCCGTTCCTGCCCTGGACGTTCTTGTAGTAGTCCCAGGTCAGCGCGGCTCCGAAGTGGGCGTCCGCGCCCGCCGTCTCCAGGTTGGACGCGGCGCCGTTGCCCCAGACGTCGTCCGTGCCCGAGAAGAGCGTGCCGGTGCCCGACGTGCCGCGGTTCAGGTTGTTCGTCCTGTGGTTGCCGCGGTCCGTGTCGGAGAGGGTGAAGTTCGACCCGGACTGGGCGGTCCCGAGGGTCACCGTGCCGCTGTACTGGGTGTTGCCGGTGCCGTTGTCGACGCCCTGGTACTCGTACAGCTTCTTGCCGGTGGCCGCGTCCGTGATGACGTGCAGCTCGTTCGGGGTGCCGTCGTGCTGCAGGCCCCCGACCACCGTTTCGTACGCGAGAGTCGGCTTGCCGCTCGCCGCCCAGATCACCTTGCGCGCCCGGTCCGCCTCGGTCTTCTTCGAACCCTCCGCCGCTGCGGCCTTGAGGGCCTGCTTCTCGGCGGTCGCGGGTTTCACCGCGGCACTGGTGGTGAGGCCCTTGAGGTGGGCCTTGACCGCGCGCGTAACCCCCTCGGTCTTCCCCGACTTGGCGGTGTCGACGACCAAGTCGCCGCCCAGGACGGGGAGTCCGGCGTACGTGCGCTCGTAGCGGGTGTGGACCGTGCCGTCGGCGTCCTTGATGACGTCACGGACGACGAGCTTCTCCTTGGCGCCCAGGCCCAGTTCCTCGGCGGTGTCCGCCTTGGCGGAGTCGGCGTCGCGTATCAGCTCGGCGCGCTGGGCGGGGGAGAGCTTGACGGCCAGGGCGCCCTTGTCGAGCTTGCCCGGCGCGGGCTTGGCGTCGGCGGTCGCGGCGCCCGTCTGGACGGCCGCGGCGAGCAGGGCGGCGACGGCGACGAGCGCGCCGGCGGCCGCCTTGCGCCGGGCCGAGCGGGACGCGAATGCGGTCCGGGGGGTGCCTGCGGTGGGGGAGGTGTCTGCGGGGGAGGTGCCTGCGGTGCGGGGGGTGCGTCTGTGGGAGGTGCGTCTCAACACGGACTCCTTCTGCGTGGCCACGGATCGCGCGGCCAGGGGGGACCGGACGGTCGGGACCCGTCCGGGCAGAACAAGGCGGAACGCGGAACCACTTGCATGAGGCACGTGCGGGCGTGCGTGGGGGTCGCCACGGCACAGCGGTGCGCTTGTGGGGTTGCTGTGGAGTGGTCGTGGGAAGAGTGGCAGGAGATTGCCGCCGCTGTCAGGTGCGCATCAAGAACTTGGCCGGAAACGGTTCGTTGTCCGGGTGGTCATGTTCGGTATACGGATGCTTCATCTGGCGGTGGGCGCTGCTCCGGCGGGCGCCGGTTCAGGAAGGTCCCGGCCTCTCGCCGTGCCACGAGTGCCACAGCGCCGCGTACGCCCCGTCGGCCGCCACCAGGCTGTCGTGGGTGCCGAGTTCGGTCAGGAGGCCGTTCTCCATCACGGCCACCCGGTCCGCGTCGTGGGCGGTGTGGAGGCGGTGGGCGATGGCGATGACGGTGCGGCCTTCGAGGACGGCGGCCAGGGCTCGCTCGGTGTGGCGGGCGGTCGTCGGGTCCAGGAGGGCCGTGGCCTCGTCGAGGATCAGCGTGTGGGGGTCCGCCAACACGACGCGGGCCAGGGCGAGTTGCTGGGCCCGCGAGCCGTCGGCACTCCGGTTGCCGGAACCCAGCTCGGTGTCGAGGCCGTCCGGCAGCTCCTGCACCCAGTCGTCGGCGCCGACCGCCGCCAGAGCCGCCCACAACTCGGCGTCCCCGGCGGAGGGTTCGGCGATGAGCAGATTGTCGCGGACCGTCCCGAGGAACACGTGGTGCTCCTGGGTGACGAGGACGACCTGCCGCCGCAGCTGCTCCGGATCCAGGTCGACGATCGGCACCCGACCCACCGTCACCGAGCCGGAGCGCGGCGCGTCGATGCCCGCGAGCAGCCGGCTCAGCGTGGTCTTCCCGGCACCTGAGGGCCCGACGACGGCGAGCCGCTCCCCGGGCCGCACGGTCAGATCGACCCCGCGCAGCACCTCGCCCCCGCGGTCGTACGAGTACCGCACATCCGTCACGTCGATCCGGTCGTCCACCGGGGCGGGCGAACCGGACGGAACGGCACGCGGGGCCCGGCCGAGGCCCTCCACACGGGCGAACGAGGCGCCGCTGCTCTGCAGTTGCTCCACCCGCATCAGGATCGCGTCGAGCGGCGACTCCAGCTGCCGCAGATACAGGGCCGCCGCGACCACGGCACCCAGACTCATCGCGCCTCGCTCGTGCAGCGCTCCGCCGACCAGCAGCACGACGGCCACGGGAAGGACGTACGAGACCTCCACGACCAGGAAGAACACGGTCCGCAGGTACAGCGTGTACATCCGCGTGCGACGGGACGTCTCCAGCGCGTCCCGGCTCGCGGCGATCCGCCGGCCCTGCAGTCCGAACGCCTCGACCGTGCGCGCGCCGGAGGCCGTGGCCGTGAGGATCTCGGCGACCTCCGACGTGGCGGCGCCCTCGGCGAGATAACCGGCGCGTGCCCGGCGCAGATACCAGCGCAGGGCGAACCAGATGCCCGCCTGGGCGAGCACCGCGCAGCAGCCGAGCAGCGGGTCGAGCGCGAAGACCGCGCCCAGGATGAACAGGCACTGGACCGAGCAGATCAGCAGCTCGGGACCGGCGTCGCGCAGAGTCGTACCCACCGTGGCGACGTCGGCGGTGCCGCGGGCCGTCAGATCGCCCGTGCCCGCCCGCTCCACGGCCGAGGCGGGCAGCGCGAGCGTCCGCTCGACGAACTCCTCGCGCACCCGCGCCAGCGTCCGCTCCCCGAACCGGTGCCCCACGTACCGGGCGCCGCGCGCCAGCAGCAGCTGCGCCAGCGCACACACCAGGATGACCAGCGCCAGCCGGTCCACGACGGCCACGCCGCCGCCGGCCCGCACCTCGTCGATGATGCGGCCCAGCAGCCAGGGGCTGACCAGACCGGCAACGGCGGCGAGCGCGTTCAGGACGAGCACGGCGGTGAAGGCGCGGCTGTCCGCGCGGATCAGCCGTCCCGCGGCCCTGCGTACGTCGGCCGGTTCGGCGACGGGCAGCTGCGCGGTCATCGCAAGGCCTCCTCTGCGTCCAGGTCTGTGTCGTTCGTGCCCGCGCCGTCGACATCCCTGTCGTTCGCGCCTTCGCCTTCGACACCCGTGTCGTTCACGTCTGCGCCATCGATATCCGTGTCGTACGTGTCGTCAGTGTCGCGGGCCACCAGCGCGCGGTATCCCGGCTCCTCGTCGAGGAGTTCGCGATGGCCGCCGACGGCCGCGACCTTGCCGTCGACCAGGTAGTACACGGTGTCCACCCGGTCGAGTACGAGCGGGGAGGTGGTGGTGACGAGGGTCGAGCGGCCGGAACGCGCGGCGCGCAGCCGGGCGGCGACGGCGGCCTCGGTGTGCGCGTCGAGCGCCGAGGTGGGCTCGACGGCGAGCAGCACCTCGGGGTCGGCAAGGAGCGCCCGCACCAGGCGTACGCGCTGTCGCTGGCCTCCGGAGAGACTGCGGCCCTGCGCGTCGACGGCCGAGTCGAGCCCGTCCGGCAGCCCGAGCACGATGTCGTCCGCCACCGCCGCGTGTACGGCCCGGCCGACGGCCTCCTCATCGTGGTCCCCGCGCCCGGAGACCAGGTCGCGCAGGGTGCCCGCGAACAGGTCGGCCTCGTTGTCCGCGACCAGGATGCGCTCCCGGACCTGCGGCAGGGCGATCCCGTCGAGGCGTACGCCGCCCCAGGTCGCCGCCGACGGGGCGTACCGGCCGAGCCGGTCGACCACGGCGGCGGACTCCGCCGGACGGGCGCCGACCAGCGCGGTCAGCCTGCCGGGTGCCACCCGGACGCCGGACTGCGGATCGTGCAGCACGGAGGGCTCCGCCGGAGCGTCCACGGCGGTGCCGCCCGTGGCCATCGGCTCCAGGGCCAGGAACCGTACGACGCGCCGGGCGGCCACCACGCCCCGGCTGATCTGATAGCCGCACTCGACCATGAAGGCAACCGGGGCCACGAGGACCGCGACATAGCCGTACACGGACACCAACTCGCCGAGGGTGATGTCGCCTTGCGCGGCAAGCCGGGCCGCCAGCCAGGTCACGACAGCCAGGAACACCGTCGGCAGCCCGACGCCGAGCGCCTGGATCCAGCTGGTCACCGCCCCGACCCGGTACCCCTGCGCCCGCAGCTTCTGCGAGTCGCGGCGGAAGCCGTCGGCGAACAGCCCTTTGCCGCCAAGGCCGTTGAGGACGCGTAGACCGCCCGCGAGGTCGCCGATCCGCGCGGTCAGCACGCCCTGCCGCTCGCGGTACTCCGTCTCCGAGCCCCGCAGCCGTCCCATCAGCGGACCGACGAGTACGGCGGTCACCGGCACCCCGAGCAGGACCACCGCGGCCAGCGGCAGCGAGACCGACAGCAGCATCCCCGCCACGACGGCGTAGGCGACGACCGCGCCGACTCCCGGGCCGACGACGGTCAGGGACTGGCTGATCGTCTGCACGTCGCCGACGCCGATGGTGACGACCTCTCCGGCAGCGGTCTGCCGCGACAGCGCGGCACCCAGCCGGGTTGCCTGCCCGATCACGACCTTCACCGTACGGAAGTTGGCGTCCATCCGGAGCCTGGTCATGGTGCGGTGCCGCATGATGCTCAGCCAGGAGTTGAACACCCCGAGGCCCAGCAGTGCGCCGGTCCAGCCGGCCAGCGCGGCCTGGTCGCCCGGCTCCAACCCGTCGTCGATCGCACGGGACAGCAGATACGGCGTCAGCGCCATGAGGACCAGCCAGACGCTGCCCAGCAGAGCGCCGGCGGCGGCCCGGCGCGGCTGGCTGGCGATCAGCCACCACCAGTACCGGCCTCCACTGCGACAGTCGGGTTCACCTGGATCTCCGTACGTGTCAACCGGCCGCCGCACCCGCTGTTCTCCCCTCGCCCCGCCCGCTTCTGTGACTGCCTGCGTGTGCCGCCCCGCCGCTACACGAGGCTGTCCCGCCACGCCTGGTGCAGATCCGCGAACCTGCCCGTGTCCGCTATGAGTTGGGCCGGGCTGCCGTCCTCGACGATGCGGCCGTGCTCCATGACCAGCACGCGGTCGGCGATCTCGACGGTCGACAGGCGGTGGGCGATGACGACCGCCGTACGGCCGCGCAGGACCGTGTGCATCGCGCGCTGGACGGCCCGCTCGCCCGGCACGTCCAGGGAACTGGTGGCCTCGTCGAGGATGAGGACCGCCGGGTCGGCGAGCAACGCCCGGGCGAACGCCACGAGTTGGCGCTGACCGGCCGAGATGCGCCCGCCCCTCTTGCGTACGTCCGTGTCGTAGCCGTCCGGCAGGGCGCTGATGAAGTCATGGGCGCCGATGGCCTTCGCGGCCCGCTCGATGTCCTCGCGGGAGGCGTCGGGGCGGCCGATGGCGATGTTCTCGGCGACCGTGCCGGAGAAGAGGAAGGCCTCCTGCGTCACCATCACCACCCCGCGGCGCAGTTCGCGCACCGAGAGTTCGCGCAGGTCGACGCCGTCGAGGAGGACCCGGCCGGCCGTGGGGTCGTAGAAGCGGGCCAGGAGCTTGGCGAGCGTCGACTTGCCCGCGCCCGTGGAGCCGACCACGGCGACCGTCTGGCCCGCCGGGAGGGTCAGCGAGAAGGGCGGGAGTACCTCGCCGCCAGTGCGGTACGCGAAGCGGACGTCGTCGAAGACGACCTCGCGGCCCGGGTGTTCGGAGGCGAGCTCCGGCAGAGCCCTCGGCTCCGCCGGCTCGGGCACCGAGGGGACCTGGGCCAGCAGGCCCGCGATCTTCTCCAGCGAGGCGGCCGCCGACTGGTACGAGTTGAGGAACATGCCGAGCCGGTCGATCGGGTCGTACAGCCGGCGCAGGTACAGGACCGCCGCCGCCAGCACGCCCAGCGCCAGCGAGCCCGACGCCACCCGGTGGGCGCCCCACAGCACGATGCCCGCGACCGCCGTGTTGGCGACGAGGCGGGAGCCGACGACATAGCGGGCCATCTCCAGAATGGCGTCGCCGTTGATGCGTTCGTGGCGGCTGTTGAGCGTGTGGAAGTCCGCGTCGTTGACGGCCTCGCGGCGGAACGCGCGCACCGGGCGGATGCCGTTCATCGTCTCCGCGAACTTCACGATCACGGCGGCGATCGCGGTCGAGCGGAGGCCGAAGATCCGTCCTGCGCGATGCCGGTAGAGCCGGATGAGGAGATACAGCGGCACGAACGAGGCCACCGCGACCGCGCCGAGGCCAAGGTCGAGCCAGAGCAGCAGCGCCGAGATGTAGACGAACGACAGGACGACGGTGATGAGCTCCTGGAGGCCCTCGCTGAGCAGCTCGCGCAGCGACTCGACGTCCGTCGTGGAGCGCGAGATGAGCCGGCCCGAGGTGTACCGCTCGTGGAAGTCGACGCTCAGCGCCTGCGCGTGCCGGAAGATCCTGCCGCGCAGGTCCAGCAGCACGTCCTGGTTGACACGGGCGGACGCGAGGACGAAACCGTACTGGAGCGCGCCGGCCGCCGCCGAGGCCAGTACGTAGGCGACCGCCACGGCGATCAGCGGACCGCGGTCGTCGTCGCGGAGGGCCGGTACGGCCCGGTCGATGGCGTACGCCACGAGCAGCGGGCCCGCCTGCACGGCCGCCTGCTGGAGCAGGAGCAGGACCGCCGCGAGGACGACGCGGGCCTTGAGCGGCGAGAGCAGGGAGCGCAGGAGGGTGGACGTCGCGCGCGGGGGAGCGGGGAGGGAGTCGCGGTCGAAGGGATCGCCGTCGAAGGGATCGCCCTCCTTGTGCGGGGGCGGTGCGGGCCGGGCCGCGTCGTGCTTGCTGCTCCCGCTGGCCTTGTTGCTTCCGTTGTTTCGGTTGTTCTCGTTGTTGTCGTCGGTCGGCGCGGTGGTCGTGGGCGCCGTCATCGGTTGTCCCCCTCGGTGGTCTCTGCCGTCCTTGCCGGCTCTGTCGTCTCCGTCGCGCCGGACATCAGCCAGGCGTACTCCACGCTCGTACGCAGCAGTTCGTGGTGCGTGCCGACGGCGGCGATGCGGCCTTCCGAGAGCAGGGCCACGCGGTCGGCGAGCATGACCGTGGACGGGCGGTGGGCCACCACCAGGGCGGTCGTCTCGGCGAGGACGCGGCGCAGGGCGGCCTCGACGAGGGCTTCCGTGTGGACGTCCAGGGCGGACAGCGGGTCGTCCAGGACGAGGAAGCGGGGGCGGCCGACCACTGCCCTTGCCAAGGCGAGGCGTTGGCGCTGGCCGCCGGAGAGGCTGAGGCCCTGCTCGCCCACCTGGGTGTCCGTGCCCTGGGGGAGCGCGTGGACGAAGTCCGCCTGCGCGACGGCCAGGGCGCGGTTCAACTCGGCCTCGCCCGCGGCGTCCTCGGCGCCCATGAGGACGTTCTCGCCCACGGCGGCGGAGAACAGGGTGGGCTCCTCGAAGGCGACCGCGACGAGCTCGCGCAGCGAATCCCGGGGCATCTCGGTGATGTCCACGCCGTCCAGCGTTATGCGGCCGCGCGTGACCTCGTGCAGCCGGGGGACGAGCGCGGTGAGCGTCGTCTTTCCGCTGCCGGTGCCTCCCACGAGAGCCATGGTCTCGCCGGGGCGGATGTGGAGATCGATGCGGTCGAGTATGGGGGCGCTGTGGGCGGGGGCGTCGGGGTAGCGGAACTGGACGGCATGGAAGCGGAGTCCGCCGTTGGCGTTGGCGTTGGCGTTGGCGTTGGCGTTGGTCTTGGTCTTGGTCTTGGTCTTGGCGCCCGCGTCCGCGATCGCCGTCGCGCCCTCGCCGCGTCGCGTGGCGCCGACCCCGGACTCCGGCTCCGCGTCCATCACCTCGAAATAGCGCTCCGTCGCCGTGGCCGCCTCCTGGCTCATGGCCAGCAGGAAGCCGATCGACTCGACGGGCCACCGCAGGGCGAGAGCGGTGGACAGGAAGGCGACCAGCGTGCCGGCGGACAGGGCACCGTCGGCGACCTGCACCGTGCCGAGCACGAGCGCCGCGCCGATGGCGAGTTCGGGCAGCGTGGTGATCGCGGCGAAGATGCCGGCGAGCAGGCGCGCCTTGGCGAGTTCCGTACCGCGCAGCGTCCGGGAGAGGTCCCGGAAGGCGAGGGCCTGGCTGCGATGGCGCCCGAACCCCTTGATGATCCGGATGCCGAGCACGCTCTCTTCGACGAGCGTCGTCAGATCGCCGACCTGGTCCTGCGCCCGCCGCGCCACCTTCGAGTACCGCTTCTCGAAGAGCCAGCAGACGACCATCACGGGCACGGCGGGCGCGAGCAGTACGAGCCCGAGCGTCCACTCCTGGGCCAGCATGATGATGACGCCCACGAGAATCGTCACGCTGTTGACCAGCAGGAACGTCAGCGGGAACGCGAGGAACATGCGCAGCAGCATCAGATCCGTCGTGCCCCGGGACAGCAACTGGCCCGAGGACCAGCGGTCGTGGAACGCGACGGGCAGCCGCTGCAGATGCCGGTACAGATCCGCCCGCATCGCCGCCTCGACCCCGGCCAGCGGCCGAGCCACCAGCCACCGCCGCAGCCCGAAGAGCACCGCCTCGGCGAACCCGAGCAGCAGCAGATACAGCGCCCCGAGCCACACCCCGCCCGTGTTCCGGTCGGCCACCGGTCCGTCCACGATCCACTTCAGAACGAGCGGGATCACCAGCCCCGTGCACGAGGCGACGATCGCGACGACCCCCGCCGTGAGCAGCCGGACGCGCACGGGCCGTACGTACGGCCACAGGCGCAGCAGGCCGCGTACGGCGGAACGGCTCTTGGCCGGCTCGGTTTCTCGGGCTTCCTCGGCGAGTGTGTCGGTGGGTGTGGGTGTCGTCGGCATCAGCTGTGAGCCTACGGATCGGCACTGACAACGCCCACCGAGTTTTGGCCGGTACCGGGTCCGCTTCTGGTCCTACGACCTGCGTGTTCGAGGGGTCGTACGACGCCGGGGCCGGGGGGTCTTACGAGGCCATCAACCGATCGGTTGATGGCCGCTCGAGCGCGATGGCCGATGTGGGCGGACCCGCCCCGCCGGGACCCTCGGGGTATGCCAGTCATACCCGTCATCGAAGTCAGCGACCTGCGTAAGTCCTACGGCGGCCGGGCCGTCGTCGACGGCGTCTCCTTCGCCGTCGAGGAGGGCGAGATCTTCGGCGTCCTCGGCCCGAACGGCGCGGGCAAGACCACCACCGTCGAATGCGTCGAGGGCCTGCGCGTGCCCGACACGGGCCGCGTCCGCGTCACCGGCCTCGACCCCGTCACCGACCACGAGGCCACCCGCCGCGTCCTGGGCGCCCAGCTCCAGGAGAGCGAACTGCAGGCCAAACTCACCGTCCGCGAGGCCCTGGAGCTGTACGCGGCCTTCTACCCCAGCCCGCTCGACTGGCGGCCCCTCGCCGAACGCCTCGGCCTCACCGACAAACTCACCACGCGCTTCGCCAAGCTCTCCGGCGGCCAGAAGCAGCGCCTGTTCATCGCGCTCGCCCTCATCGGCAACCCCCGGATCGTCGTCCTCGACGAACTGACCACCGGCCTGGATCCGCGGGCCCGCCGGGACACCTGGGAACTGATCGAGGACATCCGCGCGAACGGTGTCACCGTCCTCCTCGTCACCCACTTCATGGAGGAGGCGCAGCGCCTGTGCGACCGGATCGCCGTGATCGACAAGGGCCGGATCGCCGCCCTGGACACCCCGGCCGGCCTGATCCGCCGCTCGGCGGGCGCCACCGTCATCAGCTTCACCCCGTCCGCGCCGCTCGACGACGGTGACCTGAACGCGCTGCCCGCGCTCGCGTCGATCGAGCACAAGGACGGCCGTCTCACCCTGTCCGGCACCGACGAGACGGTGAACGCCGTCATCACGCTCCTCGCCCGCATGCACATCACCGCCCACCAACTCCGTGTCACCGACGCCACGTTGGACGACGCGTTCCTCGACCTCACGAAGGAGGCAGCGGCATGAGCACGGCCCTCGTCAACACCGCCGTACTGAAGACCGAGGCCCGCCTCTTCCGCCGGGAACCCAGCGCCCTGTTCTGGATCCTGCTGTTCCCCACGCTGCTGCTGGCGATCCTCGGCACCATCCCGGACTTCCGCGACCCGGACCCCACCTTCGACGGGCTGCGCGGGGTCGACGTCTACGTCCCGATCACCGTGCTGCTCGGCCTGATCGTCGGCGGACTCCAGTCGATGCCCCAGGCCCTCACCGGCTACCGCGAGCGCGGCATCCTGCGCCGGATGTCCACCACGCCCGTACGGCCCTCCGCCCTGCTGTCCGCGCAGATGCTGGTACACGGCGGGGCCGCCCTGGCCTCGGCGCTGCTCGCCCTCGCGGTCGGCCGGTTCGCCTTGGACGTACGGCTGCCGCGGCAGGGCCTCGGATACGCCGTGGCCCTGATCCTGGCTGTCCTGGTCGCCCTCGCCCTGGGCTCGGTGGTCTCCGCGCTGTCCCGGACGACGAAGATCGCGACCGCCGTCGGGACCTCCCTCTTCTTCCCGTCGATGTTCTGCGCGGGCGTGTGGCTGCCGCTGCAGGCCATGCCGGACCTGATGGCCCGAGTCGTCGGCTACACCCCGTTCGGCGCGGCGGCGCAGGCGCTGAATCAGGCGGCGGCGGGCGACTGGCCGGGCTGGGACCACCTGGGGGTGCTCGTCGCCTGGACGGTTCTGCTCACGGCGGCGGCGTCGCGCTGGTTCCGCTGGGAATAGGTGACCGGCCGTGCAGACTGGTGAGATGACCGCGGTGGACCGGCACATCGAGAAGCGGTGGGAGCAGTTCCACACCTGGGGTCCGTACGCGCTGCTCGGTTTCTCCACCGTCCTCTCGGCCTTCACCACCGAACTGCTGGACGGCCCGGGCGAGCGGTACGCGGCCGGGGCCCTGGTCGTCGCCGCGCTCGCGCTCCAGTTGTGGTGGGACCGGAGCCGCTCCCGCCGGACCGGCCGCGGGATGACACCCACCAGGGTCGGGACGTCGTACTACGTCGTGCGCTGGGTGATCGCCTTCGCCCTCACCTGGATCAACCCGTTCTTCGCGTTCTACGCGGTCACGGGCTACTTCGACGCCGACAAGCT
Organism: Streptomyces albicerus; assembly: GCF_008905045.1. Taxonomy (GTDB): domain Bacteria; phylum Actinomycetota; class Actinomycetes; order Streptomycetales; family Streptomycetaceae; genus Streptomyces; species Streptomyces albicerus. The sequence continues at coordinate 33,091 of NZ_VWMY01000083.1, forward strand.
GATCCCGGGCAGGCGCAGGCAGCGGCTCGCCATGGTCCTCACCTCGATCGTCGTGGCCGGCTCGCAGTCCGGCGGGCTGCCGCCGAAGAGCGGGGGCCAGTGGGCGGTGTTCGCCGGGCTCCTGGTGGTGAACAACGCGCTGCTGATGGCGGTCGCCCACCTCACCGAGCAGGAGGAGATCCGCTCCCAGGCCCGGGCGGCCACCATCGCCGAACTCGAACGCACCAACACCGCCCTGCAGCAGGCCCTCGACGAGAACGCCGCCCTGCACGCCCAACTCCTCGTCCAGGCAAGGGAGGCCGGGGTCGCCGACGAGCGCCGCCGCCTCGCCGCCGAGATCCACGACACCCTCGCGCAGGGCCTGACGGGGATCATCGCCCAGCTCCAGGTCGTGGCGAACACCCCCGACCGGGATGCCGCCGCGGAGCATCTCGACCGGGCCGCCGCCCTGGCCCGGCACAGCCTCGGCGAGGCGCGCCGCTCGGTACAGAACCTCGCCCCGGTGGCGCTCGCGAACGACGGCCTGCCCGAGGCCCTGAAGAAGACGGTCACCGAATGGGCCGAACGGACGGGCATCCGCGCCGAGTTCACGGTGACGGGCACGGCGGAGGTGCTGCACGACGAGGTCTCCGCCACGCTCCTGCGCATCGCTCAGGAGGCCCTCTCCAACGCGTCCCGGCACGCCCACCCCACCCGTCTGGGCGTCACACTGTCCTTCATGGGCGACGAGGTGATCCTCGACGTACGGGACGACGGCCGGGGCTTCGACCCCCTCACCCGCGCCGAGCGCACCGGCACCGGCGGCTTCGGCGTCCCCGGCATGCGCGCCCGCGCCGAACGCATCGCCGGCTCCTTCACCGTCGAGTCGGAGCCGGGCCACGGTACGGCCGTGTCGGCTCGCGTACCGTTGGTCCGCGATGACCGCTGACGCCGCCCCCATCTCCCTCCTGATCGTCGACGACCATCCCGTCGTACGCGACGGGCTGCGCGGCATGTTCGAGTCCGTGCCGGGTTTCGTGGTGCTGGGCGAGGCGTCGAACGGGGTGGAGGCGGTGGCCCGGGCGACGGCCCTGGACCCCGACGTGATCCTGATGGACCTCCGGATGCCGGGCGGCGGCGGGGTCGACGCGATCGCGGAGCTCACCCGGCGTGGTGCCCGCGCCAAGGTGCTGGTTCTGACCACGTACGACACGGACACGGACACGCTGCCCGCGATCGAGGCGGGCGCGACCGGCTACCTCCTCAAGGACGCGCCCCGGGACGAGCTCTTCACCGCCGTGCGTGCGGCGGCGGAGGGGCGTACGGTCCTCTCTCCGGCCGTCGCGACCCGGCTCGTCTCGGCGGTCCGTACCCCCGCGGGCGGCCCCCTCTCCACCCGCGAACGCGAAGTCCTCGCGCTCGTCGCCAAAGGCACGTCGAACCGTGAGATCGCCCGGGTCCTGTTCATCAGCGAGGCCACGGTGAAGACCCATCTGACCCACCTGTACGCCAAACTGGGCGTGAACGACCGGGCGGCGGCGGTGGCGGTGGGGTACGAGCGGGGCATCCTGGGGTAGCCGTTTTCGCCCGGGCCGCGAAAATTCAGCTCCTTGGGGGCACCTCCCAGCGGTAGCTGGGGGAGTTTGAGGAGCGGGGGTCCAGGGGGCAGAGCCCCCTGGCGGGGTCTGGGGCGGAGCCCCAGAAGGATGGGACGGGTAGGGGCGGCGGGGGCGAAAACACCCCTCACCCCACCACCCGCAGCAGCAGAACCGCCCGAGCCGGCACAGTGATCGCCACCCCCGCCCGATGCACCACCCCCGGCGCCTCCGCCTGCTCCTCCCGCGACGTATCGACGACGACCTCGTACCCGTCCGCCCACGGCGGCCCGGGAAGGACGAAGCTCGCGGGCCGGTCGCCCGCGTGCAGCACGGCCAGGAAGCTGTCGTCCGTCACAGGCACACCCCGCGCGTCCCGCCCGGGTATGTCGCGCCCGGACAGGTACATCCCCAGGGTCGCCGCAGGCGCGTACCAGTCCCGCTCCGTCATCTCCGTGCCCCGCGCCGTGAACCACGCCAAGTCCCGCAACCCGTCCACCGAATGCGCCCGCCCCGAGAAGAAGGCCCGCCGCCGCAGCACAGGATGGGCATGGCGGAGGGCGATCAGACGGGAGGTCAGGTCGAAGAGGGCCCGCCAGCCGGGCTCCTCCAGCAGAGCCCAATCGACCCAGCTGATCTCGTTGTCCTGGCAGTAGGCGTTGTTGTTGCCCCGCTGGGTCCGCCCGAACTCGTCACCGGCGACCAGCATCGGCACCCCCGTGGACAGCAGCAGAGTCGTCAGCAGATTGCGCAACTGACGCCGCCGCAGACCCCGTACACGCGCGTCCTCCGTCTCCCCCTCGGCCCCGGAGTTCCACGCCCGGTTGTCGTCGGTACCGTCCCGGTTCCCTTCCCCATTGGCGTCGTTGTGCTTGCGCTCGTACGACACCAGGTCCCGCAGCGTGAATCCGTCATGAGCGGTCACGAAGTTCACCGAGGCGTACGGCCGCCGCCCGCCCCACGCGTACAGGTCGCTCGACCCCGACAGCCGGTACCCGAGGTCCCGCACGTCCGGCAGCGCGCCCCGCCAGAAGTCCCGTACGGCATTGCGATAGCGGTCGTTCCACTCGGTCCACAACGGCGGGAACGCCCCCACCTGATAGCCCCCGGACCCCACGTCCCACGGCTCGGCGATCAGCTTCACCCGCCGCAGTACGGGATCCTGCGCGATCACGGCCAGGAAGGGGGACAGCATGTCGACGTCGTGCATGGAGCGCGCCAGCGCGGCCGCCAGGTCGAACCGGAAGCCGTCCACCCCCATCTCCGTCACCCAGTAGCGGAGCGAGTCCGTGATCAAGCGCAGCACATGCGGCTGCACCACGTGCAGCGTGTTCCCGCAGCCCGTGTAGTCCGCGTACCGCCGCGCGTCGCTCTGCAGCCGGTAGTAGCCGCGGTTGTCGATGCCGCGCAGCGACAGCGTCGGGCCCAGCTCGCCCGCTTCCGCCGTGTGGTTGTAGACCACGTCGAGGATGACCTCGATCCCGGCGGCGTGCAGCGCGCGGACCATGCGCCTGAACTCGCCGACCTGCTGCCCGGTGGTTCCGGAGGCGGCGTACGCGGCGTGCGGCGCGAAGTATCCGATCGAGTTGTAGCCCCAGTAGTTCTTCAGGCCCCGCCGCAGCAGATGGTCCTCGTGCGCGAACTGGTGCACCGGCAACAGCTCGACCGCCGTCACCCCGAGCCGCACGAGATGCTCGATCGCCGCCGGGTGCGCCAACCCCGCGTACGTGCCCCGCAGTTCCTCCGGGATCCCGGGGTGCAGCTTCGTGAACCCCCGCACGTGCAGCTCGTAGATCACCGAGTCCGCCCACGGCGTCTTCGGGCGGCGGTCGTCCGCCCACTCGTCGTCGGGTGCGTCATCGTGGACGACGACACCCTTGGGGACGTACGGCGCGGAGTCCCGGTCGTCGCGCACGGTGTCCGCGACCTGCTGCTGCGGCCAGTCGCGCACATGCCCGTACACCTCGGGCGGCAGACTGAAGTCACCGTCCACGGCACGGGCGTACGGGTCGAGGAGCAGCTTCGCGGGGTTCCAGCGGGCGCCGGTCCACGGGTCCCAGCGGCCGTGCACACGGAAGCCGTACCGCTGTCCGGGCCGTACGCCGGGCACGAAGCCGTGCCAGATCTCATGGGTCAGTTCGGTGAGGGGGACCCGGATCTCGGAGCCCTCGCCGTCCTCCCCGCCCTCGTCGTCGAAGAGGCACAGCTCGACGGACTCGGCCCCGCCCGCCCACAGCGCGAAGTTGGTACCCGAGACGCCGTCGGGCCCGGTCCTGAAGCGCGCCCCGAGCGGGGTCGGCGCACCCGGCCACACGGACACGGCAGGAGCCGTACGCCGCGTGCCGTTCAGCACGGGGGACGACTGTGCGGGCAGCCCGCCTTCTGGGGCGCGCCCCTCCGGCACTGCCTCCTGCTCGGCTGCGCTCGACACCTCACGGCCTCCTGCGGCTCGGTTGGAACGACGCGAAGGGAGCACACAGCGTCCCAGCCGCTGCTCCCCGTCGCGTCGTCCTCCCCACTGTTCTGCCCAGAGCCGGGCTCGCACTCACGTTTCCCCAGGAGGACCTGAGGGTCTCGGGGAAGTGAGGCACGCTCCCACGCGGGCGCGGAAACGCACCCCACTTCCCCGAGACCGCTTGATCGTTGGTCCTCACGTGATGCACGCACAGACGCGCGCGCGGCGCGCAGGGGCCGCGCTGGCCGCCGTACTGACATGGGCAGGTCTGCTGGCCGGAGCCGCGGGATGCACCTCGCACGGCGTGGACGGGATGCTCGGCAAGCCCCGTTCGCCCGAGGAGACGATCCGCGTCTCACCGGACGACGGCAGCAAGGCCGTACGCCCCGAGGAGGGCCTGAAGGTGCGGGTGCGGACCGGGCGCCTGGAATCGGTGAAGGTCGTCAAGTCCCAGGACGCGCAGGAGTCCCCGGTGCCCGGCCGGATCGGCGAGGACGGCATGACCTGGCAGCCCGACGACCCGAAGCTCGCCCTCGCCGCCAAGTACACGATCGACGCGGTCGCGCTCGACGGCCACGGCCGGCGGGTGGCCCGGCACGCGACGTTCACGACGCACGTCCCCGACGAGCGCTTCATCGGATACGTCATGCCGGAGAACCGCTCCACCGTCGGCACCGGCATGATCGTGTCGCTGGAGTTCAACCGCGAGATCGAGAACCGCGCGGCGGTCGAGCGCGCCATCCGCGTGACGTCCGTACCGAAGGTGGAGATCGCCCCGCACTGGTTCGGCAGGGACCGCCTGGACTTCCGGCCCGAGAAGTACTGGAAGCCGGGCACTAAGGTCACCGTCTCGCTGCGGCTGCGGGACGTCGAGGCGAACCCGGGCGTGTACGGGCTGCAGTACAAGACCTTCTCGTTCACGGTCGGCCGCAGCCAGGTCAGCCGTGTCGACGCCGCCGAGCACACCATGGAGGTACGCCGCGACGGCGAGCTCCTCGCCACCGTGCCGATCACCGCGGGCGCCCCCAAGAGCACGACGTACAACGGGAAGATGGTCGTCACCGAGATGCTCGAGGTGACCCGGATGAACGGCGCCACGGTCGGCTTCAAGCGGCCCGACGGCAAGGGCGAGTACGACATCCCGGACGTCCCGCACGCGATGCGCCTCACCACCTCAGGGACCTTCCTGCACGGCAACTACTGGGCCGAGGGCGTCTTCGGTACCGCGAATGTCAGCCACGGCTGCGTGGGCCTGCGCGATGTGAAGGGCGGCAGCTCCGCGACCCCGGCGGGCTGGTTCTTCGACCGCAGCCTCATCGGTGACGTCGTCGAAGTCGTGAACAGCAATGACAAAAAGGTCGCTCCTGACAACGGCCTCGGCGGGTGGAACATGGGCTGGAAAGCCTGGAAAGCGGGCTCCGCGGTGAAGTAGACCGACATAGGGGTACGCACATGAGGGGGCCGGCAGCACCCTGAACGGCCAAGGTTGGGGCGAGGTTTGGGACCGAACAGTGACCATCCCGGGAGGCCGTCGCCTCGGGCGGTGTGATTAATTAGCGCGATACCCGCGTGGGACGCGGTGTGAGCTGCAGTGGCGCGATGCGCAGTACGGGCCTGACCATGGCCGTGCGAGGGGAGACAGAACTTGAACGGGCGACCGATATCGGGGGCGTCGGTTGGCGCGCGGACACGGAGCGGTAAGGGGGCCCTGGCACTGCTGCTGGGGGTACTTCTGCTCGTCGTGACCGCATGCGGCGGGGGAGGGGGAGGGGACTCGGACTCCAAGTCCGGCTCGGGGAAGGGCAAGGACAAGGATTCCAGCCAGACGGACACGAAGGTCTCGCAGGCGGTCGTGACCATAGCCCCGAAGGACGGCGCCGACGACGTCAAGACCAGCGGCGCGCTCAAGGTGACGGTGGCCAAGGGCATCCTGAGCGAGATCACGGTCGAGGACACCAAGGGCAACGAGGTCGACGGCAAGATATCGGGCGGTGACACCTGGACGCCGTCCACCCACCTCGCCGCGGCCACCAAGTACAAGGTCCACGCTGTGGCCAAGGACTCCGAGGGCCGTGAGGCCGCCGAGGAGTCCGCGTTCACCACGCTGACCCCGAAGAACACCTTCGTCGGCATCTTCACGCCCGAGGACGGTTCCAAGGTCGGCGTGGGCATGCCCTTCTCGGTCCGCTTCACCCGGGGCATCACGAACCCCGAGGACGTCGAGAAAGCGATAGACATCAAGACCGAGCCGGCGGTCGACGTCGAGGGGCACTGGTTCGGCAACGACCGCCTCGACTTCCGCCCCGAGAAGTACTGGAAGCCCGGTACGAAGGTCACGGTCAGCCTCAACCTCAACGGCGTCGAGGGCCGGCCCGGCGTCTACGGCGAGCAGGCCAAGACCGTGAAGTTCACGATAGGCCGCAGCCAGGTCTCCACCGTCGACGTCAAGACCAAGAAGATGACGGTGAAGCGCGACGGCAAGGTCATCAAGACCATCCCGGTGACGACGGGCAAGCCCGGCTACGAAACCTGGAACGGCCAGATGGTCATCACCGAGCGCCTCGAGGTGACCCGTATGAACGGCGAGACGGTCGGCTACGGCGGCGAGTACGACATCAAGGACGTACCGCACGCCCAACGCCTGACCACCTCCGGCACGTTCATCCACGGCAACTACTGGGGCGGCGATGCCTTCGGCAACTACAACGCCAGCCACGGCTGCATCGGCCTGCGCGACGTGCGCGGGGGCTACGACGGCAAGATCGCCGCGGCCTGGTTCTTCAACCGGTCGATGATCGGCGACGTGGTGGTCGTGAAGAACTCCAACGACCGGATCGTGGACCCGGACAATGGGCTGAACGCCTGGAACATGTCGTGGGAGAAGTGGAAGGCGTAATCCTTTCGGAGCCTTCGGAGCCTTCGGAGCCTTCGGAGCCTTCGGAGCCTTCGGAGCCTTGGGGGACGAGGGCGACGCCGAGCGCGGCCCTTTGAGACCGTACGGCCCCGGTGTGCTGCTCACTGCTCTGTGACGCAGCACACCGGGGCCGTTGCCGTTAGCCCCCGTTAACCTGCCCTCATGACTGTGCATCTCGAAGTCGCCGAAGGCGTCGGCACGATCCGCCTCGACCGTCCGCCCATGAACGCGCTGGACGTCGCCACACAGGACCGCCTCAAGGAGCTCGCCGAGGAGGCCACGCGCCGCGAGGACGTGCGCGCGGTGATCCTCTACGGCGGCGAGAAGGTGTTCGCGGCGGGCGCGGACATCAAGGAGATGCAGGCCATGGACCATACGGCGATGGTCGTACGCTCCCGGGCCCTGCAGGACTCCTTCACCGCCGTGACCCGTATCCCCAAGCCGGTCGTCGCCGCGGTCACGGGGTACGCGCTGGGCGGGGGCTGCGAGTTGGCGCTGTGCGCCGACTTCCGCATCGCCGCGGACAACGCGAAGCTGGGCCAGCCGGAGATCCTCCTCGGGCTGATCCCGGGCGCGGGTGGCACCCAGCGCCTGTCCCGCCTCATCGGCCCCTCCAAGGCTAAGGACCTCATCTTCACCGGCCGCATGGTCAAGGCCGACGAGGCGCTGTCGCTCGGCCTGGTGGACCGGGTCGTGCCGGCCGACGAGGTGTACGCCGAGGCGCACACGTGGGCCGCGAAGCTTGCCCAGGGGCCGGCGCTCGCGCTCCGCGCGGCCAAGGAGTCGGTCGACGCGGGTCTGGAGACGGACATCGAGACCGGGCTCGCGATTGAACGCAACTGGTTCGCGGGGCTGTTCGCGACGGAGGACCGGGAGCGGGGGATGCGGAGCTTCGTGGAGGAGGGTCCGGGCAAGGCGAAGTTCCTCTGACGCGGCTCTGACGCGGCTCTGGCGGCACATGGTGGCGTCTGGTCGCGTCCGGGGGGCCTCTGGCGGCGCCTGGCGGCGCTTGGCGGTGCCGTGAAACTCACACTCCAAGTCCCGCTGATCCACTTGCAGTTGACTCGATGTCTTACCCGTGTCCCCCGAAGGAGCGGTTTATCGCAGTCTTAAGGCAGCCTTAAGGCTGCCTTGTCGGTGGAGTCGGGCGATTGCCCGCGAGAGAGCCGTTCCAGCAGGCCAGATGGGCTGTGATGCTCGTCGAACTGCCTGTGGCATATGCCGATCGAATTGAGTGGAATGGGGGGTTCCGGGGGGCGTATTCCTCCGGAACGCCCCCGGAGAGGCTTCTGGGCGGCCATGATGGGGTCATGGCGGGGCTGGAGGGTATCGAACAGCCGCGGCGGCACGGGAGTGCGACCGCGGCGCGCTGGTCGCCTGCGGTCGAGGACGAACACGCGCTGAAGGCGCTGGAGTTGTTCGGGAACCCGACGGAGGCCGAGGTGCCGTTGCCGTCCCGGCCCGAGTCCGCGGCCACCGCTCGTCGGCTCACCCAGGTCGTGGTTCTGCGCCACTGGGGGCTCACGCCGAAGATGACCGAGGACGCCGTGCTGCTGGTCTCGGAACTCGTGGGCAACGCCGTGCGCCACACGGGGGCCCGCGTCTTCGGGCTCCGCATGCGTCGTCGCCGGGGGTGGATCCGGGTGGAGGTCCGTGATCCCTCCCGTGGCCTCCCCTGTCTCATGCCGGTCCAGGAGATGGACGTCAGCGGCCGCGGCCTCTTCCTCGTCGACAAACTCTCCGACCGCTGGGGCGTCGACCTCCTGCCTCGCGGCAAGACCACATGGTTCGAGATGCGAGTCGCTGACCGCTAGGGCCGCGCCGGGTTTTTCTCGCCCCCGCCGCCCCTACCCGTCCCATCCCTGGGGGCTGCGCCCCCAGACCCCCGCTATCGGCCTGAACGGCCTCGTC
>NZ_VWMY01000084.1 GCF_008905045.1 Streptomyces albicerus
GCCGCATAGCCGCTGGGTCCCGAGTCCTCTGCTTCCGTACGCACGTCCGTACTCGTCACCCAGTGGCTCCTGTTCTTCTTCTCTTTACAGCGCGTCGGGTCCGCGCTCGCCGGTCCGGACTCGGACGGCCGTCTCGACCGGGATGGACCAGACCTTGCCGTCTCCGATCTTGCCGGTACGGGCCGCCTTCACGATGACGTCGAGCAGCTGCTCGGCGTCGTCGTCCTCGGCCAGCACCTCGATACGGATCTTGGGGACCAGGTCGACGGTGTACTCGGCACCACGGTAGACCTCGGTGTGGCCCCGCTGACGACCGTAGCCGCTCGCCTCGGTGACCGTCAGGCCGTGCACGCCGAAGGCCTGCAGGGCTTCCTTGATCTCGTCGAGCCGGTGGGGCTTCACGACGGCGGTGATGAGCTTCATGCGTCCACCTTCTTGGCCGAGGCGTCCTTAGCCGGGGCGGGTGATGCGGAGCTGAAGGCCGAACCGCCACCGGCACCGCTGAAGTCGTATGCGGTCTCGGCGTGCTCCGCCTGGTCGATGCCCGCGACCTCTTCGTCCTCGGAGACCCGCATCCCGATCGTCTTGTCGATCAGGAAGGCGAGCACCGCGGAGGCGACGAGGGAGTAGGCGAGGACCGCGAAGACACCGGCACACTGCTTCCAGAACTGGTCGAGTCCGCCGCCGTAGAAGAGGCCCGCCACGTCGGACTGGCCGCCGCCGGTGGCGAGGAAGCCGATGAGCAGGGAGCCCACGACACCGCCGACCAGGTGGACACCGACCACGTCGAGCGAGTCGTCATAGCCGAACTTGTACTTCAGGCCCACGGCCATGGCGCAGAGCACACCGGCGACGACACCGACGGCGATCGCGCCGAGCGGGGACACGGCACCACCGGACGGGGTGATGGCGACCAGACCGGCGACCGCGCCGGAGGCGGCACCGAGCGTGGTGAACGCGCCGTGGCGGATCTTCTCGTAGGCAAGCCAGGCCAGCATGGCCGCGGCGGTGGCGATCTGCGTGTTGATGAACATCAGCGCGCCGACGCCGTCGTCGTTGCCGAGCCACGAGCCGGCGTTGAAGCCGAACCAGCCGAACCACAGCAGACCGGCGCCGAGCATGACCAGCGGCAGGCTGTGCGGGCGCATCGGGTCCTTCTTGAACCCGACGCGCTTGCCGATCACGAGGATCACACCGAGTGCCGCGGCACCGGCGTTGATGTGGACCGCCGTACCGCCGGCGAAGTCGATGACACCGAGCTCGAAGGCCCAGCCGCCCGCGCCCCATACCCAGTGCGCGACCGGGAAGTAGACGACGGTGGCCCACAGGGCGACGAACAGCGCCCAGGACGTGAACTTCACGCGGTCCGCGAGCGCGCCGCTGATCAGGGCGGGCGTGATGATCGCGAACATCAGCTGGAAGACGGCGAAGACGTAGATCGGGATCGTGTAGCCGTCCCAGAGCTGCGTGATGCCGATTCCGCTGAGGCCCACGTAGTCCGAGGACCAGCCGATGATGCTGCCCGAGTCGGTGCCGAAGGCGAGCGAGAAGCCGTAGAGCACCCACAGGATGGTGACGATCCCCATGCTGATGAAGCTCATCATCAGCATGTTCAGGGTGCTCTTGACCCGGACCATGCCTCCGTAGAAGAAGGCCAGACCGGGCGTCATGATCAGCACCAGGGCGGAACAGATGAGCATGAACCCGGTGTTGGCGGCAGACAGCGTGGGAGCGTCTGCGGCAAGCGTGATGGCTTGTGCCATCGGCGTCTCCTCGTCAATTGGTACGGCCCCGTGCGGGCGAAGCCATGAGCGGTTATGAGGGGTGGGCCGGTTATGCGCCAGAGATTGGCGCAGCGCGGTTTCGACCGGCGCCCCTGAATGTTTCGCCGCAGTGACGAAGAGGCTCTGTGTGTTACGCCTCGATGAACCGCCGGATAGTGGTGACATCGATCGTTATCGTGGCGCAACCTTCGTCGAAGGTGAGAAACCGGCCGCGGCCGACCGTCCGATGACCTGGCATGGGGGGAGCCGAGTCGGGCTGTTAAGGACGGCGGCCACGGCCGGGGTACTGGGGTCAGACCGCCTCGGCGGTCTCGGGCAGGTCAACGGCCAGTTGGTCGGTCAGATCCACGACGGCGGCGAGATCCCCGAAATCGCGTACGGCCGTGTCGACGGTCTTTCGGATACGAGTGTTGACCCGCTCGGAGCGCACCTTCTTGGCGATCGTGAGCGCCTTCTTCACAAGCACCGCGCTCTGCTCGGGCTCCTTCTGGAGCAGGTGCACCGTGCCCATCCCGATGAGGTTGAGTGCGTACGAACGCTGGTGCTCGGTGTCCTTCTCGAAGAGGTCGACGGCCTTCTGCATCACGGGCTCGGCCAGCGAGGCGTACGTGGGGCTGCGGCCCGCGACGTAGGCGAGATCGCGGTACGAGTGGGAGTTCTCGCCGTGCAGCTCGGCCTCGGAGAAGAAGCGGATCCAGTCGGGGTCGGGCTCGTCGACCTCGACGGCGTCCTCGAAGGTGTCCTCGGCCATCCGGACGGCTCGCTTGCACTTCCCGGGCTGCCCCATATTGGCGTAGGCGCGGGCCTCCATCGCATACAGCATGGACTGGGTGCGCGGGCTCGCGCAGTCCCGGCTTCCGTACTGGGCGAGGTGGATCAGTTCCAGCGCGTCGTCGGGCCGGCCGAGGTGGATCATCTGGCGGCTCATGCTGGAGAGGATGTACGAGCCCAGGGGCTTGTCGGCGGCTTCCTTGGCGGCGTGCAGGGCGAGGACGAAGTACTTCTGCGCGGTGGGCTGGAGCCCGACGTCGTAGCTCATCCAGCCGGCCAGCTCGGCCAGCTCGGCGGCGACCTTGAACAGCCGCTTGGTGGTGGCCTCGGGCTGGGGCTCCTGGAGGAGGTCGGTCACCTCGTGCAGCTGGCCGACGACCGCCTTGCGGCGCAGACCGCCGCCGCACTGGGCGTCCCACTGGCGGAACATCACGGTGGTGGACTCGAGGAGGTCCAGCTCGGGCTGGGAGAGCCGGCCGGGGCGGCGCGAGGCGGCGGCGGGCTCGGGCTGCTCGCGGGAGGCGGAGGGGCTGGGCACCAGCCAGCGCTGCATGGGCTCGATCAGCGAAGGCCCCGCGGAGAGGGCCAGTGACGTGCCGAGGAAGCCGCGCCGCGCCAGCATCAGGTCGCTGCGCGAGTACTCACTGATCAGAGCGACGGTCTGCGGGCCGGTCCAGGGGAGGTCGACCCCGGACACGGACGGTGACTGGTGCGCGGCGCGCAGGCCCAGGTCCTCGACGGCGACCACACAGCCGAAACGCTCGGAGAACAGCTCGGACAGGATGCGCGGGATCGGCTCGCGCGGATTCTCCCCGTCCAGCCAGCGGCGGACGCGCGAAGTGTCCGTCGAGATGTGGTTGGCTCCCAACTGGCGTGCTCTGCGGTTCACTTGGCGTGCCAGCTCGCCCTTGGACCAGCCGCTGCGCACGAACCACGAGCCCAACAGCTCATTGGGGCGCTTGTCCGTGCCAGTCGCGGTCGTCCCGCTTCCGCCGCTGCCGCCCACTGGAACGCCCCCATCCCTGAAACCACTTGTGCGCTGTGTGCGCCAAGCCCTACCAGAATGCCGGTACACAGGGTCGCCCGTCCGGCGGTTCTCACCCATCGAACGGGAGGCCGAGTTGCCTCCGGCATACCCACAAGTGCATGCGTCCCCAGGACTCGTGCACTCACAGTAATCCTACGATCACCCCTCCAGCCATGGCGATCCCGGAAACGCCACCTTTCGCCACCCCTTCGAATGAACTCCCGGTGGCCTGCACGCGATTCACTTGACACATGACGGCCGGAAGTGGGCGGAACGATGCACACCGGGGCGCGCAAAGCCGTGCGCACCACCCGTGATACAACCGGGCGCTGCATGGACCGCGCAGGGGTGGGAACGGAGAGTTACGTTCCAATTCCGTCACGTAACCACCGGCGCGCTGGACCCGTTGGAGGGGGCATGGGCTTCACGATCGGCGGCATCCGCGAAATCCGGTCCGGATCGCGTCGCCGCGGCCGCTCGTCAGAGTGCACCGCCGTGGCCGAGTTCACCGGACTGTGGGGCTGGGACGTGGTGCCCGGCGCCCGGACGGCGGCGGGGGCCTGCTCGTGCGGCCGGGCCGACTGCCCGGCACCCGGCGCGCACCCCCTGGACTTCGCGCCCGTCGTCCCGGCCGGCGCCACACTGGACGAGGCGACCGAGGCCTGGGGCGAGTTCCCCGGCGCCGCGGTGATGCTCCCCGTGGGCCGCGCCTTCGACGTCATCGAGGTCGCCGAGCCGGCCGGACGGCGCGCCCTGGTCCGCCTCGAGCGCATGGGGCTTCCACTGGGCCCGGTGACCGCCACCCCGGACGGCCGCGCCCACTTCTTCGTCGCCCCCGGCGCCGCGGCCGAGCTGCCAGAGCTGCTCTACCGCATGGGCTGGGACGACGCCACGCTCGACCTGCACGGCCTGGGCCCCGGCGCGTACATTACGGCCCCGCCCTCCGACCGCGGCGGCCTCGGCCCGGTCCGCTGGCTCCGCTCCCCCGCCCTCGACTCGGCCACGAAGCCACCGGCCGCCCGGCTGCTGCTGGGAACACTGGCGTACGTGGCACACCGGTCACGCGCGTAGCCCTGGCGGGCGGCAACAGCGAAGGACCCCACCGCATCTGCACCATGTGGCGGGGTCCTTCCCCTTTTTGCGCCTAGGTCCTGTCTCCCCGATCTTCGCGGATCAGCGCGCGGCGTCTGGTGCGGTGCATCGGCGTGCGGCCGCATCGCCCTCGTACTGGATGTACTTGGGTGATGCGGCCGTGCGGCGAGGTGCCGTGCCAGGCGTCGTGCGCCCGCGAAGATCGGGGAGACAGGACCTGAACCGGCGCCGCTCTCGCGAACCTGGCTGATCGCCGTCGGGGTTCCTCAATTGTTGGTTGCGGCACGTGGGTGGAGACGACATCCGCAGCTGCTGCTACTCGCCGATGAGCGCATCCACGAACGCCTCCGGCTCGAACGGGGCCAGGTCGTCCGCGCCCTCGCCGAGGCCGATGAGCTTGACGGGTACGCCCAGCTCACGCTGGACGGCGATGACGATGCCGCCCTTGGCCGTGCCGTCGAGCTTGGTCAGGACGATGCCGGTGATGTCGACGACCTCGGCGAAGACACGAGCCTGCACCAGGCCGTTCTGACCGGTCGTGGCGTCCAGGACGAGCAGCACCTCGTCCAGCGGGGCGTGCTTCTCGACGACGCGCTTGACCTTGCCGAGCTCGTCCATGAGGCCGGTCTTGGTGTGCAGCCGGCCCGCGGTGTCGATGATGACGGCGTCCGCACCCTCCTGGATGCCTTCCTTGACGGCGTCGAAGGCGATGGACGCGGGGTCGCCGCCCTCGGGCCCCCGCACGGTACGGGCGCCGACCCGCTCGCCCCAGGTCTGCAGCTGGTCGGCGGCGGCGGCACGGAAGGTGTCGGCCGCGCCGAGCACCACATGCTTGCCGTCGGCGACGAGCACGCGCGCGAGCTTGCCGGTGGTGGTGGTCTTGCCGGTGCCGTTGACCCCGACGACCATCACGATGCCCGGGGTGTCCAGACCGGACTCGGTGTTCACGGTGCGGTCGAAGTCGGGCACGAGCAGGGTGAGCAGCTCCTCACGCAGCAGACTGCGCAGCTCCTCCGGCGTCCGCGTGCCGAGCACCTTCACGCGCTCGCGCAGCCGCTCGACCAGCTCCTGGGTGGGCTGCACGCCGACGTCGGCGGTGAGCAGCGTGTCCTCGATCTCTTCCCAGGTGTCCTCGTCGAGGTGCTCGCGCGAGAGGAGCGTGAGCAGCCCCTTGCCGAGCGCGTTCTGCGAGCGGGAGAGCCGGGCGCGCAGGCGCACCAGACGGCCGGCGGTCGGCTCGGGGATCTCGACCGGGGGTGCTTCGACGACCGGCGCGGGCTCCTCGACGACGACCGGAGCGGTCGCCGAGGCGTCCGGAAGATCCACCTCCTCTATCGTGCGGCGCGGTTCTTCGCGCGGCGTCTCGGCCTCGTCGCCGATATGCGGCTCGGCCGGCGGAGCGGTGATGTCGGGGGCGGCGGGCGGCGGCGGGGGCAGCTGCTTCCGCTTGCGACTGCCGATCACGAGCCCGCCGAGCGCGCCGATCACGACCAGGGCGATGACTACAGCAAGGATGACGATTTCCATAACGGGACCAGTATGCGGGACCTCCCACCCGGCCGTTCGTTGTCCGCGCAGGGCTGTATGTCCTACGGGCCGGGTCGGGCGGCCGCCCGACCTCGCGTCGGCGGGAAGCCCGGATGTGGGCCGTGACACGCCTTCTCGCCATCAGCAATGCCGCTCCCCACGATGGCCCCGAGCCTGGTCGTCCCGTACAACCTGTACTTCTGGCAGGCCCTGGTCGGCACGCTGCTGATCGACGCGATACCGATGCGTTCGGCGGGCTTCACCCTCGGCCGGGTCGCCGCACCCGCCCCTGAGTCCGTCAACAAGTCCGCGACTCTGGCCGTCTGACGATCCGTCAGCTACCGTCCCCCTTCATCGGCACCCCACCCGCTCGGCGAAGGGGGACTTTCCCATGCCCGTAACGGTCGTACGTTTCAATCTCGTTGAGCCCGGCGCCACGCCCGCCTCGCTCAGTGCCCGCTACAAGGCCGCGCTGGAGATGGCCGCTTACGCCGACGACCGCGGGATGACCACCGTGCAGACCGAGGAGCACCACGGCGTCGCCAACAACTGGCTGCCGTCGCCCTTCGCCTTCGCGGGCGCGGTCTTCGGCGCGACCCGCCGGATCGCGGTCACCGTCTCGGCGATCATCGGCCCGCTGCACGATCCGCTGAGGCTGGCCGAGGACATCGCCGTACTGGATCTGCTGAGCGGCGGGCGACTGGTGACCGTCGCCGGGATCGGCTACCGCCCTGAGGAGTACGCGCTCTTCGACGTGGAGTGGAAGCGGCGCGGCAGGCTCCAGGACGAGCTCCTGGAGACGCTGCTGAAGGCGTGGAGCGGCGAGGAGTTCGAGTACCGCGGCCGTACGGTACGGGTCACCCCGCGTCCCTTCTCGGATCCGCACCCCTTGCTGCTGGTCGGGGGCTCCTCGAAGGCGGCGGCCCGGCGTGCGGCCCGGCTCGGGCTGCCGTTCTTCCCGAGCGCGCATCTGCCGGAGCTGGAGGCGTACTACAAGGAGCGGCTTGTGGAGTACGGCACGGAGGGCTGGACCATGATGCCTCCGGCGGTCACCCCGCTGCTGCATCTCGCCGAGGACCCGGACCGTGTCTGGGCCGAGCACGGCGAGCACTTCCTGCACGAGGCGCGGACGTACGCGTCCTGGCAGTCCGCGGACATCCGCTCGGCGGTGAAGTCGGCGGCCACGACGGTCGACGAGCTGCGCGCCGAGGGCGTGTACCGGATCGTCACGCCGGACGAGTGTCTGGCGCAGGGCCTCGACAGCTACGTACTCCATCCGCTGTCCGGCGGGATGCCGGTCGACGAGGGCTGGCGCAGCATGCACCTGTTCTGCGAGAACGTACTGCCCCGGCTCAAGGACCTCTAGGACCGCGAGGTCCTCGAGGGCCGAGCCGGGGCAGTACGTCCTACGAGTACGAGGAGAGAGGCAGCGGGGACTTGGCCCTTCTCCTCGGGCCTGTGTGGTGGGCTAGCCCATCTCCTCCAGGGTCTTGCCCTTGGTCTCCGTCACGAACTTGAGCACGAACGGGATGGAGAGCGCGGCGAAGACCGTGTAGATCACGTAGGTGACGGAGAGGTTCCAGTCGGCGAGCGACGGGAAGCTCGCGGTGATGGCCCAGTTGGCGATCCACTGCGCGGAGGCGGCGACGCCGAGGGCGGCGGCGCGGATCTTGTTGGGGAACATCTCGCCGAGGAAGACCCAGACGACGACACCCCAGGAGAGGGCGAAGAAGAGGACGAACACGTGGGCGGCGATCAGGGCGACCCAGCCCTGGGTGGCCGGCAGCTTGCCGTCGACGAGGTCGAAGGAGAAGGCCCAGGCCTCCAGGGCGAGACCGACGACCATGCCCACGGAACCGATGAGCGCGAGGGGCCTGCGGCCGATGCGGTCGACGAAGATCATGGCGATCACGGTGCCGATGATGTTGATGATCGACGTGGTGAACGAGTAGAAGAACGACTCCGTCGGGTCGACGCCGACCGACTGCCACAGCGTCGAGGAGTAGTAGAACGCGACGTTGATGCCGACGAACTGCTGGAAGACCGAGAGGCCGATACCGATCCAGACGATCGGCTTGAAGAAGAAGCTGCCGCCGAGCAGGTCCTTGAAGACCGACTTGTGCTCGCTCTTCATGGCGTGCTCGATCTCCAGCACGCGGGCGTCCAGGTCGACGTCCTTGCCCTCGACCTCGGCGAGCACCTCGCGGGCGCGCGTCTCCTTGCCGACGGAGATCAGGAAGCGCGGGGACTCGGGGATCGCGAAGGAGAGCAGACCGTAGAGGACGGCCGGGATGACCATGACGCCGAGCATGACCTGCCAGGCTTCCAGGCCCATGATCTCGCCGCGCTGGTCGCCGCCGGCGGCGTTGAGGATGCCCCAGTTGACCAGCTGGGAGATGGCGATGCCGATGACGATCGCGGCCTGCTGGAAGGAGCCGAGCCGTCCGCGGTAGGCGGCCGGGGCGACCTCGGCGATGTAGGCCGGGCCGATGACGGAGGCCATGCCGATGGCGAAGCCGCCGACGACGCGCCAGAAGGCGAGGTCGTACAGGGCGAAGGGCAGGGCGGATCCGACGGCGCTGACGATGAACAGCGCGGCCGAGATCTGCATACAGCGGATACGGCCGATGCGGTCGGCGATGCGGCCCGCGGTGGCGGCACCGATGGCACAGCCGATCAGCGCGATGGCGATGACCTGGGCCAGGGCCGCGGAGCCGATGTCGTAACGGTCCCTGATGGCCTCGACGGCGCCGTTGATCACGGCACTGTCGTAACCGAAGAGGAATCCGCCCATCGCGGCCGCCGCCGCGATGAAGATGACGTGGGAGAGATGCTCGGGATGAGCTTCCCGGGCTCCTGACTTGGATGCCTGCGCTGTGCTGGTCACGTGAACTCCTCGGGCCCCCGGCAACGCTGCCGGCGTGAAAGTAAGCCCTTCCAGATGGTCCTACCAATGGCATGGTGTCACGCCACCGATCACCTGAAGGTAAAAGCGATGCTTCAGAGACTATGCCTTCAGGTTTCGAAGTCAAGACGGGGTGTTATGAACCAGGGAAGGCGCAGGTAAGAGTTTTACGTTCGACTCTTGAAGGAATGGAAACGGTGCAGCCCCTCGGCGTCTGCACGGTCGTCGGTCAGGGCAGCAGTCGGTCAGCGCAGCCGCTGACTGATCACCTTCGACACCCCGTCCCCCTGCATGGACACCCCGTACAGCGCGTCGGCGACTTCCATCGTCCGCTTCTGGTGCGTGATCACGATCAGCTGCGAAGCCTCCTGCAGCTCCTGCATGATCCGGATCAGCCGCTGCAGATTGGTGTCGTCGAGGGCCGCCTCCACCTCGTCCATCACATAGAACGGACTGGGCCGGGCCTTGAAGATCGACACAAGCATCGCGACGGCGGTCAGCGACCGCTCCCCACCGGACAGCAACGACAGCCGCTTGACCTTCTTCCCCGGCGGCCGCGCCTCCACATCGACACCTGTGGTGAGCATGTTGTCGGGATCGGTCAGGATCAGTCGCCCTTCCCCTCCGGGGAACAGCCTGCTGAAGACCCCTTCGAACTCCCGCGCCGTATCCCAGAACGCCTCGGTGAAGACCTGCTCGACCCGCTCGTCGACCTCCTTCACCACCTGAAGAAGATCGGCACGCGTCTTCTTCAGGTCCTCCAGCTGCTCGCTGAGGAACTTGTGGCGCTCCTCCAGCGCGGCGAACTCCTCCAGGGCAAGCGGGTTGACCTTCCCGAGCTGCTGATACGCCCGCTCGGCCGACTTGAGCCGCTTCTCCTGCTCGGAACGGTGGAACGGCCGGGGCTGGTTGCGCGGATGCTCCGGGTCGTCCGGCAGCTCCTCGCCCTCGGCGGGCAGCGAGGGCGGCACCAGCTGGTCGGGCCCGAAGTCCGCGATCAGCCCCGCCGGTTCGACCCCCAGCTCCTCCAGCGCCTTCGCCTCCAACTGCTCTATCCGCAGCCGCTTCTCGGCCCCGAGCACCTCACCGCGGTGCACCGAGTCGGTGAGCTTGTCGAGCTCGGCCTTGAGGTCACGGCCCTCGTTACGGGCGACGACGAGATCCTGCTCCCGCCGCGCCTTGGCGCTCTCCGCGGCCGTGCGCTCCTCGTCCGCCCGGCCGAGCGAGATCTCGACGTGCGCGAGCAACTGCCGGGCCCCGGAGGCGACGGCCTCGGCGACGGCGGCCTCGTGCCGCAGCCTTGCCCTGCGCTGCTCGGCACGCGCGCGTGCCTCGCGTTCGGCGCGGGCGGCCCGGTCGAGCGAATCGGCCCGCCCGGCAAGGCCCTTGACCCGCTCCTCGTGCGTACGCACCTGGAGCCGGGCCTCCATCTCGGTCTGCCGCGCGTTGGCCCCGTCGGCCGCCAGCCGGTCCCGTACGGAGGTGTCGGGTTCCTCCTCGACCGGCATCTCCTCGGCGACGGCGAGCCGTTCGGCCAGCTCCTCCGCCTCCTGTACGGCCCTGTCGAGAGCTTCCTGTGCCCGGGCGGCCGCGGCGGTGCTCCGCTCGGCCTCTCCGGCGGCACCCCGCGCCTGCCCGGCCAACCGCCCGAGCTGCTGCGCGAACCCGGACTTCTCCCGCTCGACGGCCCGCCGCCGCTCGCCCAACTCTTCGACGAGGGCGGCCCGTTCCTTGCGCTGCTCGGCTGCGCGGTGCTGCGCTTCGGTCAACTCCTCGCACAGCACGCCCAGTTCTTCCAGCTCGGCCGCCGCCTCGTCGACGGATGCCTGGACCTCGAGCAGACTCGGCGCCCCGGCGGACCCGCCCTGCGCGAAGTGCGCCCCGAGCAGGTCCCCTTCGACGGTCACGGCGGTCAACTCGGGCCGCGCGTAGACAAGATCCTCGGCGTCCTCGAGCGTCCCCACCACGACGATGCCGCGCAGCAATCGCCATACGGCAGGCATCAGGTCGGAAGGCGCGCGGACGAGATCGGCGGCGAAGGGAGGGCCGCCGGGACGCGGCTGCCGACGTACGTCGCCGGTGGCGGCGTGATGCGGCTCGACCCCCGAGGACCGCTCGTCGGCTCCCTCGACAGGCCGGCCCTCGCGTACGTCGTCGGGGGCGCCGTACGCAGCGAACGAATCCGGTGTTCCCGGGTGCCGTGCCTCGCCGGGGTCGCCGCCGGGGTGATCTCCAACGGGTCCGCCCTGTGGGTCCTGTGGGTCCTGCGGGTCCTGTGGGGCAGCGTCGCCGGCGTCCCGCAGCCCCTCCGAGCCGCGGACGCCCGGCCCACCCGGTTCCGCGACGTCACTGTCTGTCCCTTCCGGCGCCACCGGGCGCCGGACGCCGTCTCGGGCCGGCGATCCCGGCGCGCCCGCCGGCTCCTCCGGCGCCCCCGCCAGCAACAGCGCCGCGCGCCCCCCGTCCTGTTTGCGCAGCAGGCGGATGGCGTCCGCGGCCGATGCGGGGGTGGTCACCGCGATGGCGTCCGCCGCGGCGCCGAAGGCGGCGGCCACCGCGACCTCGTAGCCGTGAGTGACCGAGAGCAGTTCCGCCGCCGGGCCGAGCAGGCCCGACAGCCGGTCCTTCGCCGCGAGCAGCGCGCCCGTGCCGTCCTTGCGGCGCAGGCCCATGGCCAAGGCCTCGTGGCGGGCCTGGGTGGCCGCGCGCTTGCGTTCGGCCGCGGTGACCGCCTCGCGGGCCGCGGTCAGGGTGGACTCGGCGTCGGCGAGGGCGCGCTTGGCCGCCTCGTGCCGCTCGGCGAGTTCCTCGTCGCCGGCGTCCAGTCCGTCGACCTCGGCCTTGAGCTGCTCGTACTCCTCCTGGGCGGCGACGGCACGTTCCTGGGCCTCGTCGCGGGCGGAGGCGAGGCGGTCGATCTCGGCCTGGGCAGAGGCGGCGCGCGAACGGGCGGCGTTGACCTGGCCGTTCAGCCGGGCGAGGCCTTCGCGGCGGTCGGCGATTGCGCGGGCCACGTCCTTCAGGCGCCGCTCCTCCATGGCCAGTTCGCGCTCAAGATCGGCCCGGTGAGCAACGGTGTCCTCCAGTGCGCGCTCGGCCGCTTCCAGAGCCGCTTCCAGCTCGGCCTCCTGCTCGCGGATCCGCGCGGCCTCGCGCTCCATGTCCTCGGGGTCGCGCCCACGCCGCTCCTCGGGCGGCTGGGCGGTCGCGCTCTTGACCCGGGCGTCCGCCAGCGAGACCGTGCCGCGCACCCGCTCGGCCAGCTGCGACAGCTCGTACCAGCTCTGCTGGGCCCGCTGAAGACGGGGGGTAAGCCGCCGTACCTCGCCCTCCAGCATCGCCTCCCGCTGTGTCGCCTTCTTCAGCTCGGCCTCGGCGGCCTCCTTGCGTTCCTTGAGCGCGGCCTCGTCGGCGATCTCCGCCTGGAGCGACCCTCGGAGGCGTACGAGATCGTCGGCGAGCAGCCGCAGCCGGGCGTCCCGGAGGTCGGCCTGGATCACGGCGGCCCGGCGGGCGACGGCGGCCTGCCGGCCGAGCGGCTTCAACTGCCGTCGCAGCTCGTCCGTGAGGTCCTGGACACGCGCGAGGTTGGCCTGCATCGCGTCGAGCTTCCGCAGCGCCTTCTCCTTGCGCTTGCGGTGCTTGAGGACGCCCGCGGCCTCCTCGATGAAGGCGCGGCGGCCCATCGGATCGGCGTGCAGGACGGAGTCGAGCTGGCCCTGTCCGACGATGACGTGCATCTCGCGGCCGATGCCGGAGTCGGAGAGGAGTTCCTGGATGTCGAGGAGACGGCAGGTGTCGCCGTTGAGCTGGTACTCGCTGCCGCCGTTGCGGAACATGATCCGCGTGATGGTGACCTCGGCGTACTCGATGGGCAGCGCCCCGTCGGAGTTGTCGATCGTGAGGGACACCTCGGCGCGGCCGAGCGGGGGCCGCCCGGTGGTGCCGGCGAAGATGACGTCCTCCATCTTGCCGCCGCGCAGCGACTTGGCACCCTGCTCGCCCATGACCCAGCTGAGCGCGTCCACGACGTTGGACTTGCCCGAACCGTTGGGGCCCACGACACAGGTGATGCCCGGCTCGAACCGCAGCGTGGTCGCCGAGGCGAACGATTTGAACCCGCGCAGGGTCAGGGCCTTGAGGTGCACGCAGCCGGACTCTACCTTCCGGGTCGGTCTCACTCCATGAACGCGCGGTTTCACCCATGAACGTGCAGGGCACACCAGACGTTAAAGAGAGTGTGGGAATGCGCGGGAGCAAGAAAGAAGGGACGCCGAAGCGTCCCTTGCAACTCTGTTAGCGGCTGACACGGACAGCCTGTTCACTGGTGGCGTCGTGCGGTGCAGTGATCAGGTGAGCGCAGGCTCCGCCTGGTGTGCGTCGATGCTCTCGAGAAGCGAGTCGTGAGAAGCGGCAGCCGCGAGCGCGTCGTTCTCGGCCTGGATCCGTACGAGCTCGGATTCCAGGTCCTGGACGCGCTGCTGGAGCCGTCGCATCTCGGCAATGAGTCGCGGGTCGGAACCGCCGACGTAACCGAGAAGCGCCTTTGCCATGATGGATGGTCCTCCACACTGAGTGACCGACCGAAGCGGTGTGGGTCGTGAGGGAATCGCACCCGCGATGCTTGGCACTGTCGAGTTTTTACTGCCGCTCTTACATGCCAAACAGCTAAGGTGCGCGGGGCTTTCAGCGTCTCACCAAAAAGTTTGACGGTCAACACGATCACGCCCCGTATTGGGGGGCAACCCGGGGCGCGCGGCCGGAGAACGGGCGGCGCTGCCTCTCTTTCGGGGCCCTGGGGGGCGTGGAGATCATCCTTTCTCGCGGAGCCTGCCACGACAAGCTGTTATTGGCAACCACCAGGTAGTTTCTGCCCGGGGCAGGTGCCCGGCGCACGCCCCGCGCCCTCGACCTGGGGTGTCGCGACCGGTCGCCGCGATGGATCTCACCGGATGGCGAAGCCGTCGTAGCCGCCGCGGGGCGTGTCCCAAATCTCAGTGACTCCGTCGACACGGCCCGGCGTGTCGTCCCCCTGAAGCCAGTCGAGCAGTCCCTGGCATCCCTCGCGGGAGCCCTCCGCGACCACCTGGACCCGTCCGTCCGCCAAATTGAGAGCAAAACCACTCAGGCCGCCGATCTCCAGCGCCCTGGCCCGCGTGTACCAGCGGAAACCCACGCCCTGGACTCGTCCGCGCACCCAGGCGACCAGCCGTACATCCTCGCTCATGGCTGCACGCTAACCGGCCAAATGCTCTCGGAGCACTTCCTCCTCTTGCGCCATGGGGTACCGTCCCGACCCAATGAGCCTCACTCGTTCGGGTGAGGAACGTTGACCGCAAGGATGAGGAAGGCCAGGAGATGGGACGCCACCGACGCTCCGCCGCCGGCCGCGCCGCCACAGGCCGCGCCACCGGGGTCACGCAAACGTACGATACATACACGGGCGGCTACGCGACCGCGGACGCGGGTGACTACGCGAGCGAGAGCGACTACGCGATCGCGGGCGACCACCTGACCGCCGGGTCCTACCTGAACGGCAGCCCTTACGCGACCGCGGGTCTCTACGACTCGCCGGGCGGCATCCACGAGACGGGCGAGCTGTACTCGAGGAGTGACGCCTACCTCTTCGCGGCGGACCCCGCCGCCCATGCGACGACCGGTTACGCGCCCGACGGCGGTTCCCGGCGCGGCCACCGCCGCCGCAAGAAGGGTGTGACGCCCGTACGCACCGGTCTGCTCGGTGTCTCGGCCGCCGTCGCGATGGGTGCCGTCGCGGTCGCCTCCGGGCTGATCCCTGGCAGCGACAACTACTCGATCGGCGGGAGCGCGGACAAGGTGCGCGCCCAGGACACGCCGAGCGATGTGGAGACCCAGGGCGGCACGGGCGGTGCCGCGGAGGACCGTCAGGACTCGGGCACGAGCCGTGACCTGGAGCGCTCCGCCTCCCCCACGGTCTCGCCCAGCACGAAGGCCCCGGAGAAGACCGAGGAGACGCCCTCCGCGAAGCCGTCGACCAAGGCTCCGCCCAAGGAGTCGAAGACCAAGCCCACCACGAAGGCGCCGGCCACGAAGGCACCCAAGGCGCCTCCGTCGAAGGCGGTGTCCACGGCGTCCAAGGCCGAGGCCGAGGTGCTCGCGCTGGTCAACGAGGAGCGGGCGAAGGCCGGCTGCAGCCCGGTGACCGCGTCCAGCTCGCTGGCGGCGCTGGCCCAGGACTTCAGCGAGGACATGGCCGCGCGCGGCTTCTTCGACCACACGGACCCGAGCGGGGCCTCGCCCTGGGACCGGGCGGCGAAGCTCGGCATCACGAACCTCGGCGGGGAGAACATCGCCCGCGGCCAGGCCGACGCCGCCGCGGTGATGGAGGCCTGGATGAACAGCCCCGGCCACCGCGCGAACATCCTGAACTGCGACTTCAAGACCCTGGGCGTCGGCGCGCACTTCGCGTCGGGCGGCCCCTGGTGGACGCAGGACTTCGGTTACTAGCCCCACCAGACCGCAGGGGGGCGCTAACTTTTCGCTAGCGCCCCCCTGCGGTTTGCGCTGTGCCGAGTAAGCTGTAGGTATGGACCTCACGGAGCGACCCGATCTCGCGTACGACGTGTTCTCCAAGGCGTGCCCGTCCCGGGGGACCCTGGAGCACGTCACGGGGCGCTGGGGCTCGCTGACGCTGGGGGCGCTCCACGGGGGCTCGTTCCGCTTCAACGAGCTGCGCCGGCGCGTCGACGGCGTGAGCGAGAAGATGCTGTCCCAGACGCTGCACGCGCTGGAGCGCGACGGGCTGGTGCACCGGGAGGCCCAGCCGACGAACCCGCCGCGGGTGGACTACGAGCTGACGCCCCTTGGCCGTGAGGTCGCCGAGCGCCTGCTGGCACTCATCCACTTCGTGGAGGGGCGCATGGACGAGGTACTGGGGGCGCGCGAGCGTTATGACGCGGCGCGCGCCGACGTCAGGGCGTGACGCTCCGCGACGTCAGGGCGTGACGCGCGACGGCGTCAGGGCTTGATGCGCGGCGGGCGCTGGCAGCGCGGGCAGAAGTAGCTCGACCGGTTCATCCAGGGCCGCCGCCTCATGAGGGTGCCGCAGCGTCGGCATGGCTCGCCCTCGCGGCCGTACGCGTCGAGCGACCGGTCGAAGTAGCCCGACTCGCCGTTCACGTTGACGTACAGGCTGTCGAAGCTGGTGCCGCCGACGGCGAGGGCCTCGTTCATCACGTCCCGTACGTGGCCCAGGAGTTCGGCCGTGCGCGGGCGCGTGAAACCGGTGGTGGGGCGCTCGTAGTGCAACCGCGCACGCCAAAGCGCCTCGTCCGCATAGATGTTGCCGACGCCGCTGATCAACGACTGGTCGAGCAGGGCGCGTTTGACGGTCGTACGCCGGCGCCGCAGCGCCTCGTGGAACGCGTCGTCGTCGAACAGGGCGTCCAAGGGATCGCGGGCGATGTGCGCGATGACGTCGGGCAGTCCTTCGGGTGACGTGTCGTGCAACGAGAGCCCGCCGAAGGTGCGTTGGTCGACGAAGCGGAGTTCCGTGTTGAGGTCGTCGGCGAACCGGACGCGGATACGCAGATGCTTCTCGTCGGGCGCGTCCTGCGGCTGGACGAGGAGCTGTCCGCTCATGCCGAGGTGCGCGAGGACGGCGCTCGGAGAGTCGGCGGAACGGCCTGGGGGAAGCGGGGTGCGCTCCCGCGCTCCCCGCGGCAGCGGCTTGTGTCCCAGTCCCTGCGGTGCATCGCCAGGCGGAGCATCGCCCTCGTACTGGGCGTACTCGGGTGCTGCGACAACGCGGCGAGGTACCGGGCCGGGCGGCTCGGGGACGGGCCCCACTTCCCCGAGGTCGCTCAGCGGCAGCCAGAGGTACTTGCCGCGGCGCTGGGCGAGCCCGATGCGGTGCCCCTTGAGCCGGGCCCCGAAGTCCTCGCCGCCCGCGATGTGGCGGCGTACCGCACGCGGGTGCAGCACCTCTACGTCGGCGACGATCCGTCCGCTGACCCAGCGCTCGAGGCCCCGCCGTACGACCTCGACCTCGGGCAGTTCGGGCACGGTCTCTCCTCCGGATGCGTGGGCCGACGACAGGGCCCGACGGCCGCAGCGTACCTCCGGCGCCGCCGAACGTGATCGCCCGCCCCCTAGGGTCCGGGAGCGGGCGATCAGTGACAGCCGAGGGCTGTGGATCAGTCAGGCGGAGGCGGTGTCGGACGTCGCCGTCGAGGGGGCCTCGACGGTCTCCTCCGACGCCACGGACGCTTCGGCCTCCGCAGCCTTCGCGGCCTTCGCGGCGACCTGCGCCGCCTCCATGCGCTCGTCCGCAGCGGAGCGGATGGCACGCCACGCGGACTCCGCGGCCTGCTGCTCCGCCTCCTTCTTGCTGCGGCCGGTGCCGGTGCCGTACGAGACGCCTCCGACGCGGGCAGCAGCAGTAAAGGTCTTCTCGTGGTCCGGGCCGGTCTCGGTGACCAGGTACTCGGGAACGCCGAGCCCCTCGGTCGCCGTAAGTTCCTGGAGACTGGTCTTCCAGTCCAGGCCCGCGCCCAGGTTCGAGGACTTCTCGATCAGCGGGTCGAAGAGACGGTGGACGAGTTCGCCCGCCGCGTCGAGACCCTGGTCGAGATAGACAGCGCCGATCACCGCTTCAAGGGTGTCGGCGAGGATGGACGCCTTGTCCCGGCCGCCCGTGCCCTCTTCGCCCCGGCCGAGCCGGATGAAGGAGCCGAGTTCGAGCCCGCGGCCCACCTCCGCCAGCGCACGCGAGTTGACCACCGCGGCCCGCAGCTTGGCCAGTTGGCCTTCGGGCAGGTCGGGGTGGGTGCGGTACAGCGTGTCCGTGACCACGAGGCCGAGGACGGAGTCCCCGAGGAACTCCAGGCGCTCGTTGGTCGGCAGACCGCCGTTCTCGTACGCGTACGAACGGTGGGTCAGCGCACGCACCAGAAGGGCGGACTCGAGCTGGTACCCGAGCCGCCCTTCCAGAAGCGTGTGGGACGAGGCTGTGTTGTCCGCCTTTTTCTTGGCGTTTACGTCCGCCTTGGCGTCAGACATGAAGCCTCTCACCAGCCGCTCAGACCTCGAGGACCTGGCGCTTGTTGTAGGTGCCGCAAGCGGGGCACGCGATGTGCTGCAGCTTCGGCTCGTGGCAGCGCTCGCACGCAACCAGGTTGGGGACCGCAGCCTTCCACTGCGACCGGCGGTGGCGCGTGTTGCTGCGCGACATCTTCCGCTTCGGAACAGCCACGGCTACTTCTCCTGCTTCTCGTCGGCGCGTGCTGATCGAGGCGCGCCGCCGCTCATCTCGTCCTTCTCGCCATCTTCAAGTGAACCGGCGAGTCCCTGCAGTGCCGCCCAACGGATGTCGACGGCGTCATGGTGGTGGTCCGGGTCGTCCGCGAGCCGCGCTCCGCACTGGGAGCACAGGCCGGGGCAGTCGTCCTGGCACACCGGCTGCATCGGCAGTGCGAGCACCACCGCATCACGCAGCACGGGCTCGAGGTCGAACAAGCCGTCCTCGATGAAGAGCATGTCCTCGTCTTCCTCGGCGTCGTCGGCCGGCTCCGCTTTCACACGGCCCCGGTCGTCGGCGTCAGGGTACGAGAACATCTCCTGGAAGTCCGCTTCGAGCTCCAGCTCCAGCGGCTCCAGACACCTTACGCACTCCCCCTTGGCCTGTGCACGGGCGGTGCCTGTGACAAGCACACCTTCCATGACCGACTCGAGGCGGAGTTCGAGCTTCACCGGGGCGCCCTCCGGCACTCCGATGACTCCCTGGATCCCGAGATCCTTGGGAGCGTCGATCTCGCGGGTCAGGCGCTGCAGCGCACCAGGACGCCGCCCCAGCTCGTGTGTGTCGAACACGAGAGGGTTGCGGTGGTCGAGGCGGGCGTTCAGGGCCATTCCTGCTTTCGATCTTGAAACTCAGGGGGACGCCGCCCTTCGGTGTTCCCGGGCAGCGTTGATCGCGGACGTACACGCGACCGAAGAGCCAGGATACTGGACCTTTCGCTCTCGGCCCAATCCGGCGTCAGCGCCCCTGTTCGTACGCCCTCAGCTGCTCCGCGCTGATCATGCCGGTGTCGAAGAGGCTGGTCTCGTCGAGAGCGTTCCCCTGTGACTGGGGGGACTGCGGAGGCTGGGGGGGCTGGGGGTACGCCTGCTGCTGGCTCTGGTCGTACGCGGCCTGCTGGCCGTTCGGGTCGTAGCCGGGCTGCTGGGGGTAGGCGGCGTACGGGTCGGCGGTCTGCTGCTGGTAGCCGTAGCCATCCTGCTGCGCGTACTGCTGCTGGTAGCCGTAGGGATCGGCGGTCTGCTGCTGGTAGGCGTACGCGTCCTGCTGCGCGTACTGCTGCTGGGCCGGGATCGCCGGGGCCTGGGGCTGGGCAGCGGGCTGGGCGGGCTGCCCGGCGAGCTCCGAGAGGCCGTCCAGGTACTCGGCGTCGGTCGTGTGCTGCGCGGGCGCCCCGTCCTCCCCGAAGCCGCCCAGATCACCCAGGTCGTCGCTGGCGATCCTGCCGTGCAGCTTCTGGCGGCCGCGGCCGACGGCGTCCAGGGTCTTGGCGAGAACGGCCTCGAAGGCGCCGAGCTTGACGTCGACGTACTCGTCGGCGTTGCGGCGCAGTGTCTCGGGGTCGTGGCTGCGCTCGGGAGCGTCCTCGTCCTCGTAGCCCTGTTCGTCGGTGCCAGGCCCTGTGCCGAGGAGCTTCTCGCGGCCGCGGCCGACGGAGCCGAGGGTCTTGGTGAGGACGACCTCGAAGTTGGCGAGCTTGGAGTCGACGTAGTCGTCGGCCTCGGCGCGGATCTCCTCGGCCTCCTTGCGGGCCTCGGTGAGGATGCGCTCGGCCTCGTTCTGCGAGCGGCGGGCGACCTCGGTGTCGGAGATCAGGCTGCCGCGCTCGGCGTGCGCGGACTCGATGATCCGCTCGGCCTCCATGCGGGCCTGCTCGACCAGCTGCTCGCGACCGCCGATCAGCTCCTCGGCCTGGGCGAGGGAGCCGGGCAGCGCCTGGCGCACCTCTTCGAGCATGGAGAGGAGCTCGGCGCGGTTGACCACGCACGAAGCCGACATGGGCATGGAACGGGCGCTGCCGACCGTCGAGACGATCTCATCGAGCTTCTTCTGCACGTCCACCGTGTGCTCGCCACTCTCTACAGCTGTGATGGAGACGGACGGATCGACTGTACGACCACTCCTGCCCCGCCCGACACAGGATGACGGACTGTCAGGTCCGCGAGGGCGCCTCAGCTCTTCTTGAGGCGCTCCCTGAGCGCTTCGAGAACCACCGGGGGGACGAGGTGGGAGACGTCGCCGCCCCAGGTCGCGACCTCCTTGACCAGCGAGGAGGAGAGGAAGCTGTAGGTGGGGTTGGTCGGGACGAAGAGGGTCTCGACTCCGGAGAGGCCGTTGTTCATCTGGGCCATCTGCAGCTCGTAGTCGAAGTCGCTGACGGCGCGCAGCCCCTTGACGATGGCCGGGATGTCGCGCTCCTTGCAGAAATCGACGAGAAGGCCGTGGAAGGCCTCCACCTCGACGTTGCCGAACTCGGCGGTGACCTGGCGGATCAGGTCGATCCGCTCCTCGATCTCGAACAGGCCCTTTTTGGACTGGTTGATCATCACCGCGACGTGCACGACGTCGTACAGCTTGGAGGCTCGGGCGATGATGTCGAGATGTCCGTTGGTAATCGGGTCGAACGACCCGGGACAGACGGCGCGGCGCAACTGAGTTCCCTCGCTCTCCGGTCCGGTCATCGTGCGTCTTCGCACGTAGAGGCGGCGCGACCGTACCAAAACGTTCC
Organism: Streptomyces albicerus; assembly: GCF_008905045.1. Classification (GTDB taxonomy): domain Bacteria; phylum Actinomycetota; class Actinomycetes; order Streptomycetales; family Streptomycetaceae; genus Streptomyces; species Streptomyces albicerus. The sequence goes on from NZ_VWMY01000084.1 coordinate 20,893, forward strand.
CTCGCCGTAGCGACGGGACCGCAGTGCTTCGAAGCCGTCGGGCCACCGGAATTCGCCACCTCTAGTACTGCGTTCCACGGTGACGATCGCTTCGCCCGTGAGCCAGCCCTCCGCGCGGAGTGTGAGCAGAATCTCGCGAAGATCGTCGTCCGTGACGGCGTACGGCGGATCGAGGAAAACGAGGTCGTACGGGGCCTGCGGCGCCCCGGTGCGGATGATCTGTTCCGCTTTGCCGGACCTGACCTCGGCGCCGGGGAGGCCCAGCGATTTCACGTTCTCCCTGATTGTGCGGGCCGCGCGGGCGTCGGCCTCGACGAGGAGGGTGTGGCCGGCGCCGCGGCTCAGCGCCTCCAGGCCGACGGCTCCCGAGCCGGCGTAGAGGTCGAGGACGCGGTCGCCTTCCAGAGGGCCGCCGAGCAGGGACTGCCAGGTGGAGAAGAGTCCCTCGCGGGCCCGGTCGGAGGTGGGCCTTGTGCCGGTGCCCGGCGGCACGGCTAGGCGGCGTCCGCCGGCTGCGCCGGCGATCACGCGGGTCATCTCGGGTCCTTGTTCGAGGGGATGGTCACGGTTCCAGTTTGGCAGGCGTGGAAGGGGGGTGCCGTTTCACCGTGGGCGGGTGCGGGCTCGTTGCGGCTGGTCGCTCCCCCACTCTCGGCTTCGCTCGAGCGGGGGGACCCCCATCGCGGCGGAGCCGCATATCGACTTCAGCCCCGCGCCCCTTTGGGGCGCCTGGTGCTCAGCCCTTTTCCAAGTACTGCTCCCTGTCCTCGTCCAGCAAGGCCTGGAGGGCCGTGCGCAGGCCGGGGAGACCCTCCAGGTCCGGGTCGGCCGTGACCACCGTCGTCGCCTCCTCGCGGGCCTCGGCGATGATCTCCTCGTCGTCGATGACGGCGAGCACCCGCAGTGAGGTGCGGGCCCCGGACTGGGCCTGGCCGAGGACGTCGCCCTCGCGGCGCTGTTCGAGGTCGATGCGGGAGAGTTCGAAGCCGTCGAGGGTGGACGCCACCGCGGTCAGCCGCTGGCGGGCCGCGCTCGCCTCCGGCATCTCGGTGACCAGGAGGCACAGGCCGGCGGCCGAACCGCGGCCGACGCGGCCGCGCAGCTGGTGGAGCTGCGATACGCCGAACCGGTCCGCGTCCATGATCACCATCGCTGTGGCGTTCGGCACGTTCACCCCGACCTCGATGACCGTCGTGGCGACCAGGACGTCCGTCTCGCCGGCCGCGAAGCGGCGCATCACGGCGTCCTTGTCGTCCGGCTGCATACGGCCGTGCAGCACTTCGACCTTGAGGCCCTGGAGCGGGCCTGCCGCGAGCTGGTCGGCGATGTCGAGGACGGCGAGCGGCGGGCGCTTCTCGGCCTCGTCCTCGGGGGTCGGCTTCTTCTTGGACTTCTTGGGGTCGTCGTCCTCGTCGCCGATGCGGGGGCAGACCACGTACGCCTGATGTCCGTTGGACACCTCCTCACGCACTCGCTCCCACGCGCGCGCCAGGAAGTGGGGCTTGTCGGCGGCCGGGACGACATGGCTGGCGATGGGCGAGCGCCCGGCGGGGAGCTGGTCCAGGACGGACGTCTCCAGGTCGCCGAAGACGGTCATGGCGACGGTGCGGGGGATCGGTGTGGCGGTCATCACGAGGAGGTGAGGGGGCTGCTTGCCCTTGCCGCGCAGGGCGTCGCGCTGCTCGACCCCGAACCGGTGCTGCTCGTCCACCACCACCAGACCCAGGTCGTGGAACTGCACCTTGTCCTCGATCAGCGCATGCGTCCCGATGACGATCCCCGCCTCACCGGTGACGAGGTCGAGCAGCGCCTGCCGCCGCGCGGCCGCCCCCATGGATCCGGTGAGCAGCACCACCTTGGTGGAGTGCTCGGCCCCGCCGAGCATGCCGCCTTCGGCCAGCTCCCCCATCATCTCGGTGATCGACCGGTGGTGCTGCTGGGCGAGCACCTCGGTGGGTGCGAGCATGGCGGCCTGTCCGCCCGCGTCGACGACGGCGAGCATGGCGCGCAGGGCGACCATCGTCTTGCCAGAACCCACCTCCCCCTGCAGCAGCCGGTGCATCGGATGCTCCGTGGCCAGGTCGTCGAAGATCTCCTTGGAGACCTTCTGCTGGCCCTCGGTCAGGGTGAAGGGGAGCTTGGCGTCGAAGTCCGTGAGCAGGCCGTCCGGCTTGGGTTTGCGGGCCACGGCCGGGAGTTGGGCGTCCGCATGGCGGCGGCGGGCCAGGGCCACCTGGAGGACGAAGGCCTCGTCCCACTTGAGGCGGGAGCGGGCGTCCTCGATGTCCGCCTTGGTGTGCGGGCGGTGGATCTTCAGCAGGGCCTCGGGGAGAGGGACCAGGCCCCGGCCGGCCCGGAGGGAGTCGGGCAGCGGATCGACGGCCTCCTGGGCACTCGGCAGCACCGTCTGGACCGCCTTGGCGATCTTCCAGGACTCCAGCTTGGCGGTGGCGGGGTAGAGCGGGATCAAGGCTCCGGCCCAGGTGTCCACCGTCTCGGACACGTCGTCGCCGCGCAGCAGCTCGTACGCCGGATGGGCCAGCTGGAGGCGGCGGTTGAAGACGGAGACCTTGCCCGCGAACAGCGCGCGCGTGCCCGGGAGGAGCTCCTTGTGGGGCTTGTGCACGCCGTTGCCGAAGAAGACCAGCTTGAGCTGGCCGCTGCCGTCCGTGATGGTCACTTCGAGGCGCTGGCCCTTGCCCCGGGGGGCCTTGGGCGAGGAGAAGGTGATCAGGCGGGCGTCGGCGACCTGGGCGACCACCGTCACGTGCTCGTCCATGGGCAGGTCGGCGAGGTGGGTGAGCTGCCCGCGCTCCTCGTACCTGCGCGGATAGTGGTGCAGCAGGTCGCCGACGGTGTGCAGGCCGAGGTGCTCGGCCATCACCTTCGCGGTGGCGGGTCCGAGCACCTTCTTCAGTGGTTCTTCGAGCACGGGCACGAGATCCATTGCACACCACGCGACTGACAATGCCGTATACGTCCCAGAAATCCGCTGGTCAGACGGCTCGTTCCGGGCCTAGGATGTCCCGCTCCGGCCCTGTTCGCGGTCACCTCTCCTCGGGACCGCCCGACCCCGCGCCGTCGCACGTCCCCCCACCGGCGCAGCGACGATGGACTCCCAGACCTCACAGTCATCTCAGGCATCCCAGTCACCTCATACGTTCCAGGTCGACCTGCGCGGCCTCGTGGACCTGCTCTCCCACCATCTCTACTCCAGTCCGAAGGTCTATCTGCGCGAGCTGCTGCAGAACGCCGTGGACGCGATCACCGCCCGGCGCGCCGAGCAGCCCGACGCGCCTGCGCTGGTGCGGCTGTTCGTCGAAAGCGGCGGGGGCGGCGCCCTGCGCGTGGAGGACTCCGGGATCGGGCTCACCGAGTCGGACGTGCACAGCCTCCTGGCGACCATCGGCCGCAGCTCCAAGCGGGCCGACGGCCTGGAGTCGGCGCGTTCGGACTTCCTCGGTCAGTTCGGCATCGGGCTGCTGGCCTGTTTCGTCGTCGCCGAGCGCATCCGGGTGGTCAGCCGCAGCGCGCGTACGCCCGATGCCCCGCCCGTGGAGTGGACGGCGACCGACGACGGCTCGTACACGGTCCGTACGCTGCCTCATGAGGCACGCACGGAACCTGGCACGACCGTGCACCTGGTGGCCCGCCCCGGCGCCGCCGACTGGCTGGCCGAGGAGCGGGTGCTGTCGCTGGCCCGGGACTTCGGATCGCTGCTGCCGTACGACGTACGGGTGGGCGAAGAGCAGGTCACGGACCTGCCGGCGCCCTGGGACCGCTCGTACCCGAGTCCCGCCACCCGAAGGGTGGCCCTGGCACGGCACTGTCACGACCTGTTCGGGTTCACGCCGCTGGACTCGATCGAGCTGGACGTGCCGCTCGCCGGGATCCGCGGCGTGGCGTATGTGCTGCCGTCCGCGGTCAGCCCCGCCCAGCGCGCCGGCCATCGCGTGCACCTGAAGGGCATGCTGCTCACCGAGCGGGCCGAACAGCTGCTGCCCGACTGGGCGTTCTTCGTGCGCTGCGTCCTCGACACGGACAGCCTGCGGCCCACCGCGTCCCGGGAGTCGCTGTACGAGGACGAGACCCTGGCGGGCGTACGGGAAGCGCTGGGCGAGCGGATCCGGGCCTGGCTGACCGGGCTCGCGGCCGGTGATCCCGAGCGGCTGGCGGCCTTCCTTTCGGTGCACTACCTGGGCGTGAAGTCCCTGGCGCGGCACGACAGCGAGATGCTGCGCACGATGCTGCCGTGGCTGCCCTTCGAGACGACCGACGGGCGGCTGTCCCTGGAGGAGTTCGCCCAGCGGCACCCGGTGGTGCACTTCACGCGGACCGTGGAGGAGTACCGGCAGGTCGCGCCGATCGCGTCCGCGCAGGGCGTCGGTGTGATCAACGGCGGTTACACGTACGACAGCGAGCTGGTCGAGGCGCTGCCCTCGGTGCGGCCCGGGACGGTCGTGGCGGAGCTGGACGCCGACACCGTGACCGCGCATCTGGACACCGTCGACCCGGCGGAGGAACTGGCCCTGTCCGCCTTCCTGGGGGCCGCGCGGGCGAAACTCGACCCCCTGGGATGCGATGTCGTGCTGCGTGCCTTCCATCCCCTCTCCGTGCCCGCGCTGCACCTGGACGACCGGGCGGCACGCCACGAGCAGGCGCGCGCGGACGCCGAGGAGCAGGCCGACGACCTGTGGGCGGGCATCCTCGGTTCGCTGCGCGGCAGCGCCCCACGCGCGCGGCTGGTGCTCAACCACCTCAACCCGCTGATCCGGCGGATCAGTTCACTCGACGACCGGGAGCTGATCGGCACCGCCACGGAGTCCCTCTACGGGCAGGCCCTGCTGATGGCGCAGCGGCCGCTGCGGCCCGCGGATTCGGCGCTCCTGAACCGGGCGTTCATCGGCCTCCTGGAGTGGGCCACCCACAGCAACTCCCCGGAGGAGGGCCCCCGATGAGCCGGATCATGGACTTCGAGACGCTGCGCCGGGCGATGCAGGAGAACTACGAGCAGCCGGAGGGCCCCGCCCGCAACGCGCGCGCGGAGCACCTGCTCACCGAGGCCGAGAAGCTGAGCATCCCGCTCGCCGTCATCGAGGCGCTCGGCCACCAGCTGAAGGTCTACAACTACAGCTCCGAGAAGGACAAGATGTTCGTCCCCTTCGCGCGCCTGCTGCGCATGTGGGACGAACGGCCCGAGGACTTCGACGAGTACGAGACCCACTCCCTGCACTGGGTCTTCAAGTGGATGTCCGCCGGCATGCTCGGCCAGCCGCACATCCCGCTCGCCTCCATCGAGAAGTGGCTCGGCGAGATGGAGCACCGCTACCGGCTCGCCGGGCACTCCGAACGGGCCGTGCGCAGCGCCGAGTTCAGCGTGGCCCGGCACATCGGGGACATGGAGCGGGCCGAGCGGGCGTACGCCGCGTGGCTCGCCGCGGACCGGGACAGCATGGCCGACTGCCACGCCTGCGAGCTGCACGACCAGGGCTGGTGGCAGGCCGAGCGGCGCGCGGACACCGAGGCGCTGGAGCTGTGGCGGCCCGTCCTGGAGGGCGAGTACGCATGCGCGCACGAGCCGCACGCGGCCCTCGCGTCCTCGCTGCTGCCCCTGCTGCGCCTCGGCCACCTGGACGAGGCCCGGGCCCACCATCTGCGCGGCTTCCGGCTCGTACGCCCCATGGAGAGCATGCGCGGCGCGTACGCGGACCACGTGGAGTTCTGCGCGCTGACCGGCAACGAGGCGCGTGCCCTGGAGCTGCTGGCGGAGCGCCCGGCGTACTTCACGGACAGCGGTGAGCCGCGCAGCCGGATGGACTTCCTGGCCGTGGTCGCCCTGCTGATGGACCGGCTGACCTCGCTCGGGCTCGGCTCGCAGACCGTGCCCGGACCGGCGGGACGTACCTGGACCGCGAGTGAACTCGCCGCCCACGCGCGCGTGGAGGCCCTTTCGCTGGCCGGGCGCTTCGACGAGCGCAACGGCACGTCGTACGTGAGCGGGCGGGTCCGGGAGCGCATGGACCAGCCCCCGCTGGTGGAGCGACTGCCGCTGGGCGTACGGGCCACGCGGGCCGTGACCGCTCCCGTGAAGCCCGCGCCCGCGCCGGCCGCCGCCGCTGCCGCCGAACCGGACCTGGCCGCGCTGCTCGCCGAGGCCCGTCGGCTCTCGGCCGCCCTGCACCCGGAGTCCGTCGCGGCGTGGGCCGCGGTCTCGGAGGCGGTCGGGGACGAGGAACTGGCTCCGCGCGACCGTGCCGAGATGACCGACCACGAGGCGATGGGCGGCGGCCCGGAGGGCGTGGAGCTGTTCGCCCGCGCCGCCGAGCTGTACGCCGAGGCGGGCGACCCGGGCGAGGCCCTGGCGGCACGCGCGCGTGGAGCGTACGTACTGGCCCTGTCCGGCCGGACCGACGAGGCGCTCGCCGCGGTCTCGGAGCCGTACGAGCGGGTGCTCGCCCTCTTCGCGGACGGCGGGACCGGCGTCCAGCAGGCGGCTTCCGTGCTGGTGGGGCGGGCGCGGATTCTGATGCAGCGGGTGCACGAGGCGGCGGAGGTGAACGGGGCGGGGAACGGCTCGAAGGCCCTCGCCGCCGCGGAGACCGCCGCGCGGGAGCTGCTGGCCCTCGCCGAGCCGGGCGCCGGGGACGACCTCCTTGTCGCCTCACGCGCCGCGGAGGCGCGGGCCATGCTCGGGGAGCTGGCCGCGCACGCCGGGGACGCGGAGACGGCCGCGGAGCTGCTCACGCGGGCCTCGGAGGCGTTCGTCGCGGCCGGGCTGCCGTGGCTCGCGGTGGAGTACGAGGCCCGGCTCACCGGGATCGCCCGCCACCTGGGCGACGCCGAGGCGGCCGAGCGGGCGGCCAGGGCGGCGCTGGAGCACGGCGCGCCCTTCATGGAGGCGACCGGCCACGCCCAGCTGCACCTCCAGCTGGCCGAGATACTCGGCGCCTCCGGACAGTTCGGGCCCGCCGCGGACCACGCTCTGGAAGCGTCGCACTGGGCCGACGAGGGCGGCGAGGGGCCCACACTCGGTGCCTGGGCACGGCATCAGCTCGGCGGCTTCCTGCTGCGTCAGGGGCGCTGGGCCGAGGCCGCGGAGATCCTGGAGTCGGCGCTGCCGGAGCTGAACCCGCAGACGCACGGCGACGGCGCGATCGTGCAGACCCAGTGGTGGCTCGGCGACTGTCTCACCGAGCTCGGCGAGCACCGCGAGGCCGCCGAACGCTGGCTCCAGGCCGCCGAGATCGCCCGGCACTGGCCCGAACAGTCCGACCACGCGATGCTCGCCCACCTCGCCGCGGAGGCCCTCGGCCACGCGGGCCTGCTCCCCCAGGCGGAGCAGGCGTACGCACGCGCCGGGGACCTGTGGCGGTCCCTCGGCAACGTCCACGGACTGATCCGCTCCCTGCGGGCCCGCGCGTGGCTCGCGGTGCGCGAGGAGGGCGCGGGGCTCGACGCGGCACGGGAGTTGATGGCGGCGGCGCTTCGGGAGTGCGACTCCGCCGTACCGGAGGACACCGACGAGCGGGACCAGCTCGTCGCCGAACTCGGCCAGACCCACCGGCAGTTCGGTGACCTGATCGCCCGCTCCGTGACCGACGACGCCGACGACGACGCGATACACGCCGTCTTCGAGGAGGCCCTCGCCCAGGTCGCACAGTCCGCCACGGTCTTCGCCTCCCTCGGCGGGAACGGCCTCCACAACCGTACGGGCGCCGAACTCGCCGCCGGCTGGCTGGAGGCCGACCTCGAACGCTCCGAAGCGGCCGCGGCACGCGCACGCGTGGTGCTCGCGGCCTACGCCGGGACCGACGACGCCGACGACACCGATGAGACTGCGGTGGCTCGGCGGGCGGAGGCGGAGAGACTGCTGCGGGTCGCCGGAGCCGAGGACTAGGAGAGCCCCGCCAGGAGAGTCCCGCGCGGGGCGGGAGGCGGTCCGTCCCGCGCTACTCGACGCCGATCAGCAGCAGGGCTCCCTGGCGCCCGCCCCGGTACACGACCGTGTCCACGGCCAGGTACGACTCCCGGACCCGGGCTTCGAGGTGGGCCGCGATCGTGTCGGGGGCGTCGTCGCCGAGGACCAGGGTGACCATCTCGCCGCCCGCCGAGAGCATGCGGTTCAGTACCGTCTCGGCCGTGGCCGTGATGTCGGAGCCGATCACGGCCACGTCCCCCTCGATGAGGCCGAGGATGTCGCCGGCCTGGCAGATGCCCGCCATGGTCCAGGACTGGCGTTCCGCGACGGCGACTTCGGCGTACCGGGTCGCGCCGGCCGCCGAGGTCATCGCGACGACGTCCTCGTCGAAGCGCCGCTCGGGCTCGTGCACGGCGAGCGCCGCGATCCCCTGTACCGCGGACCGTGTGGGGATCAGCGCGACCCTGACACCGTCGGCGCGGGCCTGCTCGGCCGCAGCGGCCGCGGTGTGGCGCAGCTCGGCGTCGTTCGGCAACAGCACCACCTCGCGCGCGTGGGCACGCCGTACCGCCTCGACGAGTTCCCCGCTCGCGGGCGGCTCCCCGGGACGCGCGAGCACGGTGGTGGCCCCGGCCCCGGTGTAGAGCCCCGCGAGGCCCTCTCCTGGGACGACGGCGACGACCGCGCGCTGAGCCCGCTCCCTGACCGGCCGGCCGGCGGCGCCCGCCGTGTGCGCGTCGCCGAGCCCGAAGTGGGTGATCCGGATCCGGTACGGCCGCCCGGCCTCGACGCCCGCCTCCACGGCTGCGCCGGCGTCGTCGACGTGCACATGGACGTTCCACAGCCCGTCCCCGCCGACCACGACGAGCGAGTCGCCGAGCGCGTCGAGCCGGTCCCGCAGCCGTGCCACGGCCGCGTCCTCCGCCTCCAGGAGGTAGATCACCTCGAACGCGGGCCCGCCCTCTTCCGGAGCGGGCGTTCCGTCCGCGCACTCCCCCACGTCGCTCACGTCTCCGGGCGGCTCCGTCACAACGGCGTCCACGCGCGCGTACGGCGCCGTCGCGTCCGAGGCCGCCCCCACGCGCGCGTGCCCCGCGAGAACCGGTACCGCCGCCGCGGCGGGCGCCTCGCCCGTGAACGTCTCCACCAGCGCCGCCAGCACCGCCACGAGCCCGCGTCCGCCCGCGTCGACCACTCCGGCCCGCTCCAGGACCGCCAGCTGCCCGGGAGTCGCGGCGAGCGCCGCCCGCGCGCCCTCGTAGGCGGCCCGCGCGACCACCCCGCAGTCGCCTTCCGCACCGGAGGCCGCGTCGGCGGCGGCCGAGGCGACCGTGAGGACCGTGCCCTCGACCGGGTGCACGACGGCCTGCCGGGCCGCGTCGGCCGCGTGCCGGAGGGCGAGCCGCAGGTCCTGCCCGCCGGCGTGCGCGACGTCACTGTCGGTGGCGAGCACCTGGGCCATGCCTCTGAGGAGCTGCGCGAGGATCGTCCCGGAGTTCCCCCGGGCCCCGATGAGCGAGCCGTGCGCCATCGCGCGCACCGCGTCGGCGAGCGTGGGCCGCTCGACGGCCTGCCCGCCGGAGACGGCCTCGTGCCCTGCGGTGACGGCGGCATGCGCCGCGAAGACCGCCTCGACCGCCGCGGCCGCCGACTCCACGGTCAGGTACAGATTGGTGCCCGTGTCCCCGTCCGCCACGGGATAGACATTGATCGCGTCGATCTCCTCGCGCGCGCGGCCGAGGGCCTCAAGCGCGAGACCGCACCAGGCGCGCACCGCGACTGCGTCCATTGTCTGCGGCACCTGCGGCACCTATGGCCTCCTTGAGCAGCCGAACGTCCGACGCAGCGTAGACCCCGGCCAGGTGTCCGCCGGAAGAGGGCCGGGACAGGTCCCCGGGCCAGCCATGGTAGTTTCGTTGTACGGACGCAGTCGTTGTATGCTGCTCCGGTTGCCCGATCCGATCGGGCCTTCTCCCTGGCACCGCCACTCAGATCCTAGATCTTGATCCCGGCATGCCGGGATCAACCGTAAGAGCATCTGAAGTCTTTGGAGTGACCCGTGGCTGCCAACTGCGACGTCTGCGGCAAGGGGCCGGGCTTCGGCAACAACATCTCGCACTCGCACCGCCGTACGTCCCGTCGCTGGAACCCGAACATCCAGCGCGTCCGTACCGTGGTGGGCGGGACGCCGAAGCGCGTGAACGCTTGCACCTCGTGCATCAAGGCCGGCAAGGTCTCGCGCTGACGCTCTGCTAGCGCGCGGCCACTGCTGGTTCGCTGCTCAAAGCCGGTCCACCTCACGGTGGGCCGGCTTTTTGCTGTGCCCTGGCTGCTGTGCCCTGGCTGCTGTGCCCTGGTTGGTGTGACCTGGGTTGCTGCACCCCGGTTGACGAGCCCCGGCTGCCGTACCCGGCGAGGGCCCGTAAACGCTTACGCAAGCGTTTACGCGTCACCCCCGCCGAAACGGCCGACCGCCCCGAACCGCCACCCGTGATCCACCGGCCCGATCCCGCCCCCGAGCGCGAACCCGCCCGCGATCGCCCCGGTGACGTACTCCTTCGCCGCCGCGACCGCCTCCGGCACGGACTCCCCCTTCGCCAGCCCCGAGGCGATCGCACTCGCGAGGGTGCACCCCGTGCCATGGGTGTGCCGGTTGTCGAGCCGGGGAGCACGCAGCCAGTGCTCCTCCGAGCCGTCCGTGAGGAAATCGACGGCGTCACCACTCAGGTGCCCGCCCTTGATCAGCACCCACGCCGGCCCGTACGACAGCACGGCGGCCGCCGCGGACCGCATCCCGGCCTCCGACTCGACCCGTACGCCCGTGAGCTGAGTCACCTCGTCGAGGTTCGGCGTCGCCACCGTCGCGACCGGCAGGAGCTTCGTCCGTACGGAATCCAGCGCGGACGTGGCGAGCAGCGAGTCGCCGTGCTTGGAGACGCCGACCGGATCGACCACGGCGGGCACGTCGGTTCCGCCGATCAACTCGGCGACGGTCTCGACGAGTTCGGCCGAGGAGAGCATGCCGGTCTTGACCGCGTCGACGCCGATGTCGTCGACGACGCTGCGGTACTGGGCGCGCACCGCCTCCGCCGGCAGTTCCCAAGCTCCTTGTACGCCGAGGGAGTTCTGCGCGGTGACGGCGGTGAGCACGCTCATGCCGTGCACGCCGAGCGCGAGCATCGTCTTCAAGTCGGCCTGGATACCGGCGCCGCCGCCGGAGTCGGAGCCCGCGACCGTCAGCACACGAGGCGGGGCGCTCCTCGCACTCCCGGCGCTCCCTGTGCCCCCGGCGCTCATGACTCGATGTCCGCGAAGTGGTCCCAGCCGCCCTTGCTGGTCCACGGCGCCCCGTCGACCGTGACCTGCGGCAGCGCCGACGGGTTGAGGACCTCGCCGATCACCTTCCAGCGGGCGGGCAGCTTCACGTCCGGCGGGAACGTCGCGACGATCGCGTGGTCCTCGCCGCCGGTGAGCACCCACTGGATCGGGTCGACGCCGACGGCCTGACCGATGTCGTTCATCTGCGAGGGGATGTCGACGGCGCCGGAGCGGATGTCGATACGTACCTTGCTGGCCTCGGCGATGTGGCCGAGGTCGGCGATCAGCCCGTCGCTGACGTCCGTCATCGAGGTCGCGCCGAGCCCGGCGGCCGCGGGACCCGCGTGGTACGGCGGTTCGGGCCGCCGGTGGGCCTCGACGAAGGCGCGCGGCGAGCGGAAGCCGCGGGAGAGCACGGCGTGCCCGGCCGCGGACCAGCCCAGCCAGCCCGTCACGGCCACCACGTCGCCGGGCTGGGCGCCGGCCCGGGTCACCGGCTCGTGGTTGCGCAGGTCGCCGAGCGCGGTGATCGCCACGGTGATCGTGTCGCCGCGTACGACATCGCCGCCGACCACGGCCGCGCCCGCGACCTGGCACTCGTCGCGCAGGCCGTCCATCAGCTCGGACGGCCAGGTGGCGGGCAGTTCGGCCGGGACGACCAGGCCGAGCAGCAGCGCGGTCGGCACGGCGCCCATGGCGGCGATGTCCGCGAGGTTCTGCGCGGCCGCCTTGCGCCCGACGTCGTACGCCGTGGACCAGTCACGGCGGAAGTGCCGCCCCTCCAGGAGGATGTCGGTGCTCGCCACGACCCTGCGGTCGGGGGCGGCCACCACGGCGGCGTCGTCGCCCGGACCGACGCGTACCGCCGGAGTGGTGGTGAGCCGTGAGGTGAGCTCCTTGATGAGCCCGAACTCCCCCAACTCACCCACAGTTCCCTTCACCGAGTCTCACCTGTTCCCTTCGTGCCCATGACCCGGCCTGCTTTTCGGCCGGGGGTCCGGGGGTGTCCCCCCGGGAAGACACAGCATCGTCGTGCGTCCCCGTCTGTTACTGCCTCTGCCCAGTCGCGAGCTGCCTGCGACCTGGGTACGGTCGAGTCGACCGTCAACGTGTGCGGTCCTTCCACCCCGGCGCGCAAGCCCCAGCCCCCGCGGGTCTCCCCGCGGCGAGCGGCGACGCGATACCGTGGCGTTCCTTTTCCCCACATGATCCTCGTGGCCGCCCTGGAGGTTCCGTGGTACAGGCGTACATCCTGATCCAGACGGAGGTCGGCAAAGCGTCGACCGTCGCCGAAACGATCAGCAAGATTCAAGGGGTGATCCAGGCCGAGGACGTAACAGGACCGTACGACGTGATCGTGCGGGCCCAAGCCGACACAGTGGACGACCTCGGCCGCATGGTGGTCGCCAAGGTCCAGCAAGTGGACGGCATCACGCGTACCCTGACCTGCCCGGTCGTGCACCTGTAGCCCCCGTCTACCCTTGGCCGGTGGACTTCTTCCGTCACCGGCGCACCTCTTACTTCGGGCTGCCCGCCCTTGTTCTGCTGATCGCGGCCACGGGCTGCTCCTCAGCAGACGACAACGCCCCGACCGCGGTTCCCAGTCCGGGCGCGAAGGTCACCAAGCTGTGCCAGAACCTGGACAAGTCGCTGCCGCGGAAGGTGGACGGTCTCGACCGGGAGGATCCCGAGCCCCGGTCCGCGCTGACCGCGGGCTGGGGAAGCCCGGCGATCATACTGCGCTGCGGTGTACGGCGACCCGCCGAGATGCTCGACCCAAAGGCATCCTCGACCGTGGTGAACGGAGTGGGCTGGCTGGTGCAGGAGCAGGACGACGGCGCGTACGTCTTCACCTCCAGCCTGCGCCTGGCCTACGTCGAGGTGCAACTCAGCAAGGACCAGGCCAAGAAGGGCGCCGGCGCGCTCGTCGACCTCGCCGCGCCCGTCAAGAAGGCGATCCCCGAAGGAATCGCTGACTAGGCCCGCTGGCAGGGACGGGAAACCACCGGTTGTTCGTCGGCTGCGGGTCCGCCGTGGCTGGTCGCGCAGTTCCCCGCGCCCCTTATGGGCCGTTGCCCGCGCCCCAAGAAGAAGCGTGCTCCTGGGAAAACGCCCCCTTGGGAAGGGGTGCCCACCGGAAAAGACCTACCGCAGGCCCGTCGGCCTGTGCAGCGCCGCCTGGATCAGGCGGTCCACCAGCTCCGGGTAGGGCACCCCGCTCGCCTCCCACATCTGCGGATACATCGAGATGGGAGTGAAGCCGGGCATCGTGTTGATCTCGTTGATCACGAAGTCGCCGTCGTCGGTGAGGAAGAAGTCCGCCCGGACCAGGCCCTCGCAGGAGGCGGCCTCGAAGGCCTCGACGGCGAGGCCCTGGACCTCGGCGGTCTGCTCGGGGGTCAGCGGGGCGGGCACGATGCCGGGGGTCGAGTCGATGTACTTCGCCTCGAAGTCGTAGTAGGCGTGCGACTGCACCGGCGGGATCTCGGCCGGTACGGAGGCCCGCGGCCCGTCCTCGAACTCCAGGACCCCGCACTCGATCTCGCGGCCGCGCAGCAGCGCCTCAACGAGGATCTTCGGGTCGTGCTGCTGGGCCGCCGCGATCGCCTCGTCCAGGCCGCCCAGATCGTCGACCTTGGTGATGCCGATCGACGAGCCCGCGCGCGCGGGCTTCACGAAGAGCGGCCAGCCGTGCTCCCCCGCGAAGTCGATGATCTTCTTGCGGGCCGCGGACTCGTCGAGCTCCCACTCGCGGGGGCGGATCACCACGTACGGGCCGACCGGCAGCCCGAAGGAGGTGAACACCCGCTTCATGTACTCCTTGTCCTGGCCGACGGCCGAGGCGAGCACGCCCGAGCCGACGTACGGGACGCCGGAGAGCTCCAGGAGGCCCTGCAGGGTGCCGTCCTCGCCGTACGGGCCGTGCAGCATCGGGAAGACGACGTCGACCTCACCGAGTGCCTTGGGGACCGAACCGGGCTCGCTGTAGACGACTTCACGGCTGGCAGGGTCGACGGACATGATCACGCCGCCCTCGTCCGACTCCGCGAGCTGCTCGACGTTCGGCTGGCGCCGGTCGACGATCGCCATCCGCTCGGGCTCGTCCGCGGTGAGCGCCCAGCGGCCGTCCTGCGTGATGCCGATCGGCAGTACGTCGTACTTCGTACGGTCGATGGCACGCAGGACCGCGCCGGCGGTGACCACGGAGATGCCGTGTTCGGAGCTGCGGCCGCCGAACACGACGGCCACACGCGGCTTACGGAGCTGCTGCTCGGGGCTCTGGGGCAGGTTCTCGGTGCTCATATCGCGTTGAGAGTACCCGTTGGTAGGGCCTTGAGTCAGCGTGGCTCGGCCCGCGGGTGAGCCGAAGGGGCTGTGACGCCCCGGAGGCGGACCGAGCGCGAAAAGAGGGGTCGCTCAGCGTCGCTCGGGCTTGGCGCTGCGCGACATCATTTCCTTGAGGGCGACGACCGGTGGCTTGCCGTCGTGGACGATGTCGACGACGGTCTCCGTGATGGGCATGTCGACTCTGTGCCGGCGCGCCAAGTCCAGTACGGATTCACAGGACTTGACGCCCTCGGCGGTCTGCTTGGTGACGGCGATGGTCTCCTGGAGGGTCATGCCCTTGCCGAGGTTGGTGCCGAAGGTGTGGTTGCGCGAGAGCGGCGAGGAGCAGGTCGCCACCAGGTCGCCCAGGCCGGCGAGTCCGGAGAACGTCAACGGGTCGGCGCCCATGGCGAGTCCGAGCCGGGTCGTCTCCGCCAACCCCCGTGTGATGAGGGACCCCTTGGCGTTGTCGCCGAGCCCCATGCCGTCCGCGATGCCGACGGCGAGACCGATGACGTTCTTGACGGCGCCGCCGAGTTCGCAGCCCACCACGTCGGTGTTGGTGTACGGGCGGAAGTACGGCGTGTGGCAGGCGGCCTGGAGCCGCTGGGCCACCGCTTCGTCGCTGCACGCGACCACGGCGGCGGCCGGCATGCGGGCGGCGATCTCACGGGCGAGGTTGGGCCCGGTGACCACGGCGATGCGGTCGGCGCCGACCTTGGCCACGTCCTCGATCACCTCGCTCATCCGCATCGCGGAGCCGAGTTCGACGCCCTTCATGAGGGAGACCAGGACGGTGCCGGGCGCGAGCAGCGGCGCCCACTCCGCCAGATTCCCGCGCAGCGTCTGCGAGGGGATGGCGAGCACCGTGAAGTCGGCGTCGCGCGCGGCCTCGGCGGCGTCCGTGGTGGCCCGCAGGTTCGCCGGAAGTTCGATGCCGGGCAGGTAGTCGGGGTTCGTACGCGTGGAGTTGATCGCTTCGGCGAGTTCGGCCCGCCGTCCCCACAGCGTCACGTCGCACCCGGCGTCGGCGAGCACCATGCCGAAGGCCGTGCCCCACGATCCGGTCCCGAAGACGGCCGCCTTGACGGGCTTGCCGGATGTCGTCACTTGCCGTGCCCCTTTTCGTGCTCTGCCTCGGTCTTTTCCTGCACAGCCGTTTCCTGCACGGCCAATTCCTGCACAGCCGTTTCCTGTGCGGTCTTTTCCCGCTCTTCCTGGGCCCGCGTCCTGCGCCGCTGCTCGATACGCACCTGGCGCGGGTCGTACGGCGTCGCGGGCGCCTTCTCGCCGCGGATCACCTCCAGCTGAGCGGTGATCGCGGCCATGATGACCTCGGTGGCCTCCTTCAGGAGGTCGGGGGTCATCTCCTTGTCGTAGAAGCGCGAGAGGTCCACGGGCGGCCCCGCGAGCACTTGGTGCGTCTTGCGCGGAAGGATGTTGGGTTTCTTCGCGTACGGGGGCAGCAGCAGGTTGGCGCCCCACTGGGCGACCGGAATCACCGGGCACTTGGTCTGCAGCGCGACCCGTGCGGCACCCGTCTTGCCGATCATCGGCCACAGGTCGGGGTCGCGGGTGAGGGTGGCCTCGGGATAGAAGGCGACGCACTCTCCGCGCTCCACGGCGTCGATCGCGGCCCGGTAGGCGCTGAGGGCGTCGGTGCTCTCGCGGTACACCGGGATCTGCCTGGTCCCGCGCATGGCCGCCCCGACGAAACCCTTCTTGAAAAGCCCGCTCTTGGCGAGGAATCGCGGAACACGGCCCGTGTTGTACTGAAAGTGCGCGTACGCGAACGGGTCCACGTGAGAATTGTGGTTCACCGCGGTGATAAATCCGCCCTCGGCCGGAATGTTCTCCATTCCGCGCCAGTCCCGCTTGATCAGAACCACCAGCGGCGGTTTGCAGAGCACCGCTGCGAAGCGGTACCAGAAGCCGATTCTGCGGCGGGGCACGCGGACACCTTCCTCTAGGGCCTGGGGGGCCGCACAAGTGTCGCTCCAGGCCGCCTGTCTGTCGAGAACACCGTACGCCCCGGTCATCGGACGGCCAGGGCGTCCGGGTCACAATAGGTGCGGCAAGGGAGGGACGGAGCGCGCGTGCAGTGGACCTTGGTCATACCCCTGAAAGCCCTGTCGCGGGCGAAGAGCAGGCTCTCGGACACCGCGGCCGACGGCCTGCGCCCCGGGCTCGCCCTCGCCTTCGCGCAGGACACCGTGGCCGCGGCGCTGGCCTGCCCGGCGGTCGGCGATGTGGCAGTAGTCACGGGCGACGTACTGGCCGGGCGCGAGCTGGCCGCCCTGGGCGCCAGGATCGTCCCGGACGAACCGGAAGGCGGCCTGAACGCCGCTCTGACGCACGCCGCCTCGGTCGTACGCGCCAGAAGCCCCCAAAGCCCACTGGCGGCACTGAACGCCGATCTGCCCGCCCTGCGCCCCCTGGAATTGGCCCGCGTCCTCACCGCGGCCGCCGAATTCCCCCGCGCTTTCCTCCCGGATGCCGCGGGATTCGGCACCACTCTCCTGGCCGCGTCTCCGGGTCGCGAATTGCTCCCCGCATTCGGCCCCGATTCCCGCACCCGCCATCACGCCTCAGGAGCCACAGAACTCCTTCTCGCCACAGTGGATTCCGTACGCCAGGACGTGGACACCGGCGAGGACCTGCAAGCGGCACTGGCCCTGGGCGTGGGCCCACGCACGGCGGCGGCGGTAGAACGCCTGAAAGCGGCCTGAGCTCTCTTCCACCGCGCCTTGTCAGGTCGCGCGCCTATAGGGGCGCGGGGAACTGCGCGGCCAGCCCCCACAAACCCGCAGATCATCCACCGACCGTCGAACCCCGCCCCAAGCGGAGCGCCTACTCTTCAACCATGCAGGCGACCGCGTACACGTACGACCCAGAAACCCGCACCGGCCAGGTGCTGCTGGACGACGGCACCCCCGTCCCCTTCGACGCCCCGGCCTTCGACAGGGGCGGGCTCAGACTGCTCCGCCCGGGGCAACGCGTACGGATCGAGGTCGAGGGCGAGGACAAGGCCCGGCGC
>NZ_VWMY01000085.1:0-8845 GCF_008905045.1 Streptomyces albicerus
CGAACCGGCTCCGTCTGGTACGGCCGCTTCTCCAGCAGCCCCTCGTCCACCAGCCGGCGCAGCCGGTCGGTCAGGGTGTTGCGGGCGATCCCCAGCGACTCCTGGAACGCGTCGAACCGCCGGATCCCGTAGAACGCCTCACGCAGCACCAACGGCGTCCACCAGTCCCCGAGCAGGTCCATGGTCCGCGCGATCGAGCAGGGCCACTGAGCAAAGGATGTCCGCCTCATGACAGCCAGCATAGGTTCGTCCAGTCATGAGACCCAGCAGGTACAGCGAGTACGGAACCTGCGCGCGATGTCTTGTGTTCCACAAATAACGAAGTTATGTTGCCGCCATGAAACGTGACTTGCTGGGCAGAAAGCTGGTTGTCACCGGAGCGGCACGTGGGATCGGCGAGAAGGTGGCCCGCCTGGCCGCCGCCCGAGGGGCTCGTGTGGCCCTGATCGGCCTGGAGTCCGATCGGCTGCGCGACCTCGCCGATGATCTAGGCCCCGCCGCCTCATGGTGTGAGGCCGATGTGCGTGACGGTGCCGCTCTCCGGTCAGCGATCGATGGGGCCGCGGAGGTCATGGGCGGCGTCGACCTCGTCGTCGCCAATGCCGGCGTCGTGGCGTACGGAACGGTGCGGCAGACAGATGAGGCGTCGTTCGAGCGGGTCCTGGACGTCAATTTGAACGGGGTGTTCCGCACCCTTAAGTACGCGACGCCCCATCTGGAGCGCAGCCGGGGCCATGTACTGGTCGTGGCGTCCGCGCTGTCGTTCATGCCGCTGGCCGCGATGGCCTCGTACGGCGCGAGCAAGGCCGCGGCCGAGTTGCTCGCCCTGACCTACCGCCAGGAGGTGGCACACCTCGGGGTCACGGTCGGCCTCGTGCACCCCTCCTGGATCGACACGGACCTCGTCCGGGGGGCCGAGGCAGACCTCCCCTCGTTCCAGGGGCTGCGCCGACGGCTGCCCTATCCGGGCAATGTCACCACCAGCGCCGACCGGGCTGCCGCTGCGATCGTCGACGGGCTCGTGCGCCGACGCAGCCGCGTGTACGTCCCGCGCGCCGTCGCCGTGGCCAACTGGGCCAAGGGGGCACTCAACTCGCCGCTGACCTGGCCCTGGGCTCGGCGTTTCGCGGCCCGCGCGGTTCCGTCCCTGGAACGGGAGGTCGAGGCATTGGGGAGGCATGACCAACTCACGCCGGGTACCAACAGCCCCACCGTGGAGACCAGGTCGCCCTAGCGTGGAGCGCAAGGGGCGGCACCCGGCCGCCCCTCCTTCTCACAGGCCTTGGGTGATGGATTCGTACAAGCGCGCGCCAGCCTCGTGCGAGGCCTCGGCACGTTCACGCCTGTCACCCAAGCCGACAGAGAAGTTCACACCCATCGGCACAAGCACCTGCATCACCGCGTCGTCGAACTCGACGAAGTGCTCGGCCAGTTCAAGGGTGATGTAGCCGTGTACAAAGCTCCACAACTGAGCGGCTATGACCTCGGGTCGCTGCTGCCGGCCCCTGCCGGAGCGCACGAACCGTTCGCACGCCGCGGCGACATGGGCGTGGGCTTCTCGAAATGCCGGTGAGTGCCCACTCAGGCGAAGGTCCGCGTCGGACAGCGGCCGGTATGTCGCGCGAGTGGACAGGCCGAACATCAGGTCGTACAGGTGAGGGTTCTCGTGGGCCATTCGACGACACGTCAAGGCCATGGCGAAGAGTTCCGCGATCGGATCCTCAGTCACCGGCACCTGGGCAAAAGCTCTACCGAGTTCCTTGAACCCATGGTCGGCAACGGCGCTCATCAGCTCAGGGATCCCGCCGAAGTGGCTGTAGACCACCATGGTCGACAGTCCGCTCGCGGAAGCCACCGTGCGCGCCTTGATGGCCGACGGCCCCTGCTCGGCCAGCAGACCGATGGCCGCCTGGACAAGTCGCTCCTGCGCGTCTTCGACCCTCGCCCGCCCTGCCATGTCTCGCCTGCCTCCACCGTTGACACATTCAAAATAACTTGGTTATCTAACTCTTCACGGCAATGTTACACATTGTGGGCGACATGCCGTCACGGACACGGCGTACGTCTCTGGACCCGTCGTCACGCGCTGCCCAGTCTCATGCCGCCTGCGCGGACACAACCCCCGGGGCGAACACGACCCCATCACTGCCACACGCGGCCGCAACTGTCCCCACGCACTTTCCCACCCCTCCATGAACTCAGCACGGGAGCAGACTTCATGCCGTACAAAGACAAGGGCCATCTCAAGATCGAGGACCGGGGAGCCGTCCTGGTCGTCCGTGTCGACGGTGGCCCGCACCAGGAGTTCGGCCTCGACATCTCCACCCAGCTGGACAAACTGGTGGACCGGGCCGACCGCGATCCGAACATTCGTGCCGTCGTCTTCACCGGGGCGCATCCCGAACGGTTCGTCAGCCATGCCGCGGTCCGATGGCTTCAAGAAGAGGGCGCAGCCAGCCCTACCGTCGGCCGCCGTGGAGCCGCCGCCGTCGTGCGCATGGCAAAGCACGTGGACCGATCTCGTCTCCTGGGCACCTTGATGCGCAAGACTCCGATGCGAGGTGCCCTCCAACTGGAGCGCCTGCACACGACGTTCCTCCGGATGAACCGCAGCGGTGTCCTCTTCGTCGCTGCCCTCAACGGTTCGGCGCTCGGCCTCGGCGCGGAGTTCGCCTGGGCATGCGATCTGCGGGTCATGGCTGACGGAGACTTCTTCATCGGCCAGCCAGAAGTCCTCCTCGGCATCATTCCCGGCGGAGGCGGCACCCAGCGGTTGACTCGCCTGATCGGTACCCACCGGTCCTTGGCAGCGATCCTCGAAGGCAAGCCCTTCACACCTGCGGAGGCTCTCGCCAATGGAGCGGTCGACCAGGTCGTTCCGCAGGACAAGGTGGTCACAGAGGCGATAGAACTCGCGGAACGCCTCGGCAAGCGATCGAAGGGATCGGTCGCGGCTGCCAAGAGGTCGGTGTACTTCGGCGGCTCCATGTCACTGGAGGACGGTCTGCACGTCGAACGCGCCGAGTTCTTCACCAGGGTGATGTCGCAGGAAGGGCAGGAATTGATGCTCGGCTACCTGAATGCGACAGACGTGACCGGCGAACTCCCGCTCTATAGGCCTGACACCTACACGCAGGCACTCGCCTCGGGCAGCGTGCCCGGGCGCAGCTCGACGAATGAACGGTGACTCGACATGACAGCACCACAGCCCTTCATCCGGCACAACGTCACCTTCCCCTCCGGTGACAGTACCTGCGCCGGCTGGCTCTACCTGCCGACAGGTGTCACCTCCCCGCCCGTCGTCGTTCTCGGACACGGCCTGGGCGCCACCCGCGAGATGCGCCTCGACGCCTTCGCCGAGCGTTTCGCACAGGCCGGCATCGCCTCCCTGGCCTTCACGTACCGACACTTCGGGGACAGCGGCGGCCACCCTCGCCAGCTCCTGTCGATCAAGCGCCAGCTGGCCGACTGGGACTCCGCCCTCGCCTACGTCAAGACACGCCATGATGTCGACCGCGCACGCGTCGCGGTGTGGGGCAGCTCCTTCGGCGGCGGCCACGCCATCACCGTGGCCTCTCGACATCCGGAACTACGCGCGGCCGTGGCCCAGTGCCCGTTCACCGACGGTCTCGCCTCCGCGCTCGCGCTCGGCCCGGTCGCCTCGCTCAGAATGACCCCCGTACTTGCCCGGGATCTGACAGCCAGAGTGCGTGGTAAGGCACCCGCGATGGTTCCCATCGCCGCCGCCCCTGGTTCCCCGGCCCTCATGAACGCTCCGGACGCCCTCCCCGGATACCAGGCACTGCAGCCTGCTGGGACAACGTTCCGCAACGAAGTGGCGGCACGGGTCATTCCGACCATCGCCGGTTACCGGCCCGGGCGTGCGGCAAGGAAGGTCGCCATGCCGATCCTCTTCTGCGTCAGCAACACCGATTCGGTCACGCCTCCCGCCCAGACCCTCCGGTACGCCCGGACCGCTCCCCGGGGAGAGATCAAGAGATACAACGCCGGTCACTTCGACTTCTATACCGGCGAGACGTTCGAGGCGCTGGTCCGCGACCAGATCGAGTTCCTCTCCCGCCAGCTGGACCCGGCACCCGCCGTGTCGACGACTTGACCGGATCGCATCACACCGAGACAGGTACGTTCGCCATGAATTTCGCTTCTCTGCCCGACCGCCGAGCCGAACTCGACCCCCAGGGGGCCGCGGTCTCGGACGGGCGGCAGTCCCTCACCAACGCCCAACTGCTGAGCGGCGTCCTCCGGACGGCGCGTCAGCTCCACGATCTCGGAATCGGTCCCGGTGACGTCGTCGCCCTCAAGCTGACGAACCGCGCCGAGTTCGTCCTTCTGCTGTTCGCCGCCTGGCGGCTCGGCGCCACCATCACGCCGGTCAACCCGAGCATGACCGATGTCGAAGTGGTCCGGCAGCTCAAGGACTCCGGTGCGCGCCTGCTCGTGGTCGAGGACGGTTCGGAAACCACGGCAGGCCTGGCCACACTCACCGTCGGTGAACTGCGCGAACATCAGGCGCCGGAGTGGGATCATGCACCGCGTCTGGACTCGTCCGCGCTGGCTCTCCTCATCTACACCAGCGGCACGACCGGGGTACCCAAGGGCGTGATGCTCGACCACGCCAACATCGACGCCATGGTGGAGATGGGACGCCAGGCTCTCGAGCTGGGGCCGAGCGACCGCTGCCTGCTGATCCTGCCGCTCTTCCACGTGAACGGCATCGTGGTAAGCATCCTGACGCCGCTTCTTGCCGGCGCCAGTGTCGTCATCGCGGGCCGCCGGTTCGACCCCCACCACTTCTTCGACCTCGTCGAACAGGAGCGCCCCACCTTCTTCAGCGCCGTCCCGACGATCTACAGCATGCTCGCAACACTCCCTGACGACGTTCGGCCCGACACATCGTCGGTGAGGTTCGCGGTCTGCGGCGCCGCACCTGCCTCCGCCGAGTTGCTGACCCGGTTCGAGGCCCGGTACGGGTTTCCCCTCGTCGAGGGGTACGGGCTCTCCGAAGGAACCTGCGGCTCCACCATCAACCCCGTCGCGGGACCCCGTCGCGCAGGAACCGTGGGGCTTCCCTTCCCCGGCCAGGAGATCCGGATCCTCGACGCCGACGGTACCGAGGCGGCGCCGGGCACGGACGGCGAGGTCGTCCTGAGGGGCCCCAACATCATGCGCGGCTATCTCGGCCGTCCGGACGACACGGCCCGGGTCGTCGTCAACGGCTGGTTGCACACGGGCGACGTGGGCCACCTCGACGCCGCGGGCTATCTGACCCTGGTCGGACGCTCGAAAGACATGATCATCCGTGGTGGGGAGAACATCTACCCCAAGGAGATCGAGGACGTGCTCGCGAGCGACCCGTCGGTCCTCGAGGCCGCAGTGATCGGCGTACCCGACGAGAAGTGGGGCGAGGTGGTGGTCGCCTACGTTCAGCCCCGGCCTGGTTCGACCGTCGACCCCGCGGCGCTCCAAGCGCTTTGCGCACGCAGCCTGACCGGCTTCAAGCGCCCGGCCTCATACGTCGTGGTGGAAGCCATCCCGAAGAACGCGGTCGGCAAGATCGACAAAGGCTCCTTGCGGGCAGGCCACACTGCCGTCCCTGCAGGGTCCTGATCAGCACAGTTCAGGCTATGGGCCGCACCTGTCCGACCGCATCGGCGGCGCTCCCGTTGTCACAGTCGGCATGGCCCTGAACACGGTGGGCCTGGGGCTCTGGGCGCCGGCCGTCGAGCCGCAGGTGTCGTACATCTCGCTTCTGCCGGCGCTGATCGTCTGCGGAATCGGCATGGGTATGTTCTTCGCTCCCAGCGCGAACCTCATCATGAGCACGGTCCGCCCGGAGGAGCAGGGCATAGCCTCCGGTGCCAACAAAGCGATCCGCGAGGTCGGCGGTGCCATAGGCGTCGCATCGCTGGCGCCGGTGTTCTCCGCGCAGGGCGGCTACGCATCGGCCTCACTGTTCGTGGACGGGCTGGTGCCGGCGCTCTGGGTCGGTGCCGGTGCGGTCGGCCTGGCGGCGGCCCTGGCTCTCCGGATGCCCCGGCGGCACGGGGCTGACGGCCCAGCTGCCGGCCTTGCCACGGAAGACGCTCCGGCCGACGCATCGGTCGCAATCTGAGCTCCACGCCGGGGGGGGTGGCCCAGCCTGTTGCAGCTGGGCCACCCCTCGGCGCTCCCGTCCTTCACGCTTCAAGCTCATTCGCCGCGCGCGGGGGCATCGCACCGCGGTCGAAGCCCCTCCGACGACTTGCCCATGCGGCCAGTGCGCACCTTCCGGAGGGACGCAATGTCCGTCACCGCGACGGCGTCAGCGGTTCGTCTCTCCGGCCAGGAACGGGCGCAAGTGCGCCAGCAGCGCCTCCGGCTGCTCTTCCGGGATGAAGTGACCGCATTCCGGGATCTCGGCACCCGTGACGTCATCCGCGTAGTCGCGCCAGATCTCCAGCGTCGGCAAGCGGGCCGGCAGCCCCGCGGCACCCCACAGCGCCAGCACCGGCATGGCGAGGCGGCGCCCCGCGGAGGCGTCGATGTCGTCCAGCGCAATGTCCTGCTCCATGGCCCGGTAATCGTCGAAACTCGCGCGCATGGCACCCGGACGGGAGAAGGCGCGGACGTACCCGTCGACTGCATCGGGTGTCAGTCCGTGGCGGTTGTAGGTCCACCGCTCGAAGAAGTACTCGAGATACCCCCGCATGTCATGCCCCACCAGCCGCTCGGGCAGATCGGGCTGCATCTGAAACAGCCAGTGCCAGTACCCGGAGGCAAGCGAGGCGTCCAGGCGGCGGAACATCTCCCGGGTGGGCACGATGTCGAGCACGGCCAGCCGTTCCACCTGCTCCGGGCGGTCCAGCGCCCAGCGGTGGCCCACCCTGGCTCCCCGGTCGTGCCCCACTACCGCGGCCTTCTCGAAGCCGAGCGCTTCGACGAGGCCGGCGATGTCGGCGGCCATCCGTCGCTTGTCGTAGCCGGTCGCGGGCTTGTCGCTCAGGCCGTAACCGCGCAGGTCAGGTGCTACGACGGTGTGGCCGGCGGCGAGATCCGCCAACACCGGCCGCCAGCAGTCGGAGGTCTGCGGCCAGCCGTGGAGCAGCACGAGCAGAGGGCCGGATCCCGCTCGGAGGTAGTGCAGACGGACCCCGTCCACCTGACTCACTCCGGTCGCCACTGTCGGCTGTCCCATGGATCCGCCTCCTTCGCACGCACTAACCCTCTTAGATGGTTAAGCTAATGTGCAGAATAGGGACGTGGCAACGGACGGCATGTGGATCTGGGACGGCGGGCGGGTCTGCCTGGACCTCGTCAACACCCTGCGCAACCGTTGGCGGACACCGCCGACGGAGACACTCCAGAGTTCAAGCGACCTGGCCCTCTGGCTTCACGAGGCCGGGCTGCTCGCACCGGACCCCCCGCGCCCCGCCGCTGCCGCCGTCCTGGCGTCGGGCCGCCGACTGCGCGAGGTCGTCGACCGGGCCGTACTGGCAGGCGCCGACGGCCGTCTGCCGGCAGCCGACGACATCATGGTGCTCAACCGATCAGCAGCGCAGGCCCCGCGCCCCGCCCTGCAGATCGCCATCACGGACGGACACCTGGAGCCTGCCGGCACCACGAACCTGGCCACCGATCCCACAGCCGCCTTGGCGCTCGTCGCCCAGGACGCCGTCGATCTACTCTTGTCCGCCGAGATCCGGCGTGTACGCGTCTGCGGCGCGGACACCTGCGCCCTGCGCTTCTTGGACCGCTCCCCTGCCCACAACCGCCGCTGGTGCTCCATGGCGCGCTGCGGCAACCGCACCAAGGTCCGCCTCCACCAGGCCCGGGCCAGACGGAGCGAGCACACCCCGAGAGGCTGAGGCCCTCCACCCGGCACCCTCGTCTACAGCCAGCGACGTCGCGCCCATCGCCCGACGCAACCGCGTTCAGCTCACTCGGCGACCTTCATGCGAAAAGCGGGCCCAGGAACGCTCTCGACGTCTTCCTCCCGCACGGAGTGGCCTTGTTCGCAGCGGACGTGGACGTTGACGTGCGCGCCGCACCCACGGTGCCGCGTCAGCACGGCCGGCCCCTCCGGATCGGCGCGATACCGGTCGCCCCACTGCAGGAGCCCCATCACGGCCGGCACGAGATCCATGCCCTTCGGGGTGATCACGTACTTCGGTCGGCTCCGCGCACCCGGCTCCTTGTAGGTCTCGGTGGCCAGGATCCCTTCCTCCACCAGCATCCGGAGTCGCGCCGCGAGCAGGTTGCGAGGACAGCCCAGGACGCGTTCGAAGTCGCCGAAGCGGGACGAGCCGTACCAGACCTCGCGGAGGATCAGGATCGTCCACTTCTCCCCCACGACCTCAAGGGTCCGCGCGATCGAGCAGTTCGACATGTCCCGGTCGAGACGGGGGTCCATGCCGGAGTCCTGAAGAGCTTCGGTCCACACATCCATGGGGTGATACTAACCTCACCTAAGTTTACTTTCCCATACCCAGCGAGTAGCGTCACAACTGGCACATCAACCCGGCCGCGCACGCGAAGCGGGGCCTCCCAGAAAGGCGGCCGGCGTGAAGGCATTCGTCGTCGCGAAGTACGGCAAGGACGGCGCGCGCGCCGCAGAGGTACCCGAGCCCACCGTCGGAGACCGCGACGTCCTGGTCAGAGTGAGCGCCGCCAGCATCAACCCGCTGGACAAAATGGTCCGCAACGGAGAGTTCAAGCAACTCCTGAAGTACAAGCTTCCGTTCACCCTCGGCCACGACGTGGCCGGCGTCGTGACGCGGGTCGGCTCCGCCGTACACGGCATCGAAGTCGGCGACGAGGTCTACGCCCGTCCACGCGACCTGCGGAT
>NZ_VWMY01000085.1:8855-38286 GCF_008905045.1 Streptomyces albicerus
ACTCACCCTCCACGAGGCAGCCGCAGTGCCGCTGGTAGCCCTGGCCGCCTGGCAGATTCTTGTCGACCGTGCCCACGTGAAGCCGGGACAGAAGGTACTCATCCACGCCGGCGCCGGCGGCCTCGGCTCGACGGTCATCCAGCTCGCCAAGCACCTCGGCGCCACCGTGGCGACGACCACGAACACCGACACCGAGAAGCTGGTCAGGAGCCTCGGCGCCGACGTCGTCGTCGACTACACCAAGGAAGACTTCTCGAAGGTACTGTCCGGCTACGACCTGGTGCTGGACGCCCTGGGCGGAGCGAACCTCGAGAAGTCCCTGACGGTGCTGAAGCCCGGCGGCCTGGCCATCAGCGTCGTCGGCCCGCCGGACGCCGGCTTCGCCAAGCAGCTCGGCGCCCCCTCCTTCCTGGGCCTGGTCATGAACACCCTCAGCCGCAAGATCCGCAAGCAGGCCAAGGCCCTGGGCGTGCGCTACCAGTTCTTCTTCATGCAGGCCAACGGCTCCCAGCTGCGCAAACTCGGCGCCCTCTACGACAGCGGGAAGCTCCGCCCGGTCATCGACAGCACCTTCCCGTTCGACCAGACGCTCGAGGCAATGGCACACGTCGAGCAGGGCCGCACCAAGGCCGGCAAGGTCGTGGTCTCGATGGTGACCGACGGCGACTGACGTCAGGCCGGGCCACATCGCCGACCCGAGCCGTGGTCAATACCTCGCATCCGTTGCGCGTCAGGGTTGGTCACGGCTCAGAACCGCCACTCCTATGCGAGCCCGCCGAGGCGAACAGACGCAGATGTCGCCGTGCGAGGCGAAACCCCCTTACGGCTCGCGGTCATCGACGCTCATGACGGACACGGCCTGACGGGCCTGCATCGACGACGCGCCGGCGCCGTGGACATCGCCGCATCCCCCGCGGCACGACCGGCCCGTGACGCAAGACGATCTCCTGCGCACGGCGGAATCTCTCAGAACGACAGCGTCCGGCCACCGTGCGAGGCACGTTGCCAGTTGGGATTGCGGTCCTTGTCGACCAGGGCCGCACGGACGCCCTCCAGGAAGTCCGGCGTGCGGATGGTCGTGCGGGTGAGGGCGAGCTCGATGGCGAGGCACTCGCGCAACGTGTACTGCCTCCCCCGGGCGAGCAAGGCGTGAGTGATCTCCAGGCTCTGCGGCGAGGCCGTCTCCAGGGCGACCAGCGCTGCTGCGGCCCAGGGGGTGTCGAGGTGGTGCAGGCGTTTCTCGATCTCGCCGAGGGTCGGCGCACCGAACGCCCAGTCCACGTCACCGCGTACGTCCGCCAGCCTGCTCTCCGTCACCGGGGAACGGTCGGCGAGACGGTTCAGGACGACG
The DNA here is from genome assembly GCF_008905045.1 of Streptomyces albicerus. Classification (GTDB taxonomy): domain Bacteria; phylum Actinomycetota; class Actinomycetes; order Streptomycetales; family Streptomycetaceae; genus Streptomyces; species Streptomyces albicerus. Next base: position 10,207 of record NZ_VWMY01000085.1, read on the forward strand.
TCCACCGGGTCTCCGGGGCTGTCGGCCAAAGCGTCCGCGACTGCGGCGAGCCGGTCGCTGGGGACGAAGTGTGTGGCCAGCCCCGTGTACAGGGCGTCGGCCGCGTCGAGCCGGTGCCCGGTCAGTCCCAGGTACATGCCGATCGCGCCGGGCAGCCTCGGCAGAAAGTAGCTGGCCCCGATGTCCGGGAAGAACCCGATCCCGGTCTCGGGCATCGCCAGCACCGCGCTCTCGGTGACGACGCGGAAGCCGCCGTGGACGGACAGCCCCAGACCGCCACCCATACAGAGGCCGTCGACGAGCGACACGATCGGGACGGGGTACTCGGCGATTCGGGCGTTGAGCCGGTATTCGGAGGCGAAGAACCCTTCACTGGCCGCGGCATCCCCGGCGAGACTGTGCTCTCGGATCGTGCGGATGTCTCCGCCGGCGCAGAACGCCTTCGTGCTGGTGCTGGCGAGCACCACAGCGGACAGGCGGGTGTGCTCCCATGCGGCGAGTGCGCCATCGATGGCGCCGACCATGCTCGTCGTCAGGGCGTTGAGCGCCTTGGGCCGGTTCAGCAGGATCCGGCCCACGCCTCGGTGCACGTCGGTGAGAACCTCGACCGCAGCGGTATCAGTCATGGCTCGTCATCTCGCACTCCGCGTGGACCTGGCTGTCGTGGCCATCACGGTTCCTCACTCGCCGGGTGTCAGGTGTAGATCTGGGCGTAGAGATCCTGGATCTCGTCCGCGGTGGGTACGACGGGGTTGTTGGCTGGGGATCCGGACTCGAGCGCCTGCTCTGCCATGAGGGGCGACAGGCGGAACCACTCGTCCTTGTCGATGCCGTGGGCTTGAGGTGTGGGCACCTCAAGATCCTTGCACAGGGCTCGGAGCGCCTCCACGAACCTCTCGGCGGCCAGGGAGTCGCTGTCGCCGTCGGTGGCGGCTCCGAGTGCACGGGCGCAGTCGGCGTACCGGCTCTCGGCGGCGGGCACGGAAAATGCGGTCACCGCGGGGAAGAGCATCGCGTTCGACAGACCGTGGGCGACGTGGAAGTGAGCGCCGATCGGACGGCTCATGCCGTGCACGAGCGCCACGCTGGAGTTGGAGAAGGCGATGCCGGCCTGGGTCGCTGCGAGCATCATCGCCTCGCGCGCCTCGATGTCTCTGCCGTCGGCGTAGACGCGGCGGAGGTGGCGGCCGATGGTCCGGATCGCGTTCAGGGCGAGGCCGTCGGAGAACGGGTTGGCCTTGCGGCTCACGTACGCCTCGACGGCATGAGTCAGCGCGTCGACACCGGTGTCGGCGGTCAGCCGGGACGGCATCGACAGGGTCAGTTCGAAGTCGACGACGGCGGCGACCGGCAGGAACGCCGGCCCCGGGCAGAGCATCTTCTCGTCCGTCGCGCTGTCGGTGATGATGGTGAACTGGGTGGCCTCCGAGCCGCTGCCCGCGGTGGTCGGGACCGCGATCACCGGAAGCGCCGGGCCGAGGCTGGTGTGCGGGGCCTTGTAGGCCCGCATCCGGCCGCCCTGGACACCCAGCAGGCCGAGGGCCTTGGCGGTGTCCATCGGGCTGCCGCCGCCGAACCCGATCACCGAGTCCGCCCCGTGCTCCCGCAGCACGGCCAGGCCCGCCTCGAGCGAGTCGGTCGTCGGATCCGGGACGGTACCGGCGAACAGGCACGGCTGCAGTCCAGCGTCCCTCAGCGTCGCCATCAGGCGTTCCGCCGCACCGGTCCCGGCGAGGAAGGCGTCCGTCACCCGCAGCGGACGGCGCAGGCCCAGCCCTGCGACGACGTCGCCCAGCTCGCCGACGGCACCGCCGCCGACGCGCAGGATCCGCGGGAGGGAAAGGCTGGCAACCATGACGGCCCCTTCGGCAAGAACGGCGGGGCATGTCACGCCCACTGCCCCGACTGTGCGACCCCGCGCCGTGTGCAAACAACCACCAATGACGCACAGCCGCTGTGCAGAAGCGCAGATACGGTCGGACCGTGCACCCCCACTCCCCGGACGAGAACCCCGCCCCGCGGCCGGCCGGCTCCCCTCGCTCCGTCGATCCGCGCAAACTCCGCGCCGACGATCTGCGCTACCTGCTCGCGCTGTCCCGTACCGGACGCCTGGTGACAGCCGCCGACGCTCTCGGCGTGGACCACACCACCGTGTCGCGCCGTATCGCCGCATTGGAGAAGAGCATCGGCCTGCGCCTCATCGAACGAGGCGCTGAGGGATGGACGCTGACGGACATCGGACGAGCCGTCTCCGAGAACGCCCGCGCGATCGAGGAGGCCGTCGACCGCGTCGCCGACACCGTGGCAGGCCAGGACTCACCGACCCTGCACGGCACGGTGCGCGTCACCGCGCCCGACGGCTTCGGCACCGCCTTCGCCACCCCCGCCCTCGTACGCGTGCGCCGCCGGCACCCCCGGCTCCAGGTCGAACTCATCACCGCGACACGGCAGCTCGCCCTGCGCCCGTCCGGCTTCGATCTCGCTCTCGTCATCGGCGTTCCCTCCAGCAGCCGCCTGGTGACCGAGCACCTCACCGACTACACGCTGGGGCTCTACGCGTCCGACGACTACCTCACCCAGTACGGCCGCCCGGAGACGGTGGCCGAACTGCGCGAGCACCCGCTCATCTTCTACATCGAGTCGATGCTGCAGGTCGGCGACCTCGACATCGAACGCCACCTTCCCGGCATGACCCCGGCCTTCTCCTCGACGAACGTCTTCGCCCAGCTCGAAGCCACCCAACAAGGGGCCGGCATCGGCGTCCTGCCGGCCTTCCTGACCCGGCGGACGCAGCTGCGCCGACTGCTCGCCGACGAGATCGACATCCGGCTCCCCATCACCCTGGCCGTCCGCCGCGAGGCCGTGACACACCCCGCCGTACGCGCCCTGTGGGTCGCGCTACGGCAAGAGGTCGCCGAACGGGCCGATGAACTGCTTCCGGAGTGAACGCCGGCGAGATTCAGGTGCGGTGGAATCCCGCCGATCGAACCACAGCCGCCGCCCGGTCGCGGCGGTCAGGATCAGAGCCATGGCGCAGCCGAAAACCATCCTGATGATCGCCTGGGACGGAGGCCGGCCGCGCTTCAGCGAGGCAGCAGGACGTCGACCTGCCTCCGGATGTCCTGCATGATCTCCTCGACGCTCAAGGCGATGTTCACGCTCGCCGCCGTGCTGAGGAACATCACGGCGGACACGATGTGTGCCAACGTCGCGGCGTCACCCTCCGTGACCCGCTCGTCTCGGTGCAGCGCGGCGGCGATGGCCTCCTCGGCCTGCGCGACGATGGCGAGTGCTGCGCTGCGCCGGGGCTCCTCGGGGTCGCCGAAGACCATCTCTCGCAGGTAGGTACGTCCGTTGTCGATCTGGGTGCGGTTGCACTCCACGATCGGCCGGACGATCGCCATCACCGCGTCCAGCACGCCCGGGACGGTCTCGGCGTCCGCCCGGCCCTGCTTGAGCGCTTCGGCGTACTTGGCGTTCTGCACAAGCAGGAGGAGTTCGCCCTTGGTCTTGGCATAAAGGAACAGGGTCCCGGTGCCGATGTCGGCCTTGTCGGCGATCTGCTGGGTCGTGACCTCATCGACGCCGTGTTCGGCGAACAACTCAGTCGCGGCAGCGACGATGCGGTCGAATTTCTCCTGCTTGTTCCGCTCGCGCCGTCCGACCGGCCGGGGGGCGACAGACATGGCGATGTCCTCCAGGAATAAGATTCTGACCACAGTCAGTTATGATTACACTCGCTACCGCGTGGGCTCGAATATGGCTGTGCTCATTCTCCCATGACAGGGCGAGGAGTCATTGCTCCATCCGTGCAGAGCCACGCACTTCACCTCCCCCTGGAACGAAGGAACACCCATGCCCTCCCTCGATGGAGCAGTCGTCCTCGTCACCGGCGCCAATGGCGGTATCGGCACCCACTTCGTCCACGACGCCCTGGCACGCGGCGCCGCCAAGGTCTACGCCACCGCCCGTTCCCCCCGCGCCTGGGACGACGAACGCATCGTCCCCCTGACCCTTGACGTCACCGACCGCGCGTCGATCGACGTGGCCGTCGCCGCCGCGGCGGACGTCACCGTGCTCGTCAACAACGCGGGCGCCACCCCGCCGAGCGCGAGCCTGCTGGATGTCACCGAGGCGGACATCTGGGCGAACATGGAGACGAACTTCTTCGGACCAGTCTTCCTTGCCCGCGCCTTCGCACCGATCCTCGCCGCCAAGCAGGGGTCGATCCTCATCGACGTGCACTCCGTTGCCAGCTGGTACGCCTTCGGCGGCGTATACAGCGCGTCCAAGGCCGCACTGTGGTCGGCCACCAACTCGCTGCGCATCGAGCTCGCACCCATGGGCGTCCACGTGACGGGTGTGCACATGGGCTACGTCGACACCGACATGGCCGCGCACGCCGACGGACCCAAGATGCTGCCGACGCAGCTGGTGACGACGGTCTATGACGCGGTCGAGGCCGGCGAGTACGAGGTCTTGGCCGACGAGTTGACCAAGGGGGTCAAGGCGGCTCTGAGCGGCCCGGTCGAGGCGCTCTACCCGGACCTGCGCGGCACGAACGCCTGAAATTGTCCTTCGGTCCCGATGTGATCTCCTGACGTCAGGACCGCGTGATCCATGGGGTTCGAACGGTTTGCCGGCATCGCGGAGACGTGCACCGTCGTATCGGCAGTCGGCCCAAGCAGCAGTCCGATCGATCAGCAGCCCGGCACCATCGTGAGGACAGACCATCGCGGCTGTCGGGCCACGGGCGCAGGCGGTGCCAGGTGCCGCGAGTTCACCCCGGTCCGTGTCGGTGAAACTCGGACAGGCCATGCCCGGCGAGCGTTTCGTCGAGCATCATCCGGTGCAGTTCGCCCAGCGACCGCCAAGGACACTTCCCCGACACCACCCGCAGCCCTGTCGGCGTACAGGCCGCGCCACTGGGTGGTGAGCCCTGGTCAGTCGGCCTGTGCCCCGACGCGGGGCGCCGACGCGCTCGAATTCACCGGCCCTGCCGGGGCGCCGGTCGGCCACGGTACGGAAGACGTCGAACACCGCACCGCGTCCGCAGCAGCCCCGATCCGTCGGTCGTCCTCGATGGTGACCGGGCTTCGCGCCATCGTTCCCCTCCCCCATCGGGCAGGCATACGACGACCCAGATGGGACTCGCGACAAAGCGAGCACGGCCGCGGCATCTGCTGCGTACGTGCTCGCTTGCTGCCGGGTGTCAGCGTTGCCGGTTGGCGACGCCGATGTGGTGCCCGAGACGGTATTCGAAGTCGATGCCGACCTGTTCGGCGAGGGCCTGCGTGCCTGCGGCCCGGGTGAGGAAACCGGGGAGGGTGAGGGAGTGGGCGAACTCGCCGTACGCGGCGACCAGGTCCGCGTCCGGGGGCAGGGATGCCCGGTTGATCTGGGTTTTGGCTGAGGCGAGTGAGGTGCGGTCGAAGGAGGCGAGCCGGGCGGCGACGGTGCCGACGAAGGCGTCGAGTTCGCTGTCGGGGAGGGCGCGGGTGACCCAGCCCCAACGCTCGGCGGTGTCGGCGTCGTAGTCGTCGCTGGTGAGGATGGCTTCCAGGGCGCGGTCGCGTCCGATGGCGCGAGGGAGGCGTTCGGTGCCGCCACCGCCGGGCAGCAGTCCGCTACCGACCTCGGGCTGTCCGAAGATCGCCTTCTCACGGCTGGCGTAGCGCAGATCGAGGGCGAGGGCGAGCTCGTTCCCGCCGCCGCGGGTGCGTCCACGGATGGCCGCGATCGTGATGTAGGGCGCTTTGGAAAGTTCCAGGACCAGATTCGTCCATGCCGGCGCCGCGTCCGGGTCCTCGGGGGCGGGGAAGTCGGCGGCGGCGGCCAGGTCGAAGTGGTTGTAGAAGAAGTCGGGGGTGGCGCTGTCGAACAGCACGACCTGGATGTCCGGGTCGGTGGCCAGTTCGGTGACGATCTCGATGAGGCGCAGGACTGTCTCGCCGGTGATGAGGTTGACGGGCGGGTTGGCGAAGGTGATCTTCGCGATCTGCGGTGAGGTGCGCTCGTAGTGGATGGTGCTCTGCTGCTCGCTCATGGCTGGCTCCAGATGCGTGAGGGGTATCAGACGGCGACGGGGGCGCGAGGAGGGCCAGGAAGCCGGGGCGGATGGATTTGCCGAGCAGATCCGGTGGTCCCGCTTCCCACCTGCGCTGCTCACTCCTGGTAGCGCGGGAGGATGTCGCCGTTCTTGACGTAGGTGAGGGCGGCGGTGACGTCGTAGGCGTGGATCGCGGAGACCTGCGATGCCAGCCGGTCGGACAGGTCCTGGACCAGGTTGCCGGTGAAGAAGGCGTCCCGTGCCGCGGTGTCGGCGAACCCGAGGCTGACCGAGGCGTGGAAGTGCTGGTCGTGGGGGTTGTCGTGGGCGACGTCCGGGGTGTCCCAGAGTTTTTCGATCCAGGGCAGGAACGTCTGCGTGCGCAGTTCCTTCAGCACTCCGGTGCCGGCGAGTGCAGGTGCGAGCTGCTCGTTGACGAACTTCCGGAAGGCGCCGGCGCCGACCCCGTCTCTGCGGCGAAGGTAGATCAGCGCGCGGGCACCGACCGTCTGTCCGGTGCCTGCGACGTCGTACCACCGAGAGGAGTTCGGCGGGCCGGCGTAGAGCAGGGTGCGGCGGAACACGTTGATCTCGTCGGCGTAGGCCAGCTTCGTCTGCTCGCGCCCTTTCAGGGGTGCAAGCACCGATTGGAAGGTGACTTCCGCGACGCCGTCGATCTTCCGGTCGGCGGGGATCGCGGTCTGGATCCCGTCGATGGCCGGCCACAGGCCCGTGTTGTGCTCGGCGAGGTGGATCTGCCGGTACTCCTCCAGGCCCGGGGTGGCGGAGATGATCCCTGAGTGCGGGCCTTTCCAGTGGTCCATGCCGGTCTGGCGGGGCTGGTCGGTGCGCACCCACAGCAGGATCGAGGAGGTGAGAGGCTTCTTCACTTCCAGGGGCGCGGCGGCCGGTGACGTGCTCATGATGTTGCCCTTTTTCCTGGTCAGGCGGTGGTCATCGGGCCAGGAACTCGACCGCTACGGGGGCGAACTCCTGGTGGTACTGGAAGATGCCGCCGTGCCCGGAGTCGGGGTAGATGATCACCTCGCTGTCCTTGATGCGCCGGTGCAGGTCCTCCGACAGGACCGACGGCACCATGCGGTCGTTGTCGCCGTTGGCGATCAGGGTGGGCTGCGTGATCGACGAAAGGTCGTCAGGGGCGGAGCGCCCCCACTTCTTGATCGCCTTCAGCTGTGTCTGGAACGCCTTGGTCTTGATGTCCGCGTCGCGGTCGACGGTGCGCTCCTTGAGCCGGTTGACGAACGCGCGTGCGGCGGGCTTGCCGGTGGCGTTGCGGTTGAAGAACAGGAATTCCTTGGGGTCCGAGCGGGTCAACGTGGCGCGCAGGATGTCCCAGTAGGTGATTCTGGCGACCTTGTCCATGTCCTTGCCGCCCTTGGGCCCGGTGCCGGTGAGGACCAGCTTGCGGACGAGCTCGGGGTGCTTCACCACCAGGGCCTGAGCGACCATGCCGCCGAGGGAGAAGGAGAAGATGTCGATCTTGTCGAAGCCGAGCGCCTTGATGAAGGTGTAGGCGTCGTCGGCCATCGCCTCGACGCTGTCCGGCACCTGGCCGGTGGATGCCCCGACACCGCGGTTGTCGAAGGCGATGACGTGACAGCCCTTCGCGATGGGATCGATGATGCGGGGGTCCCAGTTGTCCAGGGTCGCGGCGAGGTGGACGAAGAAGACGACGGGGATGCCGCCCTTCGGTCCCAGCTCGCGGTAGGCGTAGGTGACGCCGCCGGCGCTGACGGTGCGGGCCGGGGCCTTCGCGTAGGAGGTGATGACGGCTTCGTTCGGGGTGTTGGTGCTGCTCATGACGGATTCTCCTTGCGTGTTCTGTGTCGCTGTGTGTTTCGTGTCGCCCGTCGCGGTTACGGTGGGTCAGCTGCTGCCGATGACGGCCTTGCCACGGATGCCGCCCTGGGACAGGGACTGCAGCGCCTGCGGGGTCTGGTCGAAGCGGACCACCTTTCCCACGACCGGGCGCACCACGCCCTGGTCGATGAGGGTGGTGATCTGGCGGAGCTGGTCGCCGCTGGCGCGCATAAAAAGGAACTCATACGTCACGCCGAGCTTCTTGGCCTGCCTGCGGATCTTGCCGCTCAGGCCTGCGACCGCCAGGCGCAGCAGCGGGTTCAGGCCGGCCTCGCGGGCGAACGCGGGGTCCGGGGGGCCGGAGATCCCGATGGCTTTGCCGCCGGGCTTGAGCACCCGCAGGGACTTCTCTAGGTTCTCCCCACCGAGGCTGTCCAACACCAGGTCGTAGCCGGTCAGGAGCTGCTCGAAGTCCTGGGTGCGGTAATCGATCACCGTGTCCGCGCCGAGCGCGCGCACGAAGTCCGCGTTGGATCCGCTGGCGGTCGTGGCGACGCTCGCACCGAGGTGCGCGGCGAGCTGGATCGCGATCGAACCGACCCCGCCGGCCCCGGCGTGGATGAGAACCTTCTGCCCGGGCCGCACCTTTCCGCGCTCCACCAGCGCCTGCCATGCCGTGAGCGCCGCCAGCGGCAGCGAGCCCGCCTCTTCCATGCTGATCGAGGCGGGCTTGAGCGCCAGGTCGCCCTCCGCGACGGCGATGCGCTCGGCGAATGTGCCGATGCGGTCCTGGTCGGGCCGGGCGTAGACCTCGTCTCCGGGCTTGAAGCCGCGAACTGCCGTCCCGACGCTGATGACGGTGCCCGCGACGTCGTTGCCCAGGATCAGCGGCAGCTTGTAGGGCAGGATCTGCTTGAACTCACCGGCGCGGATCTTCTCATCCAGCGGGTTCAGCCCGGCGGCCTCCACCCGGACGAGCACGTCGTGCTCCCCCACGGTGGGCTCGGGGACGTCCGCCTCCTGCAGCGGCTCCTTGTACTTGGTGACGACGAACGCTCTCACGGGGCGTCGCTCCTTGTCTTCATCCTATTTATCCAGGCGTGAGGCCAGATCAGCCAGTTCGGCGTGGCATCTGAGGCCTCGCCCCACTCCCTCAACCTGAGTACACTCAACTATGAGTCTACTCAGAATTATTGTCAAGGGAGGTCCCATGGGACGCGGCCACATGCCGATCGGGCGCCGCGAGCGGGCCAAACAGGCCAAGCGCGAGCGCATCATGACCGCAGCCCGCGAACTGTTCGCCGAACACGGCGTCAACGGGGTCACGACGCAGCAGGTCGCCCGCCGGGCCGATGTCGCGATCGGGACGCTCTACCTGTACGCGTCCACCAAGGCCGAGTTGCTGATCATGGTGCAGAACGAGAAGTTCGCCGCCGCCATCGGCGAAGGCGTCGCCGCCGCGAACACCGCCGTCGGACAGGGCGCGCTGGAGCGGGTCATCGCTCTCATCCGTCCCGTGGTGGAGTGCGTGAGGGAACACATCGAGAACGGCCGCACATACCTGCACGAACTCGTCTTCGGCGACCCGGCCGAGCCCTACCGGCAAGCGGGCCTGGCCCTTGCCGGCCGTCTCGAGGACGGCATCACCGGCCTGCTCACCCGCGACGAGCACATCGGCGCCGCCGACGCGGCAACGCTGGCGCGAGTGATTACCGCGATCATCCACATCAGCACCACCGCCACCGCGTACCTGCACCGCAGCGACGATGCCGTCCTCGCCGACATCCGCGCCCAGATCCACGCCACCCTGGCGCCCCACCACCGCGCCGCATGACCGCTCGCTCCACGCGCCACCCATCAAACCCCGGAAAGGGGGCACATCATGAGCACGCACTACGGCGTCGTCGCGCTCGGCGCCGGAACAGCGGGTACGTCACCGCGATCCGCGCCGCGCAACTCGGCAAGACCACTCGACTGCGGTCAGGCTTCCGGGCCCCCCGCCTCCGACCCGTCGACGTTGCCGTGTGTCAGTGACGCAAGAATCTCCGCGCGGCAGACATCGAGGATTTCGTCCGCCAGCGGAGAACCGTCCGGGCATGCGCGCGACAACATGACCGCGCCGACCGAGTGGGCGAGCATGTCGATCACCATGGTGCGGGTCGCGCGCTGGTCCGCATCCCCCGGCGTATCACTCTGAGCCTGAAGGGCCGTCAGCAGGTTCTCGATCCCGGCTGCGAACTCTGTTTTGATGTCCGCCGGCTGGCGCGCGGCGTCCCCGCTGAGGGCCGCGATGGTGCAGCCGTCACCGCGCCCGTCGCGATGCTCCCGGGAGACGTAGCGCTCGACGAACTCGGCGGCGTCCACACCTTCTGTCCGTGCCGCGGTCTGTGACAGCCCGCTCGCGGACGCCTCGGCCATCAGGTCGGCCTTGGAGCGGAAGTGCTTGTAGAACCCGCCATGGGTGAACCCGGCGGCTGCCATCAGTTCTGCCACGCCGACACCGTCATATCCGCGCTCACGGAACAGCCTGGCGGCTGTCGCGACGATGTGGGCCCGGTTCTGCTCTGCCTGTGCCTTGGTGACCCGCATGTCCAGCCGTCCCTTCCTCGGTCGACGCTCGACGGTCCAGCATACATAGATGTCGATCGACATCAAAGGGGTTGACTTTTTAGATGATGACCGTCATCGTATTGCTCACCCACTACAGAAAGGCCCAGGCCATGAGTGACACACATGTGACCGCACCGACTCAGTACATCGAGGTCGACGGCGACCGATTCGCCTACCGCCGCTGGGGCAAGCCCTCCGGAGTCCCGCTCTTCCTGGTCCAGCACTTCCGCGGGGGAATGGACAACTGGGACCCGCTGCTCACCGACGGCCTGGCCGAAGGCCGTGAGGTCATCCTGTTCAACGGGCGCGGCATCGCCTCGTCATCGGGCACGCCGCGTAACCGGATGGAGGACATGGCCGACGACATCGCCGCGGTCATCCGGGCACTGGGGCTGGAGCAGGTCGACCTGCTCGGCTTCTCGCTCGGCGGTTACCAGGTGCAGGAGGTCACGCTGCGCCACCCCCAGCTGGTGCGCAAGCTCCTCCTACTCGGCACCGGCCTCCGCGGCGGGGACCCGACAAGTGACCCCCAGGTGCCTCAGTACGCCCTGAACCCGGTCCCCACCCTGGAGGACTTCCTCTTCCTGTTCTTCGGCCGCTCGGAAGCCGCGAAGCAAGCGGGCAAGGCCTTCTGGGAGCGCCGCCACCAGCGGGCCGACCAGGACCCGCCGAGCTCGCCCGCGGTCGCACAGGCGCAGTTCGAAGCGACCATCGCCTACGCGGAACCGCTGCCGGGCGAGAATCCCTACGCCCACCTGAACGCGATCACCCAGCCGACGCTGGTCCTCAACGGCGAGAACGACGTGATGATCGCCTCGATCAACTCCTGGCACCTCGCCCAGAACATCCCCAACGCTCAACTGTTGATCTACCCCGATGCCGGGCATGGAGCCCAGTTCCAGTACCCCGAGCGCTTCCTGAAGCACGCCATTCAGTTCCTCGACGAGTAGCACCCGTGCAGTCGCTGATGCCTGGTGTGCAATGACGGCCCAGCCCAACGGGTCCCAGGACTGCGACAAGCGCGCCTTCTCATCCATGAAGTCATTTGCGCCTCCACGGTCGCAGACACAGGACAGTCCGGCGGTCGGATCGCCGCCGATCCCGTCGGCCTGACCAGTTGCTCGGCAAGCCGACAGGCCTACCGGTACGGCCGGCCGAGGCAGGCAAGCCCGCGCGATGCAGGCAGGGCACAGTGGCGCCCGACTGTCGCGCCCGCACCCAATCTACGACTACTAACGTGCCGCAGGGCCGACACCCCTACATGAGCTGATATCGGCTTCCTATGAACCCTCCGGGACATTACATACGGGCCTCAGAATCCCTCCGCCCGGCTCGGGAACCAGACCCCCTATCACTCCGGCGATCAAGCCTCTACGGGAGGATTCGACACCCGACAATAGGCGTGATTCCGTTCAGATATCGACATGGACAGGAGCGACATGGACGGACCACCAACCCTCGATGATGTCCGATCTTGGCCAGCAACCGTGAGCGTGAAGGAAGCGGCCACAGCTCTCGGTATCAGTAAATCTCAGCTATACGACCTCATCCGAACCAACGAGGCTCCGCTATCCACTATCAGGGTCGGAACCATACGCGTCATCACGTCACCACTTGTGAAGTTGCTGGACGGCTCCACCTAATCGACTTGCGGAACGCGAGGCTTGGTCACGGCTCCGTTCATCGCTGAGCTACGAGGAGGCAACTCAACTGCCCGTCCGGTGTCTCACCCGCCCGCAACGGTGACCGCATCGGGCAAGTATGGCGGCCGTTCCGCGTTAGGGCCGTGAACCACCTAGAGAGCCCCTGAAGGGGCTTCACGCAGACAGGAACCCCAGCGGGACAACGCTGGGGTTCCTTTGCGTCTCAGAGAGCCGTACAGAGCCTCTGTGGCTACCGACCAGCCCACCGGCCATAGCCGGCAGCGGGATGCTCAGCGAGCGGTTCCCGCAGATATCCGGTGTCCACTCGATTTCGAGAGGGCACCCGTCCAGCGTGCTGCGGAGCGCGATTGCCGCGCGCATGGCCCGTCCGCTCAAGATCCGGTCGTGCGCCTCGCGGTCCTCTACGATCGCAGGGTGGGGGATGTCGAGAGCTTCCAGGACAGTCCGCAGCAAGTCACGCACGGCGCTTGAGGGAACAGCTCATTCGGGGGTGTTGTAGGAATCCTCCATATTGATCCACTGACCCTTTCGTCTCACTCATGTCTCTCACCAAATCGGCGGTGAGATGCGGATTTTGGGCCTCTGACCTGGTCTTCCATGCTCTCTGTTGACCCTACGTGCTGGGGTGGTCGTGTTACATACCCCACACGTCGAACTGCCTCTGTTGTCCGGTCCCTCCTTGGCCGGGCGAGGTCGGATAGGCCAGGATCGGACCCCATGGACCTGCTGAACACGCTGGTGGACAAGGGGCTTCGGCGCGAGCTGCCGACCCGTGACGAGGCACTGGCCGTGCTGGCCACCTCCGACGACGAAATCCTCGATGTGGTGGCCGCGGCCGGCAAGGTACGGCGGCAGTGGTTCGGCCGACGGGTGAAACTCAACTACCTGGTCAACCTGAAGTCGGGCCTGTGCCCCGAGGACTGCTCGTACTGCTCGCAGCGGCTCGGCTCGAAGGCCGAGATCCTCAAATACACCTGGCTGAAACCCGACCAGGCCTCCCAGGCCGCGGCCGCCGGGCTCGCGGGCGGCGCCAAGCGGGTCTGCCTGGTCGCCTCCGGTCGCGGCCCGACCGACCGGGACGTCGACCGGGTCTCGGACACCATCAAGGCGATCAAGGACCAGAACGAGGGCGTCGAGGTGTGCGCCTGCCTCGGGCTGCTCTCCGACGGCCAGGCCGAGCGGCTGCGCCAGGCCGGCGCGGACGCCTACAACCACAACCTCAACACGTCCGAGTCGACGTACGGGGAGATCACCACCACGCACACGTACGCCGACCGCGTGGACACGGTGCAGAAGGCGCACGCCGCGGGCCTGTCCGCCTGCTCGGGTCTGATCGCGGGCATGGGCGAGAGCGACGCGGACCTCGTCGACGTCGTCTACGCGCTGCGCGCGCTGGACCCCGACTCGGTCCCGGTCAACTTCCTGATCCCGTTCGAGGGCACCCCGCTCGCCAAGGAGTGGAACCTCACGCCGCAGCGCTGTCTGCGGATCCTGGCGATGGTCCGGTTCGTCTGCCCGGACGTCGAGGTGCGGATCGCGGGCGGCCGCGAGGTCCATCTGCGCACGATGCAGCCCCTCGCCCTGCACCTGGCCAACTCGATCTTCCTCGGCGACTACCTCACCAGCGAGGGCCAGGCCGGCAAGGCCGACCTGGAGATGATCGCGGACGCCGGTTTCGAGGTGGAGGGCACGGGCGAGGTGACGCTTCCGGAGCACCGGGCCACGGCCGGTGCGGGATGCGGTTCGCACGCGGAGGCCGGGTGCGGCTCGCACGAGAGCGGCGGCTGCGGCCCCTGCGGCTCGCCCGCCGAGGAGCCGGCCGCCGAGACGACGCGGGCCTCCGAGGCGCGTACGGACCTGGTCGCCGTACGCCGCCGAGGTGCCGGAACGGATCTCGCGCCCAATGCCTGACCTGCCCGTGCGCGAGCTCTCCGTGGGCGAGCTGCTCGATCTCGACCGGCGGCACGTCTGGCATCCGTACGGGCCGATGCCCGGCCGTCAGGAACCGCTCGTCGTGGAGTCTGCGAGCGGAGTACGGCTGCGCCTTGCGGACACGGCGGACGAACTGATCGACGGCATGTCGTCCTGGTGGTCGGCGATCCACGGCTACAACCACCCGGCGCTCAACGAGGCGGCCCGCGACCAGCTCGGGCGGATGAGCCACGTGATGTTCGGCGGGCTCACGCACGAGCCCGCCGTACGGCTGGCGAAACACCTTGTCGACATGTCGCCCGAAGGTCTGAAGCATGTCTTCCTCGCCGACTCCGGCTCGGTATCGGTCGAGGTCGCGGTCAAGATGTGTCTCCAGCACTGGCGCTCACTCGGCCGCCCGGGCAAGCAGCGCCTGCTGACCTGGCGCGGCGGCTATCACGGCGACACCTGGCAGCCCATGTCGGTGTGCGATCCCGAGGGCGGGATGCACGAGCTGTGGCAGGGCGTGCTCCAGCGCCAGGTGTTCGCGGACCCGCCGCCGGCCGCGTACGAGGAGTCGTACGCGGATCATCTGCGCGGGCTGATCGAGCGCCACGCGGACGAGCTGGCCGCGGTGATCGTGGAGCCGGTGGTGCAGGGCGCGGGCGGGATGCGGTTCCACTCCCCCGCGTATCTGCGGGTGCTGCGTGAGGCGTGCGACGCGCACGACGTGCTGCTCGTGTTCGACGAGATCGCGACGGGCTTCGGGCGTACGGGGGCGCTGTTCGCGGCCGAGCACGCGGGCGTCACGCCGGATGTGATGTGCGTGGGCAAGGCACTGACCGGCGGATACATGACGATGGCGGCCACGCTGTGCACGGCACGGGTCGCCGACGGAATCTCGCGGGGCGAGGTCCCGGTGCTGGCCCACGGCCCGACCTTCATGGGTAATCCGCTCGCCGCCGCCGTGGCCTGTGCCTCGATCGACCTGCTCCTCGGCCAGGACTGGCAGACCGAGGTCAAGCGCATCGAGACGGGGCTGCGGGACGGGCTGGCCCCGGCGGCGGAGCTGCCGGGCGTCCGGGACGTACGCGTCCTCGGCGCCATCGGGGTCGTGCAGCTGGACCACGACGTCGACATGGCGGCGGCGACCCGGGCGGCGGTGCGCGAGGGCGTGTGGCTGCGGCCGTTCCGGGATCTCGTGTACACGATGCCGCCGTACGTCACCGGGGACGCGGACCTGGCGCGGATCACGGCCGCGGTGTGCGCGGCCGCGCGGGAGGGCTGAGATGTCGGTACTGGTGATCACGGGGACGGGCACGGAGGTCGGCAAGACCGTGACGACCGCGGCCGTCGCCGCGGCGGCCGTCGCGGCCGGGCGGTCCGTGGCCGTGCTCAAGCCCGCGCAGACCGGTGTGCTGCCGGGTGAGCGCGGGGACGCCGACGAGGTGGCACGGCTCGCGGGCGCGGTGACCGCGGTCGAACTCGCCCGTTATCCCGAGCCGTTGGCTCCCGCCACGGCGGCCCGGCGGGCGGGTCTCGCGCCGGTGCGTCCGGACGAAGTGGCCGAGGCGGCGGGCAAGCTGGCCGCGGAGCACGACCTCGTGCTGGTCGAGGGGGCGGGCGGGCTGCTCGTACGGTTCGACGACGAGGGCGGCACGCTCGCGGACGCCGCGCGGCTCCTGGACGCTCCGGTGCTCGTGGTCGTGTCGGCGGGTCTCGGCACCCTCAACACCACGGAACTGACGGCACGTGAACTGCGCCGTCGTGGACTGGAGTTGACGGGTCTGGTGGTCGGCAGCTGGCCCGACTCACCCGATCTGGCCGCGCGTTGCAATCTCGCGGACCTCCCGGCGGTGAGCGGGGTTCCCCTGCTCGGCGCGCTGCCCGCCGGGGTCGGGACCTGTCCGATCTCCGACTTCCGTGCGCACGCGGGACGTTGGCTGGCACCCGCACTGGGTGGCAGCTGGAACGCGGCCGCCTTCACTGCGGCGCACGCCCCCTGAGCGAGCCCTTCAGCACGCTCACCTCGGCCCCAGCTCCGGTACGGCTTTCGCCTGTACCCGGAGCCGGGTCAGGCCCGTGCGCCGGCGTGGACGTCCGGGTGCGCCCGCGTCGTCCACAACGACGCCGTGCGCGGCCGGGACCACAGGACGGCGGCCGTGTCGCGAGAACCGGGCAACGAACGGGTGAGCGAGGATGTCCCGGGGGACAATCGCGGTAGGCCCCGACCCCTAGGGGAGGTCCTCCATGCGACTACGCGCCACCGGAACCACCAAAACCGGCGGAACCACCAAGACCGGCAAACTGGCCCCGGCCCCCGTCCACCACCCGCTGTTCGCCCGCTTCTACGCCAAGTTCAGCGTGGCGGCCGAGCCCGCGATCGGTGTCCATCGCGACGAGCTGCTCGCCGGGCTCTCCGGCCGGGTCATCGAGATCGGCGCGGGGAACGGGCTGAACTTCGCGCACTATCCGAGCACGGTCTCGGAGGTCGTCGCCATCGAACCCGAACGCCGTCTGCGGCAGTTGGCGGTGACGGCGGCGCTGCGCGCCGATGTGCCCGTCGACGTGGCGCCGGGGGTCGCGGAGGCGCTGCCGGTCAAGAGCGAGGCGTTCGACGCGGCCGTCGTGTCGCTGGTGCTGTGCAGCGTACGAGACCTGCCGCGGGCCCTCGCCGAGATCCGCCGTGTCCTGCGCCCGGGCGGTGAGCTGCGGTTCTTCGAGCACGGAAGGGGCGGCGGCCGCGCGATGACCGTCGGCCAGCGCGTGCTGGACCGCACAGTGTGGCCGCTGCTCTTCGGCGGCTGCCACGTGAGCCGGGACCCGGTCGGCGCGATCCGGGACGCCGGGTACGAACTGGGGCCGTACCGGCGGCTGTTGGTGCCCGACAAGGGGTTGCGGACGCCGAGTTCGTACTGCGTGCTGGGCACCGCGCGGCGCCCCGACCTCAAGAGCTAGCGCAGCCGGAAAGAGCCTTACAGACTCCACTGGCGCAGTTCGCGCGCGATGTCGTTCACCGTCGCCTCGCCGGTCTTGACCAGGCGGGCGAGGTCGCGGACCTGCTCGGGCGAGGTGACGACCTTCAGGCCGCTGGCGACGAGGTAGGCGTACGCGACGGCCATGGCGAACATCGCGTTGGAGCGTTCGAGTGCCGGGACGTGCAGCAGGAGCTGGAGCAGCGCGGCGGCGCGGGTGTGCGGGGTGTCGTAGACGGGGACGCCGAATATCTTCGCCTCGTGCCGGCTGACCGCGGCGACGAGAGCTCCCCAGTCGGTGACCTGGGGGTCTCCCGGTGTCTTCTGTTCGGCGACCATGAGGAGCCAGGCGAGGTCGACTCTGAGGTTCAGGGGTTCGTTCAAGAGCTCAGCGACGGCCTTCTCGCTCCGCGCCGAACTCCTCGGCGAAGACGGACTCGTACTGCTTCATGAAGTCGGCGGCGGCCTCCACGAAGGTGTGGCCGGCCTCTCCGGTGTCCTGTCTGACCAGTTCCTCGATGTAGCGGTTGACGCTCATCCCGCGGGCCAGGGCGCGTTCGCGCGCGGCCCGGGCGGTGCCCTCGTCCACGCGTACGTTCAATTGGGTCTTCGCCATACCGAGAAGCTAGCGCCAAAGTGCTAGCAGCAGCAAGAGGGCCGGGCGCAGCCATCCCCTTAAGGGTGCCCCTTACACGGATCTCCGGGGTCACCGACCTGCGACGGAGACCGGCCCGGGACTTCGGGGGGATACCGAGTGTGCCCCGCATCACACTAGGCTCGCCCGCGGACACCGGAGTCCCACCTAGGAGGCGGCCTTGTCCACAGCAGCTGCGGAGCAAGCCCTCGGGCGCACGGACGCCGAGGGCATCGCGGCCCGCGCCCGCGGCCTGACGAAGGCGTACGGCTCGGGCGAGACGACCGTGCTCGCCCTCGACTCGGTCGACGTGGACATCGCGCGCGGCCGCTTCACGGCGGTCATGGGCCCCTCGGGCTCCGGGAAGTCCACGTTGATGCACTGTCTGGCGGGGCTCGACACCGTCTCGGCCGGACAGGTGTGGCTGGGCGACACCGAGATCACCGGCCTGAAGGAGCGCGAGCTGACCCAGCTGCGCCGGGACCGGATCGGCTTCATGTTCCAGTCGTTCAACCTGATCCCGACGCTGAACGCGGCCGAGAACATCACGCTGCCCATGGACATCGCGGGCCAGAAGCCCGATGAGAAGTGGCTGAACCAGGTGATCGACAACCTCGGCCTGCGCGACCGGCTGGGGCACCGGCCCGCCCAGCTCTCCGGCGGTCAGCAGCAGCGCGTCGCCTGTGCCCGGGCGCTCGCCTCGCGCCCCGAGCTGATCTTCGCGGACGAGCCGACGGGCAACCTCGACTCACGGGCGGGCCTCGAAGTCCTCGGCTTCCTGCGGGACGCGGTCGACGAGCTGGGGCAGACCGTCGTCATGGTCACGCACGATCCGGGTGCCGCCGCACACGCCGACCTGGTGCTCTTCCTCGGGGACGGGCGGATCGTGGACGAGATGGCCCGACCGACGGCGGAGGCGGTGCTGGAACGCATGAAGAGGTTCGACACGATCCGCGGGACGTTCGACGGCGACGCCGCCCCCGACCAGGGCATCGCCCCCGACCAGGACTGAGGCAGGCCGTCGTGCTGAAGGCGACACTCCGGAGTTTCCTCGCGCACAAGGGCCGGCTGCTGCTCTCGGCGCTGGCCGTCATCCTGTCCGTGGCGTTCGTCGCGGGCAGCCTGATCTTCTCGGACACCGTCACCCGTACCTTCGACCGGCTCTTCGCGTCCACGTCGGCCGACGTGACCGTGGGCCCGAAGGACGACGACCTGGACTCGCAGATCCCCTCCGGGGCCATCGAGACGGTGCCGACAAGCCTCGTGGACCGCATCGCGACGGTGGACGGGGTAGCCCGCACGCGTGCGGACGTGTCCGTCGAGAACGTCACCGTCGTCGACAGCGACAACGAGTCGGTGGGCCCGACCACGGGCGCGCCCACCATCGCCGGCGACTGGTACGTCACCGAGCGCAGCCCCGTGGAGCTGACCTCCGGTCACGCCCCGCGCGGGCCCGGCCAGGCGCTCCTCGACGCGGACACGGCCGACAAGAAGCACGTGGACATCGGCGACACGCTGACCGTGATCGCACAGCCCGGCTCCTTCAAGGTGGAGGTCGTCGGCATCGCGACCTTCAAGACCACCAACCCGGGCGCCGCGCTGGTCTTCCTCGACCCGGCGGTCGCGGAGACCAAGCTGCTGGGCAAGGAGGGCGTCGCCACCAGCATCCAGGTGGACGCGGACCAGGGCGTCAGCGACGCCCAGCTCAAGCAGCGCATCGCCACCGAACTGGGCCCCGGCACCTATGAGCTGGAGACGGCCGACGAGCAGGCCGAGACCGCCGCGGCCCAACTCGGCGGATTCCTCGACGTGATCAAGTACGTGATGCTCGGCTTCGCGGGTATCGCGGTACTGGTCGGGGTCTTCCTGATCGTCAACACCTTCTCCATGCTGATCGCCCAACGCACCCGCGAACTGGGCCTGTTGCGCGCCCTCGGCGCCGACCGCAGGCAGGTGCGCCGGTCCGTGCTCACGGAGGCGACGCTGCTGGGCCTGGTGGGCTCGACACTGGGTCTGGCCGCGGGGATCGGGCTCGCGATCGGGCTGATCGAGCTCATGGGCCTGCTCGGCATGAATCTCAAGACCGCCGAGATGGTCATCGGGTGGCCGACGCCTGTCTCGGCGTACGTCGTCGGCGTCGGCGTGACCTTCGTGGCGGCGTACCTGCCGGCCCGGCGGGCGGCCGGTGTGTCGCCGATGGCCGCGCTGGTCGACGCCGAAATCGCCGGTGTCGGGCGGCCGTTGCGCGTGCGTGCCGTGGTGGGACTGATCGTCGGCGCGCTGGGAGCCGCCGCTCTTGTGGGCTGCGTGACGGCCACGGAGACCGGATCCGCCGCTTCCCTGCTGGGACTCGGCGTCGTCCTGACGCTCATCGCGACGGTCATCGCCGGGCCGCTGCTCGTGCGCCCGGTGATCCGGGTCCTCGGCGGCGCGTTCCCGGCCCTGTTCGGGTCGATCGGCCGGATGAGCCAGCGCAACGCGCTGCGCAACCCGCGCCGCACGGGTGCCACCGCTGCCGCCCTGATGGTGGGCCTCGCCCTGGTCGGCGGAATGTCCGTGGCGAGCGCGTCCATGACCAAGTCCTTCGACGAGCAGATCGACAAGACGCTGGGCGCCGACTTCGTGGTGCAGAACAGCAACTTCCTTCCCTTCCCGCAGGAGATCACCGAGAAGGTGGAGGCCACGGACGGCGCGGGACTCGTCGTACGGCAGCGGTTCACGCCGGTCGCCGTCCGGCTGCCGGACGGCAAGCGCGTCGAGACGACCGCGGCGGGCTACCAGCCGCAACTCGACGAGGTCGCCCGCATCACGTATGCCCAGGGGAACACGGCCGCCGCGCTCGCGGACGGAAACATCGCCATGGACGCCACCTTCGCCAAGGACCACGACGTACGCGTCGGCAGCACGATCCCCGTCGAGTTCCCCGCCGGACAGCGGACCGAACTGACGGTGGCCGCGCTGACCGACCAGGACGCCGCCGAGGGATTCGGAACGCAGGGCGGGCTGTTCTTCGGCTTCGGGACGATCGAGAAGTACGTGCCGGGCGGGCAGGATTCCGCGCTGTACGTGAACGCGTCCTCGGGCACCTCCGCCGACACCCTGCGCTCGAACCTCGACAAGACGCTCGACCCGTATCCGCAGGTACAGGTACGCGACCTGGCCGACTACAAGAAGCTGATCCACGATCAGATCGCCGTACTGCTCTACCTGGTGTACGCCCTGCTGGGCCTCGCGATCGTCATCGCGGTGCTCGGCGTGGTCAACACCCTTGCCCTGTCGGTCGTGGAACGCACCCGCGAGATCGGGCTGCTGCGCGCGATCGGGCTCGCCCGGCGGCAGTTGCGGCGGATGATCCGGCTGGAGTCGGTGGTGATCGCCGTGTTCGGCGCGGTCCTCGGGCTGGCGCTCGGGCTCGTGTGGGGTGTGTGCGTGCAGCAAGTCCTCGCCCTGCAGGGGATGAAGGCGCTCGCGATCCCGTGGACCACCCTCGTCGCGGTCGTCGTGGGATCGGCCGTCGTGGGCATCGTGGCGGCGCTGCTGCCCGCATTGCGTGCATCGCGCATGAATGTGCTGGCGGCCATCGCTCACGAGTGATGGACTCACAGCGCGCACTCACATGCGTACGGACTCAAGAGCGCGTACTCACATGCGTACGTTCTCAACAGTGCGTACAGGCTCAAGTCGCTTACAGGTGAGGAGAGTTCATGCCGCGCCCCTTCCGTTTCGGTGCCAGTCTGGTCACCCCCGCCCCCTCCGACGAATGGCGCGCCAAGTGCCGCCGGGCCGAGGAACTCGGCTACGACGTGATCCTGGTCCCCGACCATCTCGGCATGGTCGCGCCCTTCCCGGCGCTGGTCGCGGCCGCCGAGGCGACGGAACGGCCACGCCTGGGCACGTTCGTGCTCAACGCCGGCTTCTGGAACCCGGCGCTGCTGGCCCGCGAGGTCGCCACCACCGACGCGCTCACGGGCGGCCGCCTCGAACTCGGGCTCGGCACCGGATACGTACAGGCCGAGCACGACACGGCCGGACTGCCGTACGGTTCGCCGCGCGAGCGCGTGGACCATCTGGTGCGTACGGTCGAGGAGTTGGACCGCCTGCTCGGCTCCAGCGAGTATCAGCCGCAGCCCGCGCAGAAGCGGGTGCCGCTGCTCGTCGGCGGCAACGGCGACCGGATGCTTCGGCTGACCGCCGAGCACGCAGACATCGCGGCCTTCACCGCCGCGCGCTCGGTACCGGGCAGCACGACCGGAACGCTGGAGCCGCTCACCGCGGAGGAGATCGACGAGCGGGTGGCGGCCTACCTGCGCCTCGCCGCCGACCGCGCCGAACCGGCCGAACTGAACCTGCTCGTCCAGATGGTCGTCATCACCGACGACCCGCAGGCCGCGATCCAGCCGCTGCTGCCCCACGTACCGCATCTCACCGAGGAACAGATCCTGGAGCTGCCGATCGTCCTGGTCGGCACGCTGGAGCAGATCAGGGAGCAGGTGCGGGGCGTGCGGGAGCGGTACGGGTTCTCCTATCTGACGGTGCTGGAGCCGTACATGGAGGCGTTCGGGACGGTGATCGCCGGGCTCCAGGGCGAGTGACCCCGTCCTGACGGCTTCGGTCCGTGTCCGGTACCTGTCCGGATCGTGGAATTCGGTGTCCGTGCACGGGGCTCGTGATGGGATCGGGGCATGAGTGATCTTCGGACAAGGGCCGCCGCGCCCGACGAGCTCGACGCCGTTCTCGCCTTCTGGAAGACCGCCGCCGAGGGCACGAGCATCAGCGACGACCGGGACGGCGTGGAGCGGCTCGTCGCCCGCGACCCCGAAGCCCTGATCCTCGCCGAGCTGGACGGGGAGCTCGTGGGCACGGTCATCGCGGGCTTCGACGGCTGGCGCTGCCATCTGTACCGGCTGGCCGTGCATCCGGCGCGGCGGCGCCAGGGCATCGGTTCGGCGCTCCTCACCGCGGCGGAGGAGCGCTTCGTACGGCTCGGCGGGCGCCGTGGCGACGCGATGGTGCTGCGCCGGAACGAGACCGCGCACCATGCGTGGCGCGCGGCGGGGTACACACCCGAGGAGCACTGGCGGCGCTGGGTGAAGCCGCTGGTCGAGTGACCGAAGCGCGGGGCTCCGCTGATCCTTACTCTTGAGGGATCAGGTCGTCCCCCAGGAAGGGTGTGAGCGTCCGCCCATGGGCGAGCCTCCCGGTAGCCGGCGGCGTGGCGTCCCGCCGCGCCGACATCGCGCGATGTCCCCGCCCCTGGCCGATCATGGGACGGAGGTGACCCGATGACAGAACTGCTCCTCCTCGGCGTGGCAGTACTGCTCTCAGTGGCTTGCGGTGCCTTCGTCGCGGCGGAGTTCTCGCTGACCACGGTCGAGCGCAGCGAGCTGGAGCGGGCCGTCGAGCGCGGCGAGGTCGGCGCCCCGGGCGCCCTCAAGGCCGTACGGAACCTCACCTTCCAGCTCTCCGGCGCGCAGCTCGGCATCACCGTCACCAACCTGATCGTCGGCATGCTCGCCGAGCCGTCCATCGCCAAGCTGATCGCGGGTCCGCTGGAGGCCGTCGGTGTACCGCGGTCCGCGACCTCGTCCGTCGCGCTGGTCATCGGTACGGGCCTGTCGACCGTCTTCCTGATGGTGGTCGGCGAGCTGGTGCCCAAGAACTGGGCGATCTCCTCGCCGCTCGCCGTGGCCAAGCGGGTGGCGACGCCGCAGCGCTGGTTCAGCGCGCTGTTCCACCCGTTCATCACCCATCTCAACAACACGGCCAACCGTGTCGTACGCCGCTTCGGCATCGAGCCCGCCGAGGAGCTGGCCTCCGCCCGCGGCCCGCAGGAACTGGTCGCCCTGGCCCGGCACTCCGCGAAACAGGGCGCCCTGGAGGCGGACACCGCCGAGCTGTTCGTGCGCACCCTGAACCTCGCGGACCTCAGCGCGGAGAACGTGATGACACCACGCGTCCAGGTCATCGCCCTCGACGTCCAGGCGACCTGCGAGGACGTGGCGAACGCGACGCGGGCGACCGGGCTGTCCCGCTTCCCCGTCTACCGCGGCAACCTCGACTCGGTCGTCGGCGTCGCGCACATCAAGGACGCCATCACCGTGCCCGCCGAGCACCGGGCCCGCACCTCCGTGGCACAGCTGATGCGCGAACCCCTGCTCGTTCCGGAGTCGCTCACCGTCGACCGGCTCCTGGACCGGCTGTCCGGCAAACGCACGATGGCCGTCGTCATCGACGAGTACGGCGGCACCGCCGGGGTCGCCACCCTGGAGGACATCGTCGAGGAGGTCGTCGGCGAGGTACGCGACGAGCACGACCCGCACGAGACCCCCGACCTGGCCCCGGCCGGCACGGACGACGACGGCCGCACGCTGTACTCGGCCGACGGCTCCGCCCGCATCGACCGGCTGGCCCGTGTCGGACTGCGCACGCCGGACGGGCCCTACGAGACGCTCGCGGGCCTGATCGCGACCGTGCTCGGGCGCATCCCCGTCGAGGGGGACACGGTCGAGGTCGCCCGGTGGCGGCTGGACGTGGTGGACGCGTCGGGGCGGCGGGCCGCTCGGGTGCTGATGCACGCGCCGGGTCCTGAGGATGCCTCTTCCCATGGCTCCGCAGGCTCTGCGGGAGGGGGCGCGCGATGACCGCCGTACAACTGCTGATCGGTCTGGCGACCCTCGTCGTGAACGCCTTCTTCGTGGGCGCCGAGTTCGCGATGATCTCGGTGCGCCGCAGCCAGATCGAGACGTACGCCGAGGAGGGACACCGGCGGGCGCGCAGCGTGCTGTGGGGTCTTGAGCATGTGTCCGCGCTGATGGCGGCCGCGCAGCTCGGCATCACGCTGTGCACGCTGGTGCTGGGTGTGGTCGCGGAGCCCGCGATCGCGCATCTGCTGGAGCCGGTGTTCCACGCGGTGGGTCTTTCGACCGGCACGGGGCACGTGATCTCGTTCGTGATCGCGCTCTCCCTGGCCACATATCTGCACATGCTCCTCGGTGAGATGGTGCCGAAGAACATCGCGCTCGCCGAGCCGGTGCGCTCGGCGCTGCTGCTCGGCCCGCCGCTGGTCGGCCTGTCGCGAGCGCTGCGGCCGGTCATCTTCACGATCAACGCGTTCGCGAACGGGCTGCTGAAGCTGTTGCGGGTCGACGTGCGGGACCAGGTGTCCGCGACTTTCTCGGACACGGAACTCGCCCGGCTGGTCAAGGACTCCAGCGACGCCGGGCTCATCGACGACCGCGCCCAGGAGCGGCTGCACGACGCCCTGGAACTGGGACGCCGGCCGGTACGGGACGTGGTGCTTCCACTGGAAGGCGTCGTCTACGCGCGCGTGGGCGTCACGCCCGAGCAGTTGGAGGCCCTGTCCGCCGAGTCCGGCTTCTCCCGTTTCCCCGTCGTGGACGACGGGCGGCGCATCGTCGGCTACCTGCACGTCAAGGACGCGCTGGACGCGTTGCCGCGTGATCTGCCGTTCCGGGTCGAGGAGATGCGGTCCATCGCGCGCGTGCGGGAGACCACGCCACTGGACGACGTGCTCACGGCGATGCGGCGGAGCCGCACGCACCTGGCGGCGGTGCTGGGCGAGGACGGGCTGTTGGCCGGGCTGGTGACGATGGAAGACGTGCTGAGGGAGTTGTTCGGGCAGCCCGTGTGAGAGGGGTTCGGGCGACGGGGCCTGGGGTTCGGCGGCCGGGCCTGGGGGCTCCCGGGGTGTGCTCCGGGCGGCAGACCGGTGGGTATGTGCACGGGATATCATCTCTTCCGCCATGCAGACGAATGCCACCTACACCAGTCTTGTCGCGGTCGGCGACTCCTTCACCGAGGGCATGTCGGACCTCCTCCCCGACGGCTCGTACCGCGGCTGGGCCGACCTTCTCGCGGCCCGGATGGCCGCTCGGACGCCCGGTTTCCGGTACGCCAACCTCGCGATACGCGGCAAGCTCATCGGACAGATCGTCGCCGAGCAGGTGGACGTGGCGGCGGCGATGCAGCCCGACGTGATCACGCTGGTGGGCGGGCTGAACGACACACTGCGGCCCCAGTGCGACATGGGGCGGGTCCGCGGGCTCCTCGAAGAAGCCGTGGAGCGCCTCGCCCCGGCCTGCAAACAGCTCGTCCTGATGCGCAGCCCCGGCCGCCAGGGCCCGGTCCTGGAACGGTTCCGCCCACGCATGGAGGAGCTGTTCACCTGCGTCGACGACCTCGCGTCCCGGCACGGCGCGCTCGTGGTCGACCTCTACGGAGCGCCCTCCCTCGGCGATCCCCGCATGTGGGACGTGGACCGGCTGCACCTGACGGGCGAGGGGCACCGCCGGGTCGCGGAGGCGGTGTGGCAGACGCTCGGCTACGAGGCGCAGGACACCGAGTGGCGCACGCCGATGCCGCCGTCCGCCCCGCCCGGCTGGGTCGCCCGCCGGACCGCCGACGCGCGGTTCGCCCGCCAGTACCTGCTGCCGTGGATCGGCCGCCGCCTGACCGGCCGCTCCTCGGGCGACGGCCGCCCGGCCAAGCGGCCGGAGCTGCTGCCGTACGAGGGGCCGGGGGCGTAAGCCTTACAAGACGGGCGGGGTGTGTCCGTACGGGAGGACCGGCGCGTAGGTCCTGAGAGTCGGCTGAGTTCGACTGAGTCGGTTGAGTGGGCTGAGGCGACCGGTGAATTCGGACCCTGCCGGTGGCGTACGCGCCCTTGGCGTCGCATGATCGGGCTCGGCGCCCCGCAGCGCGAAGGGAGACCCGCGTGACCACCACCGTGATCAACCTCAAGGGCCATATCCAGGAATTCGGTCCCCGCCTGGAGCACGCCCCCGACGACCTCGTCTACATCGGCCGCCGCTGGACCATGGGTCACTGGGACCTCCCCCAGCACCCGCTCTACAACCCCTTCGCCTACGACACCCCGACGAAGAAGCGCGACGGCACCCGCGCCGAGGTCATGGCCAAGTACCGGGCGTACCTCGTCGAACGCCCCGAGCTCCTCGCCCTCGTACCCGAGCTGCGCGGCAAGACGCTGGCCTGCTGGTGCGCGCCGGAGCTGTGCCACGGCGACATCCTGGCGGAGCTCGCCGACGCGGGATCGTAGATCGCCGGGGCGGGACCGCGGAGCGCCGGGGCGGGCTCACGGCCTCGTGACGCGCTCTCGTAGCTTCCGCCAAATGAGCCGCCCGCGGTGCCGCTGTGGCTGTGTGCACTGCTCGGCGATGCGGGTGGTGGTCTTGTGCTGCCAGTCGACGGCTCGGCGCGTGGCTGTTGCGCGGAGTTGCTTGATCTGGTCGTAGGTGTGACGCAGCCGGTTCGAGCTGCGCTCGCCCGGTTGGCGGAAGCTCTTGCGGTGCGCGGCGTGCTGTTCCAGGCGCAGGAGTGTGGCCTTCTCATGGTCGGTCAGCCACTTGTCGCGGTCGGCGGTGCCGTCCGGGAGGCGGGCGGGGCGGCCGTGGTCGAAGTGGTTGCCGTCGGAGAGGGCCAGGGGCAGGTTCACCCCGGCGTCGATGCCGACCTCGGTGCCCTGGTGGGACTCGGGCACGGCCTGGAGGGTCTGGATGCGGAAGGCGATGTGCCAGCCCAGGGCGTCCTTCACCAGGCGTGCGCCGGTGACCCGGTTCTCTTTGTCAGCCCGCTTGCCCACAGGAAGGTCCTTGGTCCAGCGGAAGCGGACCCGGCCCACCTTGGGGATGTTGACCATGCCCCAGCGGCGGTGCACACGGACGATGTTCAGGTCCCGGCCCTGCGGGATGTCCACGCTCATCACGGAGCGGATGCGGGACTTGAAGGCCGGCGCCTCGGCTCGGCCCTCCCAACAATTCCTCCACGCCTGGACGTACGTTTTGAGAACCGCTTGAGCGGCCTGCGCGGGAAGGACAGCGAGCCAGTCGAGGTCCTGGCGGGCCTGGCGGATCGCAGCGTCCGCCGCGGCCAGGGACCGTTTGTCCTTGGGCAGCATCATCCACCAGTCGTGCAGCAGGTTCCACGAGGTGCGGGCGGCGTGCGCCTGGGCATCGATGAGCCGGATCTGCGCAGGGTTCAGTGCCAGCCAGGCACGATGCCCGAACTGCCGCTTCACCTGCACACGATCCGTAGCCATGCGGTCACTGTAGCGCTTGATTTATGTCGCCACGCTGGAATCAAGTCCCGCTGTATGCACGGGAAGTGAGGTCGTTTACAACCTGCACGTCCACTCGATTTTTGTCACCAAGTACCGGCGCGGCGCCTCACCGACGCCATGCTGAAGCGGTGCGAGGAGATCATGCGGGACGTGTGCAGCGACTTCGAGGCCGAGTTCAACGGCGAGACAGCGGACGCAAGGGCACTGCGGCGCTACGCTCCCCTCAACTTCCCTTAGACCGTGTCCTACGTGGTGAGGCGGACGAGTCTCTTGTAACAGCACAGGGCTGCGGCGAGTCCGAGAAATGCCAGGTAGTTGCG
>NZ_VWMY01000086.1 GCF_008905045.1 Streptomyces albicerus
CTGACCGAGGACAGCGCCGTCGAGCACGCGATGCTGATCGAGGCGGTGGAGCGCGCGGGCTACCAGGCCACCCTCCTTACCTGAAGACGCCTGAAGACACCGAGGGGCGGACGGGCGCGGGCCCGTCCGCCCCTCACCCCGGCGCATGCAGTTAGCGCAGCGGCTGAAAACGCCGCAACCGGAGGCTGTTGCTCATCACGGATGAAATCGGCAAGCCCGGCGGCGAGTTCATCCGGAACTGGACTGCTGATCGGGTGCCGGGCGATGTGACTGCCAGTGCGCGGCGAACACCGCATAGGCGCGTTCCTGCTGCTCGACGATCTCCCGTTCGTGCCGGCGAAGGATCTTGTCGTTGTATTCGTAGCCCATGCCGCGGCGGGCGATGCGACGTTCGGCACCGGCCTGCAGCTGGAGCTTGCGCCGTTTGAAGGCGACCAGGCTGGGGCGGGCGAAGGCGTAGTCCTCGCCCTTGGTGATCAGGTGCCAGCACAAGGTGGTCATCTTCCGTGCGGTGGCGACGATGGCAACCTGGATGCCGCGGCGGGACTTGATGCGCTCGTAGAAGGCGCGCAGCGGTCCCGGCGAACGGGAGGCTACCCAGGCGGCTTCGACCAGCATCCCCCTGACCTGGGAGCGGCCGGTTTTGGTGATCCGGCCCGTGGCGGCCGGGAGCCCGCCGGACTGGCGGACGCGGGGGTTGAGGCCGAAATAGGCGACGAGCTTGTCGGCGGAGCGGAAGCGGGCGAAGTCACCGACGGCCGCGACGACGGACAGGGCGACGTTGACGTCGACTCCGGGGATCGTCATCAGCCGGCGGATGTCCGGATCGTCCAGCGCCTCGACGGCGACTTTGCGGTCCAGCTCTGCCAGTTCGCCGCCGTGGAAGTCCAGTTGGCGCAGCAGGGCGTCGACGGCCTCGCGCTCGTCGTCCGGCAGCGGCAGATGCTGCAGCCAGGCACGCCCGCGAGTACCGAACGCGTCGCTGACGGGCGGCCGGGGCATCAGGTTCCGGTGCAGGATCGACTGGACCTGATTCTTGATCCTGGTGCGCTGGCGAACCACGTGCATGCGACGCGCGATCAGGCGTCGCCTGCGGCTTGTGCGGTCATCGGGCAGCCATACCGGCGGCAGGAAGTCCGCGGCCAGGAGCTGGGCCAGGATGCGTGCATCGACCTTGTCGGTCTTCACCTTCGCTTCCGCGATCGCCCTGGTCTTGTGCGGGTTCGAGACCACGACCCGCGCTACCTTCGGGCGCAGCAACAGGGCAATCGCCTCCGAGTTGCCGGTGGCCTCCAGCGCGACTTCGTCGTCCGCGCGCAGCGTCTCGGCCCAGGCCTGCAGTTCCTCGGGGCGGCAGCCGATCTGCCCGGCGTCCTGGAGGAATCCGTCCTCGACCATCGCGATCTGAGCGAAGTCGCGATGGACGTCCATTCCAATCTTGCGGCCCATGGCCGCCTCCCTCTGATCCTCTCGTACGGCTGGGGACCAGCTGGGCGAAACGACACCTACGGATCCGCGCTCGCAGCGCATCCTGGCAGGTCGCAGGGGCGGCCAACTACAAACTCGGGCGCACAGCCCATGGTGCAACACCGGCCTGCCCATACTGAATCCCCGGATGCCCCTGGCCCGGACGGTCGCACCGTACGACGGGAAACACGCCCCGTCAGTGCCAGTACCAGAACGGGCCTCCACCGACGTTCATACCGGGTACGAACCCGATCGAGTCGACGTTCTCCACCGTCAAACTCCGCACCAAGGTCACCCGTGGCGCCGGCAGCCCGGCCGCGGCCCTCGCGATGGTGTTCAAGCTCGTCGAGTCCGCCCAAGCACGCTGGCGCGCGATCACTGGCGCCCACCTTGTGCCCCTTGTTCGCGCGGGAGCCAAATTCGAGAGCGGCGAGCTGGTCGAACGTGGGACGGTGGCGGCATGAACCCGCCGACCCTCGATCAGACGTCCCCTCACCCTGGCCAGGTGATCGTCCTGACCGGGCCGCCCGGAGCCGGCAAGAGCACTGTGGCGAAGCTGCTGGCCGATCACCTGACTCCCAGCGTTCACCTGCACAGTGACGACTTTTGGCGCTACATCAAGCAGGGCTGGATCGCGCCTTACCTGCCCGAAGCACATGAGCAGAACCAGGTGGTTCTGCAGGTATTGGTCTCGGCTGCATTTGGCTACGCCGAGGGCGGCTACCAGGTGATTTGCGACGGCATCGTCGGCCCCTGGTTCATCGACCTCTTCCGCGCAACGGCCCAGGAGCGGGCTGTGCCGCTGAGCTACATCATCCTTCGGCCGAACCAACAAACCACGCTGGAAAGGGCAACGAGCCGGGCCAACGACGCTTTGACCGACCCCGAGCCGATCCGCTCACTGCACGGCCAGTTCAGCAACCTGGGCGCTTATGAGGACCACGTCCTGGATTCCACCAACCTGACCGCTGAGGCAACCGCCGACAGCATCCTGCAAGGCGTCGCGAGGGGCGCCTACCTCCTCAACCCGAGCGACAGCATCACCGACGCGAGCGACCCGATCCACAACTCTTGACAATGGCTCGCGGGACGTTGTCCTGGGGGCTCTGGCAGCCAGAGGCGCCTCCGATCGTGCGGTGCGGAACCTCGGCAAGCTGATAGACGCGCTGGACCGCCGCTGAGCCCCCCCAACGGCCCGACTCACTGCCTCGCCAGCTGGCCATGAAGCCCTGCGGTCCGGGGCGCGTGGGCGTATCCGTTCGGCTGTCCAGCTCGGAAGCCGTGTCAGCTGGTGCGCCGCGCAGTGAGCGCTGTGCGGGGAGCAGGCCGTC
Organism: Streptomyces albicerus; assembly: GCF_008905045.1. GTDB lineage: Bacteria > Actinomycetota > Actinomycetes > Streptomycetales > Streptomycetaceae > Streptomyces > Streptomyces albicerus. The sequence continues at coordinate 2,799 of NZ_VWMY01000086.1, forward strand.
GTTCCGCGCCATCGAAAACTCTCGATACGAGGCAATTACTGATCTCTTCGGGGTGTTGTCGGGTGACGCGTGGTGATCCCTGCGGTACGCCGGTGGTATGCGATACGCGCAGGGCGGCGGACTGACCGCGGAGCGGCGGCGGTTTCGCGAGCGGATCCGGTACGAGGCCGGTGAGCGGTTCGCCCGCGGCGAGAAGACCGCGGTGATCGCGAAGGATCTGCGGGTCAGTGAGCGGTCCGTGGAACGCTGGCGGCGGGCCTGGCGGGAGGGCGGGGATGGATGCCCTGGCCTCCACGGGGCCGCCGAAACTGCCCAAGTTGTCGGATGGCCAGTTCGCCGAGTTGGAGAAGGAATTGGCGCTCGGACCGGCCGAGCACGGCTGGGAGGACCAGCGGTGGACCGTGGCGCGGATCAGAGCGGTGATCGCCTGGAAGTTCCAGGTCGACTGCTCGATGGCGGCGGTGTGGCGGCTGCTGCACCGGCACGGCTGGTCCTGGCAGTCTCCCGCCCGCCGGGCGCTGGAACGCGACGAGCATGCGGTCGAGCTGTGGAAGAAGGACGTGTGGCCGCAGGTGGAATGACTGCGGCGGTGCTGGGGGCTTACGTCGTCTTCGAGGACGAGGCCGGGTTTGCGATGACCCCGCCGCGCGCCCGCACCTGGGGCACGCGGGGTCGCACGCCGGTGGTGCGGGTGCGCGGCCGGTCCTGGCGCCGCATCTCGATCGCCGCCATGTGCTGCTACAAGCCGGGCGACGTGTCCCGGCTGATCTACCGGCCCCGCCGACACCGCAAGTACCGGGGCACCGGACGCAACAGCTTCGCCTGGAGCGACTACCGCGACCTGGTCGTGCGCGCCCACATCCAACTCAACGCCCCCATCGTTCTCGTCTGGGACAATCTCAACACCCACCGGGCCGCCGGGATGCGTCAATACGCCGCTGAACACGACTGGCTCACTATCGTGCAACTGCCCTGTTATGCACCGGACTTGAACCCGGTTGAGGGCATCTGGTCGCTGTTACGGCGCGGCCCGCTGGCGAATGTCGCCTTCACCGACGACGACCACCTCGAACGCACCCTCCGCCGAGGCCTGCGATACATCCAGCACCGCCCTCACCTCATCGACGGCTGTCTCAGCGGCACCAGACTCACCCTCACCCACCATCCGACAACAACCCGAAGAGATCAGTAGGCAGCGGTCTGCTCCGGCGCGCTGCTCTCCTCCACACCGTCGCCAACACCTTCATGGCCGACGGCCATCGCGGCGCGGCCTTCGACGTGGCACGGATGGTCCTGCGGTCCTCCCATGCCCGCGAGCAGGGTCCAGGGCCGCACAACATCGTGGCGGCCCTGGTGGACCCCGTCTGCGGCCTGCCGCTCCTCCTCAAGAGGTTCCGCGGAGACACCGACGAGAACTACGGCAGCGACCAGCAGTTCGTCCTCCAAGACGCCGGCAAGACGGCCGTACTCGACCTCCGGGCCACGGTGGAACGGCCTCCCTCCAGCCTTGCGCCCGAACTCTGGCAGGCCATCGTCCGCCGCATGCCCCGCACGGGATTCACAATTGGCCTGTCCCCAAGCGTCCTCGCCGGCTTCTGCGGACTGGGAGCACCCTAGGGATCAGCAGTCATCAGTCACCCCGCCGGCTTCGCCGGTCCACGGAGCGGAGAGCCGCACGCGGCCGACCTCATGAACCGGTCAGATGCCTGCTCCGCCCCCTTGTTTGAGCCAACCGGCCGTAATCCTCTCGGGGCGACATTCCCTCATCTCGCACTCCGAGCTTGCATGAGCAGCGGCCGGTACGGTTCCGTTCTTCCTACCTGGCTGTACGAGGCGGCCAGTTCCGAGTGCCACGAACCGACCCTGGCACCGACGGACAACACCTCCTCGCGTATTGCCCGCACACAGCCTTAGATTCTAATCTTCACGCGCCTTCTGCCGGGTCGGGGCAGAAAAAAGGGAGAGCGTGATGCTCATCGAGCAGTACATCGTCGATGTCCGACGCCAGCTCACCGGCGAGTCCCTGGCAACAGCACGGCGCCGCCTGGGCGAACTTCGGGACTGGTCCGAGCCGCTGCCTGTCGCCAAGGCCGGCGACCAGGCAAGGCTGGAATCCCACCTGTTGCAAGCCCTCGGCATGGGACAAGGCCGCCACCCCTTGGGCATCAGTGAAGTCGCCCCCTACGCCGACCACCTGGTGCTACGCCTGGAATCGGCTCAGCCTCTCACCTCGCTGCTGCCCCTGCTTCCCTACCGGGACAGGCGCAGGTCCCGGCACGGCGTCCTGGACCTGCGGGCCTACGCCAGTCGCCGGGGTATCGAGCTGCTCCTGGGCAGGACCGGCGCCGGACGCGTGACCCTCCTGGGCCCCCAGAGCTACGATCTCGCCGCCGCACTGAAGGCGCACCGCGAAGCGGTGGAGGGCCGGCAGCACGTTCCGTTGTGGACCAAAGACACCCCGCACGATCCAACGCCGCGGCCCCGGCGTCCCAGCCGCACCGCGCAAACGAGGAGCAAGGCGGCCAAGCCCGTGGACCCGCACGCCGTGTGCCCCGGCCTGGCCAGTGCACTGCTGCGCCGCCTGCATCTATGGGAGTCGATGGCCGCCGGCAGCAAGGTGACATTCACCAGCGAGCCGCACGGATCGGGCCTGACGTGGACAGTGCGGCGACGGCTGACGCAGGACGCCCGTCTGCACGATGACAACGTAGCCACAGCACTCGCCGAGTCGGTAGCTGGACCAGGACTAACAGCGGACCTCGACGGACACCTCTGCAGCCAGCGGCAATGCGTCCAGACTTTCGACTCGGGGCGCCTCAAAGTCCAAACGGTGTACAGCGACGACGCCCGCCCCGCTCGGCGCCCGGGCCGTGCCCGCGCTCATGTCCTTGCGACGTTCCTCAGCGAACACTCCCCCGCGGCAGACACCAACTGTGACGGCCGCACCGGGCACATCCTCCAGCTCATCGATCCCTGGGGAGACGGCCTGCTGGACACTGCCGAGCAGCTCGCCGCCGCCTGGGCTCACCAGGGCCTGAACACACTGGTACTCAGGGCGGACAACAGCCGGAGCCAGAACGGAAGTGCGACAGCCGCGTGGCAACGCGCACGATTGACCGGCGGTGCCGGCGCCATGTTCAAGGGCGAGGCCAATTACGTGCACGGCGACCTCGAAGCCGACATCACCCGGGCGCGCGCGGCATTCGACCACATCATCTTGGTCAAGCGCCATTGGGTGGACCTGCCCCTGCAGGCATTCTCTCCTCTGGCCGATGACCACCTCATCGTCGCCGACGGGCACTTTCCGAGAACGACCAAGATCACCAGGATGCACGCCGGGGAACTACAGCGCCGCACCATCGCACTTACTCCTGCTGAGTCCGCAGTCGCCTGGCTTCACCATCGCCTGGCGAGAGTCCCCTTCGCCGAAATCCCCCTGACCGGCCTGCTCCTTTGGTGCGCACACGATCAGCACGACCCGGATTCTTTCGACACCACGGTGGACATGGAACTGGCCCGCCACGGGATGCCGGTGCTGGGCAGGCTCCCGCAACCACCTCGCCGCGGTCCGCACCGAACCGTGCTGGACCATCTCCCCGACGAGCAGCGAGCGTTCGTGATCCAGCAGAGCGCCCGAATCCGCAAGGGCCTTGGGCCCGCACGCGCGGACACAACGGTGTTCCTCGCAGCCCTGCGTGAGTACGCCGAGCTCTGAGCGGCCGGCAATATAGCGGTGGATCCCCGGTTACCGAAACCGGGGATCCACCGAATACTTATAGCTCCACCGCCACTACCTGACCGCCACGTCGAAAGGCAGCATCACGACCAACCACAACTTCATCTGTGAAGCGCACATGGCCGTGGGGGCCCTTGCACTTTCACGCCGCGGCGTAGCTGAGCCGGAATAGGTCCTGGGCGCGCTCCAGGTCCCGCTCCGTGCGCAGCTGAACCTCCAGGTCTCCCGTGCCATGGTGGCCGAGCCCGGTCACATCCCGGGTAAAGCCGGGCGCCAGATCGACTGCCGTCGGGTCCGCTTTCAGGTAGACCAGCACCTTGGTCTGCTGGGGCGGGATGAGGCATGCGAAGTTCCGCAGCCGCTGATAGGCGAGGTACTGCTTGCGCTGCACCCGGGTGACACCGTCGCCGAGGCCGACGAGGACCTCGTCGACCGCGGCAGCCAGCTCGGCCATCGCACCGCCCTGGTGCCGAACCGGCGACGCCCCGGCCACGCGGCGGCGTACCCGCTTGGCCCTGGCCGAATGCCCCGTGACCGAGGCCACCGTCTCAAGGCCGAAATGGCCGCTGCCGAAGTACCGGTAGCGCACCAGGTCGATCGAGCGCCGATGCTCACGTACGGCGTGGACGTCGTAGCGCGTGAAGTCGCCGGCCACACAGATCAGCCGCGGTGCGCTCCACAGGATCTGGGACGCTGCCGGCACCCCGAGCCGGTCGCGGACCAGACTCCGGAAGGCGTCCTTGTGGTTCGTCAGCCAGGCCATGTAGTACAGGCCCTGGTTGATCACCCCGGCGTCGGTGCCACGCTTGTACTCGACGATCACGGGTGCACCGTTCTCGTCGAGGCCCAGCGAGTCGATCCGCCCGCCGTCGACACAGTCAATGACGTACTCGCTCGCAAGGAACGTGACGCCAAGCATCTTCTCCATGTGCGCCTCGACGAGGTCCTGTACGTCCTCCTCGACCTCAGCCAGACGCGGCACGACCTCGGTCACGCCGCTTTGCGTGTTGAACAGCTTCAGCCCCACCACTCCCCCTGCACGACCACGATGCCAGAGGCAAACGCCAGCAAGCTCAGGGATATTTCCGCCACAGAAACCCGTCTTGAAAAGGGCCCAACACCCAGACATGCATACACAGAACAGCGCGACACAGGTTTCCCGGTACAGCCCCACGCACATCCGTGCCACCTGGGGCGGGACAGGGAGCGTGGAGGAAGCATCCAAGGCGTTCGGATTCTCGAGGGCGAAGGGCTACGACCTCGTTCGCCAGGGGAAGTTCCCGTGCCGCGTGCTCCGCATCGGCCGCAGCACGCGGGTCGTCACCACGTCCCTGCTTCGGGTGCTCGACAGCGGCGAGCCCGAGTACAACGGAGCCCACGAAGGAACCCTCAGACCATCTTGACCAGCCACACGAAGAGGCCCCACCGGAGCAAACCGGCGGGGCCTCTTCGTGGCAGCGGCCACCACGCCTGCCCGGCATGCCGGCGGAAAGTCCGTGAAGGGCCAACCAAGTCCACCAGCCACGGCTCTTGAAAGACGAGAGCCGCCCAGTCGCCCTCCTCCGGGTACGGTCTACGCCTTCCGTCGAGCAGCCTCGTCATACGCCCAGCCAGCGCCGCTACACCGCCGAGCCAAAAGGCAGATCCAGCTGGGCAAGGGGATTCTCGGCAGCGAAGCAGACCGCTGAGCGATGATGTTGCCAGAGTGACGGAGTCGATCGGGGGCCTGCCATGTATCTGAGTCGCGTCAAAGTAAGCGGACTACGCGCAAGCGCAGAGACGCCAATAAGTTGCGACCTTCCCGGCAGGTTCAGCGTGATGATCGGGCCGAACGGCGCGGGCAAGACCACCCTCACGGACGCGCTCTACCTTGCACACCCAGGGAGCCGGTTTCCGGTGCTCCCAAGACCGACGTCAGCCGCGCTGGCACCGCCAGATATCGGCGTCGAGCGCAGCATAGACATCGCGTACACCCTGGCCGACGACCTCCATGCCGAGGGGCGCCTCGGCCGCGAGATACACACCACAGCGCATCGACGGCTCGGTCGCGAAGCTGAATCCTGGAGTGTCTCCCTTCACCGACAACTGGGAACCGTCACCTCGCGCCTGACAAGCAGCCACAGCCTCGCCCGGAAGATCGACCAGTTCAAGCTGATCTATCTGCCCGCATGGCGTCATCCGCTGGACGAGCTCGCCCGCCGCGAGGCGCGCATCTTGGTGGAGCTACTCCGCGCACGGCAGCAGGAACTCCACGGCAGCCGCAACCTGGTGGCTCTACGAGCCCGTGCCTCCCGGCTATTGGAGGATCTCGCCAAGGACAGTCTGATCGACGCCGTTGAGGCTCGCATCGGCGAACAGCTGGGCAGACTGACCGCCGGCGTGAGCCCACAATGGCCCTACGTGCGCGGTCAAGTCATTGACGACACCTATCTCGCCCGCGTCCTGGAGATCATGCTCGCTGTGATCGAAGGCCGCTCCGCAGCCCGTCCTCTGGAGGTCTCGGGCCTTGGGTACGTCAACCTGCTGCATATTGCTGTGACGTTGGCTGCGATACCTGATTCCACCGAGATCCCCCTCGCCCCGACGGACCCATCAGAGAGCATCGATCACGAACCCCCGTCCGAGGAGGAGCAGGCGCGGCAGGCGTTCGAGAACCTGGCGCAAGCACAAGCTGAGGCGGCCTCCGAGGAAGATTCCTTCTTCTCCACCGCCCCTTTCCACGCAACGGTCGTCATCGAGGAGCCTGAAGCCCATCTCCACCCTCAGCTGCAGCACTCGTTGGTCCGTTACCTGCGCAGAACAGTCAAGGCACGACCCGAGCTGCAGGTGCTCCTCACCAGTCACGCGAGTGACATCATCACAGCCTGCGATCCCACGGAGCTCGTCGTCGTGCGTCGGACCGACCATGGAAGTGTCAGCCGCTGCGTCAAGGACGTCGTCCCGGACCACCATCGCGATGCCACGCTCCCCATGGCCAGACTGCACGGGTGTGTCAATTTAACGGCTGATCTTGGTTGTTGAGTGGTCAGTTGTTGTTCGAGGTCAGGCGGCCCTCGAAGGTGATCTGGAACGCGTTCAGGGGTGCCTTCCATCGCATGGTCCACCTCTTGCGGCCCTTCCCCGTCGGATCCAGGCTCATCAGCGCCATGTAGATGCACTTGAGGGCGGCGACCTCGTTGGGGAAGTGTCCGCGGGCGCGGACGGCTCTGCGGATGCGGGCGTTGACGCTCTCGATCGCATTCGTGCTGCAGATGACCTTGCGGATCTCGACGTCGAAGGAGAGGAAGGGCACGAACTCGGCCCAGGCGTCCGACCACAGCTTAACGATCGCCGGATACTTCTTCCCCCACGCCTCCTGGAACTCCAGGAACCGTTCCGTCGCCGCGTCCTCGCTGGGCGCGGTGTAGACGGGCTTGAGTGCCTTGGCGACCTTGTCCCAGTCCTGACGTGCGGCGTAACGGAACGAGTTGCGCAGCAGGTGCACCACACACGTCTGGACAATCGTGCGAGGCCAGACGGCCTCCACGGCCTCGGGCAGTCCCTTGAGCCCGTCGCAGACCAGCATCAGCACATCGTCCAGGCCGCGGTTCTTCAGCTCGGTGAACACATGCAGCCAGTACTTCGCACCCTCGCCGCCGTCACCGGTCCAGATCCCCAGGATGTCCCGGGTCCCTTCGGTGGTCACCGCCATCACGACATAGACCGGACGGTTCGCGACCTGCCCGTCCCTGATCTTGGTTCTGTCGACGATCTTGTGATCCGGACGGTCGAGGCTCACCGTGTGAGCAGGACGCGTTTGCGAAGGAGATCGAGACTGGCCCTGCCGAACATCTGGCGTTTCAGCATCTTCAGCCGGTTGATGTTGCCCTCGACGGCGCCGGAACTGTGCGGCAGAGACAGCCCGTTGCGGACCGCGGCGAAGTCGCGGCGGAGGTTGCGGGCAAAGCCCGCAAGCGGAGCCAGACTGTCCCGTTCGACATCGGTGATCCAGTCTTCGAGGCGGTCGCCGTGGCGTCCGGTCATCATCGCGGCGAACTTCCTGATGTGAAGAGTGAGCCGGTCGAGTTCGGGATCGCGCTCACGCAGCCGGTGCAGTTTGTCGGCGTCCTCGTCCCGCAGGTGCTCGGGGTGGGTCATGATCCAGGAGGTGACTTCGCGGACCGAAGGAGGCTTCGGTCCCGGGTCGGGTGCGTGGCCACGCCCGGTCCGGTAGCGCCGCAGATGCCGCTGAACGGCCAACTCGCCGCCGAGATAGCCGAGTTGCTTGATCTCGCGGTAGAGCTGGGAGGCGTTCCTGACGCCCTCATTCCAGCGCCGGTGCAGGTAGCCGATGTACGGGTCGACGACATGCGCTCGTTGGAGGTTCTTGGCCACGACATCGTCGGCGGAGCGGGCGTTGACCAGTTTGCGGACGGTGGCCTGGTGCAGCCCGAGCTTCCGTCCGATCGCCGCCTTCGACATCCCCTGCTGCCACAGCTCGTGGGCGGCAGCATGCTGCTCCCGCAGCCGGGTCACGATCTTCAGCTCTTTCGGCGGCTGGACCACCTCGGGCTCCATCTCCAGGTGGCCCGGGCTGGAGGCCGAGCCGGGAGGCTTTTCGGCCAGGCGGGAGCGATGGGCATTGACCGTCTTTTCGACCGCTTGGCCGAGGTTGGCCCACAGGTGATAGCGATCCGCGACCTGTTTGGCCTGCGGCGCCCCGACCCGAGCGCCCTCTCCGTAACCGCTGGAACGGTCCCGGCAAATGACCTTCACCTCGGGGTGATCGCGGAGCCAGGCGGCCAGGTCCTCGCCTTCGCGACCGTCGTAGAGGTGCAGTGGTCGGTGGGTGGCCATGTCGATCAGGACCGTGCCGTAGTGGCGGCCCTTGCGGAAGGCGAAGTCGTCGACACCGAGGATCTCCACCTTGCCGATTTCCGGCTCGGGCAGGGACCTGACCAGCTGCAACAGCGTGTCCTTGCCCACGGTGAGGCCGACCGCGGCCGCCAGGCGGGCACCTGCCCGGCCGGCCAGGGCCAGCCCGATCTGCGTCAACATCGCACGCAGCAGCGGGGTATGGCGGCTGTGCGGGGTGGTGAGTCCCGCGAGCTGCTCGGCGAACGTCACCGCCGTGCAGGCAGGGTTCTCGCAGCGGAAGCGGCGTATGCATAACTCGATCACGACGCCGAGCCCGCCCACGGGGACATCACGCAGCTGGCGTACATACCGGCCGTGCACCCGTGCCGAGCCCTGGCCGCACCGGCAGGCCGCGGTCGTCGCTCGCGCGCGCGGCCTCAGCACCACTTCGTCCGGCCGCCGCTGGACCTCCTCGATCAGCAGCGCGGACAGGTGCGGAAACAACTCCAACAGCACATTACGAGAGCACGCGATGCATGATCGCGAACAGCTGACACGACCCGCTCAAGTGTCCGGATCACAAGATCGTCGACAGAACCCTGATCTTGACGTTTATGGCGTCCACGAACAGGACGGGGTAGACGCGGTCGAGGGGACGGCTCTGCCATTCGGCCATGCCTTCCATGACCTTGTCGGTGATGGCGGAGACGGTCTGCTTGGACACTTCGGCGCCGTAGACCTCGGCGAGATGAGCCGATATCTCCCCGTGGGTAAGGCCCTTCGCGGACAACGACAGCACCATCTCGTCGACGCCGGTGAGGCGCCGCTGCCGCTTCTTGACGATCTGCGGTTCGAAGCTGCCGGCAGTGTCGCGAGGCACCTTCACCTCTACCGGTCCGACGTCGGTCAGCACGGTCTTGGCGCGGGTGCCGTTACGACTGTTGCCGTTGTTCTTCCCTGCCGGATCATGCTTCTCATAACCGAGGTGGTCGGTGATCTCGCCTTCCAGAGCAGATTCCAAGACCCGCTTGGTCAGCTGCTGCAGCAGCCCGCCCTGCCCGGTCAGCTGCAGCCCCTCCGACCGGGCCCGCTCTACCAGCATCGCAACCAGTTGCTCGTCGGACACGGGCGCAGGCTGCCCCAACTGGGCACTCTCGACAGGTTCCACGGTCTCCAACTCCACGGCGGTGTCAGTCACTTGACGTCTCTCCCATGATCGTCGGATCCGCCGTTAGATTTACACTCCCGACTGCACCTGGACGCGAGTCGTTCGTCGGCCCTCTTCGCCGAACGCCTGCTCCTAGTAGAAGGAGTTACCGAGGGCGCGGTGGTGCGTGAGTTCGGCCGGGCCTGGGCGGGTGGCGACGAAGCGAAGCAAGCTTTCATTGATGCCCTGAGCATCATCCCGATGGGCACCAAGGTCGGTCAGTGGGCCGCCCATCTGCTGGCGACACCGGGCAAGGAGCTGTGCACGAAGCTGGCCATCCTCCGTGACAGCGACAGTGACCTTCCCTTCGAGAGCGCGCGCGACGTGCCCAAGTGGGCTGCTGAGCACGATCCATCCATAGTCCGGGTGTTCATCAGTCATCCCACCCTCGAGCCGGCGATCACTCCGGGCAACGAGCACCTCGTACTTGGGATCTGCCTTGGGCGAGTCCGGCTGGAGCGAGGGGTAGTTGATGGTGGTGAACCCGCAGCTCGATCAAGCCGGTGCGGGCTTCATCGTCCAGCCGGATCCAGTTCTTCATCTCGTGCGGCGGATAGATCGCATCGAGGTGGTGGGCCCCGTGCGACGGGCAGGCCGAACTGGGGGTCGGTCAGTGTCAGTCGACCAACTCCTGCTTCCGGTACGGCACGCCGGTCCGGTGGTCGAGGTCCAGGCACCAGCGCACCGGTCCCAGTCCCTCGTAGCCGCGGATCCCGAGCCCGCGGTAGCCGCCGACAGCGGCCGCCAGGCGAGTCCGGCGAGGATGATGTCGAGCGCTTCCGCCTCAACTCGATTCCACACGCCTGCGGGCAGGCCGGTCAGCCACGCCGACGTCGCCCGGCCAGACTGGTGGATCTCGATGCCGTTCTTCGTGCGCTGCCGCCGCAGCCGCCGAGACTGCGTTCTCCTGCGGCTGGCGTCCTTATCTCCGGCGGGAAGGCCATGTAAGGGGTGAACTCGCTCCACGCGGCCTGCCAGGTCCGCGCGATCGCGGGATACGAAACGGCCTGGCCCTGCGGCGTTCACCTCCTGGCGGCTACGCACTGAGTCTCTTCGACATGGCAGCACCCTTTGAAGCGCTCAAGTTCGCGATCTCGGCGATGACATCACCCGGGTCCCTGTCCGGGACCCACGGGAGTACCGCGATTTCGTCCGCTCCGGCCGCACGGGCCGCGTCCGCGTACGTCTGGAACGCCTCAGGTGTGGTGTAGGTGAAGCCGTGGATGCGGCGCAGGTGTGTGGGGTCGCGGCCCACGGCCGCGCAGGCATCCTCAAGCCGCCCGGCCGTCGGGGAGATCTCTTCTGCGGGCAGCATCCAGCTGATCCATCCGTCGCCGTGCCGGGCTGCGCGACGCAGGGCGCGTGGGCTCTGGCCACCGACGAGGATGGGCGGCCGTGGCCGCTGGACGGGCTTGGGCAGTGCCACGACATTGCGGAAGGAGAGGAACTTCCCTTCGTAGGTGGCGAGTTCGTCCTTCCAGATGCGGGTCATTGCGGCGATGTACTCGTCCGCGCGAGCGCCTCTCTGCTCGTACGGAACTCCGAGGGCGGCGTACTCCTCCGGGGACCAGCCGAGGCCGACGCCGACGTCGACCCGCCCTGCCGACAGGTGGTCGAGGGCCACGATCTGTTTGGCCAGGAGCAACGGATTGCGCTGGGGCAGGATCAGGACGTTGGTGCCCAGTCGCAGGCGGGTGGTGGTCCTGGCCGCGGCGGCGAGTCCGAACAGTGGGTCGTACCATCCCTGTCGAGGGCCGAGCGGAGGAAGGCCGTCCGAGCTGTAGGGGTAGTTGGGGGCGTATCGCTCGAAGAGCACGATGTGGTCCGGGAGCCACAGGTGAGCGAAGCCCATACTCTCGATCCGCCTGGCGGTCTCTCCGGCGTCCGCCAGCGTGTTTCCCGGTTGTCCGTCGAACAGCAGAATGATCCCGACGTCCATGGCTGCTTCTCCTTTTCTCGCGATGTGCCCTCGCTGCCCATCCGTCTGTTGCCGTGGGCGCCTCACTGCGCCAGATAGCCGCCGTCGATCGGATGGACGCTTCCGGTGATGTAGGCCGCGGCGTCCGAGACGAGGAAGGCCACCAGTGACGCGACCTCCTCGGGACGGGCGACGCGCTTGATCGGCTGGGCGGCGACCGCCCCTTCCACCAGCCGCATGGCAGGCTTGATCATCGGTGTGTCCACGGGACCGGGCGCGACCGCCACGACACGGACGCCGGCAGCCGCGTACTCCAGGGCGGCGGCGCGCGTGAGGCCGATGATCGCGTGCTTGCTCGCCGTGTAGGCCGACATCGTGGGGAAGCCCGCCTCGCCGGCGATCGAGGAGATGTTGACGATGGCCCCGCTCGCGGCCGCCGCCATCACCGGGAGTTCCGCCCGCATGCAGTGGAACACGCCCATGATGTTCACTTCGAAGACTCGGCGGCACTCTGCGGCCGGGGCTTCGGCGAGTGGCGCGAGCGGCCCGAGGATCCCGGCCGCGTTGACGGCGATGTGCAAGGCGCCCTCGATGGCCGTCATGGAGTCGACCAACGACCCGACCGTGCCAAGGTGCGATACGTCTACGTGTACGCCCCGGGCCTTGCCGCCCGTGGCCTTGATCTTGTCGGCGGTGCGGTGGGCCGCCGCCTCGTCGACGTCGGCGATGACGACCGCAGCGCCAAGCTCGGCCAGGTGCGTCGCGCAGGCCGCTCCGATGCCGGAGCCGCCGCCGGTGACCAGGGCCACCCTGTGGGCGAAGTCAGCGGTGTTCATCTCAGCCCATGCCTTCCTGTTGGTGCTTGCTGGTGTTCGGGACGACCGTCGTGGACCTGTCCTCGACGCGCGGGGTGGGAATCATGGGGAGCCGCCCCGGGTGGATCACGACGGTGTTGCCCGGGCGGAGGTTGTGGCCGGTGGCGGGGCGCAGTTTCCAGCGGGACACGATGTGGGCCGTCGCCAAGGTGAGTTCGGTCCAGGCGAACCCGTCTCCGATGCACTGTCGGCTACCTGCGCCGAAGGGGATGAAGGCGTGCCGCAGCGTCTCCGTCTGCGGGAGCGGCCAGCGGTCCGGGTCGAAGCGCAGTGGGTCCGGGTAGAGCACGGGATCGCGGTGCAGTGTCGCCGGGCTGAACACCACGTCAGTGCCGGGGGGAAGCGTGACATCGCCGAGTGCGACGGGGGCGGTGGAACGGCGCATCACCAGCCACAGCGGGTGGTACAGACGCAACACCTCACACACGACCCGCCGGGTGTACCGGAGTTCGGGCAGCGTCGCGGCCTGGACGGGGTGGTCTCCGGCTGCCGCGCGAACCTCCGCGTACACGCGCTGGTCGACCTCCGGATGGCGGCCCAGGACATGGCAGATCCAGGCGAGCGTGCTGTTGGTGGTCTCCATGCCGGCGATCAGCAGGTTGATCACCTCGTCGCGGATCTCCTCGTCCGTCATGGCGTCGCCGGTGTCCGCGTCACGGGCCGACAGGAGCATGGAGAGCAGATCGCCGTGGTCGGTGCCGGCCTCGCGGTAGGCGGCGATCATCTCCTCCACCACGGAGCGCAACCGCGCGGCGGCCGTGTTGAAGCGGCGGATGGCAGGGGTGGGGATGCTGTCCATGAACGGGGGCGAGAGGGTGCGCCTGGTCAGCCCCTGGTTGAAGGCAGGCAGTGAGCGGTGCATCTCCTCCGCCGCGCGCTTGCCGGCCCCGGAGGCGAACAGCGTGCCGGCAAGGACGTCGACGACCAGGTTCTGCATCTCGATGTCGACGCGCACGGTGCGGTCGGGCCGCCAGTCGGCGATGCGCTCGTCCACGCACCGGAGCATGAGATCGCCGTAGCGGGTGATCCGCTCCCGGTGGAACGCGGGCTGTACGAGGCGCCGTTGGCGCCGGTGGTGCGTGTGGGTGGAGGTGACCAGGCCGTTGCCCAGGAATGGCCGCATCTTGTCGAAGATTAGGCCCTTCTCGAACTTGCGCGCCTCGGTGACGAGTACGCGATGGATCAGCTCGGGTGAGTTCACGACACAGACCGGGTGCGTACCGAGCCGGATCCAGACGAGATCTCCCTGGGCACGCAGGGACTGGATGAACGCCATGCGTTTGACCATGAGGGGCAGCAGGTGCCCGAGGACCGGGATGCCGCCCGCGCCGGTGGGCGCAGCGGCGGAGGGAGGAGCGGTGATCACGGTGTACTCCTTGGTGGGACGGGGTGGACTCCTCGGTGTGTGGCTGTGGCCGGCGTCGTGGGGGTGCGAGGGCTCAGGCGGCGTCGACGGTCGCCTCCCTCGCTCGCCCGAAGTGCGCTGGCCTGGAGAGTTGGGCGACTACACGGGGGGAGACCAGGGCCCTCGGCGTGTCGAGCATGTGCATCGTGCGGGCGAAGCGCAGGAACAGGTCTGTGTGCTGGGGCAGCCGTGCGGTCAGGGCGGTGAGATAGCCGGTGGCGAGACGGCTCGCGAGCGGCGCGCGCTCGGCGGCCCAGGCCCGGTCGGCGGAGGTGCTGAGCAGCCAGGGGCCGCGCACGAGGCGGGCAGCACCCTGCTGGAACGCCGGTCCCAGGTGCGCCGGCCGGCCCGTCTCGGCGTACCGGTCGAGCAGTGTGCTCAGCAGTGCTGCCTGCAGGGCAGCCACGGTCATGCCCTGTCCGTAGACCGGGTTGAGGGCGCACACGGAGTCGCCGAGCGCGATCACGTGGCCGGGCCAGTGGTCGACGCGGTGGTAGCGGTGCAGACGGTTGGCGGTGGCCCGGGTGCGATGGATGGGGGTGAGGGGGGTACCCTCGTCGATGATTCCGGCGAGGTCCGGGTTGCGCAGGCCGGCGGCGTAGGCGCGAAAGCCGGCCTCGTCGGCGGGGGGTGTGTGTCCGGCCGCGCCGATCAGGCCGAGCAGCCAGTGGCACGGCCCGACGCGTGCGACGACGCCGCCGCGCGGGGCAGCGGGGGCCAGGGTGGGCTCGTACGAGGCCAGCCAGTCGCGGTGCGGGTCCGCATCGAGCGCGTACAGCCGGGAGGCGTAGGTGATGCGGCCGTCCACCACTGACATGGGGGGACAGTGCAGCCCTGCCAGGTCCAGCCACTGCGGAAGCCGACTGCCGCGCCCGGTGGCGTCGATGACGAGGTCCGCGAGGATGCGCTCCGGCTCCTTGCCGGGTGATTGGGGACCTCGACGGCGGACCACGACCTCGGCGGTCTGCCCGTCGCGGCCGACGATCAGCCCGTCGGCCTGTGTCCTGTCGCGAAGCGTGACAGCCGACAGTGCGGTCACGCGTCGGCGCAGCAGTCCCTCCAGCGTGGTGCGCGCCAGAAGCTGGACATCGATGCCCAACGCCTCGCTCGGCGCCCATCCGCTGGGGAAGAGAGTCCTGGTGCCGGTGCCGAAGTCCGTTACCGGGCAGCCGGCACCCAGGAGTTGGGAGCGCAGGCCGGGAAACAGCGCCTCCAGAATCTCGGCTCCCCGGGCCAGCAGCCCGTGCGGGTGATGGGCCTGCGGGGTGCCCGGTCGGTGCGGCTCGTCCCCGAGCAGGTCGCGCTCCACGATGGTGACCTGGCGGAAGTGGTCCGCGATCACGCGGGCAGCGAGCAGACCCGCGTATCCGCCGCCGAGCACCACGGCATGCTCCCAGGAGACGTTTCGGGCCATGGAGTCCTCCAGAGTCCTGCGTACGCTGTTCAGCGGGCGGGGGCGCGTCGGCCGCAGCGCGCGACGTGGCGGTCAGAAAGTCGTACTGAAGTGGGCAGGAAGGCTCTGCGGGGAGATCCCCGGCAGCAAGGACAACAGGATCTGGATCAGCATGTAGAGCAGGACCGCTCCGTTCATGAAGGCGGTGACGGCGAGCCCGCGCGCCCAGGACCGGCGGGCGGCCGGCATCTGGTCCATGCCACGCTCCACCAGGCTGTTGCCGCCGGTGAGGTGCTGATGGCGCAGGATCGACGGGAGCAGGACGACCAGGGCCGTCACCGGGGCTTCGTAGAGCGGCCATTGGTACCAGCGGCCGCTGAACAGCGTCAGCTCGGGGATCGCGTGCCCCCACACCCCGACGGCGAGCAGCGGATAGATCTGGGTGAGTGCCGCCACCGAGGCATACGAGATCAGATACGACGCTCCGTACAGGCGCGCCTCGGACCACTGCGGGTGACGGGCGCGAATCCGCTGCATCATCTGGCTGATCAGGATCACCGCGGCGTAGAAGGCCCCGTACATGGGCAGGAGCGGAAGCCACAGCCAGGTAACCGTGTGCGGATCGCTGCCCTGCCAGCCGGGCAGATACGGGCCCCAGGAGGCGGCGGGAGTCAGGGCGTACGTGTTCTGCACGAAGACCGGCTGCAGGTAATTCTGTACCGGGTCGAGCCACGTGGCCAGGAGAAAACCGATGATGCCGGCCGCGTCGAAGGACAGCCGCCTCTCGGCGCGGCTCTGGCGCCATGCCAGCCGGATCAGGAGCACGAGGACGGCGAGGCACAGGGCCGAGAAGAGGCCTTGCAGGACCAACGTCGTCGCCGGGGCGGCGGGGCGGGATCCTCCTGTCAGGCGGTACCCCCGGTCCGCCAACCAGCGGACGAGCAGGGCCAGTTGCGCCGCCAGGCACAGCGTGCCCGCTGCGGCCCAGACGTGTACCGGGCGCACCCTGCGGACGGCGGCGCGGTGCTGGGCGCGGGTTGTGCGCTGCGGGTGTCCGCTCACAGCCGCCACCACCCTCGCACCGCGGGGATCGGCAATGGGTCGGGGCTGTCGTCGGTGGGGACGGTGGTGAACTCGCTGGGCAGATCGGCGGGATCGGCCGGGTTGATGTAGCGGTCCGAGCTGATACCCCAGTCCTGGTTGCCGCGGATGAAGGCGGCAAGGTCTCGCGCATAGCGGTGCTGATGGTGGGTCAACTCCGGTGCGTGGTCGCGGCCGATGCGCAGGAAGTGGGCGGTGGCACGGTCGCGGTGGCTGATGACCTGGGACAGCGCACCGCTCAGGCTGCCCGGGCGGGTGGCGTGCACGACCCGGACGGCGTTCATGACGAAGTGCGGCCCACGGCCCTCCTTGTGGAACGAGAAGATGTCGTTGTCCCAGCCGATGATGAGGAAGGCCATCTCGGCGAGAGCCTCGACGACGGGATGGTGGCGCTCGCGCGGATGCAACTGATAGCCGCGGGCGATCTCCAGGAACGGTTCGGCAGCCGTGGCCGCCCCGTTGTACATCCGGATGAGCGCGTAGTCGTTGAGGCCCGGGGTGGTGCCGTGACTGCGGTGATGGGCCTCCCAGATCAGCGAGAAGAAGTAGGCGCGGGTGCCTTCGACCCAGCGGGCCAACTGGTAGGGGCTCGCGTGCTCGGCCAACCGCCGTCGCAGATCGCGCAGGCCCTCGGCGAGCGGGTCTCCGCTCAGCATGGGAGCCGACGGCTGTTGCGCGACGCGCAGCAGCCTGGAGAGCGAAGCGGACAGTTCGCCGGGCCGGTGCCCGAGCGGGCCTTCCTCGCACATCCCGTCGTCCACGCCGAAGAGCCAGATGATGAAGTCGGCCAGGATCTGGACAACGTCCTCGTCGCCGTCGGGCAGCACGCGGGCGGCGAAGGTGCCGATGTCATGGCGGACGAGGTGGGAGCGCAGCTGCGGCGAGCCGATGTTCCACTGGTGGGCCCATACGCTGCTGCGTTGCTGGATCCGGTCGTGGGAGCGGTGGATGGCGGGCAGGAACGGCGAATAGATCGGTGGGATGGAGAGGGTGTCCTTCACGGCTGTCATGTCGGTCCTTCGGCAGTGGTGTTGGAACCGGCCTGGCGGGTATGCCACGCTCCCGGCGCGCGAGGTTGCGGCGGGCCGGCGGGTGCCGCGAGTTCCCGCGGCAGGGCGAACCGTTGGTGTTCCTCGGCGGCCGTGATCGTCTCGACGTCCTCGTAGCCGCGCTGGGCGAGCCAGTCCAGGACGCCGTGCACGAGGATCTCGGGGACGGAGGCGCCGGAGGTGACGCCGACCGTGCCGACGCCCTCCAGCCAGGTCTCGTCGATCTCCTCGGGTTGGTCGACCAGGTGGGCGTCGCGGGCGTCGGCGCCCAGCGCCACCTCGACGAGGCGGACCGAGTTCGAGGAGTTCCTGGAGCCGACGACGATGACGAGGTCGGCCTCGGCGCCCATCTGCTTCACGGCGGTCTGGCGGTTCTGGGTGGCGTAGCAGATGTCGTCGCTGGGCGGCGAGAGGAGGTTGGGGAAGCGGCCCTTGAGGGCGTCCACGATCTCCATGGTCTCGTCGACCGAGAGCGTGGTCTGGGAGAGCCAGACGACCTTGTCGGGGTCGCGTACCTCGACGTTCTGCACGTCTTCGGGGCCGTCGACGAGGGTGATGTGATCGGGCGCCTCGCCGCTCGTGCCGATGACCTCTTCGTGGCCCGCGTGGCCGATCAGGAGGATGTCGTAGCCCGCCTTGGCAAAGTGGACGGCCTCCTTGTGGACCTTGGTGACCAGCGGGCAGGTCGCGTCGATGGTGGCGAGCTTGCCGCGCTCGGCCTCTTCGCGGACGAGGGGGGCGACGCCGTGCGCCGAGAAGATGACGATGTTGCCCTCGGGCACCTCTTCGGTCTCGTCGACGAAGATCGCGCCCTTCTTCTCCAGGGTCTTCACGACGTACTTGTTGTGCACGATCTCGTGGCGTACGTAGACGGGCGCGCCGTACAGTTCCAGGGCTCTGTGCACGGTGGCGATCGCCCGGTCCACCCCGGCGCAGACTCCGCGCGGGGCGGCAAGCAGAACACGCCGCCTGCGGCCGGTCATGAGGTGCGCTCCGTGGTCCGGGCCGCGATGCGGCGCAGGGTGACGGCCACAGCGGGCGGGATGGCAGTGTCCTCCAGCACGGCCAGGGCTTGCTCGTACCGTGCGGCGATCATGCCTTCCACGGTGGTACGGGCACCGGTGGCCTGAAGGACGTCGCGGATGCGGGCGGCGCCTGCTTCGTCGAGGACCGGGTTGCCCACCAGGCCTGCCAGGAGCGCCTGTTGGGCGGGGGTGGCGCGCTGGGCGGCCAGGGCGAGCAGGGCGGTGCGCTTGCCCTCCCGCAGGTCGTCCAGGACGGGCTTGCCGGTCCGGCTGGGATCGCCGAAGACACCCAGCAGATCGTCGCGGAGCTGGAAAGCCTCACCCAGCGGCAGCGCGAGAGAGGACAGGGTGTCCAGGAGGCCAGGGCCTGCTCCGGCGAGGACGGCGCCGATGTGCAGGGGGCGTTCGAAGGTGTACTTCGCGGTTTTGTAGCGGATCACCCGCAGGGCGGCGTTCACGTCGGTGGCGGGGGCGAGGGGAGCCAGCAGGTCCAGGTACTGGCCGTAGATGACCTCGTCCCGCATCTCCTGGAGCACTTTGTGGAGGGCGGCGCGGCGGGCAGGGGGGTGGTTGGCGGTGTGCAGGAGCTCTTCGGACCAGGCCAGGGCCATGTCGCCGGTCAGGATCGCGCCACAGGTCCCCCACCAGGCAGCGTCAGCGCTGTCCGGGGCCGGGTGCCCGGACGCGAGGGCGCGGTGGACGGTGGGCCGTCCGCGGCGGGTGGCCGAGCGGTCCACGATGTCGTCATGGATCAGGCAGAAGGCATGGAACAGCTCCAGCGCCGCCGCCGTCCGCACGACAGGGGTGGTGTTGCGTCGGCCGCCCGCGGCGCGCCAGCCGATGACGCACAGCAGCGGGCGCAGCCGTTTCCCGCCGGCCAGCAGGAAATCCCGCAGCGCACGAGGGATGTCCTCAGGCAGCCCCTGGGCCGCGGCGGTGGCGGCCTTGGCGTCCAGGAAGCCTCGCAGTACGTCGTCGACGCAGGCTTGTACGGCGGCCAGGTCCATGGGCTCGGCTGCCGGGGAGGTCACGGTCACCGTGCTTCACCTGCCTGCGAGGAGTCGGGGTGTGCCGTCAGCCGCAGAGCCTCCTCGACGAGGGCCGCGACGATATGGGCCTCGGGGACGGTGCGCAGGACCTGTCCGCGGACGAAGATCTGGCCCTTGCCGTTGCCGCAGGAGACACCGAGGTCGGCTTCGCGGGATTCGCCGGGGCCGTTGACGACGCAGCCCATGACGGCGACGCGCAAGGGGTGGGGGAAACCGTCGAATGCGGCTTCGACTTGGCTGGCGAGCCGGTGGATGTCGACTTGGAGTCGGCCGCAGCCGGGGCAGGAGACGATCTCCAGCTTCCGCGGACGCAGACCGAGGGACTGCAGGATGTGGTTGCCGGCTTTGACCTGCTCGACGGGTGGCGCGGACAGGGAGACGCGGATGGTGTCCCCGATCCCTTCGGACAGGAGGATGCCGAAGGCGACGGCGGACTTGATGGCTCCCTGGAAGGCCGGGCCCGCCTCGGTGACGCCGAGATGCAGCGGGTAGTCGCAGCGTTCGGCCAAGAGGCGGTTGGCAGCGATCATGGTGAGCGGGTCGTGGTGCTTGATCGCGATCTTCATGTCGGTGAAGCCGTGCTCCTCGAACAGCGAGCATTCCCACAGCGCGGACTCCACCAGTGCCTCGGGGGTGGCAGATCCGTACTTGGCGGCCAAGCGTGGGTCGAGCGATCCGGCATTGACCCCGATCCGGATCGGCACTGCGGCCGCCGTCGCGGCCTTCGCGATCTCACCGACCCTGTCGTCGAACTTCTTGATGTTGCCCGGGTTGACTCGCACAGCGGCGCAGCCGGCGTCGAGGGCGGCGAAGACGTAGCGCGGCTGGAAGTGGATATCCGCGATCACCGGGATCGGGGACCTCTTCGTGATGGCGGGCAGGGAATCGGCATCGTCCTGGGAGGGGACGGCGACACGGACGATGTCGCATCCGGCGGCGGTGATCTCGGCGATCTGCCGCAGGGTGGCGTCGACGTCGGCGGTGTTGGTGGTGGTCATGGTCTGGACGGAGACCGGTGCGCCGCCGCCGACGGGGACATCGCCGACATGGATTCGCCGGGTGCGGCGGCGCACCGGAGTGATGGGAGGCGGGGCGGGGATTCCGAGATCGATGGCCGGCATGTCAGACCTCCTGCGCCTGGTATGCGGGGGTGGGCTGGTGGAGGTGCTCTCGGGTGTGGTGGCGTGCCCAGGCGTCGGCGGCGCGTACGGCGTCGAGGGTGAGCTCGTGGTCGGAGACCGGATGGTGGTGGTTCAGGGCGTGTTCGATGGCCGCGGCGATGGCGGGGAAGGGGACAGAGCCGTTGAGGAACGCGGCGGCAGCCTCTTCGTTGGCGGCGTTGAACACGGCCGGGGCGGTGCCGCCGAGGAGGCCTGCGTGCCGGGCGAGGGCGAGGGCGGGGAACCGCGCCTCGTCGACGGGCTCGAAGGTCCAGGTGTGCGCCCCGGTCCAGTCCAGGGGCGGGATGACGGCGGGTGGCGGCCGGTGGGGCCAGGCGAGAGCAGCGGCGATGGGCAGGCGCATGTCCGGCGGAGCCGCCTGGGCCAGCGTGGAGCCGTCGGCGTACTCGGCCATCGAATGGACCGCGGACTGAGGGTGGATGACGGCCGTGATGCGGTCATAGCCGAGGCCGAACAGCATCTGGGCCTCGATGGTCTCCAGCCCCTTGTTGACCAGAGTCGCGGAGTTCACGGTGACGAGAGGACCCATCCGCCAGGTCGGATGCTCAAGAGCCTGCGCCGGAGTGACGGCCGCCAGCTGCGCGGGGGTGTGGTGGAGGAAGGGGCCGCCGCTGCACGTCAGGACCAGGCGCCGCAGGCCGGGTACGGGGCAGCCGTACGCCCAGCCGGGAAGGCACTGCATGATCGCGCTGTGTTCGGAATCCACCGGTACAAGCTGTCCAGGGCCCGCCAGCCGCCGGATCAACTCTCCGCCGGTGACCAGGGATTCCTTGTTCGCCGGCGCCACACGGCGCCCAGCTTCCAAAGCAGTCAGCGTGGCCGGCAGGCCCGCGGCACCGGGGAGCGCGTTCAGCACGATGTCGCATGGCCACGCGGCCGCCGCCGCCAACCCCTCCGTGCCCGCCAGCACCCTGGGCACAGCACGGCGGGGCCTGTCCGTCTCCCGCGCGAGCGAGGCAAGAGCGGCATTGACGTCCGCGACGGCACCGGGGGCGGAGACGGCCACGAACTGTGCCCCGGTCAGCAGGGCCTGACGGGCCAGCGCACCGGGGCGGCCACCGCCTGCGGCGAGCGCGACCGCGCGGAAGCGGTCCGGGAAGGCTGTGATGACATCGAGTGCCTGTGAGCCGACCGAGCCGGTCGATCCCAGGACCACTACGGCCCGCATGCGCCCATATCCGCTGTCTGCCGCAGTCGTTGGGCCAGTTGCTGTCGTCGGGGTGCCGTCCTGGCGCGGCGTGGACCGGGCGCATCGGCCGGGCGGGTACGGGAGGGCGGGCCGGGCGGCCATCACCGTCCCCCTTCGTGCGGAGGGCGGTCGGCACGGGCGCGCAGGACGGAGTAGGCGATGCCCTGCGCGGTGAGCCCGGTGGCGGCGAGGATGTCGGCGCGGGTGCCGTGGGAGACGAAACGTCCCGGCAGGCCCAGCACCCGCACCGGCACACGGGAACCCGCATCGGCCACCGCACGCGCCACCGCGGTGCCCACACCGCCGGCCCGGGTGTTGTCCTCCACCGTCACCACCAGCCGGTAGCGCACGGCGAGCCCGGTGAGCTCGGGTGGTACGGGCAGCACCCAGCGCGGATCCGCCACGGTCACACCGATCCCCTGCTCCTCCAGGTAGCGGGCGGCTTCCACCGCCGGCGCGGCCAGTGGCCCCACGGCCACCAGCAGCACATCCCGCGCCATGGCCCGGTGCAGGATCTCCAGAGGGCCGTGGCGTTCCAGTGCCGGGATATCGGCGGAAACAGAGGCTTTGGGGAACCGCAGCGCGGTCGGCCCGCCGGAGTGAGCGACGGCTTCGCCCAGCAGTTCCCGCAGCCGGGTGGCATCCCGGGGAGCCCCCACCCGCATCCCCGGTATCGCGCCCAGCAGCGTCAGGTCCCACATCCCGTGATGCGACGGCCCGTCAGGACCCGTCACCCCCGCCCGGTCCAGTACGAACGTCACCGGCAGCCGGTGCAGGGCCACATCCATCAGCACCTGGTCGAAAGCACGGCCCAGGAAGGTGGCGTAGACCGCGACGATCGGGTGGAATCCGCCCAGCGCCAGGCCCGCAGCAGACGTGACGGCATGCTGCTCGGCG
Organism: Streptomyces albicerus; assembly: GCF_008905045.1. Lineage (GTDB taxonomy): Bacteria > Actinomycetota > Actinomycetes > Streptomycetales > Streptomycetaceae > Streptomyces > Streptomyces albicerus. The sequence continues at coordinate 25,660 of NZ_VWMY01000086.1, forward strand.
ATGCCGACGTCGAAGAATCGGTGAGGAAACCGCTCGCCGAAGCGGGCCAGACCGGTCGGGCCCGGCATCGCCGCTGTGATCGCCACGATGTCCTCGTGCCGTTCGCCCTGCCTGCCCAACTCGTCGGCGAACACGCTGGTCCACGACGGCGCACCACCGCCTTGGAGGCGCCGGCCGGTGGCGGGGTCAAGGACACCGACCGCATGCATGCAGTCCGCCTCGTCGCCCTCTGCCGGGGCGTAGCCGCGGCCCTTGACCGTCACCGCGTGCACCACCACCGGACGGCCCAGCCCCCGCGCGATCAACAGGGCCTTTTCCAAAGACGGCACGTCGTGGCCGTCGACGGGGCCCAAATAGGCGAAGCCGAGCAGGCGGAAGAGATTACGGGCCACCGGCGACGGACCCGGAAGCACATCGTCGTCTCCGCGGCAGCCGCCTGTACTCACCTGGTCTGCCCCGCCGCTCAGGTCAGGGCCGGCACCGTTGCGCGGCTCGTTGTTGCCGGAGTTGGTCCCGAGCAGCCAGTCGATGTCGCCGGGACCTGCGCCCCGCAGGTGCTGGAGATGGTCGGCCAGGGCACCGATGGTGGGGGCGTAGGAACGCATGTTGTCGTTCAGGACGATCACGACCGGACGCTGCGGCGCCCCACCGAGGTTGTTCAGCGCCTCCCAACACATCCCACCCGTCAGCGCACCGTCCCCGACAACCGCGACCACCACACGGTCACTCTCGCCGGCCAGATGGTGGGCCTTGGCCAGACCGTCGGCGTAACACAGGACCGTGGAGGCGTGAGAATTCTCGATCACGTCGTGCCGCGACTCCGCCTGGGAGAGGTAGCCGGATAGCCCGCCCGCCTGCCGCAGCCCGCCGAAGCCCTCGGCCCGGCCGGTCAGGAGCTTGTGGACATAGCCCTGATGACCGATGTCGAACAACAGCGTGTCCCGCGGGGAGTCGAACGCCCGGTGCAAGGCGATACTCAACTCCACCACACCCAGGTTCGGGCCCAGATGTCCCCCTGACGCACATACCTTCTCGATGAGAAACACGCGGATTTCCGCAGCCAGACCCGCCAACATCTCACGGCCCATCAGGCGCAGATCCTTCGCGCAGGTCAGCGCGGACAGCAGCGGGAACCTCCCAGCAGACTCACCCGGGCCGGCAACCCCTGCGGGAGCCTGGACCGAAGACACGCCGTCGCCAGTCACCGGAGCCTCACCGCATCCGGCAGGACGCTGCCGGCCGTTGCGCGCCACCCGCCTCATACGCGCGGGATTTGGCCGTCAGCGCGGTGCCGGTCAGCACGGTCTGGGCCGGTTCAGGGTTCACCATCACGACGGTGACCACACAGACAGGGGGAGCATTCATCGGGACCACGTTCTTTCGGACAGGTTCGCCACCGCACCTCAACTCGCCCGAGGGAGCCGCCGGAGGGAGCGAACCTGCGCCTCCGGGGACATCCGATGCCCCACTGGAAGCGAAGTAGCCACGAGCAAAGACAAGGAGGGGAGAGTGCGAAAGGTTTCTTCCTGCGCGTACCAGAAGCGGATCTGTTCCCAGGCCCTGTTCAAGCCCGAGAGCCGAGCGCCACCCGGCACGACTAGCCATGCCCCGCGAACCGGAAGACGGAAAGAAGGGATACCCGGTACCGCACCCGCGGTCCGGCGACTTCGTCCGCCTCTGGAAGGAGAGGAAAGCGGAATATCAATATCGTGACCGGAATCTGCCCCTACAACCCTCCCGACAGGGGCTTACAGCTGCACGATCAGCGGACAAAACGTCAATGGTGCACCCGTCGTGCACCCGCGTACCGGAAAGCTCCGGCTCACCGTGTGAGAGGGTGCACGGCGGCCAGTGGCCGACCGGGTCGAGCTTGGCGTCCACCTCGCCGAGCAGGTCCCGCACCCGTTCGCCGCGCCAGGCCGGCGCGCTTTCCTGCCCAAGTCGCCCGGGAGTTGAGCGTGCCCTCCCTCCGCTGGGTCGCCCCGATCGCGGAGCGGCAGGTGTCACAGCACGTACGGGTTCGCTGCTCGGCGCGGCCTCCGGCGAACAGCTCGGATTCGCATGTGAACCGGTCGGAGCGGAACTCGCCACGTCAGCGTCCCAAAGAGGCGTGGCCCTCGTCCAACGCCCTTGCTCCACAGCTCAGTTGAAGGCAAGCGGCGTCCGCCCGCCAGACGGGGCTCAGCCCAGCAGGCGTCACCGCAGTGACGCCAGCGCCTCCGATCGTCGCCCAGGGTGTCAGCGGAAGTAGGCGGCGGTGAAGCAGGACAGGGACCGGGGATCGGACTGTTCGTCGTGGGCCCTGCTGGTAACGAGAAAGTCGCCCTCGACTGCTGCTTCGGCACCGGTGGGCGTGCCGGCGTACGCGAGCGCGTTGCGCACGCGCCGGGCCTCCAGCCGACATTCGTCCGTGGTGTGTCCCTCGGCGCAAACGAAGGTGGCTGCCGGGCCGTCCACGCGCAGTGACCCGCCCATACAACTAGCGCATGTGTCGCACTTGATCGTCATGATGGCGTTGGTGGAGACAACCTGGACGCAGCGGCCGACCGGGATGGTCAGCACGTGTGCCCCCGTTCCGGTTGGCACATGCACTACCAGCCCCCGGACATGATCAGCTGGACCGCGCTGGTCAAGACGGACGCCGTGCGGCTTGTCGTACCGCTGTTGGTGATTGACGAGCTGGACCGCAAGCAGCATGAAGGCTCGAAGGACATGTCGCGGCGCGCCAGGCGGGCCCTGCACATGCTGGACCAGGCGCTCGACGGCGCGGACCCGGCGCGGCGGTGCCCCTGCCCAACCGCCCGGCGGTCAGCATTGAGTGCTGATGGACGAAGCCGGGCACAGCCGCAGGGCCAACGCCGATGACGAGATCATCGAACGAGGGGTGCTGCTGGCACAGATCACCGGCACCCCGGTCGCGGTAGTCACCGCGGACACCGGAATGCGGCTGCGCGCAGAGACGGCAGGGCTCAATGCGCTGCGACTGCCCAAGAGCTACGGCAAGGACCAGCAGTAACGGACCAACCGCATCCCGCCTATTGCCTGATTCCGGCGTTTTCTGGCTGGTCTCCCACTACGCTCGAGCACCGCCTGACCGCTTTCGTAGTCAGTCCCTGCCGGGGGGACCGCATCACCTACTCACGTGCCTCGAAGCTGTCCTGGTCCTTGAGGCCCTGCCATGTGCGCACGTTCCAGCTCTGGGGGTAGACGAGGATGATGGGCCTGATACTGCTGGTTGTGGTGATCTGGATGCGGTTGTCGGGCAGGCTGCGGTCGATCTTGACGATCTCGGACGGCGGGTACTGGCGGGCTTCGCCGCGGTCCGAGAAGAGGAAGATCCCACCGGTGACGAGAGGCACTGCCATTCCGGGGACGTTCGTTTCGTCGTTTTCGACTCTCATGCTGTACGCCGGCGCGGGCGCACCGTTCATCCCGGGGGCGTCATCAGCGGAGACCCGCAGGTTCCACGCTGCTGCCACGCGATTCCGAATCACAGCCTCATGTAGCCATGAAGCTGTGAGGAGCCCTGCCAGTGCCATCCACGAGAATCCGTGGGTCAAGTTGTCCAGCCCCCAGGCGATGAGGCTGAGTACAACACCGGTGCCGACGATCTGGCTGGTGGCTGCGAAGGCGACACGTTGGTTGTATGCGAGCCGGTCGCTGCGGCCTCTTGCCACTCTTGCTCCTCGGGGTGCCCGCTCGGTGCGCTGAGAGCGGCATTGTCGCCCCTGAGGATTGCGGGGAGACACCTCGGGGGATCCTTCGTAGGCGCGCGACGGCCGGGACAGCGCGCAAGTTCCCGCAAGTCCATGGACTGGGCACTGCGCTGTACGCGAGGCTCGGCGCATGACAGGCGCCACCACCAACGCCACCGACGACTTCGTCCTCACCGGTGTACTCTCCCCGGGCACGCCCGACCTCCTCAACGCCTGGACCCTGCTGAAAGCCTTGCGCGATGCGTTGGAGGACGAGGCAGGACCGAGGGTGTGGGACACCCTGGAACGGCTGGTGACCGTCGCGGCCTGCGCGAAGGCACACGCCCGCCCGAAGACCGAGTTCAGCCGGGCCTGCCGGGACGCGGACCGGCACGTATTCGACCAGGCAGGAATCCCGATCTGACGGGGTTCCCCGCGCCGTACCGCGCGTGTGGAGGCGTCGCCGCCGTGGGTGAGGACATCGACTACGACACCGCGTGCACCCCGCGCGCGACATGCTGGCCGCGCTGAAGCTGATGGGGCTGCTGGAGCGGCTGCCGACCGACCAGGAGTGGAAGGACGAGGAGGAACAAACGGCGGGCCGGAGGTGATTTGGCTGCGGTGCGCGCACATGCTCGCCGGATTCGCCGAGGCGCAGGTCTTCCTCGCCCGGAACAAGGCCGCCGACATCGGCGTGCCCGCCGAGCGGCGGGTAACGGCGATCGAGCTGACGTTCACCGGCTCCCCGTTCCCGCGAGGAGGCGGGCGGCGAGGTGGCGATGCTGTGCGCGATGGCCGGCCGCCTGGAGGACACGCTCACGGTGCTGTCCCGCGGACGCGCTGCGGGATGACCCGCCGCGCAGTGTGCCCCCGCCTGACACTTCCGGCGGTGCAGGCCGCAGGGCTCGTCGCGGAGCTGCTGTCGGCGGCCTGCGAGGTCAAGCTCGGCACGAAAGAGGTGGAGCGGCTGCGCGAGGTGCAGGAGGGGCTGCGCAAGACCGCGAGCCTGCTCGGCGGTTTCATCCGCGGATACAAGAAGGCCGTGACCTCGCAGTGAAGGGAGCGTTCGCACCCGTATGCTGAGCGTTAATGCGCCCTGGTGACAAGGCTGTTGGGGATGTGTCGGCCTGTCGCCGACCGCAGTTGATCCGAAGGGCACCCCGCACGCCCCGGATCGGCACATCCCCCGGCGCCCCGTCCTGCCTCGGCAGGACGGGGCGTTCGTGCGGAAGAAGTCGCAGTCGTCAACGCCTGCCACTAGGTTGCTCCTTGACCGTTGTGGTCCTGATCTGGAGGACATCCCGTGACCGAGACCCCTGCCGCGTCGAGCGAGGTGCGCAGCAGAATCAAGACCGACCAGCCGCACACGGCCCGGATCTGGAACTACTGGCTGGGCGGCAAGGACAACTACGAGGTCGACCAGGCGGCCGGGGACCAGATCCGCAAGCTGCACCCCGGCATCGGCGACTACGCCCGCGCCGACCGGCTGTTCCTCGGGCGCGCCGTGCGGCACCTCGCGGGCGAGTGCGGGATACGGCAGTTCCTCGACATCGGCACCGGCCTGCCCACCGCGGAGAACACACACGAGGTCGCCCAGCGGATCGCGCCGGAGTCCCGCATCGTCTACGTCGACAACGACCCGCTGGTGCTCGCCCACGCCCGCGCGCTGCTGACCAGCACGCCGGAAGGGCGCACCGACTACCTCGACGACGACCTGCGCAACGTCGACGCCATCCTGGAACAGGCAGCGCAAACCCTGGACCTCAGCCGACCCGTGGCACTGATGCTGCTCGGCGTCGTCATCTTCATCGAGGACGACGCCGAGGCGTACGGCATCGTGCGGCGCCTGATGGACGCGCTGCCCTCGGGCAGCCACCTCGTCCTCTCGCACACCATCACCCGGCCGGACATGCCCGACGTCGACGCCGCGGTGGCCTTCTGGAACGAGCACGGCACGCCCAAGCTGACCCAGCGCGCCCCCGCCGCCGTCACCCGGTTCTTCGACGGGCTGGAACTCCTCGAGCCGGGCGTGGTCTCCTGCAACCTGTGGCGCCCGGACGACGGTGAGGCCGAACTGCGCGCCGAGGTGGCCATGTTCGGCGGCGCGGGACGCAAGGACTGACCACCGTCGGCCGCGAAGGGGCGGAAGGCGTCGTAGAGCCGTCGTTCGAGGGGCGGCCGTTGCAGCCGGAGGACGAGAAGCGGCTGCGCGGGTTCGCCGGCGCGGCGATGCCGTGGACGCCTGCCTGCTGGCCGTCAACGATCTCTGGACGCCGGACACGAGCCGCCCGCCACGGGGGAGTCAGGCGGGCGGCTTCGTCATACGGCCCTATCTGGCGGTGCATCAGCGGTGAGACTGGGTAATCCAGCCGCTGCAACGTCGGCTTGGCCGAGAGACCCCGCTGTCCGGTGGAGGGCGGCCGTCGCCTGGGCTGGGGCCGGCGACGACCGCCGCACGGAGACGCGCGACGGTCCCCGCACATCGTCCTCCCGGCGACCGGGACGGCGGGAGGCGTCCCGGGGGACACTGGCCAGGAGGACACGGACCGCAGCCGCGGAGCCGCCTGTGGATGCGGCTGCGGTCGCCTGGCGTGGTTCGTGGGTGCCTCATCGCGGGATCTGGTCGTCAGGGCCTGGCCGAACGCGGCCCGTAGCGTCTTCAGTGTCGGAGGGTGTGCAGAGACAGAGCCGTGGCCTCTGGGCTCTCCATGAACGGCGCCGAATGTCTCCGGCGGCCGAGGACGCGGACTCTGGGTATCCCGCTCCCCTGCAAGCCTCCGCATGAGGCTGGGCCTGCGCCTGAGGCGGGTCTCGGACCCGCATCTGAACCGTGCACGAGTCCTACGGTCGGCGCGGCCGTCGCCGGGCTGGAGCCGCCCAAGCCGACGACGGCCGCGGGCGCGAGGCTCTGCGGGCTCCCCGCACGCAGCAGCCTCGCGCGGGGACGCCCCCGCCGAGAACCGGGACGGTTGCGGGAAGACCGTTCCGGAGGGACATGCGCGGCGAGGACGGGGCCTGGATCCGTTTGTGCGGTTAGCGTAGAACAGCCCAGGCATTCGAGATACCGACCGGTCGGCCACTCCTGGCGGCGGCTTGAACCGGCTGACGCAATACGCCCGTTCTGGACAGGCTCGGACGGTTGCGCGGGACCGCGCTGTCAGCGGCTGCGCGAAGGTCGGCCGCCCCACTCACCGTGGGCCGCCGGTAGTGCCGCCGCAGCGCAGCCTGGCCGAGCGACTCGGCGTCGCACCGTGCAACGTCACCGACCTGCCCACCCAGCAGGCCGATGCCTTCCGCACCGGCCTGGAGACGGCGATCGGACGACTCCGTGCCATCGACGCGGTCAACACCGGCTCGCCGCCGCCCTGCTGAACGTCGCAAAAAGGGGCGCAGCCCCTCGTCGGCGGCCGTTGAAGCTGTTCGTCGCCGTGTGCTGTCCCGGGCCCATGGGGGAGACCGTCTCGTCGCCTGCTCGCCAGTCTCGGTCATGGTGCTCAGACATCGGTCGTCTCCGTTTCGGCGGGTTCCGCCCGGAAGACGTGGCTCGCGTGTTTGTACGGGAGGTCGCCGATCCGCTCCGCGAGATCGGCCTGCCACTGGGGCAGTGCCCAGCGGGTGTTGCCTTGGCCGTGCTCGCTGGGCCGGCTTGACCCAGTTACGGTCTGGATGTGAGTGAAAGACCGAATTCGAGCCCTCAGACACCACGCAAAGATGCAGCAGACGGTCGACTCAGCGGCCTCGTGAAGAACTGGTCTGATTCAATCGTCGCCAATGATCCTGTGCGTATCGTCGGCTTCATGGCCGACGAGTAGGTGATCGTCTCCCAGTCGGGGATCGCCTCGAAGGAGCAGTTCCATTCCCTCGTCGAGTCCTGGGAACCCACTCGGCAATGGACCTCATGACTCAACTCAGGGTTCGCGTCTACGGCGATACGGCCGTTCTCACCGGGCGGGTGACGAACACAACTCACCGCACGCCAAGGACGAAAGCACTAAAGACGTGCCCACGTTCGCCGCCACATCCAGCTTCCACGAACCGCAAGAAGGACGCGGTCCTGCGCGACCCCGTCGCCGAGGAGCTCGTCGCGGCGATCGCCTACGACTTCGCCCGCTTCGACGGCCTGCCGAGTCTGCTCGGCACGGTCCACACGACGGCGCGTTATCCACAGATGCGGCAAGGTCCTGTGGATAACCTCCTCGCTGCAGCCGCCGTGCAACTTCCACCGCGTAACGATCAGGAAGGCCCGGTCGGGCAGGGGCTGACCCTCGTCGAGGAGACCTGGGAGGGGATCGCGAGCTGTCCGGCACGTCCAACATCCTCTTCCGCCGCCACTCGGTCACCGGCACGGTCGAGGCCGCGCGAACAACGCGGTCTGGGGCGGACTGAACGAGATCCTGCACAGCCACAGCTGAGCCACGCCCGAGCACGTCGACCTTGGGCCCACGAAGGTCACGTATGGGTTGCTCGGCGTGACCTTCTCATGGTTTCGGCAGATGAACCGGTGGACGCAGAATCCGATCAGAAGCCGAACCGATGAATGAGGTGCCGTGCGATGACGAATGAGCGGGCGAGGGCTGTGGCGCGTGGGCTGCCCCGGGTGCTGGTCCTGGCGGCGGTGTGCTCGCTGCCGACGGGGGTCGCGTACGCCGACGAGACCAACACGGCCTCGCACAACGGCCCCCGGATCGGACTGGTCAACGTGGGCCAGGTGGACGATCCGATGGAGGACGTGCTGGAGCACGTGTTGCTGGTGGGCGAGCACTCCTGGAGCTGATCGCCACCGCCGTGGGGCCGGGGCCTGTACCGCACGGATGCGGTACAGGCCCTGTCCCTGTCCGGCGGCAATCTCGCCGCGGTGACATAGCGGCCAAGACGGGGGATGCCGAGGCGCAGGACAGCTTCCGGGTGTTCGTGGAGAACCAGTCGTCGTCGCTGCTGAAGCCCGGCTGGCCTGGGGCCACTCACCGTTTCGCGCCGCCTGGCGCTTCTCAGGCGGCTCGGGCGGCTGTTCGTTGACTCGGATGAACCCGGCGACGCGCACCCGGTCTGCGGCGGTAGTCGAAGCTCGCGGGATGACACACCCCGTCCGGCCGCGGTTGGGTAACCCGCACAAGGCAGTCGGCGCGCATCACGGGAGGAGACCATGTTTCTATGACGGCCCCCGGGATCTGCAGGTCCTGGTCTTCGACGTGAACGAGACGCTCAGCGATCTCACGCCCCTGCGGGCCCGCTTCGAGGACGTCGGCGCCCCGGCGGATCTGATGCCCACCTGGTTCGCCGGGGCCCTGCGGGACGGATTCGCACTGACCGCCGCGGGAGCGTACGCGGACTTCGCGTCCGTCGCCCTGGACGGACTGCGGGCCCTCCTGCCGGACGTGGACAACTGGGTCGGAGACGTCGAAGCCGCTGCCCGGCACATCCTGGACGGCTTCGCCCACTTGGAGGTGCATCCCGACGTCCCGGACGGCGTACGGAAGTTGAGCGATGCCGGGTTCCGGCTGGTGACGATAACCAACGGCAGTGCCGCACTGACCCAGCAGTTGCTCGGCAAGGCCGGGCTGGTGGACCGCTTCGAGGCGCTGCTGGACGTGCACGGGCCGCGGCGCTGGAAGCCCGCCCCGTTCGCGTATCAGTACGCCGCCGAACAGGTCGGAGTGCGGCCGGAGCAGACCCTGCTGGTCGCGGTGCATCCCTGGGACGTCGACGGAGAAGCAGCAAGGCCCCGGCCAGGCCGGCGACCGTGTAGGTGGCGTTCGACTTGTCCGGGACCGCAGCGGGGAGCGTCTGGCTGCCCAGGCTGTACCCGAAGAGCAAAACGAGCAGGGGCACGGTCCAGTGGATGCGCAGCGGCACCCCGAGGAGTTGTCCCATCCGTACCGAGCCGTTCATCACGATCTCCTGCGGACTGAAGCCGGCGGTCCTGTGCCTGAGCCGACAGGCCAGGGCGCCCACGGGACCGGACCAGCACGCTGTCCACCTACTGACAGTCTCACTCGCCGGGGGCGGGGCTGCGTGGATGACGGTGGGTGAGCGTTCGAGATACGCGGGTGCTTGGGTGCTGTTTCGCTGGTGTGGCCCGCTCTTCCCCCGTCACCCAAGGAGTGATCATGAGTGTTGCAGGCGAGTCCGGCGGTCGTGCCCAGCAGATGCGCCAGAAGGCGCAGGAGATGGAACAGGCCGCGGAGCGTGCCACTGACCCGGATGAGCGTCAGCGGCTCAAGGACAAGGCCCGCCGACTCAAGGAGCAGAGCGAGCGGCAAGGCGGCACAGGCAGCGGGGACACCGACCCCATGGTGTAACAGCCCCTCGCACCTGCACCGGCCGGTGGCCGCCCCCGCGACTGTTGAGGTGCGCGCGAGGCCACCGGCTGGTCAACTATGTCTGCGCCACAGCCCGCAGCACTCCGCCATGCTGCGCACGATCTGCGCTGCGCCGTCGGCGCCGATGGCCCCTGCCCCGCCTCCCAACCCCCGAGACCACGGTGGGCCGACCAAGCCTTCGCTTCGCCATCCCGGTCGGCCCACCCGTCTTCGTACGCCCGCCAGAGCACGCGGCCAAGACACCACGACACCGGATCCGCCGCATCATCCGGTTGCCGCTGTGCGGCGGATCGCCCGACTGCACCTGCCCGGGTCCCGCAGCGCTGACACGGTGCCCCGGGCCGGCCCGTACTTCTTCGTTGCCGCACCGGGGACGGGCCGCACCCGCTGTCCTGGCCGTTCGGTGCCCGCTGCTGCTCACCCGGCCGGGGGCACAGGCGGTGGGGCATGGGTGTACTGGGTGAGGAGCAGGGCGAGTCGTCCGTACGGTTCGCCGAGTGGCGTGCGTCGCGCAGCAGGGTGTCGGCGAGGTCGTCCAGGGAGCCGGTGCCGCCGTGGGCCAGTTGGGTGCGCAACCGGTCGATCCGACGACGATGTCGGCGTCGCGGATCTCGACGAGTCCGTCGGTGTAGAAGGCAAAAGGGCAGCCGGGCTGCAGGGCCAGCCGGGATTGCGGATAGTCGGCGGTGCGCTCGATGCCCAGGAGCGGACCGCCGGGCCGCCGTGGAGGCGTAAGTGGCGCCGCAGATCTACCGTAGTTTGAGAGAGTGCTGTCAAGCCGAACCGGCGTTCCGGAGGAGGCTGCGATGGAGGAGCATTTCGTCTGGGTGACGACGCGCCGCATCAAGCCGGGAACCTTGAAGGAGTTCGAGCGGGCATGGCGCCCGACCCCGTACCCGCACACCCTGCGCCGCGCGTACGCGTACTGGTCTGAGGACGGACAGGAGATCACCGGAGTGTCGTTCTGGGACTCCAAGGAGGCGTGCGACTCCTGGCGCGCCTCCGACACGGAGAAGCAGCGACGTGAGGCCATGGCCCCATACGTCGTCGAAGAACGGGAAGGCTTCTACCGCGGCGGCGAACTCACCGTCCCCGTACGGTAACGGCGGCCGAGGGCATCCTGGCGGCGGTTCGCTAGCCACACGATCAAGTGCGGAAAGAACGCGTTGATCGCTCTCTCGCTCCTCCGGTGGCGCGGCTTCGCCACCGCGGCCGCGGTCAGCCTGATGTCCGGCGTCGCGCCCCTCGGGGCACCGGCTTGCGGGGTCACGGGGCGTCCCCGGCGACGCCGCACGCAGGCCGGCCGGCAAGACGACCGACACCCGCATCGTCGCCTCCCTCGGGAAAGCCGTGACGGTGCGGGGCACGCTCGCCTGGGGGCGCTTCCGTCCCCGCCCGGAGCATTCTGGAGGCGTGCCCCGTAAGCCATGAAGCGAACTGTGAGGTGGCCGATATGAGCACTCTTGAAGAACAGATCGACATCGGCGTTCCGATCGACAGGGCCTGGGACTGCCTCCACCGCGTGGAGACCTATCCGCGGTTCCTGGACGGGGTACGCCAGGCCCGTTCGGAGGGTGGTGGGCACCGGGCGCACCTGGACGTCGACGCGGGCGGCGGCGCTCAGGAGTTCGAGGCCGAGATCACCGACCGTGGCCAGGAGAGCGTGATGGAGTGGCGGACCACGAGCGGTCCCGACCTGGCGGGATCCTTCTCGTTGCTGCCCATCGACCGGGATCACACCCGGGTCCAGGCCCGGTTCGAGTACGACCCGGGCATCGTCAGGGAGGCGTTCGGCGGGCCGAAGGGATTCGCCCAGGCGGCGGCGATCGAACGGCTCGTACGCAATGACCTCGAGCAGTTCAAGGAGTTGGGGGAACAGGAACGGTGAGCCACGCGACGATTCCCGCCGGCGGCCGGTGAGGTCTGCCTTGAATGCACCCGGGTGCCCAAGGTGCGGTAGTGCTGCACGGCGCATACCGGCTTCACTGCATCACCAATGACCGGCCATCCGGCAGCCGACTGGGCCACGTCCGCACCGCTGTCCTGGGAGCCGCCGGAACTCTGGTCGAAGAGAGGGGGCGTGTCCTTGACCGGGGTGCCGTTCGTCCGGTGTGCCATCTCCTCATCGTCGGCTCTTCTGCCTTCTCCGCTCCCTCGCGGCCCGGCGCAGCGCTCAGTACCGTTCGGTCTCGACGAAGCCCGTGTCCGCGTCGTCGCTGGCACCGAGGGCGGCGGCGGTCGGGTCGAATCCGGGCGGGCTGTCCTTGAGGCCCAGGCCCATCCCGGCCAGCTTCGCCTTGACCTCGTCGATGGACTTCGCGCCGAAGTTGCGGATGTCGAGCAGGTCGGCCTCGGAGGTGGCGACGAGCTCACCCACGGAGTGGATGCCCTCACGCTTGAGGCAGTTGTACGACCGAACGGTGAGCTCCAGCTCCTCGATCGGCAGTACCAGATCGGCGGCGAGGGCGGCATCCGTCGGGGACGGACCCATGTCGATGCCCTCGGCGTCGATGTTGAGCTCACGGGCCAGCCCGAA
>NZ_VWMY01000087.1 GCF_008905045.1 Streptomyces albicerus
AAACCGCTGATCGCCGCGGTCGAGGGCTGGGCACTGGCCGGCGGGTGTGAACTCGCGCTGGCGGCGGACATGATCGTCGCCGCGCGGGACGCCAGCTTCGGACTGCCTGAGGTCAAGCGGGGCCTCGTCGCGGCCGGCGGCGGACTGCTGCGGCTTCCCAAGGTGCTTCCGTACCAGCTCGCCATGGAGGTCGCGCTCACCGGCGATCCGCTCTCCGCCGAGAGGGCCCATGCCCACGGGCTGGTCAACGTGCTCACCGAGCCGGGCGGGGCCCTCGCGGGCGCGCGTGAACTGGCCGCGCGGATCGCGCCGAACGGCCCGCTCGCGGTCCGCGCGTCCAAGCAGGTGATGGCGTCGTCGATCGGCTACACCGATGCGGATGCCCACGCCATGCAGCAGGAGTTCACCGCACCCGTACTCGCTTCCACCGACGCGCAAGAAGGCGCCCGAGCGTTCGCCGAGAAACGTGCGCCCGTGTGGAGGGGGGAATGAGCGGGCTCACGCCGCGGATTCCCCTGGCGCTCCCGGTCCTGGGAAGGCCCCGGTTCACTGTTGAAGCACGCCCTCGGCAGCCGGAACGCATCCGGGGCACACGCGCAAGGGGCCTCCCGATTGCGGAACTCGACGCCGGTGTCGGAATGTCCCGGTCGATGCCCGCGATGCGGGTCTAGCCTTCACAAGCGGAACATGGTGCTTTCGCATGGACGTCAGGTTCTACGAGGCACGAGTTGGCCTCATTGCCGGTGTGACGAAGCACCACAAACACATCTTGCCGAGCGCCGGAACCGTGTCCTGCGGCTGGCACGGGTTCCGGCTCCTGCTCTCCCGGCGAACATGTCCCACCCGGGGGGTCTCCCGCGAGTCCCGGCTGTCGGCGAGGGCGGAGGGGCACAGGACGTGCGGCCAAGGCCGCTCTCGACCTCGTGCCCGCGGCCGCCGTCGTCATTGCGACCAACCCCCCGACGGCGGCCGTCAAGCGGGGCACCGCGTCGGCGCCGGACCTCACAGCGTCACCTCGCTGACGGCTCTCTCGCTGAAGAAGGCCGTACCCGAAATCCACCCAGCGCGATCGCCGCTCGTGTACCGGCAGACAGCGGCGGCGGTCGCGGCATGTCTCCGGCTTCGTCCTGCCTGGACCACCGGGTTTGAAGGTGCTGTCGGCCCAGGCTGTTCGATACACCGCTTCAGGGGGGAGTCATGGACGACACAGCGCGGGTCCGTTCCGAGGGCGGACTGCCGGTCGAGCTCACGCGGTTCATCGGCCGCCGGGCCGAAGTGGCCGAGGTCAAGGAGGCGTTGGGTAGGGAGCGGCTGGTCACCCTGATGGGGGTGGGAGGCGTCGGCAAGACCAGGATCGGGCTGCGGGTGGCACGGGAGGTCCAGGAGACGTTTCCGGCCGGGGCGTACTTCGTGGAACTGTCCGAGCTCCGCGATCCAGAGCTGCTGCCGAACGCAGTGTCGTCGGTGGTGGATCTGTCCGAACAGTCCGAGCACCGGACCCCTTCCTCACTGGAAGCGCTCGTCTCCTATTTCGGCGACAAGCGGCTCCTGTTGGTGCTCGACACCTGCGAGCATCTGATCGACGCATGCGCCCGGTTCGTCCAGGCCGTGCTGCGGAGGTGCCCCGAGGCCCGGATCCTCGCCACCACCCGCCAGCCCCTGGACGTACCCGGCGAGTACCTGCTGCACATCGCGCCCCTTGATGCACCGGACCCGGACGACGAGGCAGCGGCGTCCGGCGAACCGTCCGACGCCATGGTGCTGTTCGCCGACCGGGCAGCTTCCGTCCGGCATGGTTTCCGGCTCACCGATGCCAACCGGGACCTGGTCGCACGGATCTGCCACCGTCTGGACGGCATCCCGCTGGCCCTCGAACTGGCCGCCGTACGGCTGCGCGCACTGCCGCTGGAGCAGACGCTGCAACGGCTGGATCACCGGTTCGGGCTGCTCACCCGGGGCAGCCGCGCCGGGCTGTTCCGCCACCAGACGCTGCGTGCCACCATCGACTGGAGCCATGAGCTGTGCTCCGCGTCCGAACAGCTGCTGTGGCGGCGTCTGTCGGTCTTCGCGGGAGAGTTCGAGCTGGCGGCGGTCGAGGAGATCTGCCGCGGCCCGGACCTGCCGGCCGACGAGATCCTGGAGCATCTGATCGGCCTGGTGGACAAGGCCATTGTGCTGCGTGTCGACGCCGGGACCAGCGACGACGAGAAGGACGGCGCCCGCTACCGCATACTCGACACCCTCCGTGAATACGGCCGGGAGCGCCTAGCCGCATTCGGTGAGGAGCGGGAATACCGCTTCCGCCACCGCGACCACTACCTCGCCCTGGCGGTGGAGTTCTCCTCGCAGTGGCTCTCCGACGAGCAGGTTCCCTGGTTCCGGCGCATGCGGCGGGAGCACCCCAACCTGCGCGGGGCGCTGGAGTTCTGCTGCACCACCGAGGGAGAGTCAGCGACGGGACTGGAGATGGCAACCGCCTTGTGGGGGCTGTGGCCCTGCACCGGGCGCGTGGACGAAGGTCATTACTGGCTGGACCGGCTGCTGTCCCTGTGCCCGGATCCGAGTCCGGTCCGGATGCGCGCGCTCTTCGCCCTAGGGGATCTGGCCCTCATGTCCGGCCGGCACGCACGGGGAGCGGAGCTGACGGAGGAAGCGGCGATGCTGGCGGAACTGTACGACGACCCGTCGGCCATGGCGTATGTCACCAAGAACCGCCTGCTGGTGCACAACCTCGCCGGGGAAGCGGCGCGGGCCATGGATCTGCTCACGGAGGCACGCCGCCGCTTCGCAGACCTCGGCGAGCGGGGTGCGGAAGCCTGGGTGATGAGCACGGTGGCGGGTGGCTGCGTCTCCGCGGGCGAGTACGACCCGGCGCTGAAGCTCTGCGAACAAACGCCTGCCGTGCTGGCCGCCCCGCGGGAATGCTGGCTTCTGGGCTGGCTCGCCTGGATGAAGGGGGCAGCCCTGTGGGGCCTGGGCCGGTTCGACGAGTCAGGGGAATCGCTGCGGACAGCTCTGGTGAAGTGCCATCGGATCGACCACACGCAGGGGCTCGCCTTCTCCTTCGACACGCTGGGCTGGCTCGCCGCCGCCGAGGAGCAGTACGAGCAGGCCGCGCTTCACCTCGGTACGGCGACGAAGCTATGGGAGAGGTTCCACGAACCGCGGCTCGGCGCTGCCACCATGCACCAGGCCCATGAGGACGCCGTGGCCAAGGCGCGCCGCGCTCTTGGAGAGGCCCGTTACCGGGAGTTCTTCGACGAAGGCGTGGCCCTGCCACTCGGTCAGGCCATGGCCGGGGTCGTTGATCCTCGTGCCTGCCCCGAGGAGTCAGTGACGGAGCCGGACGCGGACTGGGAGACCCTCACGTCGCGGGAGCAGGAGATCGCCGCGCTGGTGGCGGAGGGCCTGTCGAACCGGCAGATCGCGGAGCGGCTGGTGATCTCGAAACGCACGGTGGACTCGCACATCGGGCACATCATGAGCAAGCTCGGCTACTCGTCGCGGCTCCAGATCGCGACGCACGTCCTCTCACGCGCCCGGAGGAAGTAGGCCGCCCGGACGCCTCCGAACCCTGCCGCCCGCCGTCGGCCGACAGGGTCCGGGGGGAGTCGGCCGCAGCCCGCCCGGACCACGCCTGGTGCCCTCCCCACGGGCGTCGGTGAGCAACCCTCGCGTCACCGTAGGCACCAGATGCCTCCCGCCGGTAGCCGTGACCGCTCCGAGCGGTCACACCGAACGAACGGGCTGCGCCTTTGTGCACCTGCATGATGACGCGGCACCCCACCCGGCGGCATCGGCCAACGTACCGATCCGGGATACCGAACCTGCCGACACGACCGGCTCGGTGCCGAATAGGTACACGACTCGGTATACGGAGCCTGGTCGGTATGCCAGGCACCTGCCCCCGATACGGGGGTAGTCACCTCCTGAGAACGGGGCTCAGACCGACCAGGACAGGGCAGTCGGACGACCGGGACCGAGGACGTCCTCTCCGTAAAGAGCCTGCAGCCAGTTGGTCTGGTAGACGGTGTCGAGGTAGCGCTCGCCGAGGTCCGGGGCGATGGCCACCGCGGTGAGGTCCCGCGCGTCGTGCCGGGCCAGCCAGGCCGCCGCGCCGCTGACCACCGTCCCGGTGGAACCGCCGAACAGGAACCCCCTTCTGGCCAGAAGGTGGCAGGTACGGACGGTGTCTGTCTCCTCGACGCACACCACGTCGTCCACATATGACTCGTCGAGCAACTGTGGACGGACGCTCGTGCCCAGGCCGGGGATCATCCGGCGGCCCGACGCGCCGCCGAAGGTCACTGAGCCGACGCTGTCCACCGCGACGATCCGCACCCGGCGCAGGTGACGCTCCCAGAAGTAGCGCGCACAGCCCATCAGGGTCCCGGTGGTGCCGGCCCCGACGAACAGCACGTCCAGCCGCGGGAACTGGCGGGCGATCGCCGGTGCCGTCCGCCGGTAGTGCGCCTTCCAGTTGTCCGGATTGGCGTACTGGTTGAGCCACACGTACCGGTCGTCGGAGGCGCACAGCGCGCGGACGTAGGCGATCCGGGCGCCGAGGAAACCGCCGTTGGCCTCCGACTCGGCGATGATGTGGACCTGGCTGCCCAACGTCTCCATCAGCTGTCTGGTCGACAGATTGCAGCGCGAGTCGGTCACGCACAGGAACCGGTAGCCCTTGCTCGCCGCGATCATGCTCAGCGCCACGCCCAGGTTTCCGGACGAGGATTCGACCAGGACCGATCCCGGCGTCAGGACTCCGGCCCGCTCGGCCGCCCCCACCATCTCGGTCGCAGCCTTCAGCTTGATCGAGCCGGCGAAGTTGAAGCCTTCGCACTTAAGGAAGAGTGAACGTCCGAGGAACGGCCCGAGGTCGACATAGAGCTCCTCCTCGTTGAAGTCCTGCGGAACACGTATGACTGGCAAGATGGCCCCCAACATCCGCAGCGGCACTCGGCCGCTCATCCGTACCGGCGCACTTCGTGGAAGAAGCCGTCGACGACACGTAACTCGCCGGACCGGACCACCTCGTCGTAGACGTGCTTGCCCACCGCGAGGTCGAGCACCCCGAGGCCGAAGGGCGAGAACACCACCGGCCGGTCCGTCGGCACCGTGATCCGCCCGGCCAGCACGTTGTCCAGCGTGCCGTCCAGGAACTCCCGCCCGCCGGTGAGCTGTTCGGCCAGATGCGGAGAGGTGTCGGCCTTCAGACCATGCTCGACGTCGTCGACGATGTTGGCCGAGGCGAGCACGATCTCCGGCGAGAAGTCGCGCAGCGAGACGTGCAGCACCAGCGAATGATGCGCGAACCACTTCTGGTCGCCGACGTGCGGCCGGGCGGCGACGGTGGCGAAGACCACCAGATCGCTGGAGCGGACCAGCTCCGCGGCACTGTCGTCCACGGTGATCCGGCCGGTGGCGCCCGACTGCTCCAGGTAACCGCGGAAGCCGGCCGCGTTGTCGGCGGACAGGTCGTGCACGCCGATCTCGTCGAATGACCAGCCGATGCCGGCCAAGAAGGTGTGGATGTAGCGGGCGATCAGGCCAACCCCGAAGAACCCGACGCGCGTCGGGCGCCCCCGGCCGCGGGTGAGTCGATCGGCCGCCGACGCCGCCAGCGCGGCCGTCCTGGTGGCGCCGATGATCGAGCTCTCCAGGCAGGCGAACGGGTAGCCGGTGTCGTGGTCGTTGAGGATCAGCACGGCCGAGGCCCGCGGGACGCCGACCGCCACGTTCTCCGGGAAGCTGGAGATCCACTTCAGGCCGTCCACCCGCGTCCGCCCGCCGAGTGAGGCGGGCAGCGCGATGATCCGGGAGGACGGGCGGTCGGGGAAACGCAGGAAGTACGACGGCGGGTTCACCGAGTCACCGGCGCTGTGCCACCCGTAGGCGGTCTCGACCAGCTTCACGATCTGCCGTACGCGCCCCCTCAGCGCGTCCTCGACCTGGACCCCGGGGATGACCGCGAACGGTGGCACGCCGATCGGCCCGGTCGACGCGGACGCCGTCTCGGTAACAGGGGCGGACTCCGTCCCGGTGGCACGGTGGGTGGTCATCGGGCGGTCACCTCGACGGTCGGCGAGCAGTCGGCCAGACGCACCGCGTCGGCCATCGCGACGAGCACCTCGCGCGGTCCCTCGAAGGGTTCCCGGCTGTGCGCGGTACGGATGTTGTCGACGAGCATCAGGTCACCGGCCTGCCACGGCTCACGCACCGTGTGGGTCTCGTAGACCTGGTTGAGCAGTTCCACGAGGTTCTCGTCGATCGGGGCGCCGTTACCGAAGCGGGTGTTGAACGGCAGCCCGTCGGGACCGTAGACGTCGATCAGGTACTCGTGCACCTCGCGGTTCATCGTCCATTCGTTGAGGAACGCGATCTGGTTGAACCAGCTGCGCCGGCCGGTGACCGGGTGGCGGACCACGGCGCTGCGCCGCTGCCTGGTGTGCAGTCCGCCGTCGGACTGCCACTCGAACTCGATCGCGCCGGCGCGGCAGTAGTCCTCGACGGTGCCCCGGTCCGCGGTGCCGAAGGCTTCGGCGAAGGACGTCCCGATCTCGTCGTTGTAGCTGCGGGTGAGCAGCCAGCCTTCCCGCTCGAACCGCTCGGTCAGCTCGGTGGGCAGCGCGTCCAGCACGGCTGGCGAATCGGCCACTCCGGTCGCTCCGCCGTCGGTGGGCGCGATGAGGCACGCGAACAGCATCAGGCCGGGGAACTCAAGCCGGTAGCTCAGTTCGTGGTGCATGCACATCGGCTGGTTCGGCGGCCACTTCGACGAGGAGTACACGCCGTCGGAGTAGGCCCGCCGGGGCGCGAACGCCTCCTTCTCGGTGATCAGACCGGCGGTCAGCCGCCGGAAGACGGCACTGATCGTGGCCGGGTCACGCAGCCCCAGGCCGCGAACCAGCACCGAACCGTGCTCGGCGACGACGGCGCGCAGCGCGTGCCGGTGCTCGGCCGCCCAGCTCGGTGCGTCGTCGGCGGCATCGGCCCGCAGTATCGGGGGTTTGCCGGGTTGCAGGCCCACGTCGAGCGCTGACGTGGAGGATGAGCGCGGCATCTCGATTTCCTTTCTCTCGCGGATCTTCTCTTGCGGGCCCTTACAGGCCCTTGTGGGTTCTTGCGGGTCTTCGCTCGTGGCTCTGTCGCGGCTCAGGAGGAAGTCGAGACCTGGGCGGCGCGCAGGACGGCCCGGGCCGCCTCGGTGGGCCGGGTGCGTGGGAAGTAGTGGCCGCCTTCGGCGAGTTCGTACAGGTCGACCCGGTCGGCCAGGAACTCCCAGTCGCGGTGCCGGTGCGGAAACTCCGCCGTGTTCGGATCGTCGGCCGCCACTATCACGGTGACTGGCGCGGACAGCTTCACCGGTGGCGGGCTCTCCAAGGCGTTGGCGAAATAGCGGTGCGCGGCCACGCAGTCGTGCCGGTAGGCGGCGCCGACGTGCTCGGCGCGCCGTGCATCCAGCTCACCGAATCCAAGGTGACCGCCGTCCGCGCTCAGCCCCGCCGCGATCTCGGCGTCGCTCCGCCGGGCCAGCGCGGTGGCGGCGGCCCGGCGTTCGGCGGCGTCACCGGGTAACTGCGCCCCGAGGAACACCCGTTGGACGTTCACCCCCCGCTCGTGCAGCTTCCTGGCCGTCTCCACGGCGAACGCGGTGCCAGAGGAGTGGCCCCACAGCAGGAGACCGGTCAGGCGGTGCCGGGTGATCTCCGCGACGACCTGGTCGACCACCTGTGCCAGCGACGCGAACGGCTCGCTCTCGGCGGCGAGGTCACGGCCGGGCAGCTCTACTGCGTGGACCGCGAGACCACTGCCCCGCAGTGCCCTGGCCATCGGCTGGAAGTTCACCGCGTTGCCGCCGGCATAGGGGAAGCACACCAGGACACCGGCCCGTGCGCCGTCCGGTTCGTACAGCGGCTGAAGCAGCTCGGAGCGCCAGTCGGCTCCGCCTCTGCGCAACTCGGCACTGCTGCCGACGAACCTGCCCGTGCCGTCGATGGGCTCGGTCCTGTGACCGTCGGCCACCCCGGCCCCGCGCTCACTCATCCCGCCCTGACCGTCGACCACCTCCGCCAGATCGGCGAGGACCGGGTGGCGGGTGACGTCCTTGAGAGACACCGCACGGTCCAAGGCGATCGCCAGCCGCACCGCCGACAGTGACGTACCGCCCCGGTCGAAGAAGTGGTCCCGCCGGCCGACCCGGTCCCGCGGGATGCCGAGTGCCTTCGCCCATGCGGCCGCCAGTCGCCGCTCGGTCGGCGTGATCGGCGCGTGGAAGTCGCCCTCGGCGGTGTCGAGTTCCTCGGCGAGCGCGGTCAGCGTCTTCCGGTCGGTCTTGCCGTTGGCGGTCAGCGGCAGGCTCTCGCGCCAGTGCACGGCTGAGGGAACCATGTACGCGGGCAGCGACCGGGCCAGCCGCTCCCGCGGGACGTCCGCGTCCGCCGGCTCCCGGCCAGAGCAGAAGGCCACCAGATGCGCGCCCCGGGCGACCACCACCGCACAGTCCCGGACGCCAGGCACCCGCAGCAGCGCGTTCTCGATCTCGCCGATCTCGATCCGGAAGCCGCGGATCTTCACCTGGGTGTCCCGGCGGCCGAGGAACTCCAGTTTGCCGTCGGGCAGCCAGCGGCCGTGGTCGCCGCTGCGGTAGAGCCGCTCGCCCGGGCGGTACGGATCCGTGGTGAAGGCCTGACGGGTGCGCTCGGGGTCGTTGACGTACCCGCGGCCGACGCAGACTCCGGAGAAGACGATCTCGCCGGGGGCGCCGAGCGGCACCGGTGACAGGTGCCGGTCGACGACGTAGACGCGCACGTTGTTGACGGGACGGCCGAGCGGCACCCGTGCCCGGTCCGGTCCCCGGTTCATGACCTCGTGGTTGGTGTCGTCGGAGGTCTCGGTCAGCCCGTACGCGTTGACCAGCCCGATCCCGGGCTCGGCCGCGAACCAGCGCTGCACGAGTTCCTTCTTCAGCGCCTCGCCGGTGACCGACACACAGCGCAGGTCCCGCAGTTCGCGGGGGTGCTGCTCCAGCTGGGACAGCACGGCTTCGAGGTACGACGGCACAACCTGGAGCACGCCGGCCCGGCCGCGGACGACGGTGTCGACGAACCGCGGGACGTCCAGGACCGCCTCCTGCTCGACGAGCAGGGTCCGCCCGCCGACCAGGAGCGCGGAGACCAGCTGCCACAGCGAGATGTCGAAGCACTGGGGCGCGGTCTGGGCGACCACCTGGCCCGCGCCGATCCCCAGGTCGTCGATCTTGGCGAGGAGGTGGTTGAGCATGCCCGCGTGCTCGCACATCGCGCCCTTGGGCTCGCCGGTGGAGCCGGAGGTGAAGTAGATGTAGGCGAGCTGGCCGGCCGCGACGGGGATGCCGAGGTCACTGTCGGGGTGGTTCTCCGCGTAGGCCGTGTCGACGTACAGGTTCCGTATGTTTCGCACGTTCCGCGTGCCGGAGAGGGCCTGGTCGAGGGTGGTGGTGCTGCCGCGTTCGGTCAGCACGAGTTCGCAGCCGGCGCGGGTCAGCGTCGTGGCGATGCGCTCGGCGGGGAAGTGCGGCTCGACGGGCAGATACACGCCGCCCGCCTTGAAGACCGCCAGGACGGCGGCCATCCAGTCCAGGTCGCGTTCGGTCACCACGGCGACCACGCCTTCGCGGCGCAGCCCCCGGGCGAGCAGTGCTCGACCCAGCCTATTGGCACGGGAGTTGAGTTCCGCGTACGTCCACCGGCAGTCGCCCCGCACGGCCGCGACGGCGTCCGGGTGCGTGCGCACCCGCTCCTCGAAGAGCTCGTGGACGCGGCGGTCCGGCAGGTCCCGGTGCGGTCCGGCGAGCCCTTCGAGCTGGAAACGGAGCTCCTCGGCGGACAGCAGGCTCTGCCGCCCGTGCTCGGCGTCCGGGTCGGCGGCGATCAGCGTGAGCGCGGTGAGGTGGTAACCGGCGATCCTGGCGGCGCAGTCCGCGTCGAGTACGTCGGTCCGGTACCGCAGCCGCAGCCTGAGCCGGCCGCTCTGTTCAGCGATGCCCACCCGGAGCACGGTCTCCTCGGCGAGTTCGCCGTCGCCGTGGGCCGCGTGTGCCGTACCGGGACGGAGACGGTCGTCGTCGAGGCTGGCCGGATCGAGCACGGTCTCGAACGACCGCTCGGTCAGACCCAGTTCACGCTTGAGGCCGTCGACCGGGAAGTCCTGGTGCGTCCGCAGGTCCGACTCGGCTTGGCGGGCGTCCAACAGCAGCGTCCGCCAGGAGCCTTGTCCAGTGGGCAGCCGGCAGGGGAGCGGCCGGCCGCCCTGGACGGTGACCAGGCCGGTAATGACCTCGGGCTCGCCGGACAGAACGGCGAGCACCTTGCCGTGCGCGGCGAGCAGCACCGAACTCAGCGGCGTCGCAAGCTCGTTTGCGATGCGGCGCAATGCCGCCGCGAGGTCGTCGGGCATCGCTGCCTCGTGTTCGGCGGCGCCTGCCACCGGATCGAGGGTCCAGCGCGGGATCACGGTGAACCCGCTGGCGCCGAGCACTCCGCGCCAGAACTGCTGGTCGGCCTGAGCAGACACTCCCATCAGTACTTCCCCCTCTTCTTTGCCGGTGACGGTGACGGTGCCTGTGCCGAGGCCGCAGTGTCGGGTTGAGCGGGTCGGCAGTGGGCGGCCCGCATCTCCCTGGCCGGGTTTCCTCCCCACCGCGCGTGCCGGGGGACTTCCTCGCCCTTCATCAGGAAGGAGTCGGGGGCGAGCACCGCGCCGTCGCCCATCGTCACGCCGTAGTGGACGAGGGAGCCGACCCCGAGGGTGCAGCCGGCACCGATCGTGATGTGGTCGGACTTGAAGGTGCCGTCCTCCTGCGAGTGGCACTGGATCTTGCTCCCGGCGTTGAGTGTGCAGTCGTCCCCGAGGGCGACGAGCGTCCGCTCCGTCACATGGACGCCGTCGTCGAAGAGCCGCTTGCCGAGCCGGACGCCCAGGAGCCGCCAGATCACGTTCTTGAACGGGGTTCCATTGAAGACGGTGAGGTAGGTGTCGGGAACCTTCCAGAGACGCTCGTGCAGCCAGAAGCGCCGGTCGTAGATGGAGCACAACTGCGGGCGCAGCCTGCGGAATCCGGAGATGGCGCGCTCCACCAGCACGAAGTAGAAGGCGGTGAACACCAGGCTGAGCACCAGGGACACCGTGGCCATCACATGCCCGAGAGCGTCGTAGGAGTCGACGACCGCTAGACCGAGCAGCGTCAGCACGAAGAAGTGCAGCCACCGTACGAGGAGGAAGAGGCCCATCGTGCGGAGGTTGTAGCGGTTCTTCGCTGCGAGCCGGCGGCGCAGTTCGCCACCGGTCCGCAGATGGTCGAACCGGCTGTCGCGCTCCACCGATCGCGGGATCTCGAAGGGCGGCGAGCCCAGCAACCCCACTCCTTCGCGGACCTCTCCGTCGAGCGGGACCATCACCTTCGTCGCGAGGAGGCAGTTGTCGCCCGTCCTGCCGCCCGAGGGATAGGCGATGGCGTTCCCGAGGAAGTTGCGCGGTCCGATCGACGCCCGGGACACACGGAAGGACGTACTGGAGAACTCCGCGTTGGTGATCGACAGCCCGTTGGCGACCATCGTTCCGCTGCCGACGGAACACAGGTACGGGGTCTCGTGCTGCACCTCCGTGCCGAAATTCGACCCGGTCTGCTCGACGTGGGAGAGGTCGTACCCGAGGCCGCGCAGGTAGGGGACGATGTAACTGCTGTCCCCGCAGAGCCACTTGAAGAACTTGATGTTGGTGATGCGGGTGATCGCCCGGTGCACCGAGTAGTGGAAGCCGTACAGCGGATAGATCCTGTCCGGCTCGATCACCAGGTTCAGCAGGCGCGGCACGGTGCACAGCGCGGCGAGGCCCAGCACGACGAAGCCGAGGAACAGCGCGAGGGACAGGAGCAGCGCGTCGGTGTAGAGCGCCGGAGACGTGAGGTCTGCCGCGCCCGGGCCCAGCACCTCGCCCAGCAGCATGTAGATGCCGCCGACGGCCAACGGCATGTTCAGGAACAGCACTTGGAGCAGGGCGAAAGCCCCGAAGCCCGCCCGGCGCAGCGTGCCGCAGTCCGCCGGTGCGAGCCCCAGGTAGTCCAGCTCCGTGTGCTGTGCCGGGGACCCGTGCCACCGCTGGCCGGGCGGTACCGCTTCGCCGCTCTGCAGGGCGGACGTGTGGCCGAGCTGCGCCCCGTCGCCCATCGACGTGTTGATGTCGAGCACGGTCTTCTCGCCGACGAACACGTCCCGGCCGAGGGTGACCGGACCCGTCTGGATCCGCCCGGCATGGGCCCGGTAGCAGAGGAAGAACGACTCCTTGCGGATCACCGAGCCGGCGCCGACGGTGAGCAGGTCGGTGCAGACCGGCACGGTGCGGGAGAGGATCACGACCCCCTTGCCGATCCGTGCTCCGAGGGCCCGCAGATACAGCACGTACAGCGGATTGCCGACGAACAAGATCATCGGATTGGCGTGGAGTAACACCTTGACGGTCCAGAAGCGCAGATAGGTCGGACCCCAGACCGGGAACTCGCGTGGTGTCCAGCGGCCGATGAGGATCCACTTGGCCATGATCGGGAAGGCGCACACGCCGACGAAACAGGCACCGCCGAAGAGGACCGACCGCAGGTAGAGGTCCGGCAGTCCCGAGCCGGCGGAGACCCACTCGTAGCCCCGGGCGGTGACGAGTCCGGCCAGGGAGCAGTATCCGAAGAAGAGCAGGAACTGCAGGGCTCCGCAGAGGACGTACCGCGGCGTACTGGCCGGCATCGTCACTTCGGCCGGCGCCGGTGCCGGCGGCCCGGCGGGGGCCGCGTCCGCGAGCGCCGCGGCCAGGCTGCGGATCGTCGGGTGCCGGTAGATGTCCCTCATCGACACCGACGGCAGGTCCTCCCGCTTTCTGACCCGTGCGCAGAAGTGGGCCATCACCAGCGAGTTGGCGCCGAGGTCGTCGAAGAAGTGGCTGTCGGCCGCGACCTGTTCGACGCGTACGACGGCGGCCAGTATCTCGGCGAGCATCCTCTCGGTGCCGACCGCCCTGGCGGCGTACCCGTCGTGGGCGGTTGCGGATCCCGTCGGTCCGACTGTCGAGTCGACTGTCGAGACCTCGCCAGAGTCTCCCACTACATCAGCTCTTTCATGACTAATGGCTATATCTGTGGATTGA
The DNA here is from genome assembly GCF_008905045.1 of Streptomyces albicerus. GTDB lineage: Bacteria > Actinomycetota > Actinomycetes > Streptomycetales > Streptomycetaceae > Streptomyces > Streptomyces albicerus. The sequence goes on from NZ_VWMY01000087.1 coordinate 13,171, forward strand.
TCATCTTCCATTGGTATTCAGAGGGAGTGATGTTCGGATTGCCGCTATACCCGGTCATCCGGACTGCGCGGCCGCTCTCCGGTGGACCTGTTTCGTGGAGCGGGAGAGCGCGGCTTCGAGCGGCCCGTGTCAGGAGCAGCAGGGCTCCGAGCAGTGCCGTTGCCGCACCGAGCGTGTGGAGCATGTCGAACGGCGTGGTCGAGTGCGGGGCGCGGGAGATCAGAGACCACCAGGTGGGGCGATCCGGGGTGTCCCACAGGACGGCGTCGTGCGCTTCGTGCCAGTGCGTCCCCGGGTATCCGGCCTGCCACAACTGCCTTGGCCCGCCCAACCGGAAGAGCCACAGGGACGAGGCGAACCAAGCACCGGCCGCCAGTGCGAGCCTGCCGCCGAAGAGCTGGACGGCGACCCGGGCCGAGCCCAGGTCGAGTCGGCCGATGGCGAGACCGGCGCAAATGCACGTCGGCCACGCCGCCGCGGGATAGTCGCCCACGACGAGCAGGTCCACCGCGACAGCGATCAGATCGGTGAAGACGTGGGTGAGCGTGGGGTCGCCGTCGAAACGAGGGGCGAGGAGCCTGCCCGCCGCTGCGTGGACGATGATCGGCGCCACCACGGCGATGCCGAGGGCGGCGCAGGCCAGCGTCCGCGGCCGGAGTCCCAGCAACGGGAGTGCGAGCAGGAAGAGCAGGGCGTAGCACGGCAGGATCACGCCAACGTCCAAGTCCGCCGCGTTGGACACGTAGCCGAGCAGCAGGCCGACCAGGCCGATGAGCGGGGCCCGGACGGCGGTAGCTGCTTTGACGGTTCGTCCGGGGACCGGGTGCCGTCCCCCGGTGGTGAACGCCAGGCCGACCCCGGTCAGCACGACAAAGGTCGCCGCGGAGCGTCCGCCCGCGACCATCCAGGCCACGGACGGCGATGCGTCACTGTCGAGCGGGGTGAAGACGTGTACGGCGAACATGCCGAGCAGGGCAAGGCCTCTGGCCGCGTCGACGCCGATGATGCGCGGCTTGTCGCGGTGGTCGGCCGGAGCACGGTGTCCCTCGGCAGGGGGAGTTGGGGAAGGTGGGCGCCTCGGCGGGCGCAAGGCTCGCATCGGTGTCGACGACCTCGGCAGTCAGGTGGGGGGCAGGAAGCACGCGCACTCCGCGGGAATGCCGGTCGCTGATCGCGGGTGCTTCAGCGTGTCTCCTTCGGGCGGGCTTCCTGTCACCGATGTGGGCGTGTGGTGAATCCTCCGGATCTTCGCTGCGGTGACGCAAGATGGACTGGGCATGGCCATGAAATTCTCCCGTGGGAAACGCATTGGATTCCCCGTGCGTCGGTCACTGCAATAGGAAGAAAGGTGAATGCTGTAATACGCGAAAGGGCACACCGAGGGGAATCGCTGTCAAGGATGTGCGTGAAGTGATACCTCGCGGCATGAGTGCTGAGCCCAGTGTCGCGGCATGCCTGTGCACTCTTTGGTCAGGCGGGACGCGTTGTCCTCCATAGGGTGCATGGTGGAACGGAATGCAATCCGGATTCTTCTGCATGCCCCGTGAACGGGTCAAGGGGTGAAATACCCTTTACGATTTTACGTGGCCTGTTCTGCCCTCATGCAGGCGGTCGCCCGATCTGTTTCCCCGCCTCACCGGCGACTTTTCGGAAAGACCGGAAGAGCCGTTTGGCCATTCCGTTTCCATCCCGAGTGATTCAGTCACCCGGGGCGCGGCGGAAATTTGATTTTTCTACCTTCCTGCGGTTTCTGGTGAGTTATTTTTCAATTTCTGTCGCATGACGCGGACGCAGGGGGCGTACCCGCAGGCGGCGGTGGGACAGCGGCTGCGGACGGGACGGCTGCGCAGCGCCGCAGTCCAGAGCCGCCGGACAGATGGAGCTGCCAGTCAACCGGACACGGCCGAGCCCGACTTCACGGCGGTGGCGGACGACCTTGCCCTTGGGCTGAGGCTGCTGATCGAGCGCACCGCGGGCGAGTACGCACACCACAACCTTGATCGGCTCGCCATCGAACAGGCAGTCGGAGGGCTGCGCCGCCTCGTCACTGCCCTGCGAACGCGGCCGGTCTGCAAGCGCTCGTCTTCGTCCTGCACACCCTGGCCATCGAACGCGGCCAAGCGGCGGCCGACCACATCCGCGGGGTGACGGACCTTCGGGACGGGGTCGCAGGGTAATCAGCCACAGCAGTCATATTGCGGCCCAGGCGATGCCGATCGGCCGGCCGATCTTCTCAACCCGCAGGACCGCGACCGGCACGTCACCGCCGTACAGCTCGAGATGTCCAGGACGGCACCGGCCAGGTGCGCGGCGAAACACCACCACCGGAACCCACAACTTGGTTACGGCACGACCAGCCGGACCCCCAGGACGAGTCGGGCGCTCCGCTGCGGCGCCTCGTCAACCGCGCGGGTCACGCGGATGACGAGTAACTGGCACGGTTGGAGGCTGCCCTTGCGGCGTCCGGACTGCTCGTCGCCTGGGTCAGCCCGCGGGGAAGGCTGTCCACGCAGGACGGGACGCTGATCGCTGGCCTGCCCCCGGGCAGCGGGCGTGCTGGGGGACAGGTCAGTGTTGTCGGTGTGTGACCATCTCCGCCAGGGAGGCCAGCGCTCGGGCGCCTTCGGGCCCTGGGGCGGCGGCCGCCAGCGCGGTGAGTGCTGCGGAGCGATGCCGTGCCGCTTCGTGTTCGGCCCAGGTCCGAGCGCCCGCCTGCTCGATCAGCTGGGCGGCCTCGCGGATTTCGTTCTCGGTCAGCGGCTGGACGTCCCGGTGGTACAGCTCGGCCAGTCTCCGTGCTTCGGGGCCCTTGGCGGAAAGGGCTGCCACAACCGGCAAGGACTTCTTGCGCCGCCGAAGATCTGAGCCGACTGGTTTGCCGGATACGGAACTGTGCCCCCAGATGCCCAGCAGGTCGTCGATGAGCTGGAACGTCAGCCCGAGATGGTGTCCGAACCGCCGCAGGGCGCTCGTCTGCCGCGCAGTGGCGCTCGCGACCAGTGCGCCGAGCGCGCACGCGCCGGAGAACAGCGCTGCCGTCTTGTCGGCGGCCATCTCCAGGCATTCGTCGAGGCCGACATCCGTGCGTTGTTCGAAGGCCAGGTCCGCGCCCTGGCCGGCGACCAGCGTGACCAGTACGTCGCACAGTTCGTGGACGATGGCCGGGTGTTCGGCCAGTTCCTCCATCGCCACGATGAGCAGCGCATCCCCTGTGAGCACCGCCTGGGCGTCGCCGAAGAGCGACCAGGCGGACGGACGACTGCGGCGCACCGCATCCCGGTCCATGAAGTCGTCGTGGAGCAGGGTGAAGTTGTGGATCAGTTCCACCCCGGCAGCCGCTCCCACGGCCCGTTCCGGCGCTATGCCCATGGCCTGGGCGGAGGTCAGGACCAATGCTCCGCGGACCCCCTTGCCCCAGTCGCCGTCGGCCGGATGGCCGGCCTGGTCCTGCCAGCCGAAGTGATAGCCCGCCACGGTGCGCACGGGCTCGGGGAGCCGGGTCACGGCCTTGCGCAGGGTGGGCTCCGTCAGCTGGCGGGCATGGGCAAGGAGTTGCCAGGCGTTCTGGTCGGGAGGCTCGCAGGTCACTGGTCCACGCCCATCATCACGGCTTCCAGATAGGTGTCCGGCCCGTCGTCCATGTGGCCCGACGTATAGCGCTGCGTCTGCCGTGACCAGTCGAGATTGCCGCGCATCCACGTCCGCATCCCGGCGAGGCAGGGGCCCAGTCGGGCCATGTCACCGGGAAAGCCGTGGCGCAGTTCGTCCTCCGCCGCCAGGTACAGCGCCAGCTGCGCGGCGATGGCCGCACACACCTCCTTCACAGCCTCGGGCTCATCGAATCGGCGATGGTGCTGCACTACGCGGACCAGGTTGTGCACCTCGCCGAGGGAGCGTTCCTTGTCGAGCGAGTACACGTCGTTGACCCAGCACACCACGTTGCAGGCGGCATCCAGGGCATTGCGAAAGGCAGGTGTGCCGTAGATCGGCGGGGGCACCTCGACCCCTTCGACGATCTCTATCAGGTCCATGCAGACGTAGATTGCGCCGGTGTGGCGGCGATGGGCGATGTACGCCTCCTCGGACGGCACCGATCCGCGCATGCGGTTGCGGGCCTCCCAGACGGTTGCCGTGGTCAGGCACTGGGCGAGATGGCTCACGAATCGGTTCCGCCATACGTACGTTGCGTGGGCGGTTGTGCGCCGCCACAGGTCGGAGAGTGCCCCGATGACAGGGGCCAACGGTGGACCGGGCGCGGGTGGAGGGTTCGCCAGGACGTCGCGCATCTGCCCGGTGACCTCCGCCATGCGTTCCGGACGGCGGCCGAAGTCTCCGTCGTCCAACTGGTCGTCGAGCAGGAAGAGCCAGGCGAACCAGTCCGCCATCAGCTCGAGTTCCTCGGGGCCGGCTGTGGGGTACACCAGGGCCGCGAATCGGCCGAAGTCGGCCCGCTCGAACCGCTTCCGTGCGGGAGCGCTGCGGACCAGACCGGCGCGGTGGGTCCAGACCGTCAGATGCTCGCGGGCCCGATGCGTGTGAGGGTTGACCGAGTATGGGAAGGGGCAGTCGACGTTCGGCACGGGGGTGCCTCCAGCGGTCTGTCGGTTGTGGGGCAGATCAGCGGCATACGAGGCGGAGATGGATCCCGCCTCGCGGGTGCAGAGTTATGAGCGGTTCGGGCTCCACCTTCCGGGCGTCCTCCGGCAGTACGAGCCGGTGTCTGCGGGCGACCATGGCCAGGGCCAGAGTGAGTTCGGCCAGCGCGAAGTGCTTGCCGATGCAGACGCGTGGCCCGCTGCCGAAGGGGATGTATGCGTGCTTGGGGCGGACCGAGACGCGTTCAGGGGCGAAGTTGTCCGGGGCGAATCGTTCCGGCTCCGGCCAGAACTCCGGATGCCGGTGTAGCAGGTAACTGTTGATGAGAATGTTGCTACCGGCGGGGATGCGGTACCCGGCGATGGCGTCCTCTTCGCGTGCGTGACGCATGGTCTGGTAGGCGGGGGAGTAGAGGCGCAGCGTCTCATCGATGATCATCCGGGTGTACACGAGCCGAGGCAGGTCCTCGAACTGGGGAATCCGGCCGCCGAGCACCCGATCAACCTCGTCGTGCAGCCGCCCTTCGACCTCCGGATGCCGAGCCAGCAGATACAACCCCCACGACAGTGCGTTCGTCGTGGTCTCGTACGCCCCGATGCAGATATTGAGCACCTCGTGGTGGAGCTGCTCCGCCTCCATGCCCGTACCGTCCTCTTCGTCCACACTGCGCAGCAGCAGGGTCAGCAGATCGGCGGGAGTGCCGGGTACACCGGTCGTCTCCTCTTCCCCGAGTCGTTTGTTGATCATGTCTGAGACGAAGCGGTCCATGTGGTCGATGGCCTGGCGCAGTCGGTGGTGCCGGGGCGTGGGCACGCTCAGCGGCGGGAACGGGAAGCGGAAGAAGGAGCCGAGGATGCTGTTGGCGGTACCGAAGGCACGCTCGAACTCCTGGGCAGCGCGGCTCACATCCGCGCTGAACAGTGAGCGGTTGACGACGCGGAGCGCCAACTGGCCTATTTCGTCCGTGACATCGAGCAGTGCTTCGTCCGCTTGTCGGCGCCGCTCCCAGCGAGCCAGCATGCGTTCTGTCTCGTCCGTCATATTGCGGGCGAAGCCGGCGATGGTGCGCGGGGTGAACAAGGGTGCCATCATGCGGCGCTGGCGGCGCCACAGTTCCCGGTCGGCCACGGCGATCAACCCGTTCCGCAGCACGGGCCTGACTACTTTGAAGATGATCGTGTCCTTGTCGTACCGGTCGTCTTCGTCGACCAGGATGTGCCGGATGTGATCCGGGCGGTTGGCCAGCACCATCGGGACACCGAGCAGGCGGAACCGGAACAGATCGCCGTGGTGGCGGACGCCGGCGGCCAGGAAGCCCAGTTGGTCTCGTTTGAACCTGAGCGCACCGCCGAGTCCGCCCCGAGAAGTGAGTGTGGGCAGTTCCTTGAGAGACATGGGTGTCAGCACCTCCGTACCCACAGAGGAATGCTCTTTCCAGGGTGCAGGGTGAGCAGAGTGGCGGGTGAACAGAGTGATGAAGGCGTCAGAATTTTTCGCCTCGCGATGTAATTGTGGTCGCAGGGCGCTGACGAACTGTTATATGATCTCGTTCGGATATGGGCGAATCTCGGCGCTCCGGCCCGATCCCGCGCTATTCCTTCAACAGGGATGCTGCCACGTTCGTCAGGGGGTGGCGAGGCTACTTCGGCGCAGTATTTTGTTATTTCCGCCACAATGAACGCCAGTTACAGGCGAGGTGGGGAACGACCTGCTCAACCCGCGCTTGGCGGACGGAGAGGACGAAGTTCCCGTTCAGGGGTGTATCGATGTGGCTTGGGTCGAGACCGGCGTGGTGTTGCACGTCACCCGCACAGCAACCCGGGACCGGTAGCCCTAGTGGGATTTGAAGTCATGGCACCATTTCCATATATTTGACCATTCGACTCATGCTTGGGCCTGGTTTGATGTTCTGGAGTATTGCGCCGGACTTCGCATCTCGGAAAGGTTGCTGAGTGCGGCCCGAAAGGGATGGTGTGTGAACAGGGTCCCCTCTCTTGCTCTGCTGTTGACTCAAATTGCTTGAATGGCGAATAAGTCATCGGGTGGCATTGGGCGGAGAAAAAGGTTGGCTCTCGAATCACAGCGCTTCCGGCCGCCGTTCAGGAGGGTCAGGATGCGCCGCCCGATGCGTGCGGCTCGTTATCGTCAAGTCCCAGCAGCCGGGCCGCGTTGCCCCGCAGCCAGTCGTGCATGACCGCGTCGCCCAGGCCGAGGCCGGCGACCTCGTGCCCCGCGACGGTCCTCAGGTCCAGGTGGCGTCCCGCGATGACGTCGATGGCCCGGGGATGGGGCAGCTTGTTCGGCCGGCGCGTGCACAGGTGGTGCCCGGTGTGGATCACCACTGGTGTCCTCAGCTGCTCGGCGACCGCGAACACCTCCGAGTAACGTGGGGCTTGCGGCTCGATGCCGTCGCGGAACGCGATGACGTGACGCCGCGCGTCCCCAGAGCGTGGCAGGGCTCCTCCAGCGCGGCAGGCGGATCGCTCAGGTTCAGGCCTGCTCATGCCTGCACCCGGTGCGGGGTCAGCGCCGCGAAGGCGGCCACGCGGGTATTGGCGCTGTCGCCGTCGGGAAGCCGGGCGCTGGAGCCCATCAGCACCTGGTAGGCGATGCCCAACTCGTATCTCGTATATAGCGCGCAGATGCGCCGCCGAGCCCAGGTCATGGAGCAGGCGCGCGACGAGGACATCGACGGCCGAGTCCAAGTCGCCCGTGTCCAGACAGTGGCGGTAGGCGGCGAAGTCCGCGCCGAACACCGTGGTCATGTGGCGGCCGAAGGCCCGCAGATACACCGGTGCCTGCCCATCCAGGTCGCGAATTACGCGCCCCACGACTCCCGGTCGTGCACCAGCGCGCACATGTCGAGCACGTTTGGGCCGGTCGCACCGTACGTTCCGCTCGTATCGCTCTTGTCGGTGAAGGCCAAGACCAGCTCTGGTCCCGGGCGCGGTCGGCGCGCGCCCGTTTTGGGCTGATCTAGCCGAGCAGCCTTGGCCAGCCTCGTCTCCGGAGTCGTCGGATCCGCCGCAGTGGGCCGGTGCGGGAGTCCAGTCGGCCGGTGCCATGCGACAGGTCGCGGCGTGACAGTTCCTTGGCAGTCTCTCTTCTCGTTCGTGCCTGCTCCTGGTACGGCGATGGCCTCTTCCCGCGGGCCTGCCCTTTCCGTCCCGCGGAGGGGGCAGGCAGGGGAAGTGGTCTTCTCAGCCCTGATGGGCCAGCGGTCGACGAGTCGTTCCGCGTCGGCATTCGGACGTCGTGTGTCAGCAGTCGGGCCGGAACCCCGGATCCGCAGGACCCGGCCGGTCCATGGCGTTCACCGCCCACTGCAGCGGTACGGCGTCAAAAGCGAGTTCGAGATGGTTGATGGTGCTGTCCGGGCATGTGTCCTGCACCGTGATGTTGGTGACCTGGCTGGAGCCTCCCCTCAGCTCAGCGCTGGTGTACGGAAGGATGTATTCGTCGAACTTGGTGCTGATCGTCGTGTAGCTGACTCCCTTCTTCACCTCGTCGCCGTCCTCGTCTTCGGGATCGTTGTTGAGGCGGGTGATGACCTTCGACCCGGGGTCGAACTGCAGGCACGACGGGCAGATCGCGTTGGAGACCCACTCCGGCAGATCGTGGAAGGCGGAGTGGAACTCGGTGCCGTGGTTGGGTGATCCGAGTGCGACGAAGTCGTCGACCCGGGCGGCTCCGCCCTCGAAGCGCAGGTACTGCCGGGGCATGAGCCCGCCCGCACTGTGTCCCAGCAGGTCGGCCTTCCGGGCACCGGTGGCGAGCAGGACCCGCTCGACGAAGAGCTTGAGGTCCTTCGCCGACTCCTCGATCGTCGCCATCCCGGGCAGAGGGTACTTTCCGTTCTCCGTGCCCCAGGTCAGCGCGAAGACGCAGTAGCCCTTGGCGTGCAGCTTCTCCGACATGTAGGGCCAGTTCATGGCCGGCGTAGCGAAGAGACCGTGCACTAGCACCACGGGCTCGGGGTGCTGCTTGCTCGGCCTGCACAACCAGTCGTTGGCCCCGAGCAGCGATGGGTCGACAGACTGGCTCTGTGGTTCGGGGTCGGCGGACTGCGGGCGGGCCAGCGTCAGGGAGGTGAGCGCGGCGACGCAGACCAGCAAAGTGGTCATTCCGGACCAAGTGGTGCGTCGTACCGCTTTGAGATACATAGCGGCTCCGTAAGTTGTCGGGTGGCCCGGGAGGGCCGGATGTAGCTGATGGCGGCATGCTGTTGGTGGCTTCGAGGAGTGGCCGTCCGGTTCTCCGGGGCAGCCTGGCTGCTGATTGAGGGGTGCGCTTCGGTCGCTGTTTACGGAGATGACGGTGGGGCCTCCGGTCGGCGGCACGCTGTAAGGACCGAGGAGGGACGAGTGGGCGAGTGACGGGCTTGGGTCGGCGTCGATGCGGGCAAGGGCCACCACTGGGCGGCGGTCGTGGACGAGACAGGAGCGACGATCTGGTCGCAGAAGATCGACAACGGCGAGTCGGCGATACTGACCGCTTCGGCGAGATCCTTCAGCCGGCCGACGAGGAGCACTGGGCGGTGGACATCTCCGGCACGTCCTCCGCACTGCTGCCCGCCCTGGCTGCGGCCCACGGCCAAGCGGGCCGTTTACATGCCCGGCCGCACCGTCAACCGCATGTCCAGCGCCTACTGCGGTGAGGCCAGGACGGATGCCCGCGATGCCTACGTCATCGCCGAGACCGCCCGCCGCCGGGACTTGGCGCGCATCGAGGTGCCCGCCCAGCCGACTGCCGACCTCGCGCTGCTGACCGCCTACCGCGCCGACCGGGCTGCAGACCGGGCCCGGTGATCAATCGGCTCCGCTGTCCCGCAGATCGCGGTCGAAGCACGCCAGGTGCTTCCCGGTGAGACTCCATAGCGGGCGGAGGAGGGCAGCTCGAACTTCACCTCGCCCTGTACCGACAGCAGCGAACTCAGATGTGCCCCGCACCACATGACCGGGTGGTGGTCTGAGCGGGCCGGCAGGTCCTGGTGGAGGCCGACGGTGACGGTGGCATAGATGTAGTACCAGCCGCTCACCGACAGCGCGGGCACCGTACCCGGCCGATACTGGAGGCCGGAACCTCGGCCCTGCCAGAGAGCACGTCGCGCAGCAGCGGCGGGAACTCGTCCAGGTCGATGACGTCCGTCAGGGGGAGCCGCTCCATCGCACCCGGGGGGCGCCGGGCGTACTCGGCGATCGTCTCGACGGTCTTGCACGGTGGCGGAGCAGCGGCCGCGATCCGGCGCCGCAGCCAGTCGGCGGACCCCAGCCAGACCCCGGCCGCCGCCACCTCCTGGGGGTGCCGAGCATGCGGATCGGCTGGGTCCGCACGCGCCCCTCGCCGATCTGGGTGATGTCCTTGGCGGCGCCGACCTGGCTGAACGCGACTGGTGCCAGGCCGAGTTCACCGGCGGCGACGGCGCCGAGGTTCTGCTGCTCGAAGGTCTCCGGTAGGGACACGCAGACAAAGCCCCTGCTCACGTCCTCGGGGGCGACGCCCACGTCGTCGAGTGCCGCGTACGCGGCGTCGACAACCAGGTCCTTCCAGCCCCGTGCCGCGAGCAAGCCGTGCCGGGTGACACCGGCACCGGCGATGACAACTCCGGGTCCGTCCATGAGTGCCCTCCTGATGAGGGTAAATGAATGTTTATTAACATCAGTGCCCGCAGGCTACCTGTCAAGGCAGCGCGCGATGTTTCTTTGACAGCCACGCAGCCTCGGCCCGCCCCGTCTCGGCCTCGGCTTCGTGCCACTCGTCATCGCCGTCCGGCAGCTCGGCGTGTTCCGCGAAGATGAGCCAGCAGGCGTGGACGCCGGACAGAAGGTCTTCAAGGAGGTCACGGGCGGGCCGGTGAGGGGCGAGCGGCGTGATCCGGATACGGCGAGTTCGGCTGCGAGCCCCTGGTCGGCAGAGGCGTGGCGGCGTACGAGCTCTTCGGCTTCATGGATCTGTTCGAGCAGAGCATCCAGGTTGGGCACTCGTCCCTCGGCGACCTCCATGGCATCGCGGATGAGGTCGATCACGGCTTGGCGGGGTGATGCTCCGCCGTCGAGAAGTTCCAGGGCGCGGGTGGGGGTCTCATGGGGGAGGGCTTCGATGCTGTCAGCCTCTGTGACGACGCGGGCGGGGTGGAGGCCAGAGGCGTCGCCTGCCATTTCTGCGGCGGCCTGCAGCAAATGCGCGGTGGCGACGGCGGCTGCGGTGGGGTCAACACCGGTGAACAACTCATGGGGGCCGAAGGGGTCGCTGTGCAACAGCGAGCTTGCGGCGGCGACCTGAACGGGAGAGGCGTCCTGTCGGTTCAGCAACACCGCCTGCCGCGCCCGCCCATTGAGGTTGCCGAGTTCGGCCTGGCCGACCGCGGCGAGCTTGGCCTCTACTTCAGCGACGACGGCTGCTGAGAGCTGAGTGTCCCCAATGGCATGGAGCGTGCGTCCGATCTGGTGGCCCGATTCGACAATGGGACTGTCATCGACGATCAGGCGTCCGCCGTCCGGCAGATGCGGCTCCCGCACAGCCTGGAGTGCCTCCGTGAAGGAATCGCGCTCGTGCTGCCGACGCCAGCCCTCGCTGTTGGGCTCCAGACTCTCGCTCGCCGAGGCGGGGTGGGTGTGCGTACGCCAGGCAGCTTCCGACAGATACCCGAGCACTTGCGTGAGGTGGAGCAGTTGGTCAGGCGCTGCGGACTCGGCCGCCACGGCGACGGTGAACGCGGTGTTCCCGGCGCCGGTCCCCCAGGAAGCGATCAATGTGCGGCTGTTGGTGTCGTAGGTGTAGTGCGTCATTTTGCGAGCCCCCTCCGGTCCACTTCTTGAATACCGGCAGCCGCTGACAAGACAGGCGATTTTGGGCAGCGCCAGTCCTATGAGGGGCCGTAAGTTCGAGGGACGAGGGAGCATCCGGTGGTGCGCGCGTGCCAGCTGGGGAGGCACCGGGACGCCGGCGTCCTCGCAAGGCAGGCGCTGAGCGTGTCCTGCTGCTGTCCGTTGGCCGATCATTCGCCGTGGTATAGGCGCTGCAGGTCGATGAGCTGGACGGTGTGGTCATGTCTGACGGTGTGTTGGAGTTCGTCGGTGAATCCTGCGCCGCTGAAGCACATCAGTCGGGGTGGCTCGCGCGTGATGGTGCCTTTGGCATGGAGGAGTTCGCGGATGTGCTGAAGGCGCTGGAGGTGACCGATGCCCATCGTGTCATTCCACTTGGCTTCGCCGATGGCGAGCAGGGCTTCGCGGTTGGAGTCCCCGTTGTCACCGTGGCCGAAGACGGCGACGTCGACCTCATGGCTGGTTTTGAGTGGGCCGGCGCGCGCAGCGCCCACGTCGAGCCCGGTGGGTACGCCTGGACCTGCTCGGCCGGGCGTCGGCATGGCTTGTCCGTGACCCCCTGGGCGACGGTGTGCAGGCTTGCGTGCGCGCTGCTGCCGGGTTTCAGCGTCACGGAGGGCGAGTCCGGGCCCTGCCGCTTCGCGGGCTCGCCGATGCGGTGGCCGGAGGAGTCGAGCAGGGTGACGCCGGGATAGCCCTGAAGCGAACAGGGCGAGGAGCCGGTGTTGGTGAAGACCAACGGGGCGTAGCGGTTGCCCGCTCCCGGCGAGATGCGGCCGAGCGAGAGGCCCAACTGGTCGCGGGTGCAGCGAGTGGGCGCCGCGGAGGACGAGGCCGGCGGGGTGACGCCATCGTCCGCGGGGGGTGCGGACGGAGTGCCGGGAGCCCCTGCGGTGGGAGGCCGGGAAGAAGCCGAGGTACGCGGTGTCGTCGGCCCGCCGGCGACGCCCTCGTCTCCGCAGGCGCCGGCCAGCAGGACACCGGCGACCACGGCGCCGGCCGGCAGGAGCCGCGTACGGCGCTGCCGGTTCGGCGCGTCAGCCGCTCGCCGCCGAGTGCCCCATGGGTTCGGTCCGGTCATGCCGACCACTCAGGGGCGTACGGGACACGGTCGTAGCGCGGGGGCTGATCCACGAGGTCCGGGTCGTACCTCCGGCGGGTATCAGAGATCCTGGTCAGAACAGGGATATCGCCCGACTCCACGTGACCTCCGTCCATCGACACGGCGGTTCGCCGGTGGCGCCGCGGAACGCTTTGGGTACCCGGCCCGCCGTCATTGACACCGCCCTGCGCGGCCCTGGCCGGCACCGTCGCCTCCCCGGTCCGCGGGACGACCTTGGCGAGTCGGTCCCCTCCGCGGTCGGCGGCGTACCGGACCCGAGCAGAACGTCGCGGCCGGCCTTGGCGAGCGCCATCGCCGATCGCGTGCAGCTCTGCGTGGCCGATTGCCGCCTCGCGGCCGCCCCGAGGCCGCGGTCGGCCTTGGGCGGAAGCCCTTCGCCGAGGACACACTCCAGGCGTTGACAAGGGGGCCTGTTCTGGGCACGGCCGACCGTGTTTGGGCAGCCCTAACGGGGGGACTGCGCGCGGTACGGGAAGGCAAGAGCCGCGGCAGCGGAGGAGCTGAGACGACCGTGACCGATGCTGGCGAGTCGGCCTCTCCCGGGCAGCCCTCGGCCGAAAGGTCCGCCCCATGAACTGTTATGAATGCGTCCAGCAGAGCCGTACCGCGGCCGCCGTGGCCGTGTGCCGCGTGTGCGGTGCGGCTGTCTGCGCCGACCACGTGCGTACCGAGAGCAAGAGGCTTCGCGGCCCCGCGAGTCCGGGCAAGATGATCCACGACCAGCCGGCCCGGCAGCTGACCTGCCCGGTGTGCCGCGCGGCGGAGGAGTCTCTCTGAGGACGTCGTGGCCGCAATGCTCTCGTGATGCCGTGTCGAGCGGACCAGAGACCCCATCAGGAGCAGAGAGGACGCCCGCACGCCGGGACACCGTGCCCGGTATCTGCTCCCGAGGAAGTCCCGGAGGAATACGGGCGAGTACTGGAACGCGGGCAGACCTGGAGCAGACGCGTCTGAAAGCGGGGAACGCGTGTGACCGGGTTTCGGAGCCGTCTTCGGTGACACCCAGGAATCCGGGACCGGTGCGGATGCCGGGGACGGTCCTGAAAGATTCGGGGACGGTCCTGAAGGATTGTCGAGGAGAGGAGGACGAGACATGGCCGGCACCATGGAGGCCTTGTCCGGGGACGGCCAGGAAGTCGGCCGGGGTGAGGAGTTCGCTCCCCTGGTCGTGCGGCTCGTCTCCGAGGAAGACGGTAGTCCGGTCGGTGGCGCCGTGGTCAGTTACTTCGTCGACGACGCGGAGGGCACCGGCACGGACTTTCACGGCGGCTCTCCGGTCCGGGTCACCAGTGCCGTCGACGGAACCGCGGCGACGGACGTCCCGCTCATTGCGGGCGACTCCGCGGGGCGGGTGACGGTCCGGGCGCTCGCGGACTCCGCCCGCTGCGCGCTGACCTTGCATGTGCGGTAGCCAAGCGGTCATCTCGGCAGACGGGGCGGATGTTTAGCGGGGCGGCCGCGAGCCCGGGGCTTCCAACGCCCGCTCGCGCAGCGAGGCTCACCCCGCTCCCGCGGTGGAACGGACGCAGGTGCTGGGCCGGCTGATACTCACCGGCGATGCAACCGTGTCCTGGCGCGACCCGGCCTCGCGGCCGTCCGACGCTACTGGAACCAGGCCTGGGTGGACAGCTCGGGGCGTATGCCTCTCTGGGTGCGGGCGAGGACCACGGCGCTGGAGAGGAGGCCGACGTGGCTGAGTCCTTGGGGGAAGTTGCCGAGGAACGATCCGTCGCCGGGGTCGATCTGTTCGGGCAGGAGGCCGAGTGGATTGGCGTGGGTGCAGAGTTGTTCGAACAGCTCGGTGGCTTCGTCGGTGCGGCCTTGTCCGGCGAGGTTGTCGACGAGCCAGAAGCTGCACAGGAGGAATGCGCCTTCGGGCTGATCGAGGCCGTCGGAGAAGTCCTTTGGGAGGTAGCGGTAGAGCAGGCCGTCGCCGGCGCCGAGGCGGTCGGTGATGGCCTGCGCGGTCGCCACCATGCGGGGGTGGTCGGCAGGGACGACCCGTCGTAGGGGGAGGGCGAGCAGTGAGGCGTCCAGTCCTCCTGTGGCTCCGAGGTGTTCGGTGAGGGCGCCTGCCCGCTCGTCCCAGGCGTCGCGGAGGATGCGCTCGGTGAGGTCGCGCGCCTCCCGGGCCCATATGTCGGCGTCCCCCGGCAGGTTCAGCCGCCGGGCGAGTCGTGCCGCGCGGTCGAGTGCGACCTGGCACATCGCGGCGGAGTAGGTGAACGGCCGTCCCGTGGTGCGTACTTCCCAGATGCCCTGGTCGGGGTGGCGCCACGCGGTCCGTGCCTGCTCGGCCAGTTCCGCCAGGCGGTTCCAGAGTTCGCGGTTGAACTGTCCTCCGGTCGCCGCCCATTGAAGGGCGCAGTCGAGAATCTCTCCGTAGACGTCGTGCTGGATCTGCTCGGCCGCAGCGTTCCCCCACCGCACCGGCGCTGAGCCCCGGTAGCCCTCCAGTTCCTCGTCGACGGTCTCCGGTGGCGGCGGTAGGCCGTCGACGTCGTACAGGACGCGCGGGCTCGGGTGTCCCTGGGCCGCGGTGAGTGCCCAGTGGAGAAATCCTCCGGCCTCCATGGGAAGTCCGATACGGCGGAGGGCGAAGACCGCGTACGCGGCGTCGCGTATCCAGGCGTAGCGGTAGTCCCAGTTCCGGGTGCCGCCGATGCGTTCAGGCAGGGACGAGGTGGCGGCGGCGACGATGGCGCCGTTTTCGATGTGGTCCAGGAGCTTGAGGGTGATGGCCGACCGGCGTACGAGGTCTGCGCGGGGTACGTCGTCCACGACCTGGGCGGACCAGCGCTGCCAGGCCCGGATGGTGTCATCGAGTGCGTCGGAGAACCGGTGGGGGGCCGCCCGTCGCGCGCTCCAGCGAAGTCCCAGCGACAGTTCCTCGCCCTGATGCAGGGTCAGCGTGGTGTTGTCCGGTGCGGTCAGCGGGAGACTGGTGTGCAGGTGCAGCGCCAGTCCTTGCCGGGGGCAGATGAGGTGCCAGCCGTGGTTGTCCCTCTGGCCCCGCGCGCCGCCGCGGGGGTGCACGCCGATGCGCAGGGTGACGGTGCCGTGAGTCACGCGTGCTCGACGGAGCAACTCGCCCAGGCCGGCGGGGGTGTCTTCTTCGAGCCGGGCTCCGGGTTTCAGGAGGAAGGCGTCGGTCACCTCGACGATGCCGGTGGCCGTGCGCATCTCGGTGACCAGGACGCCGGTGTCCTCCAGATACCGCTGGCGGCTCTGCCGCACCCCTTCGGGCGTCAGGACGAAGGATCCGCCGTTGTTCCGGTCGAGGAGGCTCGCGAACAACGGTGGGGCGTCGAACCGGGGTACGCACAGGAAGCTCACCGCACCGTCGCGGCCGACGAGGGCACACCCTCGGCCGTCGCCCACCAGGCCGTGGTCCGCGATGGGTAGATATCCCTGATCTCGTGCATGGGGCTGCCACATGGTCATCCCTCCGTATTCCCCGACGCGGTGGTGATCAGTCGGCGGGCTGGAGCGGCCGGGAAGGCCAGCCCAGGAGGCGGGCGCCCAGGACGGCGGTCTGCAGGGTGTACCGCTGGTCGGGATCGGCGGGGTCGTAGCCGGTGAGTTGCCGGATGCGAGTGATCCGGTAGGTGACGGAACGGACACTGAGCGCGAGGCGGCGGGCGGTGGTGGTGTTCACGCAGCCGCACTCGAAGTAGGCGGCGAGGGTTTCCAGCAGCGGCCCGGGACCACCGCGGGATCGCTCCAGCGCGCCGAGCACAGTGGCGACCAGATCGGTGATGGCCGCCTGATCTCGCCCCAGGACCTGGAAGACCAGCAGCTCCGAGGCGTGGACCACCGGGGTGGTCAGGCCCAGCCGGGCTGCGAGGTCCAGGGTGCCGCATGCTTCGTGGTAGGAGCGGACGATGCCGCTGGGCCCGGGCCTGGGGCGGCTGATGGCGACATGGTGGGGCTCCGTGCCGGATCGTTGCACCTGGGTGGCGAAGTGCTGGGCAGCGTCCGCCTCGCTGCCGTGCGACACACAGATCAGTCGGCCCCCCTTGGTGGTGACGAGGACATCGTGCACACCGAATGCGGTGGCCATGCCTTCCTCGACATAGCGGGTGGCGGAATCTCCGGCCCCGAAGGCAGTCTCGGCCCGGGCCACCGCGACGCGGTGCGGTCCGACGAGCCGGAGCCCGAACCGCTCGGCCCGCTCCGCCAGCCTGCCCAGATCGGCGCGCCCGTGAAGCAGGTCGTCGACGAACTCCCGCCGCATCGCCTCCTCCCGGCGGATCGCCGCTCGCTGAGCGGTCTCGTGCCCCTCGGCCAGGGCCACCGTCGCCTCACGGAACGCCTGCAAGGTGGCCACGGAGAGCTCGCTCGGGCTGTTCCGGGAGCCGGCCTTGCCTGTCTCGGACGACTCGGGCCAGGCACTGCAGGCAGCGGTCAGGCACTCGGTCAGCAGGCTCCGCAGGGACACACCGCGGTCGGCGGCCGCTGCGGCGCGCGCTCGAAGATCGGCGAGGTCTTCCTCGCGCCGCTGTCGCTGGTCCCGGTTCCGGCCCAGGAGAGCGAGATAGCGATGCGCTATCGGTGAAGGAACCTCCTCATTCCTGCCGACTGATGTGGCGGTGGCAGCCATCCATACTCCCTCGTCGGTTCTGGTTCCTTTACGTGCACTTTGCTGGAAAGTGTCGATAACAAAGGACTGGCCGAGTCGGCCATCGATACCCACCGAAAACGGACCTGCACGCTATTCCTCGCCGACATTCCGGAGACATCTGAGGAATTCACGTCCCTATGAAGTGTTCCAGCAGGCGGACGGCGGTGATCGCGCCGATCACCCGGAACCGGCCGCCGTCGTTTTCGATCACTACTGTCAGCGGGCTCCCGGACCGAGCCATCAATGCCGCCGCGCCCAGAGCCGTCCCGTCGGGGCCGATGACCGGCGGGACAGTCCGCCCCTTCGGCAGCCACTCGGCGACCGACAGGCCATCCAGCACTTCCGTCGACTGCTCGATATCCCCTTCTCTGAGCACGTCCACCAGTGCGGGGTTCTCGATGATGTAGGTGGGAAGCAAGGACTTGATGGCCTCGGAGCCGGACAGGATGGCGTAGGGCCGACCGTCAGCGTCGACTACCAGGAGGGCGGGCAACTTCTGCCGTGCCATCAGGCGGGCGGCGTCCAAGGCCGCGCTGTCTGCCGAGACGTAGGGAAAGGGCTCGGCCAGGTCATGTGCGAACACGGTCTGCCCCCGATCGGAAAGAGAAGGGCTATTCCTTGTTCGCCGACCAGGCTTCCCGGCACTCCACACACAAGCCTACAGGGGCCTTACGTATTCACATCGAGGCCCTGACCTCTCTTGCGCAACTTTGCCGGAGGCCGGAAGGGAACGTCTGCCCAAGTCGGCCGACCCTGTACGTCGACATCGGGCGTCCACACGTTTCCCAGGGGTATTTCGATCCATGTACTTCCGGGAGAGCCCCCCCGGTGACGAGGGGAGGGCCGTCATGTTCCGGTGGCTGCTCCAAAGGGTCGGTGCGGCACCGGTCCCCCACGTCCAGGTGCTCCCGCCCAGTTGTGAGGTTACGAAGCATTCAGGGGGTCGGCATGAATCCCTCGATGGACGAAGAACGCACCTTCTCCCGGATCGAACGATGCCTCGCCCGGGATGATCCCGAACTCGCCGCACGCATCGACAGGCTCAACAACCAGTTCACGGGCGAGCCCCCGAACGGCCCTGGGAAGAAGGCCGATCGGCTGACCGTCACCACCATCGTCGTCAGCATCCTCGCCCTGGTGGGCCTGATCCTCGCGGCCCTCCTCATGGACCCGCCGGAACGCGGCGCCCAGGACCCCGCACCACCCCATCGCGTCGCCCCCGGCATCTCCACGCAAGTCCAGAGCCAACGGCGCGTCCCACGCACCCCGAGAACTCCAGCCGGACGACACCCCGTCGAGAGGGCCGCCCGCCATGCGTGCACGTGATCTCGCCCAGCCCTACGCGTCGATCGGTGCCGACCGCGATGCCGCGACCGCGGTCCGGCTCATGATCGATGGGCGCCTGCCTGGTCTGCTGGTCGCCGACAGCGAGGGCCTGCCGTACGCGATCCTTTCTGGCGATCAAGTGGTCAGGGCACACCTGCCCTTCTATGTATGGGAAGACCCTGTGCTCGCCCGGGTCATCGACGAGCCATACGCCGACCGCATCGGGCAGGCACTCGCGGGACGACGGATCGCCGACTGCCTGCCGCCGGGCCGGCCCTTCCTGCCCGCCGTCGCGCCCGACAGCACGGCAATCGAGGTCGCGGAGCTGATGGCGCGTACCCGCAGCCATCTCGTCGCCGTCGTCGAGCGGCGCGGCCACGGCGCGCCCCGGCTCCTCGGCATCATCACGACAGCCCGCCTGCTGGAACAGCTCCACAGCGGCGTATGAGCGGAAGTCCGCCATGCGCCTGAAGAACCGCGAGAGCGGTCCCTTCCTCGGCCGCCTTCCGCGCCCGGAGCGGAACGTCGGTGGCAGACGCGCTGCGCACCGAGACGGTCGGCGGCATCCTCCTGCTCGCCGCCGCGACCACGGCCCTGGTGTGGGCCAACTCGCTGCTCAGCGCGGCGTATGAGTCGGTGCGCGACTTCCACCTGGGCATCAAGGCACTGGGCCTGGATCTGTCCATCGCCCACTGGACCTCGGACGGACTGCTGACGATCTTCTTCGTCGCCGGCGCCGAACTCAAACGCGAGCTGGCGGTCGGCCGGTTTCGCACCGCCGCGACGGCCGTGCTCCCGCTCGTCGCGGCGCTGTGCGGGATGGCGGTCCCGGCACTGGTCTACGGGCTCGTCTCCACCTCCGCGGGCGGCGGTTGGAACGGCTGGGCGGTCCCCATGGCCACCGACATCGCCTTCGCCCTGGGCGTCCTCGCGGTGATCGACACCCATCTCCCCTCCGCCCTGCGCGCCTTCCTGCTCAGCCTCGCGGTAGTCGACGACCTGGGCGCCATTCTCGTCATCGCCATCTTCTACACGGCGACCATCAGCCTGCCGCAGCTCGTCGGGGCCGTGCTGGGCCTGGGGCTGTTCTACTGGCTGCACCACCGCAAACGGGCTCACGGCTGGTACTGGTACGTTCCCCTCGCGCTGGCCATCTGGGCGCTGACCTACACCAGTGGCGTGCACGCCACCGTCGCCGGAGTGGCCATGGGCCTGCTGCTGCGCGTGGCCAGGGACGGCCCCGATGAGGCCCGGCCGGCCGAGCACATCGAGCACATCGTCCGGCCGCTCTCCGCCGGAGTCGCGGTCCCTCTCTTCGCCCTCTTCGCAGCCGGGGTGAGCCTGTCGAGCAAGACGCTGACCGAAGTCCTCGGCAGCCCCGAACCCCTCGGCGTGACCATCGGCCTGGCCGCCGGCAAAACGCTGGGCATCTTCGCCGGCTCCTACCTGGCCGTCCGCTTCACCCGCGCACAGCTCAACCCCGACCTCGCCTGGGCTGACGTCTTCGCCCTGTCGATGCTCGCCGGGATCGGCTTCACCGTCTCCCTCCTGATCGGCGAACTCGCCTACCCCGACCCGGCAGACGCCGAACCGATCAAGGCCGCCGTCCTTCTGGGCTCCCTCACCGCCGCGCTCGTCGCGTCCGTTCTACTCAGGATGCGCAACGCCAAGTACCGCAGGCTGTACGAAGAGGAGAACGCAGACGAGGACACTCCCGGCCGGCATGGAAGGTGAGCTGCTCGCCGTTGGGCGGCTACCCAAGGAAGGGACCGGGGTTCGTCCAGGCGGCCACTCCTGTTCGGCGGCGGTCGGAGGGGGCCGGTGGCGATGGGTTCGGGTTCGGGGCGGGTGATTCCGGGCGGGCGATGGCGCTGATCGCCCATTCCTCCTCCACCAGGCGGTGGATGTCCTCAAAGCGATGGCGTTTCCGTCGGTGGCATCGCCTCCTGCTCGGCGTGTTCGCGCAGGGAGTTGCGGTGCTGGTGGCAGGTCTTCTCCACCGCGGCGGACAGGTTCTGAATCGGACCGGTGTCCGCAGCCCCGCGCCGGGTTCGGCGGCATGCTCCTTCGGCGACATCCGCTACGGGC
Source organism: Streptomyces albicerus (assembly GCF_008905045.1). GTDB lineage: Bacteria > Actinomycetota > Actinomycetes > Streptomycetales > Streptomycetaceae > Streptomyces > Streptomyces albicerus. Next base: position 33,755 of record NZ_VWMY01000087.1, read on the forward strand.
TGTGGAGGCGGACCCCGAAGCGGTCGGAACGCGCGGCGCCCGCCTCGTGCGTGGGATCCATGGCGGCAGTGGGGTGGTGCCGGACAAAGGAGCTGTGCACCGCGGGTCCGTCGGGCGGAGACTTTGCCTAGGCTTTGTGCAGGGCGGAAGGGGGCACTGGGCTTTCCACCGCTCAGGTCTCCCGGTGCACCGGGAAACTGACAGCCGTCCTTTCTCCTCCGCCGGAGTTCACTGTGCCCCACCAGGGAAGCCGCCCCATGCCGCTCACCGCGTTGTCCGCGTTGCCCTTCGCGGTGATGCTCATCGTGGCGGTGGTGGATCTGAGCGCCGGGCCCGGCGTCGGCTTCCTACCGCTCGTTTCTCTCGGCCCGGCCTTCGCCGGGCTCGTCGGCGGTTGGCGGCGCACGGCGGCGATCGGCACGGTGGCCCTGGCACTGTGTGTGGCTCTGGGGCTGTACAACGGCCTGATCGACGCCCGGCGGGGCCACACAGCTCTGGTATCCGTGGTGGGGGTGACCGCCGCGGGCATCGTCGCCGCCGTGATGCGGCAGCGCCGGGAGACCGAGCTGGCCAGCGTCCGCTCGATCGCGGAAGTGGCTCAGCGAGTGCTCCTCAGACCCGTTCCGCGCAGCGCCGGACCGCTGCGGACCGCCGTGTCGTACAGCTCAGCGGTCGCCGAGGCCCGTATCGGCGGCGACTTGTACGAAGTGGTCGCAACGCCCCACGGTGTACGGGTGATCGTGGGTGACGTCCAGGGCAAGGGGCTGGAGGCGGTGGAGACCGCCGCCATCGTGCTGGGTACCTTCCGGGAGGCCGCGCCTGAGGAGCCCGATCTTGCGGCGGTGGGACGCCGCCTGGAGCGTGCCGCCGACCGTGAGATGCGGGGCGAGAGGTTCGTGACGGCGATCCTCGCCGAGGTCACCGGCGACCGGGCCGTGACCCTGCTCAGCTACGGCCACCCCGCGCCCATGCTCGTACGCGCCGACGGAACCGTCCGCTTCCCCGAGCCGCCCGATTACGCCCTGCCACTCGGCCTCGGTGTGCACGGGGCGCTGGCCCCGCAGCCCTATAGCGTGGACTTCGCCGCGGGCGACCAGCTGCTGCTCCACACCGACGGAGTCACCGAGGCACGGAACCCGTCGGGAACGTTCTATCCGCTCGGCGAGCGGGCTTATCTACTGAAGGAGCCCGACCCCGAGGCCGCGCTGGCGGCGCTCCGGAAAGATCTTGCCCAGTATGTCGAAGGACCTCTCCACGACGACGCGGCCATGCTCCTGCTGCGCTACCGCTGACGGCGAGCCGCAGCGCCGACGCCACCCGCCGTCGTCTCCGTCCTCGTCACGAGGCACGGATGCCGTGGTCATCGGCCCGTTGGAGCTGATCCGCTGGCGGGTGCCCAGGCAAGTGGTCGCGGTGGACCCACTGCCGGACTCCGGCAACGAGTTCGCTTGGCGGGTCAGGTTGCCGCGGGCGTGCGGTTGCCGGTTACGGGGTCAAGGTCTGGCCGAGGCGGGAGCCCGCGGGGGTGCCCAGGGTGTGGCGGCCGTAGTAGACGCAACTTGTCGTTGGCCTCGGTCCAGCCGGTGATGCCGCTGGTGTCCTGGTTGTAGCTCAGTGCACCGGAGCCGGTCAGGCCGGCCGACGTGCCCTTCAGCAGCAGGGCCAGGCCCGCGTTGGACTGGTTGGCGCCGCTGCGGGTGATGTCCTCGTTCGGCAGACCGGTCAGCACGTCGGCGTAGTCGTCGAGGTTGTAGTCGTCGGCGGAGACGGACCAGCCCATGGCGTCGCCGGCTTCGGCGGCGCCCGGAACTCCTGTGGTGTCCTGGTGGATCATGGTCATGCCAGTGGTGGTGAAGCCGGTGGAGGTGCCGGGGACGACGATGACTTGGCCGCCGACCTTGGCGCCGGACTCGGCGAGCGCCAAGCGGCCTGGGCCTCCACGTCCGGCGACACGTCCGGAGCGCTCTGAAGAAATGTCGTGCGCACTCTCTTGACAGCCCGTTCGGTGTCCGTGAGGGTGATGTGAATGAACATTCATTAACTATGATCTTAAGTGCACAAATGGGCGGAACAGGCGCTGTCATTCCTGGTCCCGCTGCTGCGCGGCGCGGCTTGTGCCCGGCGCGGGACTGGAGGGCTCATGGTCGCGTCCCCCGCGTGACCGTCGACAGAGCAGGAATCGTCCCCGAGAAACGTCAGCGGCGGCTTCGTTTCGGCCTCCCCGCCGGACACCTTCGATCAACAGAATCTCGGCGCCGTCGCGGCCAGCCAACGCGGCCTGGCACCAGCCGCGTTCAGGGCGAACTGCGCAAGACGCCCACGTCGAAGGTGCGCAAGCACACGCTGCGCCCGCAGGGGCGACGGACGAGACCAGGCGGGCCCGCCGCCGCCAGGGCCCGCATACCGCGGAACGCCGAACGGGGCCACACGGCGCTGGTCCGTACCGTGCCTGAAGGGTTTCACGCACACGCACACGCGCTCTCCCCCACCACAACTACCGATGCGTTGGAGGACCTTCTGGTCATCAGTGAACGGAAAACCCCGCAATTCGCCGGGCTGTGACCCGGTTCGGCCGGACAGAAGGAGCTGTGCGTGTCTGTCGAAAGCGTTTCACGCACTGGTCGGTCCCGTGCGGTCACCTTGTCGGTGTGCCTGATCGCGATCGTCGCAGCGGTACTGGGCACTTCGCTGCCCGCCCACTCCGCGCCACAGAATCAGCCCCCCAGAGCCAAGGCCGGCCAGATCCCCGACCCCCCGCTGCCCGATGCCGACAACTGGCTCTGCAGGCCAACCGAACGGCATCCCGACCCCGTGGTGCTGGTGCACGGTCTCTTCGCGACGCCCAGCGTCAACTGGCCGTTCGTCGCGGAAGGGCTGCGCAAGGCGGGATTCTGCGTCTTCGCCCTGACCTACGGCACCGGGAATGGCGAGTATCCGTTGCCCGCGGTGGCACCGCTCGAGGAGTCGGCGAAGGACCTCAAGCATTACGTCGACCGCGTGCGGATCGTCACTGGTGCCAAGAAGGTCGACCTGGTGGGACACAGCGCGGGTGGGCTGATGCCCCGTCAGTACCTGCGCTTCGAAGGCGGAGCCAGGTTCGTCGACGACTTGGTCGCCCTCGGGCCGCCGAACCACGGCACCGAGTTCCGCTCCCCGTGGCACGACATGCCGAAGTGGGTCGCCAACGCATTCTGCCCGTCATGCCTGCAGTTCACCGCCGGTTCGAAGTTCATCGTCCACCTCAACGAGGGGCACGAGGTGGAGCCCGGCGTCAGCTACACCACCATCAGCACAAAACTCGACGAGTACATCATCCCGTACACCAGTGCCCGGCTGAAGGGAGCACCCGGTCAGGTCACCAATATCACGGTGCAGGAAAAATGCCCGGGCAGCACCATCAACCACCTCGGGCTCGCCTTCGACGCGGTTCCACTGCAGTGGGTGGTGAACGCGCTGGAGCGGCCAGGCCCGGCGGACCCGGCATTCCAGCCCATCTGCTGACCCCGAAGGGATGAGCAACCACTCTCCCTGCCCGCCCCTTTCCACACAGGACGGGAGGGGCGGGGCCCGGGAAACTGCCCAGTCGAGCACCCCACCGGGAGGCTCGCTGAGCTGAGACGGGTGCGTGCCGGCCGTGCCCGGGACCGGAGTTGACCTTGACCTTCGCCGACAGCACTTCATGCTGGTTGGTCGGCCGGGCCTGCAGTGCTGGGTTTCGGTGCCCCGGCCGACTGAGGGGTTGTCTGTGGAGGCGGCGAAATCCTCGACGGACACGTGCGGGTGTGAGGCGCCCTGAGCGTGGTGGCCGCTCCCAGGGTTGCGGAGGTCTTCTGCGAGGGGCCGGGCGAGGCGGAGTTGCGTGTGGGCGGCAATGACCAGCCAGGTCCAGCGATCGGCGGCGGCCGGCTCACGGAGTTTAGGAACGGTCCACCCCAAGGTCTGCTTCACCATTCTGAAGGTGTGTTCAAGATCGAATCTGCGCAGGAACGCCTGCCAGAGCCGGTCCACATCCCCGGCCGCGGCACCGGTGGCCGACCACCACAGCCAGACCGGCCTTGGGCGGCGGTCTCCACGGAGGTGGTCGACCTGAAGACGGATGACGGTGCCTTCGACGACCGGCAGCTCTCCTTCGGGGTAGTCGGCCCAGGCCGAGCGCCGGACCAGCAGCGGGTGCAGACGGTCCCAGGCGGTGGCGACGGCCTTGCCCTAGGGGGTGTCTTCAAATGTCACGCCCACATCAGGAGCGATGCGAGGGTGACGGCTGCTTGGTAGGACTCGGCGGTCTTCTCGTAGC
>NZ_VWMY01000088.1 GCF_008905045.1 Streptomyces albicerus
CTGGCAGTTCACCAAGTACGGCCTCGTCGTCACCGCCATCACGGTGGCCATCTCCGCCGGATACGTATGGCTGCGCTACTTCGCCCTCGCCTGACAAACGGCTGCTGTCAGGACTGCACTTGTGGAGATCCGCTGCCCGGGAAGCGAACGCCGACAATGATCCTTCCTCGCCAGCCGCCGGGCTGTGGTGGCGAGAGCCGGCGCGGCCTCGGTTCTTGCCGTCGGTGGCTGGCCAGGCAGCCGGCTTCGCCGCTGTCGCGTGGGCCGTGCTCGCGGGGGCACTCGCCGCCTACATCGTTGCCCCGCCTACCGGCCCGGAGGCGGAACCAACGGCAGGCCGGAACGGTGGACGTCGTTGAGAAAGGCTGAAGGCAGCTCGCGATGACCTGGTCCTGGAACGTCGGCGCCCAGAACTGTCCGTCGGTACGGCTGAACAGCGTTGCCTCGTCCGTCGTCCCGGGCACACCGGCCGAGATCGTCCTACTCGACCGATGCGACTCCGTCATCGGGCGGTTGCGTTTCCGCGCTTGCCAGAAGTGCCGCACAGGACGGATCCTGAACATCTGGATCCGCGACACGTGGCAACGCCAGGGTCTGGGCCGTGAGCTCCTCCAGTCCCGTTGATGGCCTCGCTGAATCAACGCGCCGTTCAGTCCTCACCAGGCCCACATCGACGGCGCTGCCGACTCCAATGCCCCGACCGCTCTCGTGTTCGTCAGTCGGCAGGGCACCGTTCCGGGTCACAGCATCAGCCGATGTTGAAATCGAGATTGGTCACGTACCAGGCGTCGGCGATCTTGGTGGACTCCACCTTGACGTCCAGCTGCCCTGACTCCAACCCGGTGGAGTGAGACAGGATGATCTTGTCGAGAGTCTGTCCGTCGACGGTGACCTTGTCGGCGGGGACCATCGCCTTGTCGCCGGTGACCGGAACGGTGGCGACTTCCACCTTCGGGTTGTTCGTGGGCGGCTCGGGCATGAACGACGTACGGAACTTCCCGATGTTGTCCTGCATTTGCCGCACCTCAGGCGCATTGCTGTTACACCTCGCCGGTGTACCGGCTCGCGCGGGCGACGAATCGGTGGCGGGTTCCCCCATCAGCAGGCACGCCTGCTTCGGCTGACCCTTGATGACCGCGGTGACCCACGCGGCAACCGCCCCCTCGGCTGTGGACTGGCGGACAACCGAAGGCTGCGCCGCCGCCGAACCATCCTGCTGCTTCCTCTTCTTCGCCTTCTCCGAGTCGGCTGTGGTCGAGCTGCTTGCGGCCGACTCCTTGTCCGCGGCGGAGCCCGTATCGTTCGAACACCCCGTGACACCCGCGACCATCGCCGCCAGCGCGCCCCCGGCGATCCAGCCGACGGTCCTCTTCCTGTGGCTCACTAACACCGTTCCGGCAGTCCTTCCCAAAGACACCCATATGCCTCGATGGCCCCAGAGACATCTCTCGTCGCAGTACCGCATCGACCATGGAGACGGAATGGGCGGCCAAACGGTTCGCCGTATGGAGCGTTGATATGCACACCGGGCGAGCACCGCGCCCGCAGGGTGCTGTGCTCAGGAACCTGCCCGGTTTCGATCGTCCAGGCGGCCGATTCCTGCTCCTCCGCCTACGTGGTGGACTGATCGGGCATGGCGGCGCGCGTCTCGGATACCGCGGGTGGCGGCCGACTCGATCTGGTGTGCCTCCGTGCTGGTGCCGAACCGTTGGCGTTCTCTCCGGACGAGAACCCATGTCGCCCAGGCCGCAACCGCGGCCACAGCGCCTCCGATGACCACCACGAGCACCATCGCATCCCCGTTCGCCGTGGGCTCGTGCCGGCGTGAGCCAGGAACCCCTCCGCCCGCACCCTTCGGCGGGATACGGATACGCACTCAATCCTGCGGACTCGGCCCGCCCGGATCACTGATCGTCACCGGCACAGTCGTGCCCCGGATGGCTTCTACGTCTCGGCAATCACGTACGCGCCCGCGCCGACGGCCAGTCGATTCCGGCCGCGGTCAGGATGCGCCCGTACTTCGTGAGGCGGCGCCGGGCGAGGAACAGGCCAAGTGCCCACAGCGCGGCGAAGAACAGCCAGATGGCCGCGCAGACCAGCAGGGCGGTCAGGGTGAAGCCGGTCTGGGAGAGCGGGATGAGCATGGCCAGCGGAAGGATCACGAGCGCGACCAGGCCGCGCCGCCGGTGGGTGCGGCTGTAGTCGACCATGGTGCGGGCGTGCAACAGGTCGACGTCGCGCCGGGCTCCTGGCAGCGGGTGCAGGCGGCTTCCGCCGGGGCGCATGCCGGGCAGCGGGCCTCCTTGGAGGGCGGTGGGGTGCTGTTCGGCGGTGCGGGTGGCTCGCTCGGCCGCGTCCGGTGCGCGGCGGAAGGCGAAGTACGGGTTCGGGCTGCCCTTCGGTGAGATCTCGGACAGGCCGTCGTACGGGTAGCCGTACTGCTCGGCGACGTAGGCGAAGGCCGCGAACTTCCGCCAGGACCGCTGCAGATTGCGGGCGTCGTGCCGCTGCGCACCCTGCGAGCCGTCCCGCAGCAGAGCCTTCAGCTGGGGCTGCAGGAACATCGCGTCTCCTGGTTCCGGTTCTGCGGACACTGTCAGCATGCCGTAGCGGTGTGTTCACGACGATGGCGGAACCGCTCACCTCACGGATAGCTTCCTGTCACCTGGATGATCCGGCTCCCCACGGAGGGCAGACGAGCGGCAGACGTTCGACTTCGCGCTCGGCACGGGCGTGCAGGGCAGGGCAGGCAGGCAGGACATGCTGCTGGCGGCCAAACTGCCGTCCGGTCCTGGGGTCATGTCCGCGTCCCTGCGGCTGCTCCCCCTGCCCGCGAGCTTCGCGACCGAGACCGGTCGCCGGTACGGGGGAAGCAGTGCGCCCGACGCTTCCCATGGCCCTGCTCCAGCTGATCGTTCCGGCGCCGCGCGACTACTGCGCGTACGTGACGATCTCCACGCCGTCTGTGCTTCTGCTGGACTCCTACTGTCGCCCGCGAACTTCAGGAAGGACACTCCGGCTCCCCCAACCTCCGTGCCACATGCATCATCCGGTGGCTCAAGAACGGTGACGTCAGGCGCGGGTGCGCGGTTTCGACGGCCGCCTCCCGTCGGTCGGCCCGTCACACCTCGTTGTCCGGCCAGCCCAGGAGCCGGGCGCCGATGACCGCGGTCTGCAAGGTGTAGCGGTGCACGGGGTCTGCCGGGTTGGCGCCCGTGAGCTTGTGGACACGTTCCAGGCGGTACGTCAGAGCGCGCACGCTCAGATTGAGGCGGCGGGCCGTTTCGGCCGAGATACAGCCGGTGTCGAAGTACGCGGTCAGTGTGTCGATGAATGTTCCCGCGCCGCCTCGCGCCGAACGCAGGGGGCCGAGGGTGTCGAGTACGAGGTCGGCCATGGCCTGCCGATCGCGGGTGAGGACCGGATAGACGAGGAGGTCCGCGGCGCGCAGCACAGGCTCCTCGAGATTCAGTCGGGGGGCCAGGTCGAGGGCGTTGAGCGCCTCTTCGTAGGAGTGGACGACACCTCCGGCGCCCGGGTGAGGGCGTCCGATGGCGACCTGACCGCCGTCGGTGACCGCGTGGGCCTGCTTGGCGAAGAACGTCAGCACTTCTTCCTGATCGCTGGGCGCGATGCAGATGAGCCGCCCGTCCTTGGTGGTGAGCAGGATGCGGCGTTCACCGAACCGGCTGACGAGTGCGCTCTCCACCTGCCGGGTGGCCGGATGGGCGTCGTCGACCGGTTCGTCGCTCTGGGCAACGGCGACCGCGTGGGCCCGGGCGAGAATCAGGCCGAACCGTTCGGCGCGCTCGGCCAGGCGCCCCAGGTCACTGCGGCCGTAGAGCAGGTCGTCGATGAACTCCCGGCGAGCGGCCTCTTCTTGGCGTACGGCGAGCTGCTGTGCCCGCTCGTGCCCTTCGGCGAAGGCGTCCACTGCCTGCTCAACCGCGGGGAGCAGGCGGTCGGCTTCGGCCGGCGTGGGGTTCGGCCAGGCTTCGCGGGTTGCGGACAGATGCCGGCGTACGAGGGCCCTCAGCCCGTAACCCGCCTCCGCGGCCCGCTCGCCCCGAACGCGCAGTGATTCCAGCTCGTCCCGGGTGAGGCGGCGACCGGTGGCACAGACCTCGGCCAGGATCTGGGTATACCCCGCCAGATACTCGTCGGGGATCTCCGGCCGTGTCACGCGCTCTCCTCTGTCCTTGACGCACTGATGGCGTCTTCCTAACGCACGGTAGACAAGAGTGGCAGACCTGGACAGGTGAGCGTGTCCGGCTTGGCCTGCCCGTCGATATCCATGTCCAGGAGCGCACCATCTGGTTCGGTTCGTCCCACGCTCCCCGGGGCCGGCGCCCCGCCGGCAATGCGGTCCGCTTCCTGGCGGCCCACTGCGTGGCTTCGGCAATGCAAGTCCCTGAATTCTTTCCGGGGACCGGCAGGTCACGACTAGAGACACAGGCCGATGCCGTACCTAGTGTGTCGCGCATGGAACGACGCAGTAAAAGACGCATCTCGGCGGGCGGCTCTCACCCTGCGGATGCCGCCGGAGCGATCCATGATCGTTACTGGGCGCGGGAAGTGCGCGGCGCGGTGGCGTGGGGGGTTCTGCTCTTCGGGATGCTGGCACTGCTCGACTTGGCGCAGGGGCGACTCAGCGCCGAGCGCGCGGGATGGTGGGCTGGGCTCGCCGTGCTGCTCTTCATCATCCTGACGCCACCGCGGGTGAGCGCGGAGAACAGCGGACTCGACTCGCGCGGGTTCCTGCACCACCAGCGGGTGCGCACCGATTGCCTGGTGGCCGTGCGGGTGTCCGAGGGGGTCGCGCAGCGGTTGGTTCTCAAAGACACGTCTGGTGGACGGCTGGTGCTGGACCCGCGTGTCCTGGTCGCCAATCCGCTGCTGTGGCACCAACTGGATCAAGGCGCCCGCCGGTCCCTTGAGCAGGGGACACTGCTGTGCGGCGGGCCGCTGCTGGAGCGATTGGGGCAGCGGATCGAGGGCGAGGTCTACCGCGGGATCCTTCGGACCTCCGGCATGGAGTAGCCCGTACTCACCGACGGCCCCAGGTCATGGTCATGCGGTCACGTGGGAGTGACCTTTCCTGCGGCGCCCAGGAGTTCGTGGAGCAGGTGCGAGGCGGTGATCACACCCAGCAGGTGGGTACCGTCCTTGGCCCTCTCCGCCACCGCCACCAGCGGGCTGCGCACCTGTGCCATCAGCGCGGCCACCTCGAGCGCGGTGTCGTCGGGGTCGGCGATCGGCGGCGGGGCCGCCTTGCTGGAGAGGCAGTCGCCGACGCGGCGCCCGGCCAGCGCCTGGCAGAGCCGGTCGGCGTGCTTCTCGTCGACGACCGCGGCGAGCGTGGGGTCCTCGATCACGTAGGCGGGTACCAGCACCTTGATCATTTGGGAGGCGGGCAGGATCGCCTTCGGCTCACCCTGCTCGTCGAGCACCAGCAGTCCGGGCAGCTTGTGTTCGGCCATGAGCCGGGCTGCTTCCAGGGCGTCACTGTCGACGCTCACCGTTTCGTATCCGACCGCCAGGTCACGTGCGCGCACGACCGGCTCCTCATCTGCTGGAAACGTTCCTGTACACAGCGTCGTACGCGATCGGGACGCGAGCCAGGTCATTGACACAAAACATACGCGGGGATCTCCCACTCGGCGCGGATCGTGTCACTCCGATCACCAACCGTGATCGGCATGTGCCTCTCCTCGACTATGGGTCCCGGACGCGGACCGGCTCCCGAGGTCTTACATGCCGAGATCGATTGGGGTCGTTCCGCCCCATCTCGTAGCACAGTGGAGTTGTGCTGTCGGTGCTCACGAGGGGGTGTTGGCCGATGGCTGCGTCTCGGCGTGCGAAGGTGCGATTGTGGCGATGGCGGCGCAACCCGCTCAGGCGGCGCAGCGACGTCGTCGAGGCCTGGCTCGTGCTCGCCGGGTGGGTGCTCGCCCTGGTCGGCGGGTTGTTCGCAGCCTTGTTGGTGGCGGATGTGGTCGAGCGGGCCGCCGACGGCCGGCGGGCGGACAGTCGTGCGGTCTCGGCGGTACTCGCCGAAGACGCTGATGACAAAGTGCCCGCCCGCGCAGTGAGTGACCACCGGGTATGGGCCAAGGTGCGCTGGACGGCGCCGGACGGCTCGACGCGTACGGACGAGGCCCGGGTGCCGCCCAAGACCCCGGCCGGAGCCCGGGTCACGGTGTGGCTCGACAAGAGCGGGAAACTTGCGACCGCTCCACTCACCGACGGAGAAGTGCGGATCCACGCGGCCTTTGGAGGAATGCTGGCCGCGATGTGCGCGGGCGGCGCGGTGTTGGGCGCCGCCGGGGTGACGCGCGCGTGCCTGGTTCGGCGGCGTATGGAGCAGTGGGCCGTGGAGTGGGAGCGGATCGACACGAGGTGGGGGCGGAAGACCGGCTGATCCCGGGCGCCACGCAGGGACTTCGCAGAACGGCTCGTGGGCGCCTCGCGCGATGCCGTCTGCAAGGGCCTGCTCCCGGCCGGGATGCGGTTGCCCTCCGCCCGCACTCTCACCGACGAACTCCCCTTGTCCCGGACCGTGGCCGCGCAGGCCTACGCACGCCGGGTTGCAGAGGGCTTGGGCGTTCGCCGGTAGTCACCGAGGATGCGGACAGCGGCTCAGAGCAGTGTCATCACTGGCACTGGCGGCCGGTGTTGATGCACTGGACCATCTCGTTCATCACCTGCTCGTCGAAGACGTTGACGAAGTCACCGTGGTCCGTGATCGGCTTGTGCATCTGCTCCGGGAAGCCGTCGACCGCGTAGAACGGGCTGGACTGGCCGTTGTCGTTCAGGCTGGGCGCGTCCACGTCGTAGACCAGACGCTGTACGAGCTGCGGAATGGCCTTGAAGCCACTCGGACAGGCGCCCGTCTTCGGATCGGCGAACGCGACGTGGGCGCGGTGGTTGGCGCTGTCGGTGTTCTGGCCGTCCCAGCAGCTCTGGAACTTGGACGTCCGGACCACGCTGCTGCCCTCGGGACAGACCGGGTACTTGTCCGTCAGCTGGCGGTCCTCGAAGCCGGTGCAGCTCCACGCCGCGTTGGCGTTCGCGGTGCCGTTGGTGAACGCCTTGGCGTCACCGGTGATGATCCGCAGGAACTTGGGCATGGCCACGACCTTGCCGCTCGCGTTGCCCACGTAGTCCAGGGTCACCTCGGATGCGGTGAGGATCTTGCCGGCATTGCCCTCGGCGCCGCCGCCCTGCTGCTGGGCGTCGAATTCCTCGGTGCCGTCCTGCAGCCGGAGGACCGGCCAGTAGTAGGAGGACTTGTCGCCCTGGTTCTGGCATGTCGTCTCGCCGCCGGCGAAGTCGTCGTTGTCGGCGAACGCGTCGTTCGCCTGGTTGCCGACGTAGTCATGCGTGTGATGAGCACCGTTGTCCACACCGGGCGCGACGATGACGTTGTCGGTGTTGTACAGCTTGTTCTCGTTCACACCGCACTGGGTGGTGAAGGTCCCCCGGGAGGCCCGCTGCGACGCGCGGGGTGCTGTCGCGTTGGGTTGGACCGTGGTGATGTCGACGAAGTCGGCAGCGACGGGCCCGTTACCTGCCTGTCCGCCACCGGCGGGCTGTCCCTGACCGTTGCCCTGTTCTTCTCCCTGACCGTTCTCCTGGCCCTGCTCTTGGCCGTTCTGATTGTTGCCGGCGTCGCTCTGGTTGCCGGAAGCCTGCAGCGAACAGGCGGCCAGTGACTCGAGGCCCTGCGGCCTGTCCCCCACCCTGCCGATGGCAATGGCGATCCGGTCGATCGTCGCGGCCCGCTTGTCCTTGAGGGGACCCATGATCGCGTTGTTCGCGAAGCCGCTGTCCTGCTGTATGGCCCGGGTCGAACTCTGCAGCCGCTGATAGGCCTCGGAGATCTGGCTGTCCAGCAAAGCGAGTTCCCTGTCGACCTCCGCCCTGGCCTGGTCCGGCACCTGCTGCAGCCGACTGCCGACGTCGGGGCAGTCAATGGTCGACGCTTCCGAGGTCGCAGGCTGGCCGGTCCCGCCTTGAGACGACCGTTTGACGGTGTTGCCGCCCGGTGTCTCGTGGGCGGAGGCGTACACATTCACGATCACCAGCCCGCCGGTCCCGAGCGTGAGAGCCGCAGCGGCGGCAATGACCTTGCCAGCCGTGGTCTTCGATCGTTTGCGCGTGTTGCGCCGCATGGATTTCCTCCGAACTCTTGCGGGTGAAACGCCACTTCACGAGGCGAGTCGCGTCAGAAAGAAGCGATGTCCTGCCGGTCGGCCCCAGTTGAGGGGTTCGTTGTCGACGAAGGGTCAGTTGGCCGTCGTGCGCGGCGTTCTGACGAGCCGTCACGCACGGGGCGCTGTCCGTGTTCGCAGCGATGCCAAGGGAGCCCGGCGTCCGGGCCTCCGTGACTCCGGGTGCTCGGCCGGCATCGGAACGGACCATCGGGCCTGCTCGGTCTGTTCACTCGCGGTTCCTCTGGCTCTCGACGCTTCCGTCGAGGCCTTGTTCGGGAACCAGAGTTGTCCATGGGACTGCCGTGACGGAGGAATTGGGTCGCCGCGTCAGGTTCTCGTAAGAACTCGCCGCGCCGGGCCATGACTTCGGGAGGACTGGCCAACGGCACCCGTGATGCGGGACGCACGGCATGACGGCGTGCGGCTGCGACAGTGTGCGCCGGCACTGCGACACTCGCACCAGGGGATCGAAGCGGCGGCATGGTCAGGGCACCGGCCAGATGCGTGTCCGCCCGGCGCCCGGTGATCCTGGCGCGGGGACGAGGCCAAGGACCGCATGCTCGCACCTTTCCAGCACTACGGGGACGCCTCGCGCGGCGCCGGAGTCGGAGTCGGGTTCGGGTTCGGACTCCGGTTCGGACTCGGACACCAGGATGACGGTCGGTGGCGTACTCGGACCGGCGATCGGGCTCCTGGCAGCCGCCGCCCCTGGCCTCTGAGAGTGCGGTGGTGGCCGGTGTCGGAGCGCCCTCGGGCGCTGTGATGTCGTCCGCGCTCGCCGCCTCTCCTCACCGTCCCCGGTTAGTGAACGCATGCTCACACGCGGCCGCCAGCCATGAATTTTGCCTTGTTCTGGCAACCTTTACGCGACTTTGATGCCGTGCCCCGCACAGTCCGGCTCTGGCAGCAGGCACCGCACCGCCCCCGGACGAAGGCGGGAAAGCGTAGGCCACGCGCGGCTTCGGGTGGATGAAACGGCAGCGTGGCGCCGACTCGCCGCCGCAAGTTCGATTGCCCGGCCCGGGCATGGAACGTAACGGGAGGCATCGCCGAGGTGCTGCTGGTCGACGACGACATCGAGTCCAACGTCGTGGCGGACCAACGCATCAGCAGCACCGGGCGCGAAGCAGCCAGGTCCTGTCACGCGTTCCCCCCGTTTTCTTGACGGGCAGGTGACGGACTCTTAACGGCAACCGGCATAGGGACCTTGACGAACACTGCCGGGATCCGGCAATGCGAGGGCGGATCTGCCGCGGGCAAGATGTCCCCGGGGGAGCCACAGGTTGCCCCGGTGTCGATACCGGCAGGGACGCCGGTATCGACACCGGGGCCCGGACTTCTCCATCGGCCGGATGCGATGACGGATTGAACCGGGGGGGTGGACATGCGGGCGTTTCTCGAAGCGGCTACCGGCTTTCCCACCCTCCTGTTCACAGCCGCCCTCGTCGTGGTCGTCGGATTCTGGGTCCTCGTCGCCTTCGGCGCGGCCGGCTCCGACAGCTTCGACGCGGATGCGGACCTTCGTACCTGGGGCATGGGCGGCGTACCGGTGGCGGTCGCGTTCTCGCTGCTGACGGTCCTCGCCTGGATCCTCGGTCTGGGTACGGCGATCCTGCTGGACGCCTTCGTGCCCTTGGGGATCCTCGGCGGGTTGCTGCGTCTCATGGTGCCGATCGGGGTGCTGCTCGCCGCCTGGCGGCTGACTCGCCTGTTCGTGCGGCCGCTGCACCGCCTCTTCCCCGATGAACCCGGGCCGTCCCGGCACACCGAGGCCCGCATCGGCGACGGCACCACTTCGTCGTGTGCCACCGGCCGGGTCCAGAAACCCTTCCGGCGCGCACCGTACGTCTCCGCACTCGACTCGCGAGACTGCGCCGCCGCGCTCCATACGCGGGATCGCGCTGCCTGAGCCGCGCCGCCACCCGGTTCCGCCGCGGCGCCCGCCTTCCTCAGCCCTTCCCTTTCGTGATTCAACTCCCTTACGCCTCAAGGACGTATGCCATGAATGCCATGACTTTGGGCGTCGGCGTGCTCGTCGCCGTTGTCCTGCTTGCCACGCTCGCCCTGCTGTTCGTCTTCTCCCGGCTGTTCCGCAAGGTGGAGCAGGGCAAGGCGCTGATCGTCTCGAAGATGCGGAAGGTCGATGTGACCTTCACCGGGCAGGTCGTCCTGCCGGTGCTGCACAAGGCCGAGGTGATGGACATCTCGGTGAAGACCATCGACATCACCCGCACCGGCCGGGACGGGCTGATCTGCCGGGACAACATCCGCGCCGACATCCGGATCTCGTTCTTCGTACGGGTCAACAAGACCGTCGAGGACGTCATCAGGGTCGCCCAGGCGATCGGCACGGCCCGGGCCAGTGACAAGGACACGCTGCAGGAGCTGTTCAACGCGAAGTTCTCCGAGGCGCTGAAGACCGTCGGCAAGCAGATGGACTTCACCGACCTCTACACCAAGCGCGAGGAACTGCGGTACCGGATCATCGAGATCATCGGCATCGACCTCAACGGCTACCACCTGGAGGACGCGGCGATCGACTACCTGGAGCAGACGCCGCTCTCCCAGCTCGACCCGGCCAACGTCCTGGACGCGCAGGGCATCCGCAAGATCACCGAGCTGACGGCCATCGAGCACGTACGCACCAACGAGTTCCAGCGCACCGAGGAGAAGGAGATCACCCGGCAGAACGTCGACGCCCGGGAGGCCATCCTCGAACTGGAGCGCCGCCAGGCCGACGCGGAGATCAAGCAGCGGCGGGAGATCGACACCGTACGGGCCCGTGAGGAGGCCGAAACCGCGCGGGTGGTGGAGGAGGAGCGGCTGCGGTCGCAGGGCGCGTTCCTGAAGACCGAGGAGCAGCTCGGCATCCAGCGCGAGAACCAGGCCCGTGAGGTCGCCGTCGCGCAGAAGAACCGCGAGCGGGTCATCGCCATCGAGAACGAGCGCATCGAGAAGGACCGCCTCCTTGAGGTCATCGCCCGGGAGCGGGAGACGGAGCTGACGCGGATCTCCGCCGAGAAGGAGGTCGAGGCGGAGAAGCGGGAGATCGCCGAGGTCATCCGGGAGCGCGTCGCGGTGGACCGTACGGTCGCCGAGCAGGAGGAGTCCATCAAGAAGCTGCGCGCCGTGGAGGAGGCCGAGCGCGGCCGGCAGACGGTGATCATCGCCGCCGAGGCCGAGGCGCAGGAGAAGCTGGTCAAGGACATCAAGGCGGCGGAGGCCGCCGAGCAGGCCGCCACACACCGTGCCGCCGAGCAACTCACGCTGGCGGAAGCGGGGTTGAAGGCAGCCGACCTGGACGCGCGGGCCAAGCTGCGGCTCGCTGAGGGCATCCAGGCCGAGGCGGCGGCCGAAGGGCTCGCGGCCGTCCAGGTCCGGGACAAGGAGGCCGAGGTCATCGAGAAGGCCGGCCTCGCCGAGGCGGAGGCCACCCAGGCACGCCTCAAGGCGGAGGCCGAGGGCGCCCGGGCGAAGGCGCACGCGGAGGCCGAGGCGATCGGCGGCCGGCTGAAGGCCGAGGCGGCCGGGCTGACCGAGAAGGCCGCCGCGATGGCCGCCCTCGACGACGCGTCCCGCGGCCACGAGGAGTACCGGCTGCGCCTGGAGGCCGAGAAGGACATCCGGCTGGCCGGCCTGGACGTGCAGCGGCAGGTCGCCGAGGCCCAGGCCACGGTGCTGGCGACCGGCCTGGAGAACGCCGACATCAACATCGTCGGCGGGGAGTCCGTCTTCTTCGACCGCCTCGTCTCCTCGATCGCGCTCGGCAAGAGCGTCGACGGCTTCGTCCAGCACTCCGAGACCGCGCAGGCCCTCGCCGGGCCGTGGCTGAACGGCACGTCGAGCTTCACCGACGACCTGAGCCGCGTCCTCGGCTCGGTCTCGACGTCCGATGTGCAGAACCTGACCGTCTCCGCGCTGCTGATGAAGCTGATGCAGACGGGCGGCGCCAACGCCGGACGACTGGAGCAACTCATGGACCGGGCGGGCGAACTGGGCCTCGCCGACCTGCCGCTCGCCGAGCTCAACGGCGGCGTCAAGGCCTGATCACCCGCCCCACGGGTCCGGAGCTGCCGCACAGGGGACGGCAGCTCCGGACCGCGTTTTCTCCGACTTCCTGAGAGGGACCCATGACCACCGGCCTGGACACCGGCACATACGGGGTGCTGCGCGACCGCCTCACCGCGCAGGCCGCCGAGCTCACCCGCCGCGCCGAGGCGCTCAACGCCCGCCGTGCCGAGGAGTTCGGCTCGACGCGGCTGGAACTCGCCCGCACCGAGCAACTGCGCACCGAGCACACGAGCGTGCCGCGCGACATCGTCGCCGTCGGCGACGTGTTGTTCTTCGGCCACAACGCGCTCTCCGCCCTTGAGCAGGAGACTGCCGTGGGCGACGTCTTGGCCCTGTATGACCGCGACCTGAACCGGCTGCCGGACGACGCCGTGCCCGGCCTGCTCGACGACCCGGGCTTCGTCCGGGAGTTCGCCGCCCTCTACCGCTACTACCGTCAGACCCGGCTTCTTCAACTCCGCCGCGTGGACGGCAAGTTGCTGGCCGTCTTCCAGACCGGCGTGAAGGCCGAGGACATCCGTGTCCTGCGCTGGGCACTGTCCGACGACGGCCGGGCGTCCTTCCTCGACGGGCGCGGCGAACGCGATCACGTCTTCCCGCCGTCCCACGACTTCGAGTGGACCGCGGCGACCCGGGAGGACCACGTCCTCGGCCGTCACCCGCACGTCTCCGTTCTGGGCGAGCTCTTCGTCGAGACCGTCGGCGGCACCCTCACCGTAAAGGTCGAGGACGACACCGAGACCGGAGAGGGGATTTATGCCGAGCCGGTCGACGAGCCGCTGCAGTCCCTCGCCGACGCCGACATCGCCCACGCACGCGTGGGTGCCCTGGTCCTGTTGCGGATCCGCCCCTACAAGGAGGATGCGCATCGGTACCTGGTGTTCAACACGCTCACCAAGGCCGTCGTACGTCTCGACGGCATCGGGCAGGCCTGTCGCCGCCTGCCCGAGGACCAGGGCATCGTCTTCCCGGGCGGCTACTGCCTGGCCACCGGCGCGTACAAGACCTTCGACGCGACCGACACGGCCGACCTGGAGTTCGAGCGCATGGTCCGCTCGCCCAACGGCGAGGACGTGCTGTTCGCGTTCCACGCGCGCGTGGAGGGCCGGGGCCTGCTGTTGCCCTACAACATGATCCGCAAGGAGGTCGCCACCCCGCTGTCCTGCCACGGCTGGGCCCTCTTCGACGACGGCTCGCTCGTCGTGCTTCGCGGGGACCCTGCGGGAAGCAACGCCGAGCCGCAGCGCGTGCACCCCCTCCAACTGTGGAACTCCCCGTACGTCTCCGACACCCACGCCGCCGCCCAGCCGGTCGGCACCGGCCCGCTCGCCCGCGTCGGCAACGCCGACCTCGTCCGCGGTATCTCCGACTGCCTGTCCATCACGCTCGCGGTCGCTGAGACCAAGCCGACGAGCGAGATGTACGAGGCACTGGCCGCTGCCTGCGTCCGGGCAGCGGACTCCCACCACTGGCTGGGCGAAGGCGAACTCGGGGACTTGCTGGGTCCATTGGAGCAGCTCCGGAACACCGCCGAGCAGGTGCTGTCCGAGTTCGAGACGGTCCAGGCTCTCACCCGCCAGGCCGCCGACGCCCTCGCCGAAGCCGCCGCGCGGGTCGCCGGAGTCGTACGACGCCTGCGCGGCGAGGCACCGCGCAGCGCCGCCGCCTGGGTCACCGGCCTGACCGAACTCCGCCACGCCCAGGGCCACCTGCTCACCCTCAAGGACCTGCGGTACGCGGACACCGCCCGCATCGACGAACTCGCCGCCGACGTCGAGGCCGATCTCGCCTCCTTCGGACAGCGGGCCGTCGCCCACCTCGCCCGCGAGGACGCCTTCGCCGGCCACCAGGCCGACATCGAGCGGCTCGTCGCCGACGCCGAGGCGATCGCCACCGTCGCCGAGGCGGCGCCCGTCGCCGACCGTCTCGACGAACTGGCCGACGGGCTGAACACGGTGACCGAGGTCGTCGGCGGCCTCGACATCGGCGATGCCACGGTCCGCACCAATGTCCTGGAGCGGATCGCCGAGGTCCTCGGTGGTGTCAACCGCGCCCGCGCCACCCTCGACGGCCGCCGCGGCGCGCTCCTCGACCGCGAGGGCCGCGCCGAGTTCGCCGCCGAGTTCGCCCTGCTCGGCCAGGCGGTCACCGGCGCGCTCGCGGTCGCCGACAGCCCGGACGCCTGCGACGAGCAACTCGCCCGCATGCTGGTGCAGCTGGAGAACCTGGAGTCGCGGTTCGCCGAATTCGACGACTTCCTCGGCGAGCTCGCGGACAAGCGCGACGAGATCCACGAGGCGTTCTCGGCCCGCAAGCAGACTCTGGCCGACGCCCGCGCCCGCCGGGCCGAGCGTCTGGCCGACTCGGCGACCCGCGTCCTGCAGACCATTACACGCCGGGCCGCCACGCTCGCCGACGCGGACGCCGTCGCTGCGTACTTCGCCTCCGACCCGATGCCCGCCAAGGTCCGCCGCATCGCCGCAGAACTGCGCGAACTCGGCGACCAGGTAAGGGCGGAGGAGCTGGACGGCCGCCTCAAGTCCGCCCGCCAGGAGGCCCTGCGCGCCCTGCGCGACCGCACCGACCTGTACACCGACGACGGCCGCACCATCCGCCTGGGCGCCCACCGTTTCGCCGTCAACACCCAGCCCCTGGACCTCACCCTGGTCCCTCAGGGCGACACCCTCGCCTTCGCCCTGACCGGCACGGACTACCGCGCGCCGATCACGGACCCCGACTTCGCCGTCACCCGGCCGTACTGGGACCGCCCGCTGCCGTCGGAGTCTCCGCAGGTCTACCGCGCCGAGCACCTCGCCGCCCGGCTGCTCGACGAACACGGCCCGGCGATGCTCGCGGAAGCCGAGCTGCCCGCGCTCGTCCGGCGCGCGGCCGAGGAGGCATACGACGAGGGGTACGAGCGGGGCGTCCACGACCACGACGCGAGGCTGATCCTCGACGCACTGCTGCGTCTGCACGAAGGCGCCGGACTGCTCCGCCACGAACCCGCAGCCCGCGCGGCCGCCCAGCTGTTCTGGGCGCACGGTACGACGGCCGAGGCGCGCGCGAGCTGGACCCGGCGCGCGGTGTCACTGGCCCGGGCCCGGGACACGTTCGGCCTGGCGCCGGCCATCGCCGACCTGCAACGGGAGCTGGCGGAAGCGATCGGCGCAGCCGACGCAGCCGCGTACCTCTTCGAGGAGCTGACGACCGGCCCCGACGGCTTCGTCATCAGCACCGGGGCCTGCACACTGCTCGACAAGTTCCGCCGAACCGTGGGTACTTCAGCCTACGACGACGACCTCACCGCACTCCCCGACCTGGCCGCCCGCAAGCAACTGGTCGAGGCCTGGCTGACGTCGTACACCACCTCCACCGGCACGGACATCACCGCCGGCGACCTGGCCGAGGGGGTGACCGCCGAGCTCTGCCCGGACCTGCCCCGCTACGAGTCCGGCGCACCGCTGACCGAGGCCGTCGAGGGCATGCTCGGCACCCACCCGCGCATCAGCAGCCGCACCCTCACCGTCCGCATCGACGAACTCCTCGCCCGAACGCGGGAGTTCCGCATCCACGAAGTCCCCGCTCACCGCGCCTACCAGCGGCGCCGCACGGCGTTGGTGACCGCCGAGCGCACCCGGATCCGCCTGGACGAGTACCGGCCGCGCGTGATGTCGGCGTTCGTCCGCAGCAGGCTCATCGACGAGGTGTATCTCCCTCTGGTCGGTGACAGCCTCGCCAAGCAACTCGGTACGACCGGCGACTCCAAGCGCACCGACACCGGCGGCCTGCTCCTGCTCGTCTCCCCGCCGGGCTACGGCAAGACGACGCTCATGGAGTACGTCGCCGACCGCCTCGGCCTGGTCCTGGTAAAGGTCAACGGGCCGGCGCTGGGCCACGCCGTCACATCCCTCGACCCGGCACAGGCTCCGAACGCGACCGCCCGCCAGGAGGTCGAGAAGATCAACTTCGCGTTGGAGGCGGGCAACAACACCCTCCTGTACCTCGACGACATCCAGCACACCTCGCCCGAGCTGCTGCAGAAGTTCATTCCGCTGTGCGATGCCACGCGCCGCATCGAGGGCGTGCGGGACGGCGAGCCGCGCGCGTACGACCTGCGGGGCAAGCGGTTCGCCGTGTGTATGGCGGGCAACCCCTACACCGAGTCGGGCAGCCGCTTCCGCGTGCCCGACATGCTCGCCAACCGTGCCGACGTATGGAACCTCGGCGACGTCCTGACCGGCAAGGAGGACGCCTTCGCCCTGAGCTTCGTCGAGAACGCGCTGACGGCCAACCCGATCCTCGCCCCGCTCGCCGACCGTGACCGCACCGACCTGGAACTGCTGATCCGCCTGGCCGGGAGCGACCCGACGGCCCGCGCCGACCGACTGACCCACCCGTACGCACCGGCCGAGCTGGAGCGGATCCTGGCTGTACTGCGCCACCTGCTGACGGTCCGCGAAACGGTCCTCGCGGTGAACGCCGCGTACATCGCGTCCGCCGCCCAGTCCGACACCACCCGCACCGAACCGCCCTTCCAACTCCAGGGCTCCTACCGCAACATGAACAAGATCGCCCAGCGCATCCAGCCAGTCATGAACGACACCGAACTGGCCGCGCTACTCGACGACCACTACACAGCCGAGGCCCAAACTCTCACCACCGGCGCCGAGGCCAACCTGCTGAAGCTGGCCGAGCTGCGCGGCACGCTCACTGCCGAACAGGCGGCACGCTGGGCTGAGTTGAAGGCGGCCTACGTGCGCACTCAAGCGCTCGGCGGCCCGGAGGGCGATCAGCTCACCAGAGCCGTCGCCGCCCTCGGCCTGCTCGCCGACCGGATCGCGGCCGTGGAGTCGGCGATCAACCGCGCCACCGACCCGCGCCACCTCATCGCGAACCCGTCGGCCCGCCACGCGGCCCGCCCGGCGCCGGGCAACGGGGAGCAGTGAGGAGCCGCGCACCTGTCCGGAACCGCTGCCTCGCAAGGTGCCCGGCGCGGTCACCGCCTTCCGACGGGCACGTGCGGGTACGGGCATGCTGCTGGTGCCGCGCACGCTGCCCTTCGCCATCGGTGGCCTGACCGCATCGCGCCCAGCGGGGACGGCGCTGGGGCTGGTGGCCGGTCCTCTCGGCTTGCTGCTGTTCGGCGAGCTGCACGAGAAACAGACCGGCTGACCAGCCACGCCGCCGACTGGGGCGTACCTTGCGCCGGACGCCGCCGATACCGGTCACGGTCGCCGCCGGGAGCCCAAATGCCTCTCCGACTGTATTGCCTGAGTCGGAGGCTCGCCGCGGCGGACGGAGCCGGGAGCCCGGGCCGCCGGGCGGTCGGCGCGGGCCGAGGACGTCAGCTGCCAGGGGACGCTGGTGACCATCACGCCGGGAGTGAAGAGCAGACGGCTCTTGAGCCAGAGGGCGGACTGGTTGTGGAGGAGGTTCTCCCACCAGTGGCCGGCCACGTACTCGGGGATGAAGACGGCCACGATGTCGCGCGGGCTGTCGCGGCGGATGGAGCGGACGTAGTCGACGACCGGCCGGGTGACCTCGCGGTAGGGGGAGTCGAGGATTTTCAGGGGGACCTCGATCCCGTACTCCTCCCAGCGATCGCGCAGCCGGGCCGCCTCGTCGCGGTCGACCGAGACAGTCAACGCCTCCAGTTGATGGGGGCGGAAGGCGCGGGCGTAGGAGAGGGCGCGCAGGGTCGGCTTGTGGATGGTGGAGACGAGGACGATGGCGAAGGCCCGGCTGGGCGGGGCGAGTTCGCTTCTCGGGTCGGTGACGGCGAGTTCGGCGGCGGTGACGCCGTAGTGGCGGCGGATGCCGCGCATCATCAGCCACAGCACGCTCACGGCGAGGACGGCGAGCCTGGCGCCCTGGGTGAACTTGGTGGCCAGCACGATCAGCAGGACCAGGCCGGTGACGACGGCGCCGGTGCCGTTGATGACCCGGGTGATCCTGTGGTGACGGCGCAGCGCGGGGTCGATCTCGGCAAGCAGTTCGCGGTTCCAGTGCCGGACCATGCCCGTCTGGGAGAGCGTGAAGGAGGTGAACACGCCCAGGATGTAGAGGTGGATGAGGTTGGTGACGTTGGCCTGTAGAAACCGATGCTGTGCTCGCCGCCGAAGACCGCGGCCGCGACCTGGGCGATGACGGTGCGCTGGGTGTGGCTGTCGCAACCGCCGTCGAGACCGGTCAGGCGGCATGAGTCTTCGGTGACGTGGACCTTCGCCATCAGCGCCAGGGTGGGTGACCCCGACGAACATGGTGATGGAGATGGCACCCATGACGGCCATCGTGGTCGCCGCGTTCTTCGGCTTGGGCTTGCGGACAGCGGGCACCCCATTGGAAATCGCCTCGACGCCGGTCAGCGCGGTGCAGCCCTGGGAGAAGGCGCGCAGCACGAGCATCACCAAGACCGGCCCGGTCAGATGCGCTTCGTGCGGCTCGGCCGTGATGCCGTACTGGGCGGACTCGGCGGACTCGGCGGACTCGGCGACCGGCGCGTCCCCGACCAGGTAGCGGAACAGTCCGGTTGTGATCATGGACGCATCCGACGAACAAGTAGGTCGGCGCAGCGAACGCCCGTCCCGACTCGCGCACGCCCCGCAGGTTCATGGCGGTCAGCAGGGCGACGAAACCGAGCGCCATCAGGACGCGATGGTCGGCGAGTTCGGGGACAGCCGAGATGATGTTGTCGACGCCGGAGGCGACCGAGACGGCCACCGTCATGACGTAGTCGACGAGCAGCGAGGCGGCGACCACCAGACCGGCTGAGGGGCCCGGGTTGGTGGAGACGACCTCGTACGAGCCGCCGCCGCTGGGATACGCGCTCACCACCTGCCGGTACGAGAGCACCACGACCGTCAGCAGTGTGACGACGGCGGCCGCGATCCACGGCGTGAAGTGCAGGTATGTCAGCCACCGAGGGTGAGGACCAGGAGGATCTCCTGGGCTGCGTACGCCACCGAGGACAGCGGGTCGGAGGCGAAGATCGGCAGGGCGAGCCGCTTGGGCAGCAGCGTCACGTGCAGCTCCTCGCTGCGCTTCGCCCTGCCGATCACCAGGCGCTTGAGCAGACCGGTCACGTTGAGCACGTGCGCGAGGGTAAGCCGCGAAGGGGGTCACGGAGGGAGGGCTGGCCTGCCGGTCAGGCGTCAAGGGACCGTTATGATTTCGCGAGATGCGTACATATGGCGCAAAACAAAGAGAGTGGGTATGGCCTTCGCGGCCGTCGATACGGCGTCCCACAGCACCGCCCGTGAACCCACCAGAGCGCCTTTGCCCACTTCTTGACGCCCCACTGTCGGGCTGGCGATCCCACCTTTAACGGCTCATCCCCACGCGCTCGGATGAGTGCGGCGTAGGACGGCGTATGGGGTGTGTCAAAGGTGGACGTGCCGCCGTATGGAAGCCGTTAAGGGCGGCCGTATCCGGCCGGGAAGCGGGTTTTCTGTAGCGGTCCGATCCTCTTACGGATTTCCGAACCTCATTCAGGAGCTTGCGATGGCCGACGTGGCCTTCGTCGTCACCACGATCGCGGTGTTCGCGCTTGTGGCTCTCGTCGCCAAGGGGGTGGCGAAGCTGTGACCGCCGAGAACATCGTCGGCCTGATCGTGGCCGTCGCCCTGCTGGGCTATCTCGTCTTCGCCCTGATCTTCCCGGAGAGGTTCTGAGCACGCCGATGAGCCCCGTCCTTGCTGACGTGCTCCTGGTGGCCGCGCTGATCGGCGCGCTCGCCCTGGTGCACCGTCCCCTCGGCGACTACATGGCCGCCGTCTACTCGTCCAAGAAGCACCTGCGGGTCGAGCAGTGGATCTACCGCTCGGTCGGCGCGAACCCCGACACGGAAATGCGCTGGCCCGCCTACCTGCGCGGGGTGCTGGCCTTCTCCGCCGTGAGCGTGCTGTTCCTGTACCTGCTGCAGCGCGTCCAGGACAAGCTGCCGCTGTCGCTCGGCTTCAAGCCGATCACCCCGGACCAGGCGTTCAACACCGCCGTGTCGTTCGTCTCCAACACCAACTGGCAGTCGTACTCGGGGGAGGCGGCCATGAGCCACGTCACCCAGACCGCCGGTCTTGCCGTGCAGAACTTCGTCTCCGCCGCAGTCGGCATCGCCGTCGCGGTGGCGCTCGTACGTGGCTTCGCGCGCTCCCGCACCGGGGATCTCGGCAACTTCTGGGCCGACCTGGTGCGCGGCACCGTCCGCATCCTGATCCCCATCTCCGTGGTCGCGGCCGTGATCCTCATCGCCGCCGGCGCTATCCAGAACTTCGGCGACATCCACACCATCACCACGCTCACCGGCGACAAGCAGGCCATCAGCCCCGGCGCGGTCGCCTCCCAGGAGGCCATCAAGGACCTCGGCACCAACGGCGGCGGCTTCTTCAACGCCAACAGCTCCCACCCCTTCGAGAACCCCAACGGCTTCACCAACCTGCTGGAGATCTTCCTGCTGCTGGTGATCCCGTTCTCGCTGCCGCGCACCTTCGGCAAGATGGTCGGCAACGTCAAGCAGGGCTATGCGATCGTCGCGGCCATGGGGATCATCTGGTTCCTCGGCGTGGTCGCCGTGACGTGGATCGAGTACGCCCACCCGGGCACCGCCTCGCAGATCGCCGGCGGCTCGATGGAGGGCAAGGAGCAGCGCTTCGGCGAAGGCCCGTCGTCACTGTTCGCGGTGTCGACGACCATGACCTCGACCGGCTCGGTCAACTCCTTCCACGACTCCTTCCAGGGCTTGTCCGGCGGTGTCCTGCTGCTGGGCATGATGCTCGGTGAGCTCGCGCCCGGCGGCGTGGGCTCCGGTCTCTACGGCATGCTGATCATGGCGATCATCGCGGTGTTCCTCGCCGGTCTGATGGTCGGCCGTACGCCCGAGTACCTGGGCAAGAAGATCGGCACCCGCGAGATCAAGCTGGCCGCCTGCTACATCCTCATCACCCCGGCGCTGGTGCTGATCGGCACCGCGGTGGCGATGGCCCTGCCGGACGGCAAGGACGCCATGACCAACGTCGGGGCGCACGGCTTCTCCGAGGTGCTGTACGCCTACACGTCGGCCTCGAACAACAACGGCTCCGCGTTCGCGGGCTTCGGCGCCAACACGGAGTTCTTCAACACGACGTTGGGGCTGTGCATGGTGCTGGGCCGGTTCCTGCCCATGGTGTTCGTGCTGGCGCTGGCCGGCTCGCTCGCCGAGCAGAAGCCCATCCCCGCCACCGCGGGCACGCTGCGCACCGAAAAGCCGCTGTTCACCGGCCTGCTGGTCGGCGCCATCATGATCATCACTGGTCTGACGTTCTTCCCGGCCCTGGCGCTGGGCCCGCTCGCCGAAGGGCTGGCGGCATGACCACCAACACCAAGAAGCAAGAGGACCCGATGTCCACGGTTACCCCGACCCGGGCACCGCACCAGGACGTACCGACCGGGCACAAGGACGAGGGCCGCGTCGGCGCGGGTCTCTTCGACCCGAAGCAGCTGATCAAGTCGCTGCCGGACGCCTTCCGCAAGCTCCACCCGCGGGTGATGGTCAAGTCCCCCGTGATGTTCGTGGTGTTGGTCGGCTCGGTGGTCACCACCGTGCTGGCGGTCAAGGACCCCGGTGACTGGTTCGGCTGGGTCATCGCCACCTGGCTGTGGCTGACCGTCGTCTTCGCCAACCTGGCGGAGGCGGTGGCCGAGGGCCGCGGCAAGGCCCAGGCGGACACCCTGCGCAAGGCCAAGACCGACACGGTGGCACGTCGCCTCGTCGGGGACACCGAAGAGCAGGTCCCGGGTACGGAGTTGAAGGTCGGCGACCTGGTCGTCTGTGAGGCCGGCGACATCATCCCCGGCGACGGTGACGTCGTCGAGGGCGTGGCGTCGGTCGACGAGTCGGCGATCACGGGCGAGTCGGCCCCGGTCATCCGCGAGTCCGGCGGCGACCGCTCGGCCGTCACCGGCGGTACGAAGGTGCTGTCCGACCGCATCGTCATCAAGATCACGACGAAGCCGGGCGAGACCTTCATCGACCGCATGATCAACCTGGTCGAGGGCGCGGCACGGCAGAAGACGCCCAACGAGATCGCGCTGAACATCCTGCTGGCCTCGCTCACCATCGTCTTCCTACTGGCCGTGGTGACCCTCAAGCCGTTCGCGATCTACGCGGGCGCCGACGAGCAGACCTCCATGATCGTGCTGACGGCTCTGCTGGTCTGTCTGATCCCGACCACGATCGGCGCGCTGCTCTCCGCGATCGGTATCGCGGGCATGGACCGCCTGGTACAGCGCAATGTCCTCGCCATGTCCGGCCGGGCAGTTGAGGCCGCCGGCGACGTCTCGACGCTGCTGCTGGACAAGACCGGCACCATCACCCTCGGCAACCGGCAGGCCGCCGAGTTCGTGCCGGTGCGCGGGACGACGGAGGCCGAGGTCGCCGACGCCGCCCAACTCTCCTCACTGGCCGACGAGACGCCCGAGGGCCGCTCCATCGTCGTACTGGCGAAGCAGAAGTACGGGCTGCGCGAGCGGCACCAGGGCGAGCTGGCCCAGGCGGAGTGGATCGCCTTCACCGCCCAGACCCGGATGTCGGGCGTGGACGTGGACGGCAAGAACATCCGCAAGGGTGCGGCCGGTTCGGTCATCGCCTGGGTGCGGGAGCAGGGCGGGTCGGTCGCCGAGGACGCCGACGAGATCGCGGGCCGCATCTCGGAGGCGGGCGGTACACCGCTGTTGGTCGCAGTTCAGGACGACCAGGGCGCCCGGATTCTGGGGGTCATCCATCTCAAGGACGTGGTCAAGGAGGGCATGCGGGAGCGGTTCGAGGAACTGCGCCGCATGGGCATCAAGACCGTCATGATCACGGGTGACAACCCGCTGACCGCGAAGGCGATCGCGGACGAGGCCGGCGTCGACGACTTCCTCGCGGAGGCCACCCCCGAGGACAAGATGGCCCTGATCAAGCGGGAACAAGCCGGCGGCAAGCTGGTCGCAATGACCGGTGACGGCACCAACGACGCGCCCGCGCTGGCCCAGGCGGATGTCGGCGTGGCGATGAACACGGGGACGTCGGCCGCCAAGGAGGCCGGCAACATGGTCGACCTCGACTCCAACCCGACCAAGCTCATCGAGATCGTCGAGATCGGCAAGCAACTCCTCATCACCCGGGGCGCGTTGACGACGTTCTCCATCGCCAACGACGTCGCGAAGTACTTCGCGATCATCCCAGCGATGTTCGCGGTCGCCTACCCGTCGCTCGACAAGCTCAACGTCATGGGCCTGGCCTCGCCCGAGTCGGCGATCCTGTCCGCGGTCATCTTCAATGCGCTGATCATCATCGCCCTGGTCCCGCTCGCCCTGCGCGGCGTGCAGTACCGCCCGATGAGCGCCGACAAGATGCTCCGGCGCAACCTCGGGATCTACGGCCTCGGCGGACTGATCGCCCCGTTCATCGGCATCAAGATCATCGACCTGCTCATCTCTCTGATCCCCGGGATCGGGTGAAGGACCATGAACAACTCCGTGGCAAACACCGGACGCCTGGCATGGGCGGCGCTGCGCATGCTGCTCGTCCTCACGGTCGTGACCGGCATCATCTACCCGCTCGTGATCACTGGCATCGGCCAACTGGCCTTCCATGACAAGGCCAACGGCTCGATCGTCGAGGTGGACGGCAAGGAGGTCGGCTCCCAGCTGATCGGCCAGAGCTGGAACATCAAGGGCACCGACAAGCCGGACCCGAAGTGGTTCCAGGGGCGTCCGTCCAACAGCAACTACGACCCGCTGGCCACCGGCTCCAGCCAGCTGAGCGCCGGCAACCCCGAGCTCGTGAAGATGGTGAAGGCGGCGAAGAAGCAGGTCGCCGAGTTCAACGGCGTACCCGAGTCCGAAGTGCCCAAGGACGCGGTCACCGGCTCGGCCTCCGCGATCGACCCGGACATCTCCCCCAAGTACGCGGAGATCCAGGTCAAACGGGTCGCTGAGGCGAACGGGCTGACCGCCACTCAGGTCGAGGAGCTGGTCAAGGACCACACCGACGGCCGTGCCCTCGGCTTCATGGGCGAGCCGCGCGTCAACGTCCTCGAACTCAACGTCGCGCTCAAGGAACTGGCCGACCACTGATGCCGTCAGCAGCAGGGACAGCGGCTGGGAGCCGGCGGACCGGGACATCCGGATCCACCGGCTCCCGCCGCCGCCCTGACGGCCCCGACCCCACCGACGACAGGAAGGCCGCACACCGATGACCCGGGTGCTGGTGGTGGAGGACGATCCACAGCTCGTACGAGCCCTCGTGATCAATATGCAGGCCCGAAGGTACGGCGTGGACGCCGCGCCGGACGGCGCCACCGCGCTCCGACTGGCCGCCGCCCGCCAGCCGGACGTGGTGGTGCTCGACCTGGGCCTGCCCGACATGGACGGCGTCGAGGTGGTCAAGGCGCTGCGCGGCTGGACCCGGGTGCCCGTACTGGTCCTGTCCGCCCGGACGGCGTCCGACGAGAAGGTCGCCGCCCTCGACGCGGGCGCCGACGACTACATCACCAAGCCGTTCAGCATGGACGAGCTGCTGGCCCGGCTGCGGGCCGCCGTCCGGCGTACCGAGGCGCTGCCGATGGCACCCGAGACGACCATGGTCACGACGAGCGATTTCACCATCGACCTGCTGGCCAAGAAGGCCACCAGAGGCGGCCGCAACATCCGGCTCACCCCAACCGAGTGGCACCTGCTGGAGATCCTGGTCTGCAACCCCGGCCGCCTGGTCACCCAGAAGCAGCTGCTCCAGGAGGTCTGGGGAGCCACGTACAGCGACAGGACAAACTACCTTCGGGTGTACATGGCCCAGTTGAGACGCAAGCTCGAAGCAGACCCCGCACACCCCCGCTACCTCATCACCGAGGCGGGCATGGGCTACCGCTTCGAGTCATGACGCGCTCTCGATCCTCCTGACCGCACACGACTTCAGAGACGAGAAGATGGCACGCGGCAAGCTCCGGATCTACCTCGGCGCCGCACCCGGCGTCGGCAAGACCCACGCCATGCTCTCCGAGGCCCACCGCCGCATCGAGCGGGGCACCGACTGCGTGGTCGCCTTCGTGGAGCACCACGACCGGCCGCGCACCGAGGTGATGCTGCAGGGCCTGGAGCAAGTGCCCCGCAACGAGATCGAGTACCGCGGCACGACGTTCACCGAGATGGACGTGGACGCCGTGCTGCGGCGCGCCCCCGCCGTGGCCCTCGTCGACGAACTGCCGCACACCAACATCCCCGGCTCGCGCAACGCCAAACGATGGCAGGACGTCGAGGAATTGCTCGCGGCCGGGATCGACGTCGTATCCACCGTCAACATCCAGCACCTGGAGTCGCTCGGCGACGTCGTCGAGTCGATAACCGGTGTCCGGCAGAAGGAGACGGTGCCGGACGAGGTGGTGCGGCGGGCGGACCAGATCGAGCTGGTCGACATGTCCCCGCAGGCCCTGCGACGGCGCATGGCGCACGGCAACATCTACAAGCCGGACAAGGTCGACGCGGCCCTGTCCAACTACTTCCGGCCAGGCAATCTCACTGCGCTGCGAGAGCTGGCCCTGCTGTGGGTGGCGGACCGGGTCGATGAGTATCTGCAGGAGTACCGCAGCGAGCACCGGGTGTCGAAGATCTGGGGCTCGCGGGAGCGCATCGTGGTCGGCCTCACCGGTGGCCCCGAGGGGCGGACGCTGATCCGCCGCGCCGCCCGGCTGGCGGAGAAGGGCGCGGGCGGCGAGGTACTGGCCGTGTACATCGCCCGCAGCGACGGGCTCAGCTCCGCCTCCCCCAAGGAGCTGGCCGTCCAGCGCACCCTGGTGGAGGACCTCGGCGGCACCTTCCACCACGTCGTCGGCGACGACGTCCCGGTGGCGCTGCTGGACTTCGCTCGCGGCGTGAACGCCACCCAGATCGTCCTCGGGGTGTCACGCCGCAAGGGATGGCAGTACGTCTTCGGACCCGGCGTCGGCGCGACGGTCGCCCGGGACTCGGGGCCCGACCTCGACGTGCACCTGATCACACACAGCGAGGCGGGCAAGGGACGCGGACTGCCCGTGCCCCGGGGCGCGCGCCTCGGCCGGTCCCGGCTCATCTGGGGCTGGCTGACCGGTATCGGGGGTCCGGCACTCCTCACGCTGCTGCTGACCCACAGCGACGCCGACCTCGGCCTCACGAACGACATGCTGCTGTTTCTCACGCTCACCGTGGGCGCGGCCCTGCTCGGCGGGCTGCTGCCGTCCCTGGCCTCGGCAGCGGTCGGCACGATGCTCCTGAACTGGTTCTTCACCCCGCCGGTGCACCGCATCACCATCGCCGATCCCAAGAACATGCTGGCGCTGGCGATCTTCGTGCTGGTCGCGGCCTCGGTGGCGTCGGTGGTGGACCTGGCGGCCCGCCGCACCCACCAGGCGGCCCGGCTGCGCGCCGAGTCGGAGATCCTCTCCTTCCTGGCCGGCAACGTCCTGCGCGGCGAGACCAGCCTGGAAGCCCTCCTGGAACGGGTGCGCGAGACCTTCGCCCTGGAGTCGGTGGCGCTGCTGGAGCGCGAGAGCGATGTCGAGCCGTGGACCTGCGCCGGTCGCGTGGGCACCGGACAGCCTGTCGACCGGCCCGAGGACGCGGACGTCGACATGCCGGTCGGCGACCACATGGCGCTCGCCCTGTCCGGCCGGGTCCTGCCCGCAGAGGACCGCCGCGTCCTCGCCGCTTTCGCCGTGCAGGCCGCGGTGGTCCTGGATCGTCAGCGGCTGCAGTCCGAGGCGGACCAGGCCAAGGAACTGGCCGAGGGCAACCGCATCCGCACCTCCCTCCTGGCCGCCGTGAGCCATGACCTGCGCACCCCGCTCGCGGGCATCAAGGCGGCCGTGACGTCCCTGCGTTCGGACGACGTCGAGTGGTCCGAGGAGGACCAGGCGGAACTGCTGGCAGGCATCGAGGAGGGCGCCGACCGCCTCGATCACCTCGTGGGCAATCTTCTGGACATGTCCCGCCTGCAGACCGGCACACTCGCCCCGCTCATCCGCGAGATCGACGTGGACGAAGTCGTCCCCATGGCGCTGGGCGGGATCCCGGACCCCGAGTCGACCGTCGTCCTCGACATCCCCGAAACCCTGCCCATGGTCGCCGTCGACAAAGGCCTGCTGGAACGGTCGGTCGCCAACATCGTCGAGAACGCGGTCAAGTACAGCCCCGACGGCAAGCCGGTCGTCGTATCGGCGAGCGCGCACGCCGACCGGGTCGAAGTGCGTGTCGTGGACCGTGGCCCCGGCGTCCCGGACGAGGCCAAGGACCGCATCTTCGAACCCTTCCAGCGCTACGGCGACGCCCCACGCGGCGCCGGCGTCGGCCTCGGCCTGGCAGTCGCCCGCGGCTTCGCCGAGGCCATCGGCGGCACCCTCACCGCGGAGGACACTCCCGGCGGCGGCCTCACCATGGTCCTCACCCTGTCGGCGGCGACCAGTCCTCCTTCGGCACAGCCCGGTCTGCCCGCAACGGCCACCTCGTAGGCAGCCACCCGGCCGGTGATGCGGGGCCGCGTCGAGTACGACGTACGCCGCCCCAGACCCACTACGGCCTGCCCGCGGTGTCAGAGATGCGTCAAGACCGCGCGCCGGTATGGCCGACCGTGACCGCCAGGGGCCACGCCGGCCCGGTCGGCCAGCACGCCGCACTCTCCCGCCCATGGGACCGACCCCACTCCAGCGAGGTGGACCATGAAGAGTTCGCTCCGTGACCGGATCGTCCCGGCCGCCGCCCTGTTCGCGCCACTCGTGGTCGCGCCGGCCCTGGCACCGTTCCGCGCCCATCTGTCGTCCGCGAACCTGGCCCTGATCCTGATCCTGGTCGTGGTCGTCGTGGCGGTCGCCGCCCTGGGCAGCCGGGTCGCAGGAGTGCTGGCCGCGCTCTCGGCGGCGGCCTGGTTCGCCCGCGGCGCAGCCGCAATCTGATACAGCTTCCTCACTCGCCCCTACCAGCGGTTCACCATCTCCGACGGCGACGACATCACCACCACTCTCCTGCTGCTGGCGGTGAGCGTGGCCGTGTCCCAACTGGCGGCCCACGCCCGTACGTTGAAGCTGGTCACCGTCACCGACGCGGCACATCTGGCGCGGATCCACGAGACTGCCTGCCTGGTTCAGGCGGGTGCCTCGCCGTACGCCGTGGTGGACCAGGTCCGGCAGCAACTCGTCGAGATCCTTGGCCTGCGCGGTTGCCGCTTCGAACACGGCACGCTGCTCGGCCGGCACCCCCGCCTGGAGCAGGACGGCTCGCTGACCGTCGGGCGCCCCAACTGGGACCTGGACAAGGACGGCTGGCCCGGCGACGAGATCGAGCTGAGTGCATCGGTGGGCGGCCGTTACCTCGGCCGGTTCATGCTCCTGCCGGAGCCCGGCACCGTACCACCGCCTCTTCAATCACGCCTGGTGGCCGTAAGCCTCGCCGACCACGTCGGTGCCGCCCTCGATACCGCAGGGCCGGTACTCGACGGCTGAGCAAGGTCCTTCACACTCACCAACGACTTCACCCTCACCAACGAGGAGACCCGGACCCGGCCGACTCATGTCGCCTCCGCACCCGCACCTCCGACCAGGGCTGCGAAGCACTCCCGGTCCCGCCGGTCATTGAGGTTCACCGCCTCGTACGCGTGCCGGGGCCACAGGGGGCCGCCGTCGATCCATGGGACGACGGTGGGCCCGGCGTCGAGCCAACCGTGCAGATCGACCGTGCCGACCGCTGAGGGTATACCGCGCCTCGGATGCTTGGGCGGGCCTGGCGGCGGGTTGACTTCCATGGCGGCTTCCGGCAGATCCTCCGGGCCTCCGTGGGCGGCGAAGAGCACCAGGAGCAGTCCGTCGTCGAGGCCGGGCAGCAGCACGTAGCGTACGGGTACGGGTACGGGAACGGGCGCCCGAGCGGCCTGCACCAAGGCCTTCACCCCGGGCACCCCCTGAGTCATCATCCGGCGACCGAACCGGAGAGCGTTGAAGCCGGACAGGGCCGCCAGGATCAGCGGCACATGGACGTCCTGGTCCTTCGCCAGGAGCCACCACGTCAGCACCATCGCGCATGTGAAAGCCGCGTTGACCACGGCCGGCCAGACGTACGAGATCTCCAGCAGGGCAGGCACGCGCCACCAGGGCACGGCACGGATGTCGGGTTCGCGGCGCGGGGCGGTCCCGTGCTCGTCCCCGATCGCCTGACGGCGGGCCGTTTCAGTCATGGCCGCGTACGACAGGTCCGGCTCCCGGCCCTCGATGAGTTGGTCGCCCACACCGGCCTGCGACTGCCAGGGCTGCGGCCTGTTCAGGAGACCCCGCCGATCCGCCGTCAACACGTCCCTGCGGCGGGTCCGCCCAGTTCTGTGTCGGCGTGCCCACAGCAGGTGCTGGCCGCCGGGCTGCGCGAGCACACCGCCCGTACGCGCGTCGCCACACCACCACAGCACGCCTCCGGGGTCGGGGCTGGCCAGGTGGTATCGCTGCGGCAGTGTACGGACCGACAGCGGGATCACATCACCCGTCTGCGGGTGGCGCAGTGCCGTACGGGGGTTGCCCTGCCGAGGTGGAATGGCCACGGCGGAGCAGGCGATCCACGGGTGGGCGGACAAGGCGCGCCGCATACGGCGGTAGTTGACGAGGGCCGCCACGCCGACGATGGCGGCGACCGGGCCGCCTCCGACGCAGAAGACGGCGATGTCGTTCAGCCAGCCGATTCCGGCTTCGTCGGCGGGCGGACCGACCATCAGCCCGGGAGTGACTTGCGCAGTGGGGTCACCGCTTCTCCATCTGGTCTGTGATCCGCCCGACGACCTGGGCGATGTGCGTTCTCCGCTGCCGGGCCGCACCTGGGCTCACCACGGCCGCCCACCGCTGCCGGGCGTCTCATCAACGGCCTTGGACTCAAGTGCCTTCGACTGAACAGCCCTTCGGTAGAACCACTCCCCCAGCTGCGAGCCGCCCATCAGCCCCGCCGCGAACATCAAGAAGCCGACCTCCACGATGGACCCGAGGAACGCGGCGTCCATGGTGTCCAAGCCACTCCACTGCAGCAGCGGAACGATCAGCCCGCCGACCCAGATGACCAGCAGAGCGACGCCCCGTACGCGTATGCCCCACGGAGTGGTCCGGCGCCGGGCCGACTTGGGCGCCCAGCCGCGCAACGAGGCGATCGCCAGGGGCAGGGCGAAGGCCGACCAGCCGATCAGCCAGAGCCACAGGAACACCACTCACACTCCACTTCCGGGAAACCACCCAGCGATCACAAGCCCGGGCAGCTCAAGGGCCGCCCGGGCTCACTCCGCTCCTCAGTACCGATGTCAGCCGGTGATCTCGACCTTCCCCGCGTTCACCGCCCCACCTCGACGTCTTCGCGCCGGTTGAACGCATGCTTGCATGTGGGCAAGTGCAAGCACATTGCCTTGTTCCGGCGATCTCGGCCATGGTCGACAGAATCCGCAGGTGCATGGCCGCGCGGGGTGGCCTTCCAACCGCTCCGCGGCATCCGCCAGGGTCTTGGCGGCCTCGAACTCGCCCATGGCGTGGATGACCTTGGCCCCAGCACAGTCGGCGACTGCGCCGCGCTCACGGCGGGAGTCGCAAGCAAACACCCCAGCGTGACCAGGAGGACCTGGACAAGCCTCCGGGCTGGTGAGTGGAGGCGGCTTCGGGGCACGGCGCCGTACCCCCTGTTCGCGTGGAGCTCCAGCGGGCGTCTTACTCGCGGAGTACGCTCGCGCACCGGCCGGACGCCTGCCGGAAGCGATCAAACTGCAGCGGATCCGCCGGTACCGCGCGAAACAAGCTGGGCTGCGCAGAACCCTCCGGGCTTCCACAAGTCGGGCGCGGCCGCGTTAGGAAAGCGTCAAGGAAGCGGCCGGGGACGTAAGAGTCGAGTCAACGGCGGGTTAATCAGCGTTGCGGCGGGGTTACTTCTAAGGGTCCGTTCCTTCCGAATCTCGTCTAGGAGCTCGCGATGGCCGATGTGGCCTTCGTATGCGCCACGATCGCCGTGTTCGCGCTGGCGGCTCTCATCGCCCGCGGGGTGGGTCGGCTGTGAGCGCCGAAACCATCGTCGGGCTGGCCGTGGCCGTAGCCCTGCTGGACTATCCGGTCCTCGCGCTGATCTGTGCAGAGAGGTTCTGAGCACGGCACGGGGCGGCTGCGCGGCCAAAAGCACTGCTCCAGAAGGTGTGGGGACCCTCCTACGAGACACGCACCAACACCTGCGGGTCTACGTGACGCGGCCGCGGCGCAAACTGGAGGCAGACCCATCGCATCCACGCCACCTCCATCAGCGGGCCGGGCATGGGACACCGCGTCGAGAAGTGATCTCCTTGCTGTCCCGAACCGGCCCGGCGAGCGCAGAACGATCGGAACCCTGAACCATGGCACGCGGCAAGCTTCGGATCTACCTCGGTGCGGCGCCAGGCGTCGGCAAGACCTACGCGATGCTGTCGGAGGCGCACCGCCGTGCGGAGCGGGGCACCGATTGCGTGGTGGCCTTCGTGGAGCACCACGACCGGCCGCGCACCGAGGTGATGCTGCACGGCCTGGAGCCGATCCCGCGCAAGGAGCTGGAATACCGTGACGCGGTGTTCACCGAGATGGATGTGAACGCCGTACTGAAGCGCCGGCCGGCCGTCGCCCTGGTGGACGAGCTGGCCCACACCAACGTGCCCGGCTCACGGAACCCCAAGCGGTGGCAGGACGTCGAGGAATTGCTGGACGCCGGGATCGACGTCATCACGACCGTCAACATCCAGCACCTGGAGTCGCTCGGCGATGTCGTCGAGTCGATAACGGGCGTACGGCAGCGGGAGACCGTACCGGACGAAATCGTCCGTCGCGCCGACCAGATAGAGCTGGTCGACATGTCACCACAGGCCCTGCGTCGCCGGATGGCGCACGGCAACATCTACAAGTCCGACAAGGTCGACGCAGCGCTCTCGAACTACTTCCGTCCGGGCAATCTGACCGCCTTGCGGGAGCTGGCGTTGCTGTGGACCGCGGACCGGGTCGACGAGTACCTGCAGCAGTACCGCGGGGAGCACGACATCCGCTCCACCTGGCAGGCCCGCGAGCGGATCGTCGTCGGGCTCACCGGCGGCCCTGAAGGACGGACCCTGATCCGACGAGCGGCCCGGCTGGCGGAGAAGGGCGCGGGCGGCGAGGTGCTGGCGGTCTACATATCCCGCAGCGACGGGCTGACCTCCGCCTCGCCCAAGGAACTCGCCGTACAGCGCACCCTCGTCGAGGACCTGGGCGGCACCTTTCACCAGGTCGTCGGCGACGACGTACCGCAGGCGCTGCTGGACTTCGCCCGGAGTGTCAACGCCACCCAGATCGTGCTCGGCGTCAGTCGTCGGCGCGCTTGGCAGTACGCCTTCGGGCCCGGGGTGAGTGCCACGGTGGCGCGCGAGTCCGGGCCGGACCTCGACGTCCACATCGTCACCCACGAGGAGGCCGCCAAGGGCCGCGGACTGCCGGTGGCGCGCGGCGCCCGGCTCAGCCGCTCCCGCATCATCGCCGGATGGCTGGTCGGCGTGGTCGGCCCGGTGCTGCTCACCCTGCTGCTCATCTCGGTGTGGAACACCCGGCCCGCCGACGACGGGCCCGGCTTCGCCAACGAGGTGCTGCTGTTCCTGACCCTGACCGTGGGCGCCGCACTGCTCGGCGGGCTGTTGCCCGCGCTGGCCGCGGCCACGGCCGGCTCGCTGCTGCTGAACTACTTCTTCACCCCGCCCACCCACACCTGGATCATCGATGATCCGGCGAACGTCCTCGCCATCATCGTCTTCTTCGCGGTCGGTGTCTCGGTCGCCTCGGTCGTGGACCTGGCCGCCCGCCGGACCCACCAGGCCTCCCGACTGCGCGCCGAGTCCGAGACCCTGTCGTTCCTGGCGGGCAGCGTGCTGCGGGGCGAGGACGGTCTGGAGGCGCTGCTGGAGCGAGTGCGGGAGACCTTCGGCATGGAGTCGGTGGCACTGCTGGAGCGGGGCAGCGAGGTCGAGCCGTGGGCCTGCGCGGGCCGGGCCGGGACGGCCCGTACGATCGAGCGCCCGGTGGACGCCGACGTCGACATGCCGGTCGGCGACCACCTCGTATTGGCCCTGTCCGGGCGGGTGCTGCCCGCCGAGGACCGCCGGGTGCTGGCCGCCTTCGCCGCTCAGGCCGCCGTCGTCCTGGACCGCCAGCGGCTGAAGCAGGAAGCCGGACAGGCCCGCGAGCTGGCCGAGGGCAACCGCATCCGCACCGCGCTGCTCGCCGCCGTCAGCCATGATCTGCGGACCCCGCTGGCCACCATCAAGGCCGCGGTCACCTCTCTGCGCTCCGACGACATCGAATGGTCCGAAGAGGACCAGGCGGAACTGCTGGCGAGCATCGATGAAGGCACCGACCGGCTCGACCACCTGGTGGGCAACCTGCTGGACATGTCCCGGCTGCAGACCGGCACCGTCACCCCGCTGATCCGCGACGTGGACCTGGACGAAGTGGTGCCGATGGCCCTCGGCGGCGTTCCCGAAGGCTCCGTCGCCCTGGAGATTCCCGAAACCCTGCCGATGGTCGCGGCCGACCCCGGTCTGCTGGAGCGGGCCGTCGCCAACGTCGTGGAGAACGCCGTGAAGTACGGCCCGGAGAACGAGGTAGTGCTGGTCTCCGCCAGCACGCTCGGCGACCGGGTCGAGCTGCGGGTCGTCGACCGCGGCCCCGGTGTGCCCGACGAGGCCAAGGAGAGGATCTTCGAGCCGTTCCAGCGATACGGCGATGTCCCTCGCGGCGCCGGAGTCGGCCTGGGACTCGCGGTCGCCCGCGGCTTCGCCGAGGCCATGGGCGGCACTCTCGTCGCCGATGACACTCCCGGCGGCGGCATGACCATGGTCCTCACCCTCAAGAGCACGCCAGGCCGTCCACCCGTACCCCCCGACCTGCCCGCCCACTTCACCTCGTAACGGCCTCGGCGGCCGCTCAGGAGCTCGCGTCGCGCTCCCCACCGGGGGTGATCCGCCGATACGCGCCCCGGGCGTTGACGAGGCGGGCGATCACCGTACCGAGCAGCGCCGCGACCATCAGGAAGGCGAGCCGCCCCGCATCCGGATACCCCTGCCACACGAGCTCGCCATGCGGGGGCACCGCAAAGCCGTTGAGGAACAGCCAGCACACCGCGGCGGTGCCCGGCGCCGCGGCCAAGCGGGCGCATACTCCCAGCAGCGCCGCCAGGACGCACAGCACCAGCAGGGCGTGCAGCGGGTCGGCGAGCCCGTTCGCCGCGCTGAGCACTCCCACCGTCAGCAGCGCCCCGATGAAGGCCGCCACCCAGACGAACGGTGTGGGGACAGGCTCGGGTACCGGCCTGACCCCAGCCCGCAACGCTCGCCACTCCACCATGAGCGCATCCTTCCCCGCGCCACCTGCGCTGCTCCTATAACAGCGCCTGCAGCACGGTTCCGCGTCTGGCGACCGCCCTTATTAACGAACTCCGTACGGGCAAAGCTTCCTTGGACGCACGACCGGCGGCGAAGGAACTAGGAGTAAGGAACAGTGATACGGCGCCTCGCGGTGCACTCAGCTGAGTTCGGCGAACGACTCCACATCGTGGATCTTTCCGGTGACGACGATGACGTCCCCCTTCTCTATGACCGTCTCGGCGGTGGCGTAGGTGAAGCCCTCGCCAGGCCGCTTGATGCCGACGACCGTCACCCCGTACTTGCGGCGTACCTGGCTCTCGCCGAGCGGCATGCCGGTGGAGACGGCCGGGGCGACAGTCTTCACCAAGGCGTAGTCGTCGTCGAACTCGATGAAATCGAGCATCCGGCCGGTGACCAGGTGGGCGACGCGCTCACCCATATCGTGCTCGGGCAGGACGACGTGGTGCACGCCCAGGCGTTCGAGGATCTGACCATGCTGGCGGCTGATCGCCTTGGCCCAGATATTGGGCACCTTCGCCTCCAGCAGGTTGGAGGCGATCAGAATGCTGGCCTCGATGTCGGTGCCGATGCCGACCACGGCGCTGCTGAACTCGTGCACACCGAGCTGGCGCAGCGTCTCGGGGTCGGTGCAGTCGGCGACCACCGCATGGGTGAGATCGTCGCTGATCCGCTGGACGAGGTGCGGGTCTGTGTCGACGCCGAGAACGTCCCAGCCGCGCCGCATCAGCTCATGCGCCAGCGAGCTGCCGAAGCGGCCGAGACCGATCACGGCCACACGCCGGTCACCGTGACCGGAGGCGACGGCGTGCTCGGCGAGCCGCTTGCGGCGGCGCAAGCGCAGATTGTGCAGGTACCTAGCCAATGACGGGTCGCTCCTCGGGTAGCTCGTAGCGGCGCTTGCGCTCGCGCAGGGCAAGCGCCGAGACCAGGGTGACCGGGCCGAGCCGGCCGACGAACATGAGCACGATGACGATCAGCCGGCCGACGGTCGGCAGGTCAGCGGTGATGCCAGTGGACAGCCCCACCGTGCCGAAGGCCGAGACCGACTCGAACAGCACCTCCTCGAAGGGCTTGTCGACCACGGCGAGCAGGGCGAGGGTCGCCGTCATCACAAAGCCCACGCCGGCCAGCGCCACAGTCAGCGCCTGCCGCAGCACGTGCGGCGCGAGCCTGCGGCCCATCACCGCGGAATTGGGCTCACCTCGCACCTCGGCGAACATCGCCGCACCGAGCACCGCGAAAGTGCTGACCTTGATGCCGCCCGCAGTGCCCGCACTGCCGCCGCCGATGAACATCAGCATGCAGGTCAGCAGCAGGGTCGCATCCGTCATCGCCCCAACGTCGACACTGTTGAACCCCGCGGTACGCGACATCGCCGAGTGAAAGAACCCCGCCAGGATCTTCTTGTCCCAGTCGAACGGGCCCAGCGTGTCGCGGTTCGTCCACTCCAGCACACACGTCAGCAGCGTCCCGGCGAACAGCAGCAGCGCCGTGGTGACCACCGTCAGCCGGAAGTGCAGCGACCAGCGACGCCGACCCGTGGTGCGGGCCCGATTGCGGTGCCGCAGCAACTCCAGCAGCACCGGAAAACCGATTCCGCCGAGAATCACGGCCACTGCGATGGGCAGCGTCATCCACGCGTCCTGCGCGTACTTCGTGAGGCTGTCGGCGTGCAGCCCGAACCCGGCGTTGTTGAACGCCGACACGGCATGGAAGAACCCCAGGTACGTGGCATCCCAGATGGACTCGTTGTAGCCGAAGCGCAGCCGCAGCGCCAGCACCGCACCCACCGCGAGTTCCACCGTGAGCGTGCATCCGGCGACCCCGATCAGCACCCGCCGTACATCGCCGATGTCCAGACTCTTGGTCTCCGCCTGCGCGGTCAGCTGCATCCGCAACCGCAGTTTCCCGGAGATCAGCAGCCCCAGCAGCGAGGCCATCGTCATGATGCCGAAGCCACCGATCTGGAACAGCACGAGGATCACGCCCTCGCCGAAGCCGCTCCAGTACGTGCCAGTGTCCACCACGACCAGACCCGTCACGCATACCGCCGACGTGGAAGTGAAGAGTGCCGTCACCGCATCGGCGCTCCGGCCGTCCTCTGCGGCGACGGGCAGCATCAGCAGCACCATCCCCAGCAGAATCACGGCAGCGAAGCCCATGACCACCGTACGAGCGGGGTGCGCCGCCAACAGCGACTGCCACACTCGCACCGCGCGTCTCGCCACTCCCCGGCCTCCCTGCTTGCCAATGTTCCGTCAAGGATCCATCAGCATCCGGTCAAGATCCAGCGGGCTACCCTAACCGAGGTCCGCCCCGGTGCAACGGGGCGGGAGAGCGTGAGCTCCGACTCCTCGGGCAGCCTGTCCGGCGCCGGATGTCAGTGTCAGCCGTTAGGAAGATCCTCATTTACCGTCGCAGAGCGAGGGGCGTTGACGTCAGGGGCTCGGCGAGCGATGGCAACGTGAAGATCGCCGGATGCCCCGCCGCCATCGTCACGGAGTTCACCCGGGACACCTCCGGAGCGTGTGAGTGTCACGCCGACACCCAGCGCGATCGGTGGGCGCGCCTGGCAGCAGAACTGATCGGGGTTGCGGTTCTGGTGTCGACCGGCCCGCGTCACGGCACACTGCGGACCGGTACCCGCAACTTCCTGTGCGATCACGCCCCACGCCGGCCGATGACGTTATGGATCGGCGATTGTCATCCCTGGTCAGCGTGGGGGGTTGGACGGGAGGGGGTCAGAGGTGACGCGATCGGCCTTGGCCGCGTCGGCGAGGGCGGCGGCAGCGGCTTCCGCGGCCTGAGCTGTGTCGTCGGCGGCTTGGGCGGCCGTGTCGTCCGAGGGCTTCTCACGGGTGGCCGGCGACTGCGGCAGCACCTCGCTGAAGGCGCGGGACACGCCCTGGAGCGCGGAGGTGACCTCGCTGGGGATCACCCAGAAAGTGCTGCCCGAGCCTTGCGCGAGTTGGGGCAGCATCTGCAGGTACTCGTAGGCGAGCAGCTTGGGGTCGGGGTCGTTGCGATGCACGGCCTGGAACACCTCGTCGATGGCCCGGGACCGGCCCTCGGCCTGGAGGATCGCAGCGGTACGGTTACCCTCCGCGCGCAGGACAGCGGCCTGCTTGTCGCCTTCGGCGGTGAGGATCTGCGACTGGCGCTGCCCCTCGGCCCCGAGAATCGCGGCCCGCTTGTCCCGCTCGGCTCGCATCTGCTTCTGCATCGCGTCCTTGATGGACTGCGGGGGGTCGATGGCCTTGATCTCCACCCGGTTGACCCTCAGCCCCCACTTGC
>NZ_VWMY01000089.1:0-24331 GCF_008905045.1 Streptomyces albicerus
GCGCCATCACGCCGCCGATGCAGAAGAACGCGAACGACGTGACCAGATACAGCGTGCCGATCGTCTTGTGGTCCGTGGTGGTC
Organism: Streptomyces albicerus; assembly: GCF_008905045.1. Lineage (GTDB taxonomy): Bacteria > Actinomycetota > Actinomycetes > Streptomycetales > Streptomycetaceae > Streptomyces > Streptomyces albicerus. Next base: position 84 of record NZ_VWMY01000089.1, read on the forward strand.
AGCCACTTGACCACGACGTTGCCGGGCTGCTTGCGCCGTACCGGCAGCTCGTTCTCGTACGAGTCTTCAGCCGCGGCGGCACCCTGAGGTTCGTTGAGGATGCTCACAGTTGGTTCGTCTCCCGGTTCTTCTCGTGGTCCGTCTGCTCGATACCGGCCGGGACGTAACCGGTCTGCCCCTTCTCGGCAAGCTCCTTGAGGTGGGCCTCGTAGCGCTCGGGAGAGACGACCTTCACGTTGAAGAGCATCCGGGAGTGGTCGACGCCGCAGAGTTCGGCGCACTTGCCCAGGAAGGTGCCCTCCTTGTTGGGGGTCACCTGGAAGGAGTTGGTGTGGCCCGGGATGACGTCCTGCTTCATGAGGAACGGCACCACCCAGAAGGAGTGGATGACGTCACGAGAAGTGAGGACGAAGCGGACCGTCTTGCCCTTGGGGAGCCAGAGGGTGGGACCGGGGTTGCCCGTCTGCGGGTTCTCGGTGCCGGGCGTGCCGACGTCGTAGACGCCGCCGGCGTTCGCCGGGAAGTCGTCCTTGAACCGCTTCGGAATCGCGTCCAGGTTCTTGTCGGTCTTCGCGTCACCGGTCGAGCCGTCGACGTTCTCGACGTAGTTGAAGCCCCAGCTCCACTGGAAGCCGACGACGTTGACCGTCACGTCGGGCTTCTTGTCGAGGCTGAGGAGCTTCGATTCGTCGCGGGCCGTGAAGTAGAAGAGCACCGAGACAATGACGAGCGGAACCACGGTGTACAGCGCCTCGATGGGCATGTTGTACCGGGTCTGCGGGGGAACTTCGACCTTGGTGCGACTGCGCCGGTGGAAGAAAGCACTCCACAGGATCAGGCCCCAGACCAGCACGCCCGTGGCGAGCGCGGCCGCCCAGGAGCCCTGCCACAGGGAGAGGATCCGCGGAGCCTCTTCCGTGGTCGGGGTGGGCATACCAAGGCGAGGGAAGTCTTCCCAGTTGTACGAGCAACCGGTGGCTGTCGCCAGGACCAGGCCCGCAGTCATTGCCTGCAGCAGCTTCCGCCGCATCGGGCGCCGCGGCGAGCGGTCGGAGCCGTTGGGACTCACGTAGCGCCTTCCCGAGAGTCTCGCCCGCGCTGTTGGCTGCGGCCTTCTCGCTGGTCCGGTCGCCGCCCTGCGTCGGGCAGGGGTTTGGATGTTTATGCGGACCAAACCCTACTGGACGCTTTTTGGGGTCGCGCGGGGAGGGTCCCCAACGCGCCGCGGCTCACTCTGAAGGGGTGGAATGCCCGGCTCCGGGGCGCATGTGACGGGGAGTTCGGGCGCCTGAGAACTCGTTCGGGCGCCCGAGAACTCGGATGACCCGGTTCGTCGGCACCTGCGGGTCCGCTGCGGTTGCTCGCGCAGTTCCCCGCGCCCCTCTGGGGCGCGGGGCTGTGACATATGCGGCCCCGCCGCGTGGGCGCGGCCGGCCCCCACGGCCCGCACCCGACGAACAGCCCCAGGTACCCACACCTGACCAGACGGAATAGCGTGATGTCGTGTCCTACTTCGACGCCGCATCCTCCGCCCCGCTCCACCCGGTCGCCCGCCAGGCCCTGCAAGCCTCACTCGACGAAGGCTGGGCCGACCCGGCCCGCCTCTACCGCGAGGGAAGGCGCGCCAGGCTCCTGCTGGACGCCGCCCGCGAGGCGGCAGCCGAAGCGGTGGGCTGCCGCCCGGACGAGCTGGTGTTCACCACATCAGGCACACGGGCGGTGCACACCGGGATCTCCGGGGCCCTGGCGGGCCGCCGCCGCGTCGGCCGCCACCTGATCGTGTCCGCGGTCGAACATTCTTCGGCACTCCATGCGGCGGAGGTCCACCACGACGAGGGCGGCACAGTGACCGAAGTGCCCGTTCTGCGCACCGGCGCGGTCTCCCCCGACACGTACGCCGAGGCCCTGCGCCCCGACACCGCGCTCGCCTGCCTCCAGTCCGCCAACCACGAGGTGGGTACGGAGCAGCCGGTGGCCGCCGTCGCCGAAGCGTGCCGTGCGGCGGGCGTACCGCTGCTGGTGGACGCGGCGCAGTCGCTGGCCTGGGGACCGGTCGAGGGCGGCTGGTCACTGCTGACGGGCAGCGCCCACAAGTGGGGCGGGCCCTCTGGGGTCGGGCTGCTCGCCGTGCGCAAGGGGGTGCGGTACGCGCCTCAAGGCCCCGTGGACGAACGGGAGTCGGGGCGTGCTCCGGGCTTCGAGAACATCCCCGGGATCGTCGCCGCCGCGGCCTCGCTGCGTGCCGTACGGGCGGAGGCGGCCGCTGAGTCGGCCCGGCTGCGGGAGTTGACGGACCGGATCCGCGCGCGGGTGCCGGAACTGGTCCCGGACGTGGAGGTGGTGGGCGACCCGGTCCGCCGGCTCCCCCACCTCCTCACCTTCTCGTGTCTCTATGTCGACGGAGAGACCCTGCTGCACGAGCTGGACCGCGAGAGTTTCTCCGTTTCGTCCGGATCGTCCTGCACGAGCAGCACGCTGACACCCAGCCACGTCCTGAAGGCCATGGGCGTACTGAGCGAGGGCAACGTGCGGGTGTCCCTCCCCCTGGGCACACCGGCGGAGGACGTGGACCGCTTCCTGGACGTCCTCCCCGGCACGGTCGCGACGGTCCGCGAGAAGCTGGGCGCCCCGTCGACCACCCCCACGGTGACCGTCCACGAGGACTCCCTCGTCGTGGACGCCCTCGGCAAGCGCTGCCCGATCCCCGTGATCGAACTCGCCAAGGTGATCAACGACGTACCCGTCGGCGCCACGATCCGCGTCCTCTCGGACGACGAGGCGGCCCGCCTGGACATCCCGGCGTGGTGCGAGATGCGGGGCCAGGAGTACGTAGGAGAGGAACCGGCGGACAGAGGAACGGCATACGTGGTCCGCCGCACAGCGCCCCTTTAGGGGCGCGGGGAACTGCGCGACCAGCCCCCACGCACCCGCAGACGTACTCAAACGGACGGACGGGACCTTTAAGCCAGGTGCTCCTGCACCTCAGCGGCGGCGTCATGGCCGTACGCCTTCGTGAACCGGTCCAGGAAATGCGACCGCCGCAGCTCGTACTCCTGCGTGCCCTTGGTCTCGATCACGAGCGTCGCGACCATGCACCCGACCTGCGCGGCCCGCTCGTGCGAGACCCCCCAGGCGAGCCCCGAGAGGAACCCCGCACGGAAGGCGTCACCGACCCCTGTCGGGTCGACCTTCGCCGTCTCCTCCGGCACGCCGACCTCGATCGGATCCGCCCCGACACTCTCGATCCGCACACCGCGCGCCCCGAGGGTGGTCACACGGTGCCCGACCCTGGAAAGGATCTCCGCATCGCTCCAGCCGGTCTTGGACTCGATGAGCCCCTTCTCGTACTCGTTCGAGAAGAGATACGTCGCGCCGTCCAGGAGCGTACGGATCTCCTCGCCGTTCATCCGCGCGATCTGCTGGGAGAAGTCCGCGGCGAACGGAATCGAGCGCGTCCGGCACTCCTCGGTGTGCCGCATCATCGCCTCGGGGTCGTCCGCACCGATCAGGACGAGGTCGAGTCCGCCCACGCGGTCGGCGACCGCCTTGAGCTCGATGAGACGGGCCTCGCTCATGGCGCCGGTGTAGAAGGAGCCGATCTGGTTGTGGTCGGCGTCCGTGGTGCAGACGAAGCGCGCGGTGTGCAGCACTTCGGAGATGCGTACGGAGTCGGTGTCGACGCCGTGCCTCTCAAGCCAGGCACGGTACTCGTCGAAGTCGGCGCCGGCGGCTCCGACCAGGACCGGCGAGGAGCCGAGCTGGCCCATGCCGAAGGCGATGTTCGCACCCACGCCGCCCCGGCGTACGTCCAGATTGTCGACCAGGAAGGAGAGGGAGACCGTGTGCAGCTGATCCGCGACCAGCTGGTCGGCGAAACGGCCGGGGAAGGTCATGAGGTGGTCGGTGGCGATGGAGCCCGAGACTGCGATACGCACGGCTAGGACACACTCCTGCGAGGAGGGGGATTGACAGTTCACGCTACCGGGTCAGCGTTCCCGCCGCCGGTGGGATCCCTCTGGAGTCCGTCTCTTCGAGCAGGCAAAACTACCCGATAGTAGGGCTTTTTTCGTAGGGCTTGCGGTGCATACGGTTCCGTTATGACGAACCTCAAGATCCATGGTGATGCTCCGCTCGGCCTCGAAGGCGTTGAAGGCGGGCTCGCGGAGCTGCGGGGCGACTGCGCGCGCATGGTCCCGCACTGGGTGGCTCCCGCCGGGATCGCGCCCCTTCCAGTGTCGCCGTCACTCATCCACGGTGTGACGGTGCCGCCGGCTTCCGCCCGGCTGCTGGACGCGATGTCGGAATACGGCGACTGATCGCCTCACCCCTGAAGGGGCGCGGGGCCGTGACATATGCGGCTCCGCCGCGCGGGCGCGACCAGCCACGGACGGCCCGCAGATTTCATTCCGCCACCGTCCCGGAGGGAACCGCGCGCTCCCCCGCCGCGTCCCATCGCTGTCCCCCTTATAGGGGATGCCGGATACGACCCTGCTGTGCCCTGACCCGGTCAGGGGTGGGTCTCATGGGACAGCGGTGTGGCAGAAGGAGCGATGCGGTGGACATCGAGCGACCCGACAACGACGCGGCCGGAGCCGCCGACGAGGACAGGCCGCGCCGGCGGCGTTCCCCGGTGGCCGTCGCCTCGGTCGCGGCCGCGGTGCTGCTCGTCGGGGGCGGCGGGGCGTACTTCGCCGCGACCGCGACCGGCGGCGGTGGAGGCAGGGACGGCTCCGGTGCGCCGGGCGGTGACGACACTCCTCCGCCCCTCGCCCTGGACGGCTACACCGAGGGCCGTACGGACGACACGAACGGCATCGCGCCCGGTGAGCCCGACCCGAGCGGTGCGAGGTACCGCGCCGAGGGCGAGCTTCCCGACGGCCCTTCCTCCGCGGCCGTGTACCGGACGAAGGGCGAGGTCACCGCGGCGGAGGTGGCCAGGCTGGCGAAGGCCCTGGACGTGGAGGGCACGCCGAAGGCCGAGGGCGACGCCTGGAAGGTCGGGGCCACGAAGGACGGGTTCGGTCCGGGTCTGCAGGTGAACAAGCAGGCACCCGGCACCTGGACGTTCAACCGCTTCGCGCCCGGCACCGACAACTGCAAGAGCACCACGGTGTGCGAGAGCGGGGCCGCCAAGGGCTCCGAGGTCGACCCGGTGAGCGCGGACGCCGCGAAGAAGGCCGCCGCGCCCGTCCTCAAGGCGGTGGGTCAGGACGACGCGAAGCTCGACGCGAGCCAGCTGATGGACGCCGTACGCGTGGTGAACGCGCAGCCCGAGGTCGGTGGACTGCCGACGTACGGCTGGACGACCGGCCTGCAGATCGGCCCGGACGGCCAAGTGGTGGGCGGCAGCGGCCAGTTGAAGACACCGGTGAAGAGCGACACGTACCCCGTCATCAGTGCCCAGAAGACGCTCGACCTGCTGAACGGGTCCGGCTCGGGCGACGGGCGCGTGGGCATCGGCGGATGCGCGAGTCCCGTACCGCTCAAGGACAGGAAGGATGCGCCCTGCGAGACGACGACCGTGGCGCCGAAGCCCGATCCGGTCGTCGTCGAGGACGCCGTGTTCGGTCTGGCCACGCACTTCGTGGACGGGCGGCAGGCGCTGGTGCCGTCCTGGCTCTTCGAGGTACGGCCCTCGGGCGCCGGCGAGAGCTTCACGGTCACGCATCCCGCGGTCGACCCGCGGTATCTGACCTCTCCGCAGCCGCCGGGCGGCACGCCCAGCGACAAGCCGACGACGCCGCCGAGCCCGCGGCCGAGCGAGCCCGGTGACGGGACGACCGCCGCGCCGGCGACGCGGGACGTCCGGGTCGAGGGCTACAGCGCGGACGGCAGGGAGCTGACCGTGCGCTTCACGGGCGGGGTGTGCAGCGACTACTCGGCCTCGGCGGAGGAGACCGGGGACACGGTGACGGTCCGGGTGACCGAGAAGCCGTGGAAGGACAAGGTCTGCATCATGATCGCCAAGGTCTTCCACGAGAAGGTCGAGCTCAAGGAGCCGCTCGGGGACCGGAAGGTGGTCGACACGGACGGCAAGGCCGTCCCGCTGGAGAAGGACCTGCCGAAGCCGAACAAATAGCCAAGTAGCCGCATGGCTGCGGACGCGCTGAGCGCGCGGCACGCAAACGGGCTCAGCGCTCGGCACCGGGACGGGCCTGAGCGACCTTGGTGAAATCCGGTGCGGTACCGCGCCCCGTAAGGGACGCGGGGAACTGCGCGACCAGCCCCCACCGGTCCGCGGGGTCATTACCGTGCCCCCAGCGGAGCGCTTGGCGCACGGCTTCCGGTACGCGAAAGGCGGCGCCCTGTTGGAGGGGGCGCCGCCTTTCCGCGTTGCTCGGGATTCGGCTCGGGCTCAGGCTCGGCTGAAGCCGGGCTCAGGCTTAGCTGAAGGAGTCGCCGCAGGCGCAGGAACCCGACGCGTTCGGATTGTCGATCGTGAAGCCCTGCTTCTCGATGGTGTCCACGAAGTCGATGGAGGCGCCGCCCAGGTACGGAGCGCTCATGCGGTCGGTGACGACCTTCACACCGCCGAACTCCTTGACGACGTCGCCGTCGAGGGAGCGCTCGTCGAAGAAGAGCTGGTACCGCAGGCCGGAGCAGCCGCCGGGCTGAACGGCGACGCGCAGCGCCAGATCGTCGCGGCCTTCCTGCTCGAGCAGGCCCTTGACCTTGGCCGCGGCGGCGTCCGACAGGAGGATGCCGTCGCTCACGGTGGTGGTCTCGTCCGATACGGACATCTGCTTCTCTCCCGGGTTGTACGGAGACTGCTTGCCGACGGGTGCAACCGGCGGGGCCGCGGATTCATTCCGGGCCGAGCGTGTGTCTTTGGCTTCTCCCTTCATGCTCGCACACCCGGTTGGAAGCGGAAAACGGCCTGTGGACAACCTCAGTGCAATGACCGCGGGATTCACGTCACATCGACGCTATGGGCATCGTCAAAGTGACATGAAGCGGTTATGATAGATAGCGTCAATTCGACGAAAAGGCTTGTCCCGCATGTCCCGCGGGGATCGGTTGGACTCGATCCCCGCGAGCCGCAGAACAGAAAGGGTGCGTGTCGTGACCACCGCCCAGACCACGGAGCTCGACGTACAGCCGACGCCCCTCGCCCTGCTGCTCCTCGGCCGTGAGGCCGACCCGAGGAGCGAGCGCGGCGTCGAGTGTCCCGGTGACCTGCCCTCGCCGTCCGACCCGGACCTGGTGGAGCGCGCCCGCGCGGCCAAGGAGAAGCTCGGGGACAAGGTCTTCGTGCTCGGCCACCACTACCAGCGCGACGAGGTCATCCAGTTCGCGGACGTCACCGGTGACTCCTTCAAGCTGGCCCGGGACGCCGCCGCGCGCCCCGAGGCCGAGTACATCGTCTTCTGCGGTGTGCACTTCATGGCCGAGTCGGCGGACATCCTGACCTCCGACGACCAGAAGGTGGTCCTGCCCGACCTGGCCGCCGGGTGCTCGATGGCCGACATGGCCACCGCCGAGCAGGTCGCCGAGTGCTGGGACGTGCTGACCGAGGCCGGCATAGCCGAGCAGGTCGTGCCCGTCTCGTACATGAACTCGTCCGCGGACATCAAGGCGTTCACGGGCAAGCACGGGGGCACGATCTGCACCTCGTCCAACGCCCAGCGGGCCCTGGAGTGGGCCTTCGAGCAGGGCGAGAAGGTGCTCTTCCTTCCCGACCAGCACCTGGGCCGCAACACCGCCGTCCGCGACCTGGGCATGTCCCTCGAGGACTGCGTCCTCTACAACCCGCACAAGCCGAACGGCGGGCTGACCGCCGAGCAGCTCCGCGACGCCAAGATGATCCTGTGGCGGGGCCACTGCTCGGTGCACGGCCGCTTCTCGCTCGACTCGGTCAACGACGTGCGTGAGCGCATCCCGGGCGTGAACGTCCTCGTCCACCCCGAGTGCAAGAACGAGGTCGTCTCGGCGGCGGACTACGTGGGCTCCACGGAGTACATCATCAAGGCGCTGGAGGCGGCTCCGGCCGGCTCGAAGTGGGCCATCGGTACGGAACTGAACCTCGTCCGCCGCCTGGCGAACCGTTTCGCTCCCGAGGGCAAGGAGATCGTCTTCCTCGACAAGACGGTCTGCTTCTGCTCGACCATGAACCGCATCGACCTCCCCCACCTCGTCTGGGCCCTGGAGTCCCTGGCCGAGGGCAACCTCGTGAACCGCATCGAGGTCGACCGGGAGACCGAGCAGTTCGCGAAGCTGGCGCTGGAGCGGATGCTGGCGCTGCCGTAACCCGGTGCCCGATCCCGCTCACCCCGAGGCGGACTTCCGCTCGGGGTGAGCGGGATCGAGGCTGAACACCGTGCCGTTCGGGATGGTCACCACCAGCGCCCCCTCCTGGAGCAGCACGTCGGGCTCGACAGTGAAGCCGGACGACACTTTCTCGGCGCGTGGCAGCGTCTCCCACAGCAGCGTGCGCTCGCGCGTGTCGAGGGCCGCCACGCGGCCGCTGGCACTGGCCAGGTACAGAGCCCGTGTCCGCGGGTCGTACGTGGGCAGGCTCGGCAGTTCCAGGCTGGTCGAGATCTGCTGCAGCGGCTTGCCCGTGCGGGCCGACACGGCGGTCACCCGGCCACTGGAGGCGGCGAACCACAGCGTGCCGTCCACCAGGGTCACCTGTCCCGCGTACTCCTTGGCCAGCTTCGTCGTGCTGCGGGCACCGGTGACCGGATGGACCAGCAGGATCCGGTCGTACAGCACCTCCTCGGTGACCAGCTCTTCCCCTTGCTCGTTGTCGGTCGACTGCAGGAAGAGCAGCCGGCCGTCGAGGACCCCGAGAAGGCCACCGTTGTTCGGCCCCGTCAGCCGCCGTGTCGAGCCGTCGGTCGGATTCAGCTGCAGGACGAGATGGTCCTGAGGTTCCGTTGTGTCCGGGAGGCACTCCAGATACAGGCCCTCGCCGGCCTCGGTGAACGCGCAGTAGTGGTTCGCGGGCAGCGGTTTCGTCCAGCGCTCGGCGCCGGTACGCGGCGACAGGGCCATCAGCGTGCGGCCGCTCTTGTCCGGCGTCACGACCACGCCGCCGGAGAAGGTCATGTCGACGTAGGCCTCACTCACCCTACGGCTCCAGAGCCGCTCACCGGTCTCGGCGTCGAGGGCAATGATGTCGGTCGGGTCGGTCTCGGTGGATTCGCCGAGGATCTGCTGCTGCACCAGCATCACGCCGTCCCGGACACCGAGGGGGTAGGCGGAGTACATCGCGCTGTCGGTGCCGGAGGGCGCGATGCCGGCGCGCCAGACGGTCTTGCCGGTCCGGCCGTCCAGGCGTACGGGAAGGACTCCTTCGCCCCCGCAGTAGACGGCGTCCTCGTGCACCAGACACTCGGGCCCGCCCTCCGTCCCGCCGTGCACGCTCATGGCCTTCTTCGCGCCTCGCGGGGCGCTCTCGTACACCGTTGTCTGCCACTGCTTCCAGCCCTGGGGAAGCGCCGCCCCCGGGTCCTCCGCCTGCCCCGGCCCGATCAGCGGATAGGCCGTCAGCCCGAGGACCAGCGCGCCGACCGTGCCGACCGCGGCCCACAGCGGGCGGATACGGCTCCGTAGGCGGGGCCGGCCGTCGCCGCCCGGGTCGGCCACCGTCCCGGGGCGGGTCTCCGTCACCGCCTGTGCGGCCCGGCCCAGGGTCACGGTGGGCAGGTCGCCCGCGTCCCCTTCCGGCAGGGCTGTCGCGAACTCCAGTGCCAACTCGTCGAGTCCCGGCCGGTCCGCCTCTTCCTTGGCCAGGCAGCGCTCCAGAACCGTGCGCAGCGGCCCGCCCACCCCGTCCAGCACCGGCTCGTCGTGGACCACCCGGTACGCCGTCAGATAGGGGCTGTCGGTGTCGAACGGGCCCCGCCCGGTCACCGCGTACACCAGCAGCGCGCCCAGCGAGAAGACGTCCGAGGCCGGACCTACCGTGCGGGCGTCGGTCAACTGCTCCGGGGACATGAACGGCGGGGTGCCGATCATCTGGCCGGTCTCGGTCAGGGTCTGGTTCTCAGCCGCGCGGGAGATGCCGAAGTCGATGACCCGGGGGCCGTCCTCGGCCATCATGACGTTCGCCGGCTTCAGGTCGCGGTGCACGACCCCGGCCCGGTGGATGTCGCGCAGCGCCTCCACCAGACCGAGCGCCAGCTGCCGCAGCTCGGCGTCCCGGAGCGGGCCCCGGCCGCGGATCCGTTGCGCGAGCGAGCGGCCGGGCACGTACTGGGTCGCCATCCACGGCCGCGCCGCCTCCGGGTCGGCGTCCACGACCGGTGCGGTGAAGGCGCCGCTCACCTTGCGGACGGCCTCGATCTCCTGTCGGAACCGGGCCCGGAAGACGCCGTCCGCGGCGTACTGGGCGTGCACCACCTTGACGGCGACCTCACGCCCCGAACGCGCTCTGCCCCGGTAGACGACCCCCATGCCCCCGGCTCCGAGCCGGTCGACCAGCTTGTACCCGCCGACCGACTTCGGGTCGTCCCTGCGCAGTGGCACCGCCCGAATCCCCTTCCCCCGTAAAGCAGTTCGAGCCCACAGGATACGTAACGGCACACGACGGCGGCCGGGCACCGAACCGTTGGGGGTTCGGTGCCCGGCCGCCCTGGATCAGGCCGTGCGGGTCAGACCGTCACACGCCCGCGGGCTCCGGCTCGTCCGAGTCGGAGGTCGGCCGAGCGGGAATCCCGCTCTTCTTCTCCCGCTTGGCCGCCTTCTTCTTCGCCCGCCGCTCCTTGCGGAGTTCGACCATCGCGTAGAGCGTCGGGACCAGGAGCAGGGTCAGGAGTGTCGACGTGATCAGGCCGCCGATCACCACCACCGCCAGGGGCTGGGCGATGAAGCCGCCCTCGCCGGTGATGCCCAGCGCCATGGGAAGCAGGGCGAAGATGGTGGCCAGGGCCGTCATGAGGATCGGGCGGAGACGGTGCCTGCCGCCTTCCACCACAGCCTCGACGACTCCGTAACCCTGCTTGCGGTACTGGTTGATCAGGTCGATCAGCACGATCGCGTTGGTGACGACGATGCCGATGAGCATCAGCATGCCGATCATCGACGGCACACCCATCGGGGTGCCCGTGGCCACCAGCAGGCCGATCGCGCCCGTCGCCGCGAACGGGATCGAGACGAGCAGGATCAGCGGCTGGATCAGCGACCGGAAGGTCGCGACCAGCAGCATGAAGACGATCGCGATCGCCGCGAGCATCGCCAGGCCGAGGTTCGCGAACGCGTCGTCCTGGTCCTGCGAGACGCCGCCGATGTCGGCCGTGGCACCGGCCGGCAGCTTCAGCGCGTCGAGCTTCGCCGTGAGGTCGGCGCTGACCGCGCCCGTGTTGTCGCCGGTCGGCTTCGCCGAGATGGTGGCGGCGCGCTGGCCGTCGATGCGGGTCATCGACACCGGGCCGTCGACCAGCTTCACCGTCGCGATGTCACCGAGCTTCACGGCGCCGAGGCTCAGGTTCTCCAGCTCGTCCAGGGTCTCGGCCGGCTTCGCCGACTTGATGACCACGTCCCGCTCGGTGTCGTCCAGGATCGCCTTGCCGCTGGTGGTGCCGCGCACCGCCTGGGCGACGGCCGCGCCGAGGGTCGTGTCGTTGAAACCGGCCGCGGCCGCCTTGTCGTTGGCCTTGACCGAGATCCGCGGCACGGACTGGGCGAGGTCGCTGGTCACGTCCGTGACGTCGTCGAGCCCGGCGACCGCGTCCCGTACCTCCTCCGAGGCCTCGCGCAGTACGTCGGCGTCGGCGGCCTTCACCACGACGCTCAGGTCCTGGCTGCCGAAGCCGTCACCGGCCGCGACCGTCGTCGTACCGACCCCGGAGAGCTTGCCGAGCCCCTCCTCGATGCCGTCCTGGACGTCGTCGAAGGAGGCCGAGTCGGCGACCTTGACCGTGTACGAGGCCTGGTTGGTGTCCGTGCCCCCGCCGAACGCGGCCAGGAAGCCGGAGGAGCCGATCGTGACCTGGTAGTCCTCGACGCCCTTGACGCCGGCGAGCATCTTCTCGACCTTCTTGGCCTGGGCGTCGGTCGCCGCCAGGCTGGTGCCGGGCTTCAACTCCTGCTTGACCGTGAGGATTTCCTGCTCGCCCTGGTCGAAGAAGTTCGTCTTCAGCAGGGGCGCCATACCGAACGTACCGATGAAGACGGCCACCGCGATCGCCACGCTGGTGAGCCGGCGCCGGGTCGCGAAGCGCAGGACGGGAACGTAGAAGCGCTGGAGGCGGCTGCGCGCCTCCTTCGCCTCGGCCTTGCGGCGCGCCTCGTCCGGGTCGATGCCGCGCATGTCCTTGGGGGCGCGCAGGAACCAGTACGAGAGCACCGGTACGACCGTCAGCGAGACGAGCAGCGAGGCGAGCAGGGCGGCCGTCACCGTCAGCGAGAACGAGGCGAACAGCTCGCCGACCATGCCGCCGGCCAGACCGATGGGCAGGAAGACGGCGACCGTGGTGAGCGTCGAGGAGGTGACCGCGCCCGCGACCTCTCGTACGGCCTTGAGGATCGCCTCCTGGCGTTCCTCGCCGTAGCCGAGGTGGCGCTTGATGTTCTCCAGGACCACGATCGAGTCGTCGACGACGCGGCCGATGGCGATGGTCAGGGCGCCCAGCGTGAGGATGTTGAGCGACTCGTCGCGGGTCCACAGCACGATCAGCGCGAGGACGACCGACAGCGGGATGGAGACCGCGGTGACCAGCGTCGAGCGGACCGACGCCAGGAAGACCAGGATGACCAGGACCGCGAAGACGAGACCGAGCGCGCCCTCGGTGGTGAGGCCCTTGATGGACTTGGAGACGGCCGGGCCCTGGTCGCTGACGACGGTCAGCGTGGCGCCGGAGCCGAGGTCCTTCCGCATGTCCGGCAGCTTGTCCTGGACCGCGTCGGAGACCGCGACCGCGCTGCCGTCGTGGTCCATGGTGACGGAGACGGCGAGGCTCGGCCTGCCGTTCGTCCGCGTGATGGAATCCGCCTTGGCGGGCTCCTCCTCGACGGTGGCGAGGTCACCGAGGCGGACGGGCTTCTTGCCGCCCTCGCCCGTGACCATCAGGTCCTCGATCTGCTTCAGCGAGGTGAAACCGCCGCCGACCTGGACCGTGCGGTTGCTGCCGTCCTCGTCGAAGGAGCCGGCCGGGACGGTCGCGCCGCCCGCCTGGAGTGCCTGGCCGAGCGCGGCGGAGGTCAGCCCCGCCTTCGCCAGCTTCGCGTCGTCGGGCGTGACCGCGACCTCGAGGTCCTGTACACCGTCGACGGTGACCTGGCCGACGCCGTCGATGTCCTTCAGCGCGGGGACGACCGTGCGGTCGAGCTGGTCCGAGAGGGCCTGCTGGTCCTTGTCGGAGGTGACGGCGAGCACCACGGTCGGGATGTCGTCGGTGGAACCGGCGACGACCTGCGGGTCCACGTCGTCCGGGAGCTGCACACGGGCACGGTTCACGGCCTGCTGAACGTCGGCGACGATCCGGTCGGCGTTGTTGCCGTAGTCGAAGGACGCCATGATCAGGGCGTTGCCCTCGCTGGCCGTGGAGGTGACGCCCGAGATCCCGTCGACCGCTTCGAGGGTGTCCTCGATGGGCTCGACGACCTGCTTCTCGACCACGTCGGGGGACGCGCCCTGGTACGGCGCCAGGACCGACACCATGGGCAGTTCGATGGTGGGCAGCAGCTGCTGCTTGAGCTGCGGGATCGCTATCGCCCCGAAGGCGAGCGCGATGATGGACATCAGACCTATGAGGGCCCGTTGTGCGAGGCTGAAGCGGGACAGCCAGGACATGGGTGGTGGATCTCTCTTCTGTGGCTTGAGCGACTTGAGCGGCGAAATGGGCTCATGTGAGCGTCCGCCTATCACTCTGAGCCATGGGTGAGGCCCCAACCCTCGCCCCCAGGTCCCGTTTCCTTATACGGCGCATACCGCGACCGCAGTACGAAGGGTGGAGCTCACTCCACCCTTGGACGTACCAGTCCGGACTCGTACGCGATCACCACGAGCTGGGCCCGGTCGCGCGCTCCCAGCTTGGCCATGGCCCGGTTGACGTGCGTCTTCACCGTGAGCGGGCTGACCGCCAGGCGCTCCGCGATCTCGTCGTTCGAGTGCCCGCCGGCGACCTGGACGAGGACTTCGCGCTCCCGGACGGTCAGCGCTTCGAGGCGTTCGGCGCGGGCGGGGTCCCGGTCGTCGTCCAGGCTGTCGCCCTGCGCGAGGAACTTGGCGATCAGCCCCTTGGTGGCCGCCGGCGACAGCAGCGCCTCGCCGCCCGCCGCGATCCGGATGGCGTTGAGCAGTTCGTCCGGCTCGGAGCCCTTGCCGAGGAACCCGGAGGCTCCGGCCCGCAGGGACTGCACCACGTACTCGTCGACCTCGAAGGTCGTCAGCATGACGACGCGTACGTGTGCGAGGCCGGGGTCGGCGCTGATCAGCCGTGTCGCGGCGAGACCGTCGGTGCCGGGCATGCGGATGTCCATCAGCACGACGTCGGCCCGTTCGTCGCGCGCCAGCCGGACCGCCTGCGCGCCGTCCGAGGCCTCCGCGACGACCTCCATGTCGGGCTCGGAGTCGACCAGCACACGGAACGCGCTGCGCAGCAGTGCCTGGTCGTCGGCGAGCAGGACGCGGATGGTCATGCGGGGTCCCCCGTGGGTGCCGTGGTCGGTGCCGCTGTCGTGGGTGCGGCTGACGTGGATGACGCTGTCGTGGATGACGCTGTCGCGGATGCGGTGCTTCCGGTGCGGCTCTTGACCGGCAGGATCGCATGCACCCGGAAGCCGCCTCCGTATCGGGGTCCGGCGGTGCAGGTGCCGCCGAGCGCGGTGACCCGCTCGCGCATGCCGAGGAGTCCGTGGCCGCTGTTCTCCTCGAGGCGGGCCGCCGCGTCGTCGCCCGGGCCGTTGTCCAGGACGGTGATCTCCACGTTCGGCCCCACGCGCACGACGCTGACCTCGGCTTTCGCCTCCGGGCCCGCGTGCTTCTGCACATTGGTGAGGGCTTCCTGGATGATGCGGTACGCGGCCAGGTCGACGGCGGCGGGGAGGGTGGTGCCCTGGTCGGTGCGGGCCACTTCGACGGGGAGGCCCGCGCTGTGGAAGGTGCCGACGAGTTCGTCGAGGCGGTGCAGTCCCGGGGCCGGTTCGGTAGGCGCCTCGGGGTCGCCCGACTGCCTCAACAGGCCTACCGTGGCGCGGAGTTCGTTGAGTGCGGAGCGGCTGGCCTCGCGGACGTGGGCGAGGGCCTCCTTGGCCTGGTCGGGGCGTTTGTCCATGACGTGCGCGGCCACTCCGGCCTGGACGTTGACCAGGGCGATGTGGTGGGCGACGACGTCGTGCAGGTCGCGGGCGATGCGGAGGCGTTCCTCGGCGACTCGGCGTCTGGCCTCCTCCTCGCGGGTGCGCTCGGCTCGCTCGGCGCGCTCTCTTATGGCGTGCACGAAGGCGCGGCGGCTGCGGACCGCGTCGCCCGCGGCGGCGGCCATGCCGGTCCAGGCGAAGATGCCGAGGTTTTCCTGGGCGTACCAGGGCAGGGGGCCGGCCAGCATGGCGATTCCGGTCAGGACGGTCATGGTGAGCAGGCCGACGCGCCAGGTGGTGGGGCGGTCGGTCGTCGAGGCCACCGTGTAGAGGGCTACGACGGCGGACATCGCGACCGGAGCCCTGGGGTCGCCGGTCACGAACTCCACGGCGGACAGGGCGCCCGTCGCGGCGAGGACCCTCATGGGGCTTCGGCGGCGGAAGACCAGGGCCGTCGCGGCCAGCAGCATCAGGGTGAGGGCGAGGGCGTCCGGGGTGCGGGTGCCCCATTCCGGGCCGCCGTGCCGGCCGTTCGGCTCCGCGAACGAGCCCACCACCATGCAGGCCAGGACCGCTGCCGCCAGGGCGCCGTCCACCACCAGCGGGTATGCCCGCAGTCGGTTCCGGGCGCGCTCTAGTGTGCTCACACTTGTTTACGGTACGGGGCCCTTGCAGGGGGCGGAACGGGTGCTGGCGGTAATCGGGGTGGGTGCGGGTCGGCTCCGGCTGGGTTTTCGCCCCCGCCGCCCCTACCCGTCCCATCCTTCTGGGGCTCCGCCCCAGACCCCGTCGGGGGCCGGCCCCCGAACCCCCGCTCCTCAAACGCCGGAGGGGCTGATCTTCAGCCGGGGATCAAGCCGTCGTCGCGAAGCATCTCCCGGACCTCTGACAGTGTTGCGTCGGGGGACGGGAGGATGAGTTCGGAGGGCTCGAGGGAGTCGTCGGGGAGCGGCGTGCCGAGTCGGCGGACCGCGTCGAGGAGCGCCCCCAGCGTGCGCCGGAAGCCCTCCTCGTCGCCGGACTGCATCTCCTCGAGGAGCTCGTCGTCCAGCTTGTTCAGTTCGGTGAGGTGGCCGTCGTCCAGCCTCACCTGTCCCTCCCCCATGATCCGTACGATCATGACGCCCTCCTAAGGCGTGGGACCACTGCTCGGGCCTACTGCTTGTCGAAGCGCGGAGTGTCCTGCGACTGCTGCTGGGACTGAGTCTGGCCCTGACCGCCCTCGATCGCCTGCTGGGACGAGGAACCGCCGGCCAGCTCGGCCTTCATCCGCTGGAGCTCGAGCTCGACGTCCGTGCCGCCGGACAGCCGGTCCAGCTCGCTCTGGATGTCGTCCTTCTGGAGCCCGGAGGAGTCGTCGAGGGCGCCGGAGGCGAGCAGCTCGTCGATGGCACCGGCCCGCGCCTGAAGCTGCGCGGTCTTGTCCTCGGCCCGCTGGATGGCCATGCCGACGTCGCCCATCTCCTCGGAGATGCCGGAGAAGGCCTCGCCGATCCGGGTCTGCGCCTGGGCGGCGGTGTACGTGGCCTTGATGGTCTCCTTCTTCGTACGGAAGGCGTCGACCTTGGCCTGGAGCCGCTGGGCCGCGAGGGTCAGCTTCTCCTCCTCGCCCTGGAGGGTCTGGTGCTGCGTCTCCAGGTCGGTGACCTGCTGCTGCAACGCGGCACGGCGCGACAGCGCCTCACGGGCCAGATCCTCACGGCCGAGAGCGAGGGCCTTGCGGCCCTGGTCCTCCAGCTTCGAGGACTGGTTCTGAAGCTGGTTCAGCTGCAGCTCCAGGCGCTTGCGGGAGGTCGCCACATCGGCGACACCCCGGCGCACCTTCTGCAGCAGCTCCAGCTGCTTCTGGTACGAGTAGTCGAGGGTTTCGCGCGGGTCCTCGGCCCGGTCAAGGGCCTTGTTCGCCTTCGCGCGGAAGATCATCCCCATACGCTTCATGACACCGCTCATGGGCTTCGCGCGCCCCCTTCTGACGGACTCCAGCTCCAGCGACTGCAACAGAACCCACAGTACGGGCCCTGCATCCATTACCGCACTGTTCCGGGACGGATGCGCTCATCCCCAAGGACGACTGCGAACGATCTCGCTCCGGCGTAGGGAGTAGGTGTCCCCCCAGGTTCGTCCCGGGGTCGTCCGGGAGAACCGCGGGCAGCCACCCCTTTTCAGGCTTCTCTGTCCCACTACAGACGACCGGTGTTGCCGGATCGTTCCCCACTCGGCCGACGTCCATGCCTCCGTACCCATTACCCTTGGGTTTTGTGTTCCGTAGCCGTGCCAAGGATGAGAAGGCCCACGCCGACAAGGCGTCGTTGACCGACTCCACTCAGCCCCGTGACCCGCAGGCCCCCAAGGGTCGGCCCACGCCCAAGCGCAGCGAGGCCCAGGGCCAGCGCCGCAGCGTGGCCAATACGCCGACCAACCGCAAGGAGGCCGCCAAGCGGCAGCGCGAAGAGCGCCGTGCCCAGATGGACAAGCAGCGCCAGGCGCTGGCGAGCGGTGACGAGCGTTATCTGCCCGCCCGCGACAAGGGTCCGGTGCGCAAGCTCGCGCGCGACTTCATCGACTCGCGGTTCTGCATCGCCGAGTTCTTCCTGCCGCTGGCCGTGGTCATCCTCGTACTGAGCATGGTCCGGATCGCGCAGCTGCAGAACGTCGCGCTGCTGCTGTGGCTCTTCGTGATCGTGCTGATCGTGGTCGACTCGATCGGCATCGCGATCCGCCTGAAGAAGCAGCTGAATGCGCGCTACCCGGACGAGCCGAAGCGTGGCGCGGTCGCCTACGCGCTGATGCGCAGCCTCCAGATGCGTCGCCTCCGGCTGCCGAAGCCGCAGGTCAAGCGCGGAGAGCGACCCTGAGCGCGGGGTCCTTCGCAGGGGGCGCGGCGGATGCCTGGCTGAGCAAGCTGGGCGCACTGCGTGATGTCGTACGACAGGAACTGGTGGCCCGGCAGCTCGACGAGCAGATAGCCGGGCGGTTCCCGGTGGGGCAGCGGCTGCGGGTGCTCGACGTCGGCATGGGTCAGGGCACGCAGGCGCTGCGGCTGGCCCGGGCCGGGCATCAGGTGACCGGGGTCGAGCAGGACGCGAAGATGCTGGCCGTGGCCCGGGAGGCGCTGGCCGCCGAGCCCGAGGGCATTCGCGGGCGGATGCGGCTCGTCGAGAGCGACGGGCGGGACACCGGTGTGCACTTCCTGCCGGGCAGTTTCGATGTCGTGCTGTGTCACGGCGTCCTGATGTACGTCGAGGAGCCCGATCCGCTGCTCGCCGGCCTTGCCCGGATGCTGGCCCCCGGCGGGCTGCTGTCCCTGCTCGTACGGAACGCGGACGCGCTGGCCATGCGGCCGGGACTGGCCGGTGACTGGGCCGGCGCCCTCGCCTCCTTCGACACCACCACCTACACCAATCGGCTCGGGCTCGACGTACGCGCCGACCGGCTCGACGCGCTCACCGGCACGCTCGCCGGGATCGGGGCGCCGCTGCACGCCTGGTACGGGGTGCGGGTCTTCACGGACACGGCCGCGGACGACGCGGCGGTCCCGGACGACGTGGACGTTCTGCTGGCCGCGGAGGAGCGGGCCGGGCGGACGGATCCCTATCGACGGGTGGCGGCGTTGCTGCACCTTTGCGGGGTACGGGGCTGAGACCCCCCTGTTTGGACGTCCAGCACAAGCCGGACAATCGCCCCAAAGGGACA
Organism: Streptomyces albicerus; assembly: GCF_008905045.1. Classification (GTDB taxonomy): domain Bacteria; phylum Actinomycetota; class Actinomycetes; order Streptomycetales; family Streptomycetaceae; genus Streptomyces; species Streptomyces albicerus. The sequence goes on from NZ_VWMY01000089.1 coordinate 19,023, forward strand.
CTCGGGGCATGGACGCATCGCGCACTCGTGCCCTGTTCCTTCCCGTAACGGCTGCTGCCGTCTGTTCCATGGTCCTGCTCGGCGGGTGCTCCGGCGGCGAGTCGTCGGCCAAAGCCGAGGGCGACCTCACCACGCAGGCCGCCGCCCCCGTGGCCGCGAACGATCTGCAGGGCGACTACCAGAAGGTGATCAAGGACGTCCTGCCGTCGGTCGTACAGATTCAGGCGAGCAGCGATCTGGGTTCGGGGGTCGTGTACGACGACAACGGGCACATCGTCACGAACGCGCATGTGGTGGGGAACGAGAAGACCTTCAAGGTGACGACCGCCAACAGCGAGGACGTACTGACCGCCAAGCTCGTGTTCGCGTATCCCGAGCAGGATCTCGCGGTCATCAAGCTGGACAGGAAGCCGGAGGGTCTGAAGGCGGCCGAGTTCGGTGACTCCTCGAAGGTGGAGGTCGGCCAGATCGTGCTGGCGATGGGCTCGCCGCTCGGGCTGTCGTCCAGCGTGACCCAGGGCATCGTCTCGGCGACCGGACGCACCGTCAGCGAGGGCCGTGCGGGCGGCGGTACGGGCGCGACCATCGCCAACATGGTGCAGACGTCGGCCGCGATCAACCCGGGCAACAGCGGGGGCGCCCTCGTCAATCTCGACGGACAGGTCATCGGCATTCCGACGCTCGCCGCGACGGACCCCGGCCTGGGCGACAGCGCGGCGCCGGGCATCGGGTTCGCGATCCCCGCGTCGATGGTGCGGACGATCGCCGACCAGATCGTCAAGGACGGCAGGGTCACCGACTCGGGGCGGGCCGCGCTCGGCATCACCGGCCGGACGGTCGTCGGCGACGACTACCAGCCCGCGGGGGTGGCCGTGGTCCAGGTCAGGGACGGGGGCGCGGCCTCGAAGGCCGGCATCGAGGCCGGGGACGTCATCACCGGACTGGGTGACGTCGAGATCACCACGATCACCTCGCTCTCCGAGGCGCTCGCGGCCGAGAAGCCGGGGGACAGGGTTCGGGTGACGTATACGCGGAACGGGAGCGAGAAGAGCGTCGAGGTCACGCTGGGCGAGCAGTAGCCTTCGGCGGTCTCGGGCCGAGGGTGGTGCATGGCTGAGGGCCGCGGCCGTTCGTACGGCCGCGGCCCTCACGCGTATGGGCTACGGAGTCTAGGAAGCCTCGGCGTGCAGGCTCATCGGGCCGTAGATCTCCGTGGCGTCCTCGAAGAGCCGGACCTGGTCCGCTCCCCCGTCGGCCAGCGCCTTCCAGTGTTCGCCGAGCCAGGACTCCGCGTCGCCCTGGGTGGTGAACTCCTCGGGCTGGACCGCGGGCTGGACTTCCGTCCCGTCGGCCTTCTCGAACCGCCACGTCCATGCCGCCATGTCAGCCTCCCAAAAAGTACCGAGCAAGATCGGGCTCTTTGCGTGCAGCCTAGGCGCTCCGCTGGTTGTGCGGTGTTCAAAGGTGCAGGTCGAGAAGTGTTGTGTGTTGTCTGCGGGTTGGTGGGGGCTGGTCGCGCAGTTCCCCGCGCCCCTGACGGGGCGCGCCCTTGTGCACCCCTGGCGCGCACGAGCCGTGCTGACGCGGAAAAATCAATCTCGTGGAAGTGACTTTGCTTGGTACCGGTGCTCCTGTGGGGGTGCCCCGTCCTGGTTGTTCTTGTGCGGCCTGTGCTGTGGCGTTGGGGGTGGATGCGCGGGCGGCTACCGCCCTGTTGGTGGATGGGGCGTTGTTGCTGGATCTCACGCCCGGCGCGGCGTTCGCGGCGGCTCGGGTGGGGCGGTCGTTGGGCGGGGTGCGGCAGGTGTTGTTGTCGCATCCGCATGACGGGCCCGCGGTGGAGGTGCCGGCCGGGCTGCCGCAGCCGGGGCGGGTGCCGGACGGACGGGAGCTGGCGCTGCTGACGGGGCATCGGGTGAGGGCGGTGCCGATGGACTCGCCGGGGACCGGGTACGCGGTCACGGGGCCCGATGGGCAGCGGCTGCTGTATCTGCCGCCGGGGGCGGCGCCCGCGGGTCTGGACGAGACGACCGGGACGTACGACATGGTGGTCGCCGATGTCGTCGGGCGGCCGGACGCGTTGGCCCGGCTGCGGATGGCGGGGGCCGTCGGGCCGACCACGGACGTGATCGCGGTGCACCTCGACCACGACGTGTCGCCCGGCCGGGAGCTGCGGAGGCGGCTCGCGGCCTCGGGGGCGCGGGCCGTGCCGGACGGTACGACGCTGATCGTGGGGGTGTACGAGGACGTGCCCGACGTGCCGCGGCGGACTCTGGTGCTCGGCGGGGCGCGGTCCGGGAAGTCGGTGGAGGCGGAACGGCGGCTCGAGGCCTTTCCGGACGTGCTGTACGTGGCGACGGGCGGCACGCGGAACGGGGACAGCGAGTGGGCGGCCCGGGTGAACGCCCACCGTGAGCGGCGTCCCGGTTCCTGGCGTACCGCCGAGACCTGTGACCTCGTACCGCTCCTGAAGGAGGACGGGTCGCCGCTGCTCATCGACTGTCTGTCCCTGTGGCTGACGGACGCGATGGACTCCGTGAACGCGTGGGACGACGACGAGTGGGCCGGCGGCGGCGAGCGCGCGCTGCGGGCCCGCGTCGAGGAGTTGACGGCCGCCGTGCGCGAGACCCGCCGCACGGTGGTCACCGTCTCCAATGAGGTCGGCTCCGGCATCGTCCCCGCCACCCCCTCCGGCCGCCGCTACCGCGACGAACTGGGCCGTCTGAACACGGTGTTCGCGACCGAGTGCGAGCACGTGCTGCTGGTGGTGGCGGGGCAGGCGCTCACGTTGAAGGGGTGACGGTCGCGGAGCGGAGCGGAGCGGACCGAGGCCGGGTGCGGGCCAAGGCCGGGTGCGGACCATGGCCCGGCGCGCAGCGGTGCGCAGGCTCATCTCGACGGGCTCCGGCGGGCAATGATCCGGTACGCGTTCGAAAAGCGCGTGCGGCGAAGCAGTGGGGCCAGGGCGTGGTCCAAGGCGAAGGTGGAGGCGAGCAGAGGCACGGCGGCCCGTGACAGGACCGTCCGTACGCCGCGCTCGAGCTCGGACGGTGGCACGGGCCGCCACGGGACGTCGGCACGGGGCAACCGGTGAGCGAGCGCGAGCGCGACGGCGCCCGTCAGGTCGTACGGGATGTGCGGCTCGCGGCGGTCGGTGGAGACGACCGTGCAGCCGAGGTCGTCGAGTTCGTCGAGCAGGTTGCGCAGCGGCATGAGGTGCAGGTGCTGCGGCTGGCCGTACGACACCCACCACTTGCCGAGAAGCGCGCCGAACGCGCAGTCCGGGTCCGGGACTTCGATGAGGAGGTGCCCGCCCGGGCGCAGTACGGCGAGGGCGGCGCGCAGTTCCTCGCGCGGGTCGGGGCAGTGCTCCAGGTGGTGGAACATGCTGACCACGTCGTAGCGGGCGCGCAGCCGGTCGGCCAGGTCGGGCAGCCGGCCGCGGTGGGCCTCCTCGATCCGGCCCGCCGCCTGTGCCTTCTCGACGCGCGGGGTGGGGTCGGTCCCGTCGAAGGACGTGTACGTGTACAACTCCTTGGCCGCCGCCGGGAAGTGGCCGTGGCCGGTGCCGACGTCCAGCCAGCTCTCGGGCTCGGGGTACGGGAGCATGGCCCGGGCCGCGGCCTCGTGGCGTCTGCGTCCGGCGCGGGCCCGCAGGATCCGCTCGGCGAACTTCTCGTGGCCCTGGTGCTCCTCGTGGCCCTCGTGGAAGTCCCGGTAGTAGAAGGCGAGGCCCTCGGCGGTGAGGCGGGGGTTCTGGAAGGCGTGGGCGCAGTCCTCGCACTCGTCGACGACGAAGGTGCCGGGCTTGTGCTGGAGCAGGTCCGGGGTGCGCAGCCGGGTACGCAGCCGCTGTGAGCCGCACCAGGGGCAGTCGGGTCTGCGGGGTTCGTGGAAGCGGTCGGTGCCCTGGGCGAGCTCGCTGAGGTACGCGGCGCGACGCCAGGCGACGGTCTGTTGCACGAGGGGTGTGGGGGGTGTGTGGGGTGTGGGGGGCATGGTCTGTCTGCTCCTGCCGGTCCGACGCGGTACGACCCTGTAGAGGCTGATATGAGCTGTTACCGGCCGATACAAACCGGTACGACAATCCACTGCAAATCGGAACGTATGGGATCGCGATCATGGATGCAATGACCTCGCGATGTGCACCGGGCGACCGTCAGGAGTCGGCCCCGATCACTGCCGGTACTGTTCGGCGAATGAGCTCGCTTAATCTCGACGACTTCACCGATCTGATCGAGCGCCCCGACGGTGGTGTGCGCCGTGACGCCGAGGCGCGCCGGGAGCGGCAGGTCGTGCCGCCCGGGTCCCTGGGGCGCCTCGACGAACTCGGTGAGTGGCTGGCGGCCGCGCAGTCGGCCGTGCCGGTGCGGGCGATCGAGCGTCCGCGCGTGGTGTTGTTCGCGGGTGACCACGGGGTTGCCGAACTGGGGGTGTCGGCGCGGCCCGCGGGGAGCGCGGACGAGTTGGTGCGGGCCGTGCTGGACGGCGCCAGTCCCGTGTCGGTCCTTGCCCGGCGGCTCGGAGTGCCCGTGCGGGTGGTGGACATGGCGCTCGACTGCGAGCCGGAGAGCCTGCCCGACGAGGTCGTACGGCATCGGGTGCGGCGTGGGTCCGGACGGATCGACGTGGAGGACGCACTGTCCCTGGAGGAGGCGGAGGCCGCGTTCCGTGCGGGGGTCGCCGTCGCGGACGAGGAGGCCGACTCCGGGACCGATCTCGTCGTACTCGGAGATGTGAGCGTCGGCGGGACGACCGCCGCGGCCGTCCTGATCGCGGCGCTGTGCGGCACCGACGCGTCGGTCGTCACCGGGCGTGGGGGGCGGGCCATCGACGACCTCGCCTGGATGCGCAAGTGCGCGGCGATCCGTGACGCCCTGCGCCGCGCTCGGCCGGTTCTCGGAGACCAACTGCAGTTGCTCGCGACGGTGGGCGGGGCGGATCTCGCCGCGATCACCGGCTTCCTGCTGCAGAGCGCGGTCCGGAAGACTCCGGTGATCCTGGACGGGGTCGTCTCCGCGGCCTGCGCGCTGGTGGGCCAGCGGGTCGCCTTCCGCGCCCCGGACTGGTGGCTGGCCGGCCAGACCAGCGGGGAACCGGGCCAGGCGAAGGCGTTCGACCGCATGGCACTCGACCCGCTGCTCGACCACGGCGTGACGGTCGGCGAGGGTGCGGGGGCGTTGCTCGCCCTTCCCCTGGTCCAGTCCGCGGCGGCGCTGGCCGCGGAGCTCCCCGAGGGGCCCCAGGTTCCGGAGGCCCCGGAGGCCCCGGAGGCCCCCGAGGCCCCCGAGGCCCCCGAGGCCCCCGAG
>NZ_VWMY01000089.1:24491-37410 GCF_008905045.1 Streptomyces albicerus
TGGTCGCGCAGTTCTCCGCGCCCCTAAAAGGCGGGGCTGCGCCCCTACCTTTTGTCTTCGGGGGCGGTAGCCCCTGCTTTTAAGGGGCGCGGGGAACTGCGCGAGCAACCCACCACCACACAACAGCGCCCCATATGATCCCGTCCCATGGGATCTGCCCGAATTGTCAACGAGTACGTACGGACCGACGGCACGCGCAGATGAGTACCCTCGCCCGCCTGGCCCGCGCCGAATGGGGCCCGCTGTATGCCCACGTGCGCGCGGGCCTCGCCGAGAAGCGCCTGCGAGCGATCCCCATGGCCATCGGCGCGGTCTGTCTGACGGCCGCCCTCCACTACGTGCAGAACCAGCCCTGGGGCTATCAGTTCGTCCAGAACATCGGTGCCGTCCGCGCCGAGGACCCCCTCTGGCCGGCCCTCCTCCGCACGCCGCTCTCCCTCTTCGTACCGGCTCTGGACCTGCCGGTCTGGGGCGCGCTCGCCCAGCTTCTGATCGTGTTCGGGATCGCCGAGATCTGCCTGGGCTGGTGGCGGACGCTCGTCATCGCGTACGTCGCCACGCTGGCCGGCACGCTCTACGCGCGCGTGGGCATCGCGCTCGGCCCGCACGGATTCCTGGGGCTGCCCGCCTCGGACGCGCAGGTCGTGGACACCGGCCCTTCGGCGGCCGTGGTGGGGCTCGCCGTCTTCCTCGGCTGGCAGTATCGCGCGTACGTCACGGCGGGTGTCGTCATCGCGGCGATGGTCGTCGAGGTGCTGATCAAGGAGAACCTGGCGGGCAAGGAACACCTGGCCGCGATCGCTGCCGTGCTCGTGGTGTGCGGAGTCTCCGCGCTGCGTCACCGGCGGTCGGGCAGGGAGCGGACGGGCTCCGGGTCCGGTTTGCCGCCGATCCAGTCCTGAAAGGCCCGGCGGGGGCCCGCCCAGCGACGGTCGTGGCGGTACGCGCGCAGGCTCGACTTGGCCCGGGCGCGCGGCCGTCGGCGGTAGAAACGCTTGGCCCACGGCGAGCCGGGGCGGGCCAGGCGGATCGCGCCGACCAGGGCGACGAACGGGACGACCACGCCGAAGATCGCCATACGCGCCTTGCCCTTGCCCAGGGCCATCAGCGCGAAGAGGAAGTTCACCCCGATGCTCAGGATGACGCTCCCGCGGTCCTGCAGTTCCTCGTCGGAGAGGTCGTTGACGCCGAACGGCATGAAGCCGCTCAGCATCAGGCCCACCAGGGCCGCCGTGACCACCACGACCTCGACGCTCTTGCGGCCCTCCTCGCTCCAATAGACGTCGTCGAGGTGCAGGATCAGCGCGAACTCGTCGAGCACCAGACCCGCGCCGATCCCGAACACCACGGCGAACATGGCCGAACCGAAGCCGTGCCGGGCGCTGGCCACCGAGCCGAAGCCGCCGATCACGGTCAGGACCACACCGGGGACGACGTGGTGGACGTGCAGTCCGCCGGCCTTCACATTGCCGAAGGGGCCCTTGCCCGCGCGGATGAGCCGGACGACGATCCGGGTGATCACAAAGGTCAGTACGAAGGAGGCGAGCGCCAGCAGCAACGGCAGCTTTCCCGGCTCGATGATGTTCCGTGTCCACCAATGACCCATGTGCGAACTTTATCCACGGCTGCCGCGGGCGCCTCTCAGGACGCCGGGTAACCTGCGCCGGTGTCCGAGACCCCGCCCGAGACCCCGCCCGAGCCCTCGCCCAAGCCTTCGACAGAGACTCCCTGGACCGATGGCCTTCGCTTCGCCTTCGGCACGCTCACCGTGCTGCCCGTCAAGGTGACGCGGTGGGACCGTGAGGCCGCGCGGGCCGGGATGCTGTGCGCGCCCGTCGCCGGGCTGGTCGTGGGTCTCGCCGCCGCGGCCGTGGGGCTGTTCCTGCTCGTCCTCGGCGCGGGGGCGCTGCTCGCGGCCGTCGCCACCGCGGCGATGCCCGCCGTACTGACGCGCGGCCTCCATCTCGACGGGCTCGCCGACACCGCCGACGGGCTCGGCAGCGGCAAGCCCGCGGAGGACGCGCTGCGCATCATGAAGCAGTCGGACATCGGCCCGTTCGGGGTCATCACCCTCGTGTTCGTGCTGTTCGCGCAGGTGGCTGCGCTTGCCGAGGCGTACGGGTCCTCGTGGGCGCGGGGTGCGTTGGCGGCCTTGGTTTCGGCCACCGTGGCCCGGCTCGCGCTCACGCTGGCGGCCCGCGTGGGCGTGCCGGCGGCTCGTCCCGAGGGGCTGGGGGCGGCGGTCGCGGGCACGGTTCCCCTGCGGGGGGCTCTGCTGGCGGTCGCCTGTGTCACCGCCCTCGCGGCGGGCGTGGGGGCGGTTGTCGGGACGTATGGCCTCGTCCTGGGTGTGCTGGCCGTGCTTGCCGCGTGCGGCTGCGCCGAGCTGCTGCTGCGACGTTGCGTCCGCAGGTTCGGTGGGGTGACGGGGGACGTTTTCGGTGGCGTGGCCGAGACTGCCGCTACCGCGGCGCTGGTGGTTCTGGCCCTTTGGTGAGGGGTCCGAGGGTTGTGTTCACAGTGCGGGCGGGTGGGGGTTGGTCGCGCAGTTCCCCGCGCCCCTGAGAAGCCCGCCGTTCCCGCCCCTGAAACGCACCGCCCCGCATGCCCTTGGAAGCGGGCGCAGCCCGTCTTTCAGGGGCGCGGGGAACTGCGCGACCAGCCCCCACCTGCCAGCACCCGAAAAACTACCCAAGTCCGCTCAGCCCGCCTGCAAGGCATGCGGGAGCGTGCCCCACGGGTGGGCGCCGGTGCCCGGCACCGCGCAATGCACCGTGGCGCCCCGCGCGTGGGCCAGTTCGCCGACGCGGGCGCCCGGGGGCACACCGTGGACCAGGTGGCACTGGCGAGTGCGGCCGCCTGCGAAGGGGGCGGGCCGCAGGCTGCGGTACGTGTCCCACGTGCCCTCGAAGGTGACCAGGACGTCGGCGAGGCGGGCGTACGCCGGGTGCGGCGGCGCCCCGTGGTTGAGGGCGAGGGTGGTGCAACCGACACCCCAGGCGGCCGTGGCGAGGCGCTGGTAGTAGCCGAAGTCGCCGAGGCCCGAGGCGACTTGGTCGAGGAAGGCGCCGTCCGTGCCGTACCAGTCGCGGTGCCGTGTGAGGTCCTGGACGACCTCGGGGCGGGGTCTGCGGCCGTAGTCGGTGTCGGCGTACCCGAGTACCCGTACGTCCGCGGCCCGCAGCCGCTCGGCGACCTCGGCGAAGGCCGGGTCGGGGCGGTCGCCGGGGCCGCTGGCCGGGTTCAGCACCACCCCGTAGAGCCGGGGCGCGGCCGCGACGATCGCCTCCCATTCGGCTGGGCGGACGGACGGGTGCTCGTAGTACGGGACCAGGAGGGTGCTCATCTGTGGGCCGTCGCCCTCCCCAGTTGCCAGCAGACCAGTGACGCCAGCGCCCCGGCCGCCGCGCCGTACACGACGAGGCCGACCACGTGCGGGTTCGCCACGTCCGCGAGCAGCGCCACGGTCTGGGCGAGCGCCGCGCCGCAGCAGACCACGACGGCGCTCAGGACGGCGCCGAACGACTGGAGTAGCAGGCCGGTCCAGAGGACCACACCGAGGAGCAGCAGCGCGGTGAGCCGTACGCCGGTCAGGCCGGGCGCGTGCGGCCACACCGCGGCCGTGGCGAGGCTGAGCAGGAAGAGTGAGGCGAGGTAGGCGCTGAGGCACTGGACGAGGGTGACCGCGGTGGACCGCCAGAAGTCCCGTGGCGTACTGCTGGAGCGCAGTCCGGCGAGGCTTCCGCTGCGGAACCGGTAGAGCAGCCATTCGGCGGGCCCCATGCTCAGCGTGAGTGCCACGGCCGCCGGTGCGGCGACCGCCGCGTTCGACGAGCCGTCGGCCAGGACGTCGCCGAGCGCCACGTACACGACGAGGGCGCCGCTGCCGAGGCCGAAGAAGGCGTACGGCAGGGAGCCGGCGAGCCAGGGTGAGGCACTGCGCGGCCGTTTGCCGTCCTGGGCGCCGCCGCCGAAGGGCAGCAGCGCAGCGAAGCCGGCCGACCAGCTGATCCGCTTCCCGTCCCCGGACTGCCGTACGGCCGGGGCGACTTCGATCGCGGCGAGGGCGCCGACGATACCGAGGGAACCGACGAGCAGGGCCAGTCTCGCGACCTCCGGGACCGGCTGGGCCAGCGCGAAGACGGCGCCCGCGGTCATGGGCAACAGGGCGGCGAGCAGGGCCCGTTCGCGGCCCATCACCAGCAGTACGGTGGCTGCCCCGAGGTAGCAGGACTGGCCGGCGGCGAAAGCGACCGCGCCGAGGTGGCCGGGGGCGACGGCCAGCGCGACCAGCGAGCCGAGCAGGGCGCCCACGGGTGCCCCGACGAGGAGCGAGCGGCGGGCGGCCGCCTTGTCGCCCAACCCCAGCCAGGAGTACGCCCGGTGAGCGAGACCCTGGTTCCAGGTCCAGCCGGCCAGGGCGCCGGCCAGCAGCGGGACCGTTCCGGCGGGGAGCCCGAGACCGTCCTCCGGGCCCGCGAGGAGGGGCGCCCCGAGGACGTAGCCGAGGCCGGGCAGGGCGAAGACGACGCCTCTCAGCAGGCAGCCCAGCAGGCCGATCTGCCAGGGGTCGTGGGCCGGTCCCGGCGGTTCGGGATGGCGCCGCTCGACACGCTCGTACAGTTCCTCGGCGAGTGAGAAGGAGTCCTTGCAGCCGTACTTCTCGCGTATCTGGTCGTCCGACATGCCGTCGGACTCCAACAGCGCGGCTATCTCGTCGGGGTGGACGGCGGCGGCTATGAACTCCTCCAGGCGCGTGGCGAGTTCGTCCACCGGATCGGGCGCGGCCCAGCTGGGACGCCGCTGGCGCGGCACAAGGGGCAGGGCGTCCTGGTCCGTGCCGGGCGGCATCCGGATCGATCCGCTCACCAGCCGGTCCCGTCCGTCGCGACGGCCTGGTACCAGGGGTCGCGCAGTTCGAGGGTCCAGTCGGCGACGGTCTCCAGGGTGGGCTCGTACACCTCGGGCAGGCCCGCGAGCTCCTGGTAGATCGTCCGGAAGGCGTCCACGGAACGGCGGAGTGTGAAGCGGTCGATGACGCGCTGGCGGGACAACCGGCCCAGTTCCAGGCGCCGTTCTTCGTCCCGCAGCAGGACGAGCGCGGCCGCGGCCATCTTCTCGGGCTCGCGCGGCGGCACCACGAGCCCGGTGTCGCCGACCGCCTCGCTGACGCCGCCCACGTCGGTGGAGACCGTGGTCCGGCCGCACGACATGGCCTCGATGATCGAGAAGGGGAAGCCCTCGGAGATCGAGGAGAGCATCACGACGTGCCCGGCCGCGTACGCCCGCCACACCTCGCTGATACGGCCCTCGAAGCTGAGCCCGTCCGTCACGCCCAGCTCGGCGGCGAGCTTCTCCAGCCGGGTCTTGTACGCCTCTCCCCCGGGCGGCACCGGTCCGAACAACCGCAGCCTGGTCTCGGGGAGTTCGGCGCGCACCATCGCGTACGCGCGTAGAAGCGTTTCGAGGTCCTTGATGGGGTCGACGCGGCCGCACCAGGTGAGCGTGGGCACGTCCGGCTCGGGTCCCGCGTGCGGGAAGGCGTGCGGGTCGACGCCGTTGTAGACGGTACGGATCTTGTCGGGGTCGGCGCCGCCGCGCTCCTCCCAGCGGCGGTTGTACTGGTTGCAGGGGGTGATCAGGTCGGCCGCCTTGTAGCCGAGGGTGTTGAGCTCGCGGTAGAAGCCCAGCATCAGGGCCTTCACCGGCCAGCGCTGCGCCTCGCTGCGGTAGCCGAGGTAGCGCTCGCGCAGATAGATGCCGTGCTCGGTGAGCAGGAACGGGATGCCGTCCAACTGCCGTGCCGCCAGGGCCGGAAGCGTGGCCAGGCCGCTCCCGGTGGCGTGTGAAATGGAGTTCTCGGGGAGCCGTACGCCCAGCGGGCGCAGCGCGTGCTCCAGCAGGTCGGTCGCCGTGAGCGCGTCGTGCACGGTGGGGCGGGCCCGGGCAGTCGGGAGATGCGGCATGGTCCAGATCCACATCAGCGAGCGCAGCGCGGCCTCGGTGCGCAGGGCCGCCGACAGCCGTCCGTCGCGGGCGAGTTCGGCGAGTTCGTAGAAGGCCTCGCCGAAGTCACAGTGCGCCTCGGGGTCGAGGAAGGACAGCAGGAACCGCTCATAGGTGTCGATGAAGCGGCGGCGGGCCGGGCCGCGCGGCGCGCGCCGGGATCCCGGCCGGGTGCCCCACAGCGGTACGGAAGTGTGCTGGTAGACGTTGGGCGGCAGCTCCCAGGTCACGGGTTCGCGGCCGCTGCCGGCCAGTGAGACGACGTTGAACTCGACTTCGGGCATCCCCTTCACGAGCTGGTCGCACCAGGTGCTGACCCCGCCGTGGACCAGTGGATAGGTGCCCTCGGTGAGCATGGTGACATGACGGCCTGTGCTCATCATGCGGTGTTCCCCCCTGGAACATTTCTTACGGCTCGGTAGCGCGCCCCGGCCGGTCTTGGCCGGGGCGCGCGTAAGGCTGCGCTGCTCTCCGTTATGCGGGCAGTCTCAGGGTGAGGGCGGACTGCAGAGCTTCCGGCGTGGTCCAGGCCGAGCGCTCTCCCGCGTAGGGCGTCCCGAACGCGGTGGTGCCGAGGAGGAGTTGCTTGAGTGTTCCTTCCGGTGCGGTCACCGGGATCTGCGTCCCGGACGGGGCGGTGACGGTGACGGTCGTGCCGACGCGGTACGCCGTGACGTCGCCGTCGGCGACGGCCTGCTGCCAGTCGGCGCGGCGCTTCAGCTCGGTGCCGATGTCGCTCTGCCGCGGGTTCTCCAGCGGAGCGTTGTCGGCGTAGAGCGCGCGGTAGTCGGCGAGCACCTTGTCCAGGACCGGGTAGAGCAGCCGGTCCTCGGCCAGGTTGGACTGGTGCACGTAGTGCGGTCGCGGGTCGTTGCTCACGGCGTGCCCGAGAGCGATGCGGGCCTCCTGCGGGACGATGTACGACTCGAAGCCGGTCTCCGCGTCCAGCGGGTCGTCGAGGCAGGTCGACGTGGGGTTGTTCTCGCAGACGCCGCTGCCGCCGTCGGCCGCGGAGGTGTAGATCCAGTTGTACTCGTCGGTCATCTCCTCGGCCGTGCCGACGTTGTAGTACACGTTCATCGGGTGGCGGGGCACGGTCAGGGCGGTGCCCACCGAACGCTGCTCGGGCTCACGGGAGTTGTCGGAGGCGGTCCACTCGATGCCGTTGTCGGCGAGGGCGCCCGCGAGGTTCGGGTTGTCGTCCGGCTGCTGCGGCAGCGTCTTGAGGCCCGAGTGCTCGCCGGTCACCAACTCGCCGCTGTCGACCGGGAGTCCGTGGCTGTCCGCCCACTGCTGGTTGTCGCGGATCTGGGCCGAGATGTCGGCTCGGCTCATGTACCGAGTCGTGCCGTCCGCGTTCTTCGCGCAGCTCCACGGCACGGTGCTGGTGTCCTGGACGCAGCCGAGGAAGGGGTGTGTGTAGGTGTGGTTGATCCAGCGGTACTCGCCCTTGTCCGCGAGCAGTTGGTCGGTCAGCGCGTCGGCGCCGCCGTGCTCGCTCTTCCACTCCTCGCCCGCCCCGGCGTTGTAGACCATGTCGAGCGTGAAGTCACTGGTCCGCTGCCACTGGGCGGCGTACACCGCGTCGTCCGCCGTCATACGGATCGGCGTGGTGCCCTCGCCGTCACCGCCCACGCAGTCGAAGTCGCCGGGTGTGCAGTTGCGCACGGTGTCCCAGCGGCTGTCGGGTGCGAAGACATCATCGACATGGACAGAAAAATAGTTCCTGTTCTGCCCGAGGTGTACGCCCTGAGTCAGCCATTCGACAATGCCACGGGCAAGTACCCGGAACTGCTGCTGGTAGTGGTTGTATGCGAATGTGACGACTAGCTCGCGGCGCCCGTCGTGCGCGTACTCGCCGACCAGGCTGCCGCGGCCCGTCCCGGCGGGCACGGCGATGTCGACATAGCTGGTGAAGCCCTCGCGCGGCCGGGCCACGTAGCCGTAGCTCTCCTGGATGGAGGGTGAGTTGTCCTCGAACGTCAGCGGCCCGTCGAGGTAGCCGAAAAAGCCCGCCTGCCCGGCCGTGGTGACCGCCGCCTCGCGGCCGTCGATCGCGCCGGCCCAGCCGCCCTCGCTGGTGTAGTCGAGGCCGACCCCGGGGTGTGCCCAGGTGTAGGCGTCCACCTGCGGGATGCCGAAGGTCCGCTCGTACGTCTCCAGGGCGGTCTGCTCGGCCGAACCCGCGCCGAACGGCGCCTCGTTGGGCAGCACGACGCCCTGGTACTTGGCGCGCGGGGCCCCGTCCACCGTGTCGCTCAGGAACGCCTCGGTGATCGTCGGGCGGCCCGAGTCGTTCAGGTCGACGGTGGTGTACGGGATGCCGGTGGTCTTCAGCTCCTCCGTGATTGCTTCCACAGGGCTGTCGCCGTTGTCGACGACGAGCACCTTCAGATCGACACGCGGCTCTTCGGCTGCCGACGCGCCGGGTGTTCCCAGACCCAGCGCCAGCAGACCTGCGGCCGCCAGCACAGCGGCCGCGGTTCTCCATCTGGGCGCGCTCTGCGCCATGTTCGCCCCTCCCCCTGCACGATCCCCCGCGTGGTCGATTCGAGGAGGATCCGTGGAAATCATGCAAAGCGACGAGTGGGTCACTCACCGCAAACAGAAGGAGTGTGGCTCAGGTCACAGGATTGACGGGTGAGAAGTGGCCAGGCCACCACGCACGGATGAACGACCGCTGGAATGAGCGAAACGCGCCACCGCGCGTAGGCTCGTGCCCGGGACTGCACCGCCCCGGGCCGACCTCACCCCTGACGGCCACAGCAACTCAATGGAAGCGAGATTTCACCACCGTGACTGCTCTCACTCTCAGCACCGCCGCGGCGCCCGGTCTGCGGGCCGACGCGATCGTCGTCGGTGTCGCCAAGGGCACTGGATCCAAGTCCGGGGACCTGGTCGTGGCGCCCGGCGCCGAGGCCGTGGACAAGGCGTACGACGGCAGGCTCGCCGGCGTTCTGGAGACCCTCGGCGCCTCGGGCGGCGAGGGCGAGGTGACGAAGCTGCCGGCGCCGTCCGGCTTCAAGGCACCCCTCGTGCTCGCGGTCGGTCTAGGTGCCCTGCCGGAGAAGGACGACTCCTTCTCCGGGGAGACCCTGCGCCGCGCGGCCGGCGCCGCCGCCCGTGCCCTCGCCGGCACCAAGAAGGCCGCGTTCGCCCTGCCGGTCGCGGACGCCGCCGACGCGGGCGCCGTCGCCGAGGGCGCGCTGCTCGGTGCGTACTCCTTCGACGCGTACAAGGAGAATGGCAAGGACGCCAAGAACGGCAAGAACGGCAAGGCCCCGCTCGCCGAGGTCGCGCTGCTCGGCGGCAAGCCCCGCGACAAGGCGTACAAGGCGGCCGTCGAGCGCGCCACCGCCGTGACCGAGGAGCTCAACCGCGCCCGCGACCTCGTCAACACCCCGCCGAACGACCTGAACCCCGAGTCCTTCGCGGCCGTCGCGCAGGCCGCGGCCAAGGAGCACGGCATCAAGGTGCAGGTGCTCGACGAGAAGGCACTGGAGAAGGGCGGGTACGGCGGCATCCTCGGCGTCGGCGCCGGGTCCGCGGCCCCGCCCCGCCTGGTGAAGCTGTCGTACACCTCCTCCAAGGCGAAGAAGCACCTGGCCTTCGTCGGCAAGGGCATCACCTACGACTCGGGCGGCATCTCGCTCAAGCCCGCCGGGCACAACGAGACGATGAAGTGCGACATGAGCGGTGCGGCGGCGGTCTTCGCCGCGGTCGTCGCCGCCGCGCGTCTCGGCCTGGAGGTCAACGTCACCGGTTGGCTCGCCCTCGCCGAGAACATGCCCTCCGGTTCAGCCACCCGCCCCGGCGACGTGCTGCGCATGTACAGCGGCAAGACCGTCGAGGTCCTCAACACCGACGCCGAGGGCCGGCTCGTCCTCGCCGACGCGCTCGCCAAGGCCTCCGAGGACAAGCCGGACGCGATCGTCGACGTGGCGACGCTGACCGGGGCGATGATGCTGGCGCTGGGGAACCGGACGTTCGGGATCATGGCGAACGACGACGCGTTTCGCTCCGCGGTGCACGAGGCCGCCGAGGAGGTCGGTGAGGCGGCCTGGCCCATGCCGCTGCCGGACCACCTGAAGAAGGGGATGGACTCCCCCACCGCCGACATCGCCAACATGGGCGAGCGGTACGGGGGTGGGCTCGTCGCCGGGTTGTTCCTGAAGGAGTTCGTGGGTGAGGGGATCACCTGGGCGCACCTGGACATCGCGGGGCCGGCGTTCAACGAGAGCGGGCCGTTCGGGTACACGCCCAAGGGCGGTACCGGGTCGGCGGTACGGACTCTGGTTCGGCTGGCCGAGCTGACGGCGTCGGGCGACCTGGGCTGAGTCGGTTCGCTGAGCAGAGGGCGCCCTACGGCGAGTGAGCCGAAGGGGCGCGCCGGTGTCGAGCGGGCGAGCGCGCGGAGTGCCCGACGAAGGAGGGTCGAGCACGGTCGCCCGCTCGACACCGGCTTTTGCGCCCCGGAGGCGAACCGAGCCCTAAAAAGAGGCGTGCGACGTCTCACACACCGGCCCGGCGTCTCGAACGCCGCCGACAGGTGCGAAGATGGGTTCTCGGCAGGACAGGGCCCACCACAGGGCCGAAGAAAGAGCGGCCGGACACCAGCCGCCGCCCGGTCGACGCAGACCGGCGTACGGCGCACATGCATGGAGGACGTGACGTGGCGAACGACGCCAGCACCGTTTTCGACCTAGTGATCCTCGGCGGTGGTAGCGGTGGTTACGCCGCGGCCCTGCGCGGAGCTCAGCTGGGACTGGACGTCGCCCTGATCGAGAAGGACAAGGTCGGCGGCACCTGTCTGCACCGAGGTTGTATTCCCACCAAGGCCCTGCTGCACGCGGGCGAGATCGCCGACCAGGCCCGCGAGAGCGAGCAGTTCGGTGTGAAGGCCACGTTCGAGGGCATCGACGTACCGGCCGTCCACAAGTACAAGGACGGGGTCGTCGCCGGCCTGTACAAGGGTCTCCAGGGGCTCATCGCCTCCCGCAAGGTGACCTACATCGAGGGTGAGGGGCGCCTGTCGTCCCCGACCTCCGTCGATGTCAACGGTCAGCGCGTCCAGGGCCGCCACGTGCTCCTCGCGACCGGCTCCGTGCCGAAGTCGCTGCCGGGCCTGGAGATCGACGGCAACCGGATCATCTCCTCCGACCACGCCCTCGTCCTGGACCGCGTGCCGAAGTCCGCGATCGTCCTCGGCGGCGGAGTCATCGGCGTCGAGTTCGCCTCCGCCTGGAAGTCCTTCGGTACGGACGTCACCGTCATCGAGGGCCTGAAGCACCTCGTCCCGGTCGAGGACGAGAACTCCTCCAAGCTTCTTGAGCGCGCCTTCCGCAAGCGCGGCATCAAGTTCAACCTGGGCACCTTCTTCTCGAAGGCCGAGTACACCCAGGACGGTGTCAAGGTCACCCTCGCGGACGGCAAGGAGTTCGAGTCCGAGGTGCTCCTTGTCGCCGTCGGCCGCGGCCCGGTCTCCGCCGGTCTCGGCTACGAGGAGCAGGGCGTCGCCATGGACCGCGGCTTCGTCCTGGTCGACGAGTACATGCGCACCAACGTCCCGACCATCTCCGCCGTCGGTGACCTGGTCCCGACGCTCCAGCTCGCGCACGTCGGCTTCGCCGAGGGCATCCTGGTGGCGGAGCGTCTGGCCGGTCTGAAGACCGTCCCGATCGACTACGACGGTGTCCCGCGGGTGACGTACTGCCACCCGGAGGTCGCCTCCGTCGGTATCACCGAGGCCAAGGCCAAGGAGATCTACGGCGCGGACAAGGTCGTCGCTCTGAAGTACAACCTGGCGGGCAACGGCAAGAGCAAGATCCTCAACACCACGGGCGAGATCAAGCTCGTCCAGGTCAAGGACGGTGCCGTGGTCGGCGTCCACATGGTCGGCGACCGCATGGGTGAGCAGGTCGGCGAGGCCCAGCTGATCTACAACTGGGAGGCGCTGCCCGCCGAGGTCGCGCAGCTCATCCACGCCCACCCGACCCAGAACGAGGCGATGGGCGAGGCCCACCTGGCCCTGGCCGGCAAGCCGCTGCACTCGCACGACTGACAGCCCTCGGGCGCGACGACCAGACTTCCGCAATTCGTAAGGAGCAACCGAAACCATGGCGGTTTCCGTAACCCTTCCGGCGCTCGGCGAGAGCGTCACCGAGGGCACTGTCACCCGCTGGCTGAAGGCCGAGGGCGAGCGCGTCGAGGCCGACGAGCCACTGCTCGAGGTGTCGACCGACAAGGTCGACACCGAGATCCCCTCCCCTGCCGCCGGCGTGCTCGCCTCCATCAAGGTCGCCGAGGACGAGACCGTTGAGGTCGGCGCCGAGCTGGCCGTCATCGACGACGGCTCGGGCGCGCCCGCCGCCGCCCCGGCTCCGGCCGCCGAGCCCGAGCCCGCTCCCGCGGCCGCTCCGGAGCCGGCCCCGCAGGCCGCTCCGTCCACCGAGGCCGCCGCTCCGGCTCCGGCCCCGACCGCCGAGGCCGCCGCCGGCGGCGGCTCCGCCGAGGGCACGGACGTCGTCCTGCCCGCGCTCGGCGAGTCCGTCACCGAGGGCACCGTCACCCGCTGGCTCAAGGAGGTCGGCGAGAGCGTCGAGGCCGACGAGCCGCTGCTTGAGGTCTCCACGGACAAGGTCGACACCGAGATCCCGGCGCCCGTCTCCGGCGTGCTGCTCGAGATCGCGGTCGCCGAGGACGAGACCGCCGAGGTCGGCGCCAAGCTCGCCGTCATCGGTGCACCCGGCGCTGCTCCGGCCGCCGCTCCGGCTCCGGCCGCCGCTCCGGCTCCGGCCCCCGCTGCTCCGGCGCCCGCCGCCGCTGCCCCGGCTCCGGCCGCCCCCGCGGCTCCGGCCGCTCCCCCGGCCCCGCCCGCCGCTCCGGCTCCGGCCCCCGCTGCTCCGGTCGCCCC
>NZ_VWMY01000009.1:0-26221 GCF_008905045.1 Streptomyces albicerus
GCGCCGAAGAGTCCACGGACTCTTCGGCGCCGGGTTGTTCTGTGTGTGCCGGGGGGTGCTTGCCTGATGTCGGGTGCGGGTGGGTGGGGGCTGGTCGCGCAGTTCCCCGCGCCCCTGAAAGACGGGCTGCGCCCTGTCTTTCAGCCCTGTCCCCGCACCTTGCAGGCCGGGCCCGCGCCTTTCAGCCCGTCCGGCGTTTGAGGACGAGGCCGTTCAGGCCGATCAGCGGGGGTCTGGGGGCGGAGCACCCAGGGATGGGACGGGTAGGGGCGGCGGGGGCGGAATCCTCCCGGTATCCACAAGCGCGGCGGGCGCGAGCGTGGCGTCGTACCCTGGACACCCCCGGCCCGTCAGACGTGTCGGGCGGTTCGCGTTGCCCACCCACCCCGCCCACTCCTTCAGATCCTCGGATGGAAACCTCTTCATGAGCCTGCACGGTCTGCTCGACGCCGTCGTCAAGGACGCCGCACTCACCGAAGCGGTGAAGGCCGCCGGCGACGGCAACCGCATGCACGTCGACCTGGTGGGCCCGCCCGCGGCCCGCCCGTTCGCGGTCGCGGCCCTGGCCCGGGAGGCGGGCCGTACGGTGCTGGCGGTGACGGCCACGGGACGGGAGGCCGAGGACCTGGCGGCGGCGCTGCGGTCCCTGCTGCCGACCGACGGAATCGTGGAGTACCCGTCCTGGGAGACGCTCCCGCACGAGCGGCTGTCCCCGCGCAGCGACACCGTGGGACGACGGCTCGCGGTCCTGCGGCGCCTGGCCCACCCGCGCCCGGACGACCCCGAGACCGGCCCGGTCCAGGTCGTCGTCGCGCCCGTACGCTCCGTGCTCCAGCCCCAGGTCAAGGGCCTCGGCGACCTGGAGCCGGTGGCCCTGCGGACCGGCCAGACCGCCGACCTCGGGGACATTGTGGAAGCCCTGTCGGCAGCCGCGTACGCACGGGTCGAGCTCGTCGAGAAGCGCGGCGAGTTCGCCGTACGGGGCGGAATCCTGGACGTCTTCCCGCCCACCGAGGAGCACCCGCTGCGCGTGGAGTTCTGGGGCGACGACGTCGAGGAGATCCGTTACTTCAAGGTCGCCGACCAGCGGTCACTCGAGGTCGCCGACCACGGGCTCTGGGCGCCGCCCTGCCGCGAACTGCTGCTCACGGACGACGTACGGGAGAGGGCGGCCCGCCTCGCCGAGGAGCACCCCGAGCTGGGCGAGCTGCTGGGCAGGATCGCCGAGGGCATCGCGGTCGAGGGCATGGAGTCCCTCGCGCCGGTCCTCGTCGACGACATGGAGCTGCTCATCGACGTACTGCCCAAGGGCTCCATGGCCGTCGTGTGCGACCCGGAGCGGGTGCGGACACGCGCCGCGGACCTCGTGGCGACCTCGCAGGAGTTCCTCCAGGCGTCCTGGGCGGCGACGGCCGGTGGCGGCGAGGCCCCGATCGACGTGGACGCGGCGTCCCTGTGGTCCATCGCGGACGTCCGGGACCGGGCCCGCGAGCTGGACATGATGTGGTGGTCGGTGTCGCCGTTCGCCGCGGACGAAGAGCTGGACGCGGACACCCTGAAGCTCGGCATGCACGCCCCGGAGACGTACCGCGGCGACACCGCGAAGGCCCTCGCCGACACCAAGGGCTGGCTCGCGGACGGCTGGCGCACGGTGTTCGTCACCGAGGCCCACGGCCCGGCGGCCCGTACCGTCGAGGTGCTCGGCGGCGAGGGCGTCGCGGCCCGCCTGGAGTCGGACCTCGGCGTGCTGACCCCGTCGGTCGTACAGGTGGCCTGCGGCTCGATCGACTACGGCTTCGTCGACCCGGCGCTGAAGCTCGCCGTGCTGACCGAGACCGACCTCTCCGGCCAGAAGGCCGCCGGCAAGGACGGCGCCCGGATGCCGGCCCGCCGCCGCAAGACCATCGACCCGCTGACGCTGGAGACGGGCGACTACATCGTCCACGAGCAGCACGGCGTCGGCCGCTACATCGAGATGGTCCAGCGGACGGTGCAGGGCGCGACCCGCGAGTATCTCGTCGTCGAGTACGCGCCGGCCAAGCGCGGCCAGCCCGGCGACCGCCTCTACATCCCCACGGACCAGCTGGAACAGATCACCAAGTACGTGGGCGGCGAGGCCCCGACGCTCCACCGCCTCGGCGGCGCCGACTGGACGAAGACCAAGGCGCGCGCGAAGAAGGCGGTCAAGGAGATCGCCGCGGACCTGATCAAGCTGTACTCGGCCCGGATGGCGGCACCCGGGCATGCCTTCGGCTCCGACACGCCCTGGCAGCGCGAGCTGGAGGACGCGTTCCCGTACGCCGAGACGCCCGACCAGCTCACCACCATCGCCGAGGTCAAGGAGGACATGGAGAAGACGGTCCCGATGGACCGGCTGGTCTGCGGCGACGTCGGCTACGGCAAGACGGAGATCGCGGTCCGGGCCGCTTTCAAGGCGGTGCAGGACGGCAAGCAGGTCGCCGTCCTCGTCCCCACCACCCTGCTGGTGCAGCAGCACTTCGGGACGTTCGGCGAGCGCTACTCCCAGTTCCCGGTGAATGTCCGGGCGTTGAGCCGCTTCCAGACCGACACCGAGGCGAAGGCGGTCCTGGAGGGGCTGCGCGAGGGCTCGGTGGACGTGGTCATCGGCACGCACAGGCTCTTCTCCTCGGACACCAAGTTCAAGGACCTGGGCCTGGTCATCGTGGACGAGGAGCAGCGGTTCGGCGTCGAGCACAAGGAGCAGCTGAAGAAGCTGCGGGCGAACGTCGACGTACTGACGATGTCGGCGACCCCGATCCCGCGGACGCTGGAGATGGCGGTGACAGGCATCCGCGAGATGTCCACGATCACCACGCCCCCGGAGGAGCGGCACCCGGTCCTGACCTTCGTCGGCCCGTACGAGGAGAAGCAGATCGGCGCGGCCATCCGCCGCGAACTGCTCCGCGAGGGCCAGGTCTTCTACATCCACAACCGGGTGGAGTCGATCGACAGGGCGGCTTCACGCCTCCGCGAGATCGTCCCGGAGGCACGCATCGCGATCGCCCACGGCCAGATGTCCGAACAGGCCCTGGAACAGGTGGTCGTCGACTTCTGGGAGAAGAAGTTCGACGTGCTCGTGTCGACGACGATCGTGGAATCGGGTATCGACATCTCGAACGCGAACACGCTGATCGTGGAGCGCGGCGACAACTTCGGCCTCTCGCAACTGCACCAGCTGCGCGGCCGAGTGGGCCGTGGCAGGGATCGGGGTTACGCGTACTTCCTCTACCCGCCGGAGAAGCCGTTGACGGAGACGGCCCACGAGCGTCTCGCCACGATCGCCCAGCACACGGAGATGGGCGCGGGCATGTACGTGGCGATGAAGGACCTGGAGATCCGCGGCGCGGGCAATCTCCTCGGCGGCGAGCAGTCGGGCCACATCGCGGGCGTGGGCTTCGACCTGTACGTACGCATGGTCGGCGAGGCGGTGGCGGACTACCGCGCTTCGTTGGAGGGCGGCGTGGAGGAAGAGCCCCCGCTCGAGGTGAAGATCGAGCTCCCGGTCGACGCGCACGTCCCGCACGACTACGCCCCCGGCGAGCGGCTGCGCCTTCAGGCCTACCGGTCCATCGCCTCCGCCAACACGGAGGAGGACGTCAAGGCCGTACGCGAGGAACTCGTCGACCGGTACGGCAAGTTGCCCGAGCCGGTGGAGAACCTGCTGCTGGTGGCGGGCCTGCGGATGCTCGCGCGGGCCTGCGGCGTCGGCGAGATCGTGCTCCAGGGGAACAACATCCGCTTCGCACCGGCGGAGTTGAGGGAGTCCCAGGAGCTGCGGCTGAAGAGGCTGTACCCGGGGACTGTCATCAAGCCGGCCGCGCGTCAACTGCTGGTACCTCGGCCGAAGACGGCGAAGGTGGGCGGAAAGCCTTTGGTCGGGCGGGAGTTGTTGGGGTGGACCGGGGAGTTCCTGGCTTCGATTCTGGGGTCGTAGGGAGGCGTACCAAGCCGTAGGGAGTCGTGGGGAATCAGGTCAGGCGCACCGGAAGAGCACGCCGGTCAGTGCGCGGGACCGGTGTTTCTCAAGGAGCGGCAACCTCGGTGGGACTGCCGCCCGAGGGAAGCTTCTGGTTCGGGCAGGCTGCCAGTACCTTCGCCATCGCGTCCTTCTCGGCCCGTGTCACCCACAGCTGGTACTTCGTCTTGACCGAGACCTGACCGGCCACGTAGTCGCAGCGGTACGACTTGTTCGGGGGCAGCCAGGTCGCGGTGTCCCCGTCCCCCTTCTGGCGGTTGGTGGAGGAATCGGCCGCCACGAGATTGAGCGGGTCGTTCGCGAAAGCCCGCCGCTTGCTGTCGCTCCACTGCTGGGCGCCTTTCTGCCAGGCGTCGGACAGGGCGACGAGGTGGTCTATGTCGACTTTGCTGCGCCCGCGTATGAAGGTGATGCGGGTTCCGGTGTAGGGGTCGGGATCGAGCACTCCGCGCAGCACCTTGCAGCCGTCCGAGGCGCGGGAGACGGAGTCCAGCTGGTCCGCGAGTATGTCGTCACGAGTTCCGCAGCCGTTGTGGTCGGTGTCGAGCCAAGGGCTGCCGAACTTGTCCCGGTCGTATCCGGTCTTGGGGGCCCGCCCTTTCACCGTGAGCTCTCCGACGGCTCGCAACGCTGTTCCCCCACCGGAGGCCGGGGCAGTCCGGGACGGAGAGTCCGCGGGGCTGTTGCCGATCTCGCACCCGCTCAGCGTGAGGGAGCCCGCCAGCAGCAGCGTGGCGAGCGGAAGCAGGCGACGAGTGCGGCGCGCGGCGCGGTGAGGGGTCACAGCGGACCAGGGTAGGCAGCCGGGCAGGCGGCGTCACGGGCGGGTGCTGCTTCGGGACTGCCCGGCGTCGTCATCCGGGAGCGGGACTCCCGGGCGTCGTCATCCTGGAGCGGGCCCCAGAGTCTCCCAGGGGTTGGGCGGTTCGGGGGCTTTTCGGGTTTTGGCAGCGCCGCCGGGGTTGCCGTCAGGGTGCTGGTTGATCCAGGCCAGGCCGCCGATGTCGAACTGGTGGCGTGCGCGGGTGACGGCGACGTAGGCCAGGCGTGCTTCCGCGTCGTCGATGTTGCCGGGGAGCGGCTTGCCGTTCACGTCCGTCTCTTCCGGATCCATCGGTTCGGTGAAGTCTTCGCCGATGCGGACCGAGGCCCATTCGCGTCCCTTGGCCCGGTGAGCGGTGGAGACCACGATCTCGGCGCCGTCCTCGACGGAGAGTCTGTCCACGGCGTTGAGGATGACGTCTACGCCGTGCTCGTCCACGAGGTCGACGAGCGGCAGCAGGTCCCGGCCGGAGGGGTCGTACTCGGCGTAGTCCTGAAGTTCGCCCCAGGAGTCGAAGAGAATCAGCTCGGGGTGCGTGGCGCGTTTGCCGGCTTTGAGGTCGCGGGCCGCGTGGGCGAGGGCGCGCAGCGCGTCACCGCCGCCGACGAGGGCGACCCGGCGGCCTTCTTCGAGCAGCCGCATGACTTCGAGCATGGCGCCGACGTTGGACCGGCACAGGATCGCGTCGGGTCTCTCCACGCGTTCGAGGCGGGTGTTGATGGCCGGGGTGCCGGTCAACCGGATCGGTGATTCGACAATTCGTAGCCACCGGTTGGCTTCTTCGGCGAGTGCGGGGCCGAAGCGGAAGGACTGGGACAGGGCGAGTTGCGTCCCGTCGAAGTCGGTCATCACGTCCCGGGCGCCGCGCCAGCCGTAGATGGCCTGGGCCGAGTCGCCGACCATCACCAACTGGGCCTGATGGCGTTGCTCGTTGAAGATCTTCTCGATCACCGGATTGGTGTCCTGGGCTTCGTCCAGCAGCAGGAAGTCGGCCCGGATCACAGGTTCCGTCAGAGCCCAGATCTTCAGATAGTGGTCGTGGTCGAAGCGGACGACGCCTTCCAGCGGGTTCTGCAGGTCCGCCCACGCCTTGGTCGCGTACGGCAGGACGATGTCGACGAGCTGGCTGTGGAGGTCCTCGGCTTCGACGCCACGCATGCGCGGGACGTGATGGCGCTTGATGGAGCTGTCCGCGGACTGGCAGAAGCGCGTGACGGTGCGGAGTGTCGAGTACGAGAGCGCCTTGTTGGTCACGTTCCGCTCGCCGATGCGGATGCGCATGTTGATGGCGATACCGAGGGAGGCGCCGGTCTTCCAGCCAGGGAGTCTGGGGGCGTTGAGCCTGGACGCGTACGTCCGGCCCACGGCGCCGTAGGCCAGAGAATGGGCGGTCTTGCACACCACGTTGCTCGGGAACTTGCGGGCCGCGTCACTGGCGATGGACTTGTTGAAGGCTATGTACCGGCCGAGCTTGCCGGTCTTGGCGGCGAGCATGGCCAACGTCGTGGTCTTTCCCGTTCCGGCGCCTGCCTGGAGGACCAGATGGTCCCCCCGCCGGAAGGCATCGACAGCCGCGCTCTGCTCGTGGGTCGGTACGGGCATCGTGCTCCTCAACCGGTTGTGCGACTTCACCGCGCGACTTCACAGCGCAACCTCACGGTGACACAAAGAGATCAGATGCGTCCGGCGATCACGATTTCCACGCTGAACATCCGCAGCCGACGCCCCGGTGTGACCTGCCAAACCGGTTCCCCATGCGCCGAGTTGCCGCCTACGGTGTCCGCCATGGAGCTGAAGGTGTCGACCCTTGCCGAGCGCCCCGAGATGTATGACCAGGTGGCGGGGATGGCCGACACCTGGCCCGAGTTCATACGTCACGACCTCGTCAATGACGCGCACTACGGCCGGATCGCCACCGAGCTTCCGGAGTACGTGCTGTTCGCCGAGGACGAGCGCGGAGAGGTGGTCGCCCACGCCTACAGCGTGCCGTTCGCGCTCGCGGACGAGGGCCGGGGCGAGTTGCCGGCGCGGGGCTGGGACGAGGTGATGGTGTGGGCATTCGCCGACAAGCGCCGCGGTACCCGGCCCGACACGGTGAGCGCGATCTCGATCGTCGTCGCCCCGCACGCCCAGGGCGGCGGACTCTCGGGCCGGTTGCTCTCGGCGATGCGCGACAACGCCCGGGCGCACGGCTTCGACGAGGTCGTCGCCCCGGTGCGCCCGAGCGCGAAGCACCTGGAGCCGCGTACGGCGATGGAGGAGTACGCGTTCCGGACACGCGGCGACGGGCTGCCGCACGACCCCTGGCTGCGCGTCCACGTCCGGGCGGGCGCGCGCATCGAGGCGGTGGCACCGGCCTCGATGACCGTGGCCGCCTCGCTCGACGAATGGCGCGCGTGGACGGGGCTGCCCTTCGACGAGGAGGGCGAGATCGAGGTCCCCGGAGCGCTGGTGCCGGTGCACTGCGCACCGCGGCGCGGATACGCGGTGTACGTCGAGCCCAACGTGTGGGTGCGGCACGCCCTTTGAGGCGTGCCGTGCTTGGTCCCGGTGAGCCGTGCCCCGCTGGTGCGGGGGTACTGGATCCCGCTGGGGCGCGCCGCGCGAGGGCACGCCCGCTGAGGCCCGACCGGCCCTGTCAGCCGCCCAGCGCGTCCAGGTCGATGACCTTGCCCTTGGGCGCCTCGGCCGGGACGGGCTTGTCGAAGTCGCTGTAGGTGACGGTGCCCGGGTCCTCGGCGGTCTTGCTGACGACCTTCAGCAGGTAGGGCTTGCCCTCGGTGGCGACGTACAGCGTGTAGGTGTCCTTGCCGTCCTTCTCGCGCAGGACGATCGCCGGGGTGCCGTCGACCGTGGTCGTCTTCCCCCTGGTGGCGTTGGAGCTGCCGTCCTCGAACTCGGAGAGCGTGGTGTCGAGGTCGCAGAAGCTCGCCATCTCCTTGGCGTCCGAGCCGGTCGCGGCCATCTTGGTCCACTTGCCTGCCAGCATCTCCACCACCGCGTCGGTCTCGGCCTTGGGGTCGCTCTTGCCCTGGGCGCGCAGGAACTTCTCGTCGTACCTCAGGTAGAGGGTGTCGCCGGTCTTGATGAGGTCGGTCTTGCCCTGGCCCTCGCTGATCGTTCCGGCGCACTGGCCCTTTTTGTCGAGAGCCATGTCCAGGCTCATCCGGACGCCGTCCTCCTCGATGTCGGCCTTCATGCGCAGCGACGAGGTGTTCGAGGTGGCCTTCACGGCCCGGTCGGCGATCTCGCCGCCGGTCAGCCCGGCGAACGGGCCCTTCGGTTCGCTGTCAGCCTTGTCCTCGCCGGGCAGACAGCCGGTGAGCGAGACGGTGGCCGTGGCGGCCAGGCAGAGAGCGGCAAGTGCGGTGCGACGCATGGCAGTTCCTTCGAGTGTCGGCGACCCCGCCTCTTTCCGGCGGCCGCTCATCCGATGGGTCAATCAGAGCAGAGCTTGTGAACCGAGTCAACACGATTAACAACAATGAATGAGTACACGAGGTGAACAGGTGGATCGCGCGTATGTCGGTATGCTCGGCGCCACACACCACCACGACGACTCGACGCCACACACCAGAACGAGGGGAGCCGGGCGGGTGCAGGAGAACGGGACAGAGGTCACCGCGGCCGGGATCGCCCGGCTCGCCGGAGTCGGCCGCGCAGCCGTCAGCAACTGGCGCCGCCGCCACGCCGACTTCCCCAAACCCGTCGGAGGCACCGAGACTAGCCCCTCCTTCGCGCTCGCCGAGGTCGAGGCCTGGCTGCGCACCCAGGGCAAGCTCGCCGAGGTCCCGCTGCGCGAGCGCGTCTGGCAGCAGCTCGCGGGTCACCCCGAGGGCCCGGTCACAGCCTTGGTCCACGTCGGCTGCGCGCTGCTGCTCATCCACGACCGCCCCACGGTCTGGCTGGAGATCGGCGCCGGCTCGGACGCGCGCCTTGCCGAACTGCTGCCCGCACCCCTCGACCAGGTCCTCACCCCGCGCTTCGGTGTGATCCGCAAGCGGGCCGTGGACACGCCGACCGCAGCCCAACTCCTCCCGTCCGCCCCCCTGTTGCGCGGCGCCGCCGACCTCGCGGCCGAACTGGGCACCCGGAAGACGTACGAGTTCCTGCTCGGCCGGCACCTCGACGCCAACCCGCGCCAGTACACGCTCACCCCGACCGGACTCGCCGCCCTGATGGCCGACCTCGCAGGACCCGCCCCGGCCGTCCTCGACCCCGCGTGCGGCACCGGCGCCCTGCTGCGCGCCGTGGCCGCCGCGCAGGACACCAAGGCCATCAAGGACCAGCACCTCTACGGCCAGGACAGCGCCCCCGAAATGGCCGCGCTCACGGCGCTGCGCCTCGCCCTCCACACGAGGGCCGCCGTGCGCACCGCCGCCGCCGACACCCTGCGCCACGACGCGTACGAAAGCCTCAGGGCCGATGCCGTCCTGTGCCACCCGCCGTTCAACGAGCGCAACTGGGGCCACGACGAGCTCGCCTACGACCCCCGCTGGGAGTACGGCTTCCCGGCCCGCACCGAGTCCGAACTGGCCTGGGTCCAGCACGCGTTGGCCCGCCTCAAGGAAGGCGGTATCGCCGTCCTCCTGATGCCGCCCGCCGCCGCCTCCCGCCGCTCGGGCCGCCGCATCCGCGCCGACCTGCTGCGTCGCGGCGCCCTGCGCGCCGTGATCGCCCTGCCGCCGGGCGCGGCACCCCCGTACAACCTCCCGCTGCACCTGTGGGTGCTGCGCAGGCCCGCCGTCACGGCCCATCCCGCGCAGCCCGAGATGCTGCTCGCCGACACCGGCGTGTTCACCGCGGACAGCCGCGGCGGCCTCGACTGGCAGTCCGTGCGCACCGCGGTCCTGGACGCCTGGCGCCCCTTCGACCGCACCGGCACCGTGCCGCAGCAGCCCGGGCTCAGCCGTTCGGTGCCGGTCATCGAACTCCTCGACGACGACGTGGACCTGGCCCCGGCCCGCCATCTGCCTCCCCCCGCGGCGGGCGGCGGCGCCGAACAGCTCGCGAGCGTGCGCGAGCGCCTCGGCGAGACCCTCCGTCTGACCGGCGACCTCACCCCGCCCGCCGCCGACCCGCGCCGGCCCAGCCGCTGGCCGCTCACCACGATCGGCGAACTCGCGCGCGGGGGCGCACTTCAGCTGCGTACCGGCGGAAACGGCGGCCACGCGCGCGTGCCCGTCCTCACCGACCACGACGTCCTCGCCGGAACGGCCCCGTCCGGAACGCTTCCCGAGAGCGACGAGGAACCCGTCCTGACCGAACCCGGTGACGTCGTCGTCCCCGTGCTCGGCGGCGGCTCCATCGCGCGCGTGGTCGACGACGCGACCGCGGGAGCCGCCCTCGGCCGCAACCTCGCGCTGCTGCGCCCGGACCCGGCCGCGCTCGACCCGTGGTTCCTCGCCGGCTTCCTGCGCGGCACCGCCAACAACCGCCAGGCCAGCAGCTACGCGTCCACCGCGACCCGGCTCGACGTACGCCGCCTCCAACTGCCCAGGCTGCCGCTGGACCAGCAGCGCACGTACGGCGAACGGTTCCGCGCGCTGGCCGAGTTCGAGGAGGCGCTACGGCTCGCGGGCCGCCTCGGCGACCAGTTGGTGCGCGGCATGTACGACGGCCTGACGGACGGCACGGTCACGCCGGACTGAGAGCCTCCGGTACGGGCGGGGTGACCAGCGCGACAACGGTTCGGTACAACCCGGGACCGGTTGTCCTTCTCGGCCTATACGCTCGGACTTCCAACTCGCACGTCCGTCCTCATCAGGTCACCAGGAGCAGTCATGTACGGCCATGGCGCGGCGCCGCCTCCCCGCAGCACGGCTACCGTCATCAGCCTCCGTGTGCTGTTCGCCGCTGCTGGGTTCTTCACGTGCGGCATGCTCGCCGCCGTTCCGCTGTTCCGAGTGGCCATGCTGCGCGGCAAGTGGTTCGACTGGGTCCTGGCCTGGGTGAGCCTGCCCTTCGCGATCAGCTGTTTCGCCGTGATCGGCTCGCTTCCGGAGAGCGACGGCAGAACGGATCTCGCGCTGGCCGCCGTGATGCTGTTCGGCGTGTTCAGCGCCGCGTACTTCCTGGTCGTGGACATCCGGCACCACCACGCGCGGCCCCCCTTCCCGGTCTACGCACCGCCTGGGGTGCCCCAGGCCGGATACGGCTATCCACAGCCCGCTTCCCCGTACGCCGCCACGCACCCGCAGTCGCAGTCGCAGCCGCACCTGCAATCGCAGCCGCAGCCGCAGCCGCCGGAGGCCCCCGTGCCCCAGAGCCCCGTTCCGCCGCAGGGGCCGCCGCAGCGCCCCGCGCCCGCCCGCATCGACCAGGTGCGCGCCGAGCTCGACGAGCTGAGCGACTATCTCCGTAAGCACGAGGACGGCAGGTGACCGTGGCGTCGGGACGGGTGATCACCGGCCGCTACGAACTGTCCACACTCATCGGGCAGGGCGGCATGGGCCAGGTGTGGACGGCGTACGACCAGCGCCTGGACCGGCGCGTCGCCGTCAAGCTGCTGCGCCCCGACAAGGTCGCGGGCCAGGAGGCCGACGAGCTGCGCCGCCGCTTCGTCCGCGAGTGCCGGGTCACCGCGCAGGTCGACCACCCCGGCCTGGTCACGGTCCACGACGCGGGCAGCGAGGGCGAGGAGCTGTTCCTCGTCATGCAGTACGTCGACGGGGCCGACCTCTCCGACCACCTCGCCGAACACGACCCGTACCCCTGGCAGTGGGCCGTCGCGGTCGCCGCGCAACTGTGCGCCGTGCTGTCCGCCGTGCACGCAGTGCCGATCGTCCACCGCGACCTCAAACCGCGGAACGTGATGGTCAAGCAGGACGGCACGGTCACCGTCCTCGACCTGGGCGTCGCGTCGGTCATGGACACGGACACGACCCGCCTCACACACACCGGTTCACCCATCGGCTCGCCCGCCTACATGGCCCCCGAGCAGGCGATGGGCGGCGCGGTCGGCCCGTACACCGACCTGTACGCACTCGGGGTGCTGATGCACGAACTCCTCAGCGGAGACGTGCCGTTCTCGGGCTCCACCGCCCTCGGCGTCCTGCACCGCCACCTCTACGAGCCGCCCCTCCCGGTCCGTCGTCTGCGCCCCGAGGTCCCGGAGACGCTGGAGGCCATCGTCCTGCGGCTGCTCTCCAAGGACCCGCAGCACCGCCCGGGCTCCGCGCAGGAGACCTACGAGCAACTGCTGCCGCTGCTCCCCGCGCGCGGCATGCCGTCCGGCGCCCCGCTCGACCCGACGCGCCCCTTCCTGCGCCCGCACGCACCCTGGCCGGACCGTGCCCGTACGCCAGCGCAGCAGCCCCAGGCCACCCCCGCCGTCGAGAAACCCGACGTCGCGGGCGCCGTCGACGAGGTCAAGCGCCTCCTCGGCGAGGGCCGCATCACACAGGCCGTCGACATCCTCGGCGGCATCCTCCCGGTCGCCGCCGCCCAGCACGGCGAGCACTCACCCGTCGTCCGCACCCTGCGCAAGCAGTACGCGGCCACGCTGATGGACGACGGCCAGTACCGCCGAGCCCTGCCCGAGCTGCGCCACCTCGCCGACGAACGTGCCGCCGAGGCCGGCCAGGCCGACCCGCAGTCCCTGCGCTTCCGCTACGAGGCCGCCCAGTGCCTGGAGCAGCTCGGCGAACCCGCCGCCGCGCTCGCCGAGTACCGCGCACTGCTGCCGTACTACGAGAACCAGTACGTCGCCCAGGACGCCGAGCTCTCCTTCGAAGTCCGCCGCCGCATCGGCCACCTGCTCCTCGCCCTCGGCGACCGCGCCGCCGCCCACGACACGCTGGCCCGGCTCCAGTACGACGTCGAACGCCTGCGGGGCCCCGGCCATCCGCTGGTCGCGGAGATCCGCCGAACCCTCCAATGGCTTGGCCAGGTACGCGGGTAGGACCTGATCCCGAAGACAGGCCCCGGGCCCTGATCCGCCGGACAGGCCATAGAAGCACCGGAGCGGTGCCTGAACTCCTGGCGAATCGTTGGGTCGAATGGGTGGCCGAGAGCCGGTCCCCTGCCTACCATCGATCACCGCAAGACTTTGTGCACCGTCGCACAAGCTCCTACAGGAGGTCCTCCTTGCACCGCCGCCGTCGCACCGCGCTCCTCCTCTCCGCCGCGCTCATCACCGCGGCCCCCCTCCTGACCGCCTGCGGCAACGACGCGCATCCCGGTGCCGCGGCCGTCGTCGGCGGCGACCGCATCACGGTCTCCCAGCTGGAGAACCGGGTGAACGAGGTACGGTCCGCGCAGCGGGCCGCCACCACGGGCGAAGCGCAGTACGAGCAGGCCATCGCCAAGTCCGGCGGCCTCACCCGCGACACCCTGCACGGCATGGTCCTCGACCGCGTACTGCACCAGGCCGCGCAGGACGCGGGCGTGACCGTCACCCGGAACGAGGTCCAGCGCTTCCGCGCCGAGCTGGAGCAGCAGGCGGGCGACGCGAAGGCGCTGGAAGTGGCCTGGCTCCAGCAGTACGGAGTCCCGCCGGAGCGGCTCGACGACAACCTCCGCGTCCAGATCGAGGCCCAGAAACTGGCAGCCGCGCTCGGCACGGACACCAGCCAGCCGGCCTTCTGGAAGGCACTGTCCGAGGCGTCCAAGAAGATGGGCGTCGACCTGAACCCGCGCTACGGCAGCTGGGACGTCGAGAAGAGCAGCCGCGTCGACGCGAAGCTGCCATGGCTGCGCGAGGTCACCTCGGCGGGGAGCCAGGAGACGGCGTAGCGCTCCTGGCCTCCGCGAAGTCGAAGTCGAGGGCGGCGTCTGGGTCGGGTCCGCCTGTGGACGAGATCTCCTGTGGACGAGAGCGGCTGCCCTGTGGACAGCGGATGACCTTGTTGTCGGTGGCGTGGGTTACGTTCGGTGTGTGAA
Organism: Streptomyces albicerus; assembly: GCF_008905045.1. Classification (GTDB taxonomy): domain Bacteria; phylum Actinomycetota; class Actinomycetes; order Streptomycetales; family Streptomycetaceae; genus Streptomyces; species Streptomyces albicerus. Next base: position 13,704 of record NZ_VWMY01000009.1, read on the forward strand.
CGCATCCAGCCCGGGGCGCATCGTCCTGCTCACCACCAGCCACCGAGTCGCGCCCGGGCTCCTGTCCTGGCCCGCCTGGCAGGCGCTGCACGGCGCCGACCGCGTCCTGTGCGCGGACGGCGCACACCCCCAGCTGCCCTACCTGCGCGAGGCGGGCGTCCAGGTCGACGAGGCCGCGCCGACCGCCGAGGAGCTGGTCGACGCCTGCGCCGGCGGACGCACGGTCGCCGTCGTCGCCACCGGCGAGGGCGAGCCCCGCCTGACCGACGGCCTGGCCCGGCTGGCGGGCTCCGGACGCGTGCAGATGCCCGACCTCGAACTGCTCCCGGCGTCGTACGACCTCCCCGGCGCCCGCCTCCTCGACCTCGTCCAGGTCATGGACCGCATCCGCGCCGAGTGCCCCTGGTCGTCCCAGCAGACCCACAAGGGCATGGCGAAATACGGCATCGAGGAGGCGTACGAACTCGTCGAGGCCATCGAGGAGGGCGACCGCCACGAACTCCGTGAGGAGCTCGGCGACGTACTGCTCCAGGTCGTCTTCCACGCCAGGATCGCCGAGGAGGATGAGGACGAGCCGTTCTCCATCGACGACGTGGCGGGCGGCATCGTCACGAAGCTGATCCACCGCCACCCGCACGTCTTCGGCGACGAGACCGCCTCGACACCCGAGGAGGTCAAGGAGCACTGGCTGCGCACCAAGGCCGTGGAGAAGCGGCGGACATCCGTCACGGAGGGCGTCCCCCTCGGTCAGCCCGGCCTCGCACTCGCCGCCAAGCTGGCGTCCCGCGTCCGCACGGCGGGACTCGAGGTGCCGCTGCCCCAGGGCGAGGGCGTCGGCTACGAACTGCTGACGATGGCCGTACGCGCCGAGGCGGAGGGCGTGGACCCGGAGGCGGCTCTGCGCGCGGCCGCGCGGGCCTACCGGGATGCGATACGGGCGAGCGAGAGCGGAGCGCTCCGCGAGGAACGCGGTTAGGCCGCTCAGTCGAGCGAAGGCTGGTCGGGGACGCGGGCCGACGGATTGTGCCAGTGCGGGCGTGGCCGGTGGAGGAGCCATTCGCCCGGGCCCAGCGGGCGGGCCTGGCCCTGGCCGGTGGGCGGGAGTTCGTCGCAGAAGACGCGCTCGGGGTCGGTGCCGAGGGCGGGGAGGGCCTCGGTGATCTCGTCGACCAGTTTGGGCGGGCCGGCCAGATAGACGTCGTGGCGGGCCCAGTTGGCGCGGTTGCCCAGAGCCGTCCGCAGCCGGTCGGTGGCCTGGGCCTTCGGACGGCCGGGCGCGGGCGTGATGACGGTGACGTCGAGGTGCGGCAGCCGGCCGCATAACTCCCCGAGCGCGACCCGGTCGTACAGATACGCGGTGTCGCGGGCGACGACGAAGACACGCGCCTCGTACGAGCCGGGCTCGCCCGTCAGCTGCTCCAGCAGCGCCTTGACCGGGGCCCAGCCGGTGCCGGCCGCGATGAAGGTGACCGGCCGCTCCACCGGCGCACGAAGGGTCAGCCGGCCGCCCGGTGCGCCCAGCCGCAGGATGTCGCCCTCACGGGTGCGGCGGACGAGCTCGGTGGAGAGGACGCCGTCCTCGATGAGGCTGACGTGCAGGTCGACGGTGTGGTCGGGGCGGGGTGCGTTGCCGAGGGAGTACGGGCGCCAGACGCCCGGGATGCGGGGACTGTTGACGCTCACGTACTGGCCGGGCACGTAAGGGAGGGGATGGTGCGGGCGCAGGGTCACTACGGCGAGGTCGTCCCCGTACCGCTTGCGGCCGACCACCTCGGCGTCCCACCAGGGAGGCTCCCCCTGGCTCTCCGCCTCCCACGCGCCGTCCAGCATGGCGTCCGCGATCACCGCGTACGCCTCGCCCCAGGCTTTCTCCACCTCCGCGCTCCACGCCGACCCCGACACGGCGGCGAACGCGGCGATCAGGCTGGCGCCCACGGCCGCGTAGTGCTCCGGCTCCGCCAGGTACTTCCTGTGGTCCCGCCCCAACTCCCAGAGATATTCGCGCGTCCCCGGCTCTCCCAGCCGCCCCACGACATGCGTCAGCGCGGCGAACAGACGGTCCCGCTGGCGTTCCATGTCCTCCGGGAAATCCAGCGGGAACAGGGCACGGACGTCGGGGTTGTGCCAGAAGAGGTGCGAGTAGAAGTACTTGACCGCGAACTCGGCCCGCCTTTCGACGACCGCGAAACTGGTCCGGAGTATTTCGGGGTCCACGCTCGCGAATGTATGGAGCTTTCTGCTTGTGGGGTCAAGGAGCAGCTCATTCACGGACAGCCCAGCACCTAAGGGGCAACTCGGGTGTGGCGTTGCTGACCACCCTTGTCTCAGTGAGTCGGGTGACCACTGGCTCCGCCTCCGGCGGTAGCGCAGCCGCCGGAGGCCACGGGCGCCGAGCGGGCTCTCGCCTCCCCTCCCGATACCGTCAAGGAGTGACCGAAACACCTGCCGAGCCCCCCGCAGAGGACCCCGCCCCCGAACTCTTCACCTGGGAGTTCGCCACCAACCCCTACCCCGCGTACGCCTGGCTCCGTGAACACGCCCCCGTACACCGGACCAAACTCCCCAGCGGAGTCGAGGCCTGGCTGGTCACGCGCTACGCCGACGCCAAGCAGGCCCTCGCCGACGCCCGGCTCAGCAAGAACCCCGCTCACCATGACGAGCCCGCGCACGCGAAGGGCAAGACCGGCATTCCGGGGGAGCGGAAGGCCGAGTTGATGACCCATCTCCTCAACATCGACCCGCCGGATCACACCCGTCTCCGGCGGCTCGTGAGCAAGGCGTTCACGCCGCGTCGGGTCGCCGAATTCGCGCCGCGGGTACAGGAGTTGACCGACCGGCTGATCGACGGGTTCGTGGAGAAGGGGGAGGCCGATCTCATTCACGAGTTCGCCTTTCCGCTTCCCATCTACGCGATCTGCGACCTGCTGGGCGTCCCCCGCGAGGACCAGGACGACTTCCGGGACTGGGCGGGGATGATGATCCGGCACGGGGGAGGGCCCCGCGGGGGCGTGGCCCGCTCCGTCAAGAAGATGCGCGGCTATCTCGCCGAGCTCATCCACCGCAAGCGCGCAGAGCTCACGGACCGGCCCGCCCCCGGCGAAGACCTCATCTCCGGTCTCATCCGTGCCTCCGACCACGGCGAGCACCTCACCGAGAACGAGGCCGCGGCGATGGCCTTCATCCTCCTGTTCGCCGGGTTCGAGACGACCGTGAATCTCATCGGGAACGGCACGTACGCCCTGCTCACCCACCCCGAACAGCGGCAGCGGCTGCAGGCATCCCTCGCGGCCGGCCACACGGACCTCCTCGCGACCGGCGTCGAGGAACTGCTCCGGTACGACGGGCCCGTCGAGCTGGCCACCTGGCGGTTCGCCACCGAGCCGCTGAGCATCGGCGGGCAGGACATCGGCACCGGCGACCCCGTGCTCGTCGTACTCGCCGCGGCGGACCGGGACCCCGACCGGTTCACCGACCCCGACACCCTCGACCTCTCCCGCCGCGACAACCAGCACCTCGGTTACGGCCACGGCATCCACTACTGCCTCGGCGCGCCCTTGGCCCGTCTGGAGGGCCAGACCGCGCTGGCCACGCTCCTCACCCGCCTCCCCGACCTCCAACTTGCAGGGGATTCAGCCGATTTGCGGTGGCGTGGCGGGCTCATCATGCGGGGATTGCGCACGCTTCCGGTGGAGTTCACACCCGAACTCGCACTCGCCCGGAAGCCGCACGCGGAGTAGCGGTCCAGTAGCAGTCGGAGTCGACGGAAAGTGAGACTTCGTCAACTCTGTGATCTTCACGTGATCTACGCTGCATCGACTTGTGACAAGCATTCGAGTGCGACTAGGTTCACCGCTCAGCACGGCCCCCATCCGTCGCACCAGTCCCTTGCTGTCACGCGAAAGGCAACCGCATGCTCTCCGGGAACGGTCGTCACCGTCGCCCCCGTCAGGCTCCGGCTCTCCTCGTCGCGGCGGGCGTGACCGGATCGGCCATCGCGATCCCCCTGCTCGGCGCGACCGGTGCGAGCGCCGCCAGCGGTACGACCTGGGACGCGGTCGCGGAGTGCGAGAGCGGCGGCTCATGGAGCGCCGACGAGGGCAACGGGCGCTACGGCGGCCTCCAGATGACCCAGGAGACCTGGGAGAGCCACGGCGGTCTCGACTACGCGCCGAGTGCCGACCAGGCCAGTCGCTCGCAGCAGATAGCCGTCGCCGAGAAGGTCCTCGCCGCCGACGGCACGAGTGCCTGGGCGACCTGTGGACTCGTCGCCGGCCTGACGCAGAACTCCGACTCGGCCGACGTCGACACGGGCATCGCGGAGGACTCCGCCGCCCCTTCGGCCACCCCGTCGACCAACTCGGATACGACGAGCGGCAGCGATACGACGTCCGATACCTCCCAGTCGTCCGAGTCGCCCGAGTCACCCGAGTCACCCGAGTCACCCGAGTCGTCCGAGTCGTCCGCCAATGACGACTCCGGCACCACGAACGACTCCGGCGGTGACACCGTCACGGGCACACAGACTCCCGGCAGCTCCGCCACGGACGGCGCGGCGCAGAGTGACGATTCGGACAAGTCGTCCCAGAACGGCGACGCTTCGAGCGATGCCGAGACGGACGCGGGCGTCGGCGCGGACGACGGCACCGGCTCCGGCCGCCACCGCGGCGACAGTGCCACCGACGACGCCACGGACTCCCGTACGGACGACTCCTCCGGCCGGCATGCCTCGCGCGGCGACAGCGCCTCGCGCGACGCCGCCGACGGCTCGTACACCGTCCGCGCCGGCGACAGTCTCTGGGGCATCGCCGACTCCCTTGGAGTGGAGGGCGGATGGCATGAGCTCTACGCCGCGAACAAGGGGGCCGTCGGCGCCGACCCGGACCTCATCCTCCCCGGTCAGAGCCTTGAGCTCGACAGCGCGCAAGCGGAGAGCAAGTAGCCATCAAGGCGCCGAATCGGGCTAAAAGCAGCGGTAGTTCGCACTGAATGTCCGGTTTGGTGAAAGTGAGAGATGGATCTCAACGACCCTGATCGTCTTTGGATTTCGGCGGATCGCGTGTCTACGGTCGTGACCGCTCGCCACTGGTGAGCCCCGACGGTCGCACGCCGAATCCTGCCAACGGCCGTACGGGAACAGTCGTCGCGTAAGCGCCGTAGGCAGGAGCGGGGGACCCAAGGTAAGTGCCGGACCCGGTCGTTGAGGCCAGGTACGGCTTGGGGTTAAGCCGCGTGACGAGATCACGCGGCCGGGCAACTCACTCGGCCCGAACCCGACAGCTCACCTCGCAGGCGTCGGTGAGGGGATCACTTCATGCTGCTTTCCGGCAAGGGCAAGCACCGCCGCCCGTCCAAGACCACCCGTATCGCCACGCTCGCCGGTGTCACCGGTGCCGCCATCGCCGTCCCGCTGATGGGCGCCACGGGAGCCTCCGCCGCCACCGCGTCCGAGTGGGACGCCGTCGCCCAGTGCGAGTCCGGCGGCAACTGGTCGATCAACACCGGCAACGGTTACTACGGCGGCCTGCAGTTCTCGGCCTCCACCTGGGCCGCGTACGGCGGCACGGCGTACGCGTCCACCGCCAACCAGGCCTCCAAGTCCCAGCAGATAGCCGTCGCCGAGAAGGTCCTCGCGGGCCAGGGCAAGGGTGCCTGGCCGAGCTGTGGCGTGGGCCTGTCGAACGCCTCGTACAACGGTGGTACGGCCTCCTCGGGCTCCGGCTCCTCGAACTCCGGCCAGAGCACCTCGCAGTCGCAGCAGAAGAGCACGCAGCCCTCGGAGGAGCGTGCCTCGCGTTCCCAGGAGCGTTCGACCGCGAAGAAGACCGTCGAGACCCCGACCGGCAAGAAGGTCAAGAAGGGCGACGGCGAGTACAAGGTCGTCAAGGGCGACACCCTCAGCGCCATCGCCGAGAAGGAGAACGTCAAGGGCGGCTGGCAGAAGCTGTTCAAGCTGAACGACGACATCGTCGACGACGCCGACTTCATCTACCCGGGCCAGCAGCTGCACCTCAGCTGACGTTCCGGTACTCGGGCCGCTCACCCTCAGCCGCTTTCCGCCCCACATTCGGATCGCGGCTGAACCACAGCGCTCTCACATCCGTGTCCCCCATAGTGGATACATCGTGAGGGCCACCCCCGTCCCCCACGGGCTCCCCGCCCCGGTGCGTCTTCCCCCGTACGCACCGGGGCGGGGCTTTTTTGTTTGTGCCGGTCTGTCTGTTTGTGCCGGACCGGGGGTGTCGGATCGGCGGCGCCGGGTCAGGGGCGTCGCGCCGGGGCTTTTTGTTCCCTGTAGGAACAATGTTTACCCTCAGTTCTGTCCATGGGGTGGTCGACCGGCTGGCCGATCCCTCCGGGGCGGTTAGGCTCATGTCGCGGAACCACCACCGTTCCGCACTGTGCCGGGCCGGCGCCCGGCGTACCCGCGTCACATCCCAGAAGGAGATGCTCGTGCCGTCCATCGACGTCGTCGTAGCCCGGGAAATCCTGGACTCCCGAGGCAACCCCACGGTCGAGGTCGAGGTCGGCCTCGACGACGGCAGCACGGGTCGTGCCGCCGTCCCGTCCGGCGCCTCCACCGGTGCCTTCGAAGCTGTTGAGCTCCGCGACGGAGACCCCAACCGCTACCTGGGCAAGGGTGTCGAGAAGGCCGTCCTCGCCGTCATCGAGCAGCTCGGCCCGGAGCTCGTCGGCTACGACGCCACCGAGCAGCGCCTGATCGACCAGGCCATGATCGACCTGGACGCCACCGACAACAAGGGCTCGCTCGGCGCGAACGCCATCCTCGGCGTCTCCCTGGCCGTCGCCCACGCCGCGTCCGAGGCGTCCGACCTCCCCCTCTTCCGCTACCTGGGCGGACCGAACGCGCACCTGCTGCCGGTCCCGATGATGAACATCCTCAACGGCGGGTCGCACGCCGACTCGAACGTCGACATCCAGGAGTTCATGATCGCCCCGATCGGCGCGGAGTCCTTCTCCGAGGCCGTGCGCTGGGGCGCCGAGGTCTACCACACCCTCAAGAAGGTCCTGAAGAGCCGCGGCCTGTCCACCGGCCTGGGCGACGAGGGCGGCTTCGCGCCGAACCTCGGCTCCAACCGCGAGGCCCTGGACCTGATCCTCGACGCGATCAAGGAGGCCGGTTACGTTCCCGGCCAGCAGGTCGCCCTCGCGCTCGACGTGGCCGCCTCCGAGTTCTACAAGGACGGCAAGTACCTCTTCGAGGGCAAGGAGCGCTCCGCCGCCGAGATGACGGAGTACTACGAGGAGCTCGTCGCGGCCTACCCGCTCGTCTCCATCGAGGACCCGCTGTACGAGGACGACTGGGCCGGCTGGAACGTCATCACCGAGAAGCTGGGCGACAAGGTCCAGATCGTCGGCGACGACCTCTTCGTCACCAACCCGGAGCGTCTCGCCCGCGGCATCGAGGAGGGTTCCGCGAACGCCCTGCTCGTCAAGGTCAACCAGATCGGCTCGCTGACCGAGACCCTGGACGCCGTCGAGATGGCCCAGCGCAACGGCTTCAAGTGCATGATGTCCCACCGCTCCGGCGAGACCGAGGACGTCACCATCGCCGACCTCGCCGTCGCGGTGAACTGCGGCCAGATCAAGACCGGCGCCCCGGCCCGCTCGGACCGCGTCGCCAAGTACAACCAGCTGCTGCGCATCGAGGAGATCCTCGACGACGCGGCGGTGTACGCGGGTCGCTCCGCTTTCCCCCGCTTCAAGGGCTGAGCCCCTGAGCAGGGGGCACAGCCCCGTCGTACATACGTCCCCGTACCCGGTCCCGTACCGTGTGCGGGGACGTACGTACGTGACGGGCTCGACGGGGCTTGTGTCGGGGAGGCGGGACAGATGGCTGTGAAGGACCGCGACCGGTTCTCCACCGCGACCAGGCTGCGGCTGCTCGGCGAGCAGACCGCCGCCCGTGTCTACCGCTCCCAGACCAAGCGCCAGGCCCGCCGCTCGCGGCTGACCGGCCGGGCGGCGCTCCTCGCCCTGGTCCTTTGCTCCCTCGTCGTGGCCCTTGCCTATCCCATAAGGCAGTACGTCTCCCAGCGCGCCGAGATCGCCGAGGTGGAGCGGCAGCGGGAGCAGGCCCGCGAGCGGGTCGAGCAGCTGCGCGACCTCAAGGCGCGGTGGCAGGACGACGCGTACGCCGAGCAGCGCATCCGGGAGCGGCTGCACTATGTGATGCCGGGCGAGACCGGCTACATCGTGATCGACCCCGACGCGGCGAAGAAGACGCGTACGGATCAGACGGCGGCCGACCGGGCCTGGTACGCCAACGTCTGGGACGGCGTCGACAAGACCGACGCCTCCGACCGGTGATCCGCCTGGGTGATCCGGCCGGATCCGACAGTGAACTGACTACTCACCACTGACTACTGACCAGAGAGACATACGCACCGGCATGGAAACGCCCCCGCCGCCCACCCCGCGCACCGAGCCCACCGACGCGGACGTCGAGGCCTTCAAGCAGCAGCTCGGGCGGCCGCCGCGCGGGTTGCGCGCGATCGCGCACCGCTGTCCGTGCGGGCAGCCGGACGTCGTCGAGACGGCTCCCCGGCTGCCGGACGGGACGCCGTTCCCGACGACGTACTACTTGACGTGTCCGCGTGCGGCTTCCGCCATCGGCACGCTCGAGGCGAACGGTGTCATGAAGGAGATGACGGATCGGCTCGCCACGGAGCCTGAACTGGCCGCCGCGTACCGTGCCGCCCACGAGGACTACATCGCGCGGCGCGACTCCATCGAGGTGCTGGAAGGCTTTCCGAGCGCGGGTGGTATGCCGGATCGGGTGAAGTGCCTGCATGTGCTGGTGGCGCACTCGCTGGCGGCGGGGCCCGGCGTCAATCCGCTCGGCGACGAGGCCATCGCGATGCTGCCGGAGTGGTGGCGCAAGGGGGCGTGCGTGGTGCCGACCGAGGGGTGATCCCGCCCCCGCCGCCCCACCCCCCGGAACGAACGCAACAGGAGACCACCCCCTCATGACTCGTGTCGCCGCCGTCGACTGCGGTACCAACTCGATCCGGCTCCTCGTCGCGGACGTGGACCCGGCCACCGGAGAACTCGTAGACCTGGACCGCCGGATGACGATCGTCCGGCTCGGCCAGGGGGTCGACCGGACGGGCCGGCTCGCACCGGAAGCGCTGGAGCGGACCTTCACGGCCTGCCACGAGTACGCGGCGATCATCAAGGAACACGGCGCGGAGCGACTCCGCTTCGTCGCAACCTCCGCCTCCCGGGACGCCGAGAACCGCGACGAGTTCGTGCGCGGCGTCCTGGACATCCTGGGTGTCGAGCCCGAGGTCATCACCGGGGACCTGGAGGCCGAGTTCTCGTTCACGGGTGCCACCAAGGAGCTGACGGCCCAAAACAAAGGGGGCGCGAAGCGCCCTTCGATTGAGGGTGGTGGTGGGAGACGGGCGGGCGATCTCGCCAAGCCCTACCTCGTGGTGGACATCGGCGGCGGCTCCACGGAGTTCGTCGTGGGCGACGACCACGTGCGCGCCGCCCGCTCGGTGGACATCGGCTGCGTACGGATGACGGAACGGCACCTCGTCCGCGACGGCGTGGTCACCGACCCCCCGACGCCCGAGCAGATCGAGGGAATCCGGGCCGACATCGAGGCGGCCCTCGACCTCGCCGAACAGACCGTCCCGCTGCGCGAGGCCCGCACTCTGGTCGGCCTTGCCGGCTCCGTCACCACCATCTCGGCGATCGCCCAGGACCTCCCGGAGTACGACCCGGGGGCCATCCACCACTCGCGGGTCTCCTGCGACCGCGTACGCGAGATCACCGACCGCCTGCTGACCTCCACCCACGCCGAACGGGCCGCGATCCCCTCGATGCACCCGGGCCGTGTCGACGTCATCGGCGCCGGCGCTCTCGTGCTGCTCTCGATCATGGAGCGGATCGGTGCGAGCGAGGTGGTCGTGAGCGAGCACGACATCCTCGACGGCATTGCCTTCAAGGTGGCGGAAGAGGCGTAAGTGACAGAAGAGGTGCAAGAGAGTAACCGCAGCGACTGACCTGACCTGTGGTGACGCCGAGCGGCCCCGGTACCTCGCAGCGAGGTACCGGGGCCGCCGCTCACTCCATGCGGGTCTTTCCGTCAGTTGCAGAGGAGGACGATCAGGCCGCTGCACCCCCCATCGTCACCGTGGCCGCCGTGGGCCGGGCTCGACTGGGCGGCCGTGGCCTTTGCGGCGATGTGAGTGGCGGGCGTCGCGGCCACGGCCGATGCGGCCGACGCCGCCCCCGCCGCAAGAGCAATGCCCAGGACTGCGCTGACCGCGCATATTCGCGAAGTGGCCTTCTTGGCCTTCTGTGTGTTGGTCATAGACGCAAGCTATGCACCCTTGTCGCCAATATCGCGCGGAACATGGCTGATTGGGTGAATGGCGCCAAATCGCCCGATCCATGCATGCCGTGGCGGCAGTGCGTGGTCGGTGGCGCAGGAGGCTCGGAACCCCCCCGATCTACCCGTCGGCGGCCTCGGCTGAGCAGGTTCGACAACGCATGAGCGCCCCCTGAAGGGCCCGAAAACCCCCTCGGCGACACCTCGCCGGAAAACTTCGTGAAGTTCTTCACAAGAGAATCGCCCCTGTTGGGCGAGGTTTTCGCCCCTGTGGGGCCAACGGGGTCACCGAGGGGGTCCGGGGCATGATCAACAGGGTGTTCCGCGGGTGCCGCGATCGTATGAAAAGGGAGACTGGTCCAAGGGCTCCGAAGAGCCGGAGCGGCAGCTCACGCGGCATTGACAACGACCCGTACTACACGTTGGTTCACGCCCGGTGTCATGATCTGGATCACGTGGGCGGCGCAGTGTAGCAGAGGGTGCGACCAAGCTTGTGAAGGGGCGCACGAGCGACCCCCCTGGGGCGGGTGGATACTCGATGGCATGAGCACCACGGAGCGTCCCAGGATCCTCGTAGTAGGCGGTGGGTACGTAGGCCTGTACGCAGCTCGGCGCATCCTCAAGAAGATGCGCTACGGCGAGGCGACCGTCACGGTCGTCGACCCCCGGTCGTACATGACCTACCAGCCCTTCCTCCCCGAAGCCGCCGCCGGAAGCATTTCGCCTCGGCACGTCGTCGTTCCGCTGCGACGCGTGCTGCCGAAGGCGGAAGTTCTCACCGGCCGGGTCACCACCATCGACCAGGACCGCAAGGTCGCCACGATCGCCCCCCTCGTGGGTGAGGCGTACGAGCTGCCTTTCGACTACCTCGTCATCGCGATGGGCGCGGTCTCTCGCACCTTCCCGATCCCCGGCCTCGCCGAGCAGGGCATCGGTATGAAGGGCATCGAGGAGGCCATCGGCCTGCGCAACCACGTGCTTGAGCAGCTCGACAAGGCCGACTCCACGACGGACGAAGAGGTCCGGCGCAAGGCGCTGACCTTCGTCTTCGTCGGCGGTGGTTTCGCCGGTGCGGAGACCATCGGCGAGGTCGAGGACATGGCCCGCGACGCGGCCAAGTACTACACGAGTGTGTCCCGTGAGGACATGCGCTTCATCCTCGTCGACGCCGCGGACAAGATCCTCCCGGAGGTCGGCCCGAAGCTCGGCGCGTACGGCAAGGAGCACCTGGAGGCCCGTGGGGTCGAGGTGTACCTCTCCACCTCCATGGACTCCTGCGTCGACGGCCACGTGGTGCTGAAGAACGGCCTCGAGGTCGACTCCAACACCATCGTGTGGACCGCCGGCGTCAAGCCGAACCCGGTTCTCTCGCGCTTCGGTCTGCCGCTCGGCCCGCGCGGCCACGTGGACACCCGGACCACCCTTCAGGTGCAGGGCGCGGACTACATCTGGGCCGCCGGCGACAACGCGCAGGTGCCGGACCTCGTCGGCCGCAAGGCCGGCAACGAGAACGCCTGGTGCCCGCCGAACGCGCAGCACGCGCTCCGTCAGGCCCGCGTGCTCGGCGACAACGTGATCTCCGGTATGCGGGGCTTCCCGCAGAAGGAGTACTCGCACGCCAACAAGGGTGCGGTGGCCGGGCTCGGCCTCCACAAGGGCGTCGCGATGATCGTCATGGGCAAGATGAAGATCAAGCTCAAGGGCCGGCTGGCGTGGTACATGCACCGTGGCTACCACGGTATGGCCATGCCGACCTGGAACCGTAAGATCCGGGTCTTCGCCGACTGGACTCTCGCGATGTTCCTCAAGCGCGAGGTCGTCTCCCTCGGCGCCATCGAGACTCCTCGCGAGGAGTTCTACGAGGCCGCAAAGCCGGCGCCCGCGGCTGCCGCCGCCAAGGCCGAGCCCGCGGCTCCGGCCAAGACCGAGGAGAAGGCCAAGGCCTCCTGACCCTCCGGTCACCCGCTCGTCCCCGAAGGGGCCTCCCGCCATCCGTGGTGCGGGAGGCCCCTTCGGCGTTTGTGTTCCGCCCCCGAACCCCCGCTCCTCAAACGCCGGAGGGGCTGATCTTCAGCCCGTCCGGCGTTTGAGGACGAGGCCGTTCAGGCCGATAGCGGGGGTCTGGGGGCGGCAGCCCCCAGGGATGGGACGGGTAGGG
>NZ_VWMY01000009.1:26325-37513 GCF_008905045.1 Streptomyces albicerus
GAAATCCGTGTTTTGCACAGACGTAACGCTTTAGCGGGACTGCGCTTTGGGCGCGTTGGTGTTTACGTGGTGTTGGAGTCTGTGGGATCCGTCGTCACGGAGGTGTGCGTCATGCAGGACGCGGCGCTGCGGCTGAAGGCGCTGATGGAGCAGTTGCTGGGAGCCCCGCTCTCGGTGCGGATTCGCGCCTGGGACGGCTCGGAAGCGGGCCCGCCCGAGGCCCCCGTACTCGTCGTACGGAACCGCCGGGCCCTGCGCCGACTTCTGTGGAAGCCGGGAGAATTGGGCCTTGCCCGGGCCTGGGTCGCCGGTGACCTGACGGTGGACGGCGATCTGTACGCCGTTCTGGAAGTGATGGCCGGGCTGGTGTGGGAGCGGGGGGAGGACGCCAGGAGCCTGCGCGAGGCCCTGGGGGATCCGGACGTACGGGCCGCCGCGCGCGGTTTCGTGAAGATGGCGGGGCCGCCGCTGCCGCCCGCCCCGCCCCGTGAGGAGGTACGCCGACGCACCCACCTGCACACCAAGCGCAGCGACAGACGCGCGATCAGCCACCACTACGACGTGGGCAATGATTTCTACGAGATCGTCCTCGGGCCTTCCATGGTCTACTCGTGCGCCTACTGGGAGTCCCCGGAGGCCACGCTGGAGGACGCCCAGCGCGACAAGCTCGGACTCATCGCCCGCAAGCTGGACCTGCGGCCGGGCATGCGGCTGCTCGACGTCGGCTGCGGCTGGGGTTCGATGGCCATCCACGCCGCCCGCGAGCACGGCGTGAGCGTCGTCGGCGTCACGCTGTCGCAGGAGCAGGCCGCGTACGCCCGTAAGCGCGTCGCGGAAGAGGGGCTCACCGACCGTGTCGAGATCCGCGTCCAGGACTACCGGGACGTCACCGACGGACCGTACGACGCGATCTCCTCCATCGGCATGGCCGAACACGTGGGCAGCGACCGCTACTTGGAGTACGCCCGGGACCTGTTCGCCCTCCTGAAGCCCGGCGGACGCCTCCTCAACCACCAGATCGGCCGCCGCCCGCAGCGTGACGAATCGGCGTACCAGGTCGACGAGTTCATCGACGCGTACGTCTTCCCGGACGGCGAGCTCGCGCCGATCGGCAGGACCGTGGGCCAGCTGGAGACCGCCGGGTTCGAGGTCCGTGACGTCGAGTCGATCCGGGAGCACTACGGGCTGACCCTGCGCCGCTGGGTCGCCAACCTGGAGGCGGACTGGCCGAACGCGGTCCGTCTCACCAGCCCCGGCCGGGCCCGCGTCTGGCGCCTCTACATGGCCGCCTCCGCGCTCGCCTTCGAGCGCAACCGCATCGGTGTCAACCAGGTGCTGGCGGTGCGGACAGCCGGATCGGGTGACTCGGGGATGCCACTGCGGGCCCGCAAGTGGATTGAGCGCGAGCGCGGTTGATCCGGACGCAAGAGGACGCAAGAGGAAGGGCCGGGCTCCCCCGTCGCGGGGGAGCCCGGCCCTTCGGTGCGCAAGGACGTGGTCACTCGGTCTTGATCGCGTTCAGCATGTTCAGCCTCGCGGCGTTGCGGGCCGGCCACAGCGCGGCCAGGACGCCCACCAGTCCGGCCAGCACCAGGAAGATCCCGATCCGTTCCCAGGGCAGGACCAGCGCGTAGCCCGGGATCTGTTCGGCGATGGTCTCGCCGATCGCCCAGCCGAGGAACGAGCCGAGACCGATGCCGACCACCGCGCCGAACACCGAGATGACCACGGCCTCCAGCCGGACCATCCGCTTCACCCGGCGCCGGTCGAGACCGATCGCCCGCAGCATGCCGATCTCCTGCTGCCGTTCGAAGACCGACATCGCGAGCGTGTTGACGACGCCCAGCACGGCGATGATCAGGGCCATCGCCAGCAGTCCGTACATGATGTTCAGCAGGGTGTTGATGGCGCCGCCGAACTCGTTGCGGATGTCCTGCTGGTCCATGATCTTGATCGCGGGGTTGTCGCCCAGCGCGTCGGTGAGGACCTGCTCGTTCGCCGCGGTCTGGCCGCCGTCCACCTTCACGAAGATCTGCGGGATGTACGGCCTCACCTCGTGCGGGTTCACGACCTTGGTGTCGATGAGCACGGGGGAGAGGAACTCGCTGTCCTTGTAGACGGCGCCGACCGTCAGCGTGGCCTTCTTCTCGTCGGTGTAGGTGACGTTGACGCTGTCGCCAGTCTTCCAGCCCCTGCTCTTGGCCGTCTTCTCGGCGACCGCGATCTGGCCCTTGGCGAGCGAGTCGATGTCGCCGCTGACGACGTCGACGTTCAGGACGTGCTGGATGGCGCCCGGTGTGACCCCCGAAGCGGACACGAAGTCGTCGGCACCGACCTTGAGGCCGACGTCCTCCTGCGGCGAGACCGCGGTGACGCCCTTGGCCTTCTCCAGCGCCGTCAGTGCGGACTGGTCGAGGTCCCCGCCGTTCGCCATCGAGACCATGTAGTCGGCCTTGATGTTGTCCGTGGTCATCTTGTCGATGGCCGTGCCGACCGTGGCACCGAGCACCGACAGGCCGGTCACCAGCGTCAGTCCGATCGCCAGCGCCGAGGCGGTGGCGCCGGTGCGGCGCGGGTTGCGGACCGCGTTCTGGCCGGCCAGCTTGCCGGACACCCCGAAGGGACCGACGAGCAGCGGACGGACGAGCGCGATCACGGGCCGGGACAGCAGCGGGATCAGGATGATCACGCCGATCAGCGCGAAGAACGCGCCCGCCCCGATGTACAGCCGGCCGTCGTCGCCGCCGGTCGAGGCACCCGCCACGATCGCGGCCGCGCCGAGGCCGGTGATGGCCGTACCGATGGAGTTGCGCAGCACCAGCGACTTGGTGGTGGCCACCGCGTGGAGGCTGTTCATGGCCGCCACCGGGGGGATCTTCGCGGCCCGGCGGCCGGGCAGCCAGGCAGCGAACATCGTGAGCAGCACACCGACGGCGATCGCGGCGATCACCGGTGTGACGGACAGGATCAGCGGGCCGTCCGGCATCTTCATGCCGAACGCGGCCATCCCGGACCGCAGACCGACCGCGAGCCCGACGCCGAGGACGAAGCCGATCAGCGAGGCGACCAGGCCCACCACCGCGGCCTCGGCGAGCACCGAGCGGGTGATCTGCTTGCGCGACGCACCGACGGCGCGCATCAGGGCGATCTCCTTCGTGCGCTGGGCGACCAGCATCGTGAAGGTGTTGGAGATCAGGAAGATCCCGACGAAGAGCGCGATGCCCGCGAAGCCGAGCAGGACCTGCTTGAGACTGCCCAGACCCTGCTCGATCTCCTCGGCCTGCTGGTCCGCGAGCGCCTGGCCGGTCTCGGCCTCGGCGGTGTCCGGCAGCAGCTGCTTGACCGCGTCCAGGATCTTCGTGTCGGTCGCGCCGGGGGCGGCGGTGACGGTGGCGCTCTCGAAGTAGCCCGGCTTGAGGTACTGCTTCTGGGCGACGGCGGTGTCGAACAGGACGAGGCTGCCGCCGGCGTTCACCGCGCCGTCCTCGGTGGTGAACACACCGCTGAGGGTGAACTCCTTCACCGGCCCGTTCGTGGCGACCCGGACCCGGTCGCCGACCTGGTACTCGCCCTTGGCCGCGGACTCCTTGTCCAGGGCGATCTGACTGTCCTTCACCGGGCCGGAGCCGTCGGTGAACGTGTAGGCGGGGTCCTTGCCGTCCTCGCCGGGGGCGAAGTTGGAACCCTTGTTGGACCAGCCGACGCCGATCAGCTTCCCGTCGGGGTCGGCGACCCCGGCGAAGCCGTCGACGCGGCCGGACACGGCGGCGACGCCGTCCACCGCGGAGACCTTGTCGAGGGTCTTGCGGGAGAGGCCGGGCTCTTCCTTGGCGTCGTCGGTGTTGGCGTACGAGGTGATGGAGACGGCGACGTCGTCGTAGCTCTTCGCCGACTGGTTGCGGAAGGCGTTGGAGAGGGTGTCGGCGAAGACCAGGGTCCCGGAGACGAACGCGACGCCGAGCATCACGGCGAGCACGGTCATCAGCAGCCGGGCCTTGTGCGCGAGTACGTTGCGCAGGGCGGTGCGGAACATCAGCTGGTGCGGCCCTTCGCGTCGAACTGCTTCATGAAGTCGAGCACGTTGTCCGCGGTCGGCCGGTACATCTCGTCGACGATCCGTCCGTCGGCGAGGAAGACCACCCGGTCCGCGTACGCGGCAGCCACCGGGTCATGCGTGACCATCACCACGGTCTGCCCCAACTCCCTTACGGAGTTGCGAAGGAAGCCGAGCACCTCGGCACCGGAACGCGAGTCCAGATTCCCCGTGGGCTCGTCGCCGAAGATGATGTCCGGCCGGGAGGCCAGCGCCCTGGCCACGGCAACGCGCTGCTGCTGGCCGCCGGACAGCTGGGCGGGCCGGTGGGTGAGGCGGTCGGCCAGGCCCACCATCTGGATCACGGTGTTCAGCCACTCCTTGTCCGGCTTACGGCCCGCGATGTCCATCGGAAGGGTGATGTTCTCCAGGGCCGTGAGCGTCGGCAGAAGGTTGAAGGCCTGGAAGATGAAGCCGATCTTGTCCCGGCGCAACTTGGTGAGCTGCTTGTCCTTGAGGGAGCCGAGTTCGGTCTCGCCGATGCGGACGGACCCGGAGGAGAAGGTGTCCAGGCCGGCCACGCAGTGCATCAGCGTGGACTTGCCGGAGCCCGAGGGACCCATGATCGCGGTGAACTCGGCCTGCCGGAAGTCGACGGACACCCGGTCCAGGGCGACCACCTGGGTCTCCCCCTGTCCGTAGACCTTCGACAGTTCCGTGGCGCGGGCGGCCACCGTGGTGGCGCGTTCGGCGAGGGGAGTGGTGGTCACGGGAGGGTGCTCCTTAGTCGGTACGACGACGAGTGAGGACGACCGTTCCATCGTCGACGCCGATCGGCGCGCTGTAGTCACCCGCTGTTCCGGTTCCGAAGACAGACTCGGGTCGGACCACGCGGCCCCGTGTCATACCTGGGTATGACACCCGCCCCTGAGAGGGAATCGGCGACGGTTCGTCAGGTTCCGCTCGTTCGGGCGGTGAAATCACGTCATTCCCCATACGCCGTCCAGCTTCGGCCGAAGGGCATTTGGCAAGTGCGGATGGCCCGTACCGTGGGCTGATGCACCCTCAGACGTCAATAAAATAAGACAACATCGGTCCGCCCTTCCGCTGTTCGGGGGATGCGTCCCGATAGGCTCGGAACACTCGATGCGGAGCCCATGGCCTGCCCGGATGGTGGAATGCAGACACGGCGAGCTTAAACCTCGCTGCCCCTCGCGGGCGTACCGGTTCAAGTCCGGTTCCGGGCACCTCCGACACTTCCGCTATTCCCGGCACGTCCCGGCACGTCCCGAAGAAGCGTTCATCCTTCATTGAAGACTTCACCCCGTAACCGTTGACAGCGGGTTCGACCCGTCGGAGACTCACGGCAGTGAGATGGTGAATAAAAGTTCACTACGCGAACGCACGCAGTACACGGAACACCGTGAACAGTGCGAACACACACCATGGGTCATGGGAGCGCGAAGGGGCGTGTCGATGCGTACCACCGTCGGGATCGTCGGAGCCGGGCCGGCCGGGCTGCTGCTGGCGCGGCTGCTCCACAACGCGGGCATCGAGTCCGTCGTGCTGGAGAGCCGGGACCGGGCGTATGTGGAGCAGCGGCAGCGGGCCGGGATCCTGGAGCAGGGGACCGTGGACGTGCTGCGGGCGGCGGGCGCCGGCGAGCGCATGGACCGCGAAGGGCTGCGGCACGACGGCATCGAGCTGCGGTTCGACCGGCGGCGCCATCGCGTCGACTTCCCCGCCCTCACCGGCGGGCGGTCCGTGATGGTCTACGCCCAGACCGAGGTGTGCAAGGACCTCATCGCATTGCAGCTCAAGGAGGGCGGTCCGCTGCTCTTCGAGGCGGAGGCGCTGGCCGTCGAGGGCGCGGAGAGCGAGAGCCCGCGGGTGCGCTTCCGGCACGAGGGACGCGAGGACGTCCTGGAGTGCGAGTACGTTGTCGGGTGCGACGGCTTCTGGGGCGTGGCCCGCAAGGCGATCCCCGAGGAGCTCACCCAGGTCTTCGAGCGGACGTACCCCTTCGGCTGGCTCGGGATCCTCGCCGATGTGCCGCCCTCGCACGACGAACTCGTCTACGCCCGACACGACCGCGGCTTCGCCCTGCTGTCCATGCGCTCGCCGTCCGTCTCGCGGCTCTACCTCCAGGTGCCCGAGGGCACGGACGCGGAGACCTGGGACGACGAGGAGATCTGGGACGAGCTGGAGCGGCGCTTCGAGACGGCCGACGACTGGCGGCTCCGACGCGGCCCCATCACCGCCAAGTCCGTCACGCCCATGCGGAGTTACGTGCACGAGCCGATGCGGCACGGACGGCTCTTCCTGGCCGGGGACGCCGCCCACATCGTGCCGCCGACCGGCGCCAAGGGCCTGAATCTGGCGGTCGGGGACGTCGTCACCTTCGCGCGGGCGCTGGCGTACGAGAAGGAGACCGGGTCGGCCGAGCGGCTCGACGCGTACTCCGAGACCTGTCTGCGGCGGGTGTGGCAGGCCGAGCGGTTCTCGTACGCGATGACGACGCTGCTGCACCGCTCGCCCGACGCTACGCCGTTCGAGGACCGCATCCAGCTCGCCCGGCTGGAGCGGATCGCCTCCGCGCGCTCCGCCGAGCAGGACCTCGCCGAGGGGTACACCGGCTTCCCGCTGGAGTGATGTGCCCCGGAAGCCGGAGTGTTGTGCCCCGGAAGGGGGAACCGGAAGAGTGCGTACCGGCGTTGTAACGGTGCGGGGAATGCCGGGGGGAACCCTGGTGTTCCCGGTCACAGGAGGGGAAAGATCCTCCCCAGGCACTAGAGGCATTCTTTTGCCTACCCATTACTCTTGAGCCAAGGCCACGCAGGGTGGCCATGGAGGAGTGAAATGAGGAGCAGCAACCCGGTCTTCTCGCGACGGGGGTTCAGCCGCGACAACGGCTACGCGGGTTTCAACACCGCGCCGCAGGCCGGGGGCCCCGCTGTCGGAACGCAGGGGAACCCGTACGCACAGGGCACCCCGCACGCCCCGCAGGGCGGCAACCCGTACGCGCAGAATCCTTACGCTCAGAACCCGTACGCCCCGCAGGACCTGCAGCACGGCGCACCGCCGCAGGCTCCGCCCGCCGTAGACCGCATGACGATGGACGACGTCGTCGCGCGCTCGGCCATGACACTCGGCACCGTCACCGTCGGTGCCGTCCTCGCATGGGCCCTGCTGCCGGTCTCGTCGAGCAGCTTCGGCCTGGCCATCGGCGCCGCGCTCATCGCGATGGTCTTCGCGCTGATCCAGACCTTCAAGCGCAAGGCCTCGCCCGCGCTGATCCTGTCGTACGCCGCGTTCGAGGGCGTCTTCCTCGGCGTGATCAGCGAGATGTACAACAGCCGGTGGTCCGGCGCGCCCTTCCAGGCCGTGCTCGGCACCATGGCGGTCTCCGGCGCCACCCTGCTGATCTACAAGGCAGGCTGGATCCGCGTCACCGCTCGGTACGCGCGCATCGGTATGGCCATCGCGATCGCCTTCATCCTGGTCACGGCGGTCAACCTGCTGCTGGTCGTCTTCGGTGTCGCCGAGGACGGCGGGCTGCGGAGCATGGGCCCGCTCGGCGCGATCGTCGGCATCATCGCGATCATCCTGGGTGCGTTCTTCCTGACGCTCGACTTCAAGCAGATCGAGGACGGCATCGCCTACGGCGCACCGCGCCAGGAGGCATGGCTGGCCGCGTTCGGCCTGACCATGACCCTCGTGTGGATCTACGTCGAGATGCTGCGGCTGGTCGCCATCTTCAGCGGCGACGACTAATAGTCGCGCCGGTGGTTCCGGCAAGCAGTGCCAAGTAGTGCCTGAAGGGCCCGCGAACCTCTGGTTCGCGGGCCCTTCTTCGTTTGACGCGATGTGGTGTCCTTTGGTGCGCGCTCAGAGCAGTTTGCGCGCGGCCCTCCTCAGGTCGTACTCGTGAATGATCGCTTTGGCGTGGCCGTACGCGAGGTTGTGCTCGGCGCGGAGCCAGCTGACCTTCTCCTCGAAGCGGAAGAGAGCGGGGCCTTCGTCGACGGTTCGCAGCCAGTCGGAGATCTCACGACCGGTGCAGTGGGGGATGCGGGCGAGCAGATTGCGATGGGTCTCCTCGGAGAAGACTTGGGACATCGGCGCCTCCGGACGCAAAGGGGATGTAAGCCGGTCCTTAACGCCACCGTGCCTGAGGGTTCGGTCGTTGGCAACAGTCCAGGTGTGGCGCGTAGTCTCGCGGCGTGCTTGATACGACGCCGTTGACCCGTGCCGTGGAACATTTCGCCGACCGGTTGCGGGCTGCGCCGCAGAGCCGGTTGCAGCGGGGCGCTGCCGCGGAGGCGCTGGGGCTGGCCAGGGAGTTGGCACTGCGTGCCCAGCTTCTTGAGGACCCTGCGGGGAAGCCACGGGAGATGCCTGATGCGGGGATGTTCGCGGCCGCGGATCAGATCACTGTGGCTGGGAATGATTTGGCGGTTGTGCTGACGACCGAGGACGAGGTCGTGGAGGCTGTGCGGCTTGTGGAGGAGGCGCAGAAGAGGGCGGGGGTTTGAGCGTTCGTTGGCGGGTGCGGGTTGGGTGTGGCTGATCGCGCCGTTCCCCGCGCCCCTTTGGGGCGCGCTTCTGCTGAGGCGTGCCTTTACAGCGAGGCTATGACCCTGTCCGCCAGGACATACACGTTCTCTGCTCCGCACTCGAAGGTCAGGGCGTAGGCGCCGGAGACTCCTGAGCCGCCCAGGAGGACCGGGGGGTGGCCGGTGCGGAGGGAGTCGGCGAGGCGTTCGGCGGTTTCGCGGTGGCCCGGGGTCATGCAGAGGGTGGTGCCGTCGGTGAAGACGTAGACGTCGAGCGTGCCGAGGGGGCCGGGGCGGACGTCGGCCAGTTCGGTGCGGGACTCGGCCAGCTCTTCCAGGCAGGCCACCGTGCGCTCGTGGTCGTTCACGACCGGTGACTGGACCGGTACGAAGTCCGGGTGCGAGGGGTGGCGGCGGCGGGCCGCGGCCAGCTCGGGCGAGTCACCGGCGAACTCGTCGGCGTCGGTGTGCGACTCGGTCACCGGCTCCAGGTGCTCCAGGCCCGCGAAGTCCGACTGGCGCGGCAGGAACAGTTCGCTGTCCGGAAGGCCGAGCAGGGTGGGCGCGTCCGAGGCGTCACGCGCCTCCTGGGCGGCCCAGAACGCCCGCGCCTCCGCCAGCTCCCGCTCGCGTTCCTCCGCGAGCGCCTCGGCCACGGCAGCGCGTATCTCGTCCGTGTCCGCGGTCGTGCGGGCGGCGGGCACGAGACCGCGTACGGCCGTGGCGCGGCTCTCGGCGAGCTCGGTGCGCAGGGCCGCGACCTGTCGGCGCAGCGCCTGCAGGGTGCGCAGAACGGCGACGCCCACGGCCGTGGTGGTGGCTGTGGCGAGCAGCAGAGCAAGAGACGTGGTGCTCACTGACGTACTCCCGGTTCAAAGTCGACCCCCGACTTCCTACATCAGCTTGAAGGGCGGACTAACCAGCTGTCAGTGCGTAACGTCACGAAAGGGACAGGACTTTAGCCCTGGTGTTTGACTGCGTAACGGCTCTGACCTGCGTAAATCGCTCTCCAGGGGGAGATAGGTCACATCCTGGGGGAGATTGGATCACAAAACGGCCCAGAGTCCCGGTGGTGACTGGGCTCTGGGCCGGTTCGGTCACACTGCGTTCAACTGCGGTTACATCTTTGCTGGTTGCTGTGCTTCGGCTCGGACGTCGGCCCGGGTGTCAGCTCAGGCGCTCGATGACCATCGCCATGCCCTGGCCGCCGCCGACGCACATCGTCTCCAGGCCGAACTGCTTGTCGTGGAACTGGAGGCTGTTGATGAGCGTGCCGGTGATGCGGGCGCCGGTCATGCCGAAGGGGTGGCCGACCGCGATCGCGCCGCCGTTCACGTTCAGCTTCTCCAGCGGGATGTTCAGGTCGCGGTAGGAGGGGATCACCTGGGCGGCGAACGCCTCGTTGATCTCGAAGAGGTCGATGTCGTCGACGGTCAGGCCGGCGCGTCCGAGAGCCTGCTTCGACGCCTCCACCGGGCCGAGGCCCATGATCTCGGGGGAGAGGCCGGTGACGCCGGTCGACACGATGCGGGCCAGCGGGGTCAGGCCCAGCTCGCGGGCCTTCGTGTCGGACATGATCACGACGGCGGCGGCGCCGTCGTTCAGCGGGCAGCAGTTGCCCGCCGTGACCAGGCCGTCGGGGCGGAAGACGGGCTTGAGGCCCGCGACGCCCTCCATCGTGACTCCGGCGCGCGGGCCGTCGTCCTTGCTGACGACCGTCCCGTCCGGGGTCGTCACCGGGGTGATCTCGCGCTCCCAGAAGCCGTTCTTGATGGCTTCCTCGGCGAGGTTCTGCGAGCGGACGCCGAACTCGTCCATGTCCTGGCGGGTGACGCCCTTGATGCGGGCCAGGTTCTCGGCGGTCTGGCCCATCGCGATGTACGGGTCGGGGACGAGGCCGTCCTCGCGCGGGTCGTGCCAGCTCGCGCCCTCGCTGGCGGCGACCTCGGCGGTGCGGGCCTCCGCCTCCGCGAAGAGCGGGTTGTGCGTGTCCGGGAGGCTGTCGGAGTTGCCCTTCGTGAAGCGGGACACCATCTCGACGCCCGCCGAGATGAAGACGTCGCCC
This sequence comes from Streptomyces albicerus, assembly GCF_008905045.1. Lineage (GTDB taxonomy): Bacteria > Actinomycetota > Actinomycetes > Streptomycetales > Streptomycetaceae > Streptomyces > Streptomyces albicerus. The sequence goes on from NZ_VWMY01000009.1 coordinate 36,980, forward strand.
TCGCCCGCCTTGATGGCGTGCAGGGCCATGCGGGTCGTCTGGAGCGACGAGGAGCAGTAGCGGGTGACGGTGCAGCCCGGGAGGTGGTCCATGCCCATCTGCACGGCGACGATGCGGCCGAGGTTGTTGCCCTGCTCGCCGCCCGGGAGGCCGCAGCCGAGCATCAGGTCGTCGATCTTTTTGGGGTCGAGCTCCGGGACCTTGGCCAGTGCCGCCTGGATGATCGTGGCGGTGATGTCGTCGGGGCGCAGGTCCTTGAGGGAGCCCTTGAAGGCGCGGCCGATGGGGGAGCGGGCGGTCGAGACGATCACGGCTTCGGGCATCTACGGCTCCATTGGCGTACGGGGGTGTAGGCGGACCTGTGTGGGAAGTTACCCGCACGTATGGTCGAGGTCACGTGTGCGGGCGTGTGACTCGGGCCGCACTTTTCTAAGCGCTTGCTTTTTTCGCCCCCGCCGCCCCTACCCGTCCCATCCCTGGGGGCTGCGCCCCCAGACCCCCGCTATCGGCCTGAACGGCCTCGTCCTCAAACGC
>NZ_VWMY01000009.1:37632-119062 GCF_008905045.1 Streptomyces albicerus
AAATCAGCCCGTCCGGCGTTTGAGGAGCGGGGTTCGGGGGTTGGCCCCCCGGGGGGCGAGGAAACGCCCGGGGTCAGGCGGACGGTTCCGGGGCCGGGGCCGGGGAAGGGTCCGTGGCCCGGACCCGCCGGCGCCGGCGGCGCTTGAGGAGGGCCCAGGGTCCGCGCGGACCCGTGGGCATCGCGGCCGTGACCTCGGTGCCGGCCTCCGACGCGGCCTCCGCGGCGGCCCGGGCCACCGGAAGGAAGCCCTCGCGACGGGAGACGTCCGGACGCTCCTCCTCGGCCGGCCAGAGGCCGAGCGTCGCGCAGACCGTGGGCAGCACCGCCATGGCCGCGGTCGCATAGCCCTCCGCGGAGGGGTGGTAGTTGTCGGGGCCGAAGAGCTCTCGGGGGTTCGCCGCGAATTCAGGACCCAGCAGGTCACCGAGGGACACCGTCCGCCCTCCCTGCTCGACCGTCCCGATGGTCTGCGCCGCCGCGAGCTGCCGCGACGCCCGCCGGGCCAGCCAGCGCAACGGCTGCTGCACGGGCTCGATGGTCCCCAGGTCGGGACAGGTGCCGACGACCACCTCGGCGCCAGCGGTACGCAGACGGCGTACCGCTGCCGAGAGGTGACGGACCGAGCGCGTCGCGGGCATCCGATGCGTGACGTCATTCGCGCCCACCATGATCACGCATACGTCAGGGGCCCCGTCAGGGACCCCGAGAGCCAGCGTGACCTGACGGTCCAGGTCGTCCGACTGAGCGCCGGGCAACGCCACGTTCCGCAACCGCACCGGCCGCTCCGCCACCGCGGCGAGCCCGGACGCGAGCAGCGCCCCGGGGGTCTGACGAGCCCGGTGCACCCCCTGCCCCGCCGCCGTGGAATCCCCCAGCATCGTCAGGCGCAACGGTTCCTCTGCGCCGGCGTACACATACCCGTACAGCCCGTCCGCGCTCGGCGGATGGGGACTGTGTCCGTTGCCCACCGTCCGCTTCGCCAGCTGCACCTCGGCCAGCACCACGCCGACCGTCGCCGCGCCCAGCAACCCGATCCCGCCGCCGCCGTACGCCGCGCCCGCGGCGATCCGCCGCGCCACCCTCGCCCTCGACAACCTCGTCATGCGTAGCCGCCACCTCCTCGTACCCGTACAACCACTGCTTGCCCCGTAGGGACCGTCGGCCAATCTCAACGACACGTGCTGTGCCTTCCGAGGGATTTCCCCCGGCCCCCCGACCCGGTACGGGGCTTAGGCTGGCGGAACCACCCCGACCACCTCTTTTTCAGCTCCGGAGACAACGGTGCAATTCCACGACTCGATGATCAGTCTCGTCGGCAACACCCCGCTGGTGAGGCTCAACAGCGTGACCGCCGGCATCCAGGCGACCGTCCTCGCGAAGGTCGAGTACTTCAACCCCGGCGGCTCCGTGAAGGACCGCATCGCCCTGCGCATGATCGAGGCCGCCGAGCAGAGCGGCGCCCTCAAGCCGGGCGGCACGATCGTCGAGCCGACCAGTGGCAACACCGGTGTGGGCCTTGCCATCGTGGCCCAGCAGAAGGGCTACAAGTGCATCTTCGTGTGCCCCGACAAGGTGAGCACCGACAAGATCAACGTGCTGCGTGCGTACGGGGCCGAGGTCGTCGTATGCCCGACGGCGGTGGACCCCGAGCACCCCGACTCGTACTACAACGTCTCCGACCGGCTCGTGCGGGAGACCCCGGGCGCCTGGAAGCCCGACCAGTACTCCAACGCCAACAACCCCCTCTCGCACTATCACTCCACCGGCCCTGAGCTGTGGGATCAGACGGAGGGGCGGATCACCCACTTCGTGACGGGTGTGGGGACGGGCGGCACCATCTCCGGCACCGGGCGGTACCTGAAGGACGTCAGTGACGGGAAGGTCCAGGTGATCGGCGCCGACCCCGAGGGGTCCGTGTACTCCGGCGGGTCCGGGCGGCCGTATCTCGTGGAGGGGGTCGGCGAGGACTTCTGGCCGACGGCGTACGACCGGACGGTCGCGGACGAGATCGTCGCGGTCTCGGACAAGGACTCCTTCCAGATGACGCGGCGCCTCGCCAAGGAGGAAGGGCTCCTGGTGGGTGGTTCGTGCGGCATGGCCGTGGTGGCCGCGCTGCGCGTCGCCGAGCGACTGGGTCCTGACGACGTCGTGGTCGTGCTGCTGCCGGACAGCGGGCGCGGGTACCTCAGCAAGATCTTCAACGACGAGTGGATGGCCGACTACGGGTTCCTGGAGGACGCGGGTCCCAGTGCCCGTGTCGGGGATGTGCTGAGCGACAAGGCGGGCGGCTCCATGCCCTCGCTCGTCCACATGCACCCGGACGAGACGGTCGGCGAGGCCATCGAGGTGCTGCGGGAGTACGGCGTCTCGCAGATGCCGATCGTGAAGCCCGGCGCCGGGCACCCGGACGTGATGGCCGCCGAGGTCGTGGGGTCCGTGGTCGAACGGGAGCTGCTCGACGCGCTGTTCACCCAGCGGGCCTCGCTCTCCGACCCGCTGGAGAAGCACATGTCGGCGCCGCTGCCCCAGGTCGGCTCCGGTGAGCCGGTGGGCGACCTGATGTCCGTACTCGGCGCCGCCGACGCGGCGATCGTCCTCGTCGAGGGCAAGCCCACGGGTGTCGTCAGCCGGCAGGACCTGCTGTCCTTCCTTGCCAAGGGTGGACTGCAGTAGGACTTCCGGTGAACTGCGTTCTCCGGAGGGGAACTTCCGGGGTGAGTGATCACCGCAGAACTTCGTGGAAGTGGTACGAGCGCGTCACGTCCGCGCAGCACACGCTTAACACGGGTCCGGCACATTAGTGGATGTCGGCAAGGGCGGGAGCGGCTCCCCGCCCCGGTCGGCACCGAAAACGGCGCCAAGGACCTCCGGAGCGGCTCCCGGACCTCCATGGACGCCTAGGACGCGCAAGCCCGGCCCTGACCCGGCCCGCGTCCCTCGCGGGGACCGCCGTCGTCCCGCCCCCCGGTAACGGGGGTGCGGCGGTTCCCGCGCAAAGCTTGCGAAGGGCCCGTCACCTAGGTGACGGGCCCTTCGGCGCTACTTGTTGTGTCGCATGCTCTTCCAGTCACTCTTCCCAGTCCGACTCCGACTTGTTCTTGCGGCGGCCGAAGATGTTCGGCGTGTGGCGTGCGGCCTGGACGACGTTGACCCCCACGATGCCCGTCCAGGCGATCAGGAGGCCGGGCAGGTCCGCGACAGCGCCGCCGATGGCGGACAGAGGGATCGCGAGGACCAGCGAGACGATGCCGAAGCCGAAGCGCTCGCCCCAGGAATCGGAGGATCCCTGCGGGGCGCGCGAGCCCCGGGCCACCACCATCTGCTGTTCCGCGAGCTGTCGGCGTACCCGGCGGTCGACCGCCCCGTCCAGACGCTGCTCGACCTTCTCCAGGAACGAGTCGACCAGCGCGGACTCGTACTCTTCGCCCAGTTCCTTGCGTGCGTGCAAGGTGGCGTCGAGTTCCTTCTTGAGCTCCGCGTCACGGGCTTCCATACCGGTCATGGTGTCAACGGTAAGGAGCCGGAGCCCGCTTGGCACGGGGGTTAGCCCCCTTATCCGCGCTGGGCTGTTCCCCACCACTCCCTATCGCGTCAGGCCCTTCTCCTTCGCGTACGCGTTCGCCACGTCCTCCGGGTCCTTCTTGTCCTTGTCGACCTTGCGGTTGAGTTCGGTGAGGTCCGCCGTGGTGAGGACGTTGCCCAGCTGGGCGAGGGCCTTGCGGACCGTCGAGTCGGCCTTGCGGTCGGCGATGAGGGGGACGACGTGCTGGCCGGGGATGAGGTTCTTGGGGTCGGTCAGGACAACCCACCTGTTGGCTTGGATGTCGGTGTCGGTGGTGAAGAGATTGGCCACGTCCACGTCACCCTTCTTCAGGGCGCCCTTCACCAACGGGCCCGAGGAGTCGAGGGACTTGAACTCCTTGAACTCCACCCCGTACACGTCCTTCAGCCCGACCACCCCGACCTCGCGCTTCTTCACCTCGGGTGCGGCGCCGATGACGAGCCTGCCGTTCTGCTTCCTCAGGTCGGCGAGGGTGGCCAGACCGTACCTGTCGGCCGTCTCCCGGGTGACCGCGAACGCGTCGGAGTCCTCGGCCATGCCGTACGGCAGCACCTGGAGGCCGACGGGCAGGGACATCGCGAGGGCGTTCTGCATCTCGCCCTCCTCCGTCGCCTCCGCCTTGGGGTCGATGTAGTGGAGCAGGGCGCCCTGGTACTCGGGGAGCAGGCCGATGTCGCCGCCCCTGAGCGCGGGGATGAGGATCTCGCGGGTGCCGAGGTTCGGGCGGACCTTCGTCTGCACTCCGGCGGCTTCGAGTACCGCCGCGTAGAGGAAGCCGAGGACCTGGTTCTCGGTGAAGTTGGCGGTACCGATGGTGACGCCGTCCTTGCTGGACCCGCCACCACCACTCGCACCGCCCTCGCCGTCGAGCGAGGTGATACCACTGCTGCACGCGGCGAGCGCGGGAACGGATGCGGCGGCGAAGAGCCCGCCGAGGAGAGTACGACGATTCATGAGTGAAAGCTCCTGGGTGGGAGTTGCAGAGATCGGGGGCGCCCCGTAAGGGGCGCGGGGAACTGCGCGACCAGCCACAACGGACCCGCAGATTCGGAACTGCAGCCGGCGCGGAGCGCCTACGCGGGGCGATGACGGAACAGCACCCGCTGCAGGCCGCTCAAGGCGAGGTCGAGAACAACGGCAACCACGGCCACAAGCACCGCACCCCCCAGCACCTGCACAAGGTCCCGCTGAGCAAGCCCGTCGAACACATACCGCCCAAGCCCGCCAAAAGACACGTACGCGGCGATCGTGGCCGTCGCCACCACCTGGATCAGCGCGAGACGCAGGCCCGTCATGATCAGGGGGAGCGCGAGAGGCAGCTCGACCTGGAACAGGACTTGGTGCCAGCGCATGCCCTGGCCGCGGGCGGCGTCCTTCACGTCCGGGTCGACGGCGTTCATGCCCGCGTACGTGTTCGTGACGATCGCCGGGACCGCGAGGGCGACCAGCGCGACGTACACCGGCCACATCGACAGGCCGCTGGCCAGGAAGACGAGCACGACCAGGCCGACGGTCGGCAGGGCGCGGCCGAAGGACGCGAGGTTGATGGCGAGGAACGCGCCGCGGCCGGTGTGGCCGATCAGCAGGCCCAGCGGGAGGGCGATCGCGGCCGCCACGAGGGTGGCGAGGAGCGAGTACTGGAGGTGTTCGGCGAGGCGGTGGCCGATGCCGTCGGGGCCGGTCCACTGCTCGCCGCTGACCAGCCAGTCGCCGAGGTTCTTGAAGAGTTCGTACATGTCAGGCTCGCCGCCTCGTCCACGGGGTGAGTACGTACTGAACGGCGACCAGCAGCGCGTCCGCGACCAGGGCCAGCAGGAGCGTCAGGACCACGCCGACGATCACCGGGGTCGGGAAGTTGCGCTGGAAGCCGTCCGTGAAGAGCTGGCCGAGGCCGCCGTCGCCGATGTACGTCGCCACGGAGACCAGGGAGATCGACATGACCGTGGCGATACGGACGCCCGCCATGATCACGGGGAGTGCGAGGGGGAGCTCGACGGTGAGGAGGGCGCGCAGGGGGCGCGTGCCCATGGCCTTCGCCGCTTCCTTCGTCTTCGCGGGGACCGAGTCGAGGCCCTCGACCGTGTTCCGGAGGAGGACGACGAGGGTGTAGATCGTCAGACCGATGACCGTGGTGGTGCGGGTCAGGCCGGAGACCGGCAGGAGCAGCACGAAGACGGCGATCGACGGGATTGTGAAGAGGACGTTCGAGAGGCCCAGGAGGAGGCCCCGAAGGGGGCGGATCCGGTGCGCGACCACGGCCAGCGGGAGGGAGATCAGCAGGCCGAAGAGGACGGCGGAGAGGGCCGCCTGGAGGTGGGAGAAGGTGAGGGTGGTCAGGTCGTCGGTGTGGTCGCCTATCCACGACCAGTCGATGGTCATCAGGCGACCCGGGCTTCCGCGTGGGCCAGGCCGGCGTGCTCGTGGATCTCGTCGCGCGACGTCACGCCGGTGAGGGCGCCGTCGGCGTCGACGCGGGCCACGAGTCCGGTCGGGGAGGCGATGGACTCGTTGAGGGCGGCGAGCAGGGAGTCGGCGTCGCTCAGCGGCCGTACGGGGAGTTCGGTGTCCTCGGTGCGCCAGTGCAGGGGCCTGCGGGCGCCGTCCAGGACCAGTTCCCAGGTGCCGCCCTCGGGGGCCGGTGCCTGCGGTATGCCCTTGAGCGGCGTCAGCGACAGGAGCTTCAGGCCGCGCTCGGCGCCCAGGAAGTCCGCGACGAAGTCGTCCGCCGGGCGGGCCAGCAGCTCCGACGGGGTCGCGCACTGGACGAGATGGCCGCCCGTGCGGAAGATCGCGATCTGGTCGCCGAGCCGGACCGCCTCGTCGATGTCGTGCGTGACGAAGACGATCGTCTTGCTCAACTCCTTCTGGAGCCGGAGCAGTTCGTCCTGGAGCTGGGTGCGCACGACCGGGTCGACCGCGCCGAAGGGCTCGTCCATCAGGAGCACCGGCGGGTCGGCGGCGAGCGCACGGGCCACACCGACGCGCTGTTGCTGGCCGCCGGAGAGCTGGTGCGGGTAGCGCTTCCCGGACTCGGCCGTCAGGCCGACCGTCTCCAGGAGCTCCGCCGCCCGGGCCCGCGCCTTCCGGCGGCCATGGCCGAGGAGCAGCGGTACGGTCGCGATGTTGTCGAGGACCGTGCGGTGCGGGAAGAGGCCCGACTGCTGGATGACGTAACCGATGGAGCGGCGGAGGTCCGCGGCGTCCTGGTCCAGCACGTCACGGCCGCCGACCCGGATGGTTCCGGAGGTCGGGTCGACCATTCGGTTGATCATTCGCAGTGTCGTCGTCTTGCCGCAACCGGAAGATCCCACGAGGACGGTCACACCGCCTTCCGGCATCTCCAGGGAGAGGTCGTGGACCGCTGTCGTGCCGTTCGGGAAGCGCTTGTGGACCGCGTCGAACTGGATCATGAGGTGTCCCTTGCCCGGCTGCATATCGTCATGCAGAGTTCTCTGTATCTGAATAGCTTGTCAACGGCCCGGTGTTAATCGCTGGTTACTTATGGCCGCCAGGCAAGATCCGACGTCCGGATTGAGAGGAGTTCGCGCTCTATGTCGTCTCAGGATGTGGACGTACCGGGTGCGGTGACGACCGGCCTCGTGGTGCTGGACGGGTACAGCACCCGCGTCGCCGACGTCGTACGCCTCGCCGACGGGCTCGCGCGGCCCGTCCCCGGCACCGACGCGATGAAACGCGTCGAGGAATCCTGGGACGCGGCCCGGCTGATCGCCGCGACCGGCCGCGTGTACGGCCGCTCCACCGGCGTCGGCGCCAACCGGAACGAGGATGTGCCGACCGAGGCGGCCGCCGAGCACGGTCTGCGCCTGCTGCGCAGTCACGCCGGCGCCATCGGCGAGGAACTGCCCGCCCGGCAGGTCCGGGCGATGCTCGCCGTCCGCGCGAACCAGCTCCTCGCGGGCGGGGCGGGCCTGCGGCCCACCGTCGTCACGGCGCTGTGCGAGGCGCTGGAGACCGGGGCGTACCCCGTCGTGAACGAGTTCGGCTCGGTCGGGACCGGGGACATCGCGGCGTTGTCGCAGGTGGGGCTGGCGCTGGCGGGCGAGCATCCGTGGCGAGGCGTGGGCGGTACGTCAGCGGGTGCGGGTGCGGGTACGAAGGGTGTGGGTGCGGGCGCTTCGGAGGGCTGGATCGCGGGTGCGGTGGAGGGTGTGGGCGCGCCCGAGCCCCAGCCGCTCGACAACAACGACGCCCTCGCGCTCATCAGCAGCAACGCCCTCACTCTCGGGCAGGCCGCGCTCGCGCTGCACGAGCTGCGGGGGCTCATCGGAGCCACGCAGGTCGTCGCCGCGCTGTCGCTGGTCGCGGTGGACGGGTCGCACGAGGCGTACGCGGCGCCCGTGCACGCCGCGCGTCCGCACCGCGGGTCGGCCGAAGTGGCCCGGCGGATGCGGGAGTTGGTCGGTGCGGCCGACCATCCGACGCCGCCGCTCGGCCGGATCCAGGACCCGTACGGATTCCGCTGCCTGCCGCAGATCCACGGGCCGGCGCACGACGCGGCCGATGCCCTGGAAGAGGTCCTCGCCGTCGAGATCAACGCGGCCGCCGAGAACCCGCTGATCTGCCCCGAGGACATGGCCGCCTACCACCACGGCGGCTTCTACCAGGCCCAACTCGCCCTCGCTCTCGACCACTTCAGGCTTTCCCTCACCCAGGTGGCCCGCCTGTCGACCTCCCGCCTCTCCACCCTGAACGAACCCGCCTACACCCGTCTGCGCCCCTTCCTCGCCGACCACGAGCCCGCCTCCTCCGGCGTGATGATCCTGGAGTACGCCGCCGGAGCCGCCCTCGGCGATCTGCGGGCCTTCTCCGCGCCCGCCTCGCTCGGCCACGCTGTACTCTCCCGGGGCGTCGAGGAGCAGGCGAGCTTCGCGTCGCTCGCCGCCCGTCAGACACTGCGCGCGTGCGATGCGTACCGTCTCGTCGTCGGCTGCGAACTCGTCGCCGCCGTACGGGCGTTGCGCCAGCGCGGCCTGCGGCCGGACCCGGAGCTGCCGGTCGCGCGGGCGCTGGAGCTCGCCGAGTCGGTGCTCGACGCGGACCCGGCCGACCGGCCGCTCACGGACGACGTGACGGCGGCGGCCGCACTGCTCGACCGGTTCACGGACATCTGGAGGGGGAGCACGGCATGAGCGTGGACGGGAGCAGGGACGTGAATACGGGCATGGACGTGAATACGGGCAGGGACGTGTTTACGGGCGAGGAATCGAACGGTGACGGGAAGACGAGCGTGGACGGGAGTACGGGCGTGACCGACAGTCCTGCCGGGCGCCTGCAGGCGCTCTTCGAGGGGCACCGGCTGACCCCCACCCAGCGGCGCATCGCGCACAGCATGGTGCGGCGGGCCGCGGAGGTGCCGTTCCTGTCGAGCGTGGAGCTCGCCGAGCTCGCCGGTGTCAGCCAGCCGTCCGTCACCCGCTTCGCCGTGGCCCTCGGCTTCGACGGCTACCCGGCCCTGCGCAAGCATCTGCGCGAGGTCGCGCCGGCCGAACCCGCGGCGGACACGGGCTCGTACAACGAGTACCAGCAGGCCGTCGAGGCCGAGATCGAGAACCTCCGCCATCTCGCCTCCGTGCTCGCGGATCCGCGCCCCGTGGAGCGGGCGGGGCGGCTGCTCGCCGCCTCGCGGCCGCTGCCGGTGCTCGGACTGCGGGCGGCCGCGTCTCAGGCGTACGGGTTCGCGTACTTCGCCGCCAAGGTCCATCCGGACGTACGGCTGCTGCACGAGGGCGGGACGATGGTCCACGACCGGATCGACGCGGCCGTGCGGGCCGGGGCCAGCACCTTGCTGTGCTTCGCGCTGCCCCGGCATCCGCGGGAGGTCGTGGACACGCTGGCATACGCGAAGGAGGCCGGGCTGACCGTCGTCACGGTCGCGGACTCGGCGTTCGCACCGGTGGCGAAGGTGTCGGACCTGCTGTTGCCGGCAGCCGTCGGGACCGGGCTCGCCTTCGACACGGCCTGTGCGCCGATGCTGCTCGGGCGGGTGCTGCTGGAGGCGATGTGCGACGGGCTGCCGGATGCGCAGGCGCGGCTGGAGGAGTTCGATGCGCGGGCCGCTGCGCGCGGGCTGTTCGTCGAGTAACGGTCGGTCGGGGAGCCGAGGAGCCGAGTAACAGTCTGTCTAGTAACGGTCTGGGGTCGCTCTAAGACTCGTCTCACCTTTGCTCGCTAACCTGCATGCCCAAAAGATGCGTCGGCGAGTCTGTGAGGAGGCGGAACGTGACGCGCGGAGGGCAGGGACTGGCTCGGGTGGCCGTCGTAGTGCGGGCCGGGGCGGCACCGTTGTGGTGGCTCGGAGTGATCTCGGCGGGTGTCGGGATGCTCGTGCCGGGGGTTACCGGGCGGCGGATCGGGGTGCTGGCCGGGGCCGCGCTCCTTCTGATCACGGTGGCCGTGGTGGTCCTGGTGCGGCGGAAGCGGTACGCGGAGCTTGTCCGTGGCGCGGCCCGGGCCGGAAAGCACGATGTGCTCCAGGACCGGGCGGTGACGGTACGGAACTGGCGGCGGGGGCATCGGTGGTGGTTGCTGCTCGCGTTCGTGGCCGCGCTGGGGTCCGCGTTCGCCGTGCCGGCGGCCGGGGGGATGCTCCTTGCGGGCGTCGGAGTCGGGCTTCGTCTCAAGGCGGTCTGGATCGGGCGGCTCGAGCGGGCGGCCGAGTCGCTCGTGTGGGTCCGTGTCGACTGGCTCGGCCGCGGGGCGGGTGTTCCGGCGGGCAAGCGGGTCAAGGCCTACCGGTCCACGGGTATCGCGGCGGGCGACGCCGCGCCTGGTGGGGCGCGGCGTCGGGGGGACGTGCTGGTGTAGTGGGCGGGTGCGGGTTGTGGGTGGTTGTCTTTCCCGCCCGCACCGCCCGTAAGGCGCATCTTGGACCGTGCGGGTTTCCCGTGGGGGTTCCCGCCGTTGGCGGCTGCGGGTGGGGGATCAGACCTCCTGGTCCGCCTCGAATTTTCTTCAGGTGGTGCATTTCTTCAGGTGGTGCCTGGCCTTTCGAGACTCTGTCGTCTCAGTCCTCGTGCTGTACCCGGAGCACCAGCTTGTTGACCGCCCACAGGCCGACGCCGATGGCGAGGAGCACTGCCGCGCGGATGTAGACGTCCGCCGGGCGGTCGGCCAACGGGCTGGCGAGGATCAGGGCCGTCACCGCGCCGAGCACCGGGAGCGCGGTCGGCGTACGGAAGTGCTCGTGGTCGACGGGGTCGCGGCGGAGTACCAGGACCGTGACGTTGACCACGGCGAACACGCACAGCAGCAGGAACGCCGTGGTGTCGCCCAGGCCCTCGATCTCGCCCGTGGAGACCAGGCCGATCGCGAGGACCGTCACGAAGATGATCCCGACCACGGGTGTGCGGCGGCGGCGCAGGACGCGGCCCATACCGCGCGGCAGGATGCGTTCGTTGGCCATGCCGTAGCAGAGGCGCGAGGCCATCATGATGTTGATCAGCGCGGAGTTGGTGACGGCGAACAGGGCGATGAGCGCGAAGAGTTTGTGCGGGAAGTCGACGCCGCCGGCCTTCACGACCTCGAGGAGCGGGCCGCTCGAACCCTCCAGCACCTTGTAGTCCACGAGGAGTGACGAGACCAGCGCCACGAGCACGTAGATCGTGCCCGTCACCGCCACGCCGATGAAGATCGCCCGCGGGAAGGTGCGGACGGGATCCTTCGTCTCCTCGGCCATGTTCACCGAGTCCTCGAAGCCCACGAACGCGAAGAAGCCCAGTGCCGTCGCGCCCAACACCCCGGTGATCAGGGCGTATCCGGTGCCGCTCGCCTCGAACTCGCCCAGCCTGGACGGCTCCCCGTCGCCCGTCAGCACCGCGTACGCGCCGATCGCGAGGATGATCAGCAGACCCGTCAGCTCGACCAGCGTCAGGATCACGTTCGTCTTCACGGACTCCGACACGCCCCGCAGGTTCAGCGACGCGAGGGCGAGGATGAAGCAGATCGCGATGAGCGTGGGCGGCAGCGCGTCGCCCGTCAACTCGGCCAGATAGTCGCCGCTGAACGCGCGGGCCGCCGCGCTCGCGGACGACAGGCCCGAGCACATCACCATGAACGCGATGATGAAGGTGAGGAAGGGGACCTTGAACGCCTTCTGCGTGTAGAGGGCCGCTCCGGCCGCCTGTGGATACTTGCCGACGAGTTCGACGTACGACGCCGCCGTCAGGATCGCCACGACGAAGCCGATGACGAAGGGCAGCCACAGCGCCCCGCCGACCTTCCCGGCGACGCTGCCGGTGGTGGCGTAGATGCCGGTCCCGAGAATGTCGCCGATCACGAAGAGGATCAGCAGCTTGGGGCCGATGGCCCGCTTGAGCCCCGGTTCCTCGGCGGGTGCCGGGGTGCCTGCGGTGGTTTCGGTGGTGGACAAGAGAACCTCCCCCGATCGGTGATCCGTCCGGGGGAGTTCTTCCCGATGGTGCGCCGGGGATGCCTGTGCGGCCGCGTCTCAGAGCTTCATCAGAGCTTCACCCCGGCGCGGGCCCGTCAGAACGTGTCCGTCAACGCCCCCGCGTGCGCCCCTCCCGACTCCGCCACGATCTCGTCGAGCGTCTGCGGCGTCCGGACCACGGCGAACCGCACCCCGCCCGCCCCGTCCGGACCGAACCCGTAGATCCCGGGCCGCGCGAGCGAGTTGTACGTGTAGTGGTGCGCGAAGTAGTACGCCCCCGTGTCCAACGCGGCCGCGTAGTCGCCCTGTTCGAGCAGCGGCATCGACCGCCCCTCCGCCAGCAGGTCACCCGCGAAGCACGCCGGACCCGCCACGTCCTGCACCACGTCGGGTCCCGTCTTCGGCCGCCCCTTCGTGTCGTACGCGGCCACCCGCAGCGGCCAGGACACCGGCGCGTACACCGTACGGGCCGCCACCTGCACTCCCGCGTGCGTCACCGCGATCGCCCGCCCGCCGGCCGACTTCGCGTACTCGACCCGTGCCAACACCACCCCGTGCTTGGCGAGCAGCGACCGGCCGAACTCCGTGACCAGCCCGTACCGCCCGTCGAAGAGCCCCGGCACGGTCGCCGCCAGCAGTCGCGCGTACTCCGCGTGCGTGGGGGTCTCGGTGTCCGACCCGAAGTTCACCGGCAGCCCGCCGCCGATGTCGAGCGTGTCGATCTGCCGCCGCCCGGCGCGTTCGTTGATCTCCTCCGCGATCCCGTACGTCTCGGCCACCCCGCGTGCCATCAGTTCGAGCGGCATCCCCTGCGAACCGGAGTGCGCGTGCAGCCGGGTCAGCCACGGCCGGTCCAGATACGCCCGTACGACCCACTCGCGCGCCCCCTCGTCCCGCAGCGCGACCCCGAACTTCGAGGTTGCCGTCGCCGTCGACAGCGCGCTGATCGAACCCCCGCCGACCTGCGGATTCACTCGGATCCCCAGAGGTGAGCGGGTCGACGCCGAGCGCACGAGCCCGTCGATGCGGTCCAGCTCCTGCGGGTTGTCGGCGTTGACCGCGATGCCCAGCGCGAGCGCCTCCCGCAGCTCGGCCGGGGTCTTGGCGGGTGAGTCGAGGACCGTGCGGGCCGGGGGCACCCCGGCCGCCCGGGCGAGAGCCAGCTCGCCCGGGCTCGCGACCTCGGCGCCTATGCCCTCCCGGTGCAGCAGCCGCAGCACCGGCACCAGCGGGGTCGCCTTCACCGCGAACGCGTGCAGCACGGGCGTGCCCGGCGCCACCACCGTGTCGAAGGCCGCCCGCAGGGCCGCCGCCGAGGCCCGGATGCCGGTGATGTCGAGGAGTCCGATGATGGGGGTGGCGGGGCCGACGAGCCCCTGTTCCACGGCCGCGCGGACGGCCTCGTCCCGCCGCGCGCCCCCGTCCGGAACCCTGATGGGAGCCCCGTCCGGTTCTTCACCCGTCGTGTCCGCGTCGCCTGTGCCTGTGTATGCCGCCATACATCCAGCCAAACACCCGCGCCGGGCCCGCGCTGGCGCAAGAATGTATTGACTAGTTCTATTCAGGCAGCCAGGATGTGAATATCAGCTGCATGACCGGCACCGTCCCGGAGTACTCACCAGTCGCCAGGAGGCAGACCATGTCAGGACCCCGCCCTGTCCGAGCACCGCGAGGTACGGAACTGAGCGCCCTGGGATGGCAGCAGGAAGCCGCTCTGCGGATGCTGCAGAACAACCTCGACCCCGAGGTCGCCGAGCACCCCGACAAGCTCGTCGTCTACGGCGGCACCGGCAAGGCCGCCCGCGACTGGCGCTCCTTCGACGCCATGGTCCGTACGCTGCGGACGCTCAAGCAGGACGAGACGATGCTCGTCCAGTCCGGCCGGCCCGTCGGCGTCATGCAGACCCACGAGTGGGCACCGCGCGTCCTCATCGCCAGCTCCAACCTGGTGGGCGACTGGGCGAACTGGGAGGAGTTCCGGCGCCTGGAAGCCCTCGGCCTCACCATGTACGGGCAGATGACCGCCGGCTCGTGGATCTACATCGGCACGCAGGGCATCCTGCAGGGCACGTACGAGACCTTCGCCGCCGTCGCCGCGAAGAAGTTCGGCGGGACGCTCGCCGGGACCATCACCCTGACGGCCGGGCTCGGTGGCATGGGCGGTGCCCAGCCGCTCGCCGTCACCATGAACGACGGGGTCGCGATCTGCGTCGACTGCGACCCGCGCGCCATCGAGCGCCGCATCGAGCACCGGTACCTGGACGTGAAGGCCGACTCCCTGGAGCACGCCCTCCAACTCGCCGTCGAGGCCCGCGACGCCCGGCGGCCCCTGTCCATCGGGCTGCTCGGCAACGCGGCCGAGCTGCTGCCGCGCATGCTCGCCGAGGCCGCACCGATCGACATCGTGACCGACCAGACCTCGGCCCACGATCCGCTGGCCTACCTGCCCCTGGGCGTCGACTTCGACGACATGGCCTCGTACGCCGCGAAGGACCCGGCCGGGTTCACGACGCGTGCGCGGGAGTCCATGGCCCGGCATGTGGAGGCCATGGTCGGCTTCATGGATGCCGGGGCCGAGGTCTTCGACTACGGCAACTCCATCCGGGGCGAGGCCCAACTCGCCGGCTACGACCGGGCGTTCGCCTTTCCCGGCTTCGTGCCCGCCTATATCCGGCCGCTGTTCTGCGAGGGCAAGGGGCCCTTCCGCTGGGCCGCCCTGTCCGGTGAGGCCTCCGACATCGCCAAGACCGACAAGGCGATCCTCGATCTCTTCCCCGAGAACGAGTCGCTGCACCGTTGGATCAAGATGGCCGGTGAGCGGGTGCACTTCCAGGGGCTTCCGGCTCGGATCTGCTGGCTC
The DNA here is from genome assembly GCF_008905045.1 of Streptomyces albicerus. GTDB lineage: Bacteria > Actinomycetota > Actinomycetes > Streptomycetales > Streptomycetaceae > Streptomyces > Streptomyces albicerus. The sequence continues at coordinate 52,467 of NZ_VWMY01000009.1, forward strand.
GGGTACGGGGAGCGTGACAAGGCGGGGGAGCGGTTCAACGACATGGTGGCCTCGGGCGAGCTGGCGGCTCCCCTGGTCATCGGCCGCGACCACCTCGACGCCGGTTCCGTCGCATCCCCGTACCGCGAGACCGAGGCCATGCTCGACGGCTCGGACGCGATCGCCGACTGGCCGCTGCTGAACGCCATGGTGAACGTGGCCTCCGGGGCGTCCTGGGTCTCCATCCACCACGGTGGTGGTGTGGGGATGGGCCGCTCCATTCACGCCGGTCAGGTGACGGTGGCCGACGGCACGGCTCTCGCCGGCGAGAAGATCCGGCGTGTGCTGACCAATGACCCCGGCATGGGGGTCATCCGGCATGTGGACGCGGGGTACGACATCGCGGAGTCAGCGGCGGACGAGCGTGGTGTGCGGGTGCCCATGCGGGAGGGCGAGTGAGCCTGCCGTCCGGTGGGGAGCGGGATTCTTCCCCCACCCCACCCCTTCCCGCTGCATCAGACATGCGGCTGCCGCCGCGTGGCAGGGGCGCTGCCCCTGGGCCCCGCCGGGGGCAGCGCCCCCAGGCCTCCGATCGGCCTGAACGGCCTCGTCCTCAAGCGCCGGACGGGCTGGAAATGCCTGGACCGGGCTCGAAGGCTCAGCCACGTTCAGAGTCTCCCTCCTTTCATGAGATGTGGCGGCAGTTGGAGCCCATCGGGCGGCACCCCGACTCCGGCGGTTATCGGCGGTTCGCCTGGACCGGGGCCGATGCCGAGTGTCGGGCCTGGTTCGAGGAGCAGGCCCGGGCGCGCGGGCTGGCGTACGAGGTGGACCGGAACGGGAACCAGTGGGCCTGGCTCGGGGACCCCACCGCCGGGGATGCCGTGGTCACCGGGTCCCATCTCGACTCGGTGCCCGATGGCGGCGCCTTCGACGGTCCCCTCGGCGTCGTGTCCTCCTTCGCCGCGCTGGATGAACTGCGGAGCAGGAACGTGCAGTTCGGCAAGCCCCTCGCCATCGTGAACTTCGGTGACGAGGAAGGTGCCCGCTTCGGGCTGGCCTGTGTGGGGTCGCGGCTCGCGGCCGGGGAGCTCACCGTGGAGCAGGCGCATCGGCTCAGGGACGCCGACGGGGTCAGCCTGCCGGAGGCGATGGAGGCCGCCGGGTTCGACCCGGACGCCATCGGGGCGGACCCGGAGCGCCTGGCCCGTATCGGCGCGTTCGTCGAGCTGCATGTCGAGCAGGGGCGTGCCCTCGATCTGTCCGGCGACCGGGTCGGCATCGCCAGTGCCATCTGGCCGCACGGGCGGTGGCGGTTCGACTTCCGGGGTGAGGCCAACCACGCGGGGACCACTCGGCTCGTGGACCGCCGCGACCCCATGCTGTCGTACGCGCAGACCGTGCTCGCGGCCCGGCGGGAGGCGCAGCTCGCGGGGGCCGTGGCCACCTTCGGCAAGATCTCGGTCGAGCCGAACGGTGTGAACGCCATCCCCTCCCTCGTACGCGGCTGGCTCGACTCCCGTGCCGCCGACCAGGCGACCCTCGACACGGTGGTCTCCGGCATCGAGAAGGCGGCCCGCGAGTACGCCGACGCGCACGGCATCCAACTGGACGTCGTCCGCGAGTCGTTCACCCCTGTCGTCGAGTTCGAGCACGCCCTGCGGGACGAGATCGCCGGCATCCTGGGCAGGGAGAAGGAGGCCGGTCTGACGGTCCCCGTTCTGGGTACCGGGGCGGGACACGACGCCGGGATCCTGTCCGGCTCGATTCCCACCGCCATGCTGTTCGTACGCAACCCCACGGGCGTCTCGCACTCGCCGGCCGAGTACGCCGCCGAGGACGACTGCGTGGCCGGGGTGACCGCACTCGCCGACGTACTGGAAGGGCTGGCCCGCAAGTGAGCGCGCAGGGGAAGCACGGGAAGCAGGGGAACCAAGGCAACCGAGGGAAGACGTACTGGCTGGAGCATGCCTGGCTCGACTCCTTCGTCGAGCCGGGCGTGGCCCTCGACGTGGACGCCGACGGGCGGATCGCCGCCGTCCGCACGGGCGTCGACACCCCGCCCCCCGGCGCCGAGATTCTCCGCGGCCTGACGATCCCCGGCCTCGCCAACGCCCACAGCCACGCCTTCCACCGTGCCCTGCGCGGCACCGTCCAGGTCGGCTCCGGCACCTTCTGGACCTGGCGCGAGGTCATGTACTCCTTCGCGGACCGGCTGACCCCGGACACGTACCATGCGCTCGCCCGCGCGGTGTACGTCGAGATGGCCCTCGCCGGGGTCACGGCGGTCGGCGAGTTCCACTACGTCCACCACGCGCCGGGCGGCACCCCGTACGCCGACCCGAACGCCATGGGTGAGGCGCTCATCGAGGCCGCCGCGGAGGCGGGCATCCGCATCACGCTCCTCGACACCGCCTACCTCGCCGCCGGCATCCTGAACAAGAGCAGCGGGCAGCCGCCGAACCGGCACCAGCTCCGCTTCTCCGACGGCACGGCGGAGGCCTGGGCCGAACGCTGTTCAGTTCTCAAGGACCGGGATCACGCGCGGATCGGGGCGGCCATCCACTCCGTACGAGCCGTGCCCGCGAGGCAGTTGTCGACGGTGGCGCGGTGGGCCGAGGAGCGGCGGGCCCCGCTCCATGTGCATCTGTCCGAGCAGAAGGCGGAGAACGACGCCTGCCTGGAGGCGCACGGCTGCACGCCCACCCGGCTGCTCGCCGACCACGGGGTGCTCGGCCCGCGCACGACGGGCGTCCACAACACCCACCTCACCGACGAGGACATTTCCCTGCTCGGCGGCTCCACGACCGGCACGTGCATGTGCCCCACCACCGAACGCGATCTCGCCGACGGCATCGGACCGGCCGTCGCCCTTCAAGGTGCGGGCTCTCCGCTCTCCCTCGGCTCCGACAGCCACGCCGTCATCGACCTGCTCGAAGAGGCCCGCGCGATGGAGCTGAACGAGCGCCTGCGCACGCGCACCCGCGGCCACTGGACGGCGGCGGCGCTCCTGCGCGCCGCCTCCGCGGGCGGCCACGCGGCCCTCGGCTGGGACGACGTGGGCACGCTCGAACCCGGCGCGCTCGCCGACTTCACGACGATCGCGCTCGACTCGGTCAGGACAGCGGGGCCGCTGCCGCGGCTCGGCGCCGAGACGGCCGTATTCGCCGCGACAGCGGCGGATGTGCGCCACACGATCGTGGGCGGCCGACACGTCGTACGCGACGGGGCGCACACCCTCGTACCGAATGTGCCGCAAGCCCTCGCGGACGCCGTCGAAGCCCTGCGCGCCTGACCTCCGCCCCCGCTCCCGCCGCCCCGACCGCCCACGAGGACGCCATGACCAGCACCGGCAGCACCACCAACGGCACGACGACCGTCATCACCAACATCGCCAGTCTGGTCACCAATGACCCCTCCCTCGGTGACGGATCCCCTCTCGGTCTGATCCAGGACGCGGCCGTCGTCATCGACGGCGACCGCATCGCGTGGACCGGTGATTCAAGAGAAGCACCCGCCACTGACAATCGGGTCGACGCCGGTGGCCGGGCGGTGATCCCGGGCTTCGTCGACTCCCACTCGCACCTCGTCTTCGCGGGCGACCGCACCCAGGAGTTCAACGCCCGCATGTCCGGCCGGGCCTACAGCGCCGGCGGCATCCGTACGACGGTCGCCGCCACCCGCGCCGCGAGCGACGAGGAGCTGGAGCGCAATCTCACCCACTACCTGGCCGAGGCCCTCCGCCAGGGCACGACCACGTTCGAGACGAAGTCCGGGTACGGGCTCACGGTCGAGGACGAGGCGCGGGCGCTGCGTATCGCGTCCGCGCACACCGACGAGGTCACCTACCTCGGCGCGCACATCGTCTCCCCCGACTACGCCGACGACCCGGCCGCGTACGTCGCCCTCGTCACCGGCGAGATGCTCGACGCCTGTGCCCCGTACGCCCGTTGGGTCGACGTCTTCTGCGAGAAGGGCGCCTTCGACGGGGACCAGGCCCGCGCGATCCTCACGGCGGGCAAGGCGAAGGGCCTGCACCCGCGCGTCCACGCCAACCAGCTCTCGTACGGCCCCGGCGTCCAGCTTGCCGTCGAGCTCGACGCGGCGAGCGCCGACCACTGCACCCACCTCACGGACGCGGACGTCGACGCGCTGGCCAGTGGCAACACGGTCGCCACCCTTCTCCCCGGCGCAGAGTTCTCCACCCGTGCCGAATGGCCCGACGCCCGACGCCTTCTCGACGCGGGCGTCACCGTCGCCCTCTCCACCGACTGCAATCCGGGCTCGTCCTTCACGTCGTCCGTGCCCTTCTGCGTCGCCCTGGCGGTACGGGACATGCGGATGACACCGGACGAGGCGGTGTGGTCGGCCACGGCGGGGGGAGCGCGGGCCCTCCGCCGCACCGACATCGGCCGCATCGCCCCGGGCGCCTACGCGGACCTGGCTCTGCTGGACGCCCCGAGCCATGTCCACCTGGCGTACCGTCCGGGCGTACCGCTGGTCGGCGAGGTGTGGCGGCGGGGCGTACGCGTGGTCTGAGGCGAGCCGAGTGCCCAGCCAATCAGCCCGTCCGGGACCCGTACATCAGCCGGCGCAGCACCGCCTCGGCAGGACCCCGGCGTCCCGCGCGCTCCAGGGCGTACGCCCCGGCCACTGTGACCAGCCAGACGCCGATCGCGAAGAGTGCCATCGTCGCGCTGGACAGGTGCTCGCCGAGGCCGAGACCCCAGGCGGCCAGCAGTGGGGCGAAGATCAGTGAGTGCGTGAGGTAGCAGGACAGGGACCGCTTGCCGACCGCGGACACCGCCGACATCGCCGCGACGGCCGTGGCACCTCGACGGGCCTCCCTGTTCGTCCACCAGTGCGCGAACAGCGCGACGGCGGCCACATAACCGAGTCCGGCGGCGTTGCCGGTGATGTCCCGGAGCAGCGTGAGCGCTCCCGACTCGCTCTGGGCGTCGTCCGGTACGTCGAGGGCGCCGATGTGGGCGAGCGCGGCGGGCAGCGCACCGAGCCAGCCGACCGTGATGCCGATGACCGCCGTGCGGCGCAACAGAGTCCGATGGCGTCCGGGCTCCTCCAGGACGCGTCGGCGGGCCGCCCAGAAGCCGAGCAGGAAGACGACGTATCCGCCGCCGATCAGCGACAGCGCGGACGCCAGGAACGTGATGTACAGCCCCGTTTCCAGCCGGGTCTCCGCCGCCCCGAGCCAGCTCTCCTCCTGCGCGCCGTACGCCATGAAGCCGGGCTCCGCCCCCGCGTCGCCGAGCGTGCCCAACTCGCCCTGGAGCAGGGCCGATACGACGGGCTGAGCCGCGAAGAAGACGAGCAGCGCGGCACCGATGCAGATCCACCACTTCAGCGCGCGTTCGCCGCGCCGCAGGAAGACCAGGCCGAGGACGAGGCTCAGCACTCCGTAGTAGCCGACGATGTCGCCCGCCATCAGCAGAGTGGAGTGCGTCAGGCCGATGGCGATCAGCCAGAAGCTGCGCCGGCGCAGGATCCTGACCGCGTCCCGCTCGGAGGTGCCGGCGGTGGTCTGCCGGAGATAGAGCTGCATCATCCCGTAGCCGAACAGGAACGCGAAGAGCGGGTAGATCCGCAGGTCCAGCACGGTGATCATGGTGAACTGCACCGCGTGGTCGAGCCACGAGCCGTCCACGGGCTGCCATCCCGAGGGCCCGTGCCGGGCCGCCCAGAGATGGAAGGCGGTGTTGGAGAGGACGATGAGCAACAACATGATCCCGCGCGCGAAGTCCGGCGCGAGCGCCCGCTCCTCGGCCCGCACGCCCCCGCGCCGCAACGGTTTCTCTTTGCTCGTGATCGTCATGGCTCCACGCTAGGAAGCCCTGACCTGGCCGGACATCGGTCGGCGGTCGAGAGGCGGCAGACCAAGGGATGACGTGAACTCGAGGGACGCCGACCAAAGTTGATACGAGAGTCAGTGCGGGAGAGGCCTCAGGCCGGGCCCGCACCCGCCCGCCACCGCTGATCCGCCCGCGGCCCCGCGTCCGGGGCGAGGTCAAGGCCGTCGCCGTCGTGCGGTGTCACCGCGTGGTCCGGGGCGATGGCCGGGCGGAGCACGCCGTCGGCGGTGACCGCGAACCTCAGGTTCTTGCCGTTGGGACCGTCGACCGAGTCGCACTCCCAGATGCCCACGCCGTCGTCGGTCGCGCCGCGGCTGTCCAGGCAGAAGTCGGGGTCCGCGTAGGACTGGAGGACGTCCCGGCCGGCGTCGAAGCGCCAGCGCTGGGTGCGGGCCGTGGTGCAGGTGGCAGTGATGACGTCCGTGCCCTTCTCCATGTCACCGTTCAGGATGTCCAGACAGCGGCCGGAGGCGAGGTTGACCACCTGGGCGTAGGCACCGTTCGGCGGTGGAGCGGGGGCGGACGGCGTGTGGGACGGCCTCGGGGACGCCGACTTCGACGGGGTCGAACTACGCGTCGGGGACGGGGTCGGGGATGTGGCCGTGGCCGTGGGGGAGGGCGACGGGGACGTCGGGACCGTGGCCGTCACCGTGACCGCCGGTGGGCGTACCGGAGTACCCGAGCTTCCCGCCTCCTCGGGCTGTGAGCCGCCCGAGGACAGGAGGAAGAGCAGCAAGGGGGCCAGCGCCACCCCGAGCGCCGCCGAGGCCAGGACGAAGCGGCGGGACGGCGGCCAAGTCCCCAGGACTCCCCAAGTGCCCGACTCCGCATGGGAGTTGGCGCGCGAGTGGGATGCGGTGCCGGTGCCGTATGCCGTGCCGCCCCACGGCAGCAGGCCCTCGGCCAGTGCCGTGCGCGGGTCGTCCCGCAGGGCGGACAGCTCCTCGTACGCGGTGGCGCAGTGCGCGCACTCGGCCATGTGGGCGCGCAGGTCCGCGCTGTGGCGGGGGCTGTCGGGGCGTACCGACTCCTCGATCAGCCGGCGGAAGTCCTGGCAGTGCGGATCTCCGGAGGCGGCGAGATGGGTCTTCAGGAAGGCCGCGCGGAGCGCCTGGAGCGCAGGCTCCGTTCCGTACGTCACGTCTTCGCGGGTGAGTCCCAGCAGGCCGGCCGTCTCGTCCTCGGGCTCCTGCTCCACGATCCCGTACCAGACGAGGCCCTGGACCCGGGAGGGGAGCGACTGGAAGGCGTCGAGCATCGGCGGGACCGGCCCCTCCGGACCGCTCGCGCGCAGTCGCGTGAGCAGCCCGGGGTCGAGCCGGTCGGCCCGCTCGTCCCCGGCCCATGCGACGGCCACCCGCGCGGCGAGCAGCAGGAGCTGGTGCCGCCACGGTCCCCGCGGGTCGGTGCCGCGCGCGGTCTCCTGGGCCGCGAGGGCGAACGCCCGGTCCGTCAGCTGCCGTGCGGCGGAGTCGGCGGTGGTGCACAGGCGGGCGTACGCGAGGACCGCGGGCCGATGGCGCACACGCAGTTCGCGCAGTGCCGCGTACGAGGTCGCGGTGTCCGAGCGCAGCAGCTCGGTGAGCCGCGCGTCGGACGCGCCGGCGTGCACACCGCCCCCGGCCCCGGCGCCATCGCCGGTCCCCTCGCCCCGAGCCATGCACCTGCCTCCCCTGCACCCCGTGCCGTCTCCGGCCGTCTCCTGACGTACCAGCCAGTTTGGCGGGTGACCATAGTGGTTGAAGGTGAACTGAGGGGAAAGGGGTTCCCGTGAGTAACTCAGGTGTGGGCCATGGGTAGTCCGCGAATGAACTACGGGCAGTGAACGACTGTGAGCAACGCGCTCGGGGCCGGGCCGGATTGTCCGGCCCGGCCCCGAGCGCACACCTGTGGCACCGATGTGGTGAAGACCGTCACTCCTCGACGGTCAGGCCCCTCCGCAGTCGCACCAGCGTCCGCGACAGCAGCCGCGACACGTGCATCTGCGAGATGCCCAGCTCATCGCCTATCTCCGACTGCGTCATGTTGGCGACGAAGCGCAGGGACAGGATCTTCTTGTCGCGCGGCGGGAGTTCGGCGATCAGCGGCTTCAGCGACTCGACGTACTCGATGCCTTCGAGCCCGTGGTCCTCGTAACCGATCCGGTCCGCCAGCGCGCCCTCGGAGTCGTCCTCCTCGGGCTGGGCGTCAAGCGAGCTGGCCGTATAGGCGTTTGACGCCGCCATGCCCTCGACGACCTCGTCGTTCGACAGGCCCAGTCGATCCGCCAGCTCTCCCACCGTCGGAGCGCGGTCCAGTTGCTGCGCGAGTTCGTCGCCCGCCTTGGCCAGGTCGAGACGGAGTTCCTGAAGCCTGCGCGGAACACGCACCGACCACGACGTGTCGCGGAAGAAGCGCTTGACCTCGCCGACGATGGTCGGCATCGCGAAGGTCGGGAACTCGACGCCACGGCTGAGCTCGAAGCGGTCGATCGCCTTGATCAGGCCGATCGTGCCGACCTGGATGATGTCCTCCATCGGCTCACTGCGGGAGCGGAACCGGGAGGCGGCGAACTTCACCAGGGCGAGGTTGAGTTCGACCAGCGTGTTGCGTACGTACGAGTACTCGTGGGTGCCTTCTTCCAGGGACTCGAGCCGCTCGAAGAGGGTCTTGGACAGGGCCCGTGCGTCCACTGGCCCCACCTCGTCATAAGGGGGGATCTCCGGAAGTCCGGCGAGGCCGACATTGTCGTCGGCGGACTCTTCTTCCAGGCACTCCAGAGGGGGTGTCGACGTCGCCCTCTGGGTCTGCGATGCGTCGAGCCGGGGTGACATGATGTCCTCCATCGTTCTCGGCATATGGCTGCCGATGCCAATACGTGCACTGCGGTGTGCGGCGCCTCCAAAGCCGGCCGTGTCGAAAACTGTCTCTACTAGCCCTACCCGCTATCGCGACTCCCCCGCAAGTGCGTTTCATTCACAAATGTCCGTTTTTTGGCGGTTGTTCGGGTGTCCGACGGCGTAGGGAGGGCGTAGGGTTCGAGGGCGTCAATCAACAGCCACGACGGTCGGAAGAGAGAGACGGCATGGACCGCGGGACGGTCGGCAGCGCACAGTCGGGCCGGCTACTGGTCGAGGTGCGGGAAGAGGGCACTAGTGCCGTCGTCACCCCCGCGGGTGAGTTGGATCACCATACGGCGGATCTGCTTCGAGAACCGATCGAGGACTGCCTCGACCGCGGGTTCGCTCGCCTCGTCGTGGACTGCTCGCGGCTCGAGTTCTGTGACTCCACGGGCCTGAACGTGCTGCTCGGCGCCCGGCTGAAGGCCGAGGCCGCGGGCGGCGGGGTTCATCTGGCCGGGATGCAGCCGGTGGTGGCCCGGGTCTTCGAGATCACCGGGGCCGAGGCCGTCTTCACCGTGCACGCCTCGCTCGCGGCGGCCCTGGCCGACAAGGCGGCGCCCGGCAAGGTCGCGCCCGACAAGGCCGGGCCCGGCGGGTCCGAAGCGGGCAGGCCCGGGGAGGGCAAACCCGGAACCGGTCCCTCCAGGGCCGGCCGACCCGCGGCCGACCGGGGCGATCAGTCACCTTGAGGTGGCGTCCCGCGGCAAAGTTATGCCTCAGTTGTCTCCGTGTGATCAGCGCGTTACCAGGGTCACAGTAACCGTGCCGAATAAGTGGGTGTTCTGACGGTTCGGTCGGGCAGGAGACATCCTGAATATGCAACCGACCGAATGGCGAGCGCGCGACAGTCCCGGACGACCCCCCGGATCTTGAGTGTCCTGAGCTTTCCGAATGTGCTGAATGTGCAGAGTACTGAGTCTTGAATCGTGAACTGGTGAATCGGTGAGGTGAAGCGCTGATGAGCACCACCCGGCCTTACTCGCCGGGCGACCGCGGCCCGGATCCGGGCGACGGCGGCGCTTCCGGGACGTCTCCGGGCGGCGCGCCCGCCGGGCGTCGGGCCCGTCGGCTGAACTTCGACGGCGAGAGCGGTGTCGTCCCGCTCGCCCGCGACTTCGCCCGCCAGGCGCTGTACGAGTGGGGCTGGCTGCCGGCGGCCACCGCCGACCAGCGGGCCGCGGCCGAGGACGTCCTGCTCGTCGTCTCCGAGCTCGTCACGAACGCCTGTCTGCACGCCGAGGGCCCGGACGAGCTCTGGATCACCTGCGACACCAAGGTGCTCCGCGTCGAGGTCTCCGACCGGGGCACGGGCCAGCCCGCCCCGCGCACCCCGCACAGAGCCGGGCGCCCCGGCGGTCACGGCATGTTCATCGTGCAGCGGCTGTGCCTGGACTGGGGCGTGATCCGCACGGCCGGGGTCGCGGGAAAGACGGTCTGGGCGGAGCTCGGAGCACCGGCGTAAGCCCTGTCTGACGTCCACCTCGGGTTACCCGCGGTTCGAACCCTTCTTCGTTCATCACCCGACGCGCGCCGGATCCCCACGGATCCGGCGCGCACTTTGTCTTCCCTCGGCAAGGCCCCGGGCGTACCTTGACGGCCGATCTGATGTGCCGTCAGGAACGCCTTCAGGAATGAGGGGACCGTGTCATACCGGATGTACCAGAAACGAACCGCCGCGCTCGCGTCCGCCGCGGCCCTGGCCGGCTCGGCGGTGCTGATGGCCGCCCCCGCCGCCCAGGCCGACGTGGTGGACGTCAACTACCAGTGCAAGACCCCGATCGGCGACAAGTCCGCCGTCTCGCCCATCGACATCAAGGGCGTCAAGAGCGGCAGCGGCTACAAGCTCACGATGTCCTGGCAGAAGGGCGTCTCGTCCAGCCCGGTGGAACTGGGCAAGGGCGCGATGAGCCCGAGCGCGGTCATCGAACTGGGCGGCGCGGACAGCGGCACGGTGAAGGTCACCGGACCGCCCAACGCGGAGGCCATCCCCGCCAACACACCCATCAAGATCAGTGACCTGAGCGGTACGTACACGCCGGGGAAGACCGGCGAGGTCACCTTCACGGCGGGTGTGCTGACCATCAAGGCGCTCGGTACGACGACCACCTGCACGCCCACGAACGACCCCAAGCCCGCGCTGACCCTCGACGTCACGGCCGCGGGCGGCGGCTCGGGTTCGGGTTCGAGCTCGGGCGGGACGCAGACCGGCTCGGGCTCCGGCAGCGAACTCCCGCAGACCGGCCCCGAGGACTCCGCGATCGCGCTCGGCACGCTCGGCGGCACGGTGCTGCTGGCGGGCGCGGCGGGAGTGCTGTGGCTGACCCGCAGGAATCAGGCACCCCGCTGACCTGACCCTTCTCGCCTGATCGTCCTCGCGTGATCGTCTGGAGCCGCCGATGCCGTTCGCCGTCCGTGCCCTCTGCCTCGCCTCCGTCACTCTGCTGACCGTCGCCCCCACCGCGACGGCCGACGACGGCTGGTCCGTCGTGCCCTCGGCGGTCGGGCAGGACGGCCGCCCGTACTTCTACGCGGAGGGCGCGCCCGGCGCGGTCATGGAGGACACGGTCTCGGTGCTCAACCCGGGCGGAAAGCCGCTCACCGTACGGCTCCGGGGCGCCGATGCCGACAACAGCGAGACCGGCGGACTGTCCGTGCGTGCGCGGGCGAGGGACACCGGTGCGTGGATCACCTTCGCCAGACGGACGGTGAAGATCCCGGCGCGCACGCGTGCGGACGTGCCGTTCACCATGAGCGTCCCGGTGGGCGCCACGCCCGGAGACCACCCCGGCGCGATCGTCGCGGAGGCGGGCGGCCGGTCCAAGGCCGTACGCGTCCATCTGCGGGTCGGCGGCCCGACCCTCTCCGCACTCACCGTCGAACACGTACGGGTCCACGCCGGCCGTATCTCGTACGAGCTGGTCAACCGCGGCACCACCGTGCTGACCCCGAAGCTCGCCGTACGCGCCGAGGGTCTGTTCGGCGAGGTGCTCGACCGCGCCCCGCGCACCCTGCCCGTCGAACTGCTCCCCGGCCGCCGCGTCACGCTCAGCGAACCCTGGCCCGATCCGCCCGCGCTCGACTCGGTCGACGTGAAGCTCACGGTCACGGCGGCGGGCGGGGCGCACGACGAGCAGGGCGCGTCGGCGCGGTTCGTGCCGTGGGGTGCGGTGGCGGGCACGGTCGGCGGGCTCGCGGTGTGTGCGGGCGGCGGCTACTGGTTCGTACGACGTCGTAGGCGGCCGCAGAAGAACGAGGTCGCCGAACAGCCGCGTACGGAAGTCGAGTTGACGGGAGCGGTGACGTGAGCGGCAAAGTGCGGATTCCGGTGCTGGTAGTGGTGCTCGCGCTCGTCCTGTTCCCGCTGGCGGGGGCGGGCGCCTCCGCGGCGGAGAAGGGGAAACAGAAGGTCGAACTGTCCAAGTCCCAGGCGGGGACGGGCGGTTCGATCACCGTGAGCGGGACCGGATGGCGGCCGAACGCCCTCCTCATGATGCTGATCTGCGGCCAGTCCTCGACCGACCGAGGCGTGATCGGCGGGACCAACTCCTGTGCCAACGCGGACGGCAGGGCCGTCACCACCGACGCGAAGGGCACGTTCAGCAAGAAGCTGCCGGTCGCCGAGCCGCCCAAACCGTGCCCCTGCGTGGTGCATGTCGCCACGGTAACCGGGGAGAAGGCGGAGGCCGACGCCCCGTTCCTGGTCGCCGGGCACGAAGTCGAACCGCTGCCGAAGCAGAACACCAGCGGGCGGCTCTCGGTGCTCACCGACACCCGGCTCGACGGGTCGAGCGGCCTGCTGACCTGGTTCGGCGCGCCGCCGTCCCGCAAGCTCGTCTTCACCGTCGGCAACGTCGGCACCACCGCCGTCAAGAATCCCGTCTTCCAAGTCGGCACCTCCCACGGCGTGTTCGCCCCGCAGTGGGAGGAACAGCAGTGGCGCGGCACCATCGGGCCGGGCAAGAAGGCACGCATCACCCTGCCGGTCGAGCTGACGGCCGGTGCGCACGGCGACTACACGGTCTCGCTGAAGTTCGGCGGCAAGGTGCTCGCCGAGCAGCCGTGGGGCGTGGGGCGCCCGTGGGGCGTGACGCTCTTCTGGATCCTGGTGGGTGTCGTCGTACCGGCCGCACTGTTCCGGATCGGGATGGCCGTGGTGGACCGGGTGCGGCCGCGGAGGTCCTCCGGACGCGGCGGGAGCTTCGGCGCCGGCCGTGCCGGGCGCCCGGGGCGTCCCGGCCGCGGCGCGCACGGCGTGCGGCGTGGGGGACTGCGGCTGCCCGAAGTCACCGTAAAGCTACCGAAGTTGAGCCTTCCGTCGGCGCTCACGCCATCGAACGCCACAGCCGATGCCGAAGCCGATGCCGACCGCGGCACCCCTGCTCGTACGACTCCGACCCTGCCCTGGTTCACCCCCGACAGCGATCCGGGGGCACCCGAGGCCGATCAGCTCTCCGCACCGCACGAGAACAGTCCGACGACCCCCACCAGGAAGGGAAACACGTGAGTACGCAACGGAGAGTCCGGCCGGGAGCCCGACCGAGAGGCGGCCGGAGAGCGAGCGCGGCCGGGGTCGCGATGATGTTCGGCGGTGCGGGAGTCCTGCTGGGCGTGGCCGCGGCGCCGGCCCAGGCCGCCGAGGTGTCGTACGCGACCGAGTGCGTACCGCCCGCGATCTCCGGACTGCCGCCGGTCCAGGGCACCACGAAGGTGGAGATCAGCGCGCCCGCCGAGGCGAAGGTCGGGGACGAGGTGGAGATCACCTGGAAGTTCGTCCAGGCCGCCTCCAAGAACCCCGACGTCCTCGACCTGGAGAAGGACACGGTCAAGCCGACCGGGACGCTGAAGGCGGGCGGCGCGCAGAGCGGGAACATCGCGATGGAGGGGCCGCGGGAGAACCCCGCCATCCCGAAGAACAGCGCCATGAAGCTGTCCGACATGAAGGGCAAGCTGAAACTCACGGCCGCGGGTGATGTGTCGCTGACTCCTGACGCGTACAACATCAACGTCAGCAAGCCGGTGTCGACGGACACGAAGTGCACGCCGAAGGAGACGGTGAAGTCGGCGGCGACGATCAAGGTGAGCGAGGCCGGGGGTGGCCCCGGCGGGACCACGGGCGGTCTGCCGACGTTGCCCACCGGTGTGCCGACGGGCCTGCCGACGGGGTCGGCGTCCGCCACGCCGAGTGCCAGTGCGAGTGAGACCGGCACGTCCGGTGGCAGTGCCGCCGGGGGATCGGACACGGGCGGGTCGAGCACGGGTGGATCGGGAGGCCAGACCGACTTCACCGGTGAGGAAGTCGAGATCCCCTACGCATGCAAGACGCCGATCGGGGACAAGAACGCGACCTCTCCCGTGCAGATCAACGCCAAGAAGGACGGCGGGAGTTACGGCCTCACCGTCCAGTTCAAGGGGTCCGTGATGGACAGCCCCGCCGACATTCCGGCGGACTCGGTCAAGCCGTCGATGGAGGTCGCCCTGGGCGGTGCCGACAAGGGCACGGTCCATGTCGAAGGGCCGACGAACTCCAAGCCGATCAAGAGCGGGGATCCGATGGTGATTCCCGATCTGACGGGTACGTACAAGCCGGGGGCGGACGGGAAGTCGACGCTTTCGCCCGGTGTGCTGACGGTGAAGGCGCTCGGCACGACCACGACGTGTACGCCGACCAAGTCCGCGGTGTCGCTGACGCTGGACACGTCGGCGCAGGAGGGTGGCGCGGCGGGTGGCTCCGCCGGTGGAGCAGGTTCTGGTTCCGGTACGTCGGGCAGTGGCGGGTCCGGTGGTGGGCTCGCTGACACGGGGGCCGACGACAGTGGTGTGCTGCGGGCGCTCGGGCTTGTTGCCGGGACCGCGATTCTGCTGGGTGGGGCCGTGTTCACCTTTATGCCGCGGCGTCACGCTTCGCGTAGGACGTAGGACGCCGTAGGGGAGCATCGCGGGGAACTGCGGGCCGGCTGTGGCTGGTCGCGCAGTTCCCCGCGCCCCTGAAGGGGCGCCCTCAGTGGACGTCGCCCATCAGTGACTTGACCTTGTTGCGGTACATGTAGACCGCCACGCCGGCGATCACGGCGAGTGTGGCCTCCACGGCGACGATGCTCATCTTGTTGAGGTCGACGCCCGCGATGGAGAGGAGGCCGGTCGTGGCGTCGCCGGCGGTGACGGCGAGGAACCAGACGCCCATCATCTGAGAGGCGTACTTCGCGGGAGCCATCTTCGTGGTGACGGAGAGGCCGACCGGGGAGAGCGTCAGCTCACCGACGGTCTGCACGAAGTAGATCGCGACCAGCCACATCGCCGCCGCCTTGTGACCGCCGTCGACGATCGACAGCGGGGCGAGGAAGAGGAAGAAGGACGCGCCGACCAGGACCAGGCCCGACGAGAACTTCACGATCGTGCTCGGCTCCTTGCCGCGCTTGTTCAGCGCCAGCCAGAACCAGGCGAAGACCGGGGCCAGCGCCATGATCAGCACCGGGTTCACCGACTGGTACCAGGAGACCGGGAACGTCCAGCCGAGGACGCTGTTGTCGGCCGAGCTGTCGGCGAAGATCGACAGGGTCGAACCGCCCTGGTCGTAGATCATCCAGAAGACGGCCGCGGCGACGAAGAACCAGATGTACGCGGACATCTTCGACTGCTCGGCGCCGTCCAGGTCCTTGTCGCGCTTGATGCGCGCCAGCACCATGACCGGGATGATCACGCCGAGGAGGGTCAGCGGGACCAGGATCCAGTTCAGGGTGTAGTGGCCGGAGAAGCCGACGATCGCGTAGAAGACCACGGCGATGCCCGCCCAGATCGCGGCCTTGCGCAGCGTCGAGGCCTTCTCCGCGGCGGACAGCGGCGTCGGTACGACACTGGAGCGCGTGTCGAGATGACGGCTGCCGATCAGGAACTGGCCGAGGCCGAGCGCCATGCCGAGCGCGGCGAGCGCGAAGCCCAGGTGCCAGTTGACGTTCTCGCCGACCGTGCCGATGATCAGCGGCGCGGCGAACGCGCCGAGGTTGATGCCCATGTAGAAGACCGTGAAGCCACCGTCGCGGCGCGGGTCGTCCGGGCCGTCGTAGAGGTGGCCGACCATCGTCGAGATGTTGGCCTTCAGCAGACCGGAACCGATCGCGACCAGGCCGAGGCCCGCGTAGAAGGTGCCCGACGAGGGCAGGGCCAGCGTCAGGTGGCCGAGCATGATCACCGCGCCGGCGACGGCGACGGTCTTGCGGGGACCCCAGACCCGGTCGCCGAACCAGCCGCCGGGCAGGGCGAGCAGGTAGACGAGCGAGACGTACACGGAGTAGATCGCGGTCGCGGTGGCCGCGTTGAGGTGGAGGCCGCCCGGTGCCACCAGGTAGAGCGGGAGGAGGGCGCGCATGCCGTAGTAGGAGAAGCGCTCCCACATCTCGGTCATGAAAAGTGTGGCCAGTCCGCGGGGGTGGCCGAAGAAGGTCTTCTCGGTGCCGGGGGTGCCCGGGGAGACCGAGTCCTTCGTCAGGCTGGACGCCATGGTCGTTCCTTGCTGGTCGGGACGCGCTTCGCTGGGGGAGAGTGCGCGCCCGTGGGGGGAGGCGGCCGGCACCGGCGGAACGGCCGTCCGCCCCACGCCCACGGGGAGTCCGCTCCGGGTCTCGGAGCGGTGGACGGCGACCACCGGGATCCACGCCCCGCACGCGTCCTCGCGCTCGGGGCCCGGCCACAGGTCATTCCTTTCAAGGCCGGCGAGTGCCGGCCCGCACACAAAAGAGACCTTCAGCGTCACGTCGCAGCCAAAGGTCCCTGCGTGGTGCTACAGGCGTCCGGTCACCATAAGGCCACACCGCATGTCAATGCGGCATATGGCACGACTTGAGAGATGGATCACAGGTATGGATGGAACTATGCACCTGAATCGAAGGTCGTTCATAGATTTTCATCCCTGAGTCACAGGGTCGCATGGTCGGAGATGTGAGTGCGGACCACAGGTGTCGATCACCCTCACTGCACTGGTCCGCAGCGGACTACCATCACTTCATGACCCGAGTACTGCTCGCCGAGGACGACGCGTCCATCTCGGAGCCCCTGGCCCGCGCCCTGCGCCGGGAGGGGTACGAGGTTGAGGTACGCGAGGACGGACCCACCGCGCTCGACGCGGGTATCCAGGGCGGCATCGATCTGGTCGTGCTCGACCTCGGGCTGCCCGGGATGGACGGTCTGGAGGTGGCCCGGCGGCTGCGCGCCGAAGGCCACACCATCCCGATCCTCATCCTGACCGCGCGTGCCGACGAGGTGGACACCGTCGTCGGCCTGGACGCGGGCGCCGACGACTACGTCACCAAGCCGTTCCGCCTCGCCGAGCTGCTGGCCCGCGTCCGGGCCCTGCTGCGGCGCGGCGCCGCCGAACCGCAGCAGCCGCCCGCCACACACGGGGTGCGCATCGACGTCGAGTCGCACCGCGCGTGGATGGGTGACGAGGAGCTCCAGCTCACGGCCAAGGAGTTCGACCTGCTGCGGGTCCTTGTCCGGGATGCCGGGCGGGTCGTCACGCGCGACCAGCTGATGCGCGAGGTCTGGGACACCACGTGGTGGTCGTCCACCAAGACGCTCGACATGCATATCTCCTGGCTGCGCAAGAAGTTGGGCGACGATGCGGCCAACCCTCGGTATATCGCGACGGTACGAGGTGTGGGTTTCCGCTTCGAGAAGAGCTAGGCAGTTGGCGCCGGGCTGCGCGTCATCGCCGTTGTGCCTTGTGACGGGTGTGCGGCTGCCGCTCCGTTGTGGCTGGTCGCGCAGTTCCCCGCGCCCCTTACGGGGCGGGGCGCCCCGAACCCGGTAGCACCGTGCGCGGGGCACACTGGTCGTATTCATCTGCCCGGAGGGCCCCGTGCGTCGCCGTCTCATCAACTCCACGCTGGCCGTCGTGCTGGTCGTGATCGCCGTGTTCGGTGTCTCGCTCGTCATCGTGGAGACCCGCACGATCAGCAACAGTGCCCAGGAGCGGGTGGAGCTGGAGGCGGCGCGGCTGGCCAGCATCGTGGACAGCCGGCTCCTCGGTTCGGGCACCGTCGACGCGGAGGTACTCGAGGACCAGGTCACGCAGGACCGCTACGCCGTGATCCGGATCCCGGGGGAGCGGGCCATCGAGGTCGGCGTCAAGCCCACCGGTGACGTCATCCGCGGCGAGGCCGAGGGCGAGGAGGGCGAGACCGTCATCGTCCAGGAGCCCCGCTCGTCGGTGACCCGCGAGGTCGGCCGCACGCTGCTGATCATCGGGCTGGTGGCGCTGCTCGCGGTGATCGCCGCCGTGCTCCTCGCGGTGCGCCAGGCCAACCGGCTCGCCTCCCCGCTGACCGACCTCGCCGAGACCGCCGAGCGGCTCGGCTCGGGGGATCCGCGGCCGCGCCACAAGCGGTACGGCGTCCCGGAGCTGGACCGGGTCGCGGACGTCCTGGACAGCTCCGCCGAGCGCATCGCCCGGATGCTGACGGCCGAGCGCCGCCTGGCGGCCGACGCCTCGCACCAGCTGCGTACGCCGCTGACCGCCCTGTCCATGCGGCTGGAGGAGATCACCCTCACCGACGACCCGGACACGGTGAAGGAGGAGGCGACCATCGCGCTGGGCCAGGTCGAGCGGCTCACGGATGTGGTCGAACGGCTCCTGACGAACTCCCGCGACCCGCGCACCGGCTCCGCCGTCACCTTCGATCTCGACGAGGTCATCAAGCAGCAGCTCGCGGAGTGGCGCCCGGCCTACCGCAACGCGGGCCGCGCGATCGTCACCTCGGGCAAGCACCACCTCCGGGCCGTCGGGACGCCCGGAGCCGTGGCCCAGGTCCTTGCCGCGCTGATCGAGAACTCCCTGATGCACGGCGGTGGCACGGTCGCCCTGCGCACCCGCGTCACGGGCAACCAGGCTGTGATCGAAGTCACCGACGAGGGTCCCGGTGTTCCGGCCGATCTGGGCGCCCGTATCTTCGAGCGGGCCATCAGCGGCCGCAACTCCACGGGCATCGGCCTCGCCGTGGCCCGCGACCTCGCGGAGGCCGACGGGGGCCGCCTCGAGATGCTCCAGGCCCAGCCCCCGGTCTTCGGCCTGTTCCTGTCGCGTACGCCGCTGAAGCGGCCGCAGACGGGAGAGGAACCGGAGACGGTCAGATAGTCGGGGCCGGGCAGGGCGGATCAGGTAGCCGGGTGCAGGGCGGAACGGGTGGCCGGGTGCAGGGCGGAACAGCGCTCAGCGCACGCGCTGGAACTGCCGGGTCGGGCGGTCCTCCTGCAGGTACGCCCGCGGCTGCTCCAGGAACGATTCCGCACTGGCCACGGCCTCACGGGCGGGCAGTGAGCGAAAAACCCAGGTGCGGTACGACCAGAAGCGGAAGAGGGTCGCGATACCGATGCCGACGAACTTGAAGACGTTGCTGGCCAGCGGGCTGTCGAGCCCCAGGCCGTAGGTGGCGGCGTAGAGGAAGCCGTTCTCGATGACGAGGCCGATCGCGCTGAACAGCGCGAACAGCATCAGTTCCTTGGTGCGGCCGCTCTTGTCGCGATCGCGGTACGTGAAGTACCGGAAACCGATGTAGTTCGACACGATCGCGACCACCGTGGCGATCACACTGGCGCGCACGACCTGCAGATCCGTGGTACTGCGCACCAGGTTGAACGCGACCAGGTTGACGAGCAGACCGGCCCCACCGACCGCGCCGAACTTGGCGACTTCCTTGGTCAGCCGGTCGATTCGCTGGCGTACGGCGCTGGGCGGTCTGGCATGAGCCCTGCGTTTACCACCTTTGCCCATGGTGTCGCCCAGCCCCCGTCTCGTCGGATACGTCATTTTCGTCAACCTTCGTCGACTCAGCCATGCTAACCAGCGGCTCCCTTCGGCGCCTGTGTTGGCCTACAAGATGTGGCCGGGATGTGATGAACATGCGGAACTTTCGATGATCATGCGTGCGACGGAGGCTGCCCTGTATGGCCGATACCCTGGGGGTGTGACGTTCCCGGTAGTCGGCATGGTCGGCGGGGGGCAGCTCGCTCGTATGACACACGAGGCGGGCATCCCGCTCGGCATCAAGTTCAAGCTCCTCAGTGACACCCCCCAGGATTCCGCGGCGCAGGTGGTCAGCGATGTCGTCATCGGCGACTACCGCGACCTCGACACGCTGCGTGCCTTCGCGCGGGGCTGCGACGTGATCACCTTCGATCACGAACACGTACCCACCGAGCATCTGCGGGCACTGGAGGCGGACGGCATTCCCGTACGCCCCGGGTCCGACGCGCTCGTCCACGCCCAGGACAAGGGCGTGATGCGCGCGAAGCTCGACGAGATCGGCGTGCCGTGCCCGCGGCACCGGATCGTGAGCGATCCGAAGGACGTGGCCGCGTTCGCGGCGGAAGGGCTCCCTGAGGGAGCCGAGGGGGACGGCTTCCCGGTCGTCCTCAAGACCGTCCGCGGCGGCTACGACGGCAAGGGCGTGTGGGTCGTACGGTCCGTGGCGGACGCCGAGGACCCCTTCCGCGCCGGAGTCCCGGTCCTCGCCGAGGAGAAGGTCGACTTCGTACGGGAGCTGGCCGCCGACGTCGTACGGTCGCCGCACGGCCAGGCCGTCGCGTACCCCGTCGTCGAGTCCCAGCAGGTCGACGGCGTCTGCGACACGGTGATCGCGCCCGCGCCCGGTATCTCCGACGTGCTCGCGCTCCAGGCCGAGGAACTGGCCCTGCGCATCGCGAAGGAACTCGGCGTCGTCGGCCACCTCGCCGTCGAGCTCTTCGAGACCCGCGACGGCCGGATTCTGGTGAACGAGCTGGCGATGCGCCCGCACAATTCCGGCCACTGGACCCAGGACGGTGCGATCACCTCCCAGTTCGCCAACCACGTCCGCGCGGTCCTGGACCTGCCGCTGGGCGACCCGCGCCCGCGCGCGAAGTGGACGGTCATGGTGAACGTCCTGGGGGGCGACTACCCCGACATGTACTCCGCGTACCTGCACTGCATGGCCCGCGACCCGCAGCTCAAGATCCACATGTATGGAAAGGACGTGAAGCCCGGCCGCAAGGTGGGCCACGTCAACACCTACGGCGACGACCTGGAAGACGTCCTTGAGCGTGCCCGTCACGCAGCCGGTTACCTGAGAGGCACGATCACCGAATGAGCACGTCCGCAGAGCCGCCCGTCGTCGGCATCGTCATGGGCTCGGACTCCGACTGGCCCGTCATGGAACTGGCGGCGCAGGCCCTCGATGAGTTCGAGATCGCGTACGAGGTCGATGTGGTCTCCGCGCACCGGATGCCGCGCGAGATGATCGCGTACGGCGAGGAGGCGGCCGAGCGCGGCCTCAAGGTGATCATCGCGGGCGCGGGCGGGGCGGCCCATCTGCCGGGCATGCTCGCCTCGGTCAGCCCGCTGCCCGTGATCGGAGTCCCGGTCCCGCTGAAGTACCTCGACGGCATGGACTCGCTGCTGTCGATCGTCCAGATGCCGGCGGGTGTCCCGGTCGCCACGGTCTCGGTCGGCGGCGCGCGCAACGCGGGCCTGCTGGCCGCCCGCATCCTCGCCACCCAGGACGAGGAACTCCTCGGCCGGATGCGCGAGTTCCAGCAGGAACTCAACGACCAGGCCACCGAGAAGGGCAAGCGCCTGCGCACCAAGGTCGAGGGCGCGGGCAACGGCTTCGGCTTCGGGAAGTGACGCGTCATGCCGTCTCTCGATGAGGCCCGTGCCCTTCTCGCCGAATTCCCGGTCGTCGACGGGCACAACGATCTCCCCTGGGCGCTGCGCGAGCAGGTCCGCTACGACTTCGACGCCCGCGACATCGCCACCGACCAGAGCGCCCACCTGCACACGGACCTGGCACGGCTGCGCGCGGGCGGCGTCGGCGCGCAGTTCTGGTCGGTGTACGTGCGCTCGGACCTGCCCGGCGCGGTGACGGCGACGCTCGAACAGATCGACTGCGTACGGCAGTTGATCGCGCGGTATCCGGCAGATCTGCGCGCCGCCCTGACGGCCGCCGACATGGAGACGGCGCGCGGCGAAGGCCGTGTCGCGTCGTTGATGGGTGCCGAGGGCGGCCACTCGATCGACAACTCCCTCGCCGCACTGCGGGGGTTGTACGGGCTCGGCGTCCGCTACATGACCCTCACCCACAACGACAACATCGCGTGGGCGGACTCGGCGACGGACGAGCCGGCCGTCGGCGGCCTGTCGCCCTTCGGCCACGAGGTCGTACGCGAGATGAACCGTCTGGGCATGCTGGTGGACCTCTCCCATGTGGCCGCCTCGACGATGCGGGACGCGCTGGACACGTCCGTCTCGCCGGTGATCTTCTCCCACTCCTCCTCGCGCGCGATCTGCGACCATCCGCGCAACATCCCGGACGACGTGCTGGAGCGTCTGCCGTCGAACGGCGGCGTGGCGATGGTGACCTTCGTCCCGAAGTTCGTCCTCCAGGCCGCCGTCGACTGGACGGCCGCCGCCGACGAGAACATGCGCGAGCACGGCTTCCACCACCTCGACACGACCGCCGAGGCGATGAAGCTCCACCGCGTCTTCGAGGAGTCCAACCCCCGCCCTGTGGCGGTCGTTTCGACGGTCGCCGACCACCTCGACCACATGCGCGAGGTGGCGGGCGTGGACCACATCGGCATCGGCGGCGACTACGACGGCACGGCGTTCACACCGGACGGCCTCAGCGACGTCTCCGGCTACCCGAACCTGATCGCCGAGCTCCTGGACCGTGGTTGGTCGAGGGCGGACATCGCCAAGCTGACCTGGCAGAACGCGGTACGGGTGCTGGGCGCGGCAGAGGACGTGGCACGCGACGAGCAGTCCCGCAGAGGCCCGTCGAACGCGACGCTGGAGCAACTGGACGGCTAGTTTCCGTCCAGACTCTCCCGAGGGGTTCCGTATCCAGGGGCGCGGGGAACTGCGCAGTCTTTTAGGGGCGCGGGGAACTGCGCGACCAGCCACGACGGGGCCCGCAGCCGACGGACAACCCGAGGCTGTCGTCAGGCCCGGCGCCCCACGAGCATCGTCGGGGCGCCCCGCACCCGCGTCAGGAACACGGTCGCGGAATTCGGCCCCTGCGGTTTGACCTTGCGCCGCAACTCCTCCGGCTCGACGGCCGAGCCTCGCTTCTTGACAGTGAGGACGCCGACCTCGCGCTGCCGCAGCAGGGCCTTCAACTTCTTTACGTTGAAGGGAAGTTGGTCGGTGATCTCGTAAGCGGTGGCGTACGGAGTGGACTTGAGCGAATCCGCGGTGATGTAGGCGATCGTTTCGTCGATCAACCCTCCGCCGTCCATTTCCTCGGCGACCTCCGCGACGAGATGGGCGCGGATGACGGCCCCGTCGGGTTCGTACAAGTACCGTCCCAGCGGCCGGACTTGAGGGTCGGGCAACCCACGCCCGAGGAGGGCGCGCGGCCCGGGCAGCAGGGTCGCGCGGACGAGCCCCGGCGCTCGCGTGCCGAACCACAGCACGGCCTCCTTCACGTCCCCGGAGTCCGAGATCCACTCGGCCTCGGCCTCGGCGGGGACGGCCTCGTGCGGGATGCCGGGCGCGATCTTCAGCGCGGCGACGGGCGCTTTGAGCGCGGCTTGGACCGCCCACGACAGAGGCGGCGAGTACGCCTCGGGATCGAAGATCCTCCCCCGGCCGCCGCGTCGGCCCGGATCCACGAAGACGGCGTCGTACGCGGACGTGTCCACCTCGGTGACATCCGTCTCGCGCACCTCGATCAAGTCGGCGAGCCCGAGCGCGTCGGCGTTGGCCCGGGCGACCGCGCAGGTCAGCGGGTCACGGTCGACGGCGAGCACGCGGATCCCGGCGCGCGCGAGCGCGATCGCGTCACCTCCGATGCCGCAGCACAGGTCGGCGGCGGAACGCACGCCGAGCTCCTGGAATCGCCCGGCCCGGTACGCGGCGACGGTCGCCCGGGTCGCCTGCTCCACCCCGTTCGTCGTGAAGAACATCCGCTCCGCGTCGGCCGCACCGAACTTCACGACGGCCCGCTGCCGAAGCCGTGCCTGCGTGAGCGCCGCGGAGACTAGTTCAGCGGGGTGCTCACGCCGCAGCCGGGTCGCGACGGCCAGCTCCTGGGCTGGTTCGGTACCGCGCACCTCGTCGAGCAGGCCGCGGCCGCGGTCGGTGAGCAGGGCGGCGAAGGAGGCAAGCCGATCGAGGTCGTTCACCGCCCCATTGTGGGCCAGTCGGTGGACGGCATGCGCGGCACGGCGGTGTCGAGGGTGCGTAAGGGGTGTGACCTGTGAGGATCCGGTTCTATGCGACTTGTGCGACAAAATGACAGTAATGATGTGACAAAGGGTGGCGGGAGCGCCCCGTCAGGGGCGCGGGGCGTGACATTGTGCGGCTCCGCCGCGTGGGCGCGCTCAGCCCCCATCGACCCGCAGGTCGCAAACCGGCCATTCCGCAGAGCGCAAAGCGCTCTCGCGCTACTGACCGTCACTGCACTAACCGTCGGCTGCGCAGGAGAATCCGACGACACCAACGTCAAGCCGGCCGCAGGCCAACAACTCCTCAAGGCCCCACCCGCCCAAGCCCTGGACGAATACGCCACCAAACTCCGCCAGAAGCACAGCGCACGCGTCACCGCGGTGAAGCGCTGGGGCCTGCCCGAGCTCCCGCTGTCCGCACCCCCGCCCCCCAAGAAGAAGCCACACATCAAGACCCGCAAAGGCTTCGAGGTGGACGACCACGAGGGTCTGCCGCCGGTCTTCACGACCATCCCCACCAAGGACAAGGTCGTCTTCCTCACCATCGACGACGGCGCCGAGAAGGACCCGGCGTTCCTGCGGATGATGAGCGAGTTGAAGATCCCGTACACCGCCTTCCTCAGCGACTACCTGGTCAAGAAGGACTACGGCTACTTCAAGAAGATGCAGGACAGAGGCGTCGTCCTGAACAACCACACCCTCCACCACCGCTACATGCCCCGCCTCTCGTACGCCGCGCAGAAGCGCGAGATCTGCGGCATGCAGCACGTGATCGAGAAGAGGTACGGCAAACGCCCGACCCTCTTCCGCCCGCCCTTCGGCAACTACAACGAGGACACCCTGCGCGCCGCCAAGGCCTGCGGCATCAAGGCGGTCCCGCTGTGGAACGAGGAGGTGTTCGCCGACCGCTGGGACTACCGGGAGTGGGACCGCGACCTGCACCCCGGTGACATCGTTCTCAGCCACTTCCGAGGCAAGGAGCACTGGAAGGGCACGATGCCCGACATGGTCCGCCGCTTCATGAAGCTGGTCACGGACAGGGGGTACGCGGTGGCGCGTCTCGAGGACTACCTGTGAGGAAGTGGGGGGTCGCCACGCTGCTCACAGGGTTCCTCGCCGGGGCGGTCGGCCTCACCGGCTGTGCCCAGTCCGTCGACCCCATCGAACGGCTCGGCAACAAGGGGGCGCAGAAGGTACGCCCGCACGGTCCCACCATGGACACGTACCGCCGCTGGGGCCTGACCGCCCCGCTCGCCCCGGCTCCGAGCCGACCCGCCCGGCGGCCCGCCGTACGCGACGCGGGCCCGGGCCTGCCGCCCGTCGTGGACCGTGTCCGGACCCGCGACAAGGTGGTCTTCCTGACCTTCGACGACGGCGCTGAGAAGGACCCGCGGTTCGTCGACATGGTCCGTGAACTGCGGCTGCCGGTCAGCATGTTCCTCACGGACAGTGTCGTCGGACCGGGGTACGCCCACTTCGGGCGGCTGCGCGCGGTCGGCGCGAGCGTGCAGAACCACACGCTCGACCACCCGTACCTGCCGGGCCTCCCGTACGCGGGCCAGCGCGCCGAGATCTGCGGCCAGCAGGAGAAACTCAGGCAGCGCTTCGGCATCCGCCCCCGCCTCTTCCGCCCGCCCTACGGCGACTACAACACCGACACCCTGCGGGCGGCCGCCGACTGCGGGATCGCCGCGATCGTCCTGTGGCGCGACCAGGACCGCCTCCGTCCGGGCGACATCCTCCACTTCCCCGAGGGCGAGGACGGCACCACCCTCACGGAGGCGACGACCAGAGTCCTGAACCGCATCCAGAGACAGGGCTTCACGGTGGCGCGCCTGGAGGACTACCTGTAGCCAAGCAGCCCGTCCGGGGGCACCTCCCAGCGGTAGCTGGGGGAGTTCGAGGACGAGGCCCTCAGGCCGACTAGCGGGGGTCTGGGGGCGGCGGCCGCCAGGGACGACACCCCGATTCCGGCCGCCGGATTTCCCCCGCCCGCCGGAGGCAATTGGCACTCCGCTTGACCGAGTGCTAATCACGGTCATAGTCTCGGCTCTGGCACTCACCACAGGAGAGTGCCAACTACGCGACGGGCAGGTCCGGCACCCGCGACGACGGATCCACCTGGTCGCCACCTCAGACAGTTAACCCCGTGAGATCTCCGAAGGGGGAGGTCGGATCGTGACGACCACCAGCTCCAAGGTTGCCATCAAGCCGCTCGAGGACCGCATTGTGGTCCAGCCGCTGGATGCCGAGCAGACCACGGCCTCTGGCCTGGTCATCCCGGACACCGCGAAGGAGAAGCCCCAGGAGGGCGTCGTCCTTGCCGTGGGCCCGGGTCGGTTCGAGAACGGCGAGCGCCTGCCGCTCGACGTGAAGACCGGCGACATCGTGCTGTACAGCAAGTACGGCGGCACCGAGGTGAAGTACAACGGCGAGGAGTACCTCGTCCTCTCGGCTCGCGACGTACTCGCGATCATCGAGAAGTAATTCACCTCAGCATTACTGCTTTCAGAGCTGCGCCCCTGGCCCCCGCGACCAATAAGAAGCCGGGCGTCGGGGGCGTAGTTCGTTCACTCCGGGTCTGGATCCATCTGGACCCATTTCCAGACCCACCTCTAGATTTCCGAGAGGGCCAACGCTCCCATGGCGAAGATCCTGAAGTTCGACGAGGACGCCCGTCGCGCCCTCGAGCGCGGCGTCAACAAGCTTGCCGACACGGTCAAGGTGACGATCGGCCCCAAGGGCCGCAACGTCGTCATCGACAAGAAGTTCGGCGCCCCCACCATCACCAACGACGGTGTCACCATCGCCCGCGAGGTCGAGGTCGACGACCCGTACGAGAACCTCGGCGTCCAGCTGGTGAAGGAGGTGGCGACCAAGACCAACGACGTAGCGGGTGACGGTACGACCACCGCCACCGTGCTGGCCCAGGCGCTGGTCCGCGAAGGCCTGCGGAACGTCGCCGCGGGTGCCTCCCCGGCCGCCCTGAAGAAGGGCATCGACGCCGCGGTCAAGGCCATCTCCGCGGAGCTCCTCGCGACGGCCCGACCGATCGACGAGAAGTCCGACATCGCGGCCGTCGCCGGTCTGTCCGCCCAGGACAGCCAGGTCGGCGAGCTCATCGCCGAGGCGATGGACAAGGTCGGCAAGGACGGTGTCATCACCGTCGAGGAGTCCAACACCTTCGGTCTGGAGCTGGACTTCACCGAGGGCATGGCCTTCGACAAGGGCTACCTGTCGCCGTACATGGTGTCCGACCAGGAGCGTATGGAGGCCGTCCTCGACGACCCGTACATCCTGATCCACCAGGGCAAGATCGCCTCCATCCAGGACATGCTGCCCCTGCTGGAGAAGGTCATCCAGACCAACTCCTCCAAGCCGCTGCTGATCATCGCCGAGGACGTCGAGGGCGAGGCCCTGTCGACCCTGGTCGTGAACAAGATCCGCGGCACGTTCAACGCCGTGGCCGTGAAGGCCCCCGGCTTCGGTGACCGCCGCAAGGCGATGCTCGGCGACATGGCCACCCTCACCGGTGCCACCGTCATCGCCGAGGAGGTCGGCCTCAAGCTCGACCAGGTCGGCCTGGACGTGCTGGGCACCGCCCGCCGCGTCACCGTCACCAAGGACGACACGACGATCGTCGACGGCGGCGGCGACAGCGCCGACGTGGCCGGCCGTGTCAACCAGATCAAGGCCGAGATCGAGTCCACGGACTCCGACTGGGACCGCGAGAAGCTCCAGGAGCGCCTCGCGAAGCTGGCCGGCGGCGTGTGCGTGATCAAGGTCGGCGCCGCCACCGAGGTGGAGCTGAAGGAGAAGAAGCACCGTCTGGAGGACGCCATCTCCGCGACCCGCGCCGCGGTCGAGGAGGGCATCGTCTCCGGTGGTGGCTCCGCGCTCGTCCACGCCGCCAAGGTCCTCGAGGGCAACCTCGACAAGACCGGCGACGAGGCCACCGGTGTCGCGGTCGTCCGCCGCGCCGTCGTCGAGCCGCTGCGCTGGATCGCCGAGAACGCCGGCCTGGAGGGCTACGTCATCACCTCCAAGGTCGCCGAGCTCGACAAGGGCCAGGGCTTCAACGCCGCGACCGGCGAGTACGGCGACCTGATCAAGGCCGGCGTCATCGACCCGGTCAAGGTCACCCGCTCCGCCCTGGAGAACGCCGCCTCCATCGCCTCCCTGCTCCTCACGACCGAGACCCTGGTCGTCGAGAAGCCGGCCGAGGAGGAGGCCGAGGCCGGTCACGGCCACGGTCACGGCCACTCCCACTAGGCGTCAGCCACTTCGGGCAGCGACTTGGGGCGTACGTCCCTGTAGGCGCCCGACGAAGGCCCGGTCCCCCACGCTTCGGGGGACCGGGCCTTCGCGTTGGGCAGCCAGAGCTCGGTCCGAGTTCGATCAGAGTCCGAGTTCGATCAGAGTCCGAGGGGCGGTCAGAGTTCGAGCTGGTCCAGAACCCCGAGCTGGGTCATCAGCCCCAGCCGGTCGTACTGCCACCAGCCCTCGGCGATCTTGCCGTCCTCACGGCACCGGTGGATGGTCGTGCCGGTCATGGTGACCTGCTTGCCGCTGGCCGGTATCCCCAGGAAGTCGCCGTGGTGGGTGCCGTTCCAGGTCCAGCGCGTGCAGACCCGGTCGCCGTCGGCGACCTGGTCCTCGATGGTGAACGTGAAGTCGAACCCGGTCCGCCACATCTCCGCCTCCCGGCGAAGGGCGTCCATCCCGATCACGTCCTGCTCATTGGACGGGTCGTGGTCGTGGTAGTTCTCCGCGACGGTCTCGTCCCACGACGGCAGCGCGCCCTTGGCGGCGAGCAGCCCGTAGAAATTGCGGACGCTGGCCTTGTAGAGCCGCTCGTCACGGACCACTTCCAGATCGGTGAACGTCGGTATCTCGTCGCAGAGCGCGACCATCTCCCGGAAGATCCTGTCGGTCTCCGGAAGGTTCGAGTTCCGCATCGCCTCCTCGTACGACGGAAACTCCACGATCTCGATGAAGTGCGAGGCGTCGGACCGGTCCTTCCCGATCACACTGTGCGTCGCGGTCCGCTTGCCCTTGGTCTGCTCGACCCATGTGTCCATGAGCCGATTCATCTCGTCGAACCGACTGGTCTTGCAGTCGATCAGCTGTACGAATGTCATGGCGCCGCCTTCCGGCCCCCCTGGTCCGGTGGAATACGCCCATTTTAGTGAAAATCCCCTTCAGCTGTTTTAGTTGAAGGGGATCCCATGTGCGCCGGCGCCTATCGGCACGCCGCCGCTTAACGGCAGCACCGCAGTCACTGCGGCCCGTACTTCCGCCCGGTCTTCGAACTGACCCCGCCGAGCAGCCGTCGAGGCGTCACCTTCACCACACCCATCAGGGCCTTGTAGCGCGGGTCCGGAATGGACAACGACTTGCCCCGCGCCAGGTCGGCGAGCGCGGACGTGACCAGTTTGTCCGCGTCGAGCCACATCCAGTTCGGGATGTTGTCGGTGCCCATCCCGGCCCGTTCGTGAAACTCGGTCCGCACGAACCCGGGGCACAACGCCATCAGCCGTACGCCACTGCCGGCCAGGTCCTTCGCCGCACCCTGCGTGAACTGCACGACCCACGCCTTCGACGCCCCGTACGTACCGCGCGGCACGAAGGCCGCCACCGACGCCACGTTGACGACACCCCCGCGGCCGCGCGCCCGCATGGACTCGACCGCCGCCGAGGTCAGCCGGAGCACCGCCTCGCAGTGCACCTTGAGCATCTTCAGCTCGTCCGCCATCGGCACCTCCAGATAGAGGCCCTTGTTGGCGAAGCCCGCGTTGTTGATCAGCAGGTCGACCGCATTCTTGCGGTCCGAGAGGCGGGCGGCCACCGCCTCGATGCCGTCGTCCGTCGCCAGATCCGCCGTCAGCACCTCCGCCTCGATGCCGTGCCGGTCGTGCAGTTCCGTCGCCTGCTCGCCGAGCCGCTTGGTGTCACGCGCCACCAGCACGAGGTTGTGCCCGTCGGAGGCCAGCCGCCGCGCGAAGGCGGCACCGATGCCCGCGGTCGATCCCGTAATCAGAGCCGTTGTCATGGCCCAAGATTAGTGACCTGTCTCATGGTCTCCGTGCGCAGAGCTACCCGAAAGAGGACCCGCCCGCTGTTCCTTCTCCACAACCACGAACTGCCCCATCATCCCTTCGTCCTCGTGGTACAGCAGATGGCAGTGGTACATGTACGGAGTGTCGGGATCGGCCGGGCCGTCGAAGCGGAGCGCCAGCTTCATCGTCGCCCCGTTCGGCAGGAACACCGTGTCCTTCGGGCCGCGCAGCTCGGGTGGCGGCGGGGCACCGTTCACCTCCAGCACACGGAACTGGACGTCGTGCACGTGGAAGTTGTGCGGCATGCCGTTGGAGTTGCGCACCGTCCAGGTCTCGGTGGTGCCCCGGGTGGCGGTCTCGTCGACACGGTTCATCGCCATCGGCCGCCCGTTGATACCGGACCGCTTCAGGTCGAAGTGGCGTCCCCGCGTCGCGTCCTTGCCGTCGGGTATCTCCAACTCGCCCAGCCGGGACGGCAGTCCGGCCGACGGCCGCAGTCGCTCGGCCGCCCGCAGCTCCAGTACGTCGAAGGAGTCGTCGCCCCCGCCGAAGCGCCGCTGCCACGCGTCCCCGTAGTTGTCCTGCGGGAAGCTGCGCAGCATCGTGCGCTCGCCCGGCCGCATCCGCACGACGATCTCGGCCCGCTCGCCCGGCGACAGCTGGATCCGCTCCATCGACGCCGGCCGCTCCAGCAGACCTCCGTCCGTACCGATCAGCGAGAAGGCGCGGCCGTCGGGGAAGCCGAAGGCGTATGTGCGCGCGGTCGATGCGTTGAGCAGTCGCAGCCGTATCAGTTCGTCGGTGACCTCCCGGTACGGATTGAGCGTGCCGTTGACCATCGTCCGGTCGCCGAGGAAGCCCACGTTCTGCATGATCTTGCGGCCGTGGTCGAACTTCGCCCCGTCGAAGCGCACATCCTGCACGATCACGGGCAGGTCGTCGACGCCGTACCTCTTCGGCAGGGCAAGGCCGGCCGACCGCTCGTCGTCGAGGATGAACATGCCTGCGAGCCCCTGCCCCACGTGCCGCTCGGTCTCCCCGTGCGGATGAGGGTGATACCAGAGCGTCGCGGCCGGCTGGTCCACGGTCCAGTGCGGACTCCACTGCGCGCCGGGCTCGATCATCTGGTGCGGGCCGCCGTCCATGCGCGCGGGCAGATGCATGCCGTGCCAGTGCACGGTCGAGGCCTCGCCCAGCCCGTTCCGTATCCGCACACGGACCTTCTCATCGCGCTCCGCGCGCAGTGTCGGGCCGAGATACGACCCGTTGAAGCCCCAAGTCGGCGTCTTCCGCCCGTCCTTGAACTCCGTCTCGCCCGCCTGCATGCGCAGGTCGAACACGCGCGTGCCGTCCTTCTCCACGCGGGACTCCGCGAGTGGCGGTATCGCCAGCTCGTTCTGGAACGACGCCTTGCCGACCGTGCTGACGTCGGCGCCGGTCCACAGCCATGTGAACAGGCCGCCGACCGCCAGCGCCGCGACGGCGACGACCGAGCCGAGAACGATGAGGACGCGCTTGAAGCGGGACATGCTTCGAGCGTCGTGGATCATGCCCTCGCCGGGCATCGGGGACGGCCCCGGATCCACCCCCGATTCAACCCCCGTTCCCCGCCCGGGTTTCCCCCTACGTGAGCTGTACGAATACCGGTTGAACCGGGCGCACTAGACCGGACGGACGGTGCTCGCCCCGCTCACTCCGCACCCCCGCCGTACTTCGCCACGTACTTCCGCGCCGTTTCCAGCGCATCCGGATGCAGCGCGTCCCCCGCCGCCAACACCTGTGGCAGCAGCCCCCGTTCGGTCGTCACCGCGCGGAACTGGAGCGCGACCGTCACCTCGTGGTCCGGCCGGTGCACGATCTCGATCGGGTCGCCCGCCCGTATCTCACCGGGCTCGATCACCCGCAGATACGCGCCGGGCGTCCCCTTCTGGGTGAACCGCCTGACCCACCCTTTCTCACCCATATGGCCCTGGAAGGTGAGACAGGGAATCCTGCCCGAGGTGACCTCGAGAACGACCTCGGGCCCGATGCGCCAGCGCTCCCCGATCCTTGCGCCGGACACGTCGAGCCCCTCCGTCGTGAGGTTCTCCCCGAACATCCCACTGGCCAGCGGCCGCCCCAACTCCCGCTCCCAGTCGTCGAGATCCTCGCGCGCGACGGCGTACACGGCCTGGTGGTCCCCGCCGTGGTGGCGCATCTCGCAGACGGCGTCCCCGGCGAGACCGCTCGCGCCGACCCCCTTGGGCCCCGGCGCGGCCACCCGCACCGGCCCCTCCACCGGCCGTTTGTCGATCCCGGTCACGCCCTCCGCCTGGTCCGTGTAGTCGACGGCCTTGGGCCGGCCCAGATTCAGAGACAGAAGCTTCATGAGCGGCACGGTAGGCGATATGAGCCAAAGCGTCGACGCAATATTCGTCGTCGTGTCCAAGATTCGCTTATGCTCGAAGGGTGATCGAAGCCCGTCATCTCCGTGTGCTGCGCGCCGTCGCCGCCACCGGCTCCTTCTCGGCGGCGGGGCGTGAACTGGGCTGCACCCAGCCCGCCGTAAGCCAGCAGATGAAGGCCCTCGAAGCCTCCGTCGGTACGACGCTGCTGATCCGTACGGGCCGCGAGATGCGCCTGACGCAGGCCGGCGAGGCCCTCGTGCGTCACGCGGCGGGCATCATCGCCGGGCTCACCGCCGCCGAGGAGGAGGTCGCCGCGATCGCGGGCCTGCGCGCGGGTCGCGTACGCCTGGTCTCGTTCCCCAGCGGCAGCTCCACGCTCGTACCGACCGCGCTCGCCGCCCTGCGCGCCGCGCACCCGGGCACGCGAGTCTCCCTGGAGGAAGCCGAACCGCCGCGTTCGGTCGAGATGCTCCGCGAAGGCGACTGCGATGTGACGCTCGCATTCCGGTACGAGGGTGCGGCGGGCGCCGAGGAGTGGGACGACCTGGTGGTGCGTCCCCTGCTGAAGGACCGGCTCGTCGGTCTGGTCCCCGAAGGGCACCGGCTGGCCCGGGCGCGGGCGGTCGCCATCGGCGAACTCGCCGACGAGCCGTGGATCGCGGGCTGCCCCCGCTGCCGTGGCCAGCTGATCGAGGTCTGCGAGAGTGCGGGCTTCACTCCCCGCATCGACTTCGCGACCGACGACTATCCGGCCGTGGTCGGCCTGGTCGGAGCGGGGCTCGGAGTCGCGGTCCTGCCGGAGTTGGCCATCGAGTCCGTACGCCCCAAGGGAGCGCGCATGGTGACGGTGGAACCCGCGCTGCGGCGGGAGATCGTCGCGCTCACGCTGCCGGACCTGGCACAGGTGCCCGCGGTGGCGGCCACGCTGGACCAGCTGGCCCGGGCCGCGGCGCGCTGAGTCGCCCAAAAGACGCTGAGTCACCAGAAAAGTAGGGGCACGCGTGCGCGTGCCCGTCTGCAGAAACGTTCCTTCAATTGTGCGGCGGAGGGGCACCGCTCGCCGCCGATACCAGGCGGTTGCGTGCCCGTCCCATGAGTTCCTCGCGCTCGTCCTCGGTCAGCCCGCCCCACACGCCGTACGGCTCGCGCACCGCCAGGGCGTGCGCCGCGCACTCCGCGCGTACCGGGCACCTCATGCAGACCTCTTTGGCCGAGTTCTCACGAGCGCTCCGTGCCGCACCGCGCTCGCCCTCAGGGTGGAAGAAGAGCGAGCTGTCGACCCCGCGGCAGGCCGCGAGGAGCTGCCAGTCCCACAGATCCGCGTTCGGTCCGGGAAGGCGGGAGAAATCTGCCATTGCGTTGTCCCCTTGTAGCCGTTCTGGGCGGTTACGTGCCCATGATCGTACATCTACGATCTAAGGAGATGAAAATATGACTCATTGCGAATCTAGCCTCAGATGCTAGGAAATGGGAAGAAAAGAGGCTAAATGGGGCATGGCTTGTGATGAAACCTTGAGGGTCCGTTGCGGGCATCTGCACCGTGTCCGCGCCCTCACGTAGAGTGCCGAACGTGGCTCACCGCCCCGTAACTCTTTCGGGTGACCGTCGTTGAGAAGGCGGAGGCGGTTGAAAGAACAAGCGCTCGGGCAAGCGTCCGAGAGCGTCGACCGCACAGGTGACGATTCGTACCAGCCTGGAGGCTCAAGGTGACGCGCATCAGCTGCGGAGGGCGGCCATGACATCCGTCCTCGTCTGCGACGACTCCCCGCTTGCCCGAGAGGCGCTCCGCCGCGCGGTGGCGACCGTGCCCGGCGTAGAGCGCGTGACCACGGCGGCCAACGGCGAGGAAGTCCTCCGCCGCTGGGGCGCCGACCGTTCGGACCTGATTCTGATGGACGTACGCATGCCCGGTCTGGGCGGCGTGGAGACGGTCCGGCGGCTGCTGTCCGCCGACCCCGGTGCGCGCATCATCATGCTCACCGTCGCCGAGGACCTGGACGGTGTCGCGCTCGCGGTCGCCGCCGGTGCCCGTGGCTATCTCCACAAGGACGCCTCCCGCGCGGAGCTGCGTGCGACCGTCACCCAGGCTCTCGCCGACCCGACCTGGCGGCTCGCGCCGCGCAGACTGCGGTCGGCCGAGATGGGCGCCGCGCCGACGCTCACCGCGCGTGAGATCCAGGTCCTGGAGGGCATGAGCCACGGCCGGTCGAACGCGGAGATCGGCCGTGAGCTGTTCCTCTCCGAGGACACCGTCAAGACGCACGCCCGGCGGCTCTTCAAAAAACTCGGCGCCTCGGACCGCGCGCACGCGGTGGCGCTCGGGTTCCGATGGGGCCTGGTCCGCTAGGTGAACTGCCGCGGGGGGTACGGGTGTCCCCGCCCGCTGCACGGCGGGTGGGGCCGGGCCCGACGGGGGATCGAAATCGGCCGTTCGGGCGCCCGATCCCCGTTTCCCGGCGGATGCCGCATCCTTGAGGTGTGGAGTTCCTCGGGAACGAGTCGGTCGAGCGGGAGGGGAGGGCGCAGGAGATGAGTTCCGGCGCACCTGCTCATAACGCTTCGGTGCACAACATTGGACGCGGTGCCACGGATCAGACGACGCCAAGGCACCATGGACCGATGCGCGACGACGAGGCGGCTAATGCCCAAGGGGCGGTTGGTGCGCTCGTTCATCGTGCTGTCGAGGGCGACGAGCAGGCCACGCACGACCTCCTCGCCCATGTCCATCCGCTCGCGATCCGCTACTGCCGTACGCGTCTGTCCCGACTTCCGGGTGACGCACGGCACTTCGTGGAGGACCTCGCGCAGGAGGTCTGTGTCGCGGTGCTTCTCGCACTGCCTCGCTACAAGGACACGGGTCGCCCCTTCGAAGCCTTCGTCTTCGCCATCGCCGCGCACAAGGTCGCCGATCTGCAGCGCGCCGCGATGCGCCATCCCGGCTCGACGGCCGTGCCGTCGGACGAGATGCCCGAGCGGCCGGACGACTCGCTCGGCCC
This sequence comes from Streptomyces albicerus, assembly GCF_008905045.1. Taxonomy (GTDB): domain Bacteria; phylum Actinomycetota; class Actinomycetes; order Streptomycetales; family Streptomycetaceae; genus Streptomyces; species Streptomyces albicerus. The sequence continues at coordinate 87,832 of NZ_VWMY01000009.1, forward strand.
CGAGGAGCGCGCTCTCCTCAGCAGTGACGCCGAGTGGGCAAAGAAGCTCCTGGCCAACCTCCCCGAGAACCAGCGGGAGCTGCTCCTGCTGAGGATCGCCGTGGGCCTCACGGCCGAGGAGACGGGCCAGATGCTGGGAATGTCACCGGGCGCGGTCCGGGTGGCCCAACACCGGGCCCTGAGCCGCCTGCGGGCACTGGCGGAGCAGTAGCGGGGCCCTTCGACCGGCTGCCGCCCCAGGTGGGGTCGGCCGCCGGCCGGAACGGCACACGTGCCTTCTGGTCGGCATCTCGTCACGTGAGCTTCCCGACAGGCCTTCTCCTCGGTACGGCAAATTTTTTCTGCCGCCAGGGCGGCGTGCGCGGCGGTCGTGGGCGATCACAGCCCACCCAAAGCCCGTGTCCCCGAAGGGGTGCGGTACCGGATGAACAGAGAAGCCACCCCGGCCGTACGAACCTACGAAGCCGAGGGGCACCCGTCACCGTGGAATGAGAGAGCCATGCTTCCCGTTAGCATGGACATCCGCACCGATCAAGGCCATTTGGGGAAGGTGTCATGACTGCCAACGTCGACGGAGTGCCCGAGAAATTCGCGACACTCGGGCTGACCTACGACGACGTGCTGCTGCTGCCGGGCGCATCCGAAGTGCTGCCGGGCGCGGTCGACACCTCGTCCCGCATCTCCCGCAACGTGCGTGTGAACATCCCGCTGCTGTCGGCGGCGATGGACAAGGTGACCGAGTCGCGCATGGCGATCGCCATGGCCCGCCAGGGCGGTGTCGGCGTACTGCACCGCAACCTCTCCATCGAGGACCAGGTCAACCAGGTCGACCTGGTGAAGCGCTCCGAGTCCGGCATGGTCACCGACCCGATCACGGTGCACCCGGACGCGACGCTCGCCGAGGCCGACGCGCTGTGCGCCAAGTTCCGCATCAGCGGCGTGCCGGTCACCGACGGCAACAAGAAGCTGCTCGGCATCGTCACCAACCGGGACATGGCCTTCGAGACCGACCGCTCCCGTCAGGTGCGCGAGGTCATGACGCCGATGCCGCTGGTCACCGGCAAGGTCGGCATCTCCGGGCACGACGCCATGGAACTGCTGCGCCGCCACAAGATCGAGAAGCTTCCGCTGGTCGACGACGCGGGCGTCCTGAAGGGCCTCATCACGGTCAAGGACTTCGTGAAGGCCGAGAAGTACCCGAACGCCGCGAAGGACGGCGAGGGCCGCCTCCTCGTGGGTGCCGCCGTCGGCGCCAGCCCCGAGGCGCTGGAGCGGGCCCAGGCGCTCGCCGAGGCCGGTGCGGACTTCCTGATCGTCGACACCTCGCACGGACACAACAGCAACGCCCTCAACTGGATGGCGAAGATCAAGTCGAGCGTCGGCGTCGACGTGATCGGCGGCAATGTGGCCACCCGTGACGGCGCCCAGGCCCTGATCGACGCCGGTGTAGACGGCGTCAAGGTCGGCGTGGGCCCCGGCTCGATCTGTACCACCCGTGTGGTCGCCGGCATCGGCGTCCCGCAGGTCACCGCCATCTACGAAGCCGCTCTCGCTGCGCGCGCGGCGGGCGTCCCGGTAATCGGCGACGGCGGTCTGCAGTACTCCGGAGACATCGGCAAGGCGCTGGCAGCCGGCGCCGACACAGTGATGCTCGGCAGCCTCCTCGCGGGCTGTGAGGAGTCGCCCGGCGAGCTGCTCTTCATCAACGGCAAGCAGTTCAAGTCGTACCGCGGCATGGGCTCCCTCGGCGCCATGCAGTCCCGCGGCCAGGGCAGGTCGTACTCCAAGGACCGCTACTTCCAGGCCGAGGTGGCCTCCGACGACAAGCTCGTGCCCGAGGGCATCGAGGGCCAGGTGCCCTACCGCGGCCCGCTGGCCAACGTGCTGCACCAGCTCGTCGGCGGCCTGCGCCAGACCATGGGCTACGTGGGCGCCGCCTCCATCGACGAGATGGAGTCCAAGGGCCGCTTCGTACGGATCACCTCGGCGGGCCTCAAGGAGAGCCACCCGCACGACATCCAGATGACCGTCGAAGCGCCGAACTACAGCCGCAACCAGTAGCCGTAAACGATGTCCCCAGGGCTGTGAACAGTCGTAAATGACATCCACGCGCGCGTGAAGCACGTCCAAGGGCGGTCCCGGAGCCTCCGGGACCGCCCTTGTCGTGGGCGTCGGGGATACTGGAAGGCGCAGAAGCGAAGAGGGAAAGGCCACACACGTGACTGAGATCGAGATCGGGCGCGGCAAGCGCGGCCGCCGGGCGTATGCCTTCGACGACATCGCCGTCGTCCCGAGCCGCCGTACGCGAGACCCGAAGGAGGTCTCGATCGCCTGGCAGATCGATGCCTACCGCTTCGAGCTGCCCTTCCTGGCCGCTCCCATGGACTCGGTGGTCTCCCCGCAGACCGCCATCCGCATCGGGGAGCTCGGCGGCCTCGGCGTCCTGAACCTCGAAGGCCTGTGGACGAGGTACGAGGACCCGCAGCCGCTCCTCGACGAGATCGCGGAGCTGGACGCGGACACCGCGACCCGCCGCCTCCAGGAGATCTACACGGCTCCCATCAAGGAGGAGCTGATCGGGCAGCGCATCAAGGAGGTGCGCGACTCGGGCGTGGTCACCGCGGCCGCGCTCTCCCCGCAGCGCACCGCCCAGTTCTCCAAGGCCGTCGTGGACGCGGGCGTCGACATCTTCGTCATCCGCGGTACGACGGTGTCGGCCGAGCACGTCTCCGGCGCCTCCGAGCCGCTGAACCTGAAGCAGTTCATCTACGAGCTCGACGTCCCCGTGATCGTCGGCGGCTGCGCCACGTACACGGCGGCCCTGCACCTGATGCGTACGGGCGCGGCCGGTGTCCTCGTCGGCTTCGGCGGCGGCGCCGCGCACACCACGCGCAACGTGCTGGGCATCCAGGTCCCGATGGCCACCGCGGTCGCCGACGTGGCCGCCGCCCGCCGCGACTACATGGACGAGTCCGGCGGCCGGTATGTACACGTCATCGCGGACGGCGGTGTCGGCTGGTCCGGTGACCTCCCCAAGGCCATCGCCTGCGGCGCCGACGCCGTGATGATGGGCTCCCCGCTCGCGCGCGCCACCGACGCGCCCGGCAGGGGCCACCACTGGGGCATGGAGGCCGTCAACGACGAGCTGCCGCGCGGCAAGAAGGTCGACCTCGGCACGGTCGGCACCATCGAGGAGGTCCTGGCCGGTCCCTCGCACACGCCTGACGGTTCGATGAACTTCTTCGGCGCGCTGCGGCGGGCCATGGCCACGACCGGGTACAGCGAGCTGAAGGAGTTCCAGCGGGTCGAGGTGACGGTGGCGGATTCGCAGCACAAGCGGTGACGTGACGCTGCGCTTGGCTTGAGCCTGACTTGACGAAGGGGCCCGGGCACTCACTTACGTGGGTGGCCGGGCCCCTTCGCGTGTCCAAGTGGCCCTGGTGGGGCGCGTTTTGCGGCAGGGGGCGCACGGTTGCGTTCGGGGCGAATGCGCGCTGGACGGCCGTGTCGAGGCGATAGCGTCCGTGTTCGGCGCCCCAGTTGTCTGGGGCGCCCCCTTCCAAGGAGAACGTTCCGGACCCCGGCCCTCGGGGCCCGGCCCGAATTCCAACGAGCCGCCTACCGGGCCTCTGGGTGGCGTCGTGGAAGGGGGCGCCTATGGGCCGCCACCGCAAGCCCACCCGCTGGGACCGGATCCGTCTGTGGATGGTGAAGTGCCAGAGGAGGTGGATCTTGCGGATTTTCGGATGGTGAGCGGCCACCCCTACGTCAACTAGGGGTGGACACTCTGTGAACCATCCAGGAGCCTGCCGCAGTGCCATCTGCGGTGGGCTCCACCTTTTCGTACGGTACCGGATCCGCATTCGGGCGGCACGGCACCGTAGGAGGCGGATCTTCGGATGGTGAGCGGCCGCCCCTATACACAGTAGGGGCGGACTCTCCATTCACCATCCAGGATCCCGCCGCCGGGTCGGCGGGATCCGCGCTCGTACGCTACCGATGCGAGGGCGTCGCGCGCCACCAGCCCCAGAGGCTCGTCCACCCGCACGCGCCCCCCTTCACAACCGATGCGCCGCCCCCGTAGGCGTAGCCCCCCGCGTATCCAGCAGCAACTGCGCCTTCACCGAAAGCCCCTGGAGGTCGTACGTGCGGTGCTGCTGGAGCAGGATCGTCAGGTCCGCGTCGGCTGCCGCCTCGTAGAGGGAGTCCACGCGCGGGACCGGGCGGTCGAGGATGCTCCAGGACGGGACGTGTGGGTCGTGGTAGCTGACGGCGGCGCCCAGTTCCATCAGGCGGGTCGCGATCTCCTGGGCGGGAGAGCCCTGTTGGTCGGCGTGGTCGGGCTTGTAGGTGACGCCGAGGAGCAGGACGCGCGCGCCGCGGGCTGACTTGCCGTGTTCGTTGAGGAGTGTGGCCGCGCGCTGGATGACGTACTGGGGCATGTGGTTGTTGACCTGCTGGGCCAGTTCGACCATCCGTAGGGAGCGGGTCCTCGGGCCCGCGAGGTCCCGGGGGACGGCGTGGCCGCCCACACCGGGGCCCGGTCGGAAGGCCTGGAAGCCGAACGGCTTGGTCTCGGCGCAGCGGATGACGTCCCAGAGGTCGACGCCCAAGTCGTGGCAGAGGACGGCCATTTCGTTGACCAGGGCGATGTTGACGTACCGGTAGTTGGTCTCCAGGAGCTGCACGGTTTCCGCTTCGCGTGGTCCACGCGCGCGTACCACCTTGTCGGTGAGGCGGCCGTAGAAGGCGGCGGCCGACTCGGTGCAGGCGGGGGTGAGGCCGCCGATCACCTTCGGGGTGTTGGCGGGGGTGTGGTCGCGGTTGCCCGGGTCGACACGGCTGGGCGAGTACGCGAGGTGGAAGTCGCGGCCCGCGCGGAGTCCGGAGCCCTCTTCGAGGAGCGGGCGGAGGAATTCCTCGGTGGTGCCCGGGTATACGGGGGACTCCAGGATGACCGTGGTGTGCGGGCGCAGGCGCCCGGCCAGGGTGCGGGCGGCGTCGGCGACTTGACTCAGGTCGAGCGCGCCGTCCGCGCCGCGCGGGGTCGGCGCGCAGATGACCGCGGTGCGGACGCGGCCGAGTTCGGCCGGGTTGGTGGCCGGCCGGAAACCCGTCGAGAGCATCCGGCGCAGGTCGGCGGCGGCGAGTGGTGCGGGGTTACCGCACTGGTAGCCGAGTGTGGAGATTCCGGCGGTGACGGCGGCCTGGGCCAGGGGCAGGCCGAGCTGGCCGAGGCCGATGACGGCGAGATCTGCGGGCATGGCGGTGGGCCGTCCTTCCCAGTAGCCGACGGGGGACAAGGGCGCAAGCCCTGTGGACAGAACGGACGAGCGCAATGTCAGACTAGGAGTAAATATGACCGATTTGCGGGATTGTTGGTCTGTGTTTCTTCGGAAGTCACCGGGAGATATCCACAGGCGGACGGCCGGTGGTGGCCGAAGGCGGGCAACGGGTTGAGAATTTGGGCATGGGGGATGTGAGCCGGGCGTCGCCGGACGGGTGAGCCCAGCGCGACAGACAGCGGGAGGCAACTGTGCGGACAGCGACACTGGGACCGGCGGAGCGCGCCGAGTCACTCGCGGGAATGGCCGAGCGCGAGCTGGATGTGCTGGTCGTGGGAGCGGGCGTGGTTGGCGCGGGCACCGCGTTGGACGCCGTGACCCGCGGCCTGTCCACCGGTCTGGTCGAGGCGCGTGACTGGGCGTCGGGCACGTCGAGCCGGTCGAGCAAGCTTATCCACGGTGGCCTGCGCTACCTGGAGATGCTCGACTTCGCGCTCGTACGGGAGGCGTTGAAGGAGCGTGGGCTGCTCCTCGAGCGGCTCGCGCCACACCTCGTGAAGCCCGTCCCGTTCCTGTATCCCTTGCAGTACAAGGGCTGGGAGCGGCTGTACGCCGGTTCGGGCGTCCTGCTCTACGACGCGATGTCGATGGCGCGCAGGCACGGGCGCGGACTGCCGGTGCACCGGCATCTGTCACGCCGTCACGCGCTGCGCATCGCACCCGCGCTGAAGAAGGACGCGCTGGTCGGTGCTCTGCAGTACTACGACGCGCAGATGGACGACGCCCGTTATGTGGCGACGCTGGTGCGCACGGCGGCGGCGTACGGCGCGAAGGTCGCCAACCGCGCGCGCGTGACGGGCTTCCTGCGCGAGGGCGAACGCGTTGTCGGTGCCAGGGTGCAGGATGTCGAAGCGGGCGGGGAGTACGAGGTCCGCGCCAAGCAGGTCGTCAACGCCACCGGGGTGTGGACGGACGACACGCAGGCGATGGTGGGCGAGAGGGGGCAGTTCCACGTACGGGCGTCCAAGGGCATCCATCTGGTCGTACCGAAGGACCGGATCAACTCGACGACCGGGCTGATCCTGCGCACCGAGAAGTCCGTGCTGTTCGTGATCCCTTGGGGCAGGCACTGGATCGTGGGGACGACGGACACCGACTGGGACCTCGACAAGGCGCACCCGGCCGCGTCCAGCGCGGACATCGACTACCTGCTGGAGCGCGTAAATTCGGTGCTCGCGGTGCCGCTGACGCGTGACGACGTGCAAGGGGTGTACGCGGGACTGCGGCCGCTGCTCGCCGGGGAGTCGGACGCCACGAGCAAGCTGTCGCGCGAGCACACCGTGGCGCATCCGGTGCCGGGGCTCGTGGTCGTGGCGGGCGGCAAGTACACGACGTACCGGGTGATGGCCAAGGACGCCGTGGACGAGGCGGTGCACGGCCTCGACCAGCGGGTCGCGGAGTGCGTCACCGAGGACGTTCCGCTGATCGGCGCCGAGGGCTACCGGGCGCTGTGGAACGCGCGAGCGCGGATCGCTGCACGGACCGGGCTCCATGTGGTGCGCGTGGAGCACCTGTTGAACCGGTATGGGGCGCTGGCGGAGGAAGTGCTCGATCTCGTCGCCACGGACGCCTCGCTCGGCGAACCGCTGCCCCACGCCGAGGACTATCTGCGCGCCGAGATCGTCTATGGCGCCTCGCACGAGGGGGCGCGGCACCTGGACGATGTGCTGACGCGGCGGACGCGGATCTCGATCGAGACCTTCGACCGGGGTACGCGCAGCGCACGGGAGGCCGCGGAACTGATGGCGCCGGTGCTGGGCTGGGACAAGGACCAGATCGAGCGCGAGGTCGAGCACTACGAGAAGCGGGTGGAGGCGGAGCGGGAGTCGCAGCGGCAGCCGGACGATCTGACGGCCGACGCGGCTCGGTTGGGGGCGCCGGACATCGTGCCTTTGTAGAGGTTGGGCAGCTCGGGGCGGCCCCGGCTGTGCCGAGGGCTCGTGAAGCCGAGTCGATGTCACCCGAACGAGTGTCCTGAGCTGGGATCTTTGCTCGGAACCCGGTCGTTCTACGGGGTGCGGGGGCAGAACTCGGCGGCGAGCAGGGCGGGTTCGAGATCGGGGTCTGCGATCGCATCCGTGTTCACACGGAAGGTGAGGACGCGACGACCGTCGCGGGTGGCTGCGGTCCGGACGTAGCTGCCGGTGATGCGGCCGTTGTGACCCCACACCGTGGTGCCGCACGGAAGTTTCACCGGATAGAGGCCGATGCCGTACGAGCCGTGTGCGGCGCGGGTGTCGAGCATCTCGCGCAGTTGGCGGGGCGGCAGCAGGTCGCCGCGGAGCAGGGCCGCGTAGAAGCGGTTCAGGTCGGCGAGCGTGGTGACCAGCTCGCCCGCCGCGCCGGCCACGCGCGGGTCCAGGTCGGTGACGTCGGATCCGTCGGTGGCGTACGCGCGGCCGTGCGGCTCCGGCAGGGAGCGGCGGGCGCCTGGGAACGAGGTGCCCTTCAGATGGAGAGGAGCGATGACGCGGCGCTCGGCCTCGGCGGCGTACGAGTGGCCGGTGACCTGTTCGACGACCATGCCGAGCAGTGCGTAGTTGGTGTTGGAGTAGGCGAAGCGGCCGCGGTCGGCCGGAGGGTGGGTGAGTGCGATACGGACGGCCTCAACAGGCGTGAGAGGGACGGCCCCCGAGGTGTCGGCGGTGAAGTCGGCGAGGCCGCTGGTGTGGGCGAGCAGGGCGCGCAGCGTCAGGGCCCGGCCGTCGTTGCCCGCGCCGCGCACCAGGCCCGGCAGGTGAGCGTCCACCGTGTCGGACAGGGACAGGCGGTTCTCGGCGGCCAGTTGCAGGACGACCGTCGCGATGAACGTCTTGGTGATGCTGCCGGCGCGGAAGTGGTCGGTGCGGTGGATGGCTTTGGCCTCGGCCTTGGTGGCGCCGGCGTTGGAGGCGGGCGCGGTGCCGTTCGTGGGACTGTCTGTGGCGCTGTTCGTGGTGCGGGGCTCTGCGCCGGATGCGGCGTCAGGAGTTGCGGCGGCTGATGGTGACGGGTGGGCGGAACGGGAGGTCGCGGCGGCTTCGGCGTGGGCGAAGCGGGAGACGGAATCCTCGTCGGCCAGAAGGGCGGCGGCCGGTGCCCTGCCTGCGGTGACGAGTTGGGTGAGGGCGGTGTCGGAGGCCGGGGGTGCGGGGGCTGTCGAGGCGGCCGGGGCCAGGCCGAGGAGGGTCAGGCACACAGGAAGGGCCAGTAGCGTCCTCAGCGTTGGCATCACGGTCCTTCCTCGTCGCCGCTCATCGGTCGCCGCTCATCATGGGGGACGGCCCGGGCCGGGCGGCAGGCGGGGCCGGGTGTGGGACGGCTTAGGGAGGGGATGCTTCCGCGAGGGACACCCGGGGCATTGGGCGGTGTTCGAGTGGGGGACAATGGAGGCTCTGTCAGGGCGGGTTGCATGAGGGGACGCATGTCGGAGGCGGAGCGGGCGGGTGCACCCCGTCAGGACGAGAGTGAACGTCTCCTCGCCGGGCGGTACCGGCTGGGAGGAGTCCTCGGCCGCGGCGGCATGGGCACCGTGTGGCGGGCCGTGGACGAGACGCTGGGCCGTACGGTCGCCGTCAAGGAACTGCGGTTGCCGCCGCGTATCGACGAGGACGAGAAGCGACGGCTGATCACGCGGACCTTCCGTGAGGCCAAGGCCATCGCGCGGATCCGGAACAACGGCGCGGTGACGGTCTTCGACGTGGTCGACGAGGACAACCGGCCGTGGATCGTGATGGAGCTCGTCGAGGGCAAGTCGCTCGCCGAGGTGATCCGTGAGGACGGACTGCTCACGCCCAGGCGCGCGGCGGAGGTGGGGCTGGCCATCCTCGATGTGCTGCGTTCGGCACACCGCGAAGGCATCCTGCACCGGGACGTGAAGCCGTCGAACGTGCTCATCGCCGAGGACGGCCGGGTCGTGCTCACCGACTTCGGTATCGCGCAGGTCGAGGGCGACCCGTCCATCACCTCGACCGGCATGCTCGTCGGCGCGCCCTCGTACATCTCGCCGGAGCGGGCGCGCGGTCACAAGCCGGGACCCGCGGCCGACCTGTGGTCGCTCGGTGGGTTGTTGTACGCGTCGGTGGAGGGTGTGCCGCCGTACGACAAGGGTTCCGCCATCGCGACGCTCACCGCGGTGATGACCGAGCCGGTGGAGCAGCCGAAGAACGCGGGACCGTTGGAGAGGGTCATCTACGGGCTCCTCGTCAAGGACCCCGAGCAGCGGCTCGACAACGCGGGGGCGCGGGCGATGCTCACCGACGTCATCCACGCGCCCGAGCCCAAGGAGGACGAGCCGGAGCCGCCGGACGCGACGAAGGTCGTGCCGTTGCCGGAGCTGCCTCCGGACACTCCTTCCAGTTCCAAGGATTCCAAGAAGGGGACTTCGGGCGGCGGCGGTAAGGCCGGGGCCGGAGGCAAGAAGGGTGAGGAGCCGGGGGAGCGGCTGCGCGGGGCGCTGCGTTCCGTGCGGAAGGGGAAGGGCGCCGGGGCCGGGGCGGCGGGAGTCGCCGCCGCGGCGGTAAGCACCGGGAAGACCGCGGACCGGACGGCGGAAGAAGCGGAAGAAGCGGAGTCAGCGGACGGCAAGGCGGCCGCCACCCCGCCCCCGACTCCGGCTGCTCCCGCGGCTTCCGCGTCCGCCTCTCCCTCTGCGCCGAGTTCTGCCTCGGCGGGAGCCCCGAGTGCTGCCTCCGCGGGCGCGGCCGCGCCCGCTTCGGCGAAGGAGCGGGACGCTGCGACCTCCGGGGTGAACTCCGGTGCTGTGGGCGGGGGTTCGGGTGGTGCTGCCGGGGATACACATCCGCGGACAAGCGCGCCCAGGGCGCCGCTCACCGATGTGGTGCCTCGGCGGACGTTGGTGATCGTCGCCGTGGTCGTCGTGCTGGCCGTGCTGGGTACGATCCTTGCCGTCACGCTGCGTGACGGGGGCGACGCCGGAGCCGAGGGCAACAAGAGCGGTGACACCAAGTCGGCGTCCAGCGGGGCGAGCGCGGGGAGCGACACCAAGCAGGACGAGAACAGCGGTACCGAGACGGGCAGCGACGAGAAGACGGACTCCGCCGGCGGGGGCGCGACCACCGGGAGTTCGCCGAGCGCGAGCGCTTCGAACGGGTCGAGCGGGTCGGACGGAGGCTCCGGCAGCGGTTCGGGTGACGGCGCCGTGACGACGTACAAGAGCGGGCAGGGGTTCTCGATCGGGTTGCCCAAGGGGTGGAAGTACCAGTCCACGAGTGCGGCCGGGGCCCGGTTCGCCGGTCCCGACGGGCAGTGGCTGCTGGTCGGTTGGACCACGACGCCCAAGTCCGACCCGGTGGCCGACTGGAAGAACCAAGAGCAGTTCATGCAGCGGTCGCAGTACGAGCGAATCCGAATAGAGAAGGTGGGCTACCGCGGCTGGAACGCGGCCGACTGGGAGTTCACCTATGTGGAGGGCGGCACGGAGTACCGGTCCATAGACCGCGGGTTCGTTGTCCGGGACGACCTCGGATATGGGCTCATGTACACCGCGAAGGCCTCGAAATGGGACACCGAGCTTCGTAAAAATACGTGGCGGACACTGACGAAGTCGTTCGAACCGAAGCCCTGAGGGGCACGAGACTCCTGAGATCTCGTATCTCCTCACTGTGGGTTGCCTCGGGCACGTATCGTGAGTGGTTGCGGACCGTACGCAGCCACATCTGCGGCCACAACGGGACGCATGGCGAACGGAATTGACCAACCGGGCGGCCGGGGGAGGCATCGTGGACGACTATGCGGGACGGGTGCTCGCTGACCGTTACCGCCTGCCGCTGCCGCCGTCCGACGAGTACGAACTCGCCGAGACCCGGGCCTTCGACACGTACAGCGGGCAGGAAGTCCTGGTCCGGCAGGTGCCGTTGCCCGAGATCGTCGAGGCGGAGGTGCTCGATGCGGACGGGCTGCCCGACGGGTTCGTGGCGCGGGACGCCGGGGTGCGGCGGCCGTCCGCGCGGACCACGCGGCGGCCCACCGAACCCGCGGTGCGGCGGGCGATCGAGGCCGCACAGGCCGCGGCCCAGATCCCCGACCACCCCCGGCTCGACCAGGTCTTCGACGTGTTCGCCGAGGGCGGGTCGCTGTGGATAGTGAGTGAGTTGGTGTCCGCGCGGCCGCTGGCGGCGCTCCTCGCGGAGCGGCCTTTGAGTCCCTACCGGGCCGCCGAGGTGGCCTCCGATGTGCTGACCGCGCTGCGCGTGCTGCACGCGCATGGGTGGGTGCACCGGAACATCACCGCGCGCACGGTGCTCGTCTGCGACGACGGGCGCGTGATGCTCACGGGGCTTGCCGCGGGGGCCGCGGAGGAAGCGTTGTGCGGGTATGACCCGGTGCCGACCGCCGAGAGCGAGGGCGAGGGTGAGGCGGGGAGCTCCGGGGCGGCCGGTGGTCCGGCCGGCCCGTACGGGCAGCACGGGCAGCCGCATCAGCCCGCTCCGGGCGGGAACTCCGGTCCGGGCGGACAGTCCGGTTCAGGTGGTGTGCCCGGGGCGCGAGTTCCCGGTGGTGGTCGTGCCGCGGTCGAGGCCGTGCGTGGTGGCGGCGGCGGGGGCATGGCGCCCGTCGCACAGGCGCAGGCGGCGGGCACGGGGCAGCGGGCGTTGGAGTCCGGCGGCGACGTGCGGGCCGCGCGGGCCGGGGCCATCGCGGCCTACCGTGCGGGCGCGCGGGCCGCGGCCCGCGTCCAGGAGGAACAGCGGGGCGGCCAGAGCGGGGCCTTGCCCGCGCCGAGGTCCCAGCCCGACGGGAGCGAGACCGAGGCCGGGCAGATCCCCGGGCTCGGTATGGAGCGCACTTCGCCGCAGGGGCAGATCGCCGACCCGTACGGGGTGGGGCGGTCGGGGTCCTGGCATGGCGCGGCGCCGCGCAGCGGTGCCCCCGTGGCGGGCGGGAACGGGCAGAACCGGCCTCCCGCGCTGCCCGGCGGCGGCACTGGCGGCAACGGCAGCGGCGTACCGGGGCCTGGCGACGCCACCGGGTTCCATGGGAACGGATCGGGCCTGCCCCTCGCCGGGAACGGCAACGGGAACGGCGGTCAGACAACCGGCGGTCAGACAACTGATGGTCAGACAAGGGGAGTCGGCGCGCAGAGTGGCGGCCCCGGGCTTCCGGGAAGCGGTGTGCCGGGCAGCGGCTTCGCCTCCTCGGCCGACCACGCCACCGCCGGCCACATGACCACCGGCCACCCCACTGCCGACCACCCCACCACCGGCCAAATCCCCACCGAGGCCCCCACCCAGTGGAGCGACCTCGCCCCCGCCCCCGCCGCCCACCGAGGTCCGGCCACCGCGTTGGCGGCCGAGCGGGCGCGGCAGGCGCGGATGGCCGTCGTGGGGCCCGTCACCGAGCGTTGGGCGCCCGAGCAGGCCGGGCCGGTGCATGAGAACTGGCAGTTGGCGGCGCCGATCGGGCCGGCGACCGACCTGTGGGCGTTGGGGGCGCTGCTCTTCCGGGCCGTTCAGGGGCACGCGCCCTATCCCGAGGAGAGCACCGCCGAGCTGGTGCAGTTGGTGTGTGCGGAGCCGCCCGCCTTCGCGGAGGAGTGCGGGCCGCTCAGGCCGGTCGTGGAGTCGTTGCTGCGCCAGGACCCCACCGAGCGGCTGGACTTCGAGGAGCTGCGCGGCTGGCTGCGTTCGCTGGTGCGGTCGGCGCCCGAGCCGGAGGCGGGCACGCACGTCGTCGCGGTGCCGCCGGCGGACCCCACGCGGCTGCCTGTCGTACGCCGCCGGGGCGAGCTCGTCCGCAGGCGCCGCGCCGGGCTGCCCGACACCAGCCCGCACGGCCGTCACAAGCGGGCCAAGCAGGGCAAGGAGGCCAAGCCACGCCGCCTGGGCCGCACGCTGCTTCTGCTGATACTGCTGGCGATGGCCGCGGCTGTCGCGTACGCCATGGCGTTCATGCCCAAGTCCGACACCGCCGGTGAGCGCACCGGTTCCGCGGGTGACGTCGTCAGCCCCGCTCCCGGGCACTCGGGAGACACGGACACCGGCACGGACGGGAACGCGGGCACGGATCCGCAGGACGAGAAGTCGCCGAGCAATGAGGCGAGCAAGGAGAACAGCCCGACGCAGTCGTCCAGTTCCACGACCCAGACCACCGGCCCCGACCTCCCGCAGGGCTTCACCCTGCGCAAGGACTCCGAGGGATTCCGCGTCGCGGTCGCCAACGGCTGGGACCGGACCGGGAAGAACGGCCGCGGGCAAGTCGTCTACTCCCACGGCGACTTCGAGCTGCTGATCGTGCCGGGACGCGACACCACCAGCGAATACGGCAGCGACCCGATGACGTACCAGCGCGAGGACGAGCGTGAGTTGCAGCCGTTCCGCGACTCGACCTGGGCCACGTCCAGCGGGATGCGGCGGATCGACGTGGGCGGACGGACCATGGCCGAGGGGCAGTTCACCTGGCAGGACTCGGGTGGACGTGAGGTCTTCGTACGCAACCTCGCGATCATCGTCGACGGGCGGTACCACGTGGTGCAGGTGCTCGGTCCGGAGGCCGAGCGGGACGAGGTGACGCGGCTGTACGAGCAGGCGTCCGCCACCTACCAGGTCACTGGTTGACGTATCGGTTCACCGGTCGACGCCCGATCGCCGGGCGGCAACAGCTCGTTCACGCACGGAGCAACCGTCACAGTGCTGTCTCCGTCGGACCCCGCCGGTTCCCTGGGCGGAGGCCGATCCTTAGTCTGACCCTGTCAAGAGCATTGCGGGGAAACGTGAATCAGATGCAGGGCCTGCTTCTGGCGGGGCGCTACCGGCTCGTCGACTCCATCGGCAGTGGCGGCATGGGCCGGGTGTGGCGCGCACACGACGAAGTGCTGCACCGTGCCGTCGCCATCAAGGAGCTGACGGCCGCGCTCTACGTCTCCGACGGCGACCAGCCCATACTCCTCGCCCGTACGCGGGCGGAGGCGCGCGCGGCCGCCCGGATCAACCACTCGGCGGTCGTCACCGTGCACGACGTGCTGGAGCACGACGGCCGTCCGTGGATCGTGATGGAGCTGGTCGAGGGCCACTCGCTCGCCGACGCGGTCAAGGAGTCGGGGCGTGTCGAGCCCCGGGAGGCGGCCCGGGTCGGCCTGTGGGTGCTGCGCGCGCTGCGGGCCGCGCACGCCGCCGGCGTACTGCACCGGGACGTCAAGCCGGGCAACGTCCTCCTCTCCAACGACCGGCGCGTCCTGCTCACCGACTTCGGGATCGCGCAGGTCGAGGGCGACACGACCATCACCCGCACCGGAGAGATCGTCGGCTCGGTCGACTACCTGGCGCCCGAGCGCGTACGCGGCCACGATCCCGGCCCTTCCGCCGACCTGTGGGCGCTCGGCGCGACGCTCTACACGGCGGTCGAGGGGAGGTCGCCGTTCCGGCGGACGACGCCGCTGACCACCATGCAGGCCGTGGTCGGCGAGGAGCCCGACGAGCTGTTGCACGCCGGTCCGCTCGAGCACGTCATCACCGCGCTGCTGCGCAAGGATCCCGCCGAGCGGCCCGGCGCGGAGGAGGCCGAGCAGATGCTCGCCGAGGCCGCGGAGGGGCGTACGCCGAGCTCGGCGCAGGCCTATGTGCCCACGCAACATGTGGCCAACACACAGGGAAGTCAGGGAAGCCAGGGCCCTTCTGGGGAGCCCGGGACACCTGGGACACAGGGCACCCCCAGCAATCCCGGCACTCCGGGCAGTACTCCGGGTGGCCCTCCGGGCGCTTACGGGCCCCCAGGCGGCCAAAGCGCCCAGGGCGGCTACGGCACCCAAGGTGGCCAGGGCGGCCATGAGACCCAGGGCGGCCACGGCACCCAGGCCAGCCACGGGACCCAGGGCACCTACGGCCCCCACGCCCCCTACGGCGTTCACGGCTACCCTGCGCCCCACCCGGCATCCGACCCGGCCGCAGTCACCGTGAACCAGCCGGTGTCCGGCAGGCCGAAGCGCCGCCGGTTCAGCACCATCGCCCTTGTCGTGGTGCTGGCCGCGCTCGTCGGCGGCGGGGGCGCCGCGGCGATGCTGTACGCGGACGGATGGGGGGCCGGTGGGAGCACGTCCTCGTCGTCCCCGTCCTCCTCCCCGTCTCCCACGAACTCCCCGTCCTCGACGGAGGAGGAACAGGGGAACCAGACCCCGGACAGCCAGACAGGCGGCGTCCCCGACGGCTGGGAACGCGTCGACGACGTCCAGGGTTTCAGCCTCGTCCTGCCCAAGGGCTGGCAGCGGCAGGTCGAAGGCGAGCAGATCGACTACACGCCCGACAACGGCGAGCACTTCGTCCGCATCGCCATCGACGACTCCCCGGACTTCGACACCCCGTACATGCATCTGCTCGACCTGGAGCAGCAGTTGGAGCGGTTGCAGGACTACCGGCGGGTCGGTCTGGAGGAGAACACCTTCCGCGACCGCCCGGGCGCGCTGTGGGACTTCACCTGGACCGCGCTGCCGAAGGACACCGAGTTCCCGGGGCCGCGCCGGGCCATCGAGCAGACGTATCTCGGCCGTGACGGCGTCGAGTACGCGATCTACATGTCCGCGCCCGCGGCGGACTGGGACACCGCGAGGGACCGGTTCGACGTGATCCTGCGCGGGTGGCGGCCCCCGGCCCGGTAAACCTGCCCGGTGACCCTGTACGGAGTCTGTACGGAGTCTCGAACGACGCTTGTCGGCCACCCTGTCGGCACTGTCCCGGAGGCCCTCCGTCCGGTGGGGCATGATGGGGCGCATGGGGACCGAGGGGGAGCATGTCCGCGTCATCGCGGGCCGTTACCGGCTGGAGGCCAGACTCGGCCGGGGCGGCATGGGCGTCGTATGGCGGGCCACGGACCAGCTGCTCGGCCGGCAGGTCGCGGTCAAGGAGCTGGCCCTCGACACCTCGCTCTCGGCGGAGGAGTCCCGGCTGCAGCGTGAGCGGACCCTGCGTGAGGCGCGCGCGGTCGCGCAACTGCGGCATCCGCACATCATCGTCGTGCACGACGTCGTCGAGCAGGACGAACGCCCGTACATCGTCATGGAGTTGATCGAGGGCGGTTCGCTCGCCGAGCGGATCTCCCGGCGCGGGCCCGTCGACGCGGCCGAGGTGGCGCGGATGGGGATCGATCTGCTCGGCGCGCTGCGCAGGGCGCACGACGCCGGCGTTCTGCACCGTGACCTGAAGCCCGCGAACGTGCTCCTCACCGCGGAGGGCCGTGTCGTACTCACCGACTTCGGGATCGCCCAGGTCGCGGGCGCGACGACACTCACCGAGACCGGGTCGTTCGTCGGCTCGCCCGAATACACCGCGCCCGAGCGGATGTCCGGCGTCAGGACCGGGCCCGAGTCCGACCTGTGGTCGCTCGGCGCGCTGCTCTGCACGGCCCTGAGCGGCGAATCTCCCTTCCGCCGCGACTCGTTGGGCGGAATCCTGCACGCGGTGGTGGTCGACGAGATACGTCCCCCCGCCGCTGCCGCGCCCCTGCTTCCCGTCGTACGCGGGCTTCTCGAGCGTGATCCCGAACGGCGGCTCGACGCGGTGGAGGCCGAGCGGCTGCTGCGGGCGTTCCTCGCCACGGGCCGTATGCCACCAGTGCCGTCCGACTACACGCCGACGCAGCGAGGCGTACCGAGGCGGGAGCCGGTGCCCGCACAGACGCCGCCGGACTCGCCCGTCACACCGCCGGCGAGACCCTCGACGGCCCCGCTCTCCGCGCCCTCCTCGATGCGGAACGTGCTCATCGCGGCCGCGCTCGTCGCCGCGATGGCCGGGGCGGGAGTCTCGGCGGCCGCGCTGCTGATGAGCGACGACGAGGACAACGGGCCGACGCCGCCCACGAGTTCCGTGTCCTCCTCCCGTACGGCTTCCGCGCCGACGAGTCCGACAGGCCCGACGGCGAGCCCCGCGCCCACCGTCACCGTCACCCGCTCCCAGTCCTCGCCCTCGCCCTCCACCGTCCGCACCGCGCCCTCGGGCTACCGCCTCGCCCAGGACCCGGCGGGCTTCTCACTCGCCGTGCCGGAGGGTTTCACGCGCGATACGCAGGGCGAGCGGGTCTTCTACCTGTCGGAGGGGGAGACCTTCCGTATCGGGATCAAGGTGTCCGACCCCGAACCGGGCGGCCCGCTCGCGGTGATGGGCCGCGCGGACGCCAAGGGGCCGGACACGAACCCCGGTTACCGCGACGGGCGCGTCACCGAGACCACGCACTCCGGACGGACCGCCGCGCTCTGGGAGTTCACCTGGAACGGCTACAGCAAGGCGGAGGGCGCGCGGCACACGTACGACCTGTGCTGGGAGGAGGGCGGCCGGATGTACGACGTGTGGGTGTCGGCGCCGGTCGGGAAGGCGCGGGAGGCACGGGAGTACTTCGACGTCGCGGTCGACACCTTCGTACGGACGTGAGCACCCGTATGTGCCCCTGTGTATCCGTATGCATCCCTGTGTAAAGGGGATCCGTACGTAAACGGGAGATAAGCGACCGCGTGCGTCACGGGTCTGTGACTGGAAAGCGCCCAGGGTGGAAGCAGAAGCGCTTGCCGCGATAAGGATGGACTCATGAGCAGCAGCGGGGGAGCCCCCTACGGGCCTGACGAGCCAACGAGTTTCGGTCTGCAACCGCCGGGCCAGCCGGTCGCCGTGCCGCACCCCGGGAACCCGTACGCCGCGCCCACCCAGGTCGTGCCGGAGCAGCAGGCGCCGCAGGACCCGGGCACGGGGCGGCTGATCGCGGGCCGCTACCGGCTGCTCGGCAAGCTCGGTCACGGCGGCATGGGCACCGTATGGCGGGCCAAGGACGAGACGGTGGACCGGGAGGTCGCCGTCAAGGAGCCCCGCCTGCCGGACCATCTTCCCGATCGCGAACGCGCCAACGCCTTCGAGCGGATGCGCCGCGAGGCACGCGCCGCGGCCCGGCTCGACCATCCGGCGGTCGTGAACGTGCACGATGTCGCGGTCGTGGACGGCCAGCCGTGGATCGTGATGGAGCTGGTGCGGGGGCGTTCGCTCGGCGACGCGTTGCAGGAGGGCACGATCGGGGCGCGGGAAGCGGCGAGAATCGGCCTCGAGGTCCTCGGCGCGCTGGAGGCCGCCCATGCGGCAGGCATCCTGCACCGCGATGTCAAGCCCGACAACGTCCTGCTCGGCCACAACGACCGGGTCGTCCTCACCGACTTCGGCATCGCCCAGATCGAGGGCGAGACGAACCTGACCGACACCGGCGGCTTCGTCGGCTCGCCCGAATTCATCGCGCCGGAGCGGGTGTTGGGGCAGCGGCCGGGCCCCGCTTCGGACCTCTGGTCCCTCGGCGTCGTCCTGTACGCGGCCACGGAGGGCGTCTCGCCGTTCCGCCGCAACAACACGCCCGCGACGCTCCAGTCCGTACTCAACGCGACGCCGGCCGCGCCCAACGCGGCCACGGGACCGCTCGCCGAGGCGATCAACGGCCTCCTCGACAAGGATCCCGCCCGGCGCCCGAACGCCGCACAGGTGCGCGGGCTCCTGGAGCGGGCCGCGCGGCCGCCCGAGCCCGCGCCCACGCAGGTGGTCCAGATCGCGGGTCCCGGCGGCAAATCGACACGTAGCGGCCGGCTCGGCCGCAAGGGGTGGATCGGGATCGGTGCGGCGGTCGTCGCGGCGGCCGTGGTGGCGGCGTTCCTGCAGTTCGGGAACCCGTTCGCGGGACCGCTGCCGGACGGCTGGAAGACGGAGGACGTGAAGGCCCTGGGGGCGACGGTCGCCGTACCGCACGGCTACCGGAAGGCGGTGCCCAAGGCCGACGCCGCCGAGGACGAACACTGGGTCCAGTACACCGACTTGAGCGGTTCCCTCTGGATCAGCCTGAGCGTGGACAAGAAAGCCGAGGACACCTCGGGCGGGATCGCCGAGACGGCGGCGGCCGAGATGTACGAGGACAACGACACGTACAAGAAGAGCGGCGTCTACAGCCTCGGCATGGCCGCCGAACCCGTTCCCAGGAGCGAGCCCGAGGAGACCAAGTACCAGGATCGGAAGGCCGCCCGGAACACCGTCGTCTACTCGACCACGGACACCGACAACCCGCTGCCCCGTGAGCTCCAGGTCCTCTACTACAAGACCAAGTCCGGCGACATGTACAAGCTCATGATCGGCTACCCCGGCAAGGGCGACTTCACCGAGCGCGGCCGCGAGGTCGCCAAGACGGCCATCGCGAACCTGGACATCAACAAGCTGTGAACCCGCGGGAGGGCGGGCCCGCGAACTGGGCCCGCCCTCCCAACGAGTGCCCCTTCAACGGGCGTCCGCTCAGCCGAGCTTGGCCGCCTGGGCCTTGATGAGGTCGGCCGGTACGTCGTAGTCGGAGATCTTGGCGTCATCGGCGAAGGCCGCGATGCTGATCGAGTAGTACGTGGCGACAGTGTTCCCGTGCCGCGCGACCTCCGCGTGCACGACCGGGTCACCTTCGGCGTCCGCGGTCACCGCGAACGCCACCGACTCGTCGCCGTTCCCGGAGGCCTTCTCCCCCTCGACCTTCGAGAACTTCTGGGGCTCCTTGCCGGCCGTGGCCGTGAACCCGCTGCCACAGCCGTCGATCGCCGCGGAGACCGCGGACATGGTCTCCTTCGCGCCGTCACCCTCGTACGAGGACAGCGAGACGATGGTCATCGTCGAACCGAGGGCGTCGGTGATCGAGTTCATCGCCTCCTCGAGCTCCTCCGGGGTCATGTCCTCCATGTCCTTGGTGGGGGACGCGCTCGCCTTGGCCGCCGGGTCCTCCTGGGCCATGCGGTTGACGTACGAGGCCGAGTCGCCCGGCGCGAAGCCGGTGAGGACGTACGCGAGAGGCGCGCACTTCTCGTCGGCGACCTTGATGTCCTTCTTGGAGGAGGCGAACGCCTCGGACTGGTCGGCCGGGCCGACCTTGTAGCCCTTGACGTCGGCCGTAGCGATGATCAGCTTCTCCAGCTCGCTGTCGCTGAGGGTTTTCGCTGCCGCGGCCGGTTCCTTGGTGCCCGCAGCCTTGTCGCCCGAGCTCGAGTCCGACCCGGAGTCGGAGCCGCTGTCGGAGCAGCCGGTCACCAGGGCGAGCGAGAGGACCGACACGACGGCTGCGACGCCGGTGCGCGGCAGCGTGAATCTCTTCATTTTTCGAATGTTCCTTCGGTGATGTCGAGCTGAAGCTGGAGTCTGAGGTCAAGGTCAACCAAAGGTCAAGCTCGTTCCAGGAACGGCATACTGCTGCCCTGACGTGGAGGGAGGCGGTGGGCGTGGTCCTGGATCTGGACGGGCGGGCGCACGCCCGGCAGCGGTGGGCGGCGCGGAGCGCCCTGGCGGCCGCCGGTCTCGCCGTGCTGCTGCCGCTCGGGTATGCCAGGGCCGCGAGCCTGCTGCTCGTCGCGGTCGGCGTGCTCGGTACGGCGGTCACCGTGGCCGCACTCTGGTGGGTGCTGACCATCCGAGGGCCCGCCCGGGCCGCGGCCGGGGTGCTGGCCCTCGTGACGCCCGCCGTCGTCGTCTGGTTCTTCGCCGCCGCGAACCTGCTGTGGGTCGTCGTCGTGTCCCTGGCACTGTGGGGTTGCGCCGTCTGGGCCGGGAAGTTCGCGCTCAGCACGACCAAGTCGCATGTCGTGCGCGTGCCCGAGTACCGGACTCCCGCTCCCACCAGGCCCTTTCTCATCATGAACCCCCGCTCCGGGGGCGGGAAGGTCGAGCGGTTCGGGCTGCGGGAGAAGGCCGAGAAGCTCGGGGCGCGCGTCCATCTCCTCGACCCCGAGCGGCACGAGGACGTCACCGCGCTCGCCCGGCGGGCCGTCGCGGACGGGGCCGATCTGCTCGGTGTCGCGGGCGGGGACGGTACGCAGGCGCTCGTCGCCGCCGTCGCCGCGGAGCACGGGATGCCGTTCCTCGTCATCTCCGCGGGGACCCGGAACCACTTCGCCATGGACCTCGGGCTCGACCGGAACGACCCCGCCGCCGGCCTCGACGCGCTCACCGACGAAGGAGTCGAACTCCGCGTGGACCTCGGCTTCGCCGACACGCACCCCTTCGTCAACAACGCCTCGTTCGGGGCGTACGCGGCGGTCGTGCAGAGCCCCGCGTACCGGGACGACAAGGTGGGGACGACGCTGGAGCTGCTGCCGGAGCTGCTCACGCACCAGCGCGGGCCGCGGCTGACGGCCCGGATGGCGGGGACGGGCCAGGCGGGGGAGGCCGGCCAGGCGGGAGAGGCCGTCATCGACGCACCACAGGCCCTGCTCGTGAGCAACAACCCCTACCGCATGGACGATCCGGTGGGGCTCGGATACCGCGAGCGCCTGGAGTCCGGTGTGCTGGGCGTCCTCGGCGTCAAGGTCGAGGGAGCCGCCGAGGCCGCCGGGCTGGTGCTGGGGCTGCACTCCGCCGGGCTCACGGTGCTGACGGCCCGCGAGGTGGTCGTCGACGCCGACCGCTCCGAGATCGAGGTCGGCGTGGACGGCGAGGCCCTCGTCCTGCCCACGCCGGTACGGTGCCGCATCGAGCCGGGCGCGCTGCGCGTGCGCGTCCCGCGGAACCGGCCCGGCGTCCCGGAGACCATGCCGCCCATGGACTGGCGCCGGCTGCGCAAGCTCGCGGCGGCGGTGGGACGTACGGCACTTCCCAAGCACCCCGAACGCTGGACACTGCCCAAGAACCGGACTCCTCCCAAGGACTGACGCCCAGGACCGGCCCCAAGAACTGACGTCGACCCCCAAGAACTGACGTCGACAAGTAAGGACTGACGTCGACAAGTTCCGACTCCGCACGGTACTGATGGGACATGAGCGATGACGGGGGGCGGTTGATCGGTGGTCGCTACCGGCTGACCGAGCGCATCGGTTCCGGCGGCATGGGCACCGTATGGCGGGCCGTGGACGAACTCGTGGAGCGGGAGGTCGCCGTCAAGGAGCCACGCCTGCCCGGCGATCCGCAGGACGCGGCCCACCAGCGCGCGTACAACCGGCTGCACCGGGAGGCGCGGGCCGCCGCGCGCGTGGACCACCCGGGAGCCGTCGCGATCCATGACGTGGTCGTGGAGGACGGACTCCCCTGGATCGTCATGGAGTTGATCCGCGGCGAGTCCCTCCACGAGGTGCTGCAGCGCGGCGCGCTCCCGCCCGCCGAGTCCGCGCGGATCGGCCTCGCCGTCGTCGGCGCCCTGAAGGCCGCGCACGCGAAGGGCATCGTGCACCGTGACGTGAAGCCCGCCAACGTGCTCCTCGGACAGCACGGCCGCGTCGTGCTCACCGACTTCGGCATCGCGCACATCCAGGGCGAGGAATCCCTCACGATGAGCGGGGAGTTCGTGGGCTCCCTCGAGTTCATCGCCCCCGAGCGGATGTCCGGCCGCGGCGCCGGACCGGCCGCGGACCTGTGGTCCCTCGGCGTCTGCCTGTACGCGGCGGTCGAGGGCTGGTCCCCGTTCCGCCGTACGACGCTGGAGTCCACCCTCGCCGCGATCCTGTCCGCCGAGCCGCCGGAACCCAGGCAGGCGGGGCCCCTCGGACCGCTGATCGTACGGCTCTTGGCGAAGGACCCCGCCGAGAGACCGGACGCGGAGGAGGTCACATCGGCGCTGGAGGCGGTGGCCGAGGGATGGCCGGCGCCGCGGGGCGACCTGACGCTCCCACAAGACGCGTCCCTGCTCCGGGAGTTCGCGGACGACGCGGGGACGGTACATCTCAGTCGGCCCTCCAAATCGGATGAGGCGCCCGACAAGCCGGAGGCGCCCGCCCCGGTCAAGGCGGCCGATGGGCCGGAGCCGCCCACCTCGCAGGAGCCGCCCACCTCGGAGGAGACCTCGGCCCCGGAGGAGACCCCGGCCCCGGCGAAACCCCCGGCTTCGGAGGAGACCCCCGACGCGCGGCAGACGTCCACCTCGTCTCAGCTGCCCACCCCGCTGGACGCGCCCACCCCGCCGGACGCCCGCGCCCCGTCGGCGGACACCCAGCCCCATGCCGTACCCACCAAGCGCAAGCGCTCCACCGCCCGCCTGGTCGCGGGCACCCTCGCCGGAGCCCTCCTCATAGCGGGCGGCGTCTGGCTCGGCATCTCGCTCACCGACGACGACAGCACAGCCGTCGCAGGAAGCGATCCGTCGGCGCCCACGACGGCGGGCCAGAACTCAACCTCCCCCAAGGACAGTTGGATCGCCCACGAGGAGAAGGACCTGAACGCCGTCCTCTCCCTCCCCAGACAGTACGTACGCTTCCACGAGCAGGGCGGCGCCGACGACCAGCCCCGGATGGCGATCTACGACAACGACGACGTCATCCAGGTCCGGCTCACCCAGTGGGACAAGGCACCGCGCTCACCGATGGGCCAGGCGAAGGACTCGGCCGACACCTGGGCGGGATACGGGGAGTCGAACACGCAGTACACGAACACGTCCTTCCACGGGAACGAGGCCGTGCTCGTCGACACCACCTACGACACCGAGGGCACGCTGATCCGCGTCATGGAGTTGATGATCCTCACCGACGACAGCCGGCTCTACGAGCTGCGGGTGGACATGCCGAAGGGGACGGCGGACGAGAAACGGGGCACGGCGGTGTTCAAGGGGGCGCGTGACCGACTCGAGATCGGAGGAGTGCGGCAGTAGTCCCCGCGCTCCGATTTTTCGGCCGGCTCCTGATCGTCGCCGGACAACCCCCTGATCAGGCCGTTCATTGCCAGTGATCACTGGCGCCATGTGTGTACTCGGTGAAACCCTATTACCGACGGGTACCCAAAGCGCCCGGCCGGGCATACCCTGCGGCTCATGACGGACTCGCAGGCCCCGGCACAGGCCCCGGAAAAGACAGGCACCAACCCCCTCGCGCCCGCCCCCGAGGGCGCCCGCACAGCTGCTGACGTGGTCACGCCGGAGCTGATCGCCCAGCTCACCAAGGGCGTCGTCGGCTCGGGCCGCACCGCCAACCACACGCCGTTCACCGGCGAGAAGCTGGCCGACCTGCCCGAGTCCACCCCCGAGGACGTGGCACAGGCCTACGAGCGGGCCCGCGCCGCCCAGTCCGTCTGGGCCCAGACCCCCGTCAGGCAGCGCGCCGCCGTGCTCCTCCGCTTCCACGACCTGGTGCTCGCCCGCCAGGCCGAGGTGCTGGACCTGATCCAGCTGGAGACCGGCAAGGCCCGCCTGCACGCCCACGAGGAGGTCCAGGCCGTCGCCGTGGCGGCCCGCCACTACGGCCGCAGGGCCCCCTCCTACCTCAAGCCCAAGCGGCACGCGGGCGCCATGCCGACCCTCACCAAGGTCACCGAACTGCGCCACCCCCGAGGCGTCGTCGGTCAGATCGCCCCCTGGAACTACCCGCTGGAACTCTCCGTCGGCGACGCGCTCCCCGCCTTCGTCGCCGGCAACGCCGTCGTGATGAAGCCCGACACCGAGACCTGCCTCACCGCCCTCTGGGCTCGTGACCTGCTGATCGAGGCGGGCCTGCCGGCCGATGTCTTCCAGGTCGTCCTCGGCGAGGGTCCGGTCGTCGGCCCGGAGGTCGTCAAGCACGCCGACTACGTCTCCTTCACCGGCTCCACCCGTACGGGCCGCGAGGTCGCGCAGGGAGCGGCGGCCCGTCTGGTCGGCGTCTCGCTCGAACTCGGCGGCAAGAACGCCATGCTGGTCCTGGAGGACGCCGACGTCGACAAGGCGGCGGCCGGCGCGGTCCGCGCCTGCTTCTCGTCCGCCGGTCAACTGTGCATCTCCATCGAGCGTTTGTACGTCCACGAGTCGATCGCGGACGCCTTCGTGGCGCGGTTCGCCGCCCGTACGAAGGCGATGCGGCTCGGCAAGTCCCTCGCGTACGGCGCCGAGATGGGCTCACTGGTCGGCGAACGCCAGCTGGAGACAGTCACCCGGCACGTCGAGGAGGCAGTCGCCAAGGGCGCCAAGCTCGTCGCGGGCGGCGTCGCACGCCCGGACATCGGCCCGTACTTCTTCGAGCCCACCATCCTCGACGGCGTCGAGGCGCCGATGGCCGTCTGCAACGAGGAGACCTTCGGCCCGGTCGTCTCCGTCTACCGCTTCAAGGACGAGGACGAGGCGGTCGCACTCGCCAACTCCACGGCGTACGGCCTCAACTCGTCGGTCTGGACGAAGGACGGCCGACGCGGCGCCGAGGTCGCGGCCCGGCTGCGCACCGGCACGGTCAACGTCAACGAGGGCTACGCGCCCGCGTACGGCAGCGTCCAGTCCCCGATGGGCGGCATGAAGGACTCCGGCCTCGGCCGCCGCCACGGCTCCGAGGGCATCCTCAAGTACACCGAGGCCCAGACGGTGGCCCAGCAGCGACTGCTCCCGATGGCCCCGTCCCTGGGCATGGACGACGAGAGCTACGCGAAGTTCATGAGCCGAAGCCTGCGGCTCATGAAGGCATTCCGGTTCCGGTAGGCGCCCCGTCAGGGGCGCGGGGAACTGCGCGAGCAACCACAGACGGCCCGCAGCGAGGAGACCACGTGCGGCAGCAAGACGCGTCCTACGACTACGACGTCATCGTGGTCGGCTCGGGCTTCGGCGGCTCGGTAACCGCCCTACGCCTCACCGAGAAGGGCTACCGCGTAGGCGTCCTGGAAGCCGGCCGCCGCTTCACACGCGAAACCCTCCCCAAAAACTCCTGGGACCTGAAGAACTACCTATGGGCTCCCAAGCTCAACATGTACGGCATCCAGCGCATCCACCTCCTCGGCAACGTCATGGTGCTCGCGGGCGCAGGCGTAGGCGGCGGCTCCCTCAACTACGCCAACACCCTCTACGTACCGCCGAAGCCGTTCTTCGAGGACCCGCAGTGGCGTGACATCACCGATTGGCAGGAGGAGCTGGCGCCGTACTACGACCAGGCGCGGCGCATGCTCGGCGTACGGCTCAACCCGACGATGACCCCGTCCGACGTACACCTCAAGGCGGCCGCCGAGCGGATGGGCGTCGGCGACAGCTTCCACATGGCGCCGGTCGGCGTGTTCTTCGGGGACGGCGAGGACGCCGACGGCTCGGCGAAGGCCAACCCCGGCGAGCAGGTGCCGGACCCGTACTTCGGCGGCGCGGGCCCCGCCCGCAAGGCCTGCAACGAGTGCGGCGAGTGCATGACCGGCTGCCGGCACGGCGCGAAGAACACCCTCAACGAGAACTACCTCTACCTCGCCGAGAAGGCGGGCGCCGTCGTCCACCCGATGACGACCGTCGTGTCCGTCACGGACGACTCGCAGGGCGGGTACGCCGTGGCGACGCTCCCGACAGAACAGAAGCGGAAGGGCGAGGGCAGTACCTTCAAGGCCCGCCGGGTCGTCATCGCCGCCGGTACGTACGGCACGCAGACCCTGCTGCACCGTATGAAGGCGGGCGGCCAGCTCCCGTACATCTCGAACAAGCTGGGCGAGCTGACCCGTACCAACTCCGAGGCGCTGGTCGGCGCGCAGACCGACAACCGCCGTTACCGCAAGGTCACCGGCGAGGCGAGGGTCGATTTCACGCGCGGGGTCGCGATCACGTCCTCCATCCACCCGGACGAGAACACCCACATAGAGCCCGTCCGCTACGGCAAGGGCTCGAACTCGATGGGCGGCCTGTCCATCCTCCAAGTCCCTTATGCGGAAGGCTCGTCGAGGGTCCCGGGCTGGCTGGCCCATTCGGTGAAGCACCCGCTCCTCGTGGCCCGCTCGCTCTCCAACCGCCGCTGGTCGGAGCGGACCATCATCGGCCTGGTGATGCAGTCCCTCGACAACTCCCTGACGACCTTCCTGAAGCCGAAGGGCGCGGGCAAGGGCCTGTTGACGGCAAGGCAGGGCCACGGCGCCCCCAACCCCAAGCAGATCAAGGCCGCTTCGGAGGCCGCCTCCGCGATCGCCGCGGACATCAACGGCTTCGCGGGCTCGAACGTCGGCGAGCTGATGGGCACCCCGCTCACCGCCCACTTCCTGGGCGGCTGCCCGATCGGCGCGTCCGCCGACGAGGGCGTCATCGACCCGTACCACCGGCTGTACGGGCACCCGGGCATCTCGGTGGTGGACGGCGCCGCGGTCTCGGCGAACCTGGGCGTCAACCCTTCGCTCACGATCACCGCGCAGGCCGAGCGCGCGATGTCGTACTGGCCCAACAAGGGCGAGACGGACCCGCGTCCGGCGCCGGGAGCCGCGTACGAGCGTCTGAAGCCCGTCGAGCCCCACTCCCCGGCCGTCCCCGCGGACGCCTTCGGCGCGCTGAGACTGCCGTTCCTGGGGATGCCGACGGTGCCGCCGAAGAAGTAACCCCGGGAAAGCCACCGGGAAAATCACCAGGAAAGTCACCGGGAACGACGAAGGACCTGCACCCCCCTCCGAGCGCAGGTCCTTCGTCGCTTGCGTGAAGCGTTGGTCGCGTGAAGCGGTTACGCCCTACGCGTCTTAAACCTCGGCCCCGGCCTTCCGGCGGCGCACGACGAACACCGCACCGGCACCGGCCGCGATGGCGAGACCGCCGACGAGACCGATGGTCGGCAGGGCGGAGCTGGAGCCGGTCTCGGCGAGGCTGCCGTCGACCTGCGGAGTGTTGCTCTTGTCCGGCTTCTGGTCCGAGACCGGAGCCTTGCCGCCTTCCTGCGGCTTGGTGCCGTCGGTGTCCGTACCCGCGGCGACGATCTGGAACTTGTACGCGACCTCACCGAAGCCGGTGCACTCCGCGTCGTTGTCACCGTAGATCGTCGCGCCGAGCGAGAAGCCCGCGCCGACCGGGGCGCTGGACTTCACGTTGATGCGCAGCGGGACGTTGACCTCGTAGTCGGGCTTGAGCTCGTCGGTGTAGCCGACGAAGCCGACCGCGTAACCCTCCTCGTCGAGGTTCTCCCAGATCTTGGCGTCCGGGTTCCAGGCCTGGAGCTGAACCTGCTTGCTCTTGAAGAGGTCCGCGCCGTCCACGTCGGAGGAGGCGCCGGCGAGGAAGTCGAGGTCCTGGAGCGTCGAGTCCGAGGAGTTGAGGACGTTCAGCGAGAACTTGTGCCAGCCGCTGCCCACGGCGATCTTGCCGGGCAGGCCGGTGATGCTGACGTCGACCTTGGTGTCCTCGCACAAGGACGGCTCCGGCTCCGGGGTCTCCGACGCGGACGCGGAGGTGCTCGGCGCCGGGCTGGACTCGGAAGCGGACGCGCTCGGGGACGGCGCCGACGCGCTCGGCGACGCGGGCGCGGAGGTGCTCGGCGTGGGAGCGGACGAACTCGCCGACTCGGACACGGACGGAGACGGGCTCGCCGACGTCGAAGTGGACGGGCTCGGGGTTGCGGACGGGTCCGTCGCGAAGGCGGCCGGAGCCGACAGCAGTGCGAGCGGGGCTATGACTGCCGTCGTGGCCGCAGCGGCCATGACACGGCGAAGCTTCATGAAGACCTCGGTAAGTCCGGTGTGCCGCAACATCGCGGCACGAGAATTTGGGAGGCCTCCGCGTGGCGGTCGCGGGAAAGGCCGTTGGTTCCGCAAGTGAGACCTGTGACCCCTGTGAAGGGTTGTCCTCGAACTCACAGAATTCTTATGTGGGCTGGGTCACATCCTGGCTCGACTTGTGAACTTCCTTGCCCACGCCTTAGAACTGACCCTCGTTCGACTGTCGATCGTGGGGGAGAGGCGCGAGCGCCGTGGCCGAGAAGCCGTCCGAGCCGTCGGAGCAGTCCGGGGCGTCCGGAACGCCCGGAGCATCCGGAGAGTCCGAGTCGTCCATTCCGGACGACGTGTGGGAACGGTTCGTGCAGGACAGCGAGCGCGACATCCGGACATCCGAGGCGCCCAAGGAGCCGTCCGCGCGCGCCCGCATGGTGACCGAGCGGCTGCGGCAGCAGGAGGCGCGCGGCGAACTGCCTCCGGGCTGGCGTACGGGCCCCGCCCGGCAGGACATACAAGGGCGCGCGGCCCGGCGCCGCAAGATATGGGCGATCATCGGCGTACCGCTCACGATCGCGGTGGCCGTGGTGGCCATGAAGCCGTCCCTGCTGCCGGGTGACCTGTTCGGTACGGACACGGGCACGGAGTCCGCGGCCCCGCTGCCCGAGGAGACCGCGCCCCCGACCGCCGCCCCGTCCTCCGCGCCCGGAACGCCCACGCTGGACAAGCCGTTCGCCGGCTCCCCGGCCGAGCGGTACGCCGACGGCGCCGCCGGAATCGTCCTGCCGGACGCGAAGCCCGTCGGCTCGCACAGCAAGGACCAGGTCGCCCAGGCCCTGCGGCAGACCAAGGCCCTGCTCGTGGACGCGAACCTCGACCGCAGGACCCTGCTCGGCGGCACCCCCGAGACCGTGCTCGACAAGGTCCTCGACCCCAAGCAGCCCGAACTGCTCGACGACGTGAAGTCCTCGCTGCGCAAGCCCGACGAGGACCACGACCCGCTCCGGCTCATCAGCCGTTTCGACCCGAACGAGGTGCGGCTCGTCGGCGACGTGGTCAAAACCCGTGGCCGTACGACCTTCAAGGCGGGCCGGGACGGGGCCGTCGCCGTCCACGCCGACTACACCTTCGTCTATGCGCTGGCCCCGGCCGACCCGGACGCCACCGAGGTGTCGCGCACCATCGTCCGCCGCGTCCTCGACCTGGAGCTGCCCGACCCCGCGAAGTACCGGGTCACCCCGGGCAGGCTCCTGGTCCTCCGCTACGACCAGGACCTCGCCAACTCCGCCTGCGACATCTACGACGGCTTCCTGCACCCGCACTTCGACTCGACCGGCCCCACGGGCGCGCCCCCGACCGGGCCCACGACCGACCCGTACGACCGAAGCCGGGACATCACGCACTCCGAGACGGAGTCCTGTGGGACGGTGTCGCGGACATGAGTACAACGGAGATGAATACAGCAAGGATCTCGCGGACCGTAGTGGCCGCATCGGTGGCGGCCGCCCTCGGATTCACGGCGGCGTGCGGCGGAGGCGGTGCGGAGAAGTCTGCCGACAAGGGCAAGAAGCCGTCGCGGCCTCCGGCGAGCAGGCCCGCGGCCGACGGGGCGAAGGAGAAGTCGCCCGCTCGGGACACCCAGGACACCCGGGACGCGGACCGGCCCCTGACCGAGGCGCAGCTGAAGCAGGCCGCGCTCGCGACGGGCGACGTCAAGGGTTACGAGGTCAAGGGGGCGGGGTCCGCCGACCTCCAGGGGCAGTCCGTTCCGGCGGGCCCGGCCAAGTGCCAGCCTGTCGCCGACATGTTCCTGTTCACCACCGACCCGGACTCACGTGCCGCCGTCAGCCGCGGCGTCCACGCCGAGGACGACACGGACGCCTCGGTGACCACGCTCGCCCTCCTCTCGTACGGGTCCGGCGAGGCGGACGAGGTGCTCGACGGGCTGCGCAAGGCGACGGGCGAGTGCACCGCCTACCAGTACGTCGGCTACAAGTACACCGGGGTCAGGGCGTTGGCCGACCCGGATCTGGGCGACGAGTCCGTCGCGTTCCGGCTGGTCGCCTCCATCGAGGGGGCGAAGGTCCCGGCCGCGTACACGGTCGTCCGCGACGGTACGACCCTGGCGGCCTTCAGCTCGATGAACATGCTGGACGCGGACAAGGTGGAGGTCCCGGAAAAGATCGTCGAGGCGCAGCTCGCGAAGCTGAAGAAGGCGAAATCGACGGGCTGACTCACCCCCCAAGACAGCAGGACGGCAGGACAGCAGGACCGCAACGCAGGCAGGCAGGCAGACAGGCGAAGGGCCCCACGGGACGGATCCGCGGGGCCCTTCGTGGTCAGCACCGACGTCAGGGCAGCGCCGGTGCCTGAGGAGCGGCGCCGGGGGGTAGCGCCGCTTTCTGGCTCGTCCGCCGGTCGGCGCCCCGGCGCACTCGGGGAGTGCGCGTGGTATCGACCAATGGCGGTAGGACAGCGGTCCAATGCGGTTGTCTGCTCAGGGACTTGGGGTTGTTCTAGGCATCGTGCTCGATGGGCCGCGGCCTCCGCAACCGTTTCGACCGCCCTTGCACAGATTCCGCCGGTCGGCTCCGGGCGTCCCCGGAGCCG
>NZ_VWMY01000009.1:119225-137292 GCF_008905045.1 Streptomyces albicerus
CGTACGCCTCATCGTTCCAGCGGAGCCACGCGTGGTTCTTCGGGCCCGCCCCTGGCTGGCACGGACATCGGGACCAACGAAGCCCGTCGAGAGCCGGTCACGCGCCGTACGGGTGAGAGGGAATGCGCACGTGCGTGCACCGGACGTCCGTCGCACGCGGCTGTCGTATACGGCTGTCGTACGTGCGGGGTGTCGTACGCGGATCCCGTCGTCCGCCGCGGATCCCGGAGGTCCTCAGATGCGGCCCCGGCACAGTTCCAGCAGCGTCATCGCGAGCGAGGTGCCCGGCTTGCCCAGAGCGTCCCTGTAGTGACCGAGGATCTCCATCTCGCGCGACAGGTTCACCCGGCGGCCGCCGGAGCCGATCCGGGCCTCCTGGACGACCGCCGAGACGGCCATCCGTTCCTGGACCAGACCGATGATCCGGTCGTCGAGCGCGTCGATGCGCTCGCGGGCACCGGTGATCACGCCGGCGGCCTCTTCGGTGCGGGCGCCGGTCTTGTCCGCGGTGCCGGTGGCGGCTGTGCTCATCTCGGGGGCTCCTCTTCGAGTGGGGTGCCCCGGAGCGGCAAGGTCCGGAAACGCAGGCGCCCCGGGCCTTGTCGGCCCGGGGCGCCTGGTAAGTCGCTTGTCAGTTGCTCAAGCAGCACGACCATGGCAGCCGGTGGGCCGGTTGCCATAGGTAAAGACGAAGGTCTGGTGCGTGAGCATGGCAGCAGTATGCCTGGGCGGGGGGAGGTGTCCAACTCGGTTCGGATACTGAGACGGGCTTTTCTCGCCCCCGCCGCCCCTACCCGTCCCATCCCTGGGGCTGCGCCCCCAGACCCCCGCTGAAATTCAGCCCCTCCGGCGTTTGAGGAGCGGGGTCTGGGGCGGAGCCCCAGAAGGATGGGACGGGTAGGGGCGGCGGGGGCGAAAACCGCCGTGGGCGCCCCCCTCCGGCCCCCCGGTAGACTCGGCAGCACAACACCCCTAGCTCACCGCCGGAAGGCAAACCGTGCCAGAAGCGTCCCCCGTCGCCCCCGACACCGTCCTGGTCGTCGACTTCGGTGCGCAGTACGCCCAGCTCATCGCCCGCCGAGTCCGCGAGGCCCGGGTCTACAGCGAGATCGTGCCGAGCACCATGCCGGTCGCGGAGATGCTCGCCAAGAACCCGGCGGCGATCATCCTCTCCGGCGGCCCCTCGTCGGTGTACGCGGAGGGCGCGCCCCGCCTGGACCGCGAGATCTTCGAGGCCGGCGTCCCCCTCTTCGGTATGTGCTACGGCTTCCAGCTGATGGCGACCACCCTCGGCGGCACGGTCGACAACACGGGCGCCCGCGAGTACGGCCGTACGCCGCTGCACGTCTCCAAGTCCGGCTCCACCCTGTTCGAGGGCACCCCGGACGAGCAGTCGGTGTGGATGTCCCACGGCGACGCGTGCAGCGCGGCCCCCGAGGGCTTCACGGTCACGGCGTCCACGGACGTCGTCCCGGTCGCGGCCTTCGAGAACGACGAGAAGAAGCTGTACGGGGTCCAGTACCACCCCGAGGTCATGCACTCCACGCACGGCCAGCAGGTGCTCGAACACTTCCTGTACCGGGGCGCGGGCCTGACCCCGTCCTGGACCACCGGCAACGTCATCGACGAGCAGGTGGCGCTCATCCGCGAGCAGGTCGGCGACAAGCGCGCCATCTGCGGTCTCTCCGGCGGTGTGGACTCCGCGGTCGCCGCGGCCCTCGTGCAGAAGGCCATCGGCTCGCAGCTGACCTGCGTGTACGTCGACCACGGTCTGATGCGCAAGGGCGAGACCGAGCAGGTCGAGAAGGACTTCGTGGCCGCGACCGGCGTACAGCTGAAGGTCGTGGACGCGGAGGAGCGGTTCCTCACGGCTCTCAAGGGCGTCTCGGACCCCGAGGAGAAGCGGAAGATCATCGGCCGCGAGTTCATCCGGGTCTTCGAGCAGGCCCAGGTGGAGATCATCGCGGACGAGGGCCCCGAGGTGGCCTTCCTGGTCCAGGGCACGCTCTACCCCGACGTGGTCGAGTCCGGTGGCGGTACGGGCACGGCCAACATCAAGTCCCATCACAATGTGGGCGGCCTCCCCGAGGACCTCGAGTTCGAGCTCATCGAGCCGCTGCGCAAGCTCTTCAAGGACGAGGTCCGGATGGTCGGCCAGGAGCTGGGCCTGCCGGACGAGATCGTCCAGCGCCAGCCCTTCCCCGGTCCCGGCCTCGGTATCCGCATCGTCGGCGAGGTGACCAAGGAGCGCCTGGATCTGCTCCGCGAGGCCGACGCGATCGCCCGCGAGGAGCTGACCGCGGCCGGCCTCGACCGCGACATCTGGCAGTGCCCGGTCGTGCTGCTCGCGGACGTCAGGTCCGTCGGCGTCCAGGGCGACGGCCGCACGTACGGCCACCCGATCGTGCTGAGGCCCGTCTCCTCCGAGGACGCGATGACCGCCGACTGGTCGCGCCTCCCGTACGACGTCCTGGCCAGGATCTCGACCCGGATCACGAACGAGGTCGCGGACGTCAACCGGGTCGTCCTGGACGTGACGTCGAAGCCGCCGGGCACCATCGAGTGGGAGTAGTACCGAAGCACTACTAGGTCCGTTTGAGCGTGCGCACCGGCTCTCCGGGCTTCCAGACCTGGACGACCAGATACTTGTCGTCCTCGACGTAGGTCCGTACGACCTCCGTCAGCTCGGTGCGGAAGAGGTGGAACGACTCCGGCGGTTCCACCTCTTCGGCGTACCGGGCCCGCTCGGCCGCGTCGTGGACCTCGACGGCCCGGCCCGCGATCCGTACGTCGCCGCCCGCCATGTCCGTGCCGGAACCCGGATTCGCCTGCAGCGCGAAACGGGGGTCCCGGATCAGGTCGAGGGCCTTGAGGGAGTTCGGCATCATGCCGAGCCACAACTCGCCGTTCAGGAAGCGGACTTCGAGCCCGGAGGTGCGGGGCGACCCGTCCTTGCGGAGGGTCGCCACGATGTGGTGCGTGAAGGCCGTGAACCGTTCCTCGACCGTCTTGGCGAGGTCCGGTTCGGCGGTGGTGAACGCTGCCCAGTTCGACGTCATACGACGAGTGTCGCGCCGATACCGGACACCTTCTGTCGTCTTGAGGCGGTGGCGTTTCAGATCAGTCCGGCCGCCCGTAGTCGTTTCGCGAGCCGGTCCTTCCGTACCACCTCCAGGCGCAGGAAGACCGCGAACACCGCGGCCATCGTGGCGCTCGCGGCGAGTGAGGCCCTCCAGCCCGCGGGGATCAGCAGCAGCGCCATGAGGGCCGCGCTGGCGGTCATGAAGACGGCCTTGCGGCGCCAGTCGAGGTCGTCGGCCAGCGCGTCGAACTCGATACGGGCCTTGATCAGCCCGACCGCGGGCGCCACGTCCGGCAGCGGCTTGAGCGTGCCGGGGCGCATGCCGGGGGCGCGGCCCGCCGCGAGCCGGCTGAGGGCCGCCGTGCTGCGCTCGCGGGCCTCGGGGCGGGGGTCGCGCACCAGGCGGACCTGGAGTGTCTGGCCGATCCTGCTCGTCTCCTCGTACCGGAATCCGTACTGCACGGCGATATAGGTGAGCGCGGCCAGTCGGCGTGGGGATCCGCCGAGGTCGTCGAGGACGACCACGTCGCGCGTGGCGATCTGTCTGAGCATGCCCGTGATCAGGCGCTCGGTTCTCTTCATGGGCGGGTGGGTGGTGCGGGCGCGGGGCGTGGTCCGCGCGAAATGAGGGGGTGGCGGCGCACGGGGGGTCCTCCAGGGGACGTCGGTGCAAGTGACCCGACCGGTTAGTTGGCTCCAGACAGGCAGACCAGCGACCCTGTACAACGGTTGTGCACTCTCTTCACGAACATCTCTGTTCTCCTGCGCTGACCGACGGTAACTTCCCGCCCGTAAACCCGTAAAGGAGTCCGTACCTCAGGGCTGGAGGACATATGCACGGGCCCACGCCGCCCCTGCCCCTTCCCACCGAGCAACTGCGGTTCGCCATGCCGCCCATGCACGAGTCGCTCGACGACGAGCGGCGGCACCGCAAGGAACGCCTGGCCGGCGCGCTGCGGCTGTTCGGGCGGCTCGGTTTCGAGGACGGGGTCTCCGGCCACATCACCGCGCGCGACCCCGAGTACAGCAACTGCTTCTGGGTCAATCCGTTCGGGATGCCGTTCAAGCACGTCACCGTCAGTGACCTGGTCATGGCGAACGAGGACGGGCAGGTGATCGAGGGCCGCTACCACGTGAACCAGGCGGCGTTCACCGTGCACGCCCAGGTGCACGCCGCCCGGCCGGACGTCGTCGCGGTCGCCCACTGCCACTCGGTGCACGGGCGCGCGCTGTCCGCCCTCGGCGATCTGCTCGACCCGATCACGCAGGAGAGCTGTGCGTTCTACGAGGATCACGCGCTGTACGACGCGTACTCGGGTGTCGCCGTGGACGCCGAGGAGGGGCGGCGGATCGCCTCCGCGCTCGGCAGCTGCAAGGCGCTCGTGCTGCGCAACCACGGCCTGCTGACCGTCGGCGACTCGGTGGACGCGGCGGCCTGGTGGTTCCTGTCGATGGAGCGGTCGAGCCAGGTGCAGCTGACCGCGTGTGCGGCGGGGCGTCCTGTACTGATCGACCACAAGCAGGCGGTGGCCACGCGGGAGCAGCTCGGCGGGGATCTGGTGGCGTGGATCAACTACCAGCCGTTGTGGCAGGACATCAGCCGCAGTGAGCCGGACCTGTTGTCCTGACGTGTCCTACTGGAAGTCGCCCTGACGTGCCGTACTGGAACCTGACGTGTCGTACTAGAACCTGACGTGTCGCACTAGAAGTCGCGGAGTACGGCCGCTTTCGTCGCCGCGAACTCCTCGTCCGTGAGTACGCCGTCGCGGTGCAGTTCGCCCAACTCCCGCAGGCGGCGCAGGAGTACGTCGTGATTGTCCTCCGGGGGCGGCTGCGCCGGTACGGAGTCCTGGGGTGCGGCCGTGAGGCGTGGCGGGTCGCCCGGGGTGTAGTCGCCGGTGCGGGTGGACGGGTGCGGGAGGCGGGCCATGACCGCGGTGGCGACGAGGGCCGTGAGCAGGTCGCGGCGGGCGCTGCCCCACAGGTCGAGGGCGAACGGGTCCTTCTCCGGCGGCAGCTTGGAGAACACCGAGTCACGGGTCACGAAGCGCAGGAAACCGTCCTCGTAGCCGGAGTTGGGCAGCCACTCCACCTGCACGAGATCCGGCAGTTCGATGATGCGCGGGCCCGTCGCGCGCTTCACCCGGTCCGAGGTGTCGCTCCAGTCGATACGGACCTGGGCGCCGTCGAACGACACCGTGCCGTCGCTGGAACGCACCGAGACCGGGACGGGCGGGCCGGGGAGGAGGTAGGTCTTGGCCGGCTCCTTGGGGATCTGTTCGAGGAGGAGGGCGCGGCGGATCTCCTCCGCGACGTACTCGGCGACGCCCGAGCGGTCGATGTCCACCGTCAGCCGGTACGGGTCGGCCGCGTCGGGCAGCCGGCCGCCGGTCGCCTGGAGCAGCGGATCGGCGCCCTCGCGGAGCCTCAGGCGCAGGCGGCCGCGCTTGCGTTCGGGTTCGTAGACGACGCCCGCGACCGCTTCGAGGGGCACGGCGATCTCTCCGTACGTCTGCCGGAACAGCGGCACGGAGCGGTGGAGTCCCGGGGTGATCCGGACCGTGCCGCCGTCGAAGGCCCAGGTCCCGTCGCGCTGGATGATCTCGGCCATACGGAAATTCTCGCAGCCGGGTCAACACGGGGGTGGCGGGTTCACCCTCGCTGACCAGACCTGGCGGACGCGGGAGGTGTGGGGTACGGCACAATGCGCTGTCGTCGCAAGGCAGTTTGTGCGGCTGCGCAGGTGTGCGGTGGGTGGTTGTGCGGTCGGTGAATGTGCGGTCGGTGGTTGTGCGGCTGTCCCGTCCGCGGTGGCGGCGTACGAGTGTGGCGTTATCGGTTTGGCGTGCGGTCAGTGATGGTTCGACGGAGCGGTGCGGAAGGCGGCAACGGCGTGGCGGTGCAGGAGACTGGACAGGGCGCGGGGCGTGACGCCGGGCGCGGCGCCGGTCGGGGTGCGCACGAGGGTGGTTGCACCTGCGGGGACTGTCCGCAGGGGGCGCGTGAGGGGCATCGGCGCGCCGTTGCCGCATTTCTCTCCAAGCGGGACGAGTTGGCGTCCGGGCGGGGGCTGCCCGCCGCCCTGGCGCACTCGGCCGGGGCCTCGCGGCAGTGGGTGTCGGACGAGCTGACGCAGTCCGCGGACCTCGTCGCCGAGCGCGGGCGGGCCGAGGGCGAGGTCTGGCTGGGCCACGTCTGGCAGCGAACCGTCCAAGTCGTGTGGGGCCTGGTGGGCTGCCTGCTGGTGGTACAGGCGCTCACCGCGATCGGAGCCGGCTGGACGTCAGCGCGGACCGCGGGGCTGCTCGCGGCGGTGGTCGTGGGCGGGCTGCTGACCGGAGCCTCGTGGTTCCACCGGGCGCGGGGAGGGGTGCTGGCGCCGGTCATCGGCGAGGACAACCGGATGTCCACCTCCCGTGTGGTGGCGGCCGGTTGGGTGCTGTTCGTCGTCTACGCGGTGCTGGTGCTGGCGGGCCGGCTCGCCGGGGCTTCCTCCCATGCCGAGCGGGACTCCTTGATCGCCGGGCTCGAACTCGCCCGGGGAGCCGGGGTCGTGACCGTGCTCGCCGTGGTGTGCGGGATCGCTGTGCTGGTGCGGCGGGTGGTGGGGCTGCGGGTTCTCGGGCAGCGGTTGCAGAAGGTGCGGGCCGACCGGCCCCGGGCCGCGGATCTGCTGACCGACGACGCCGGGCGGGGGAGCTTCGCGGACACGCAGTACGTGGTGGTGGGTGCCGTCGCCTTGGTGTTCGCGGCGGTGCGGCTGGCCCGGCGGCCCGAGCAGCTGCCGGATCTGCCGTGGGGCCTTGCGGTGATGGTGCTGGTGTCGGCCGCCACGTATGTCGCCGGGAAGTATGCGGAGGGTGGGCGGCCGGTGATTCTGTCGGTCGTGCGGGCGCGGGAGGCCGGGGATCTGGACGCGCCCATTCGGACCGGGGACGACATCGAGATCCGCGGGGCCGGGTTCGTTCCGCCGGGCGCGCAGAGCGCGGATCGGTTGTCGCGGATGGTCGTGCGGATCGGGGCGGTGCATGTGCATGTGCCGTTGGTTCCGGTGCCCGGGGGCTTCAGCAACCCGTCCGACGCTGTGCTCACCGTGCCGGTGCCTGCGGATGTGGAGCCCGGGCGGGTGGAGGTGCAGGTGGTCACCGCGGCGGGGGTGGAGACGAATCGGGTGGGGATCGATGTGACGGAGTGACGAGGATCCGCCGGTTTTCGGTGCGTCGCGTGCGGTGCGTCGTGTGCGGTGCGTCGTGTGCGGGGCGTCGGTGAGCCACCCGGCCGGACCTCTCTTCGATGGAACTGTGTGCACAAATGGAACCCCTGTGTTTTCAGGGGTCCAAAAGGGATGTTCGGGGGGACGTGGTGAAAATTTGTCCGTCTTCTCTTGAGCGGGAGCTCGCAGTCGTACGTATCGTCTGTTGAGGGGTGAACCGTTCGGCGGCTGAGAGGTGGCGGAGGGCGATGGCTCACGGCATGCGGATGGACACGCACTCCGGGTACATGGACGACGGCGGCCGGGACTGGCGGGACGCCGCGACGCGGTACGCCCTGCTGCCGCTGCGCGTCTTCCTCGGCGTCACCTTCATCTATGCGGGGCTGGACAAACTCACCGACAGCGCGTTCATGTCAGAAGCCGGGTCCGGTTCCATCGGCGACATGATGCGTACGGTGCGTGACTCGTCGGCCATTCCGGCGCTCGTCGACCTGTCGCTGAAGAATCCCGTCGGCTTCGGTTACGCCATCGCCTTCGGTGAGCTCGCGGTGGGTATCGGCACGCTGATCGGTCTCCTTGCCCGTCTCGCCGCGTTCGGCGGGGCCATGATCTCCCTCAGCCTCTGGCTGACGGTGAGCTGGGCCTCCGACCCGTACTACTACGGCAACGACCTCCCCTACCTGATGGCCTGGCTGCCCCTCGTGCTCGCCGGTGCGTCGGTGTTCTCCGTGGACGCCATGCTGCGGTCGCGGCGGAGGCGCCGGGCGGGCGCCTACTGAGCGCTCCGCCGGAACGCTCCGCTGGAAGTGCGGTGCTTCGTCTGCGGGTCCGACGTGGCTGGTCGCTCCCCCACTCTCGGCTTCGCTCGAGCGGGGGGGGGGACCCCCATCGCGGCGGAGCCGCAAATGTCACAGCCCCGCGCCCCTTCGGGGCGCTGACGAACCGCACCGGACTTCACCGGACCCGCTCACTGCCCCGTAAGGGGCGCGAGGCTGTGTCAATTTGCGGCTCCGCCGCGTGGGCGCGACCAGCCCCCCACCGGCCCGCGGGTTCATCACCGTTCTTCCAGCGGAGCGCTCAGCGCTTCCCGGTTGGGGAGTGCGCGGCGGTGGCGGCGTATGCCGTGGGCCAGGGTGCCCGCCACGGCCGCCAGGCACAGGCCTCCGGTGACGAGGGGGATCACCACGAACCACGGTGTGTCCCAGAGGCCGCCCGCGTCGCCGGCGTAGATGACGCCCGTGAGGGTGAGAAAGAAGCCCGCGATGAGTCGGCCGGGCTGGAATTCATGACGCAGCACGGGTCACCTCCGCCTGTCCGATGCCGACTTCGAGGGTGAGGTCGAGCGTGCCGCCGTCCTTGGCCTTGTCCGTGGGGGCGAGTGTCAGCTGCTTGTGCTTGCCCGGGGCCACGTCCACGTCCTGCTTGTCGTCGCCCGGCAACTGGATGTCGCCGACGCCCACTTCGATGACCAGCCTCACGGTCGCGTCCTTGGGCACGACGACCTTGAGCTGGCCCATGCCCACCTCGGCGTTCGTCGTCACGGTCTGGCCCTTGCCGAGGTCAATCCGGCTGAGGTCGAGGGTGCCGACGCCGGTGCCGAGGTCGTACTGCTCCTGTACGGCGGCCACCGTGGCGGGTGTCCAGTCCGTACGCACCCAGTGTGTGCTGATGTCCTTCGGCAGTGCCGCCGAGCAGGCCAGCAGGCCCGCCGTGATGATCGCGAGGAAGACCGACCCCGCTCCCGTACGCCCCAGGAAGGCGCTGACCGCTATGCCCACGCCGAGCACGGCGAGCGCGCAGGCCAGGCCGGTCTGCAGGCTGGTGCCGAGTGCGTGGTCGTCCCAGGTCAGGCCGATACCGAGCGTGCAGGCGACGAGGGCGAGCAGGAAGACCCAGCCGCCGATCCAGCGGGGGCCGCGAGGCTTGGGTTCGCGCGCCCGTATGTCCCTGCCGTGGCCGCCGCCCTGCGCGATGGTGATCGCCGCCGCGATGTCACGGTCCCGTGCGTCCTTGGGGCCCCACAGATAGCCCGTGCCGCCCACATAGGTGCCGTCCTTGACGATGGGCTCGCGCCACCAGGAGGGGAAGGCGGTGGGGACGGGCGGTGCCTGCGCCTCCGGCGGCGCGTCGGCGACGGCCTGCGCGGCGAGCGGGTCGGGGTCGTGGCCACCGCGCTGCCGTGACCAGTACCCGGCGCCGGCGAGGAGCAGCGCGAGCGTCGCCGCGAAGGTGAGCACGCCGCTGTTGCTCAGCATGGAGAGGAACACACCGCAGCCGACCAGGGCGAACAGCACGCCCGCCAGCGCCTGGCCGTCCACGCGGCCGGTGAGGAGCTTGCGCACCTCGTTCTCCTCTTCGTCGTCGTATGCGACGAAGAGCCAGGCGAAGCCGTAGAAGATGAGGCCGATGCCGCCGGTCGCCGAGAGCACGGCGAGCACGATCCGGAAGATCACCGGGTCCATGTCGCACTGCCGCCCGAGCCCCGCGCACACACCGCCCAGCATCTTGTGCCGCCGGTCGCGCCGGAACCTGCGCGGGACCTCGGGCACGAGCTGGTCCGCCGGCGTGGCCGGATCGCCCTGCGTGCGCTGCTCCCCGGGCGTGCGCGGCTCCTCACCCGCGACCGCCGGGCCGTCCGCCGCGGGCACCGTGTCCCGCGGCTCGGCGCCCGCCCCCGGGCTCCCGCTCCGGCCCGGGCCGGAGCCGGGGCCCGGCCCCGCCGCGGCGTGCTGCTGTTCTGTCATACGTCCATGGTGACGGCCGCGACGCCCCGACGGCAGTCGTGACGACCCTGGCCGAACCCTGAAATCGACCCCGGGACAGACCCTCATGCCGTGTTCTTGCCGGTCGCCTGGTCTCTCCACGGCTCCCCGGGCAACCCGGATTCGAAGATCAGGGGAGTCTCGGGGGTCGACCCTGATGCCTGAGGGCTTGCGGCGTGTGAACATCGATGGCATGCCGGAAGCCGCAGCTCTGCCCATCGAGGACCCGCGGCCGCCGCGCAAGCTCTACCGCAGCAGTGACGGACGCTGGCTCGGGGGCGTGGCGCGGGGGCTCGCCGGACATCTCGGGCTGCCCGTGATCTGGGTGCGGCTGGTCTTCGTGGGCCTGTTCATGGCGGAAGGAATGGGCGCGCTGCTGTATGCCGCGTTCTGGTTCTTCGTGCCGCTCGGCGTCGGTGGTGTGGGCGCCGCACGGCCCTCCGCCCTCGCCACCGAGACCGCTCCCGACGGCCGCCGCAGACTCGTCGCCCGCAAGCCCGACAAGGGCCAGATCGTCGCACTGCTCGCCATGGTCGTGGTGGCCATGGTCTTCGTCGGCAATGTGAACTTGAGCGGAGGGGCCAAGGCCTACCTCTGGCCCACCGTCCTCGTCGGCGCGGGTGTGGCCCTGGTCTGGCGCCAGGCGGACAACGCGCGACGGGCCCGCTGGATGGAGGTCGGCCGCCGCAAGCGCACGATCACCCTGCTCCGCTCCGCGGCCGGCGTCCTGCTCGTCGCCGCGGGCGTCTCCGGGATATTCGTCCTGCAGGGCTCCGCCGCCCACCTCGGCTCGGTCCTCCAGGCCGCGCTCGCGGTCCTCGTCGGCATAGCGCTGCTCGCCGGCCCGTATCTCGTCCGCATGACCCAGGACCTCTCCGAGGAGCGCCTGATGCGCATCCGCGCCCAGGAGCGGGCCGAGGTCGCCGCGCACGTCCACGACTCGGTGCTGCACACCCTGACCCTGATACAGCGCAACGCGGAGAACGCGAGCGAGGTACGACGCCTCGCCCGCGCCCAGGAGCGCGACCTGCGCAACTGGCTCTACAAGCCCGAGGGCACCGGCAAGGACGAGGACGACGAGCCCGACACGCTCGCCGAGGCCGTGAAGCGCAACGCCGCCGAGGTGGAGGACAAGCACGGCGTCCCCATAGAGGTCGTGGTCGTCGGCGACTGCCCGCTCGACGACAGAATCGGTGCCCAGATGCAGGCCGCGAGGGAAGCGATGGTGAACGCGGCCAAGTACGGTGGCGAGGGCGGCGCGGTGCAGGTCTTCGCCGAGGTCGAGGGGAGGACCGTCTTCGTGTCGGTCCGGGACCGCGGTCCGGGATTCGACCTGGACTCGATACCCGTCGACCGCATGGGCGTCAGAGAATCGATCATCGGCCGCATGGAGCGCAACGGCGGTACGGCCCGGCTTCGAGCGGTGCCGGACGGCGGCACGGAGGTCGAGCTGGAGATGGAGAGGGCGGAGACATGAGCGACGCGAACGAACCGACCGGGGCGGTCGAGCCGAATGCCGGCGCGACCGACGCGGGCACGGCCGACGGCCCTGCCGCGCCGACCGGTTCGGCCGGAGCCGACGCGCCGTCACAGGCCGCCGCGACCGACGACCCTGCGGGCACGGCCGACTCGGCGGGCACGGGGCCCGGGCGGCACGTGCGTGTGGTCCTCGTCGACGACCACCGCATGTTCCGTACGGGAGTCCAGGCGGAGATCGGGCAGACCGAGCGGACCGGAGTCGAGGTGGTCGGAGAGGCCGCGGACGTCGACCAGGCGGTCACGGTCATCACGGCGACACGACCCGAGGTCGTCCTCCTCGACGTGCACCTTCCGGGCGGCGGCGGGGTCGAAGTCCTGCGCCGCTGCTCACCGTTGATGGCCGACGCCGAACAGCCCGTACGCTTCCTGGCGCTGTCCGTGTCCGACGCCGCCGAGGACGTCATCGGCGTGATCCGCGGCGGCGCCCGGGGATACGTGACGAAGACGATCACCGGCACGGACCTCGTGGACTCGATCTTCCGCGTCCAGGACGGCGACGCGGTCTTCTCGCCCCGCCTGGCCGGCTTCGTCCTCGACGCCTTCGCCTCCACCGACGCCCCGCCCGTCGACGAGGACCTCGACCGCCTCACCCAGCGCGAGCGCGAGGTTCTCCGCCTCATCGCCCGCGGCTACGCGTACAAGGAGATCGCCAAACAGCTGTTCATCTCGGTGAAGACGGTCGAGTCCCATGTCTCGGCGGTGCTGCGGAAGCTGCAGCTGTCGAACCGTCACGAGCTGACCCGGTGGGCCACGGCCCGACGGCTGGTCTGACGTCAGGGATTCACGGCCACGGCCTTGAAGAACGTGTAGTGGAACGTGCCGTCCGGCTCCGCCGTGCGGCGCAGGTCCGCGAGGCCGTGGTCCCAGTCCGTGGGGGTCATGAGGCCCGCTGCCAGGGCGTCCTCCCGTACGGACTCGATCATGGCGATGAAGGTGTTGCGGGTGAAGCCCTCGACCAGGGCGGGGCGGGAGCGGTCGGCGTAGACCGGGCGGGGGCGCACCTCGACGCGCTCGTAGCCGGCGGCGGTGAGGAGCGGGTGGAGTTGGCGGCCCAGCAGGGCGTTTCCGCCTGCCGCGTGCTGGAGCTGGACCTGGCAGTCGATGGCGGCGTGGGCGTACGCGCTGTCGGGGTGGAAGAACGTCGAGCCGTGGTCGCCCTCGATGACCGTGAGGGTGCCGCCGGGGCGCAGGACGCGACGCAGGGCGGCGAGGGCCTCCTGCGGGCTGGGCAGGTGCTCCAGGACGAAGCAGACGAAGACGTGGTCGAACTCGGCGTCCTTGACGGGGAGTTCGAAGAGGTCGGCCTGATGCCAGGTGACCTGGGCGTCGGGGGACTGGGCCGTTACGCGGGCGCGGGCCTGGGCGAGCGAGGCGGCCGAGATGTCCACCGCCGTGAAGTGGGCCTGAGGGCTTGCCGCGACCAGGTGGACCGTCTGGGCGCCCACTCCGCAGCCGACCTCCAGGACCTTGCTGCCCGCGGGATACGCCGTGCCGGTGTGGAGGATTTCCGCGAGGGTGTCGGCCTGGTCGCCGAGGCGGCGGGATTCGTGGGGGGAGTAGCCGTGGACGTAGAGGTGGTCGAGCAGGGGCGCGTCGAGCGGGGGCGCGTCGGTAGACGCGGTGCCGATAGATGCGGTGCCAGTGGGTGTGGTGCCGATAGATGTGGTGCCGGCAGATGTGGTCATGACCGTGAGCCTCGTCCGAGAATGGTCCGATGGACAGGTCCAAAGAGGGTGCTGTTGAGGGGGCCATAGGCGGGGGCTCGGGTTCGGCCGTCTCCGGTTCCGACTTTCTTCAACTCGACGTGAGTGAGGCGCCGTTCGGCGGGCTGGCCGAATGGCTTGCGGGGCAGCTCCGGCTGGCCGTCTCCGACGGGCGGTTGTCGATCGGCAGTCGGCTTCCGGCGACTCGGGTGCTCGCCGCGGAGTTGCGGGTCTCGCGCGGGGTGGTGACCGAGGCGTATCGGCGACTCTCGGAGGAAGGGCAGGTGGAGGGGAGGGGGAGAGGCGGGACGGTGGTTGTGGCGGGGCCGG
Organism: Streptomyces albicerus; assembly: GCF_008905045.1. Lineage (GTDB taxonomy): Bacteria > Actinomycetota > Actinomycetes > Streptomycetales > Streptomycetaceae > Streptomyces > Streptomyces albicerus. The sequence continues at coordinate 132,855 of NZ_VWMY01000009.1, forward strand.
GAACGGGTGCGGGCAGGGGGTCGGTTACCGGGGCTCGTACCGTCGCCTCGCGCCAACTCCCGTACTCCACCTCCACCCATCCCTTCGACGCACCACCCGGCGATGACATCTTCGACCTGATCCGGGCCGCACCCGCGCGGATCGATCTGTCGCCCGGGGTGCCGGATCTCGCGGCGTTTCCGCGGGCGGCCTGGCTGCGGGCCGAGCGGGCAGTGTTCGGGGAGTTGGCGGCGGGTGGGTTCGGGTACGGGGATCCGCGCGGGACCGAGGAGTTGCGGCGGGCCGTCGCGCGGTGGCTGGGGCGGTACCGGGGGATCAGGGTCGACGCCGGTGACGTACTGATCGTCGCCGGGACCGCGCAGGCGCTCGCCCTGATCGGGCGGGTGCTGCGGGAGGACGGGCTCGAGGAGATCGCCGTGGAGGACCCGGGGTCGCTCGGGGTCCGGCAGCATCTGGAGAACCAGGGGTTGCGGACTCCGCCCGTGGCGGTCGACGGCGAGGGTGTCCTCGTATCCGAACTGCGGGGCCACCGAGCCGTGTTGCTGACTCCGGCGCATCAGTTTCCGACCGGGGTGGTGCTCGGGGGCGCGCGGCGCCGGGAGTTGATGCGGTGGGCCGGGGACGGCGGGCTGGTGGTCGAGGACGACTACGACGCCGAGCACCGTTACGACCGGGCGCCCGTGCCCGCGTTGCGGTCGATGCTGCCCGAGCGGGTCATTTATGCCGGGAGCGTGTCCAAACTGCTGGCCCCGGCGCTGCGTATGGGATGGGTGGTGGCGCCGGAGCCGTACCGGGAGGCGCTGGTCGCCGCGAAACGGTTCGCCGACCTCGGCAACGCGGCGCTGCCTCAACTCGTACTGGCCCGGCTGATGGAGTCGGGGGAGCTCGAGCGGCATCTGCGGCTGCTGCGGCGGCGTCATCGGCGCAGGCGGGACGCGATGATCGGAGCGATACGGGCGTGTCTGCCGGGGGCGGTGGTGCACGGAGCCGCGGCCGGGCTGCATCTGCTGATCACGTTCGGTGGAGGCGGTGGAGGCAGTGGAGGTGGCGGAGGCGAAGAGGGCGTCGGAGACGATGCGAGCGGCGACGGCGGTGCGAGCGGCGGCCAGGTGAGCGGCAGGGCGTCGGGGGACTTCACCGATACCGACCTCGCCGCGGCAGCGCTGGCCCGCGGGGCCAAGGCGCACCCGCTCTCCTGGCACCGCCGGAGGCCGGGCGGCCCGCCGGGTCTGCTGCTCGGTTACGCGGCGTCTCCCGTGAGCGCCATCGAAGAGGGCATCGCGGTCCTGGGCGAGGCGCTGCGTGAGGTGCGGGGGTTCTAGTCGGCCTCCGCCTCTGCCTGCGTCTCTGCCTTTGCCCCTGCTTCCGCTCCTGCCTCGGCTTCTGCCTTCGCCTCTGTCTCCGCAGCCGCTGCGCCTGCCTCAGCCGGAGCCTCAGCCTCACCCGGAGCCGGAGCCGGAGCCGGAGCCGGAGCCGGAGCCGGAGTCGGTCGCGCAGCCGGTGCCCGGGGCCTCAACACCCGCACGGCCCACCGGTAATGCCGTACGGCCTTCACCACCCCGATCAGGCCCGTCAGCCAGAGAATCAGCCCGATCCCCATGACCAGCACCACATCGCTGTACGTTTCCCGTCCGGGCTTCGCCTCCGCCGTACCCGCGAACGACGTCCACAGCCCGAACGCGCAGATGCCCAGCGAGGAGAGCAGCCAGAAGAGGCTGAGGCCGGGGGAGCGCAGACGGACGTCGGTAGCCGGATGGCTGTCCAACCGCAGCCAGGCGTCGAGAAGTTGGCTGATATGGCGGTCGCGGCGGACGGCGCGGACGACGGCGACGACGGACGGCGCGAGCGCGGCCAGGCCGAGGATCGCGAAGACCGGCCCGAGGATGAACCCGGTGGGATCCCGTTGCTCGAGCTGCTGCAACGGCAGTACCAGCAGCGCCCACCCGATGATCGCCGCGACCGCCAGCAGCCACAGCAGCAGCACCCGGTGCACTCCGAGGCTCCGTCTGCGCAGCTCCTCCAACGCCCGGCCCCGGTCGGCCAGCAGCGCCGACCGGTCCGGCCAGGCGCGCATGTGCGGGGGCGGCGGATGAGGCGGAGGATGCGGCCACATGGGGCGGGACATCGAAACCTTCTCAAGGGCGGGGGGCGAGGCGACGGCGAACGAAGCGGAACCGATCGGCACCGACCGGCACCGCACAGCACGGCACGGCGAACAGCGCCGCGCCGACGCTACCGCGCCCACGTGCTCATGCCACCCACACCGAGGCCCGACCGAAGGCGGAACGGCTTGAACTCCCCCGTTCACGCCCGTTAACGCCCGTAACGGGCGTTCATGCTCGGTCGCGCTCGGTCACCTCTGGCCCAATGCCCACTCACGCCACGCGCGCAGCCCCCGCGAACGGCATCTCGTCGATCGGCGCCACCCGCACCGGTGCCGACGGATTGGGCGCGTGAATCATCTGTCCGTTGCCCACGTACAGCCCCACATGGCTGATGCCCGAGTAGAAGAACACCAGGTCACCTGGCTGGAGTTCGGACTGCGAGACCCGCTGACCCGCGTTGATCTGCGCGTACGTCGTGCGAGGCAGTTCGATCCCCGCAGCCCGGTACGCGGCCTGCATCAGCCCCGAGCAGTCGAAGGCGTCGGGACCGGTGGCACCCCACACATACGGGCTGCCGAGTTTCTCGTACGCGTACGAGATCGCCGCCCCGGCACGGGAGTTGGAGGCAGCCGTGGACGGGCCCGCGCCCAGGTCGCGCGGGGCATAAGCGGAACGTGAGGCGCGTGCGGTGTCGGCGTCGTCCGCACCGATGCGCGCCCGGTCCTCGTCCGACAGCCGCGACAGCAGCTCCCGCGCCTCGCCCAGCTTCCCGGTGACTGTCTTCTTGTGCCGCTTCAGGTCAGCCTGCCGCGCCTTGAGCGAGGTGAGTTCGACGTGCGCTGCCCCGCGCAACTGCTCGATCTCGCGCAGCTGTCTGCGCACGCGCGACACCGTCGAGGACTGCCTGCTGCCGGCCCGCTCGGCGAACGCGGCCCCGTCCAGGTACTGATCGGGGTCCGAGGAGAGCATCAGCCGCAGCGCGGGGTCCATCCCGCCGTCCCGGTACTGCGCGGCGGCCAGCGAACCGAGCGTGTCCCGCTCGGAGTTGAGCCGTTCCGTCTTGCGCGCGGCCTCGTCCTGCAGGGTGCCGAGGCGACCCTCTGCCTTGTCCGCCCTCTCTTTCGCCCCGTTGTACTTCTCGGTGGCGACCTCCGCCTCCCGGTACAACTTGTCGACCTTCGCCTTCACCTGATCCGGTGTCAGCTCCGGCGCGGCGTTCCCCGTCCCGTCGAACCCGGTCGCGCTCGCCGCGCCCGCGAGCGCGATGGTGAAGGCGGTGCGGGCCGAACTGCCGCCGAGTGAGCGCTGTCTGGGCTTGCGGTGCGCTGCCACGTGCGATCCACGTCCTTCCGTACGGCCGCCGTGACCGTTGGTACGTCCGCGGCGGCGACCCTCAGGGGCCGGTTACGCGTCCGGCGGCGGCCCGCACAGGGGGAGCGGGCCGCCGCCGGACCTTCCTCGGCGGTGGTGTCCGACGGCCGCCCCTGGCCCGGGCGGCGGTGGGGAGCCGGTCACCTGGGGAAGGACGCTAAACCTGTGACCGCGGCGGTGGTGACGGCATGTACGGAACTGGTGGGACTCGGGCACGAGCTGACCGGATGCGACCGTGATCGGGGCCCGGCGCCGCCGACTTGGCGTGGTGGGGTGACCGATGCGGGGGTTGTGGGGGAGCGGGGAGCGAGGCGGTGCTATGGGCTCCGTCGGAGTCCGGGGACGGGCGTCACCCGGCGTGTGGAGCTGAGGATGCGTTCCGGGCAGTGTGGGGCTGAGGGCCCTCGCCCACCGGAGCCGCCGCGCGTTCCGGGCCGGCGTGTGGGCTGAGGATGTGCCCCGGACCGTGTGGGACTGGGGCGGTGCCGGGCGGTATACGGGCGTCCGGTTAGGGTCCGGGCTCATGGACGTACTCATTCATGTCTTCGTCGCCCTGCACATCATCGGCATCGCCGCCCTCCTGGGCGGCTTCCTCACCCAGCTGAAGGCCATGGGCGACGGCACGGCCCGCTTCACCCCCGCCATGCTCCACGGCGCACTGACCATGCTGGTCACCGGCGCGGTCCTGGTCGGCCTCAACCAGGCCGACGACCAGACCGTCAACAACGTCAAGATCGGCGTGAAACTGGCACTGCTGATCGTGATCCTCGGGCTCGTCTACGTGAAGCGCGACGAGGAGAAGGTGGAGAAGGGGCTGTTCGGAGCGGTGGGCGGCCTCACCACGGCGAACATCTTCATCGCGATGCTCTGGACCTGACCGGAACCTGACCGGAAGAGTGCTTCACCGGAAGCGTGCTCCGGACCTGGCCGGAACCAGGAGTGGGGGCACGCGCGCGCGTGCC
>NZ_VWMY01000009.1:137433-210808 GCF_008905045.1 Streptomyces albicerus
ACCACACTGTGGATCGGCATGTAGTAGATCGACTCCTCGCGGACGTACGCCCCCGGCTTGGGCGCGTGGATCATCATGCCGTCGCCGATGTAGACGCCGACGTGGCTGATGTCGTCGTAGAAGAAGACGAGGTCACCGGGCTGGGCGCTGTTCACGGAGACCGTCGTGCCGGCATTGACCTGGTCCCAGGTGGTGCGCGGGAGTGTGACGCCGGCCGCCTTCCAGGCGGCCTGGGTGAGGCCGGAGCAGTCGTACGAGCCGGGGCCGCTCGCGCCCCAGACGTACGGCTTGCCGATCTGGTCGCGGGCGAACGCGATCGCCTTGTCGGCCTTGGCCGTGTAGGAGGTGTCACCCGTCCCCGAGGTGCTCCCCGTACCCGTGGAGGTGCCGGTGTCCTGGTGGGCCTGCGCCGCCGCCTCCTGGCGCCGCCGCTCCTCCTCGGCCGCCTGCTGCCGCGCCAGCTCCTCGGCCTTGCGCCGGGCCTCCTCCTGCCTCTCCCGCTCGATCGCCGCGAGCCGCGCCTTCTCCTCGGCGGTCAGCTTCGAGAGGAGTTCGCGCGCCTCGGCGAGCTTCCGCTGGACGTCCGCCTTCGACGTTTTCAGCGTGCTCTGCGTCGTGGTGAGCGCCTCCAGGCTCTCGGACGCCTCCTGCCGCTTCTCCGTCGTGGCGGCCTGCTGCGTCGCGTAGTCGTCGACGGCCTGCTTCTGGCGGCTGGTCAGCCGGTCCATCAGCTGGGTCTGGTCGAAATAGTCCTGCGGGTTGTCCGCGAGGAGGAGGGAAGCCGTGTCGGGGGCCGAGGCCCCCGTGCGGTACTGCGCGGCGGCGAACGTACCGAGCTCCTCGCGCGCGGTGTTGAGCTTCTCCGTGCGCTTCGCGACATCGTCGAGCAGGGTGTCGACGTGCTTGCGCTGCTTGGTGGTCTTCTCCTTGGCCGCGTTGTACTTCCCGGTGGCCGTCTCCGCCTGACGGTAGAGGTCGTCGACCTTCTTCTCGACTTCCTCCAGGCTCGGCTTGGGCTCCGCGGAGGGCGAGGCGTTGGCCGTCTGTGACAGCAGGGCCACCGAGGTCAGGGCCGCGGTGGCGAGAGCCGGCGTCCGTATGCCCATGGGACTGGGGGGCCGCGACTTGCGGTGTGGCGCCACGAGGGCGTCTCCTTCCGTCATCCGCCTACCGAGTTAGCTGTCGGGTTCGGGCGGGTGCTCCGGAAGGTTTGCCCTACGGTCCTTCTCCCAGAAGGGAGTTGGACCGATTCACCCCAAGGTCGGTGGGTCCCCGGCTCCGTCGGCCACAAGGGCGTACCGGACTCGGCGGAGGCCGCTCGGCCCGGCGATGTTCGCCGGTGCGGGTCGGACGGCCCACCTGAGAAGTTAGCCAATTCGTGTGGCCCCTGTGAAGTTTGATGTGCGATATGCCCGATACATTTTCGTGACCTTAGCCTTGAGCTTCGCTCTCCGGGGTCAATCCGGAGGGATCTGTGGTGAGTTGTCCGGGCCCGCGCCTGCACGGTCTTCCCGACCACGACAAGAACGAGTCCGTGCCCACCTCCCTCGCCCTCGGCCCCGACGGCCCGCGTGCCCAAGGTCCCGCACGACGGGAAGGTGTACGTGTCGGCCTGGTCGATCGCGGACCGTAATGGGGCGGCGCTCGAGGGTAAGAAGACGCCGAGTGGTCAGGTCTGGAAGATCCTCGGCTTCTCAGCACCCGGCTTCTGAGCACCTGGTTTCTGAGCACTCGGCTTCCAGAGGCCGGCCGCCATGGTCCCGGCCTCGAGCCGGGCCCGGCCTCTGCAGGGCGGGCCCGTGGGATGCGAGCCGGTTCCGGAGGCTCCGGGGCGTCGGCCTCGGGTGCCCGGCCTTTGGCGGTCGGGTTCGAATTCCGTCGAGTTTCCAGGGTGGCGGCGGGGTGTCAGTGGGGGCGCCTAGACTCGGAGAGCGATGAGCAGCCTCTTTGATGACAGCTTCCTGGCGGACCTCAAGCCCTCACAGGCCCACGAGGAAGAGCCCCCGCCGCCGTCCGAGGACGAGACGCCGGAGCAGGTTCCGGACGACTTGTTCGGCGGCCGCTTCGACGTGCCGCCGAGCAGGGACGGGTACTACCGCGACGGCGCGCCCCGGCCGCACGTGGACCCGGCCGCACTCCTGGACGGGCTGAACGAGAACCAGCGCGCGGCGGTGGTCCACCACGGCTCCCCGCTGCTCATCGTGGCCGGCGCGGGCTCCGGCAAGACCCGGGTGCTCACGCACCGGATCGCCTATCTGCTGGGCGAGCGCAGGGTGCACCCGGGCCAGATCCTCGCGATCACCTTCACGAACAAGGCCGCGGGCGAGATGAAGGAGCGCGTCGAGCAGCTCGTCGGCCCGCGGGCGAACGCGATGTGGGTGATGACCTTCCACAGCGCGTGCGTGCGCATCCTGCGGCGTGAGTCGAAGAAGCTCGGCTTCACGTCGTCCTTCTCGATCTACGACGCCGCCGACTCCAAGCGCCTCATGGCCCTGGTCTGCCGTGACCTGGACCTCGACCCCAAGCGCTTCCCGCCCAAGTCGTTCAGCGCCAAGATCTCGAACCTGAAGAACGAGCTGATCGACGAGGAGGACTTCGCCGCCCAGGCCGCCGACGGCTTCGAGAAGACCCTCGCCCAGGCCTACGCGATGTACCAGTCACGGCTGCGCGAGGCGAACGCGCTGGACTTCGACGACCTGATCATGACGACGGTCAACCTGCTGCGCGCCTTCCCGGACGTCGCCGAGCACTACCGCCGCCGCTTCCGCCACGTACTGGTCGACGAGTACCAGGACACCAACCACGCGCAGTACGCGCTCGTGCGGGAACTCGTCGGCACCTCCGAGCACCCCGTGGACGTACCGCCCAGCGAGCACGACCTCCAGCCCGCCGAGCTGTGCGTCGTCGGTGACGCCGACCAGTCGATCTACGCCTTCCGCGGCGCCACCATCCGCAACATCCTCCAGTTCGAGGAGGACTACCCGGACGCGACGACGATCCTCCTGGAGCAGAACTACCGCTCCACGCAGACGATCCTGAGCGCCGCCAACGCGGTCATCGAGCGCAACGAATCGCGCCGCCCCAAGAACCTGTGGACCAACGCGGGCGCGGGCGCCCGGATCACCGGCTACGTGGCGGACACGGAGCACGACGAGGCCCAGTTCGTCGCCGACGAGATCGACCGCCTCACCGACTCCGGCGACGCGAAAGCGGGCGACGTCGCCGTCTTCTACCGTACGAACGCGCAGTCCCGTGTCTTCGAAGAGGTCTTCATCCGCGTCGGCCTGCCCTACAAGGTCGTCGGCGGCGTCCGCTTCTACGAGCGCAAGGAGGTCCGGGACGTCCTCGCGTACCTGCGTGTGCTCGCGAACCCCGAGGACTCCGTGCCGCTGCGCCGCATCCTCAATGTCCCCAAGCGAGGCATCGGCGACCGTGCCGAGGCGATGATCGACGCGCTCTCCCAGCGCGAGAAGATCAGCTTCCCGCAGGCGCTGCGCCGCGTCGACGAGGCGTACGGCATGGCGGCCCGTTCGACCAACGCCGTCAAGCGGTTCAACACGCTGATGGAGGACCTCCGGACGATCGTCGAGTCGGGCGCCGGCCCGGCCACCGTCGTGCAGGCGGTGTTCGAACGCACTGGTTACCTCGCCGAGTTGCAGGAGTCCACCGACCCGCAGGACGAGACCCGCATCGAGAACCTCCAGGAACTGGCCGCCGTGGCCCTGGAGTTCGAGCAGGAGGCCGGTGAGGGCGAGGCCGCGGGCAGTCTCTCCGACTTCCTGGAGCGGGTCGCGCTCGTCGCCGACTCCGACCAGATCCCGGACGAGGAAGAGGACGGGTCCGGCGTGATAACGCTCATGACCCTGCACACCGCCAAGGGCCTCGAGTTCCCGGTGGTGTTCCTGACCGGCATGGAGGACGGCGTCTTCCCGCACATGCGGGCGCTCGGCCAGACCAAGGAGCTGGAGGAGGAGCGGCGGCTCGCCTACGTCGGCATCACGCGCGCGCGGGAGCGGCTGTATCTGACCCGTTCGTCGATGCGCAGCGCCTGGGGGCAGCCCTCGTACAACCCGCCGTCCCGCTTCCTTGAGGAGATCCCGGACGCGCATCTGGAGTGGAAGCGCACGGGGTCCATGGGCGCGGTGCCCTCCGGCCCGGCCGCGGGTGTGGCGGCCTCGCTGTCGTCCTCCCACTCCCGCTCGGCGGCCTCGGGCGCGTCAGGCTTCGCCACGCGCCGCGGCGCCGCGGAGAAGCCGGTGGTGTCGCTGGCGGTCGGAGACCGGGTCACACACGACCAGTTCGGCCTCGGCACGGTCGTCGGCGTGAAGGGCACGGGGTCGAACGCGGAGGCGACGGTCGACTTCGGCGAGGACAAGCCGAAGCGGCTGCTGCTGCGATACGCGCCGGTGGAGAAGCTGTAAGCCCCTGAGGGGTCACGTCCCGAGGGGGCACGTGGGGCGGCTTCGCCTCCGACCCCAAGGGGTCACGTGGGGTCGAGGAGGAGTCACGTGGGGTCGAGGCCGTGGCTCCTGAGCCACGGCAGCGGGTCGATCGCCGAGCCGCCGCCCGGGCGTACCTCGAAGTGGAGGTGCGGGCCGGTCGAGTTGCCGGAGTTGCCGGAGTACGCGATCGGGTCGCCGGCCTTCACCACGGTGCCCGAAGCGACCTTGTACGTGGAGAGGTGGCAGTACCAGGTCTCCGTACCGTCCTTGGCCGTCACGATGATCATGTTCCCGTACGCGCTGTTCCACTGCGTACGGACGGTTCCGTCGGTCGCGGCCAGCACCGTCGTGCCGTACGAGACGGGGAAGTCGACGCCGGTGTGCACGGACATCCAGTTGATGCCGGCCTGGCCGTAGTAGGCGCTGAGCCCCTTCTGTTCGACCGGTAGCGCGAACTTCGGCCGCAGCCGCTCCTTGCGCGCCGCCTCCGCTGCCGCCTTTTGCTTCTCGGCGGCCTGCTGGGCCTTCAGGTCGATGCGTTCCTGCGTACGGCTCGCACGGTCGGCGAAGTCGTCCGCGTCCGCCGAGAGGTTTTCGAGCTGGGTGTCCAGCTTGTTGTTCGCGGCCGACGGCTGCACGGCGCTCGCGTCGGGCGCGGCGGCCGTCGTCTGGACGTCGTTGTCGCTGCCGCCGGTCACGGACGCCGCGGCGATCCCGGCCACGCCCATCACGCACGCCGAGGGCACGGCGATCGTCAGCAGAGCGGAACGCTTCGGCGGGGTCCGGCGGCGGGACCGGGACGCGGAACGGCCGGCCGCGCGTGACGCGGAGCGGCCGGCCGGCGCGGCGGTGGCGACGGGAGAGACCCCCTCGACGCCATCGAGGAGCGGGGGTTCATCGGGGGAGTAGCTGTGGTCACCGGTACCGGAGTCCGCGTCGGCGTCGTCGGAGGGGTTGAACTCGCCTTCCGCGGTGGCCTGTTCCTCGTACGGGACCTGCTCGAAAGTAGTGGTGGCCTGCTGGTGGTCGTACGACCCGTGCCGATCGTAGGACTCGTGCTGGTCGTACGAGCTTTGCTGGTCATAGGACTCGTGCTGGTCGTACGAGCCTTGCTGGTCGTAGGACTCGTGAGCGGCCTGATGCTCGACGTGGTTCTGATCCTGGCCCTGGCTCTGGTGGGCCTGGGGGTGGGGCTGGTCGCCGCCGTCCGAGTTCCACGCCGTCGCGTCGTACGTGCCTGTCTCGAAGGTCGGCGCGGTCCACTGCTGGGCGTGGTCGACCGGGTCGGCCTGGTGCCAGGCGTTCGCGTCCCACTGGCCGGTGCCCTCGGGGCTCGTGGCCTGCGCCGGGATCTGGCCGAGCTGCTGGTAACCGACGTCCGGCCAGACGCCGCTCGTGTCATAGCTGCCGGTCTCGTAGGCGGCGTGGTGCTGGGCCGCGTACGGATCGTAGTTCAGCGTCTGATGGCTGCCGGTGCCCCACTGCGCGGCGTCGTACGAACCCGTGCCGCCCCCGCTGCCGTCGGTTCCGCCGCCGTTGCCGGGGAGGTCGCCGAACAGGGGGTCGGTGTCGAAGTGCGTCGTCGCGTAGGCGCCGGTCGTGTCGTAGCTGCCCGTCGTGCCGTACGTGCCGGAGGCGGTCGCGTCAAAACCAGTGGCGGCGTATGCGCCGTGCGTGGTGAAGTCGCCGTACTGGACTCCCTGCTGGCCATAGGACGCGTGATGCGCCGAGGCGGCCTCGGGAGCCGGAGCCGGGGGAGTTACGGTCCCCGACGGGTGACGGTCGTTCACCAACTTCTCTTTCGCCTCGACGACAGGGGCTGGCAGAGCAGTGCGGCGACTGTACCCGGCGGTATGAGGGCGCGACAATCTTCGGCAGGTTTCCCCCTCTCAGGAAACGGGCATTCGGCCGCCTTTCGGCGGACGGCGGGCACAGCTTTGGCCTTGCGTTCGATGAATGTTCGAAGAAATGCGGGTCCCCGGAGTCGGCTGCGGAGCTTCCGGCGACGATTTCCGGTTACGCCACCAGCTGTTGTGTCACCAACGCTTCGCCGCGTCGGTTGACGTCATGTCCCTTTGCGTCGCTACCCGTTACGGCACTGTTTGCGTCGCTACCCGTCACGCCACTGTGAGGCCGCCGGTCCGGGCGGCGGCGCGGGCGCCTGTCTCCTCGGCGTCCAGGGCCTGCCGTATACCGGCCGCGACGGCGGGGTGCACGGGCAGGGCGAGGTGCCCGATTCCGCTCACCCGGACGTTCTGCGCGAGCAGGTCGGGGTGCTCGATGCACGCGGTCTCCAGCGGGTCCATCAACTGGTCGAGGTCGCTCCAGAAACTCACGAACCGCGTCCGGCAGTGCGGGGCCGGCCGGCACAGCTCCTCGAGCACGTCGGAACCGGGACGCATCTGGCGGACGATCGGGTGCGCGTTCATCAGCGGCGCGACTCGTGTGCCCGAGTGCGGCGTGCCGAGCGTGACGAGGGTCCGGACGCGGACGTCACCGCCCAGACGCTGCGCGTAGTAGCGCGCGATCAGTCCGCCGAGGCTGTGCCCGACGATGTCCACCTCGTGGTGACCGGTGCGCTCGCAGATCTCCTCTATGTGCCGGCCGAGCAGCTCGGCTGCGGTCCGTATGTCGCAGGTCAGCGGAGAGTAGTTGAGCGACTCGACCTGCTGCCTGCCGTGCTGGGCCAGGGAGCGGCGCAGGAGCACGAAGACCGAGCGGTTGTCTATGAAGCCGTGCAGGAGGACGACCGGGGGCTTGGCCGGGGTGAGGAGCCGGGGGGTGTCGGGCGTGTCGTCGGTGCCGACGTCGGCGCCTGTGCCGGTGGTGCTTGTGCCGGTCGGATCGGCCGGGATGCGGGGTGGGATCGGGGTCGGGCGGCGCTCCGGAGTGATGCCGGAGGGGTACAGGAGGAGGTGGCCCGCGAGGATCGCGATCTCCAGGGCGGTCGCCTTCAGGAGGGTGAGTGAGAGTCCGGCCAGTCTGCTGGGCAGCAGGCGCTGGCAGAGCGGAATGAGGGGCGACACTGCCCAGGTGACCTTCATGGCCGACCTCCCGTCGGCGCACGGGAGGACGACTCCGTCCCCCGTGTGCCCTCGTGAGAAGCCGGCGACAAGGAAGGCGACGGTGCACGTGCGGCGTGTGTGACGCCGGTGGGGCGACGGGGCTGCCCGTCGTCGTGCGATCGCCGATGCGCCGCACCACCGTGCCGCGCGGCTGACGGCGCGGCGGTGCGGCGACCTCGTAGCGGCTCCCCTTGCGCCCGGTCCCAATGCGGTTCATCGACCGCAGGGTGCGGCCCATGTGCCGCATGGTGCGGGATCGGTGCGCGGCGAACTTGTCCCATCGTGTGATTTCCCCCTCGGTCCGCACCGCGAAACTGCCGGTTGCGGGATGCTGGCGATAACGTTCGTTCACTTCCCCCGGCCGTGCGGTGCGGGGTGGGTGTGCCACTGGGGCATATCTGACGTGGGCGCGGTGGCGGCGAGTCGCCGTCGCGGTCAGCGGGTGCTATCAGTCGGTAGTCGGGTGCTGGCACTCGGTACAGGTCAAAATGTCGGTACAGATCGAACAACGGCGGTCGACGGATGACGGTCGATGTCGAAGCAGATCTCTGCAGATCGGTGTAGTCGGTTCATGGAGGCAGTGATGGGTGTGGCAGCCGGTCCGATCCGCGTGGTGGTGGCCAAGCCGGGCCTCGACGGTCACGATCGCGGGGCGAAGGTGATCGCGCGGGCGCTGCGCGATGCGGGCATGGAGGTCATCTACACCGGTCTCCATCAGACGCCCGAGCAGATCGTGGACACGGCGATCCAGGAGGATGCCGACGCGATCGGTCTCTCCATCCTTTCCGGTGCCCACAACACGCTTTTCGCCGCGGTCATCGAGCTCCTGAAGGAGCGCGATGCGGCGGACATCAAGGTGTTCGGCGGCGGGATCATTCCTGAGGCGGACATTCCGCCGCTGAAGGAGAAGGGCGTCGCGGAGATCTTCACGCCCGGGGCCACGACGGCGTCGATCGTGGACTGGGTGCGCGCGAACGTCCGGCAGCCTGCCGGGGCGTAGGGCTCCACCGGGTGGATGGGCGCGGGTTGAGTTGGGCTGGTCGCGCCCACCCGGCGGAGCCGCACATGTCACAGCCCCGCGCCCCTGAAGAAGTGGTGCTCGCGGCTGAATGCCATCTGCGGGTTGTCCTGGGCTGAGCGCGCAGTTCCCCGCGCCCCTTACGGGGCACGTCCGCGCTGCTGTCCTGCGTAGCCGTGGGCAATCGTGCCGCTGGGGCGGCACCCGTCCCAAAGAGAGCGGCACATGACAGGGACCCGTACTCACATCTCCGTGAGCTCCCTCTGCATCGCCGCGCGCAGGCGCAGGGTGGTGACCAGGCGTTGGAAGGACTCCGCCCAGTAACCACCGGCGCCCGGGGCCGCGTTCTCCGGTTCGTCGGGGATGGCTGTGAGGGATTCGAGGTGGGCGGCCTCGGAAGGGTCGAGGCAGCGCTCGGCCAGGCCCATGACTCCGCTGAAACTCCATGGATAACTCCCCGCGTCGCGCGCGATGTTGAGGGCGTCGACCACGGCCCGCCCCAGAGGTCCCGCCCAGGGCACCGCGCACACCCCGAGCAGCTGAAACGCCTCGGACAGACCGTGCACGGCTATGAATCCCGCCACCCAGTCGGCCCGTTCCGCAGCCCTCAGCGTGCCGAGCAGCTTCGCCCGCTCGGCGAGCGACACCGCCCCAGGCCCGCCGGCCTCCGGTGCCGCGGGAGACCCGAGCAGTGCCCGGGACCAGGAAGGGTCACGCTGCCGCACCGCCGCCCTGCACCACGCAGCGTGCAGCTCGCCCTGCCAGTCGTCGGCCACGGGCAGCGCCACGATCTCCTGCGGCGTACGTCCCCCGAGCCGCCGCGACCAGGTGCCGAGCGGTGCCGCCTCCACCAACTGGCCCAGCCACCACGATCGTTGGCCCCGTCCGGCCGGAGGCTGGGGAACCACTCCGTCCCGCTCCATGCCGGGATCGCACTCGTGCGGCGCCTCGACCACGATCGTCGGCGTGCCGTGCGTATGGTCGACGGCCACGCAGGACCCGGCGCGCTCCGCCATCCGCCCGGCGAGCGCGGAGCCGGGCAGGGCGGACAGCAACTCCGCCGCCGTGGCCCGCACATTGCGGCTCCGGTCGGCCAACGCCTGCTCCAGGAAGGGCTCGTCCGCCGCGCACAGTCCCGTCCGCAACGAGTCGAGGAACATCAGCCGGTCCTCCGCCCGCTCGGTCGCCCATGTCGTGGCGAGCAGGTCCCGTGCCGCCCCCGCGTCCCGTGCCCGTATCGCGGAGAGGAGCGCGACCCGCTCGGCGAACAGGCCCTCCTCCCACAACGTCCGCACCTTCCCCCACTCGCGGCTTTGCTCGAGCGGGGGCCCTCCCATGGGCTCTTCGAGGCCCGGCAGGGCCGCACCGCCGCCCGGCGTCGACCGCAGCGCGAAGCGCCAGTCCGGGTTCAGCCGGGCCAGCCACAGCGCCCGCGGTCCCGCGAACGCCAGCACCGCCGGCCGTAGGTCCGTACGCCCCCGGGCCGCGTCCAACAGCGCCGGCAGCGCCTCCGGGGGTGCCGCGCACCCGCGGCGGTTTGCCGTGGCGAGCCATTGCGGCAGCAGCTCCATGAGATCGGGAGCCGCCCCTCTGCGGCCGCCGCCCGCCGCCCCGGAGCGGTCGGCGAGCAGCATCGCCAGCCGGCGCGCGGCCGCCGACGGCAACGCCGGTCGCGGATCCTCCGCCGCGGGTTCCAACCGGGCCGCCGCCCGCCCGGGCCGCATCCCGGCCCGCCGCCGCACGGTCTCCACGGCCGCCGCGTCCAGCAACGCCGCCGGGGCCTCCCGCCCGGCCGCCACTCCTGACGGCGTACGCCGCGCGGTCCCCAGCAGCGCCGAGGTCACGAGCTCCTCCCAGCGGCTCCCGCCAGACGTGTCCGTGACAGCCGCCGCCGTGCCCGTGGGGGCGGGGGTCCTGTTCATGAGAGTCCCTTCCATAGATCCATCGGCGGTGAGGAGGCTGGAGGCGGTGGCATCAGCACAGGGTCACCGCCTCTCCAGGGCCCTCCGGCCAGGCCGTGAGCGGGGTGAAGCCGCGGTGGCCGCACTCTCCGAAGACCGTGACCGGTGTGCCGCCGGAGAGGGCGACCAGGCGCCACAGACCGGATCGGGACTGGGCGGCGGGGGTGAGCGGGAGGGCCAACTCGCCGTCGGCATCCGCCAGTTGCCAGCTGTCGCCGTCCGGGGTCGGTATGACGCGGCCGAGCGTCACCGGGTGGGAGTCCAGCCACGGGTCGTCCCGGAGAGCCTCGCCGTACTGAGCCGCCGCCCGTGCCACGCTCACCCCGGGCGGCCGGAGCGGCACGGGCGCAGGAGGCGTGAACTGCTCGCCCAGCGCGACCCGCAGCTGTCCCGCACCCGGATACGCGGACACCTCCGCGTCGAGCGCCAGCCCGACAGGCAGCGCCAGTTCGGGTGCGCGGCCGGCCGCCCCGTACGACAGGAGCAGGGCCGTGCGCCCCGACTCCGCCCCGTGCAACCAGATGCGGCGCGTCGTGAGGCGGCTGTCCGCCGTGTCGTACTGGGCCAGGACCAGCCAGTGGTCGCGCACCGGAGGGCCGTCCGCCGAACCGGACAGCCCGATCCGCGAACGGACCGTCGCCGCCAGGCCGTCCGGCAGCCGCTCACGGCGCAGCCAGCCCTGGTCGAGGAGATGGAGCAGCGCGCACTCCTCCAGCAGCCGCACCGGCCAGCCGGGTCCCGACGACGGGATCGCCCCCAACTCCCGCACACGCCCTGCCAGTCCCGGTGCCTGCGCGTCGACCATCCGGGCCGCGGTCTCCTCCCACAGCCCGTACCCCGCCTGCTCCGCCGCGGCCAGGCCGCCCCGCAGCAGGTCGGCCAGCCGCTGCTCCAGCTCCGCCGCCCCCGCGGTGATCTTCTCGGCCCGCCGCTCCGCCCTGCGCCGCGCCGCCTCCGGGTCACCCGAGGACGGGGAACCCGCCGCGCTCGCCGCTCGCTTGTCGTCCGCGCACTTCCTCCTCCCCTCTATCCACTCTCCCGCCCAGTCCGGCGCCTGCCCCCGCGGCACCGTGCCGTCCTCGCCCGCCCAGAGCAGCAGCAGTCCCAGCGCGTGCTTGCACGGGAACTTGCGGCTCGGGCAACTGCACTTGTACGCGGGCCCGGTGGAGTCCGCGATGTCGATCACCGTCCGGTACGGCTTGCTGCCACTTCCCCTGCACAGTCCCCACACCGTCCCCTCGTCAGAACTGCCCGCCTCCGACCACGGCCCGGCCGCGCCGAGCTTGCTGCCCGCCTTGCGTGACGCGGCGTCAGGCGCCAGTGCCAGCACCTGATCCGCAGTCCAGCGCACCCCCTGCTGAGTCATGTCATCGAAGGTAGATCCCACCACTGACAATCGATCGAGCCGAGTGCCTTTGCGCAGGTCAGGGCCGATTGTCAGTGGCGTGGTGCACGGTGGAACCAGATCCGAACCGGCCGAGCCGCAAGGGGGACCGCTCCATGTCCGTGTCCGTCGACCCGACGTCCGTCGACCCGAGCCAGCACCACTCCACGCCCGTGGGCGGGGACGGGAGCGAGGGCGCGCCCACGTCGCCGTCCGCGCCCGCGCGAGAAACGGGCGAGGAGCTGCGGCCGCACGCCGAGGACGCGTTCGCCGCCGAGCTCGCGGCGCTGGCCGCGCAGGACGACCGCCCACGCCCGGCCCGCTGGCGGATGTCACCGTGGGCCGTCGCGACCTACCTGCTCGGCGGCACGCTCCCGGACGGCACGGTGATCACACCGAAGTACGTGGGGCCGCGCCGCATCGTCGAGGTCGCCGTGACCACGCTCGCCACCGACCGGGCGCTGCTCCTGCTCGGCGTGCCCGGCACGGCGAAGACGTGGGTGTCCGAGCACCTCGCCGCGGCGGTCAGCGGCGACTCCACCCTGCTCGTGCAGGGCACGGCCGGCACGCCGGAGGAGGCGATCCGCTACGGCTGGAACTACGCGCAGCTGCTCGCGCACGGCCCGAGCCGCGACGCACTCGTCCCGAGCCCGGTCATGCGCGCGATGGCGGAAGGGATGACGGCCCGCGTCGAGGAACTGACCCGCATCCCCGCCGACGTACAGGACAGCCTCATCACGATCCTGTCGGAAAAGACCCTGCCGATACCGGAGTTGGGGTCTGAGGTGCAGGCCGTAAGGGGCTTCAACCTCATCGCGACCGCCAACGACCGCGACCGCGGGGTGAACGACCTGTCGAGCGCCCTGCGCCGCCGTTTCAACACGGTGGTCCTGCCGCTGCCGGAGAGCGCCGACGCCGAGGTCGAGATCGTCTCGCGCCGGGTCGACCAGATCGGCCGCTCTCTCGACCTGCCCACAGCGCCCGACGGCATCGACGAGATCCGCCGCGTCGTCACCGTCTTCCGTGAGCTGCGCGACGGGCTCACCGCCGACGGCCGTACGAAGCTGAAGTCGCCCAGCGGCACGCTGTCCACCGCGGAGGCCATCTCCGTCGTCACCAACGGGCTCGCCCTGGCCGCCCACTTCGGGGACGGCGTCCTGCGCGCGAGCGACGTCGCCGCGGGCATCCAGGGCGCCGTAATCCGCGACCCCGCCGCCGACCGCGTCATCTGGCAGGAGTACCTGGAGGCGGTCGTCCGCGAGCGCGACGGCTGGAAGGACTTCTACCGGGCCTGCCGGGAGGTGGGCGCGTGAGCGGAATCCTGCCGGAGGCTGAGCGGGCCGAAGGTGTCGGGCGGGGGCCGGGGCCGTTGCTGCTCGGGGTGCGGCACCACGGACCCGGTTCGGCACGGGCCGTACGGGCTGCCCTTGAGGCGTCGAGCCCGCGCACCGTACTCATCGAAGGGCCGCCGGAGGCCGACGCGCTGATCGCGCTCGCCGCCGACGAGGGTATGCAGCCGCCTGTCGCACTCCTCGCGCATGTCGTGGATGAGCCGGGGCGGTCGGCGTTCTGGCCACTGGCCGAGTTCTCCCCGGAGTGGGTGGCCATCCGCTGGGCCCTGGAACACGATGTTCCGGCCCGCTTCATCGACCTCCCGGCCACGCACACGCTGGCGTGGGGGCGCGAGGAGGCGCCGGATGGGTCCGCGACACCGGACGGGCCGGATGCGGACGGAGAGCCGGGTACCTCCGGCACAGGTCCGTCGGCTGATCCGGGAACGGGCGAGCCCGAGACGCCGGAGACGGCGGGCAGCGGTGCGGCCGAGGAGGCCATCCGGATCGACCCGCTCGCCGTGCTCGCAGAGACCGCCGGGTACGACGACCCCGAGCGGTGGTGGGAGGACGTGATCGAGCACCGGGGGCTGCGGGACGGGGACGCCTTCGCGCCGTTCGAGGTGCTCGGCGAGGCGATGGGGGCGCTGCGGGAGGCGTACGGGACCGGGGGGCACGAGCGGGATCTCGTGCGGGAGGCGTATATGCGGCTCCAAGTGCGGGCGGCGCAGCGTGAGTTCGGGGACGACGTGGCCGTGGTGTGCGGGGCCTGGCACGTGCCCGCGCTGCGGCAGAGGACGACCGTCGCCGCCGACCGGGCGCTGCTCAAGGGGCTGCCCAAGGCGAAGGCCGACATGACGTGGGTGCCCTGGACGCACCGGCGGCTGTCGCGGGTGAGTGGTTACGGCGCGGGGATCGACTCGCCGGGCTGGTACGGGCACTTGTTCAGCACGGCCGACCGCCCGATCGAGCGCTGGATGACGAAGGTGGCCGGGCTGCTGCGGGACGAGGACCGGCTCGTCTCGTCCGCGCACGTCATCGAGGCCGTGCGGCTCGCCGACACGCTCGCCGCGATGCGGGGCCGGCCGCTGCCGGGCCTCACCGAGACCACCGATGCCGTACGGGCCGTGATGTGCGAGGGCTCGGACGTACCGCTCGCGCTCGTACACGACAAGCTCGTCGTCGGTGACGTGCTGGGCGAGGTGCCCGCGTCGGCGCCCGCGGTCCCGTTGCAGCGCGACCTCGCGCGGATCCAGCGGCGGTTGCGGCTCAAGCCGGAGGCGCAGGAGCGGGAGCTGGAGCTCGACCTGCGCAAGGAGAACGACGCCGAGCGCAGCAGGCTGCTGCACCGGCTGCGGCTCCTGGGCGTCGAGTGGGGCGAGCCGGTCGCGTCGCGCGGCAGTACCGGTACGTTCCGGGAGACCTGGCGGCTGCGCTGGGAGCCGGAGCTGGCGGTGCGGGTCGCCGAGGCCGGGGTGTGGGGCACGACCGTGGTCGCCGCCGCGACCGCGAAGGCCGAGACGGACGCCGTCGGCGCGGGTTCGCTGGCCGACGTCACGGCTCTCGCCGAGCGCTGCCTCCTCGCCGAACTCCCGGACGCGCTGCCCGTGGTGATGCGGATTCTCGCCGACCGTGCCGCCCTGGACGCCGACGTCGGCCACCTCGCCCAGGCCCTGCCCGCCCTGGTCCGCTCCCTCCGCTACGGCGACGTACGCGGCACGGGCACACAGGCCCTGGCCGAGGTCGCCGCGGGTCTCGCGGAGCGCGTCTTCGTGGGCCTGCCCCCGGCCTGCGCCGCGCTGGACGCGGACGCCGCCGAGGAGATGCGGGGGCATGTGGACGCGGTGCATGGGGCGGTGGGGTTGCTGGGGGAGGGAGAAGACGAGGACGACGAGGACGAGGACTCCGCGGCGAGTGAGTCAGGGGGCAAGGGCGAGCCCAAGTCCGAGCCCGACATCGGGGCCGAGTCCGAGCCCGACGTCGGAGCCGGGTCTGGGGCCGAGGCTGGGTCTGGGTCTGGGTCTGGGTCTGGTGCGAGCTTCGGCTCCCCCGGCTCCCCGGCCGGCTCCGGGCCCCGTGCCGGCATACGTGGCCGTTGGCACGCCGTGCTGGGCACGCTCTCCGGGCGGGACACGGTCCCCGGGGTCATTCGGGGGCGGGCCGTCCGACTGCTGCTGGACGACGGGGAGTTGGCGCAGGACGAGGCCGCGCGGCTCATGGGGCTCGTGCTGTCGCCGGGGACGGCGCCGGGGGACGCGGCCGCGTGGATCGAGGGGTTCGTCGGTGGGGGTTCCGGGGGCGGGATGCTGCTCGTGCACGACGAGCGGCTGCTCGGGCTGGTCGACGCCTGGCTGACCGGGGTGCCGGGGGACGCGTTCACCGATGTGCTGCCCTTGCTGCGGCGCACGTTCTCGGCGTACGAGCCCGGGGTGCGCCGCACTCTCGGCGAACTGGTCCGGCGCGGCCCGGGAACGCGCGGGAGTGCCATGGCCGCCTCCTCCGGCATACCCGGCTTCGCCCCCGACCTCGACGCCGAACGTGCGGACGCCGTACTGCCGGTGCTGCGCCTGCTGCTGGGGCTGGACGAAACCGAGGGCGCCGATGACGCCGATGACAACGACCTTGTGGGGGTGGCCCGATGAGCACGGGAGTGACTGACCAGGCCGATCACCTCGCCGAGAACGAGACCGAGAACGAGGTCGGCCCGGCCGATGCCTCTGCTGAACGGCTGCGGCGCTGGCGGCTCGTGCTCGGCGGGGAGGAGGCGGACGGCACCGGGTGTGCGCTCGGCGGGCGGGACGCCGCGATGGACGGGGCGCTGAGCGCGTTGTACGGGAAGGACGGCAAGGCACGGGCGGGGCGGGAGCGGTCGGCCGGGCTGGGAGCGTCGGCGCCGTCCGTCGCGCGCTGGCTCGGGGACATACGGACGTACTTCCCGTCCTCCGTCGTCCAGGTCATGCAGCGGGACGCCATCGACCGGCTCGGCCTGTCCACCCTGCTGCTCGAACCGGAGATGCTCGAGGCGGTGGAGGCCGACGTCCACCTGGTCGGCACCCTGCTGTCGCTCAACAAGGCCATGCCCGAGACGACCAAGGAGACGGCACGGGCGGTCGTACGCAAGGTGGTCGAGGACCTGGAGAAGCGGCTCGCGACCCGGACCCGGGCGACCCTCACCGGAGCCCTGGACCGCAGTGCCCGTATCAACCGGCCCCGCCACCATGACATCGACTGGAACCGCACGATTTCGGCCAACCTCAAGCACTACCTGCCCGAGTACCGCACGATCGTGCCCGAGCGGCTCATCGGGTACGGGCGCGCGTCACAGTCCGTGAAGAAGGAGGTCATCCTCTGCATCGACCAGTCGGGGTCGATGGCGGCGTCGGTCGTGTACGCGTCGGTGTTCGGCGCGGTGCTCGCCTCCATGCGGTCCATCAACACCCGGCTCGTCGTCTTCGACACGGCCGTGGTCGACCTCACCGACCAGCTCGACGACCCGGTCGACGTGCTCTTCGGCACGCAGCTCGGCGGCGGGACGGACATCAACAGGGCGCTCGCGTACTGCCAGTCGCAGATCACGCGCCCCGCCGACACCGTGGTCGTGCTCATCAGCGACCTCTACGAAGGGGGCATACGGAACGAGATGCTGAAGCGGGTCGCGGCGATGAAGGCGTCGGGGGTGCAGTTCGTGACGTTGCTCGCGCTGTCCGACGAGGGGGCTCCCGCGTACGACCGTGAGCACGCGGCGGCGCTCGCGGCGCTGGACGCACCGGCGTTCGCCTGCACGCCCGACCTCTTCCCGGAGGTGATGGCGGCGGCGATCGAGAAGCGCCCACTGCCGATACCGGACACCGGGAGCCCGGGGCGGTAGGGGCAGTAGCGGCACAGGCAGGAGTGGCGCAGGAGGTCGCGGCAAAGGCGGTTAACGGCGCATGTGGTGCTGGGACATGGAAAACCGGACATGAGTGTCCATCGGTAACAGGGGACTTGCGCAACCTCCGGAGTCCCGTGCGAGGATCGGCAGGTCTTCAGGGGGCGCGCAGCGTTAGGCCGCGCCCCTCGTTCTGCCCCACCTCGACACGCCTCGTCCCTCCGCACGGGAGACTCGCCCCGTCTTGACCCTGTCAGCCGCACTGCCCGGTGTCGCTCTGCGCGTGACGCGTACGGCGGCGGGGAGGCGTGCGCTGCAAGTGGTGCTGCTGGTGGGCGGGTTGTTCGTGCTGGGGCTCCTCTTCGGTGAGCAGGCCGGAGCGGCGGACGGTGCCGCGTCGACCTCGACCTCGGCCTCGGCCTTGCCTTCGGCCCCGACTCCGACTCCGACGCCGTCGCTGTCGCCGTCGGAGGTTGTCCGTTCGGTGGAAGGTTCGGCCGAGCGGCTGCTGGCGAGCTCGGTCGGGCAGTCGGCGAAGGGTTCGCAGCAGTGGGCCGAAGAGCGGCCGACGGGCTCGAACTCGCCGTCGTCGGCCACCTCGCCATCCTCGGCCACCTCGCCATCCTCGGCCACCTCGCCGTCGTCGGCCACCACCTCCGAACTCGCCGGGCTCCCCAAGGCGATCACGCCGATCACACCGATCACGCCCGTGACCGACGGAGTCCAGCGCGTCGTACGCCCGGTCACCGCGACCGTTGAGCCTGTCGTGCGCCCGGTCACAGGCCGCGTCGTACCGTCGGCCGTCGATGGTGTCGTACGGCCCATCGGGGGTCTGGTGGATCAGATCACCGGTGGGATCGCCGAGCCGACGGCCCCGCCGCAGTGGTGGCCGTCGATGCCTGAACTCCCCACGCTGCCGGGCCTTCCCGGGCTTCCGGGGCTGCCCGGCATCCCGGGCCAGACGTTGCCGGTCGGTACGGCACCGCAGCAGCCGGGCGGAGTGACGGAGAGGCACCAGGCGGCCGAGGAGAAGGCGCACGACAAGAGCGTGGCGGCGTACGGGCCGCAGCTCGCCGGCGGCCCGGTGGCCGTCGGCGCCGAGGTGGGCCAGGACGCCCACGCCAATGACACGCGAGCCGAACACGCGCCCGCGCACGACGCTCCCGACGGCGACCCCACGGGTGCGTTGGGACGTCATTCCGCGGTCGACAACGGGTCGTCGCGGCACGGCGACGCACAGGCCGTCGCATTGAACGAACGGGCCCGGCCGACGCTGGTGCCCGGCGCCGCCGCGGACGTCACCGCGGCCGGGACCCGGGACAGGCACCGGGACATTCCGGCGTTCCCCGGCTAGGACGGACCTTCCCCCGCTGAGACCTGCCGCGCGGGGGCGGAACAGGTCCGCCCGTTCGTCCGGACATCCCTCCGATCTCCGGACGCGACCAGCCGGACGCAACCCCGGGCTCAGCCACCGGATGCGCACCGCTGCCGCAGTCGTCGGTCCTCAACTCCCCTGACCGGCACCGCGCATCGGCCATCGCGCCACGGAGGCCCGGTCTCCGGCACCCGGAATGCCCCCACACCACACGTCCCGAACTCTCGGTATCCCGAAGGATCTGACGCACGCATGCACAAGAACATTCGCCGTTCCATCGTCATAGCCGCCGGCGTCACCGGCGCCTGGGCGCTCGGCTCCGCCGTCGCCAGCGCGGACGAACTGTCCGCGACGTCCGCCTCCGTACCCGACGCGTCCCTGTCCGTGGACGACACGGACGGCACGCTCGGCACGATCACGAACACCGTCACCGACACCGTGACCGACACGGTCTCCGGTGTCACCGGCGGCACGGTCGCCGACACGGCGCAGACCGCCCAGGCGACCGTCAGCGACACGACCGCCGACGCGAAGGCGACCGCCGACGCGAAGGCGACCGTCGACGCGAAGACGAAGGCGGCCGATCAGGCCCGCCAGTACGTCGAGGGCGAGCTGCCCGCGCACCAGGTCGCCCACCGGGCCGTGCAGGCGAAGGCCACCGCCCACACCGCGGGCTCCACGGTCGCATCGGCCGCCCAGGAGACCAAGGCCGCGGCCGGCACGAAGGTCAAGGCCACGGCCGAGGCGGCGGACGCGATGTCCGACACGGCGTCCGACGCCACCGCGCCCCAGGACGAGGTCGACTACCTCTTCGGCCCGCTGTCGGCGTTCGCGCCGAAGCTGGAGCAGGCTCTCGCCGCCGCGCAGACGCAGCTCGGGGCCGCCCAGCGCACCGCCACCGGGGCCACAGGCGTTCCCTCCGGCGCCCGTGCCAAGGTCCAGCAGACCGTCGCCACCGCCGGCCGCACGGCCACCGAAGCCCGTCGCACCGCGAACACCGCGCCCAACCAGGTCCAGGGCACTCTCGACGCCGTCCCCGCCCAGGTCCAGGGCACGGTCACCGGCGCCAGGGGCCAGGTCCACGGCACCGCCACCGAAGTCCACGGCACCGTGGCCACCGCCGGCGGCCGGGCCCAGGCCACCGTCACCTCAGTGAAGGCCGAGGCGGCCGGCACCGTCACCGGGCTCCCCTCCACCGTTCACGGCGTCCAGGGGACCGTCACCCCGGTCGTCGACGAGACGGCCGCCTCCGTGCTGCCGCCCGTCGCCGCCACCGCCGTCCACGGCGTCACGCCGATCGCCGGGCAGGCCGTCACCGGCGTCACCCCCGTCGCCGGCCAGACCGTGACCGGTGCCACCCCCTACGCCACCGGCGCCGTGGCCGGCGTGGCCCCGGTCGCCGACCAGGCCGTCGGCGACGCCACCTCCCTGGCCTACGGCGTGGTGGCCGACGTGCGCTCGTACACCGACGGAGTCACCGGCGACGTGGCCCCGTACGCGACGGGCGTGGTCGGGGGAGCGGCCCCGTACGCGACCGGCGTCGTCGGCGATGTCACGCCCTACGCCACCGGCGTGGTCGCCGACGTCCAGCCGTACGCCACCGGTCTGGGCGGCCAGGTCACCGACGAGACGGCCGCCTCCGTGCTGCCGCCCGTCGCCGCCACCGCAGTGGACGGAGCGGTCCCGGTCTCCGGACAGGCGGTCGGGGACGCGAGCACGCTGACGGGTGGCGTCGTCGGCGACGTCCAGCCGTTCGCGGGCGGCGTGGTCGGCGAGGTCCCGCCGCTCGCGTACGGAGTGGCCGGCCAGGTCGACCCGTTCGTGTACGGAGTGGCCGGCCAGGCCGACCCGTTCGCGCAGGGTGTGGTCGGCCAGGTGTCCCCGTTCGCCGAGGGCGTCGTCGGCGCGGTGCAGCCGATCGTGGACACCGTCGTCCAGTACGTCCAGCCCGCCGTGGACGGCGTCGGCGGCAGCGCCACGACGCTGGCGTACGGCGTCACGGGCGACGTACGGCCCTTCGCGGACGGTGTGGCCGGCGAGGTCGCCCCGTTCGCGGGCGGCGTGGTCGGTGAGGTCGCCCCGTTCGCGACCGGGGCGGTCGGCCAGGTCGACCCCTTCGCGCAGGAGCTGACCGGAACGGTCGAGTCGGCCGCCGGCCCGCTGGCCGGAAATGCCGCCATCGGCGTCCAGGGCGTGGCGGAGTCCGTGACTCCGAGCTACCTGACGACGGCCCAGCACGGCCAGTACGGCCAGTACGGCTCCCCCTACGGCGTCTGACCGACGCTCCCGCCGTACGGCCGCGCCCGGCGGCCGGCTGTACGGCACCCCATCCGACTCCGCAGGGCCCCGGCCCCGTACGGCCGAAAGCCATCGGTCCGTCCGACCGAAACCCTGCGGCTGGGGCGGGTGGTCCCCATTGGGGTGGGGACCGGCCGCTCCGCGCCCCTTAGGTCACCCTTCGGGGCTGTTCGAGGGGCCTCACCAGGCAAACCCCAGCCTGGTGAGGCCCTTTAGACTGGCAATCTGTGACCGTAATCACCGCCCAGGTGTGATCTGCGATTTAGGGACCCGCCGTCGGCGGCGATAACCTGCGAGACGGACATGCCGCGTGCCGGCCCCGTGCCCACGCCCTCCTTGTGACCGCGCAGTCACGTTGCCCTTCGCGGCACGCCCACGCAGACAGCTAACCGCAGAGCGGCGAGATCACTGATAGGGACGGACGCGCGTGGACCTGTTCGAGTACCAGGCGAGGGACCTCTTCGCCAAGCACGGTGTACCGGTGCTGGCCGGTGAAGTCATCGACACGCCTGAGGGGGCGCGCGCGGCGACCGAGCGTCTTGGCGGCAAGTCCGTCGTCAAGGCCCAGGTCAAGGTCGGTGGCCGCGGCAAGGCCGGCGGCGTGAAGCTGGCCGCCACCCCGGACGAGGCCGTCGCCCGCGCGACGGACATCCTCGGCATGGACATCAAGGGCCACACGGTCCACAAGGTGATGATCGCCGAGACGGCTCCGGAGATCCTCGAGGAGTACTACGTCTCGTACCTCCTCGACCGTACGAACCGCACCTTCCTCGCCATGGCCTCCGTACAGGGCGGCATGGACATCGAGGAGGTCGCCGAGAAGACCCCCGAGGCCCTCGCCAAGGTCCCGGTCGACGCCGTCGAGGGCGTCTCGATCGAGAAGGCCCGCGAGATCGTCGCCCAGGCGAAGTTCCCGGCCGAGGTCGCCGAGAAGGTCGCCGAGGTCATGGTGACCCTGTGGGACACCTTCATCGCCGAGGACGCGCTGCTCGTCGAGGTCAACCCGCTCGCCAAGGTCGCCTCCGGCGACATCCTGGCGCTGGACGGCAAGGTCTCCCTGGACGAGAACGCCGACTTCCGCCAGCCGGAGCACGCGGCCCTCGAGGACAAGGACGCGGCCGACCCGCTCGAGGCCGCGGCCAAGGCCAAGAACCTCAACTACGTCAAGCTCGAGGGCGAGGTCGGCATCATCGGCAACGGCGCGGGTCTCGTCATGAGCACCCTCGACGTCGTCGCGTACGCCGGTGAGGCCCACGGCGGCGTGAAGCCCGCCAACTTCCTCGACATCGGCGGCGGCGCCTCGGCGCAGGTCATGGCCAACGGTCTCGAGATCATCCTCGGCGACCCGGACGTCAAGTCCGTCTTCGTCAACGTCTTCGGTGGCATCACCGCCTGTGACGAGGTCGCCAACGGCATCGTCCAGGCACTGCAGCTGCTCGCCGACAAGGGCGAGGAAGTCACCAAGCCGCTCGTTGTCCGTCTCGACGGCAACAACGCGGAGCTGGGTCGCAAGATCCTGTCGGACGCCAACCACCCGCTGGTGCAGCGCGTGGACACCATGGACGGCGCGGCCGACAAGGCCGCCGAGCTGGCCGCGGCCAAGTAAGGGACGAGGGAAAACCACAGCCATGGCTATCTTCCTCAACAAGGACAGCAAGGTCATCGTCCAGGGCATGACCGGTGCCACGGGCATGAAGCACACCAAGCTCATGCTCGCCGACGGCACCAACATCGTCGGCGGTGTCAACCCGCGCAAGGCCGGTACGACGGTCGACGTCGACGGCACCGAGATCCCGGTCTTCGGCACGGTCGCCGAGGCGATCGAGAAGACGGGCGCCAACGTCTCCGTCCTCTTCGTGCCGCCGGCCTTCTCCAAGGCCGCCGTCGTCGAGGCCATCGACGCCGAGATCCCCCTCGCGGTCGTCATCACCGAGGGCATCGCCGTCCACGACTCCGCCGCCTTCTGGGCGTACGCGAAGTCGAAGGGCAACAAGACCCGCATCATCGGCCCGAACTGCCCCGGTCTCATCACCCCGGGCCAGTCCAACGCCGGCATCATCCCGGGCGACATCACGAAGCCGGGCCGCATCGGCCTGGTCTCGAAGTCCGGCACGCTGACGTACCAGATGATGTACGAGCTCCGTGACATCGGCTTCTCGTCGGCCGTCGGCATCGGTGGCGACCCGATCATCGGTACGACGCACATCGACGCGCTCGCCGCGTTCGAGGCCGACCCCGACACCGACCTGATCGTGATGATCGGCGAGATCGGCGGCGACGCCGAGGAGCGCGCGGCCGACTTCATCAAGGCCAACGTGACGAAGCCGGTCGTCGGCTACGTCGCCGGCTTCACCGCGCCCGAGGGCAAGACCATGGGCCACGCCGGCGCCATCGTCTCCGGCTCCTCCGGCACGGCCGCCGCGAAGAAGGAGGCCCTCGAGGCCGCCGGCGTCAAGGTCGGCAAGACGCCGACGGAGACCGCCAAGCTGGCCCGCGAGATCCTCGCCGGCTGAAACGGCTGAAACGGCTGAAACGGCTGAAACGCCTGATCGCTGGTACGTGGCCGGGCCCGCACTCCTTCTCCAGGGGTGCGGGCCCGTCCGCGTTTCCCGGTGTTGTCCCGGCGTTCCTCAGCGGGTCTCGGGAATCACCCTCTCCGGGCCTTTCCCGAACGTCGAGCGGAGCTTGGTACGGAGCTCCACGTCCTTCTCGGACAGAGATCCGGGACCCGAGCGCGGCGGTACACCGTGGACCGAAGCCCCCGGGGCCTGCGGGGCTTCATAGTGATCGGGAGCCGTGCGCACCGTGAGTGCGGTGGAGCCGATGAGCAGGATCGTGAAGGCGATGGCCGCGCGGGTCCAGCGGCGGGCGCGGCGCTCGCTGCCCGAGCGCACCACGACGGGCTTCGCGGTGGCCCGTAGCCCCTCCGTGCTCCCGAGCTCCGTCAGCCGGCACCGCAGCTCCTCCGGGTCCGCCAGGTCCGGGAGGCGCGCGGCGACGGCCTCGCGCGCGTGCAGCAGCCGGTTCGCCGCCGCGGGGGTGCTCGCCTCCGACTCGGCCGCGGTCTCCGGCAGACCGAGCCCGAGACCGTCGTACAGGAGCAGCGTGCGGCGGTACACCGGCGGCAGGTTCAACAGGGCGGAGAGCAGCCGGCGGTCGTCCAGGGCGGCGGGCGGCGGCTCGGGGACGCGGTGGCGAAGGCGCAGCCGGTGCCAAGGGGACATCGCGCACTCGTACGCCGCCGCGCGCACCCAGCCCGCCGGATCCCGGTCGACGGCCACCTCCGGCCAGCGCTGCCACGCCAGTTGGAAGGCCCGCTCCACGGACTCGCGTGCCAGCTCACGCCGCCCGGTGAGCAGATAGGTCTGCCGTACGAGGGCGGGGGCGGCGAACGCGTACAGGGCGTCGAAGGCCTGAGCGGGAGTCAGGGCGGCAGTGGGGGTGGAGGTGGCCGCCGAGTCGGGGACAGGGGAAGGGGCAGCGGTTTGCGTCACCTGGCGGCGCCCCTTCGTACGTAAAAGCACATAAACCGTATATTGAGCGACACATCCATGGTTCGCCTGTTACGACGGGAAAGCGCGTGTCGTTGGGAGCATGGCGAGCGTGACTCGGATGACAGACCGCAGCCCGTCATTGCCGCCCCAGCTCACCCGCTCGCGCGAGAGGCCGCCAGGACTGGCCGCGGGGCTGGTGGGCGGCGCGCTCGCGGCGGGTCTCGGGCTCGGCGCGTTCGCCGTACTCGTCATGGTCCTGTGGATCAGTTCGCCCTACCCGGACAGCGGTCCTGACGGGGCGCTGCACATCGCGGCCGCGATGTGGCTGCTCGCGCACGGCGCCGAACTCGTCCGTACGGACACGCTGTCCGGCGTACCCGCGCCCGTCGGCGTCACCCCGCTGCTCCTGGTCGCACTGCCCGCGTGGCTGCTGCACCGCGCGGCACGCGACGCGGCGTACGGCGACGCGGAGTCGGTACCGCCCGCCGTCCGCGCGGCATGGGGTGGTGTCGTCGCCGGTTATCTGACGGTCGGCGCGGCCGCCGCGGTGTACGCCTCGAGCGGTGCGCTGCGGCCGTCATGGGTGTCGGTCGCGGTGTGGCCGCCGCTGCTCGCGGTGATCGCGGCGGGGGCGGGCGTGTGGACGGCGTACGGGCGCCCGCGGGGGCCCCTGCCGCAGTCCGTGCGCCGGGCTCTCGACGCCCTCCCCTTCTCTGCCGGCGCCCGGCTTCCGACCGCCGTGCGCGCCGCGAGTGCGGGGGTGGCGGTGCTCGTGGGAGGCGGGGTCGTGCTCGTCGGCGCCTCGCTGGTGTGGCACGGAGGCCTGGCCCGCGAGTCGTTCTTGCAGCTCACGGAGAGCTGGTCGGGCCGCTTCGCGGTGCTGCTGCTGGCACTGGCCCTCGTCCCGAACGCGGCGGTGTGGGGGGCGGCCTACGCCCTCGGACCGGGTTTCGTGCTCGGGGACGGGCACGCGGCGGCCTCCTTGTTGTCGTCGCCCGGTTCGCTGCTTCCGCCAGGTTCGCTGGTGCCGCCGTTTCCCCTGCTGGCGGCGGTTCCGGAGGCGGGACCGGGGACTCCCGTGAACTGGGCCGCGGGAGCTGTGCCGTTGGTGGCGGGGGTGGTGGTGGCCTGGTTCGCGGTGGGGGCGGGGGTTCCGCGGAGGCACGATGCGGGGGAGGTGGGCGCGGTTTCGGCGACGGCCGGACGGGCGGGGACGACTTCGCCGACGACCCGGCCCGACGCGGCCTGGTCGTGCGGGCGGACCGCCGGGAACGTGGCGCTCGCGGCACTTCTCTGCGGGCTGGCCCTCGCTGCACTCGCCGCCCTGGCGGGCGGACCCCTCGGGGTGGCCACGCTCGCCGACTTCGGCCCCGTCTGGTGGCAGACGGGGCCCGCGGCGGCGGGGTGGATCGCGGCGGTGGGCGTGCCGGTGGGGCTGGCGCTGCGGGCCTGGCGGCTGCGGGAACCTCGGGTGCGGCTGTGGGTGCTTCGGGCACGGGGGCCTCGGGCCCGGAGTCGGCGGGTCGAGGAGCTTCCGGTCCAGGGCCAGGTCCAGGGGCGTGCGGCCCAGGAGCCGTCGGCCCGCGAGCTTCCGGTCCGCGGGCTTCCAGTCCAGGAGCCTCCGGTCCAAGAGTCCTCGGTCCAGGAGCCCTCGGTCCAGGAGCCTCCGGCTCGGGATCGGCAGGCTCACGTTCCGGGTTACGAGCAGTCGAGAGCCCTGTTCAAGTCCCCCGAGCACCCAGGGCCCTCTGAGCAGGCCCCTCGGCCCGGACCCCACGTTCAGAAGCCGCGGCCGCGGACCACCTGGCTCTCACGCGTACGACTTCGGCGGCGCCCGGAGGCGCGGCACGCCACCTCCGCCGACAGCCGCCCCACCCCGGACCCCGACTTCGAGCCGTACGACTTCCTGCCTCCCACCGACTCCTTCGGCTCCCTCTGGCACGACGACGCCTCACGAGAGACCCGCTGGGCCGCTCTCAAGGAGGCATCGACCCCTACGGATCCCCCGAACCCCGCCTGAACCGGATGGAGATCGCCGAGCGGGTGGGCGGCGGAGCATCCGTGTGCCAGGCTTGCCGAAGTCCTTGAGTGGCAGGGTCCGGGAGTCGCACGTCGGGGAGGGTTCGCCGGGAGCCATGGAGATCGGGGGACGCCGTCAACGGCGCATCTGGCAGGTCGTGCTGACCGTCGGCGGGCTCGCCGTCTTCGCCGTGATCCTGTGGGCCGCGGGCGCGCTCGCCAGGGGCGGACTGGAACGGCAGGACATAGCCGGAGTCGTCGGTCTCGTGCTCGCCACGATGAGTTTGGTGGTGGCCGTAGCCGCACTGCGTCGCAGGGCGGGCCAGGAGGCGGACACCGCGGCGGCCGCCGACCGGCTTACTCACAAGATCCGGGCCGCGGAGGGGCAGCAGTGGCGCCAACTCCTCGGCGGCGACCGGGTTCCCATCGACCTGGCGTACGACGTCGTGCCGTCCGGCCCGCGGTGTGCCGAACCGCCCGCGTCGCTCGCCGGTCGTCTGACGAAGATCGCCGACGACTTCCTGGGCATCGGCACGCGCCGTCTGGTGGTCACTGGAGGGCCGGGAGCCGGCAAGACCGTACTTGCCCTGCGCCTGCTGCTGGACCTCACCGGATCGGCCGACGACACGGTCCCGGTGAGACTGTCACTGGCAGGCTGGAACCCCCGAGTCCCGTTCGCGGACTGGCTCGTCGAGCGGCTGGTACATGACTACGACCGAGAACCCTCGGTCGCCCGTGACCTGGTGGAACACCGGTGCATCCTGCCCGTGCTCGACGGCCTGGACGAGATGGACGCCCCGGGTACCGACCCGGACTCCTCGCGCGCCAAGGAGGCGGTCAAGACCCTCGACGCCTACCAGGACGGGCACGCCGGAGCACACGTCGTGGTCACCTGCCGCACCGATTGGTACGAGCGGCTGGAGCGCAGCGGCAGCGCGGTGCCGGACGCGGTGCGGGTGGAGATCCGTCCGGTCGCCGCGGAACAGGCACATGCCTACCTGGTCAACCGGGTATCACGGGCGCAGGACGGCTGGACACGCGTCCTGTGTGGCCTCACCGAAAGCGCACCCGGCCGACCGTCGTTCCTCGCGCACGCGATGTCCACGCCCTGGCGGCTCACCCTCGCCGCGACGGCGTACGCGGACCGCGGCGACCCCGGCGAACTGCTGCGCCACAGCGACTCGGACGCCCTCGACGAGGACCTGCTCAGCCGCTACGTCCCGGCCGTCACCCGACTGCACTCGGGCGGTTCATACTGCTACCGGTCCGACCAGGTGCACCGCTGGCTGGGCGTACTGGCACGGCACGCGCACAGCGCGGAACCTGCCGGTGCGTCTACCGAACTCGTCCCGCACCAGTTGTGGCCCCTAGCCGGCGCCCGGCGGGTCCGTACGGTCGACGCGGTACTCACCTCCTCCGTTGTCCTCGCGGCGACGGCCGCACTGCTGCTGCGAACGGACTTCAGCCTGTCGCTCACGCATCTGCCGGCCGCCTTCGGCATCGCGGCGCTGGTCCTCGCCGTGCTGCTGCGCGCAGGCAGCGGCAAGGTGCCCTCGCCGCAGGGCGGCAAGCTGCGGCGGCTCGACACTCCCGACGGCCGTCGGCTCCTGGTCCATCGGCTGCGCGGCGCGGGGGTGCTGGTGCTGGCCATCGCCATGGTGCAGTGGGTGGCCTCGGGCCTGATGGCTGTGGTGATCGCGGTTCTGGCGGCCGGGCTGGTGCTCAGCGCGGCTTCCGCGATCACCTCCCGGCGCGCGCAGCGGCAGGTGCGTATCGAGTCCCACCCGCGGGACCTGCTGCGTGACGACATCAACTCGGGGCTGAGCTTCTCTGCCCTCTTCGGCTCGGTGTTCGGCGCGTTCGTGGGCTACGGCAGCGACTACGTCCTCGGCATCGGCGCCGGAGCTGTCGGCGGCCTCGTCTGCGGGATGGTGTGGTGGAGCGGTGCGGGCCGGCGCTACTTCGTCTTCCTCCTCTGCACCCGCGGCCTCCTGCCCTGGCGTCTGGCCCGCTTCCTGGACTGGGCCTACGGGGCGGGCCTGCTGCGCATCTCGGGCAGCGCGTATCAGTTCCGCCACCAAAAGCTCCAGGCATGGCTGCTGCGGCATCCGGAACCGGTGCCGACGGATTCCTATCCGGGCGGCTCCTAACCGGGCCGGCCGTGGCGGGCATCCTCCGGCCGGTTCTCGGTCCGCTCGGCCCGGTTCTCGGCGGCCGCACGGTTCTGCCAGCGGTCGACAGCCTCGCTGCGGGTGGGGACGTTCAGTTTCGCGAAGATCCGGTTGAGATGGTTCTCGACCGTTCTATGGCTGATGAAGCAGCTAGCCGCGATCTGCTGGGTGGTCATGCCGGATGCCAGCAGGTTCATCACCTCGACCTCCCGCGTGGAGAGTCCGAGACTCTCGGCGGGAGGAGTGAAGCCAGGCGTCGTCGCGTCCAGGTTCAGGTCGGGCACCTCCGGGGGCCGGCTGAAGTCCGATGACGTCGCGGCTGGGCCGAAGTCAGGCTGCCTCGACTGTTCCTGACCACTCGTCGTATCCCTTATGGCGCTCACCAGTTGAGCGGAGTTGAATGTTCCGTGTACCAGGTAGCCACGTGCGCCCAGTCTCAGCGCGTCATGCACGAGCCAAAGCTCTCGGGCGTACGTCAGCATCAGCACCGGCGCCACGCGCGCCAGCTCCGCGACGTCGGTGGCGGGCATATGGGCGTCCAGCAGTACTACGTCCGGGCGGTGTCGCAGGGCTTCCGCCATCGCTTGGTGGCCGTCGGCGGCCTCAGCGACGACCTGGATGTCGTCGCCGTCCAGCAGAACGGTGAGTCCTGTGCGTACGACCGGATTGTGGTCCGCGATGATCACGCGCAGTGGCTCGAAGGCCGGGGGCTGTGGTGCGGGTGACCGATCCGCCCCTTCCAGCGACTCCAGTGCGGAGACGCGTGTCAGGTTCGCGCGCGCGGACCGGGAGTGGGGGTGGTCCGGGCCCAGCACGCGTTCGCTGTGGGCGACGACATCTTCGTACAGCCGGATCGCCCGCCGGCGATCGCCCGAGACCTGGTAGGCGAACGCGAGGTTGGCGCGTGCGCCGAGGGTGGCGGGGTGGTCGTCCCCCAGCACCTGCCCGTAGTCGGTGATGACGCGCTCGTACAACGTGATGGCCCGCTGCGGATTCCGTGTCCGCAGGTAGGCGCCGGCGAGGTTGTTGCGGACACCGAGGGTGCGGGGGTGGTGGGGACCGAGGACCCGGGCGCAGTCGGCGGCGAGGGCCTCGTACTCCTGGACGGCGGGGCCCAGTTCGTCGGCCGAGTCGTGGGCGTAGGCGAGCAGGCTGCGCACGGCCAGGGTCTCGGGGTGGTCGGCTCCGAGGGCTCGAGAAGCGTGGGCGATCGCCGACCGGTAGTGGGGAAGCGCCCTGCGAGGCAGATCCGCGGACTCGTAGACGGAGGCGAGTGCGGAGAGGGCCGCGGCGAAGTCGGCTTCGTGGGCGGTCGGGTCGGCCGCGACCAGCCGCTCGTAGATCTCCTTGCTCCTCTCGGCGACGCGGACGGCCTCTTCCTTGCGGCCGGCCTGTGCGAGCCGACTGCCGAGATTGCTCAGGGCGGCAGCATGACCCGGCTCGTACGCGGCCGGATTGTCGGCGGCCAGCGACCGGTAGATGTCGCGTGCCTCCTCGGCGGCCTCCAGGGCCCTGTCGTTCTGGTCGGTCTGCGCCAGACGGTTGCCGAGGTTGTTGAGGGCCGCAGCCAGGCTGGGGCTGTGGCGGGAGGGGTTCGCCTCGGCGAGTCGGCGGCGGATGGTGGTTGCTTCTTCGATGGCTGTCAGGGCTTCTTGGTGGCGGCCGGTTTCCGCGAGTGCGGTGCTGAGGTTGTTGAGGGTGGTGGCGAGGTCGGCTTCGTAGGTGGTGGGTTGGGTGGTGGCGAGTCGGCGGCGGATGGTGGTTGCTTCTTCGATGGCTGTCAGGGCTTCTTGGTGGCGGCCGGTTTCCGCGAGTGCGGTGCTGAGGTTGTTGAGGGTGGTGGCGAGGTCGGCTTCGTAGGTGGTGGGTTGGGTGGTGGCGAGTCGGCGGCGGATGATGGTTGCTTCTTCGATGGCTGTCAGGGCTTCTTGGTGGCGGCCGGTTTCCGCGAGTGCGGTGCTGAGGTTGTTGAGGGTGGTGGCGAGGTCGGCTTCGTAGGTGGTGGGTTGGGTGGTGGCGAGTCGGCGGCGGATGATGACCGCTTCCTCGATGGCCGCCATGGCCTCCTGATGACGGCCGGCCCTCGAAAGCGCCACGCCCAGGTTGTTCAGTGCCGCGGGATCGCCCGCGGCGCCGGCCTGACGAAAGTGGTCGATCACCGCTTCCAGATCGGTACGGTCGCCCGTCTCCTCATACCGGACCCACACCGAGGGACCCTGATCACGACTGCTCATCGATGCCCCCAACCTTCCTGAACACCTCTACCGCCATCTGCCGGTCGAAGACATCCAGCGTTCCCTGCTGGGGTGCCCATCGGATGAGTACGCCCGGCGGGAGGGCGGGCGGTTCCGGGTGATCCTCGGCGACGGCGGTCGGCACGGAGGGGGCAGGCGGATCCGCCGACGGCCAGGGTGCGCCGCCGTCGGCAACGCACCACAGCGCCCACACCCGCTCGATGGCAGCCCTGACGTCCGGTTCACCGATCTGTTGCTGTTCCGCCAGGACATGCACCAGCGACTTGAGGTTCGGCCAGCGGGGCATGTTTCTGCCCTTGAGGACACTGCTCACCCCGTCGTGGCTCAGCGTTCCGGGCAGGTCGTTCCGCGCCCGGATCTGCTCGCTGAGGTCGCGCAGCGAAGGCTTGCCCGCCCGCTGGTAGAGCTCGTGGACGAAGACGACCATGTCCCGCCGCGGCCCCGGCGGCAACCCGGTCTCGTCCGGCAGCTGAACGCCCACGAAGCTCCGTCAGTCTTTGTCAGGTCTCGTCAACTCCACAGTGTGCCAGCCCTGTCCTCAACCGTGCTGGTATCAGGCCGAGTTGGGCCACGCTCGGCTGGCGGCAGGGATCGCTCGAGTGCTTCTCCGGCGGCCGCATCGTGGACGTATGAGCACGTCAGACGGCTGTCCGGAGAGGACCACGACCATGACCACCAAGGAAACCCCGATCGAGAACACCCCGACCGAGAGCCGCCCGACGCGGGCCGAGCGCCTCGTACTGGTCGCCGCGGCGGTGCGCGGCGTGCTGGGTGGAGCGAGTCATGCCTTCGCCGCCTGGCTCCTCGGCTTCCTCAACGGCCATGGCTGAGCGGGCGGTCGGACCGCGGTCAGTGGGCCGCGTCGAGCCGGGATCGCTGTTCCGGAGTCAGTTCCAGGTCCACCGCTGCCAGGTTCTCGTTCAGCTGGGCCACCGAGGAGCAGCCGACGAGGGGGATCACCGGGATCTCGCCGTCGATCAGCCACGACAGGACCACTTGGTTGACGGTCGCGCCGGTCTCCTCGGCGACCGAGCGGAGCGCGGCCAGGCGGGGCGGGGTGCCCGCGTGGTCGAAATCGGGTCCGAGCGGTTTGTCCTCGCGGACGTAACCGCCGGACAGGAGCGGGGTGTAGGCGACGAGCGTGAGAGACGGTTCGGCGCGGAGATAGCTGAGCAGGTCGCCGCCGGCCACGCCCTGGTTGCCGTCCGGCGAGAGCTGGCCGGGCAGGTCGGCGCGCCTACGGAGGTAGCTGTGCTGGTACTGGAGGACCTCGTAGCCCGGCAGACCGGCCGCCGCGGCGAGGTTGCGGGCGCGTTCCAGGCGCCAGGTCCAGTGGTTGCTCGCGCCGAGCAGTCCGACCGTGCCCTCGGCGACGAGCTCGGCGAAGCCCTCGACCGTCTCCCGCAGGGGCACGGTCGTGTCCTCGATGTGGGCGTACAGCAGGTCCAGTTTCGGGACGCCGAGCCGCTCGCGGCTGCCCTCCGCCGCCTCGCGGATGGCCTTGGCGGACAGCCCCTCGGGGTTGTCGATGTAGCCCGTAGCCGGGGCGAGCGGCCGCGCGCCCAGCTTCGTCGCGATGACGATCTCGTCGCCGATGCCGCGGCTGCGCCGCCAGCGGCCGAGCAGGGCCTCGCTCTCGCCGCCCTGGGTGCCGTTTTCCCAGAACGCGTAGTTGTCGGACGTGTCGATGAAGGTGCCGCCGGCCTCGACGAAACGGTCGAGGATCGCGAACGAGGTCGCCTCGTCGGTCCTCGTGCCGAACAGCATCGCGCCGAGGCTGAGGACGCTCACCTCACGGCGGGTCCCCGGGGCCGTGCCGATGGTGCGGTAGCGCATGCGGGTGTCCTCCCCTTACGGCCCGCCGAGCGGCGGGCGTTGAGGCGGAGTATTGAATTTGAAGCGCACTCGAAGTCAACAGGCAAAAACCGGAACGGCGAGAGACCGGAACGGCGACAAGCGCGAACCGCGACAAGCCAGAACCGCGAGAAGCGCGACAAGCCAGAACCGCGAAGAACTCGAACCGATGGGAACGCGGACCGATGGGAACGCGAACCCCCGCGCCCGTACCGGCGGAACTCGCGCCGCCGCGCCCGGCCGACGGGGCGAGCCGTCGCACCCGCACCAGCGAAACCCGTGCCGACGAGGCCCGCGCCAGCGAGGCCCGTGCCGACGAGGCCCGCGCCAGCGAGGCCCGTGCCGACGAGGCCCGCGCCAGCGAAACCCGCACCAGCGCGAAACCCGCTCCGACCGACCCCGCTTCTCAGCGCGTCCCCAGCAACCCCCGCAGCTCCTCCGGCAGCAGCCGGTCGCAGGACTTCTTTGCTGTGTTCGTGAGTGAGTCGTTCACGCACGTGTAGTAGTCGCGGTACACGAGCTGAGCCGTGAAGGTGGCCGCGACCAGGGCGAGGGCGAGGGACGCCGTGACCAGGCCGCTGATCGCCGCCGTGGTCTGGGGCTTGGCGCCGGAGGACGGCGGCGCCGGGGTGTCCGGATCCGGCGTACGCGGCTTGGTGCGCAGGGCGCTGATCGCCCAGTACATGGCCAGCGCGCCGAGCAGCAGTGCCACGTACGGCCAGCTGAAGAGGGCGAAGAAGAACGCCCACATGCCGGACAGCAGCGCGTACCGAGCGCGGCGCTGGGCCGGGTCCTTCGGGTCCCAGCGCATTCCGGTGCCGGGGCCGCCGGGCCCTTCCGGACCGCCCTGGCCGCCGCCGGGTCCGCCCGGGGAACCGGGGCGGTCACCGAAACGGCCTTCCTGCGCGGGTCCGGGCTGCCGGTCGCTCCACTGGCTGCCCCAGGGGGAGCCGTCCTCGCGCCGGCCGTCCTGCCCCTGTCCCTGGTCCTGTCCTTGCCCGCCCGCGGGCCGTCGCGGCTGCCACGGCCGGTCGGGCGTGCCCTCCGGCGGCGGGGCGAAGGGGTTGTCGTCGGCGGGAGGCTGCGGCGGCTCGGGTCGCTGCCCGGGATCCGGCGCACCGGAGCCGGCCGGCGTACCGGTGCCGCCCTGGCCACCGGCGGAACCCTGGCCACTTCCACCCGTGGAGCCCTGTCCGCCCGCGGAGCCCTGCCCGCCCTCGGGCACGTCGTCGCTCTCCCGCGGTGGCGTGGGAGAAGGGCGCCGCTCGCGCAGCAGGAGCGGAGGGAGTCGGAGACTGCGGTCCGGCATCAGGTGTGCGTCTTCCCCTTGGTGGTCTCTGGCGGGCAACGTGTCCACAGAGCTGGTTACGTGTCCGGGGCTCGTGCCCCAAGCATTCGTACCCGTCCCTGGTCAACGTCCCGTACGCAAAAGGCGTTCCCCTGCGCGGACCGTGTTCCCCGGGCGGATCCTCCCCAGACGCTACCTTCCGGCCACGCCCCCGTCCCGTGGGGGCCGCTCGGTGTGCCGGTATCGTTGCTGACGGTTGGCCGCTTCGTAGACTTCCCCGTATCCGGGGGCGCGAAGCATTCGTACGACCATACAAAGGCACTCCCCGAGAAAGGGCCCCGCCGTGGCCAAGGCCAAGCGCCTCGTCGTGCTGGTCTCCGGATCAGGTACGAATCTGCAGGCACTCCTCGACGCGATCGCGACGCGGGGGACGGCCGTCTACGGAGCCGAGATCGTCGCCGTCGGCGCTGACCGCGACAACATCGAGGGCCTGGAGCGGGCCGAGCGCGCCGGACTGCCGACCTTCGTCCGGCGGGTGAAGGACTACGGCACCCGTGACGAGTGGGACGCGGCGCTGGCCGAGGCGACCGCCGCGTACGAGCCGGATCTCGTCGTGTCCGCCGGGTTCATGAAGATCGTGGGCAAGGAGTTCCTGGCCCGCTTCGGCGGCCGGTTCGTGAACACCCACCCCGCGCTGCTGCCCAGTTTCCCGGGGGCGCACGGCGTCCGCGACGCCCTCGCGTACGGCGCGAAGGTCACCGGGTGCACCGTCCACTTCGTCGACGACGGCGTCGACACCGGCCCGATCATCGCTCAGGGCGTGGTCGAGGTCCGGGACGAGGACGACGAGAGCGCTCTGCACGAGCGCATCAAGGAAGTCGAGCGAAGACTGCTCGTCGATGTCGTGGGGCGGCTCGCCCGCCACGGCTATCGCATTGAGGGACGAAAGGTAGTTATCCCGTGACCGCCGAAGGTACGCAGGGTACGCAGGACACCAAGCGGGTCATCCGCCGCGCGCTGATCAGCGTCTACGACAAGACCGGGCTCGAGGAGCTCGCCCGCGGTCTGCACGCGTCGGGTGTCGAGCTGGTCTCCACCGGCTCCACCGCCGCGAGGATCGCCGCCGCCGGGGTTCCGGTCACCAAGGTCGAGGAGCTCACCGGCTTCCCCGAGTGCCTGGACGGCCGGGTCAAGACGCTGCACCCGCGCGTGCACGCGGGCATCCTCGCCGATCTGCGCCTGGAGTCCCACCAGCGGCAGCTCGTCGAGCTGGGCGTGGAGCCGTTCCAGCTGGTCGTCGTGAACCTCTACCCGTTCCGCGAGACCGTCGAATCGGGCGCCACCCCCGACGAGTGCGTCGAGCAGATCGACATCGGCGGCCCCTCGATGGTCCGCGCCGCCGCCAAGAACCACCCGTCCGTGGCGGTCGTCACCAGCCCCGAGCGGTACGCCGATGTGCTGGCCGCCGCCCGCGACGGCGGCTTCGACCTGCGCGCCCGCAAGCGGCTCGCCGCTGAGGCCTTCCAGCACACGGCCGCGTACGACGTCGCCGTCGCCTCCTGGTTCGCGAGCTCGTACGCACCCGTCGACGACTCGGACTTCCCGGACTTCATCGGCGCGACCTTCGAGAAGCGCAGCACCCTGCGCTACGGCGAGAACCCGCACCAGGGCGCCGCGCTGTACGTCGACGGCAGCGGCGGCCTGGCCGACGCCGAGCAGCTGCACGGCAAGGAGATGTCGTACAACAACTACACGGACACGGACGCCGCCCGCCGTGCCGCGTACGACCACGACGAGCCCTGCGTCGCGATCATCAAGCACGCCAACCCCTGCGGCATCGCGATCGGCGCGAACGTCGCCGAGGCGCACCGCAAGGCGCACGCCTGCGACCCGCTGTCGGCGTTCGGCGGCGTGATCGCCGTCAACCGCCCCGTCTCCAAGGAGATGGCCGAGCAGGTCGCCGAGATCTTCACCGAGGTCATCGTGGCGCCCGAGTACGAGGACGGCGCGCTCGAGGCCCTCACCAAGAAGAAGAACATCCGCGTCCTGCGCGCCCACCAGGCCCCCTCGGCCCCGGTCGAAATCAGGCAGATCGACGGCGGCCGCCTCCTCCAGGCCGCCGACCGCCTCCAGGCCGACGGCGACAACCCGACCTCCTGGACCCTGGCCACCGGCGAGCCCCTGTCGCCCGGCGAGCTCGACGAACTCGCCTTCGCCTGGCGCGCCTGCCGCGCGGTCAAGTCCAACGCGATCCTCCTCGCCAAGGACGGCGCTTCGGTCGGCGTCGGCATGGGCCAGGTCAACCGGGTGGACTCCTGCAAGCTGGCCGTCGAACGAGCGGGCGCGGACCGCGCGCGGGGCTCCTTCGTCGCGTCGGACGCGTTCTTCCCCTTCCCGGACAACATCGACGTCCTGAGCGCTGCCGGCGTCAAGGCGATCGTCCAGCCGGGCGGTTCGGTCCGCGACGAGCTGGTGGTCGAGGCGGCGAAGAAGGCGGGCATCACGATGTACTTCACGGGGACGCGGCACTTCTTCCACTGAGTGGTTTCCCCTGCGAGATTCCCTCGCCGTCCTCGGGGAGACGGCTCATCCGCCCGTACGTGGTGCAGTCCGCCGCGTACGGGCGGTCCTCATTCCCGCCTCACGTCGAACTGCGCAGCGCGGCCCAGGTGTTGGGGCCCACCTGGCCGTCGACGTCCAGTCCCTTGTCGCTCTGGAAGAGCCTGACCGCCGCCTGGGTGTCCTCGCCGAACTGGCCGTCCACGCCCGCGCCGCCGATGCTGTACCCGCGCTTGGCCAGCATGCACTGCACCTGTACGACGCGCTGGCCCTTGTCACCGCGCTGCGTGAGCTGGGTGCCGGAGTAGTACGTGCACTGGGAGATCCACGGGGGAGTGGCAGGCTTGGCGGTGGTCTTGGTCGGGGCGGGGGTGCTCCCGCCATTCTCGCCAGCCCCTCCATCGCCACCGCTGCCGCCCGCCGCGGTGGTCTCCGCTCGGGTGGGCGAGGCCTGCGCACCGCCCTGGCCACCGCCGGCTCCGGCTCCAGCTCCGCCGGAGTCGTCCTCGCTTCCCTCGCCCTTGTCCTCCTTCTCGCGGGAAGGGGAGGGAGAGGCCGAGCGGGAGGAGTCGGGGGACGGCGAGTTCTTCTTCTCTCCCTCCTCGCCCTCCGAGGCGGTGGTTGCGGCGGTCGGCGTGGAGGACGCGGTGTCGGCGGAGTCCGGGCGGGTGAGCAGAAACGCGCTCACGGCCACAGCGCACACGGCGAGCACCGCGGCCACGACGAAGTACGGCTTCCGACCGCTGCGCCTGGTCGCGGCCGAAGTGGGGTCGGGCGGCGCGATGCTGCTCGGCACGACGTGTGCGGGCGGACCGTACTGGCCGTACTGGCCGCCGGGCGGTGTCGGCGGACCATAGGCGCTCGGCGGTGTCGGCGGACCGTACGCGCTCGGCGGTGTCGGCGGACCGAAGGCGGGGCCCGGAGCGGGTGACGCCACGCGTTCCGTGGGCGTACGGAAGTGGCCCGTCTGCTGGGCGGAGGCATGGCCCAGCATTTCGTGGGCCTGGTGCCGGGCGAGCAGCCGGGAGTTGAGCGGTTCCTGCCACGACGGCGCACTCGGCGTACCCGGTGTGCTCGGTGTGCTCGGGGCACTCGGTGTGCTCGGCGTGCTGGTTTGCGTCGCGGCCGCGTCGATCAGCTGCCGCGGCGTGGGCCGCCCGGCCGGGTCCTTGGACAGGCAGGCGAGGAGCAGCGCGGCCAGCGGGGGATCCGCCTCCGACAGCTCGTCCATGATCTCGGACTTGGGTTCCTCGAAGGCGACGCGGTGCATGACGTCCACACCGGTGCCGTCGCCGAACGGGGCGCGTGCGGTGGCCGCGTAGACGAGTGTGCCCGCGAGTGAGAACACGTCGGAGGCGGTGTCGCAGCGGCCTTCCCGGAGGTACTCGGGGGACATGAAGGCGGGGGTTCCGACCCGGTTCCCCGTGGTGGTGATCGCGCTGCTGTCGGCGGCCTGCGAGATGCCGAAGTCGATCACGTGCGCACCCTGCAAGGACAGGATCACGTTGGACGGCTTGAGGTCGCGGTGCACGATTCCGGCGGCGGCCAGCGCCGACAGGGCCTGTCCGAGTTCGCCCACCAGCCGCCACACGCCCGCCGGTTCGAGCCCGCCGCACTCGCGGGTGGCCTCCGCCAGGTTGAGGCCGGGCACGTACTGCGTGGCCATCCACAGCAGCTCGTCCTGGAACCCGGTGCCCAGGAGCTGCGGCGCGTGCGGTGTACGAACCCGGTCGTGCACGGCGGCTTCCCGCTCGAACCGCCGCCGGAACTCGGCGTCCTCGGCGTACTCGGGCCGGATCACCTTCACCGCGGCGAGCCCCGGGTTGTCGTCGACGGGACGCGCGAGATAGACCCGGCCCATTCCGCCACTGCCGAGCAGCCCGAGCGGCACGTACGGTCCGACGCGCGCCGGGTCCACGGGCCGTAACGGGCTCGCCCCCGCCTGCTCCAGCGCGGCGTCGCCGGACGCCGGAGAGTACGGCGGCGTGGGCCGCTGGTCCGACATGGGTCCCCCGATGCGCTGTTCTTCGGCAGCCGTTCTTCCGTAAAGGTCCGTTCTGCCACCCCAGTTGACACGAGGCTATCGCGGTGTCCTGTGTCCCGCCGCACTCTCGGGCTGACCGGGGTCCGTGCCAAGCCGGAATCAGCAGCAGCGCGGGGCACGGCCTGAGGGGGCGTCAGGCACTACGAGCGACACCAGCGACTCCTTCTTGCCGTAGAGGCGCGGGCCGGAGCCCGCCGTGGGTCATTCACATTTCATCTGCCCGGAGTTCATCCAAGAGCTCGGGGCACGGACATGACGGCGGTCTCCGGCCCTCCCCCGAAGGAGCCGGAGACCGCCGCCGGTGAAGGGCGTCAGCAGGTGCGCAGGCCCGGGATCGGCTCCCAGTTGTTGCCGCCCGAGACCTTGGTCGCCGGGAACCAGCCCCAGGCCTTGTGGACGCTGCCGGTGTCACCCTGGGTGTAGAGCCACCAGTCGTTACGGGCGTCGCCGACGGGCGGGTTGGGGAAGCCCGGGTCCTTCGACTGGCAGACGAACCAGTTGTCGCCCGCGTACAGGTCGCCGATCTTGTTGCGGTGCCAGATGATGTCGCCGCTCTGGTAGTTGTGGCAGTAGCGGGCGGTGTAGGTGCGGCCGTCGGGGTCCGTCTTCGTGCCGGCGTTGCCCCAGCAGCCGTTCGGTGCCGCCGACGCGCTCGCCGGGGTCAGCACGATCGCCCCGGACGCCAGTACCGCCGCTGCGCCGAGTGAGGCCAGAGTGCGCTTCATGATGGGTGTCCCTCCTGATGACGCCACCCCCGTAGGTGGACGTCTCCACCCTTGTGCGGGAGGGAAGGGAGGGGTACCTCGGAACTCTCAGGGTCACTTCTTCCGCGGCGGCGTGTACTCCTTGAGGTAGTGGGCGACGCGGTCGGCGTAGTCGCGGTACTTCGGGGGAACACCGGCCGCGTCGTTCACGGACTTGTACGAGGTCCGGTAGGCGGCCGCCAGCAGCACCCGGCGGTCGCCGGACAACCCGGTCGGGTTGAGGCGCGGTTCCATGAAGCAGAGGTAGCGGCCCACGGCCGGGATGGACTCGGCGGGGGTGAGAGGAGGCTTGGGGGTCTCCTTCGCGGGGACGCCGTCCGCGCGGATGTACCAGCGCAGGATGCTGGGGGTCCAGCGGGCGATGCCGTACTCGCCCTCGCCCACGGTGGGGTCGGAGAGGTCGGGGTCGAAGTTGCTCTCCGCCTTCAGGAGCGCGGCGATCAGCGCGGGGGTGACCTCCGGATGGACACAGTCGTGGGCGGAGTCGACGATCAGGCGGCGGTAGGCCACCGGGACACCCTTGTCCGTACGGAGTTCGGAGGCGCCGTACGACGCGGGCGCGACCTTCGTGGGCCCCGAGCCCTTCCCGTCGTCGGAGCCGCCGTCCGCCAGCACGCTGACGCCGTAGCCGAGGGCGGCGACCGCGGCGGTGGCGGCCGCGGCGCCCAGCATCACACTGGACCGGCGTCTGCGCCCGAACCCGAGCAGGCGCGGCAGTCGTGGCGAGCGGGTCGCCCCGGCAGCCGTCTCGACCCGCCGCAGCAGGGTCTCCCCGGTGATGCGCTCCTGGTGCGTACGGGCCAGACAGGCCCG
Source organism: Streptomyces albicerus (assembly GCF_008905045.1). GTDB lineage: Bacteria > Actinomycetota > Actinomycetes > Streptomycetales > Streptomycetaceae > Streptomyces > Streptomyces albicerus. Next base: position 177,437 of record NZ_VWMY01000009.1, read on the forward strand.
CACGATCTCCCGCCAGTCGTCCGGGAGTCCGGGGGACAGGCGCAGCTCGTCGGTGCCGCGCGCGTACCGCACCGCCGCGTCCCGGCGGGCCGAGGGCGTGCCGCCCGGCAGCGGGAAGGTGTCCGTGAGGACGAGGTGGGCGAGCACGCCGAAGGCCCAGATGTCGGCGGAGGGTCTGATCTGGCGGCCGCGTTCGCCGATCTCGGACCAGAGGAGCTCGGGCGGGGTGTAGTCGGGGGTGGAGAAGGCGGGGGTGTAGGCGTGGGTGCCCTCCAGTTCGGCGGCCATGTTGAAGTCGGCGAGGCGGGCCGAACCGTCCTTCATCAGCAGGACGTTGGCGGGCTTGAGGTCGCCGTGGACCCAGCCGGCACGGTGCAGCTGGGCGAGGCCCTCGCAGGTCTGCGCGAGCAGCGCGGGACCCTGCGGCGGCCGCGGGGAACGGGCCAGGAGCGCGGCCAGCGAGCCCTCGGCCCGTTCCAGTACGAGGACGGTGGCGCCGTCGAGGTCGGGGTGGTCCGGGTCGTCGACCGTCAGGGTCTCGTACATGCGGATGAGCCGCGGGCGGGTGAGCCTTCGATGCAACTCCACTTCCCGCTCGGCGAGTTCACGCAGATGCGTCAGTTGGCGGGGCGTACCCGTGCCGGTGGGCAGGAACTTCAGCGCGGCCGATTTCGGCAGGCCCTCCCGCGCATGGGTGCACCGGGCCTCGTACACGCTCCCGAACGCGCCCGTGGCGATCGGGTCCCGTACCTCCCAGGACCCCACCCGGTAGCCCTTGGGCACCGATACCGCGTAGCCCTCCGTCACCGGGCCGCCCGGCTCGGCTCCGTCAGGACGAGCAGGTCGTCCTCCCGTACGAGGTCGAAGCGGAGCGCCAGGGAGACCAGGGACTCCTTCTTGCCGTTGAGGCGCGGGCCCGTGTCCGCCGTGTCGGGGCCCGGCTTGAGGCGCAGCTTCACGGCGAGGTAGTCGATGTTCCACTGGACCGAAGTGCGGGACGCGGCGGGCCAGTTGGGGCGCAGCCGTTCGACGACCTGGTCGACGGTGGGCAGCGGGGCGTGCGGTTCGCCGCGCAGCCGGGGTTCGCAGAGGGCGGCGAGGACCGCGAAGTACCGCTTCGTGCGGTCGACGGAGAACGCGGGCGCGGTCGTCGCCCCGTCCAGGCCCTCCGGGGAGCGCAGATAGTCGTGGCGGGGCGCCCACACCTCGATGGGCAGCAGGTCGCCCGCCGCCGGGAGGACGATCCGGGAGAACTCGAAGGGGACCGGCGCGTCCAGACGGCCCGGGCCGACCTTGATGTGCTCGCCCGCACCCTCAGGGTTCTCCACGACGTACGTCTGGTGGGCCGAGAAGTTGCTCAGTATCCAGAAGGCGCCCTGCGCGGTGATCGCCCCGGCCTTCCGGGACACGCCCTCGTGTGCGATCGCAAGCCCGTTCCCGGTCTCCGAGCGGCCGAAGGTGAGCCGCTCTCCGGGTGCCAGCCGGATCTGGGGGTCGGTGTGCCTGCCGTTGTGCCCGTCCTCCGTGGTCGGCGGAGGTACCACGATGATGCTGTACAAGGCCGTTCTCCCCGTCCCGCTCCCGTCCCGTACGCAGCTATGGGATCAGGGTAGGGGGACGCGCGAGGGCCGTGTCCCCCCTCGCAGGGTGAAACACGGCCCTTGGCGTGAATGGCGCGAACGTGCCGTTCCGGAACCGGTGCCCGGACTGCGGCTCCGTGCTCCGGGGTCAGTACCTCGGGCGGTTGAACCACGCGGAGGCGGCGCTGTTCACCATCGAGGCCAGGATGATGCCGGCGATGGCGAGCGAGATGAGACCGCCGAAGGTGGCGGAACCGCCGCCGCCCTGCACGGTGTTGACGAGGCCGCCGAGGATCATCAGCGACGCGTACACGATCGTCGTGATGCGGATGGCGCTGCCGCCGGTCTTGAACTTGACGCCCAGGAAGATGGACAGGGCGCCCATGCCCACCAGGAGCGCCGCGAACAGGAAGCCCAGGCCGGCGAGGGTGTCGGTGTCGTCACCGCTGCCGACGCCGTTCGACACGTCCTGGGCGGCGCCGACGGCGATGCCCGCGATGATGCCGAACAGGAGCTGGAAGCCGGACAGGATGAACAGCAGGACACGCGCGGTCTTCATCAGACCGGGCATCTCGATGGCCATCTGGTTGCCGCCCGGATAACCGGGATACGCGGGCTGCTGCGGGTAGCCGTAGCCGGGCTGCTGCGGGGGAACGCCCTGCGGGTAGCCGTAGCCGGGCTGGCCCTGGGGAGGCGGGGGCGGGTACCCGGGCTGCTGGCCCTGCGGCGGACCGTACGGGTTGTTCGGGTCGCCAAAGCTCATGGCGTCTTTCCTCCGTCGTTGCGGTAAGTGCGGGGACGACGCGGCACATTTCGGAGGAAAGTTCTACAGATGCGGTTCGTCCCCCCGGTACTGTCCGCGGCACTGTGCCGCTCATCGTCCTTAACACGCCACTTATTTGTCCAGCCGGATACCGCGTGTGTTGTGCAAGTGCAACATCGCCGATCATGGTCGAACACGGAGCGGGGGAGCAGGGGAGGGCGCTGAAGAGGCCGGAAGAGGCCTTGAGGGAGGTAGAAGCCTTCAGGGAGCTGGAGGTATGGGGGGCCGGATTGGAACCAGGACCCGGTCATCCGCGAGGATGGGCACATGACCGCCCAGATTCTCGATGGCAAGGCCACCGCAGCCGCGATCAAATCCGATCTGACCGTCCGCGTGGCGGCCCTGAAGGAGAAGGGCATCACGCCCGGCCTCGGAACCGTCCTGGTCGGCGACGACCCCGGGAGCCAGAAGTACGTCGCGGGCAAGCACCGCGACTGCGCGCAGGTCGGCATCGCCTCCATCCAGCGCGAGCTGCCCGCCACCGCCACGCAGGAGGAGATCGAGGCGGTCGTCCGTGAGCTCAACGAGGACCCGGCCTGCACGGGTTACATCGTCCAGCTGCCGCTCCCCAAGGGCATCGACGAGAACCGCATCCTCGAACTGATGGACCCGGACAAGGACGCGGACGGGCTGCACCCGATGAACCTCGGGCGCCTCGTGCTGAACGAGCCGGCCCCGCTGCCCTGCACCCCGAACGGTGTGCTGACCCTGCTCCGGGAGCACGGCGTGGAGATCAAGGGCGCCGAGGTCGTCGTCGTCGGCCGCGGTGTCACCATCGGCCGCCCCATGCCGCTGCTGCTGACCCGGCGCAGCGAGAACGCCACCGTGACCCAGTGCCACACCGGCACGCGTGACCTGGCCTCCCACCTGCGCCGCGCCGACATCATCGTGGCCGCCGCCGGCTCCGCCCACCTGGTCCGCCCCGAGGACGTGAAGCCGGGAGCCGCCGTCCTCGACGTCGGCGTCTCCCGCAGCGCCGAGGGCAAGATCGTGGGCGATGTCCACCCCGGCGTCGCCGAGGTCGCCGCGTGGATCTCCCCGAACCCCGGCGGAGTGGGCCCGATGACCCGCGCCCAGCTCCTGGTCAACGTGGTCGAGGCGGCGGAACGCAGTGCCGGCTGACCGGGACGCCCCGGGGCGTGACACCGCGCCCGAGCGAGACGAGGCCTCGGCCCAGGGCGGCGTCTCGGAGCAGGGCGTGGTGCCTGAGCAGGGCGTGGTGCCCGAGGAGGCGCCGCGGGCGCGGGGCGGCGCCGCGCGGCGCGGTACGCGGCCGCAGGGCGCCGAGTCGAACGGGACACCCGTACAGGAGCGGGAGCCGCAGGCCACCGAGCCGCGAGCCGCGGTCCCGCGCGGCACGACCGCGCGAGCCGCTGAACCCGGCACCCCCGTGTCGGCGGCAGGCGATGAGCCCGGTACCGCCGCGTCCGACGGTGCAGAGGCCGAGGTCGCCCCGCCACAGGACGGCGAGCTCGCCGCCACCCCCGCGCAGGACGGTGAGCCCACGGCCGAGGACGCGGTCAGCGCTCCCGGGCTCGACGGACAGCCCCGGAAGGTCACGCGGCGGTTTCCGCTGTTCACGCGGGACACCGCGCGGCCCGAGGGCGGCGGCCGGGCGGCACCCAAGGACGCGCCCGCGCCGGCCCGGCAGTGGCCGGTCCTCGCGGTCATCGGCACCGTCGGACTCGGTCTGCTGCTGACCGCGCTCGACGTCTTCCGGGTCGGCACCCTGCTGATCGGCGTCGCGCTGCTCGCGGGCGCCGCCATGCGCTGGATGCTGCCCGACGTGGGCATGCTCGCCGTCCGCTCCCGCTTCACGGACCTCGTCACGTACGGCGTCCTGGGCGTGACCATCGTCCTGCTCGCGATGATGGCGCAGCCCAAGCCGTGGCTGGAGATCCCGTTCCTGGACGACACGCTTCATTTCACGATCAGGACATAGCGGGACATGACCCGTGCCTGACGGCGGCCCGCCCCCTCCCCCGAGGAGGGCGGGCCCTTCCGGTCGGCCAGGCCGGCCAGGTCTGCCGGGTCTGCCGGGTCAGTACGTCGTCGGCAGGTGCTTGTAGCAGTACTTGTCGCCGCCGACCGACTTCAGCAGGGCGTTGCCGGTCTTCTTGCCGACGATCCCGTCGTACGGCTTGACCTTCTTCTTCTCCTGGAAGTACTTCACCCAGGCCTTGGTGTAGCTGCTGTACTTGGAGTCCTCCTTCAGCACGTTGCCGTAGTTGCGGTTGATGATGCGCTGCACGCACCACACCCCGCTCCCGGACGAACCGTGGTTGAGCGTCGGTGCGCCCGGCCGCGCCTCGGCGGTACCGGCCGTGATCCCGGCGACGCCCATCGTGGCGGCGGCGACGGCCCCGGCGGACAGTGCGGCCCGGACGCGGAGGCCGCGAGGACGGGTACGGGTACGGGTGGCGGTGGTACGGGTCATGGGGTCCTCCCCTTGGTGTGTGTCGCGGTACGCCACCGACCGTGCGGGACGGGCCATGACAACGGCCAGAGAAGCCGGGGGAGTTGGGCACGTGTGACACGCCCCGCCCCCTGACCTGCGGGGATGCCTCGTCCCATGACAACGGCGTGGGACGGGCGTCACAGACCGGAACCGCACCACCCCACTCCGGTCGTCCTCCCCAACGACGGCACCGACGGCACCGACCGCGCCGATCGTGCCGACCGCAGCAACGACGGCACTCGAAGCACCGACGGCACTTCATCGACGTACGCGCCAAGGGATCACGGGGGGTGGCGACATGGCGCGCTGGAAAGAACTGCCCGACACACTCGACCAACGGGAACGACAACTCGTCGTCCAGTTACGGCGGTTGAAGGACCGCAGCGGACTCACGCTGGCGGCCCTCGCCGCGAAGACCACCTACAGCTCCTCGTCCTGGGAACGCTGGCTCAACGGCAAGAAGCCCGTCCCCCGCGGAGCCGTGGAAGAACTCGTCCGGGTCTGCGGTGGCACGGACCCGACACGGCTGCTCGTCCTGCACGAGGTCGCGGACGGCGCGACGCGCGAGGCGGCCGGGGCACCGAAGGAGCCCGAAGAGCCGCCCGGCATGCCAGAGCCGCCGGGACCGCTTCCCGCGCACCGCCCGCGCCATCGCCTCGTCGTCGGCGCGGTCGCCGCACTGCTCGTCGCCTTCGCGGCCGGGCTGCTCACCGGGCTGTCCTGGCACCGCGGCGACGACTCCGGCCGGGAACGGACCGTGCTCACCGGCGGCGACTACCGGCGCGGCCAGACGTACGAGTGCCACGACGGCCGCAAGGACGGCGGACTGTACGCCGGGTACAGCCTCTCCAATGAGGTGTTGCTCGACCTCAACAGCACCGGCTGGGACGTCGTCGAGGCGCAGTGTCTGCTGCGGCGGCACGGCTTCGAGCCCGGCAGCACCGACGGCCTCTACGGCGAGCGCACCAAGGACGCGGCCCGGGCGTTCCAGCGGGCCCGCGGTCTCGCCCTGGACGGCATCGTCGGGCCCGACACCTGGCGGGAGCTGCGCAAGTGACTCCCGAAGCACGGCAACTGAGGGCGGGACTGCGGGAGTTACGGGACTCGGCGGGGCTCAGCCTCGCCCGGCTCGCCGACCGCACGGGCTACAGCAAGTCCTCCTGGGCCCGCTATCTCAAGGGCGGGCAGCCGGTCCCGTACGACGCCGTCGTGGCGCTGTGCCGGGTCGCGGGGGAGCGGCCCGAACGGCTGCTCGCGCTGTGGGAGCTGGCGGACGCGGAGTGGAGCGGGCGAGGGAAGGGGAGAGACGAGGGGGCGCGAACGGCCGAGGAGCGGGAGCGTACGGCCGAGGAGCGGGAGCGTACGGCCGAGGAGCGGGAGCGTACGGCCGAGGAGCGGGAGCGTACGGCCCCGGGACACGGCCGTGTGCTCCTGGTCGCCGCCGGTGGCTGTCTCGTCGCCGCTCTGTGCGTCGCCGTCCTCCTCGTGCCGGGCGAGCGGGCGGAACAGGCGGCGATGCCCCCTGCGACGTACGCTCCCCCGGCGACGTACTCGCCCGGCTGCACCGGAGCGACCTGCGACGGACGCGATCCCGCGGACATGGGCTGCGGCGGGCAGTCCATGGTGACCTCGGCCGCCGAGCGGACGCTCGCGGGCGGGCAGCGCGTGGAGCTGCGGTACGGCGAGGTGTGTCGCGCGGTGTGGGCGCGGGCGTCGCGGCTGCGGGTCGGGGACCGGGTCGAGGTGAGCCGGCCCGGGGCGCCGCCCAGGAACGTACGGGCGGCCGACAAGGACGACACGGAGGGGTACCTCGCGACGCCGATGACCGCGGCGGACGACGGGCCGAGCGGAGCGCGTGTCTGTCTGGTCCCCGCCGACGGCGAGCGGGTCTGTTTCGGGGCCTGACCGGCCTCATCCATGAGAGCGGCGCCCGTCCACTCCCCCGAGCGAGGACGGGCGCCGCCTGGGATCAAGAGTCATGGACGTGCCAACGGAGCTTCAATACCTGTCAGTTCCCTGTGGCACGGAGGTGACGGTTCCGGTACCCCGGTGGGAACCAATCCGCCGTGGGCGCCGTCACCCGCTCATAGCGGGGGAACGCGACGACGAGGGCGACGAGTACGCCGAGAACGAGGGAGAGGGCGAGGAGTAGCGATGGGCGCCTGGCAGCCGCTGCCTGCGGATCTTCCGCCGGAGGTACGGCATTTCGTGGAGCAGCTGCGGCTGCTCAAGGACCGTACGGGGCTCAGCCTGGTCGCCCTGGGCGAGCGCACCGCGTACAGCAAGTCCTCCTGGCACCGCTATCTGAACGCGACCCAGCCCCCGCCCCGGCAGGCGGTCGTCGCCCTGTGCCGGGTCGCGGGCGCGGGCGCGGAGGCGGAGCGTTTCGGTGTGCGCTGGGAGCTGGCGGTGCGGGTGTGGCCGCGTACGCCTGCTCCGGCTCCGGCGGGCGCGCCCGCCGTCGGGGGTGCGGGCGCGGGTGTGAGCGGGGCGGAGGGTGAGTACGACGGCGAGTACGAGGACGACCCGACGGTGCCCTGGTGGGACCTGCTCGCCGAGACACCGGAACCGGAGCCCGACCCGGCCGGGACCTCCTGGGCTTCCTCGCACCGCCTGCTGCTCTACGCGCTGCTGCTCGTTCTCGGCCTGCTGCTGACCGCGGTGATCGGGGCTGTCACGCTGACGTGATCACGCATCTGCCTACCGATCTTGGCGTAGAACTTTCAGCCCAGCGGCCTGAAAGTGACGTCGTGCCGTTAGTCGCTGTACGTAACCTTGTCGCTTTCCGGGCGAAGGATTCGGCGATGTCGTGCTTCGTGAAGGTTGTCGCACGCCGTCGTCGTCCCGTTACTCGGCGCCGTCCAGCCTCCCCTGGTGTGCCTGTGATCCCCCTGAAGGCGAGTGGCGCACGGGGTCGCGCATGTGTTCTTCGCGTGTCGATGTGTTGACAAGTTCGAGGATTTACGCTGATCACCTACAACACCAGGGATAACGTGGGCAATCGGGACGGTCCGGGACGTCCCACGCGTGACCAGGAGATCCTGTCGGCCGAGGAGCAAGTCGGTGGGACACTGGACCGCCGACCAGCGGGCATGCAACGGTGCATGCCCACAGGTGCGAATGCTCCCGTGCGCCCCCATCCCGGGAACTGAGATCCTGATTGGGCGCATCCCTGTGGGTAGCGAGAACGGGGACTCGGCAGAGGGCTTCACGCGCGGGAAAAGCCAGCACGTACGGGGGGAAAGAGGGGGGTAGCAATGCCTCGTTGGAGGGACTTGCCGGATGAACTCGATCCGCAGGTCAGGGAGTTCGCCAGCCAGCTGCGTCGGCTGGTCGACCGCAGCGGCTTGAGTGTCGCCGCCGTGGCCGACCGCACCGGGTACAGCAAGACGTCCTGGGAGCGGTATCTCAACGGCCGGCTGCTCGCGCCCAAGGGCGCGATCGTGGCGTTGGCCGAGGTGACCGGGACCAATCCCGTCCATCTGACGACGATGTGGGAGCTGGCCGAGCGAGCCTGGAGCCGCTCGGAGATGCGCCACGACATGACCATGGAGGCGATACGGATCTCCCAGGCGCGCGCCGCGCTCGGGGAGTTCGGGCAGGCTCCGGCCAAGGGGGGACGGAACGGGAGGCAGGCGCGCGCCGGGGGGAGCGCGACGGCGGCGCCCAAGCCGGGCATCGCGGGTCCTGCAGGCGTGGCACCCACGGTGCCGCCGCGGACTCCCGCGCCGGGGGAGGAGCGCAGGCCGCCGCACGGGGCCGGTAACGGCAGCAGCAGCGGTGGTGCGGGTTCGCGTGGCGGCGGGTGGGGAGTCGTTGCCACGCCTTCAGGGCCGTCCGGGGCATCCGGGTACGCCGGATCCTCCGGGGCTTCGGGGCCGGCGGGTGTCGGCGTGTCCGGTGCCGGGGGCCCCGGCCCGTCGGGTTCCTACGGACCGCCCAGCCTTTCCGGTCCTGCCGCTCCGGGCGGGTCTGCCGGGGGGCCGCCTCAGGACGCGCGGCCGCGTTCCGGGGGTTCGTCCGGCGCACAGCGGGGGAAGCGGCGGCTCACGATGTTCCTCGCGGGGGTCGTGGGCGCGCTCGTGGTGATAGCCGCGGCCGTGTTCCTCACGGACTCCGGCGGTGACGACAAGGGCAACGCCGGGAGCAAGCCGACTCCGACCCCGACCGTCAGCAAAGAGCTGCCGGCCGGTGTCGACTGCGTCGGCTCGGACTGCGCGGGCAAGGACCCGGAGAACATGGGCTGCGGCGGCACGCTGGCGCAGACCGTGGAAAAGGCCGCCGTCGGCACCGCCCAGGTCGAGGTCCGCTACAGCGAGACGTGCGGGGCCGCCTGGGCCCGCATCACGGCGGCCGGGCCCGGCGACGAGGTCCGGATAACGTCGGGCACGGCGGCCGCCCAGACCGCCGAGGTCGACACGGACACCGACGCCTACACCCCGATGGTCGCCGTGAAGAACGCCACCGCGGCAAAGGCCTGCGCGACGCTGCAGTCGGGCGAGGAGGGCTGCACGAAGTAGTGACGGCGGAGGCTCAGCGATGAACTGGGCGACCGCGATCGGGCGCCCGGCTCTTCGGAGCCGGGCGCCCCGGTTTTTGGTCGCGGGGCTGTGACATCGTGCGGTTCCGCCGCGATGAGGGTCCCCCCGCTCGAGCGAAGCCGAGAGTAGGGGAGCGACCAGCCTCGTACGACCCGCAGTTGTTCACCGGCACAAGCGCCCCCGCCCCGTGCGAACCGGGCGCCGCAACTATTCGCCGCATGAGAGGAATGCTCGCCCTCAGCCGGGGCAGGCGAACGTTACCCCCACGGGAGTCCGGCGCTGTCCGGGAGGAGTCACACCCCCTTCCGGTCGACCGGCACCCCCACCCGGCGGCCGTCGTTCTTCTCTCCCGGACCGACGGCCGCCTCTCCGTGGCCCGGTGGGGCGGGTTCGTGGTCCCGGGCCGGCTCCGCAAGGCGCATGCGTGGCGCCGGAACGACCCTGTGGGGTGGGCCACATCGGACCCGGCCGTGCGAGATCCCGGATGCGCGATAGCCTGACCGCTGGATCTCTCTTGACGCCGAGAGATCGATCATCCGTACCGGTGATCGATCATCGTCGCGGCAACGGAAATCCCGCACCCGGGGCAGGGACGCCCCACCGTCAGCTGTCATACGGAGAACGCCATGACCCGCACTCCCGTGAACGTCACCGTCACCGGCGCGGCCGGCCAGATCGGTTACGCCCTGCTCTTCCGCATCGCCTCCGGCCAGCTGCTCGGCGCGGACGTGCCGGTCAAGCTGCGCCTCCTGGAGATCACGCCGGCGCTGAAGGCCGCCGAGGGCACCGCCATGGAGCTCGACGACTGCGCCTTCCCGCTCCTTCAGGGCATCGACATCACCGACGACCCGAACGTCGCCTTCGACGGCACGAACGTCGGCCTGCTCGTCGGCGCCCGCCCCCGCACCAAGGGCATGGAGCGCGGCGACCTCCTGGAGGCCAACGGCGGCATCTTCAAGCCGCAGGGCAAGGCCATCAACGACAACGCCGCGGACGACGTCAAGATTCTTGTCGTCGGCAACCCGGCCAACACCAACGCCCTCATCGCCCAGGCCGCCGCCCCGGACGTACCGGCCGAGCGCTTCACCGCGATGACCCGCCTGGACCACAACCGCGCGCTCACGCAGCTCGCGAAGAAGACGGGTTCGACGGTCGCGGACATCAAGCGCCTCACCATCTGGGGCAACCACTCCGCCACCCAGTACCCCGACATCTTCCACGCCACGGTCGCCGGCAAGAACGCCGCCGAGACCGTGAACGACGAGAAGTGGCTCGCCGAGGACTTCATCCCGACCGTCGCCAAGCGCGGCGCCGCCATCATCGAGGCCCGCGGCGCCTCCTCGGCCGCCTCGGCCGCGAACGCCGCCATCGACCACGTGTACACCTGGGTCAACGGCACGGCGGACGGCAACTGGACGTCGATGGGCATCCCGTCGGATGGCTCGTACGGCGTCCCGGAGGGTCTCATCTCCTCCTTCCCCGTCACCACGAAGGACGGCTCGTACGAGATCGTCCAGGGCCTCGACATCAACGAGTTCTCGCGCGCCCGCATCGACGCGTCCGTGAAGGAGCTGGAGGAGGAGCGCGAGGCGGTCCGCGGGCTCGGCCTCATCTGAGCAGTGCGCTGAGCGTTGTTCTCCCACTGAGTTCTCCCACTGATCCCCGGGCGGCAGCCGCCTGGGGATCAGTGCGTTCCGTCCCCGACGACGAGTCCCGCCAGGTCCAGGAACGCCCGCGTGGTCGCCGCCCGCAGCCGGCCGAGCTCCCGGAACCCCGGGCTGCGCAGCGACAGATCGAAGGGCACGCGGACCAGCCGGGCGGCGTCGATGCCGAGGCGCCGTGCGAAGTCCGGGGGCAGGGGCCGGCTCACGGACCCCTCGATCTCGCCGACCACCACGATCGCGTCGTCGGCGAGTTGCCGGTGCCCCGCGTCGCGTACGCCGTCGAGCGTGTGCACCGCGGCGTCGAGGAACCACTCGGCGGAGCCGCAGCACAGGACCAGCCGGTCCGTGAGGTTCAGGACGACCTCGGCCGCACTGCCGAGACCCAGCGGCGACCAGTCGGTGAGTACGACGGAGTAGTGCGGCGCGGTCTGGGTCAGCACCCGCGCGTACTCCTGGCCGTGGGCGGGGTTGGGGCTGCGGTGGCCCCGGCGGTGCGCGGCCACTTCCAGGCCCGACGGGAGGCGGGTCGTGCGGGCGCGGATGTCGCCGTACGGGAGGCCGAGGGCTAGGGCCGCGAGGTCGCGCACGGTGGCCGGGTTGCGGTCCGTCAGGAAGGCGTCCAGCGCACCGTCGGCGGCCGCCCCGTCGAGGGCGAGGACGGGTTCCCCGCGGACGGTGGCGAGCAGCGAGCCGAGGACCATCGTCGTCGTGGCGCGTCCGCTGTAGTGATAGGCGCCGATGAGGGTCACGCGCCGGCTCTGGCGCAGCGGTACGCGCAGTCGTGCCAGGCGGGCCTCGTCCTCCCGGCGGGCGGGGCCGAACCGGGACAGCCGCAGCGCGCGGTCACCCGGGCGGGGTCGTTCCGAGGCCGGCGGCAGGGCGAGCGGCGCCCGAGTGGCGGAGACCGCGCTCTCGGCCGGGGCCAAGGGCTCGGTGCCGTCCCGCGAGGCGCGGGCCAGGGCGATGTACCGGGCGAGGATCTCCGCGACCTCGCCCGCCGACGGGCGCCGAGCCGGATCCGGGTCGAGGCAGCGCAGGACGAGCTGCCGCAGCTGCTCCCAGGTGTCGCCCTGCCACTGGTGCATGCCCTCCGGCAGCCCCGGCATCACCGAACCGGGCTTGGTACTGATGAGCTGGAGGAGCTCGCCCAGGGAGCGCACGTTGTCCTCGACCGTCGGGACGGGCCCCGTGCCGAGGTAGCGGCCGTCGATCACGGAGTCCGACAGATCGGCCAGGACCACCGTGCGCCGCAGCACGAACACGCTGTCAGCCGTGAAGTCCGCGAGCACGAGACCCGTGAGGTGACAGAGGTTGAGCGCGCTCGCCAGATGCCAGGCGACGAGGAGGCCGGCCAGCTTGTCGAAGGGCGCGACGCCTTCCTGATAGGCCCTGCCGATGATGTCCGCGAGGCGTGGCGGCTGGGCGTCGGGTGCGTCGTCGTCGGCCACCGGAGCCATCGCGAGCCAGGGCGGGTCGTCGTTGAGCCGGGAACGGAGCAGAGCGGGCGCGTACCGCCCGCTCAGCCGGGTGAGCGCCTCGGCCTCCGCGGTGATCAACCGGGCGTTGACGACGGGGAGATCGGGGCGCGGCACTCGCAGCACCGCCTCCACACCTCGCCGGTTGACGCCCCGGTACACCACCGTCCGCCGTCCTCGCCGCCGGCCGCGCAGGTCGTACGGGCCCAGGCGTCTGGGGTCGTCGTCGGTGAGCGGTGCCCAGTCGTCCGCCTCGACCGCTGTCCGGGCCCGCTCGAACGGCTGCTGGCCGCGCGTCCCTTCGACGGAGACCCCGAAACGCGTGAGCAGCCGCCGTTCGACGTTGGTGAACGGGCGGTGTGAGCCCAGCAGTTGGGCGGAGCCGTCCGGGTGGGCGAGCCAGGCGGGGAAGTCGGGTGAGTTGCCCGCGAGTTGTTCCAGGCGGCGCCCGATACTGCGGCCCGTCCTGAGGAGTTCGGACTGCGGGACCGCGTCGAGGAGCACCGACTTGGTCTCGTCGGGGAAGTCGAAGACCAGGTGCTTGGCGGGCAGCGGCCCCGGCACGGGCGCCGGGTACGGCCTGATGAGGCCGCCGAGGAACACCTCCGCGAGATGCGAGGTGCGCGCCGGCCACGGCACCGCGGACTGCACGAGACGCATCACCGGCACGGACAGCGGCGACACGGCCGCCAGATGCGCCGCGAGCCGGTACGCCTCCGGGGTGGCCGCGTCCCGGAAGTGCTGGGCGCTGTACAGGTCGCGCGAGGAGGCGACGGCCGCGTGCTGACTGGGCAGGGCGAGCAGCGGCAGCTCCACGGTGGTGCCCGGGGAGGCCAGCAGGTGGGACCAGTCCCGCAGCGCGGCGGCGGTGGGTTCCAGGACCGGTACCGGGATGCCGTCGAACTCGGCGAGGTCCGGCGGCAGCACCCGGTCGGTGATCTCCCAGGAGGTGTTGGCGCCGCCGATGCGCCGCGTCGTGGCCTGCCAGCGCTCGGCGTGGATACCGGACGCTTCCCACATCTGCGGCGGCAGGGTGTGCAGCAGCGCCACGGGACCACGGGCGGCCCACGCGGACAGCAGGCCGTGCATCGTGCCGTGCCGCCAGGCGGCGCCCATGCCGTCGCTGACGACCAGGACGAGGGTGCGGCCCGAGGGGTCGTTGACCGTGCTGGTCGGCACGGGTGTGCTGCCCTGCTGGAACGGGCGGGCGTGCAGCCGCGGTTCGTGCGCGGTGCGGGTGTCGAGGCCGAGGACCCGAGTGGTCGCGAAGGCGCCCAGGCGCTCGAGGAGCGTGCGCAGTTCGGCGCCCAGCCGGTGCCACAGCAGCATCGACAGGCCGTCGTCGACGAGCAGCACCAGATTCAGCCAGCGTTCCTGGACGGGGCGCTGCACCACGTCCGGCAGCCTGCTCTCGGCGAGCTGCGCGGCCGTGCGCTCCTCGTCGATCTCCAGGTGGTGACGGCTGGCCCGGCGGCGGCGCAACGGCCGTAGCGCCCGGCCGAGTTCGAGTTCGTCGCCGAGCGCCTTGCCCTCGGGGACACGGACGGGCAGCGCGGGGCGGGGCTCCTGGGCGGGCGGCCGCAGCCGTACCTCGGGGGCGGGTGCCTGGCGGGCTGCCGCGTAGAGGGACGGAGCGGTGAGGTCGGGCAGGTCCTGGTCGTCCGGTTCCGGTGCGGGCGGCTGCCGGGACTGCTCGTCCGGTTCGGGCTCGGGCGGCCGGGCCGCCGGCGGCGGGGCGGTGCGCAGGCCCCGGTGCAGCGGTGCGGCCGCCGAGGCGGGCAGCCTGCGGGCGAGCCAGAGCACGTCGAGCACCTGGTCGGCGTCCAGGTCCTGGCCGCACGCCCCCAGGACCCGTAACGCCTCGGCGAGCCGTTCACCGCCGCGCGCCATGCTCACATCGCACCGGTGAGCTGGTGCAGCACGGCGTCGAGGAGTCCTTCCGCGTCGAGGTCGACCCCGCCGGTGCGCAGAAAGACCGCGTTGAGCAGCTGGTCGGTGGCGAGTTCGCCCGGGGCACGGCGGCGCAGGAACGCTTCGAGCAGGTCGTCCGCCTCGCGCAGCGCTTCCTCGCCGAGGTGGGCGGCGACGATGGCGCGCAGCCGCGCCTCGTCGGGGATGGGCAGGTCGAGGCGGACGCAGCGGCGCAGAAAGGCGGGCGGGAAGTCGCGTTCGCCGTTGCTGGTGATGACGACGACCGGGAACTCCGCGCACTGGATCCGCCCGTGGTGCACCCGGACGGTGCCGCGGTGGTCGGCGGTCTGGACCTCGACGTCGGCGAACTCCTCGGGCAGCCGGCTGAGTTCGGGGATCTCGAAGACGCCTTCCTCGAAGACGGTGAGCAGGTCGTTGGGCAGGTCGACGTCGCCCTTGTCCATCTCGTCGATGAGCAGGGCGCGCGGCACGGCGGACGGCACCAGGGCCGTGCCGAGCGGGCCGAGCCGGATGAACGTGCCGATGGACGGTTCGCGTTCGCCGCGGTCCCGGCTGAGGGTTGTCTCGCGCAGCCAGCCGATCGCGTCGTACTGGTAGAGGGCCTCGCGCACGGCGGAGCGGCTGTTGACGGGCCAGCGCAGCAGCTCGCCCAGGTTCAGCTCGTGCGCGACGGCCTTGGCGAGCGAGGACTTGCCGGTGCCGGCCGGTCCGGTGACGAGCAGCGGGCGGCGCAGATGCAGCGCGGCGTTGACGACGTCGGCGTGCTGCGGCTCGATCAGGTACGGGAGTTCGGGGCGCATGGCCTGCGCGGGCGTGAAGCGGCGCCACGGCGGAGCCGACGGGAGGGTGACGGCCCGTGGTGTGCCGTCACCGCGGAAGAGGCGCCAGTCGGCCTCGGGAGCGGGGGTCATGCGCTCTCCTGTGGTTCGGTCAGGTGCAGTCGGGGCACGGTACGGTCGGCGTCGGCCCAGGCCAGGACGGGGCGGCCGGGGTACTCCAGCGGGTGCAGCATGGTGTTGGCCCGGTAGGAGCGCACCCCGTCGGGCAGTTCACGGGTGGCGACCTCGGCCATCTGCTTCACGACGTGCGAGTCCGTGTCCCGTCCGCGGTCCCACACCACCACCGGCACACCCACCGCCAGACACACCTGCACGACGGCGTCCCGGAGGCCCGCGGGCACGTCGACGGAGACGCGCACCGCGTCGAGCTTCCTCATGAGTTCGGCATAGATCTCGTTCGTGCTCAAAGACGCGTCGGAGAAGACCAGCGTTGCCCCGGAGTCGAGGCGGCTCCACCGGCGGCGCCAGTCGGGCAGGAAGCGCTCGTGCCTGCGCAGGAGTTCCGGGCAGTGCATGACGAGCGGGAACTCCACCCCGAGCACGCCGGGGACGATCTCGTCCGGGGCGCTGCCCTCCCACTCGTCGATGGGCAGGTTCAGACTGGTGCGGTCCACGAGGACCTCCACGAGCGGCCGTTGCTCGTTCAGCGCGGCCGGGTCGAGGGTCTCCAGGACGCGCAGGAGCTCGCGCGCAGCCTCGGACGCCGCGTACGAGGCCGAGGTGTCCGTCGACACCTGCCGTGGCCCGGCGCCCTCGTCGCACCAGATCCGCAGCCGGTGGCGGCCCGGCTCGGCCCGGGTGACCTGCACGAGGACCCGCACGCGCGCGGAGCGCGTACGCATCACACGCGCCCACTCCTGGGCGTCCGAGCGCCGCTCGGCGAGCGCCGAGCGGGGAATGCCGAGCCGTACGGCCACGCTGTCGGACCACAGCTTCACGCCTGCGCTCTGCGGTGGCGGGCACAGCACGGCCACGTACTCCATGACACGCAGGAGCGCCGGGACCCTGGGTTCGCCGTCGTCCGAGCGGCCGTCCCCGGGGAGCGTCTCCAGGTGGTCGATCAGCGCGTCGATCGTCTCGCCCCCGGGGAAGGCCGCGGCCAGCGGGAGGGCGGCGCGCACCGCCTCGGCGAACCGTCCGAGTACGGACCGGTCGATGTCGCGCAGCTGCTGGTGAAGCCGTGTGTACTCCCGAGGGGAGAGCAGCCGGGGCGCGCGGGAGAGGCGGCCCGCGGCCAGCATGCGGTCGGCCTCGTCCGGGTTGCCGCGGCGCAGCATCTCGACGAGGGCGGCCAGGGCGCGCGGATGGGTGAGGAGGAAGGCCGCGAACTCCTCGACCGTGGGCGGCAGTACCTCGCCGCCGTGTCCGACGCCGCAGGCGCGGGCGAGTTTGCGGGCGCAGTCGCCGCGTCCGACCGCTGAGGGCAGCGCGTCCTCGATCGCCTCCGTGAGCAGCACGAAGGCCGGATCGTCGGGGTCGACGGTCGCGTGCTCCTCGGCGTCGAGGACGCCAAGGGGCCGCAACTCGGCCTCGACGCGCTGCCAGGGGATGCCCCAGCTGCGGCGGACCAGGTGCTGGGGACTGTAGGGGAGGGGTTTTCCGGTGTCGGGGTCGCGGGGCGGCATGAAGTGCGCGGTCATCAGCCCGACGACGGCCTTGTGCTGCCGGGACCACAGCGGTCCGCCGCTGTACCCGCGGCCGACGGCCATTCCGGTGGCCGCGCCGTCGAGGTAACCGACCGGTCCCTCAAGGGATTTGACCGTCAGGTCGGCGAAGGTGGCGCCCTGACCGCTGCCGTGCCAGACGGTCACCCGCTGCTCGGCCGCCATCGCGATCCGGCGCGGCGGCGGGAAC
The DNA here is from genome assembly GCF_008905045.1 of Streptomyces albicerus. Taxonomy (GTDB): domain Bacteria; phylum Actinomycetota; class Actinomycetes; order Streptomycetales; family Streptomycetaceae; genus Streptomyces; species Streptomyces albicerus. Next base: position 194,603 of record NZ_VWMY01000009.1, read on the forward strand.
GTACTGCCGGGCGGCGCGTCGATCCGCAGCACGGCGAGATCGCCGTGCCACTCGCCCTCGCCGTCGCCCACCGGGCCGCCGGTCTTGGCACGCGGCGCGATCCAGTGCGCCACACGCGCGGGGAAGCGTTCGGTTCCCCGCGGGCCTCTGAGTGCGACGAGGATCTCGTCGGGCCCGGGCGTCCGGGTCTCGAACATGGCCCTGCCCAGGGCGTCGTTGACGACATGAGCGCAGGTCAGAATGGCGTCGGCGGCCAGTACGAGCCCTCCACCCGCCGTCTTGCCGTCCCGCGTGCGGCGGATGGACACGACGAACGGGCCCGCGTCTTCTTGCCCACCGGGCTCCGGCCCCAGGGCTCTGAACCAGCCCACGCGTCACTCCGTGCCCGGTGTCGCACCACTACCACTGCCCGTGCCCGGACCGGCGTCCGTGGGCGTCCAGCTGGCGGTCACGGTGAGGTGGGCCTGCCCATTGCCGCCGACGATGCCGAACTTGAGGTCCTGTCCGACCTGGACCCCGAACGTCACGCTGATCTCGGAGGGCGGCTGTGGTGCGGCCACGACGGCGTCGTGGACCTCCTGCAGCAGCGGGCCGAGCGGCCTGAGTGCCCGGCGCAGGGTGCCGACCGCGAAACTCGCGACGGCCCCGCCGCCCGTGCCTACGGGCACGGCCCTCCCCATGCCTTCGGGAAGATCGCCGTCCGGCTCGGCCGTCGCCGGGGCGCCCTCGGCGGCGCTGAGCAGGAACCTCACGGGCGTACCGTCGTCGAATTCCAGGTCTGCTGAGGTGGACACGGCGACATTGTGACCCAGGAAGGCTCATGACACAGGCATGTGTGCCCAACTTGGGTACCAGACAGGAGAGTTCGGCACAGGAACCGCACGTTCCTGTCACGGGGGCCGCGTCTCCCTGCTCAGATACTGCTCAACTCCGTTGATCCGCAAGCCTGTTTGAGCCGACCATGGGCCCATGTTCGGACGCCTCAGCCAAGCAGACCTCCACGTCCTCGTCCTGCGCGACGCCGACGTCATCGCCGCGACCGTGCGCCGGGCCCTCGACGAGGCCTCGCCGGAGGAACGGCCCGGCCTGGAACGCGCGGCGACCCTCATCGAGCAGGCCGCGGCAGCCTCCGATGCGGATCTGAGGGCCCGCTGGGTGCGGGAGCGGCTGGCTGCGGCCGGGATCGAGGGCTCGTACGACTCCGTACACGCGATCAAGGCACTGCGGCAGTCGGCGCCCGGGCTCACGCTCGTCCAGGCCGTGCAGATGGCGAAGGAGGCGGAGGCGGCGCGCTCGGCGGGGTAGCGCGCCAGTGGCGGCCGCCAGGCCCTAGGCCCAACGCCTCAGCGGGGCACGGGCGGAGGCACGGGCGGAGACGGGGGCAGGGGCTTCTCGAACCAGTAACTGGCGTGGGCGTCCTCGTCGTACGCGGGGATCTCGGCGTACCCGCTGGTGCGGTACAGCGTGGCCGCCTCCTTGAGGACCTCGTGCGTGTCGAGGCGTACGACGCGATGCCCGCGCTCGACGGCCGCGCGCTCCAGTTCGGTCAGCACCCGCCGCCCGAGGCCGAGTCCACGGGCCTCGGGGTGCACCCAGAGATGCCGGATCTCCGCCGTGTCGGCATCGGGCGCGCACAGCACCCCGCAGCCGACGGCACGCTCCTCCTCGTACGCGACGAGAAAGACGGCGATCCGCGCGGGCGGTACGAGATCCGCCGTGTCGTATCCCTCGGGAAACCGCTCGTCGAGCTCCGCGGCGAAGCCGGCCAGACAGGCGCGCGCGTCGGCCGACCCGGCATCGACGGCCCTGACCGTGATCCCGGCCAGCCGCAGCAGCCGCTCGGCGACGGTGACCGCTTCGGCCAGCCGCCCCCGCTGCTCCTCGCTCAACCCGCTGAGCAGCCCCTCGGCGAGACCGTCCGCCCGCCGGTGCTGCTCCGCCAGCTCGTCCCGCCCGGCCGCCGTGAGCTCCGCGAGCCGCAGCCGGCTGTCCGCCGGATGGACGCTGACCCGTACGAGCCCCTGCGCCTCCAGCGCGCGCACCATCCGGCTCAAGTACCCGGCGTCCAGGCCGAGTCGGGTCCTGAGGTCCTTCAGCGACGCCCCGGTCCCGATCTCGAACAGCAGCCGCGCCTCGCCGAGCGGCCGGTTCTGCCCGAGGTAGTGGTCGTCGAGCACGCCGATCCGGCGGGTGAAGTACCGATTGAAGCGGCGAAAGGTGGTCACGTGCTCCGCTGAAACTGGCTCCATATTTCTTTGACTTTAGTCAAAGGAAAGTGGCGCGTCCACGGCCGGAGCGTTTCAGGCCCCCTGCAGCTCGCCCTGCAGCCTGCTCACGTCCACCGAATCGTCGGCCGACGGTGTCTTGGACGGCACCGGCTTGTCGTAGTCGGTGAAGGTCAGGGTCATGTCCTCGTCGCCGCCGGTCTCGGTCGCCTTGACCAGCCGGTGCGGAGAGTTCGTCGTGACGTACAGGGTCGTCGTCGTGCCGTCCTCCTTGTAGGTGAGCGGAACCGTCTTCGTGCCGTCGACCTTCGTCTCGTCGCCCTTCTTCAGAGTGCGCTCGGCCTCCTCGTCGCCGGTGACCTCCTCCTGGAAGGAGCCGAGGTCGCAGGTGTCGGCCATGCCCTTGAGCATCGCGTCGGACGTCGAGCCGTGGATGTAGCGGTCCTTGAAGAGCTTGGCGATCTCCTCGCCCTGGCCGCCTGGGACCTGGGTCTTCCAGAACACCGCGTCGGGCTTCATCCAGACCTCCTCGCCCCGCTTGACGATCTCCACGCTGCCGCCGTCGGAGCCCATCTCCATGGAGCCGGCGCAGTTGCCGTCCTGGTCGAGGGCCAGGTCCATCGAGGTCGGTTCGGTGGTGCTGGTCCTCGCGTCCGCGCTGTCGTCCGTCAGCTTCAGATGGACCGACTTCGCCTTTCGCAGGGACTCCTTCGCCTTGTCGGAGAGTTCCTGGGCGGTCAGGTCGTCGGCGTCGTCCGCCAGGGACGCCACGGGGGAGAAGAGGAGGGCCGCGGCCACTGCCGTGCAGGTCGCCGCGGTCCTGAGGAGGTACGGGCCGTACGGTCCGTGTGTCCCACGAGCCGATGCCGGCCTGCCGTTTCCGTGCGCCCGCGTGTCGCCGGCCCTTGAGTTCTCGGGCATCGCGTCACCTCCGAGGGTGCGGATGTGGATCACCCCAGCGTACGGTTCGCACCTTCTGGTCGCATTTCCGGTGATTTTTCAGTGACGCCGCGCACTTTCGGTCACGGGTTGTGCATGCATCCCGGGCCCGGGGGCAGGTGCTCCCGGCCCCCAAGAGCGACACGCGTGTGACGCAGGGGCACGGAACAGGAACGGAAGGCAACACCGATCATGCCGGGACAGCAGGCGCAGCAGACGATTCACGTGGGCGGAGAGTGGCGTACGGCCGCCTCAGGGGCCACGCGCGACATTCTCGACCCGGCGGACGCCAAGCCGTTCGCCCAGGTCGCCGAAGGCGGCGTGCTGGACACGGACGCCGCCGTCGAGGCCGCCCGCAGCGCCTTCGACCACGGAGCGTGGCCGCAGACGCCCGTCGCCGAGCGGGCCGCGCTGCTGCGCCGCGTCGCCGACCTCCTCGTACGGGATCGTGAGCGGCTCGGGCTGCTGGAGAGCCGGGACGCGGGCAAGACCTTGGAGGAGGGGCGGGTCGACATCGACTGCGTCGCCGATGCCTTCCGCTACTTCGCCGACCTCGTCGTCGGAGTGGGCGGTGGACGGGTCGTCGACGCGGGCTCCGACGACATCCACAGCGTCGTCGTGCACGAACCCGTCGGCGTCTGCGCGATGATCACGCCCTGGAACTACCCGCTGCTGCAGGCCAGTTGGAAGGTCGCGCCCGCCCTCGCCGCCGGGAACACCTTCGTCATAAAGCCCAGTGAGATCACCCCGCTGACCACCGTCGCCCTCGTCGGGCTGCTCGTCGAGGCCGGGCTGCCCGCCGGTGTCGCCAACATCGTCACCGGGCCCGGGCATTCGGTCGGCGCGCGCCTCGCCGAGCACCCGGACGTCGACCTCGTGTCCTTCACCGGCGGCCTCGCGAGCGGTACGAAGGTCGCGCGGGCCGCCGCCGTCACCGTGAAGAAGGTCGCCCTCGAGCTCGGCGGCAAGAACCCCAACGTCGTCTTCGCCGACGCCTGCGCCACGGACGAGGGCTTCGACACCGCCGTCGACCAGGCCCTCAACGCCGCGTTCATCCACAGCGGCCAGGTCTGCTCGGCGGGTTCCAGGCTCATCGTCGAGGAGTCCGTACGCGAACGCTTCGTGGCCGAACTGGCGCGGCGGGCCCGGCGGATCCGGCTCGGACGCGGCACCGAGGACGGCGTCGAGTGCGGACCGCTCGTGTCGGCGGAGCAGCGTGAGAAGACCGAGTCGTACGTCGCCTCCGCCCTCGCGGAGGGCGCGGTACTGAGGGCCGGCGGCGCACGCCCCGAGCCGTCCGCGGAACGGCCCGCCACCGGCTACTTCTACGAGCCGACCGTCCTCGACCACTGCCACCGCGAGATGCGGGTCGTGCGGGAAGAGGTCTTCGGCCCTGTGCTGACCGTCGAGACCTTCCGTACGGAGGACGAGGCCGTCGCGCTCGCCAACGACACGGAGTACGGGCTCGCGGGCGCCGTCTGGACCGCCGACGCGGGACGAGCCCGGCGCGTGGCCGGACGGCTGCGGCACGGCACCGTCTGGATCAACGACTTCCACCCCTACCTCCCGCAGGCGGAGTGGGGCGGCTTCGGCAAGAGCGGCGTCGGACGGGAGCTCGGCCCCGCCGGGCTCGCCGAGTACCGCGAGACGAAGCACGTGTACCAGAACCTCGCGCCGAAGCCGGTCCGGTGGTTCGCGGGCTGAGTCACGCCCGCCGCACGTAACCCCCCACTGCACAAGGCAGCTTGGAGCACGCCCTCATGGACCCCATGGACCTCATGGAAGAGAACACGTACGACTACGTCGTGATAGGCGGCGGCACCGCAGGATCCGTCATCGCCTCCCGGCTCACCGAGAACCCCGACGTCACCGTCGCCGTCATCGAGGGCGGCCCCAGTGACGTCGACCGCGAGGACGTCCTGACCCTGCGCCGCTGGATGGGCCTGCTCGGCGGGGAGCTGGACTACGACTACCCGACGACGGAGCAGCCGCGCGGCAACTCGCACATCCGGCACAGCCGCGCCCGCGTCCTCGGCGGGTGCTCCTCGCACAACACGCTCATCGCGTTCAAGCCGCTGCCGTCCGACTGGGACGAGTGGGAGGCGGCGGGCGCCAAGGGCTGGGGCGCGGTCCCGATGGAGGCGTACTTCGCACGGCTGCGCAACAACATCGTGCCGGTCGACGAGAAGGACCGGAACGCCATCGCCCGCGACTTCGTGGACGCCGCGCAGGCGGCGCTCGGCGTGCCGCGCGTGGAGGGCTTCAACAAGCAGCCGTTCACCGAGGGCGTCGGTTTCTTCGACCTCGCGTACCACCCGGAGAACAACAAGCGGTCGAGCGCGTCGGTCGCCTACCTGCATCCGTTCATGGATGAGCGTCCCAACCTCCGTATCCTCCTGGAGACCTGGGCGTACAAGCTGGAGCTCGACGGGACGCGTGCCCGCGGCGTGCACGTACGCACCAAGGACGGCCACGAAGTCCTCGTACGGGCCCGCAACGAAGTCCTGCTGTGCGCCGGAGCCGTCGACTCGCCCCGGCTGCTCCTGCACTCCGGCATCGGGCGGCGGGCGGACCTCGAAGCGCTGGGCATCCCCGTCGTCCACGACCTGCCGGGCGTCGGCGAGAACCTGCTCGACCACCCCGAGTCGGTCATCGTCTGGGAGACGGACGGACCCATCCCCGAGAACTCCGCGATGGACTCCGACGCCGGTCTGTTCGTGCGGCGCGACCCCGAACACGCGGGCCCGGACCTGATGTTCCACTTCTACCAGGTCCCGTTCACGGACAACCCGGAGCGCCTCGGCTACGAACGCCCCGCGCACGGCGTCTCCATGACTCCGAACATCCCCAAGCCGCGCAGCCGCGGCCGGCTGTATCTGACGAGCGCAGACCCGGCCGAGAAGCCCGCCCTCGACTTCCGCTACTTCACGGACGAGAACGACTACGACGGCCGCACCCTCGTCGACGGGATCAGGATCGCCCGCGAGATCGCCAGGTCCGAGCCGCTCGCGCACTGGCTCAAGCGCGAGGTGGCGCCCGGACCGGACATCACGGGGGACGAGGAACTCAGCGTGTACGCGCGGTCGGTGGCGCACACGGTGTACCACCCGGCGGGCACCTGCCGCATGGGCGCGCCGGACGACCGACTGGCCGTCGTGGACCCCGAGTTGCGCATCCGCGGCCTCGAAGGCATCCGGATCGCCGACGCGTCGGTCTTCCCGACGATGCCCGCCGTGAACCCGATGATCGGGGTGCTCATGGTCGGCGAGAAATGTGTGGACCTGCTGGGAGGCGATGCGTGATGAGTATGTCGACCGCTGCTGAGGCCACCGCTGTCGAGCACAAGGACGCCGGGCCCGTCTTCGCCGTCGAAGGTCTCTGGAAGGTCTTCGGCCCCAAGGCCGACCGCGTCCCCGGCGACGCCGAGCTCGCCGCCCTCACCCCCGCCGAACTCCGTTCCCGTACCGGCTGCACGGCCGCCGTCCGGGACGTGAGCTTCGAGGTCCGCAAGGGCGAGGTCTTCGTCGTGATGGGCCTGTCCGGCTCGGGCAAGTCCACCCTCGTACGCTGTCTGACCCGGCTGATCGAGCCGACGGCCGGCACGATCGTCATCGACGGCGAGGACGTCCGCGCCATGGACAAGACGCGGCTGCGCGAACTGCGCCGCCACCGCGCCGCGATGGTCTTCCAGCACTTCGGCCTGCTGCCGCACCGGTCCGTGCTCGACAACGTCGCGTACGGCCTGGAAGTCCAGGGAGTCCCGAAGCGCGAGCGCCGGGAGAAGGCCCGGGAAGTCGTCGCGAAGGTCGGCCTCGAGGGCATGGAGCAGCGGCGGCCCGGCCAGCTGTCGGGCGGCCAGCAGCAGCGCGTCGGACTCGCACGGGCGCTGGCCGTGGACCCCGAGGTCCTGCTGTTCGACGAGCCGTTCAGCGCGCTCGACCCGCTGATCCGGCGCGACATGCAGGAGGAGGTCATCCGGCTGCACCGCGAAGAGGGCCGCACGATGGTCTTCATCACCCACGACCTGAACGAGGCCCTGCGTCTGGGCGACCGCATCGCCCTCATGCGCGACGGCCGTGTCGTCCAGCTCGGCACGCCCGAGGAGATCGTGGGCTCGCCCGCCGACGACTACGTACGTGAGTTCGTACGGGACGTGCCGCGCGAGCAGGTCCTGACGGTACGGACGGCGATGCGGGCCGCGTCCGCGGAGGAGGCGGGCGAGGGCCCGGCCCTCGCGCCGGAGGCGACGGTCTCGGAGGCCATCGAGGCGGTCGCGCGCTCGGGCCGGACGGCCCGTGTGATGGACCAGGGACGCTGCCTCGGCGTCGTGGACTCGGATGCGCTGCTGGAGGTGGTGGCGGGAACCGGCGGCCGGTCGAGTGGATCAGCCACCGGGTGGTCCAGTGGTTCAGCCACTGAGCGGTCAAGTGGATCAGCCACTGGCAGGTCCACTGGCTCAGCCACTGACCCGGCCGAGCCCGCTCGCGAGGGGATGGCCTGATGGCCACCGCCACCGCACCCGTCCCCCATACCGGCGTCACCGGACTCCTCAGGAACCGGGCGCTCGCCAAGCTCCTCCTGCTCGCCGTCGCGGCGGCGGTCCTCGTCCCCCTCGTCGACTCCCGCTGGTCCAGCGGCACGTGGCCGGACGCCCTCACCGTCGACCTGTCCGAACCCCTCGGCAGGGCGAGCGACTGGATCATCGACAACCGCGACAGCCACCCGCTGTTCCTCTACTTCTTCGGGCACGTCTCCAACGCGGTCGTCCTCTCCGTACGCGCCGTCTACCTCGTCCTGCTCGCCGTCGGCTGGGCCGGCGTCACGGCCGCCGCGGCGCTGGTCGCCTGGCGGGTCGCGGGAGTGCGGCTGGCGCTCGGCACGGCCGTCGCGTTCCTGACCTGCGGGCTGCTCGGCATGTGGGTGCCCACCATGCAGACGCTCGCGCTGATGGTGGTCGCGGTTCTCGCGTCCGTCGCCCTCGGCGCACTGCTGGGCCTCGCGGCCGGGCTCTCCGACCGTACGTACCGCGCGCTGCGCCCCGTACTCGACACCATGCAGGTCCTCCCGGCCTTCGCCTACCTCCTGCCGGTCGTCCTCGTCTTCGGCATCGGCGTACCGGCCGCGGTGCTCGCCACCGTCGTGTACGCGGCGCCGCCCATGGCCCGGCTCACCGCGCTCGGCCTGCGCGGCGCGGACGCCGGCGTGATGGAGGCCGTCGAGTCCCTGGGCACAACCGCCCGGCAGCGGCTCCTCACGGCCCGTCTTCCGCTCGCCCGCAAGGAACTCCTCCTCGGCCTCAACCAGACGATCATGATGGCCCTGTCCATGGCCGTCATCGCGTCCGTCATCGGCGCGGGCGGCCTCGGCGACCGCGTCTACCAGGCGCTCGCCTCGGTCGACGTGGGCGCCGCGCTCGCCGCCGGCATCCCGATCGTGCTGCTCGCGGTCGTCCTCGACCGGGTGACGGCAGCGGCGGGGGAGAGGCTCGGAGGAGAGTCCAAGTCGCCCTGGACCGGCTGGACCTACGCGGCTGTCGCCGCCCTGGCCGTCGCGGTCGCCGGACGCCTGACCGACCGCCTCGACTGGCCCGAGACCTGGCTCGTGAACATCGCCGAGCCCGTCAACAGGGCCGTCGACTGGATGACCGACCACCTCTACTCCGGCGTCCCCTACGTGGGCGGCACCGCCGACTGGGCGGGCCACTTCACCACCTGGGTCCTGGACCCGCTCCGGGACGGCCTGCAGTGGCTGCCCTGGTGGTCGGTCCTGCTGATCGTCGCCGCGCTCGCCTGGCTGATCGGCACGTGGCGCACCGCGCTCACCGCCGTCCTCGCGATGGCCGCGATCGGTGTGCTCGGCGTGTGGCAGCCGTCCCTCGACACGCTGTCACAGGTGCTCGCGGCCGTGGCGGTCACGCTGGTCCTGGGCTTCGCGACCGGCATCGCGGCCGCCCGCAGCGAACGCTGCGAACGGCTGCTGCGCCCCGTCCTGGACGTCTTCCAGACGATGCCGCAGTTCGTGTACCTCATCCCGGTCGTGGCCCTCTTCGGCGTCGGCCGCGCCCCCGCCGTGGCGGCAGCCGTCGTCTACGCCCTCCCCGCCGTCGTCCGCATCACCACCCAGGGCCTGCGCCAGGTCGACCCGGCGGCCATGGAGTCCTCGCGCTCGCTGGGCGCCACGAGCTGGCAGCAACTCCGCCAGGTCCAGCTGCCGTTGGCCCGCTCGGCGCTGCTCCTCGCCGTCAACCAGGGCGTCGTCCTGGTCCTCGCCGTCGTCATCATCGGCGGCCTGGTCGGCGGTGGCGCACTCGGCTACGACGTCGTGTTCGGGCTCGCCCAGGGCGACCTGGCGACGGGTCTGGTGGCCGGCGCGGCGATCGTCTGCCTCGGCCTGATGCTCGACCGGGTGACGCAACCGACGCAGCGCCGTACGAAGAAGGGAGCGTGAGATGCGTACGCGCATGACGAGTGGCAAGCGCATGACGAGCGGTACGCGTATGACGGGCGCTCTGGCCGTCGGCTGCTCCTTGCTGGTGCTGACGACCGGCTGCGGAGCGGCCGACATGACCAAGCAGGCCTCGCCCTTCGCCAACGCGCAGGGCGCCAAGACGGTCACTCTCTCCGTGCAGTCCTGGGTGGGCGCGCAGGCCAACGTGGCAGTCGCGCAGTACCTGTTGGAGCACGAGCTGGGCTACCGCGTCGACACCGTCCAGGTCGACGAGGTCCCCGCGTGGGACGCGCTCAGCCAGGGACGCGTCGACGCGATCCTGGAGGACTGGGGCCACCCCGACCAGGAGCAGCGGTACGTCAAGGACAAGAAGACGATCGCGCGCGGCGGCGGCCTCGGGGTCACCGGGCACATCGGCTGGTTCGTGCCGACGTACTTCGCGAAGCAGCACCCCGACGTGACCGACTGGAAGAACCTGAACAAGTACGCCGACCAGCTCCGCACCGCCGAGAGCGGCGGCAAGGGGCAGCTGCTCGACGGCTCGCCGTCCTACGTCACGAACGACAAGGCGCTGGTGAAGAACCTGGACCTCGACTACCAGGTGGTGTTCGCCGGTTCGGAGGCGGCCCAGATCACCCAGATCCGCCAGTTCGCCAAGGAGAAGAAGCCCTTCCTCACCTACTGGTACACGCCTCAGTGGCTCTTCAAGAAGGTCCCCATGACGGAGGTGAAGCTGCCCGCCTACAAGGAGGGCTGCGACGCGGACCCGGACGCGGTCGCCTGCGCCTATCCGCACACTCCGCTGCAGAAGTACCTCAACTCGGACTTCGCGAAGTCAGGCGGCAAGGCGTCGGCCTTTCTGAAGAACTTCAAGTGGACGACCGAGGACCAGAACGAGGTCTCCTTGATGATCGCCGAGCAGAAGCTGACGCCTGAGGAGGCGGCGGCGAAGTGGGTGCGGGGACACGAGTCGACGTGGAGGGCGTGGCTGCCCAAGTAGCTCCGCCGCTGCCCGAACAGCCCTCCACGCACGCGTGATGGGCCCGTGCCGCGTGCGTCCCCCGACTGTGCCGGGTGCCTTCCCTGACAGGGGCACCCGGCACGTCCGTGCCACGGGTCCGAGGCCTTGTGCCGTCCATGCCTCAGGTCCGAGACCTCTGGTCCGAGACCTCATACCTCGGGATGTCTCGGGATGCCTCGGGCCTCAGCGCAGCCGTTCGGCGATCTCCCGCAGGGCCGCGGCGGCCGCGCGCTGCAGCCGCGGCCCGTACGTGATCCGCGTCGCCCCGCGCTCGCCCCACTCCCGGGCGGAGAGCCCGTCCGGCTCCGCGTACACGTTGACCGGGCCCTCGATCCCCGACCGCAGCAGCGGGAGTACGTCCGCCGGGGCGCCGATCGGATACACACAGTCGGCACCGGCGGCGACGTACAACGCGGCCCGCTCGACAGCCCGGTCCGGATCCGCGACCCCGCACGCGAACGTGTCGATACGTGCGTTGAGGAAGAGTCCGTCACCCGCGACGGCCCGCACCTCGGCGAGCCAATCGGAGTGCCGGGCAGGGTCCTTGAGGACGTCCTGATGGGAGTCCTCCAGGTTGCAGCCGACCGCGCCCGTCTCCAGCAGCCGCTCCACCAGCTCCTTGGGCGCCAGCCCGTAACCGTCCTCGACGTCCGCGGAGACGGGCACGTCGACGGCCCGTACGATCCGCGCGACCGCCGCGAACATCTCGTCGGCGGGCGTGGCCCCGTCCTCGTACCCGAGCGAGGCGGCGATCCCGGCGCTGGGCGTGGCGAGCGCCGGGAACCCGGCGTCCACGAACACGCGGGCGCTGGCCGCGTCCCAGGGTCCGGGCAGGATCAACGGGTCCTCGGGGAGGCGCCTCTGGTGCAGCGCGCGGAAGGTCTCGGCTCTGCCCGCCGTAAAGGTCTCGGCTCTGCCCACCGTATGCGTGCCCCCGATCACGGCGTGCCCGCCGTCACTTGTACTGCCCGGGCGTGTAGTGGCCGGCCGCGAGCCGGCAGGTCACGCCGAAACGGTTCCACGCGTTGATCACCGTGATCGCGGCGATCAGCCGGGTCAGCTCGGCCTCGTCGAAGTGCCGGGCTGCGGCCTCGTACACGTCGTCCGGCACGAAGCCGTCCGTCAGGACCGTGACCGCTTCGGTGAGCGCGAGCGCCGCGAGCTCCTTCTCCGTGTAGAAGTGCCGCGACTCCTCCCACGCGCTGAGCTGGACGATTCGCTCGACGCTCTCGCCCGCCGCGAACGCGTCCTTCGTGTGCATGTCGAGGCAGAACGCGCAGTGGTTGATCTGCGACGCGCGGATCTTCACCAGCTCGAGCAGCACCGGGTCGACGCCCTGCCGGGCGGCCGCGTCGAGCTGGACCATGGCTTTGTAGACCTCGGGGGCGAACTTGGTCCACTGGAGTCGGGGGGTGTGCTCGGGGGCGTAGGAGGTGTCCTTCTGGGCCTCCTCTTGGGCCCCCTTCTGGGTGCCTGTCGTGGTGTCTTTCCTGGTGTCTTCCTGGGTGTCTTCCTGGGTGGTGGCGTCCGTCGCCCGCGTCGTCGTCATGACGTCGACCCTACGGCCGGAATAGCCCAGGAGTATGGTCCATTTCCATGGCTGAATCATGGGCCACTTTGGGAGTGGACCTGCATGTCGACGTGACGCGTACCGGCCCCGGCCTGCGCAAAGGCCTGACGGACGCGCTGCGCGAGGCGGTACGGAGCGGACGGCTCGCGCCCGGCACCCGGCTGCCGTCGTCGCGGTCCCTCGCGGCCGACCTGGGCATCGCCCGCAACACCGTCGCCGACGCCTACGCCGACCTGGTCGCCGAGGGCTGGCTCACCGCGCGCCAGGGCTCGGGCACGCGCGTGGCGGAACGGGCGGTGGTGGCCCCGGCCTCGGCCGCGCGCCGGCCGCGCACGGCCCGGGGCCCCGTGCACGATCTCGTCCCCGGCATCCCCGACCTCGCCTCCTTCCCGCGCGCCGAATGGCTCAAAGCATCCCGCCGAGCCCTCGCGTCAGCGCCCTACGACGCCCTCGGATACGGGGACCCGCGGGGCCGCGCCGAACTGCGCACCGCCCTCGCGGGCTACCTCGCCCGGGCCCGCGGCGTACGCGCCGACCCCGAACGCATCGTCATCTGCTCCGGGTTCGTCCACGGACTGATGCTGCTCGGGGCGGTGCTGCGGGCGCGGGGTGCGGAGACGCTGGCGGTGGAGTCGTACGGGCTCGATGTGCACTGGAGCCTCGTGGAACGGGCGGGGCTGCGGTCAGTGACGTTGCCGTTCGACGAACTGGGCACGCGCACGGACGAGTTGACGGAGGGGAGCCGTTGGAGGGGGAACGGAGAGGGGAGCCATCGGAGGGGAAACCGAGAGGAGAGCCGCCGGAGGGGGAACGGGGAAGGGAGCAGGAAGGGGGACGGGGCGGGGAGCGGGGACGGTTCGGGCGGCGTACGGGCGGTGCTGCTGACGTCGGCCCACCAGTTCCCCATGGGCGTGCCGCTGCACCCCGACCGCCGTGCCGCCGTCGTCGACTGGGCGCGGCGGACGGACGGGCTGATCCTGGAGGACGACTACGACGGGGAGTTCCGCTACGACCGGCAACCCGTGGGCGCGCTCCAGGGCCTCGACCCGGACCGCGTGGTGTACGTGGGCACCGCCAGTAAATCCCTGGCCCCCGGCCTGCGCCTCGGCTGGCTGGTCCTGCCGCCCGATCTGGTGCCCGAGATCACGGCGGCGAAGGGCGGCGCGGACTGGTCGTGCGGGGTCCTGGACCAGCTGACGCTGGCGGAGTTCATCACGTCGGGCGCGTACGACCGCCATGTACGCGCCTCACGCCTCCGTTACCGCCGCCGCCGCGACCAACTCGTCGCGGCCCTGGCCACCCACGCCCCGTCGGTGGCGGCCACGGGTATCGCGGCCGGCCTCCACGCGGTACTCCAACTCCCGCCTGGCACCGAGCAGTCGGTGGTCCGAGCGGCTGCCTGGCAGGGCCTGGCGGTCCACGGCCTGAGCCGCTACCGCCATCCGGCCGCCGTGGCCCCGCCCCTGGACGCACTGGTCGTGGGCTACGGCACGCCTTCGGACAGCGGTTGGCCGGGGGCGTTGGAGGCGTTGGGCAGGGTGTTGCCTCAGCTTTAGGGCGCAACCGGCTCCGAAGCCATACGGCACGACCGGCTCCGAAGCCATACGGCACGACCGGCTCCGAAGGCTTACGCCACGACCGGCTCCGAAGGCTTACGCCACGACCGGTTCCGATGCCTTACGGCACGACTGACTCCGACTCCGAAACCTCCACCGGCGCCTCCCCGAAGCGCGCGAGCGCCAACGCCCCGGCCACCGCCACGGCGAAGCCGAGGACAGCCAGCCACGCCAAGCCTTCGCGCGTACGGTCGCCCAGCCAGACCACACCCACCAGCGCGGGCCCGATGGTCTCGCCGATGACCAACCCCGCCGTGGCAGTCGTCACCGAGCCCCGCTGGAGCGCCGACGTGAGGAGCAGGAACGCCGCGCCTCCGCCCAGCAGCAGGGCGTACGTCGCCGGGTTGGCAAGGAGCGTCGAGGGGGTGAGGCCGTCGATGAGCCGGACCGCCACCTCCACCACCCCGAAGCCGAACCCGGCGCCCAGCCCGAGGGCGAGCGCCCGCCCCCGCCCGGGCAGCCGCCCGGCCACCGCCCCGAGGGCCAGTACGGCGACAGCGGTGCCCAGCATCGCGTACTTGAGTGCGGTCGACCCGGCCCGCTCCCCCTCCTCCCCGGACGCGAGCCCGAGCATCGCGAGCCCCGCGCACACCACCCCGACCGCGCCCCACTCGACTCCGCTCAGCCGCACGCCGAGCAGCCACGCCGCGACCACCGCCGTCACCGCGAGACTTGCCGCGAGGGCTGCCCCCACCGCGTAGATCGGAATCGACCGCAGGGCAGCGATCTGCAACAGGAACCCGACCCCGTCAAGCACGAGCCCGGCGAGGTACCGCCACTCCCGCAAGGCCCGCAGCAGCAAGGCGGCGTCCACCCCGGAGGCGCCGGTGTCCTCCGTGACCGGCGCGGCCGCGCGCGCCGCGATCGCCTGCAACACCGTCGCCGTGCCGAAGCACACCGCCGCACCAAGGGCACACACCATTCCAAAGAGCACAAAGCGACTGTAGGGGAGGGAGAGTTCGGGGAGCTGCTTGTACGACCGGCCCACCCGATCTTTAGGCTGATCACGGATCAGGGCTCACTGAGCGCGGCTCACTGAGCGCGGTCGACAGACGACACCGGGCGACGGTCCCGACGGGGGAGAGAACATGGCAGACCAGCGCAGGAGGCTGCGTTCGAGCACGGTCGCACTCGGTGGAATGGGCGTCCTCGCGGCGGCCCTCACCTCGTGCGGCTCCGACCCGGACCGCCGCTGCGTGGACCGCGACAGCTACGACTACGCCAACGGCTACAAGGTCATCGCCGACAAGAACTGCAAGTCGGGTGCCGGCTCCACGTCGTCCGGCAAGAACCGCAAGAGCAGCGGCAGCAGCCGGACCGGCACGGTCGACGCCGACTGGTACTACGACGCCGACGTCACCGCCGGTTACGCCGACTACGGCACGTTCAGCCGCAGCGAGGCCGTGGACCGCGACGGCTTCGGCTGCTCGGGCTCGGGCAGCGGCGGCGGCTGACCCCGAGGAACCTCCGGAAACCCTCAGGAATCCTTAGGAACCACAGTCATGGAACGCCGCACCACGGCCCCTCGCCCCGGCTGGCAGCAGACCGTCGAGGAACAGGGCTTGATCTACCCCCTGACCCTCCCCCAGTCTCGGCTTCGCTCGACCGGGGGGAGCCCCATCCCGGACGACTCCCTGCGCCCCTACTGGGACGAGTCCGCGTACTACGTCTTCTCCCTCCCCGAGGTCGAGGCCCTGGAGGAGGTCGTCGAGGAGCTCCACACGATGTGCCTGGCGGCAGCCGAGCACATCGTCACCGAGAACCGCTTCGCCGACCTCGGCATCACCGACTCCAGGTCGGTGATGCCGAGGCCCGGCTGCAGTGCCGACAAGCGACTCTGCTTCAGAGCTGCTTCAAGCTCTACCGTTCCTGTGCAGTGGGGCGAACCCGTGCACTGGCACGCCCCGAACGGTGTTGGGCGCACTGGTCGTCCGCTTTCGTGTCCCGGGCGGCGACACGGATCCTGTCCGTGGTCCGAGCCGGGTAGGCGGAGTCCCTAACGACCTGGCCTGTGGATGCGGCCAGAGGCGACGGGGAGGCCCTGAACCATCTCTCTGGTGGAGGAGGGGCCCCGCACGCTGGCGCCGTACCCGGCGTCCCAGATCGCGCGGTAACGTAATCTCGGCGTGCCAGGGATACCGCAAGCCTGTGAGTCGACCATCACACGATCGGGTTAAGACCGTGTCCTACGTGGTGAGGCGGACGTTGAGCCGAGCATGGGGCGGGGTACGTGGAGTTGGATTGTTCCGGACGGGCTGTGGGAGATCGCGAAGCCGCTGATCCCACCGTCGAAGGTGCGGCCGCAGGGCGGCGGGACACAAGACACCCCAGATGAGACGTTGTTCGCGGCCATCGTCTACGTGCTGGTCAGCGGCTGCGCCTGGCGCG
>NZ_VWMY01000090.1 GCF_008905045.1 Streptomyces albicerus
AAACGCCGGACGGGCTGAAAATCAGCCCCTCCGGCGTTTGAGGAGCGGGGGTTCGGGGGCAGCGCCCCCGAGGATGGGACGGGTAGGGGCGGCGGGGGCGAAAAAAGCCCGCCTCACCCCAGCCGTTTCGTCAGCGTGTACTCCGTGACCCCCGGTGGGTAGTCCGGGATCACGCACACCACCTCATAGCCCTGCCTCTTGTAGAAGTCGGGGGCCTGGAAGTCCCACGTCTCGAGGCGGGAGCTGACGCAGCCGCGGGATTCGTGGGCCAGATGTTCCGCCCGGGACAGGAGATGCGAGCCGAGGCCGCAGCCGCGGTGGGGCTCGGCCACCCAGAGGTACGTCACGTGGAGCCAGGTCGCCCAGGTGTGGCCGACGAGGCCGCCCGCAAGGTCGTCGGACGGATCCAACGCCCAGATCTGGAGCGGAACTTCCCGTTCACCAGGGGTTCCGCGGAGGGAACGCAGCACCGGAGAGGCGGCCGTGTTGGCGTCCCGTAGTCGGGAACGCAGGAATTGGCTACGCTCTTTGTCGACTTCTGTCTCAATACGAAACATACGGCTCACCATAAACGCGCTGGCCAACCAGTTCTGCAAATCACCTTCCGCTCCAGCCACCCGGCCTTACCCTGATGAGCAGCACCGGTGGGGGCCGGTGCTGCTCAGGGGGCGAGACAGTCGGGTACGACGCCCGGAGTGGGGGTAGCAGTTCCAGCACGGCGGCGGCCGTGCGGCTGCGGCACCCCGTTTTCCGAGCACCAAGTGGGCTCGGGATCTCCGGGCGCCGTACCTGCGCCGGTCGTCCCCCGACCAGTGGGGGTTTCAGTGGTTCGCATCCGTGTCCTGGTCGTCGACGACCACCGTATCTTCGCCGAGTCGCTCGCCGCCGCCCTGGCCGCCGAGCCCGACGTCGATGTCTCCGCGGCCGGCAGCGGCCCAGCCGCGCTGCGCTGCCTGGAGCGGGCCGCGGCGGAAGGCCGTAGGTACGACGTGCTGCTCGTCGACGCCGATCTGGGCGGCAACGTGCCGGGCGCCCGCCCGGCCGTACCCGTGCACGACAACAACGAAGAAGGCCTGGTCGACGGCATCTCGCTGGTCGCGGGCGTCCGTTCGGGCCAGCCCAGCGTCCGTACCGTCGTGCTCGCCGAGAAGGACGACCCGCGCCGCGCGGCACTCGCCCTGCAGGCGGGCGCCTCGGGGTGGGTCGCCAAGGACTGCTCGCTGTCCCGGCTGCTCACGGTCATACGGGGCGTCCTGCGGGACGAGACGCATCTGCCGCCCGCCCTGCTCACCGGGGTGCTGCGCGAGCTGACCGCCGCCCGCAAGCACCGTACGGAGAGCGAGCGGCTGGTGGAGTCCCTCACGCCGAGGGAGCGGGAGGTCCTGCGGTGCATGGTGGCCGGGCTGGGGCGGAAAGCCGTCGCCGAGCGGCTGTTCCTGTCTCCGCACACCGTCCGGACGCACATGCAGAACGTGCTGGGGAAGCTGGGCGTGCACTCCACCCTCGCGGCCGTGGCGCTCGCCCGCCGCGCCGGGGTCGGCCCGGTCGACCTAGCCGGGGATGTTGTCGAACGGGGCGGTCAACTGGCGTAGCAGCCCGGCGAGTTCGCTGCGCTGGGCCCTGCTGAGTTCCGCGAGGATCGCGCGCTCCTGGTCGAGGAGTCCGGCGAGCGCCTGGTCGGCGCGGTCGCGGCCGTCCTCGGTGAGCCGCACGAGTACGCCGCGGCGGTCGCTGGGGTCGGGGAGCCGCTCGACCAGGCCCTTTTTGGCCAGCCGGTCGATGCGGTTCGTCATCGTGCCCGAGGTGACGAGGGTCTGTGTGAGGAGCTGGCCGGGGGAGAGCTGGTACGGCGTCCCGGCACGCCTCAGCGCCGTCAGCACGTCGAACTCCCAGGGTTCCAGGGCGTGCTCGGCGAACGCGATCCGGCGTGCGCGGTCCAGATGGCGGGCCAGTCTGCTCACGCGGCTGAGCACCTCGAGCGGTTCCACGTCGAGGTCAGGGCGCTCCCGGCGCCACGCTGCGACCAGCCGATCGACCTCGTCCTCCATGGCGATCAGTGTAGTGGTTCTGTCGATGTGAAGTCTCTTGACGTGAAGTCTCTTGACGTCGAGAGAGTGTGGGTGTGAGGCTGGAGTCCTGCCCGCGTCACCGGTGACCGCCGCGGTGACCGTGACGCCTCGTGGCTCCGCGTGACGTCGGGTGACGTCTCGTGACGCCGTGTGATGTCGAGTGTGACTTCGAGGAGGTCCACCATGCCTGCCGCCGCCGCTCCCACCTGGGACCCGGGCCAGTACCTGCGCCACGCGGAGCACCGCGCCCGCCCCTTCGCCGACCTCCTCGCCCGCGTCCCGGCGCTGCCCGGCGACCCGGCCCGTATCGCCGACCTGGGCTGCGGTCCGGGCAACGTCACCATCCAGCTCGCCGAGCGCTGGCCGGCCGCGCACATCACGGGCTACGACAACTCTCCCGAGATGCTGGCCAAGACGGGGGCGTACGCGGGCTCCACGGCGGGTGGCGGTCTGCTGGACTTCTCCCACGCGGACCTCGTGGACTGGACGCCCGCGGAGACGTACGACCTGATCGTCTCCAACGCGGCGCTCCAGTGGGTGCCGGGGCATCTGGATGCGATTCCCGTCTGGCTCGACGCGGTGGCCCCCGGCGGTACGTTCGCCTTCCAGGTCCCCAACAACATCGACGCGCCGCTGCACGCCCTGATGCGGGAACTCGCCGCCTCCGCCCGCTGGAAGGCCCGCCTCGCCGACGTCCTCCGCCGCGAGGACTCGGTCCATCCGGCTCTGGTCTACCTCGACCGCCTGGCGAGCCTCGGCTGCGAGGTGGATGTCTGGGAGACGACGTACATGCAGCTCCTGACCGGCGAGGACCCGGTCCTCGACTGGTCCAAGGGCACGGGTCTGCGTCCCGCGCTCACGGCACTGTCGGACGATCCGGACTCCCGGGACGCCTTCATCACGGAGTACCGCGACCTGCTCCGCAAGGCGTACCCGACGGCCCCGTACGGCACGGTCCTCCCGTTCCGCCGCTTGTTCGCAGTGGCCCGGAAGCCGGCCTGATGCTCACCGCCGTCGACCACGTCCAGCTCGCCGCGCCGCCGGGGTCCGAGGACACGCTGCGCGCGTACTACGTCGACGTCCTCGGCATGACGGAGATCCCCAAGCCACCGGTGCTCGCCACGCGCGGGGGCTGCTGGTTCCGGGCAGGGGCGGTCCAGCTGCACCTGGGGATCGAGAAGGGCTTCCGCCCCGCGAAGAAGGCGCATCCCGGGCTGCGGGTCACGGGGATCGAGGCGTACGCGGCCCGTCTCGCCGCGCGCGGAGCGACGGTGACCTGGGACCAGAGCCTTCCGGGCCACCGCCGCTTCTACTCCGAGGACCCGGTGGGTAATCGCCTGGAGTTCCTGGAGCCGACGCTCAGGGCGTGCGGCCCAGGTGAGTGATGAGGATGCGGATCACGCTGTCGTCGATCACATAGAGGACGCGGTAGGCGCCGACGCGAAGGCGCCGGATGTTGGGGCCGTAGGCGGTGGAGTTGGTGGGGCGCGGGGATTCGGCGAGCGTGTCGACGGTTTCGTAGACGGCGGCGAGTCCGGGGTCGTCCTTGAGGAACCGCACGGCCGCGTTCGTGGCGCTCGGCTCCCAAATGATGCGGTAGGTCACGGACGCAGCCCCAGGATGCGCCCGACCTCCTCGTGAGGGATGCCCTCTTCGAGGGTGCCCTCGGCCTTGCGTCGCTGGTAGTCGGCGACCGCGAGGGCGTCTTCGAGATCCTCTATCACCTGGGGAGAGACCAGCAATGCGGCCACGTGCCCATGATCGGTGAGGGCGATGGTCTCGCGGCTGTGAGCGGCACGGCGGACCAGGTCGCCGAGCTGGGAACGGGCCGCGCTGATCGCAATCTCAGTCATGGACACATTGGTACCACAAGATGAACCTTGTGGCCCATTGGTTCAACTCTTCCGGCGTCCTATCAGCCGAGGCTTCGCCTCGAGGCCGTCCAGGCCGTGCCAGGCCAGGTTCACCAGGTGGGCCGCCACCTCCGCCTTCTTCGGGCGGCGGACGTCCAGCCACCACTGGCCGGTGAGGGCGACCATGCCGACGAGGGCCTGGGCGTACAAGGGGGCGAGTTTCGGGTCGAAGCCGCGGCGCTTGAACTCGCGGCCCAGGATGTCCTCCACCTGTGTCGCGATGTCCGAGATCAGGGACGCGAAGCTGCCTGTCGACTGGGGGATAGGGGAGTCCCGGACCAGGATGCGGAAGCCGTCCGTGTATTCCTCGATGTAGTCCAGCAGGGCGAAAGCGGCCTGTTCGCACAGCTCGCGGGGGTGGCCCGCGGTGAGGGAGCTGGTCACCATGTCCAGCAGGCGGCGCATCTCGCGGTCCACCACCACCGCGTACAGGCCCTCCTTACCGCCGAAGTGCTCGTAGACGACGGGCTTGGAGACGCCGGCCTTGGCCGCGATCTCCTCCACCGACGTCGCCTCGAAGCCCTTCGCGGCGAAGAGGGTGCGGCCGATCTCCAGCAGTTGGGCCCGCCGCTCCGCACCGGTCATCCGGGTGCGGCGGGCGCGCCGCGGCTTTTCATTGCTGGGTGTGCTGGAGTCGGCCACGCCGTCAATCATGCAGCCTTGGCGGTCTCCGGCTTGCGTCGGACGCCCTTCCCGTCCGGGTTCCGGCGCGAATCGATACGCGAGCGTGACGGCCAGCGCACGTCGTACGCCCAGCCGAGCATCTCGAACCAGCGGATGATGCGGGCCGAGGAGTCCAGCTGGCCGCGCTCCACACCGTGCCGGGCGGAGGTCGGGTCCGCGTGGTGCAGGTTGTGCCAGGACTCGCCGCAGGACAGCACGGCCAGCCACCACACGTTGCCCGAACGGTCACGCGACTTGAAGGGGCGCTTGCCCACCGCGTGGCAGATCGAGTTGATCGACCAGGTCACGTGGTGCAACAACGCCACTCGAACGAGTGAGCCCCAGAAGAAGCCCGTGAACGCGCCCCACCAGGACATCGTGGCGAGCCCGCCGATGAGCGGAGGGAGGGCCAGGGAGAGCATGGTCCAGAAGATGAACTGGCGCGAGATCGTGCGGATCGCCTTGTCCTTGATCAGGTCCGGCGCGTACTTGTCCTGCGGCGTCTGCTCCTCGTCGAACATCCAGCCGATGTGCGCCCACCACAGGCCCTTCATCAGGGCCGGCACCGTCTCGCCGAAGCGCCACGGCGAGTGGGGGTCGCCCTCGGCGTCGGAGAACTTGTGGTGCTTGCGGTGGTCGGCGACCCAGCGGACCAGGGGGCCTTCGACCGCCATCGAGCCCGCGATCGCGAGTGCGATGCGCAGCGGCCGCTTCGCCTTGAAGGAGCCGTGCGTGAAGTAGCGGTGGAAGCCGATCGTGATGCCGTGGCATCCCAGGTAGTAGAAGAAGACCAGCAGACCGAGGTCCAGCCAGCTCACGCCCCAGCCCCAGGCCAGCGGCACCGCCGCGAGGAGCGCGAGGAACGGGACGGCGATGAAGAGCAGAAGGGTGATCTGCTCGATCGAGCGCTTCTGCTCGCCGCCCAGCGTGGCGGAGGGGATTGGGGTGTCGTTGTTCGCCTTCGGGGCGTCATCGATCACATCGGAGCTCGTGGTCATGGGGCGTCCCCTGTGGGGTCGAGGGTTGAGAGAGTGGCCGGAAACCGTGCCTACGGTTAGCCGGAAACCGCGCCTACGGTTCCGTAACCTACGGCGTCGTAAGTATGGCAGCGCGTCGCCCGGCGGCAAGGGCCCGTGAGACTGCGCGTCCGTGTGGACACCTATCCTTAATGTCGGTCGGACAGCGCGGTCCGCTCTGTTTCATTCCCGGATGCCCTGTCGCTGATGCGCGCCCGCCGCCTCGGCCGACGGGTTCCCCTCCAGCCGAGCTTCAACACTGCAAGGAGCCGCACCTGTGAGCAGTGCCGACGACCAGACCACCACGACCAGCAGTGAGCTGCGCGCCGACATCCGCCGCCTGGGCGATCTGCTGGGCGAGACCCTCGTACGGCAGGAGGGCCCCGAGCTCCTCGAGCTGGTCGAGAAGGTCCGCCGCCTCACCCGCGAGGACGGCGAGGCCGCCGCCGAGCTGCTGCGCGGCACGGAGCTGGAGACCGCGGCCAAGCTGGTGCGCGCCTTCTCCACGTACTTCCACCTGGCGAACGTCACCGAGCAGGTCCACCGCGGCCGCGAGCTGCGCGCCAGGCGGGCCGCCGAGGGCGGACTCCTCGCCCGTACGGCGGACCGGCTCAAGGACGCCGACCCCGAGCACCTGCGCGCGACCGTGCAGCACCTGAACGTTCGCCCGGTCTTCACCGCGCACCCCACGGAGGCGGCCAGGCGCTCGGTCCTCAACAAGCTGCGCCGTATCGCCGCCCTGCTGGAGACCCCGGTCATCGAGGCGGACCGGCGCCGCTACGACACCCGTCTTGCCGAGAACATCGACCTCGTGTGGCAGACGGACGAGCTGCGGGTCGTACGGCCGGAACCCGCCGACGAGGCTCGCAACGCCATCTACTACCTGGACGAGCTGCACGCGGGTGCGGTGGGTGACGTGCTCGAGGACCTCACCGCCGAGCTGGAGCGCGTCGGCGTGGTCCTGCCCGACGCGACCCGCCCGCTCACCTTCGGCACCTGGATCGGCGGCGACCGCGACGGCAACCCGAACGTGACCCCGCAGGTCACCTGGGACGTCCTGATCCTCCAGCACGAGCACGGCATCAACGACGCCCTGGAGCTGATCGACGAGCTGCGCGGCTTCCTGTCGAACTCGATCCGCTACACGGGCGCGACGGAGGAGCTGCTTTCCTCCCTCCAGACCGACCTGGAGCTGCTGCCCGAGATCAGCCCCCGCTACAAGCGCCTCAACGCCGAGGAGCCCTACCGCCTCAAGGCCACCTGCATCCGGCAGAAGCTGGAGAACACCAAGCAGCGCCTCGCCAAGGGGACCCCGCACGAGACGGGCCGCGACTACCTCGGCACGGCCGAGCTGCTGCACGACCTCACGCTCATCCAGAGCTCGCTGCGCGAGCACCGGGGCGCGCTGTTCGCCGACGGCCGCATGAACCGTACGATCCGCACGCTCGCCGCGTTCGGCCTCCAGCTGGCCACCATGGACGTACGGGAGCACGCGGACGCCCACCATCACGCGCTCGGGCAGCTCTTCGACCGGCTCGGCGAGGAGTCCTGGCGGTACGAGGACATGCCGCGCGAGTACCGGCTCAAGCTGCTCGCCAAGGAGCTGCGGTCCCGGCGGCCGCTGGCTCCGACCCCGGCGCCGCTGGACGCCTCGGGGCAGAAGACCCTCGGCGTCTTCGAGACGGTGAAGCGGGCCCTTGGGATCTTCGGGCCCGAGGTGGTCGAGTCGTACATCATCTCGATGTGCCAGGGCGCGGACGACGTGTTCGCCGCCGCGGTGCTCGCCCGCGAGGCCGGGCTGGTCGATCTGCACGCGGGCTGGGCGAAGATCGGCATCGTGCCGCTGCTGGAGACGACGGACGAGCTGAAGGCCGCCGACACCATCCTCGAGGACATGCTGTCCGACCCGTC
The DNA here is from genome assembly GCF_008905045.1 of Streptomyces albicerus. GTDB lineage: Bacteria > Actinomycetota > Actinomycetes > Streptomycetales > Streptomycetaceae > Streptomyces > Streptomyces albicerus. Next base: position 7,573 of record NZ_VWMY01000090.1, read on the forward strand.
CTACCGGCGCCTCGTCGCGCTGCGCGGGGACGTGCAGGAGGTCATGCTCGGGTACTCCGACTCGTCGAAGTTCGGTGGCATCACGACCTCGCAGTGGGAGATCCACCGGGCCCAGCGGCGGCTGCGTGACGTCGCCCACCGGTACGGCGTACGGCTGCGGCTGTTCCACGGCCGGGGCGGCACCGTCGGGCGTGGTGGCGGTCCCTCGCACGACGCGATCCTCGCCCAGCCCTGGGGCACCCTGGAGGGCGAGATCAAGGTGACCGAGCAGGGCGAGGTCATCTCCGACAAGTACCTGGTGCCCTCGCTCGCCCGGGAGAACCTGGAACTGACGGTCGCCGCCACCCTGCAGGCCTCGGCCCTGCACACCGCGCCGCGTCAGTCCGACGAGGCGCTGGCCCGCTGGGACGCCGCGATGGACCTGGTCTCGGATGCCGCGCACGCCGCGTACCGGCGGCTGGTGGAGGACCCGGACCTGCCGGCGTACTTCTTCGCCGCCACCCCGGTCGACCAGCTCGCCGACCTGCACCTCGGCTCGCGGCCCTCGCGCCGCCCCGACTCCGGGGCCGGTCTCGACGGGCTGCGTGCCATCCCGTGGGTGTTCGGCTGGACGCAGTCGCGGCAGATCGTGCCGGGCTGGTTCGGCGTCGGCTCGGGGCTGAAGGCGCTCCGCGAGGCCGGGCTCGACAGTGTGCTGGAGGAGATGCACGAGCAGTGGCACTTCTTCCGCAACTTCGTCTCCAACGTCGAGATGACCCTGGCGAAGACGGATCTGCGGATCGCCGGCCACTACGTCGACACCCTGGTGCCGGATGAGTTGAAGCACGTCTTCGCCACCATCCAGGCCGAGCACGAGCTGACCGTGCGCGAGGTCCTGCGCATCACCGGCGAGCCCGAACTCCTCGACGCCAACCCGGTGCTGAAGCAGACCTTCACCATCCGCGACGCCTACCTCGACCCGATTTCCTACCTCCAGGTCGCCCTGCTCAAGCGGCAGCGCGACGCGGCGGCGGCCGGCGCCGAGCCCGACCCGCTGCTGGCGAGGGCCCTGCTCCTGACGGTCAACGGTGTGGCGGCCGGCCTGCGCAACACCGGCTGACCGCCTGCCGCATGGCGGTGCCCCCGTCCTCGTACTTCCTGCGTACGAGGACGGGGGCACCGTTTTTGGAACGCCGGGCTCAGCCCTGCTGGGACTTCCGGCGGCGGAACACCAGGTAGCCGCCCGCGCCGAGCAGCGCCGCCGCGGCCGCGGAGATGAGGCCGACGGGGGCGCCGCTGCCGGTCTCGGCGAGATCGACGCCGCCCTGCGGAGACGGGGCCGCGTCGGAAGCGGACGAGGACTGCTGGGCGGCGGCCCTTGCGGCCCCTGCGGCCTCGGTCGCCTCGGTCGACGGAGCGACGGAGGAGGACGGCGAGTCGGTGGAGCACGGGGTGCAGGACGACGTGCTGTCGCCGTCCTCGGACTCCTGGCAGTCCGTCCAGAACACCTTGTGCTTCGCGGACCCCTTCTCACCGTCGAAGTTCCAGAACAGCTTGTAGTGCCCGTCCGGCAGCGACAGATCGTTCGTACGGCCGTGGCCCTCTGCGTCGAGCTCGAGCGAACCCGACTCCACGGTCTCGCCCTTGACGCCGGCGGTCGGGGCCCAGGACTCGATGTGCCACGCGACCTGCTGGCCGCCGTCGAAGCCGAAGGCGTCGAGGTAGAAGTCGCAGACGTGCGGCTCGTTCTTGCGGAGCTCCTCGCCGGTGGCGGCGTCGTGGATCTTTACGGTGCCGTTGTCGCCGGGCGCGGTGGCATGGGCGACGGGGGCGGTCAGCAGCGCGGCGGTCGCGATGGCGCCGGCGACGAAGGCGCGGGTGAGGGTAGGCATGGGCAGTCCATCTTCGAGAGGTGGAACGGGAAGATGTGGAGGGGGCGGCTCAGCTTCCAGTTCCGTCGAGGGGCGGTCAAGCGGCAGAACGTCCCTCGTGCACCATGCGTCACGTATCGCCCCAACAGTCCGGGGTAACAATCAGGGAACGCACAGATTTTCCCCGGACACGAAGACGAGTCGAAGGCGAGTCGGGGAACTCGGAGCGAGCTCGGAGCGGCCTCAGAGAGCCACGAAAGCGGCCGTGACCAGCGTCAGTCCCGCCCCGCCGAGGGCCCATGCGAGCCGGCTGAGGCGCAGTCCGCCCGCGACCACCATCGAGGCGAGCAGCAGCGCCCCGCCGAGCGGGACCCAGGCATAGAGGAGCCCGCCGGGACCGATGCGCACGACCTCGTCGCTGCCGGGCTTCACGACGACCGTGTACGTGCGGCCCTTGTCCACCGCGACCTCGCTGTCGAGGACGACCCGGTCGCGGGCGGTGGAACCCTCCGACGTCGGCCGGTACGGACCCGTGCACCGGTCGTCGGCACACCGTGTGACCGTCATCGTGCCGCGCTCACGGCCCTTCGTGAGCATCACGTGCTGGGCGGTGCCCCAGGAGGCCCAGACGCCCGCGATCAGGATCAGCACCGCGACCGTACCCATCGCCGCGCGCTGCCCGAACCGCAGCGCCGCGACAGCGTTCTGACGGGAGGCGAGGGCAGGCATGGCCGCGATCCTTGGCCATGGCCATGCGCTCGGTCAACTCCGGTGGGGATCCGGCGGGGGGACAAGTCCCGTGTTGTACGGACCTGTCGGCGGACCAGGGTGGCCAGCCTCACGAGCTGTACTCAGCCTCATGAGCTGCATCCAGCCTCACGAGTTGTACGTCGACTGCGCCCGCTCGAGACCGTCGATGACCAGACCCTCCACCGCGTCCGCCGCGCGGTCCACGAAGTAGTCCAGCTCCTTGCGCTCCGCGGAGGAGAAGTCCTTCAGGACGAAGTCGGCGACCTGCATACGGCCCGGCGGGCGGCCGATGCCGAAGCGGACCCGGTGGTAGTCCGGGCCCATCGCCTTGGTCATCGACTTGAGGCCGTTGTGGCCGTTGTCGCCGCCGCCCAGCTTCAGACGCAGGACGCCGTAGTCGATGTCGAGTTCGTCGTGCACGGCGACGATGTTCCCCGTCGGCACCTTGTAGAAGTCCCGCAGGGCGGTGACCGGGCCGCCCGACAGGTTCATGTACGACATCGGCTTGGCCAGGATCACCCGCCGGTTCGCCGGGCCGGGCGGGCCGATACGGCCCTCGATCACCTGGGCCTGTGCCTTGCCGGCCCGCTTGAACTTGCCGCCGATCCGCCCGGCGAGGAGGTCGGCCACCATGAAGCCCACGTTGTGGCGGTTCATGGCGTAGTCGGGGCCGGGGTTGCCGAGCCCCACGATCAGCCAGGGGGCGCCTGGTTCCGTGGTCACGTCCGTGTCTCCCATGGGTCCTTGACCAGCTGTCCTTGATCAGCGGATACGCGCCGGCCGCCGCCCCCGAGGGAGCGGCGGCCGGCAGACGGCGATCCGGTGCGGGACCGATCCGGCGGGACCGATCCGGCGTGGGACCGATCCGGTGCGGATCAGATCTCGGCGGTCTCTTCGCCGGACTCCTCCGTGGGCTCCTCCGCCTGGGCGGACAGGACCTGGAGCACGACGGCGTCCTCGTCGATGGCCAGCGTGGTGCCCTCGGGGAGCGGGATGTCCTTCGCGAGGATGGAGGCACCGGCCTCCAGGCCCTCGATGGAGACGGTGACCGACTCGGGGATGTGGGTGGCCTCGGCCTCGACCGTCAGCGTGCTCAGCACGTGCTCGAGCAGGAACGCGCCCGGGGCGAGCTCGCCCTCGGTGTGGACGTAGACCTCGACGGTGACCTTCTCGCCGCGCGTCACGGTGAGCAGGTCGACGTGCTCGAGGAAGCCCTTGATGGCGTCACGCTGGACGGCCTTCGGGATCGCCAGCTGGGTCTTGCCCTCGATGTCCAGGGACAGCAGGACGTTGGGCGTGCGCAGCGCGAGCAGCAGCTCGTGGCCCGGCAGCGTGATGTGGACGGGGTCGGCACCGTGGCCGTACAGCACACCGGGGACCTTGCTCTCACGGCGGATACGGCGCGCGGCACCCTTGCCGAACTCGGTGCGGGTCTCTGCGGCGAGCTTGACCTCGGACATAGTCACTCCTCGTAGATCTGGGGAAAGTGGTCACCCGGCCAAACAATCGGCCTGCTACGAAGAGCGCGTCGATAACGGACCGCCACACCCAAAGAGTGCGGCCTCCCTCGCCGAGCAACTGTGACAGCTTACGCGGCGGGGAGGCCGTACAAGAAATCGATCTTCACGGGTCCCGTGCGAGACCCGGAGGGCTCGCTACTCGTCGAAGAGGCTGGTCACCGAGCCGTCCTCGAAGACCTCGCGCACCGCGTTCGCGATCGTCGGCGCGATCGACAGCACGGTGATCTTGTCGAGTTCCAGCTCGCCCGGAGTGGGCAGCGTGTCCGTGAAGATGAACTCGCTGACCTTCGAGTTCTTCAGCCGGTCCGCGGCCGGACCGGACAGCACGCCGTGCGTGGCCGTCACGATGACGTCCTCCGCGCCGTGCGCGAACAGCGCGTCCGCCGCGGCGCAGATCGTGCCACCGGTGTCGATCATGTCGTCGACCAGGACACAGACCCGGCCCTCCACGTCACCGACGACCTCGTGGACCGTGACCTGGTTCGCGACGTCCTTGTCGCGGCGCTTGTGCACGATGGCCAGCGGCGCGCCCAGACGGTCGCACCAGCGGTCGGCCACACGCACGCGGCCGGCGTCCGGGGAGACGACCGTGAGCTTGTCGCGGTCCACCTTGCGGCCCACGTAGTCCGCGAGCAGCGGCAGCGAGAACAGATGATCCACCGGACCGTCGAAGAAGCCCTGGATCTGGTCGGTGTGCAGATCGACCGTCAGGAGGCGGTCCGCACCCGCCGTCTTCATCATGTCGGCGATCAGACGCGCCGAGATCGGTTCACGTCCACGGTGCTTCTTGTCCTGCCGGGCGTAACCGTAGAACGGCATGATGACCGTGATGCTCCGAGCGGAAGCCCGCTTCAGAGCGTCGATCATGATCAGTTGCTCCATGATCCATTTGTTGATCGGAGCCGTGTGGCTCTGGATCAGGAAGCAGTCGGCACCGCGGGCCGACTCCTCGTAGCGGACGTAGATCTCGCCGTTGGCGAAGTCGAAGGCCTTCGTCGGGACGACCCCGACACCCAGCTGGTGGGCGACCTCCTCGGCAAGCTCGGGGTGGGCGCGGCCGGAGAAGAACATCATCTTCTTCTCGCCGGTCGTCTTGATCCCGGTCACAGCACTGTCTCCTCAGAGGTGTCTCAGCTGGGTGTTGAGATGTGTTCTGAGATGTGTTCTCAGAGTGGTCTCAGCTGGGTGTGCGGGTGTGCATCTATCACGGTACGCCGAGTTGGACGCGCCGCTTTCCGGTCAGCCTTCGCCGTCCGGCTCCCGGGTGGCGGCCTCCGCGGCCTTCGCGGCGGCGCTCCCCGGACGCTTCCGGGCCACCCAACCCTCGATATTCCGCTGCTGGCCGCGGGCCACGGCCAGCGAACCGGGCGGTACGTCCTTCGTGATCACGGAGCCCGCCGCGGTGTACGCACCGTCCCCGACCGTGACAGGCGCCACAAACATGTTGTCCGAACCCGTCTTGCAGTGCGAGCCGACCGTGGTGTGGTGCTTGGTCTCGCCGTCGTAGTTCACGAAGACGCTCGCCGCGCCGATGTTCGTGTAGTCGCCGATCGTCGCGTCACCGACGTACGAGAGATGCGGGACCTTCGTGCCCTCGCCGATCGAGGCGTTCTTCGTCTCCACGTACGTACCCACCTTGGCCTTCAGTCCGAGGCGGGTGCCGGGACGGAGATACGCGTACGGGCCCACGTTCGCCTGGGGGCCGACCTCGGCGCCGTCGGCGACCGTGTTGTCGATCCTCGCGCTCGCGCCCACCCTGGTGTCCTTCAGGCGGGAGTTGGGGCCGACCTCCGAGCCCTCGGCCAGATGCGTGCTGCCCTCGAGCTGGGTGCCCGGGTGGACGATCGCGTCCTGCTCGAAGGTGACGGTGACGTCGATCCAGGTCGAGGCCGGGTCGACGACGGTGACGCCGGCGAGCATGGCCTGATCGAGCAGCCGGTCGTTGAGGATGCGGCGGGCTTCCGCCAGCTGCACGCGGTTGTTGATGCCGGCGATCTCGCGGTGGTCGCCCGCGACGGACGCCCCGACCCGGTGCCCGGCCTCCCGCAGGATGCCGAGCACGTCCGTCAGGTACTCCTCGCCCTGGCTGTTGTCCGTACGGACCTTGCCGAGGGCGTCCGCGAGCAGCTGCCCGTCGAACGCGAAGACACCGGAGTTGATCTCACGGATCGCGCGCTGCGACTCGGAGGCGTCCTTGTGCTCGACGATCGCGGTCACGGCACCCGAGACGTTGTCGCGGACGATGCGGCCGTAGCCGGTGGCGTCCGGGACCTCGGCGGTCAGGACGGTGACGGCGTTGCCGTCGGCGGTGTGGGTCGCGGCGAGTCTCTGGAGGGTCTCGCCGCTGAGGAGGGGGGTGTCACCGCAGACGACCACGACGGTCCCGTCGATGGTGCCGCCCAGCTCTTCGAGGCCCATCCGCACGGCGTGCCCGGTCCCGTTCTGCTCGGCCTGCACCGCCGTCCGTACGCCCGGAGCGGTCTCGGCGAGGTGCGCGGTGACCTTCTCGCGGGCGTGGCCCACGACGACGACCAGATGCTCGGGCTCCAACTCGCGTGCGGCGGCGAGTACATGACCGACGAGAGAACGGCCACAGATGTCGTGCAGGACCTTCGGTGTGGCCGACTTCATACGGGTGCCCTCACCCGCTGCAAGAACGACGACGGCTGCCGGGCGGTTGGCGCTCACGGGGATGCCCTTCGGCTTTGGAGGGGTGGGGACATCCGCAGGATACCGGGGCGTTTCAGGAGGGACATGAGAGCGGGCCCCGACAGTGCTGTCAGGGCCCGATTCGGGTGTCCGCATGGAATGGGCTCCCCCGCCAGGACTCGAACCCGGACAGATGGCACCAAAAGCCACAGTGCTGCCAATTACACCACGGGGGATCATGCGCGGCCGGACCGGACCTTGGCCGGTTTGCCGAGCAGGCACCCAACACTATGCCGTACCAGGTGCCTTCGACGCGACGGTACTTCGACGGTACGGGGTGGCCTTCCTGTGGTGTGTGCGGTCGGTGGCACGTGCGGGTGGCTTGTGCGGGTGGCGGACGGGGTTCGTGCGTGTGGTTCGTGCGGGTGGCGGACGGGGTTCGTGCGTGTGGTTCGAGAGTGGCTCGGCGATCGTTCCGGGGTTTGGGGGATACCGGCCGGTTTCGCATCTGTTCGATTACGGTGAGTGGTGTAGGCCAGTACGCGAAACTCACCGGAAAAGGGGCGGGGGGCGACCGTAGGCTGGAGGCATGACCACGACGGGGGAAGACCACACCGCGACCCTGACCGGGCCGTGGTGGTGGGCGAGGTGGCGCAGTGCGGTGCTCGACGGGAGCCTGGCGCTGGTGTCCGCCGTGGAGTGTGCGATCGAGGGGTATCCGTTCGCGGAGGCGGCGGGGGTGCCGATTCCCGCGGGGATGGTCTTCGGGGCTGTTGCCGGGTCCGTACTGCTGATCCGGCGGCGGTGGCCGATCGCTGTTGTGCTGGTTTCCATCGCCATCACGCCTGCCCAGATGGGGTTCCTGATGGGGCTCGTCGGGCTGTACACGCTGGCCGCGTCAGAGTTGCCACGGCGGATCATCGGGGCGCTGGCCGGTATGTCGATGGTGGGGATGCTCATCGTCACGTACGTGCGGGCCCAACAGGGGAATGTGAGTGGCGACCTGGCGGGGGTGGGGGACTGGTTTGTGCCGTTCCTGTCTATAACGACCTCGCTGGGGATGACCGCGCCGCCCGTGCTTCTCGGGTTGTACATCGGGGCTCGGCGGCGGCTCATGGAGAGCTTGCGGGAGCGGGCCGATTCGCTGGAGCGGGAGTTGCAGCTGCTGGCCGAGCGGGCCGAGGAGCGGGCGGAGTGGGCGCGTAACGAGGAGCGGACCCGGATCGCTCGTGAGATGCACGACGTTGTCGCGCATCGGGTGAGTCTGATGGTCGTGCATGCGGCCGCGTTGCAGGCCGTGGCTCGGAAGGATCCCGAGAAGGCCGTGAAGAACGCGTCGCTTGTGGGGGACATGGGGCGGCAGGCGTTGACCGAGTTGCGGGAGATGCTCGGGGTTTTGCGTACGGGGGCTTCGTCGGTGCGGGTGCAGGCTGTGCCGTTGGCGGCGGTGGGGGTCGCGGCGGCTGCGGCCGCGGCTGCTGAGGCGTCTCAGGTCGTTGAGGAGGAGGCGGGGGACGGGCCCTGTCTTGACGATCTGGAGGAGCTTGTCGGGCAGTCCGCTGCCGCGGGGATGGTTGTCGATCTGTCCGTGGAGGGGGAGGCGCGGGGGTACGCGGCTGTGGTGGAGCAGACCGCTTATCGCGTGGTGCAGGAGGCGTTGACGAACGTCCACAAGCATGCGGCGGGGGCGAAGACGCGGGTGCGGGTTGCGCATCGTGGGGGTGAGATCGCCATGCAGGTGGAGAACGGGGCGCCGCCTGAGCCTGGGGCTGCTTCGGATGCGCGGTTGCCCAGTGGGGGGAATGGGCTGGTGGGGATGAAGGAGCGGGTTGTCGGGCTGGGTGGGGTGTTTGTGTCCGGGCCTACGGATGCGGGTGGGTTTCGGGTTTCGGCCGTTATTCCGGCGGAGGGTTAGCGGAGGGGTGGTCGAGGGCTGGTCGAGGCCGGGCGCCTGCGGTTTGTGGGAGTGGGTCGGGGCCGTGCCGGTACGTCTGCCCGTCGCTCTCGGGCGTACGGCCGTGGGAGGGGAAGGGGAGCGTTGATTGCGGGAGCTGTATGCGACGGGCATGACATACCGGCACGGCCCCGACCCGCGTTCGATCGCGGCTGCGGGTTCGTGGGGGCTCGGCCGTAAATCCGTTGGGGGTCCGGGACGCGTTTCGTCGCGGCTGCGGGTCCGTGGGGGTCCGGGCTGCGTTCGTGCGCGGCTGCGGGCTCGTGGGGGTGCCCGAGGGGTCAGCTCGCTGTCAGGCGTGGGGGTTCCAGGCCTGCTATGAGGGTGGTCAGGGCCTGGTCGATGGTGGGGCCCAGGTACCAGTCGCCTGTGTGGTCGAGGGTGTAGACGCGGCCCTCCGCGTCGATGGCCAGGAGGGCTTTGGTGTCGGATTCCTCGCCGAGGGGGGCCACTTCGGTGTCCAGGGCCCGGCCGAGGTCGGCGAGGGTGCGGGCCATGTGGAGGCCGTGGAGGGGGTCCAGGTGGAGGGGGGACGGGGCGATCTGGCGGCCGGGGGCCGTGGTGGGGATGTGGAGGCCGCCGAACTCCGCCCATGCCTCTACCGCCGCCGGGAACACGGCGTGGCGGTGGCCGGCCGGGGACTCGTGGCCGCGTAGGGCGTCGGCCCAGAACTCGGCCCGCTTTATGTCCCAGCGGCCCGGCTGCCATCCGGCGGAGCGGAGCGCCGAGTCGACCGCGACGGAGAAGCGGGTGCTGGAGGGGGAGCTGGGGGTGCGGTCGGTGTGCATCTGCCCTTCGCCATCGGTCTGAGCTGCCGTTGTGGTTACGGCTTGCTTCTTCGAGCGGCCTTCGTGAAGGCCCTGTTACTTCTCCGGTGCAGTCGGGTCGACGATGCGTACGCCGAAGTGGGCGCTGAGTGCTGTGCAGGAGCGGCAGGGTGGCGCGAAGCTGCCGTGGAGCGGGTCGCCGTCCTCTCGGATGCGGCGGGCGGTGAGTTTGGCCTGTCTGAGGGATTTGCGGGCTTCGCCGTTGGTCATCGGTTTGCGTGCGGACCGCTTGGAGCGGGCCGCGTCGACCGCGGTGAGGTGGCGGGAGATGAGGATCACTTCGGCGCAGCGGCCGGTGAAGCGGTCGCGCTGGCCGCTCGTCAGTGTGTCGAGGAAGTCCCGGACGAGTGGGTGCAGGGATGGCGGCTGGTCGCCGCGGCCCGCCGTGCCGGTGAGTGTCGCGCCTCGTACGGAGAGAGCTGCGGCGATGGTGGGGAGTATGCCGTCGCGGCGGTGGAGGAGGGTGGGGACGTGCGTCGTCTCGTTGCTGCTCCAGCCGACCCTGGGGTCCCCGGACCTACCTGTCTGTGTCGCGCTCATTGTCCTGTTCCTCCCCTTACTGCATCCCCCGGTGCTCGGACAGAGTGCCAAACTCCGTGGCTGGTGCGGAAGCTGGGGCGGTGCGACACGCACGGTCTTCGTCGTACCGTCACGGCGCGATGACGGCAGGTCACGGAACCGGAGGACCCTTGGCCGGTACGGAACCGGAGGCCCGGTGACCGGTGTCGTTCAACCGCATAGGCTGTCGATATCCCGCGATCCATCAGGGTCCATCCAGACAGAGCGCCGCAGGGGGCAACCGCCATGACGACAGGTCGGCTCGGGCAGCAAGCCGCGCCGCCGAACGCGGCCTACGCCGGGCAGGTCGTGCAATTCCCGGATCCGGTCCGGGCGGCTCGTCACCCGAGAGGTGTACGGGTCGACGAGCACGGCTACCCCGACTTCTCTGCCTATGCGCGGGCTGCCGCGGAGATCGCCGAGCCGCCCGAGGGGTTCGGTGTCGATGAGCTGAGACTGACGGACTACGTGTCCGCCAATGCGGCCATGGCTGCCTCGGGGCATGACCTGTGGGACACCATTCCGGCTGTTGCCACTCCGCACGGGTGGACCTGGCACCACGTGCCGGGCACGCGGCGGCTCGAGCTCGTGCCCGTCGAGGTGAAGGCCCTGCTGCGGCATCACGGTGGGCTGGCCACCGCCGCCGTCGATCAGAACAAGCGGGGGACCCGGCCGCTGCAGGAGACCCGGCCCGCGCACTTCGGGTTGACGAAGGCTGTCGTCGCCGTGAGTGAGCAGCAGGTGCTGGGCGTTGAAGAGGATCTCGGGTATCGGCTGCCGGGGGCGTACCGGTCCTTCCTGAAGGCCGCCGGTGGGTGTGCCCCGGTCGGGGCCGCGCTGGACGCCGAGTTGGGGCTGTTGGTCGATCAGCCGTTCTTCACCGTGCGGGACGAGGCCGCCGTCAATGACCTCGTCTACGTCAACAAGTGCCTGCGGGACCATCTCACCAAGGACTACTTGGGAGTCGGCTTCGTGCAGGGCGGGCTGCTCGCCGTGAAGGTCAAGGGTGAGCGGATCGGGTCCGTGTGGTTCTGCGCGTACGACGACGCCCGTGATCAGGACATGTGGCCGCCTGCGGAGCGTGTGCAACGGCTGCTGTTGCCCTGCGGTGACGACTTCGACCAGTTCCTGTCCCGGCTCGCGGGCAATCCGCCCGAGCTGGAGACGGTGGCGAACCTGATGGTGGACGGCGGCTTCGCTCGGTCGGTGCCGGTGTCCGCAGTGTCTTCGGTGGGGGAGTGAGCTTCCGATGGTGACCTTCGCGCAGGCGCAGGAGCGCGCGGAAGAGTGGATCAACGGGGATGTGCCCGGTTATCAGCACCGCGAGGTGCGGGTGCGGGAGTTCGACCTCGGGTTCGTGGTGTGGGCCGAGGACCGGGCCGATGGCCCTCGGTCCGACGGGGGCGCGCAGCGGCTCGTCATCGCCCGCGACAGCGGGGAGGCCACGCTCTGGCCCTCGCTGCCCGTGGGCGAGGTGATCCGCCGGTACGAGGAGGAGTACGGGCTTCCGGACGCGGCGCCCGAACCCGCGCCCGCGCCTCCCGCGCGCGTCGACCTCAATCAGACGTCGTTCCTGCTGACTCCACCGGAGTGGCTCCAGGAAGCGGCGGATCGGATGGGGATTCCCGACCGCAGGGAACGGGGCTCCGGCGGCGGGGCTTCGGACGGGGCAGGGTCTCGTCCCGCTGCCGCTGCGGCTGCTGGTGAAGCGGCTCCTTCAGCCGACGCCGCCAGTGCTGCCAATGGGGCTGCTGGGGGCCGGGGTTCGCTTCCTGAGACCTTGCCGGGGCCCGCGGCCGATGCAGGGGCGCCGTCCGGGCCCGGGGCTCCTTCCGCGCCCGGTGGGGGTACGCCCTGGCCTGCCGCCGGTGGCGAGGCTTCCGGTGGTTCGGGTGTGCCCGCCGACGCGACTCCGTGGGCCGGGACCGACACCAACGCCGAGACGGGCGACGACCGTTCGGTGCCGTTGCCCGCGACGGTGTACGCGCCGCAGATCAGGGAGGTCGACGACGGTGGTACGCAGCCGCCGGCGTCCGAGACGCCCCCCGAAGCCCAGACCAAGCTGATCTCGGGCGGCAGTCAGCTGCCGCGTACGGCTGTCTCGCCCGCGGTGGACGAGCCGAACCCGCCCTCGTTCCCGCAGGGTTCGGGTGCGCAGGGCACCGCGCCTCAGGGGCCGGGTGTGCCTGGGGCTCCTGGAGCTCCTGGTACGCCGCCGCCCGGCGCGCCCTCGTCGTACGGCTATCCGCAGGGGCCCGGTGCCGGTACGCCGCCTCCGAGTGCTCCCGGTGCGCCCTCCTCGTACGGCCATCCGCAGGGCGCCCCGCAGCCGCCCGCCGCGCCCAACCCGCCGCAGCCGCCTGCCGGTTCGGGTGCGCCCGGGCGGCCGCTGCCGCCCAACGCCGGTGACATCGCCGACGCCGCGACCAGCAAGGCGCAGGCTCCGCCGCGAGGTGCGCGCGGTGCGGGGGCACCCGGTACGCCGCCTCCGCCGGGTGCGCCCGGAACGCCGGGTGCGCGGCCGGGCGGTGCGGCTCCCGCTTCCGGGCCCGGTGCGCCGGGGACCCCGGCGGGTGGATACGTACCGACTCAGCTCGTCTCGCAGCTCGGTGCCGATGGGCCGGAGGGGCCGAGGGGGCCGGAGCGGCCCGCGGGCCCGAACGCTCCCGGGCAGCCTGGCGCGCCTGGTCAGCCTGGTGGACCTGGTCAGGCCGGTGGGCCCGGTGCGCCGCAGCCGCCGGGGGCTCCCAACTCCCCGGGCGGTACGCCTCCCGGTGGTGTGCACCATGCCGCGACCATGCTGGCCGACCCGAGCCAGCCCGGCGCGCCCAAGCCGCCGGGTGCGCCTGGTACTCCGGGTGCGCCTGGCGCCCCGCAGCCTCCTGGCGCTCCGGGTGCTCCCGGTGCCCCGAACCCGCCGAGCGGTACGCCCGCGGGTGGCGTCCACCATGCGGCGACCATGCTGTCCGGCCCCTCGGTCGGCGGCCCCGGCGCCCCGCAGCCTCCGGGCGCGCCCGGTACTCCGGGTGCTCCCGGCGCTCCGGGTGGTCCCGGCCCCGTTCACCACGCCGAGACCATGCTGGCCGGTCCTCCGGGAGCCGGCCCCGGCACGCCCCCGCCGCATCCGGCACCCGGGGCTCCCGGTATGCCGCCCGGTGCCCCCGGCATGCCGCCGCCCCCCGCCCCTCAGCCCATGCCCGGCCAGCAGCCCTTCCCGGGCGGGCCGGTGCCCGGGCAGCAGCCCCCGGCCTACGGCTACCCCCAGCAGGGTCAGCCGACGGTCGGCCCCGGCTACCAGGCGGTCCTCCGCTACCGCGCCCAGGACGGAAGCGAGCAGCAGCTGATCCGGCGGTCCGCGCCGGGCACTCCGCACCCGGAGTGGCAGATCCTGCACGAGCTGCGCGCCATGAACGTGCCGCCGCAGCAGGTGCTGGAGCTGCACACGGAGCTGGAGTCCTGCGAGCTGCCGGGTGCGTACTGCGCGCGGATGATCCGGGAGAGCTGGCCGCAGGCACGCATCACGAGCATCGCCTCGTACGGCACGGATCACGCGAGCCGTCAGCAGGGCATGGCCCAACTGCTCGCACACCAGGGCGAGTTGCACCAGGTCGCGGACGGTCCGGCCAGGCCGGGGCCCGTACGGGCGCCGTTGCCGCCGGTGCAGCCGGCGCCGCCGATTCCGCCGGAGGCGATCGGGCAGGAGCTGGCGGCGGTGTTCGGGCCGGGGCTGTTCCGGTTCGACCAGGCGGCCGTGTCGCGGCAGGGCGTACCGCCGATCGTGGCGCACACCCTGGTGGTGGCCGGACTGCCCGTCGACATGAACCCGTTCTTCTGGGCGCAGGCCCAGCCGGGCCGTCCGGTGCCGACGCTCGCCGAACTGGCGCAGGAGCGCGGTGTCCAGCCGGCCGCCGACGCGGGTTCGTACCTCGTCATGGGCAGTGACTTCGGCAAGGCGATCTGTGTCCAGTACGGCACGGCGAACATCGTCGCCGTGCCCGTGGAGGCGGGGCCGGGCGGTGCTCCCGTACCGCCGCAGTTCGTGAACACGGGGCTGCCCGAGTTCGCGCGCTGCCTCGCCCTGCTGGGCCGTATGTGGCGTCTTCGCTTCGGGCTCAACCAGGAGCAGGCGGGGCGCTGGACCGTCGACTTCCAGGCGCAGTTGGCCGCCATCGACCCGGCGGCCCTCGGGTCGCCGGAGAGCTGGTGGTCGGTGCTGCTGGAGCAGATGTGGGACGGCTTGCTCTGACATCGCCTTTCTGCGAAGTGCCGGGCCCGGCCGATCGACCGGGCCCGGCACTTTTGTCGTCCGACCCCTTGCTGAACAGGCGGAGTGTCGCCGAACAGGCGGAGTGTCGCATTATGAACACTTCCGTCTGATCTACCAGGATGTGCGACACATCATGCTGTACGCCGCCGAAGAGGGGATTCGAGGATGAGCAGCGCATCGGGCGCATCGGTGTCGCCTCATGGCTTCATGGCTGTACGAGGCCGCGGTTACCGTCCCGAGCAAGTGGACGCGTACGCCGCGGAACTCTCACAGGACCGCGACGCCGCGTGGGAACGAGCCGCCCGCCTGACCGTACTGGCCAAGGAGATGGAGGCGGAGGCAGGGCGGCTGGCCGAGCTGGTGGCCGCGCTCCCTCCGCAGACGTACGAGTCGCTCGGCGAACGTGCCCGGCGGATCTTCGAGCTGGGTGAGGAGGAGGCCTCGGCCGTGCGGGAGGACGCGCGGGACGAGGCGCAGCGCGTCGTGGAGGAGGCCGAGGAGGCGGCCAGGGAGGTGCGCGAGGCCGCTCGGGCGGACGCCGACGCGGTGCGTGGCGAGGCCGAGGAGCGGGCCCGGCACCGGCTGCTCGCCGCGCAGGCCGAGGCAGACGAGATGCGGGTCGCCGCGCGGCGCGACGTGAAGGAGAACCGCGGTGAGGCGCTCGCCGCGCTGCGCGAGACGCGGCGGCGCAGCGAGACGCTCCTCGCCGAGCAGGAGAAGGAACACGCCGAGCGCTGGGAGAAGGCCGAGCGCGAGGCCGCCGACCGGGAGGCCGCGCTCGACGCCCGTCACGGCGAGCGGCTGGCCGGCGCGGAAGCGGACCTGGCCGAGGCCGAACGGGCCCTCGCCGAGGCCCACGAGTCCACCCGCCACCTCCAGGAGGACGCCGAGGCCCGCGCCGCCGAACTCCTGGCCGAGGCCCACCTCCACGAGGACCGCACCGCCCGCGAAACGGAACGGATCCTCCGCGAACACGGCGAGGAATGGGACACCGTACGCGCCCACATGGACCACGTACGAAGCAGCCTCACCACGTTGACGGGAAGAGCAACAGCGGAGTAACCGCCCCGGGTTCGGGTCGGCCCCGTCAGGGGCGCGGGGCTGTGACATTTGCGGCTCCGCCGCGTGGGCGCGATCAACCCACGACAACCCGCAGCCAACACACCGACCCAACCACCCCTCCCCCTAGTCCCACCAACTAGTTCCCCCGACGCACCGCCCCCGCAAGAATCCACCCCTCCACAGCCTCGTACTGCTTCCGCTGCTCCTCCGACGCCCTCCGGCCGGAGGCCACCGTGCCCAGCCACCCGAGGGCGAAGCCGAGCGGAATGGAGACGAGCCCGGTCGTGGTGAAGGGGAACCACGTGAAGTCATGGTCGGGAAAGGCGGAAATCGGCGACCCGGAGACGAGATTCGTACCGGTCATCAGAATGAGCGTGCCGACCGAACCCCCGATGAGCGTGCACATGAGCCCGGCCCGCGTGTACCGGCGCCAGAAGAGGCTGAACACCAGCGCGGGCGCTATCGCCGAGGCACCGAGGCAGAACGACAACGTCACCAGCGGCTGCAGGCTGTGGTGCTGAACGAGCGTCGCCAGCAGGATCGCCGGGATACCGACGGCCGCCGCGGACGCCCGCGCCAGCGTCATCTCCCGCCGCGCCGACAACTGCTTCTTGCCGTGCGCGAACACGTCATGCGCAAGGGAGTTGGCGCAGGCCAGAATCATCCCGGCGACCGACGCGAGCACCGTGAGGAAGATCGCCGCCGTGACGGTCGTGAACAGCAGCGTCTCGGCCGTCGAGACGTCCGTCCCGAACGCTGCCCGTGCGCCCAGCAGATACGCCGTGTTCCCCTGCGGGTCCGCCGTCGCGATCGCCTCGCGCCCGATCAACGCCGTCGCCCCGAACCCGACGACCGTGATGATCAGTACGAACAGCGCCACGGCCGGCACCGCCCAGGACATCGACCGCCGCACCTCACGGGCGCTGCCCGCCGTGTACATGCGCATGGTGATGTGCGGCAGGCACGCCCCGCCGAGCACGACCGTCAGTTCCGAACTGATCATGTCCAGGCGGGGGCTGGGCCCGCCCGCGAACTGCAGACCCGAGTTCAGGAACGCGGTCCCCGCTCCGCTGGCACCCGCCGCATCGTTGAACAGGCCGCCGAGGTTCCAGCCGAACTTGTTCAGGATGAGTACGGCGATGACGGCGCCCGAGCCGAGCAGCATCACGATCTTCAGGATCTGGATGAGCGCGGTGCCCTTCATGCCGCCGATCGCCGCGTAGCTGATCATCAGCGCGCCGAGCCCGATGATGCAGGCCGTCTTCAGGCCGTCGCTCGAGAACCCGAGGATGAACGCCAACAGGTCGCCCGTGCCCGCGAGTTGGACCAGCATGATCGGCATCAGCGCGGCCAGTGTCACCACGCACGCCGTGATCCGTACCGCCCGCCCCGGCATCCGCCGTGCGAGCGCGTCGCCCATGGTGAACCGGCCCGCGTTCCGCAGCGGTTCGGCCAGCAGGAACATCAGCAGCATGAGGGAGAGGGCGGTGCTGAGGGCCAGTACGACGCCGTCGTATCCGAAGAGCGCGATCACGCCGCTCGTGCCCAGCACGGTCGCCGCGGAGATGTAGTCGCCCGCGATGGCAAGGCCGTTGCGCATGGGGGAGAGCGAGCTGTACCCCGTGTAGAACTCGTCCAGGTCGTCCCGGTCGGGACCGGTCATCACGCAGAGCAGCAGGGTGATGGTGGCCACGACGGTGAACGCCACGAGTGACATCGCCTGGGCGGAACTGCTGAACCCGGTCATCGGCCGGACTCCGCCCGCTTGGCGTCCAGCTCGGTCTGTTTCCTTATCCGTTCGGCGATCGGGTCCACGCCCCGGCGGGCCGTGTACTCGTACAGCGCGATCGCCACGCAGGTGACGGGGACCTGGATCAGGCCCAGCAGCAGTCCGAGCGTCAGGCCTTCGGTCACCTCGCTCGTCATGAACGACGGCGCGGCCGCGGACAGGATGAGGAAGAGCGTGAAGTAGCCGAGCGCGGTCAGCGTCGCCACGCGCCGCTGCCAGCGGTACGCGGTGCGCAGGACTCGGATGTCGCTGTGGTGGCCGAGGGCGGTGTGACGGTGGCGGTGGGGCTGTCTGGTCGGTTCGGGCTCCGGCGGGTCTTGTGGCGCCCAGGGGTACGTCGGGTAGGACGGCGACGAGTTGTGCGGCGGAATGTGTGACGGCAGGTGTGGCGGAACGTGCGGCGGAACTGGGTACGACTGGGACCGGTCGTAGGACATCCCGGTTCTCCTTGCGTGGCTCGGGCCCGGTGGCGGACCGCAGGGAGCGGGGGGTGAGCGACGCACGCTACTCGGAGGTAGTCGGGATTCGGAAGCGTTTCGGCAAACTGTCTGGTCGGTATGCGCTTACTTCGCTGACCTCGGGTGTTACCCGCGTTAACCCTGTTTACGCCTGTCGCACTTTTGTTTCCGTTATGCCCGTCGGGCGAGGGTGGCGATGAAGGCCGTCCAGGCGGGGGCGGAGAAGGTGATGGCGGGGCCGGCCGGGTTCTTGCTGTCGCGGACGGGGATGCGGGTGGGGAGGGCGGTGTCGTTCACTTCGAGGCAGGAGCCGCTGCTTCCGCCGCTGTAGGTGGACTTGCGCCAGGAGGTCAGCACTGAGGCGTCAGGGATGCTGTGCTCGTTGCGCTTCATGCTCGTAATCCTCCGCGACGGCCCTGAGGAGGTCCAGGGATTTACGGTGCGACAGGGCGTCGCCCAGCACATGATCGTAGATCTCCTGGCAATCGCGCACCACCGACGGAAGCTCCAGGATCCGCCCGCTGTTCACTCCCTCCGCATACGCGATGGGCGGCAGTTCCGCGAACCACATGAGCGAGAGGAAACCCTCCTGTAGAGGGTGCGCACCTGCGGAGAAGGGGAGTACGTGCACGCGGATACGACGGTTCTCGCTCAACTCCACAATGTGACAGAGCTGTTCGCACATCACCTCGGGCTCGCCGACGACACGTCGTAGCACTGCCTCGTCGAGCATCGCGTAGACCTCTGGCGAGTGGAAGTTGTCGAGAATCCGGGCTCGTTCAAGCCGGGTGGCCAGGAGTTTGTCGCGCTCCTCGTCGCTCGTGCGCGGATAGGCGGAACTGAGCACCTCGTACGCGTATGCCTTGGTCTGCAAGATGCCTGGCACCAGGGTCGGGGCGTACTCCTTGATCACCGTCGCCTTGCCCTCGAACTCCAGCGCCTCCTTGAAGTGTTCCGCCACTTTCCTGCCGTCCAGTGTCGGCAGGAACCGCACGAAGAACCCACCCGTCTCCAGCACCTGATCCAGCCGCCGTGCATCATCCACGTCCGGCCGTCTCCGCCCCGCCTCAATGTGGGCGATATGCGTGCGCGACATCACCGCCCGCTGGCTCAGCTCTTCCTGCGTGAGCCCCGCCGCCTCCCGGAGCCGCCGCAGTTCTTCGCCGTACTTCACCCGAGACTGCGGATTGTCCTCGATCGCCATATGTGCAACTCCCGTACGTGCAGGTTTGCTTGTCACGCTCCGCTATCTGTCGAGCGTACCCACGGTGACGCCAGTCTGTGTCCTGATCAGCACAGAGAGTGAAAGGCGGCAACGATGGAAGCGACCGACGAGAAGGTCCCCGGTCCGTACATCACCCTCAGGGTCTCCCGGGACAGCGGACGGACCTGGGGCCCGAAGGTGACGTACGAGCCGGTGCGCGAGGCGCCGCCGATCGAGTCGCCGACGCGTTTCCCACTGTGCCAATGCCCAAAGTGTGGGCCGCTTACCTGAGTTGGACCAGCGACACCGACGGCGGCACCTCGTCGCCGTCGAGGGTCGCGGTGAATTCCAGGCGGTGGTCGGTTCGGCGCTTCACGCCGCTGCCCGCCGTGATCGTGAAGGACAGGGTCGTACGGCCCTGGGGTGGGACCTCGACCCGCGTCGGGCCGTTCGCCCTTGCCGACCAACCCCCGGTGGGGTGCGCTGTCACGGTCACCGTCTGTGAGGTCTCGGTGAAGTTGTAGATGTCCAGGGACATACGGGTGCGGCGGGACAGGCGGTAACCCAGCGGGGGCTCGGCGTCGCCGTTGTCCTTGTTGGGGGCCGCGTTCCGGGCGGAGTAGCGCTGGCTGAGGACGATGTGTTCGGCGGGGGAGAGCGGACCGCGGCGGGGCGGGGCCTGGCGTACTTCGGGGCGTACGGCGTCCACCGTGACCGCGTACACCGGGTCGCTGGAGACGGTCACGGTGCCGTCGTTCGCCACCCGCCTGCCCATGACGTCGTACGCGGTGGCCCCCTGCACAGGGACCCGTACCGGTTTCGTCGCCCAGAGCACCCTCACCGACTCACCCCGGCCCGTGTCGAAGTCGAAGCCGACCGCCTCGGTGGGCAACCCGCTCACCGGTCCGACGAAATGCGCCTCGCCCAGCAGCGACGTGAGCGCCGCGCACGCGCTGTACGCGGGCAACGGCTGGAACTCCCTGCTCAGCAGCCCGAAGTACACGCCCTCGTCGTGCAGCGGCGGACCCGCGAACCAGAACTGCCGGCTGTTCCCCGCCGCCAGCCCCTCCACCATCGAGCGGACCAAGTAGCGGGCCTGGACGGCTTGTTGTGCGGGGGTCAGGTCAACACCCGGCCGTGCCGCGAAGAACGCGCCGCACTCCGTCATCCATCGCGGCACGTCATCCGCCCCGTGTCGACCGGCCAGCTCGCGCTGTTCCTCCGCCGCGCCCGGGAAGGACGGTTCGCCCTGCTCGGCGGGGTCCGGGTAGCCGTGGAACGCCCAGACGTCCGCGTACCGCACCACGTCGTTCTCCAGCATCAGGTCCTGGAAGGGGCCCGCCTGCGCGATGCCCGGCAGGACGACGAGCGGCGGGCGGGGCGCGTCCGCGATGCCCAGGGCCGCCGCCTTCACGAAGGCCGCGTGTGCGTCGCCGGTGCTGCTGGTGGTGTCCACGTCGGGCTCGTTGGAGAGGTGGATGGCCTCCGGGTGCCGGGACGCGAGGCGGCGGGCGTAGCGGTACGCGTGCCGCAGGTCCGCCGGGAGGGGGAGCGAGACCTCCGTCATGGCCCACTCGGGGGCCGGTGAGACGACCTCCAGCGGCGAGAGGCCGTGGCGGCGGATCGTGCGGGTGACCCGGTCGTGATGTTCCGTGTCGTACGCGCTCGGTGTCGGCTCGGCGGCCGGCCACGCCTGGCCGTCGCGTAACCAGCCCGCGCCCATGTCCTTCATCGCGGCCGTGAAGGCGTCCAGGCGGGAGGGGGGTACGAGGGAGGTGGCCCAGACGTTGACGCCGAAGCGGTTGGCGGGACCGGTGACGGCGGGGCGTTGCGGCAAGCAGGCGAAGTGGCCCGCCATGCCCGCCACGCCCGCCGTGCCTGGCGTGTCGTCGTCACCGCTGGATGCCTCGACCAGGTAGTTCCCAGGCGGGAGTTGGGGGAGCGCGACCCTCGCCGTCGTCTCTCCCGTCCCGATCGTCGCGTATCCCTCCGCGACCCGTTCCCCGAAGTAGTCGACGACGGTGTAGCGCACGCGGTGCGCGCGGTCGGCGTGCCCGTTGAGCTCGAGGGTCAGGATCGCGGGCTCCCCGTGCCTGTATGTGCTCGGTGCCCCGTCCCCTACGTACACCTCGCCCAGCCCCACCCCCTTGCGGCGCTTCAGCGTGAAGCGGTCCAGCGCGAGCGCGTACGCCGTCCCGGCCTCCAGGACCGTCGGCTCGGTGACCCGGAACGTCAACACGTTCTCGCCGTCCCGGAGTTCGAGCTCGCCGAGGTCGAGGACGGAGAGGTCGCCCCAGGCCGGCTTCGACTCGTACCAGTACGGCTGGGAGCGCGCGATCTCCTTGAACGGGCCGTCATTCAGGGAGAGTTGGAGGTACGAGGCCGCGGCCTCCGTGTGCGGTACCTCGACCGGGGCGGTGGCGACGGCGGTCAGGGCGTACACCCCTGCCTCCGGTGCGCGGACCGCGTACGTCGCGTACCAGCCCTCCCGTGGGGGCCTCTTCCCGGTGGTCAGGGACAGGTATCTGCCGCCGGACGCGCGGCGGTCCCGGACGACCGGGATGTTCGTCCGGACCGCCGCCTCGCCCTGGACGGTGAGTGTGGTGGGTGCGGAAGTCCCTTGTGCCCGCGCCGAGTTCGAGCCCATGTTCAGCCCCAACGCTGACGCCGCCGCCGACAAGAGGCCCGCCTTCATCGCCGTACGCCTGTTCAAACCCATGGCTCCAGCAGACACGGGCCGGGCTGCGGTCCGCCTCCTGCACGAGGCGGACCGGACCCGGACAGGGCCTCAGGGGCGGGCCTCAGGGGTGGTGGCCAAGCGGCCTTGGTGAAGTCCGTGCGGTACCGCGCCCCGTAAGGGGCGCGGGGAACTGCGCGACCAGCCCCCAGTGGCCCGCAGGTTCATCACCGCATTTTCAGCGAGCGCTCAGCGCCGCTTGTACGTCGCGGTCACCTCGACCTCGACGAGCCATCCCTTCACGGCCAGCGAGGCGACCTCCATCGTCGCCCGCGCCGGGCGGGCCTTGTTGGCGAGAAGCGGCGGCTTGGGGGCCGAGGTGCCCATGGGCACCGGGACGACCTGCAGCGACTTCAGGTCGATGTTGGCGAAGTACTGCCGGTACGCGCGGTTCCAGCCGGCGTAGTCGGCGATCTCGGCGCCCGGCGGCTTCATCAGGTAGGCCTTCATCGTGATGACGTCGGCCGGGGTCACGCCCGCCGCCTCCAGGTTGGTCTTGATGTTGCGCAGTACGACGAGCGCCTGGGCCTCGGTGATCGTGACGCCCGTGGCCCCCTCGGTGAGCGCGGGGTCGGTGTAGCGCTCGGGCGTGCCCTCAGGCGCGCTGGGGTTGAGCGCGGACGGACCGAGGCCGCTGCTCTGGTAGACGGCCACCTCCCCGCCCATCGCCACGCCGTTCGCGATGGCCGGGTTGGACTGCCCCTCGGGCAGCATCACCCGTACGGTTTTCGGGCCGGGCGACCACCAGCCCTGGGCGCCGGCCAGTGTCGCGGAGCCGGTCAGCAGCGCCCCGGTCAGGGCCGTACCGATAAGGACCTTCGTACGCGCCTTCATACGCGCCTTCGTACGCCGCTTCATCCGGCCATCACCCTTTCGTGGATGTCGGTCACGACCTTGCGGGCCGAGGTGAACGCACCGTGCTGCCAGGCGATGACATGGCTGAGCCAGTCGCCGGCGAAGTAGACATGACCTGCGGGCTTGTTGAGCAGCTTGTACTCGGGGCCGTTCTGCGAGGGCCAGCCCACCCAGCCGGCCTCGATGTCGGGCGTGCGGTGCCAGGCCACGCTGAAGGAGCGGTCGAGCTCGGTGCGGTACTTGGCTCCGTGGATCTTCACGCCCCGGCTCAGCGCCCGCTCCAGCCGCTGCGCGTGCGGCAGGTCGCTGTAGGCGACGGCGTTGGCGCCGAAGTTGTAGTAGCCGATGAGTGTGCCGCGGCGGCCCTGGTAGCCGTACGAGGGATACCAGATGGTGGCCAGGTCCGTGTCGGTCGGTGTGATGCCGCCGTAGATGTGCTCGTCCGTCTCCCACCAGCGGCTGCGGTACTCGAGCCCGATCTTGCCGACCGGGGTCGCGACGGGGTACTTCAGCGCGGCGGTGACGTCCGTGCCCAGGTTGTGCTTGATGCGGGCCATGACCATGGGCGGGACCGCGGCCACGACGAAGTCGGCGCGGCGGCTGCGGGTTCGGCCCGTCGCGTCCTTGTAGACGACCTCGGCACCGTCGGGGAGGTCCTTGACCTCCATCGCCTTGGCGCCGTAGGTGATCCGGTCCTCGCCGACGGCCTTCGCCAGCGCGTACGGGATCGCGTCCATCCCGCCGATCGGCTGGAACATCAGCATGGCCTGGTCGTAGCCGAACTCGAAGGAGAAGCGCTGCCCGACGCCGCTCCCGATGACGTCCGACAACGATGGCACCGGGCCGAGCACCGTGCCCTCCTCGAAGGCCGCACCCGGCTCGACCGAGTACCCGCGCCGGTCGGAGCCCGTGTAGGCGAAGCCGTCGGCCTTGCCCTTGATGGCCCCGAAGTTCTGCAGGAACGCGATCAGCCGCTCCTTGTCGGCGGCGGTGAGCTCGGTGTCCAGGGCGCCCTGGTCGGTGGCCTTGGCGAGCAGCTCGGAGACATATCCGTACGCGTCGGCCTTCGCGGTGCGCCAGCGGACCGGCTTGCCCGCCAGGGCTGCGCTGTTCTCGTGGTAGATGTACGCGTTGGCGTTCTGATTGGTGAACACCTCCAGCGGGACGCCGAGTTCACGGCAGTACTCGAGCGTGACGTGGGACTGCGGCAGCCGGGCCGGGCCCGCGTTCATGTACTGGCCCTTGGAGAAGGACGCCGTCTGGGTGCGCCCGTCCAGGTCGGTCAGCGTGCTGCCGCCGCGGACCGTCCAGTTGCGGCCACCCGGGCGGTCCTTCGCCTCCAGGATCCGGCAGTCGTAGCCGGCCTTCCCGAGCTCGTACGCGGTCGCCAGGCCGGCTATGCCGCCACCGAGTACGAGGACCTTCTTGCCGCGCTTTCCGGCTTTCCCGGCGAGGGAGAAGTCGCTCTCCCGGGGCGGCCGGTACGCCTCCGCCCGTGCCTCAGGGACCGGGGCCAGCCCCAGCGCGCCCATCGCCGAGTACAGCATTCCGGCGCCGCCCGCGACTCCGACGGATCTCAGGAAGTTGCGGCGGGATGCTTGTTGGGTCATCAATGTCTCCTCACCCGCGGCCCGTTGCCCGCGACCTGCCTGTCGGCACGCGTGGGCTGGGCGCATCGTCCGAACCAACCCGGCTACGTGGGGGGTGAGTTGCTGGTGAGCCGGAGGTGCTCCATGAGCCTCCATCAGGACTGTTACAGGGCCATGCCAATGACGTCTCCATGGCATGAGCGCGCGTGGAGACCGAGTCGAGCCCGTAACGGATGGAGATCGAGCCGAGCCCGTACGGACGGAGGCCGAGCCTGCCGGTCGGTCCTGCGGCCCGGGTCCGGGCTCAGTCCTCCGGGTCTTTGATCACCGGGAAGCGGCGGGGCGCCATCAGGAGAAGGACCAGGAAGGCGAGTCCGGCCGCGCAGGCCGCGCCGAAGTAGACGGAGTGGACGGCGTCGGCGATCGCGCGGCGCACGTGCTCGGCGGGGGCACCCGAGTCGAGGGAGCGTGTCACCGAGTCCAGGTCGCTCGCGCCGTCGAGCCGTGCGGCCAGTACCCCGTTGGCGACGGCGCCGAAGAGGGCGGCGCCGATGGTCTGGCCGGTCTGGCGGCAGAAGAGGACGGAGGCGGTGGTCGTGCCGCGTTCGGCCCAGCCGACGGTCGACTGGACGCCGATGATCAGGGGGAGTTGGAAGAGCCCGAGCGCCGCGCCGAGGAACAGCATCAGGAGGGTGGGCTGCCAGGCCTGGCCGGGGTACGGGAGGAAGGGGAACGCGAGCAGGATCAGCGTGGCCGTGCCGATGCCGAGCATCGCGGTGTTGCGGAAGCCGATGCGACGGTAGACGTGCTGGCTGAGGGCGGCGGACACCGGCCAGCTCAACGTCCATACGGACAGGACGAATCCGGCGGCGATCGGGGCCAGGCCGAGGACGGACTGCGCGTACGTGGGGAGGAAGACCGTCGGGGCGACCATCAGGAGGCCCAGCGCGCCCAGGGCCAGGTTCACGGCGGCGATGGTGCGGCGGCGCCAGACCCAGCCGGGGATGATCGGTTCGGCGGCCCGGCGCTCGATGAGAACGAGGACGGCTATCAGGGCAAGTCCCGTACCGAACAAGGCGATTGACTGCGCCGACAGCCAGGGCCAGGCCACCCCGCCCTGCACCAGGGCCGTCAGGAGCACGCCGCCGCAGGCGAAGACCGTGAGCGCGCCCGCCCAGTCGATGCGCGGGCGCTCGGTGGTGTCGCGGTCGCGCTTGGGCTCGTGGAGGTGGCGGATCAGGAGCCAGAGCGCGACCGCGCCGAGCGGCAGGTTGATGAGGAAGATCCAGCGCCAGTCGGCGTACGCGGCGAGGACCCCGCCCAGCGCCGGGCCCGCGACCGCCGACGTGGCCCAGACCGTGGACAACTTGGCCTGGATCTTGGGGCGTTGTTCGAGTGGGTAGAGGTCGGCGGCGAGCGTCTGGACCGTGCCCTGGAGGGCGCCGCCGCCCAGGCCCTGGACGACGCGGAAGGCGATCAGCGCGGCCATGTTCCAGGCCGCCGCGCAGAGCAGGGAGCCGAGGAGGAAGAGGATGGAGCCGGCGATCAGGACCGGCTTGCGGCCGAAGGTGTCGGAGAGCTTGCCGTAGACGGGGAGCGTGACCGTCACGGCGAGCAGATAGCCGGAGAACAGCCACGAGAAGACGGAGAAGCCGCCGAGATCGCCGACGATCTGCGGGACGGCGGTCGACACGATGGTGGAGTCGAGCGCGGCGAGGCCCATGCAGAGCATGAGGGAGGCGACGACGGCCCGGCGGCCCCGGGGCGTCTGGGGGCGGTCCGCCGTCGCCTTCCCTATGTCGGGTGTCGCGCTGTCCACCGGATGCCTCCCCTGAGCCCTGAGCCTTCGGGGACCTGATTCGTTCCCCCTGCATCTATCTGCCGCAGGACAGCTTCCCACTTGCCCCTCACGTCGCGGGAGGGTGGACGCTGACTGGGCCGGTGGATGGAGGCGTCCCTGAGAGGTGCTCCACCGAGGGGTGGAGATCCCCTAGGGGGCCCTCCGTACTACGGCTCGGGGAGGGTTCGTACCGCCGGAGGACGAGACGGGTCCGGCCGCTCCTTAGCCTGGCTTTATGCCGCTGGGGGCGGTCCGGGGAGTGGGCGGGGGCCTCGCAGGCTCGTACGGACCGCACCTTCGGGGGTGGGGTTTTCCCCAGCAAAAGACTGCGCTGTGCACCAGCGCGGTGGGCCACCTCCCGCCACGAGACTGAATCGCGCAAGCAGTTCTCACGATTCACCTGCTGACCGACTTAGGAGACTTACCGTGACATCGGCTGTAACCATTCCCAGGCACGGGGGCACTGGAGGGCGTACGGCCGTTGCCGCGCGGGCGCGGCAGGTCGTCAAGGCGTACGGGTCCGGAGAGACCCGCGTCGTCGCCCTGGACCACGTCGACGTGGACATCGCGCGGGGTCAGTTCACCGCGATCATGGGCCCCTCGGGGTCCGGCAAGTCCACGCTGATGCACTGCCTCGCCGGACTCGACACCGTCTCCGCCGGGCAGATCTACCTGGACGAGACCCAGATCACCGGCCTCAAGGACAAGAAGCTCACACAGCTGCGCCGGGACCGGATCGGCTTCATCTTCCAGGCGTTCAACCTGCTGCCGACGCTGAACGCGCTGGAGAACATCACGCTGCCGATGGACATCGCCGGCCGCAAGCCGGACAAGGGCTGGCTGCGTCAGGTCGTGGAGACCGTCGGGCTCGCCGACCGCCTCAAGCACCGGCCGAACCAGCTCTCCGGCGGCCAGCAGCAGCGTGTCGCCGTGGCCCGTGCCCTCGCCGCACGCCCGGAGATCATCTTCGGTGACGAGCCGACCGGAAACCTCGACTCGCGTGCGGGTGCCGAGGTGCTGGGCTTCCTGCGCCGCTCGGTCGACGAGCTCGGCCAGACCATCGTGATGGTCACGCACGACCCGGTGGCCGCCTCGTACGCGGACCGTGTGCTGTATCTCGCCGACGGCCGCATCGTCGACGAGATGTACAAGCCCACCGCCGACACCGTCCTCGACCGCATGAAGGACTTCGACGCCCGGGGACGTACGTCATGACCGTCTTCAAGACATCGATGCGCAACTTCTTCGCGCACAAGGGACGCATGGCCCTGTCGGCTGTGGCGGTCCTGCTGTCGGTGGCCTTCGTGTGCGGGACGCTCGTCTTCACCGACACGATGAACACGACCTTCGACAAGCTCTTCGCGACGACCGCGTCCGACGTCACGGTCTCCCCGAAGGCCGCCAAGGCCGACGACACCCCGCAGAACGGCAAGCCGGAGTCGCTGCCCGCGTCGGCCGTCGCGCAGACGCTGAAGGCGGACGGCGTCAAGTCGGCCGAGGGCGCGGTCGGTTCGATGAACGTGACCGTGGTCAACAGCGACAACAAGAACATGGGGTCCAGCACCGGCGCTCCGACGATCGCGGGCAACTGGACGAAGAACGACCTGCGTTCGATGGAGATCACGTCCGGTCACGCCCCGCGCGGGCCGACCGAGGTGATGGTCGACGCCGACACCGCGGACAAGCACAACCTCAAGATGGGCGACGAACTGCGCACCATCGCGGTCACCGGTGACTTCAAGGCGAAGATCGTCGGCATCGCCACCTTCAAGGTGACCAACCCCGGTGCCGCCATCGTCTACTTCGACACCGCCACCGCACAGCGCGAACTGCTCGGCGCCACCGGCCGGTTCACGCAGATCAACGTCACGGCCGCGCAGGGCGTCACCGACGCGCAGCTGAAGCAGAACGTCTCCGCGACGCTCGCCGGATCCGAGGGGTCCGAGGGGGCTGCCGGGGCGTACAAGGTCCAGACGCAGAAGGAGTTCTCGGACGAGAACCGCGAGGGCGTCGGCGAGTTCATGAACGTCATCAAGTACGCCATGCTCGGCTTCGCCGGAATCGCCTTCCTGGTCGGCATCTTCCTGATCATCAACACCTTCTCGATGCTGGTCGCCCAGCGCACCCGTGAGATCGGCCTGATGCGGGCGATCGGCTCGTCCCGCAAGCAGGTCAACCGGTCGGTGCTGGTCGAGGCCCTGCTGCTGGGCGTCGTGGGCTCGGTCCTGGGTGTCGGCGCGGGCGTCGGCATCGCGATCGGCCTCATGAAGCTCATGTCGATGGCGGGCATGAACCTCTCCACCGCAGACCTGACGGTGAAGGCGGCCACCCCGGCGATCGGCCTGCTCCTCGGCATCGTCGTCACGGTCCTCGCCGCCTATCTGCCCGCCCGCCGTGCGGGCAAGGTCTCCCCGATGGCCGCGCTGCGCGACGCCGGTACGCCGGCCGACGGCAAGGCCGGCTGGATACGGGGTCTGATCGGCCTGGTCCTCACGGGCTCCGGTGCCGCCGCCCTGTACATGGCGGGCACCGCGGACACGGCGAGCGACGGCTCGCTGATGCTGGGCGCCGGTGTGGTGCTCTCGCTGATCGGGTTCGTCATCATCGGCCCGCTGCTCGCGGGCGGTGTGGTCCGGGCCATCAGCGCGGTCCTGCTGCGCGGCTTCGGCCCCGTAGGACGCCTCGCCGAGCGCAACGCGCTGCGCAACCCGCGGCGCACGGGCGCCACCGGCGCGGCCCTGATGATCGGCCTCGCGCTCGTCGCCTGCCTCTCCGTGGTCGGCTCCTCGATGGTGGCCTCCGCGACCGAGGAGCTCGACAAGTCGGTCGGCACGGACTTCATCGTCCAGGGCAACCAGCGGATCGTGCCGCAGGCCCAGAAGGCCATCGAGTCGACGCCGGGGCTGGAGCACGTCACCAGCTACAAGATGGTCGAGGCCAAGCTGACCTCGCCCGACGGCAAGACGGAGAACAGCGATGTGACGGCTGCGGACCCGACGTACGCCAGTGACCTGCGGCGCGAGACGACCGCCGGTGAGCTGTCGGCGGCGTACGGCAAGGACGCGATGTCGGTCGGCTCCTTGTACGCCGAGGAGCACGGTGTGAAGGTCGGCGACACGATGACCGTCGCCTTCAAGGGCGGCCGGACCGCCGAGCTCAAGGTCGCGGCGATCACGAACGACGACGTGGCCATCGACAAGGGCTCGCGGTACATGAGCATCGACACGATGCAGAAGTACGTCCCGGCCGACAAGATCCCGCCGAACGACATCATGTTCGCCGCGGCCAAGGAAGGCCAGGAGAAGACGGCGTACGCGGCTCTGAAGAAGTCCCTGGACCCGTACCCGCAGTACCAGGTCCGTGACCAGACCGACTACAAGCAGGAGCTCAAGGACCAGATCGGCCAGCTTCTGAACATGGTGTACGGCCTGCTGGCCCTCGCGATCATCGTGGCGGTCCTGGGTGTCGTGAACACCCTGGCGCTGTCGGTGGTGGAGCGGACGCGGGAGATCGGCCTGATGCGGGCGATCGGCCTCTCGCGGCGGCAGCTGCGCCGGATGATCCGCATGGAGTCGGTGGTGATCGCCCTCTTCGGCGCACTGCTCGGGCTCGGCCTGGGCATGGGCTGGGGCGCCACCGCCCAGAAGCTCCTCGCCCTGGAGGGCCTGAAGGTCCTCGACATCCCCTGGCCGACGATCATCGGCGTCTTCATCGGCTCGGCCTTCGTGGGGCTGTTCGCCGCGCTGGTGCCGGCGTTCCGGGCGGGCCGGATGAACGTACTGAACGCGATCGCGACGGATTAGCTGCCGGGTTCGCTGTCGCGGGCTGAGCGGCCACCATGCACGGGGGTCATGGTGGGGCGGGGGAACGGGGAACGGGGGAAGGGGGCCCGGCGCC
>NZ_VWMY01000091.1 GCF_008905045.1 Streptomyces albicerus
GCAGTTCCCCGCGCCCCTAAAAGAGCGGGGCGCTTGGGTCACCCGGGTGACCAGGGCGCCCCTTCAGGGGCGCGGGGAACTGCGCGACCAGCCCCCACTCACCCGCACAATTCCCTCTCCGCCCGCACCGGATCATTCGGAAACCGGAACGACGTACGCTCCCACGCCCCGGTGACATTGCGCAGAAAGCGGGCCGCCGTAAGCGGCCGACGCACCGCCGCGTTCAGCTCGGCGAGCGCACCGCAGCGCAGGGCGTGCCGGGCCGCGCCCACCTGGGCGGGGTCGGCGCCCGGCCCCGCCCCCGGTACACCCCGGTCCGCGGCCAGCCACGCCGCCGGCAGATGTTTGTCGTGCCCGACCCGCCCGCCGTCGACCCGCTCGGAGTGCGCGGCCACCGGATAGGCCAGCCCGATCGGGTCGAGCGCGGCTCCGTGCAGGGGTACGACGGAGCCGTTGAGCCCCAACACCACATAACTGGCCGTCACGGACGGCGAGTTGGCGGCCGCCCGCGCGTCCTTTCCGAACAGCAGCGCATGCGCCCCGACGCGATCCGCCGCCCGCACCTTCCGCGCGTACTCCAGGTGGTGCGGAGCTCCCACGAAGGTGTGGTGCACCGGATGGGGATCCGCGTTGTGCCGCACGTACACCCCGCGCTCGTCCGCGATCCCCTCCGGCCCGATCTGTCCCCCGTACGGAACCCGCAGCCACCCGGCGCACACCACCGCCCACACCCCGACACCGACCGCGGCCAGTACACCCACCCGCGTCACCGGCACCACGAAGACGGGCAGCAGCATCAGCAGCAGTCCCGGCAGCAGCATCCGCCCGTGCATGAAGTCACCGCCGACCTTCACGACGTACACCCAGCACAACAGCCCGGCGACGACGGGCGCGAGCATGGGGACGAGCCGCGCGACCCGACGCTCGCCAAGTCCCCCACCAAGTCCCCCACGTGTGGGCAGCACCGCCGCCGCCACGAACAGCGCGGGCACCCACAGCAGATAGGGATGCGCGAAGTCCCCGAGATACCCGAACCCCCGCCCCCACAGACTCTGCGAGGCCTCCTTCGTCACGGCGGGCAGCGGCACCAGATGCCCGTAGTACCCGGCCCGGAAGACCTCGTACGCGGCAGGCAGCGCGGCCGCGGCCCCCGCACCCGCGAGCGCGCCCCGCCACGACGGCCGTACGAGCAGCCACTGCGCGCCGAGAAAGACAACCGTCACGAGCCCCAAGTCGGGCCGCACCAGCGGCCCGAGCCCGATGACCACCGAGGTCACGAGCGCCCCCGGCCGTGCGATCAGCGCCAGCCAGGCCCCCGCGATCCAGCACGTGGCGAGCCCCGTCTCCAGCCCCGAGGTGGCGAAGTCCCACACGGGCGGCAGCCCGAGCAGCATCAGCGACCCGAGCGGCACGGCAGCCACCCGCCCGCCGCCACCCGCACGCAGCGCCCCGATCCCCGCGAGCGCGAACCCCACGGCGGTCAGCAGCAGCCCCCCGAACACCGCCGCCAACGCCGGGTCCACCCCCGCCGCCCCGGCCCCCACGAGCAGCCACTGCCACAGGGTCCCGGTCGACGACTCGACCCGCTCACCCGCGTTGAACACGGGCCCGTTCCCCGCCAGCACCTGCCGCACGGTCCGTACGTAGATGTAGGCGTCGTCGGACATCCACCGCCGCTGAAACCCGGCGTACGCCACGACGAGCGCGGGCCCGAGCCACACCACGACGCGCGCCACAGCCGCCCACCCGGCACCCGTCCCGGGCCCGGGCAGCAGCGACACGGCGGACGGAACCGAGGGCGGACGGCTCTTCCGGTACGGCTTCAGATACGCGGGATACGAGGGATACGCGGGCGAGTGCGTCGACGTCATGATCCGTTCATCGGCCCACGTCAAGCCGAGCTTGACGCTCGCACGGGGCCGAACGGGTGACCCCGGTGAGGAGTCTGACGTCGAGTCAGTCCGTGTCGCAGACCGACGGGAGGGCGCGCCCGAGCCCCTTCAGATGCAGTACGTCGAGCCGGTGCCCGTACGCGGACAGCGCGGCCGCGGCGTACAGGCGCGGCTCACAGGAGGCGTCGGCGCGTACCGGTGCCGTCGCCTGGAGCGCGGCCAGGAGCCGCGTGGTGATCAGGTCGAGCGCCGGGCGGACCTCCTTCGCGAGGTCGGGGCGTTCGGTGGGCCGCTCGTCGGGGTGAGCGTCCCAGCGCGCGTACAGGCCGCGCTGGACCAGCTTGTTGGCCTCGATCTGGTCGCGGAAGACGGCGGTCACCGAGTCGGGGTCGAGCCCGAGCCCGGCCGCACGCGCGGCGACGTCGTCCAGGATCTGCCGCTCGCGTGCGGGATCGTCGATGGGCAGGTCGGTGCCGTACTTGGCCGCCGCCACCTTGTCGGCCAGCAGCAGCCGCTCGGCGAACAACTCGGTCAGCGAGGTGAGCGCGGAGGCGGGGAGGGAGGCGGGGGCTGAGGCGGGGGCGGTGTGTGCCGCGGCCGGAGCCTGGGCGGAGGCGGGCGCCGTGCCGGAAACGGCAGCGGCGGCGACCACGGCGGCGGTGACCAAGACGGACCGGAGGCGGTGGGGGCGCACGAGGTTCCCTTCGGAGCTTCGGGGCTTCGGGTGAGGTCGGTCGGCGCCGGACCGGCGTCCCGCGCCGTGCAGCAACGTATCGACGACGAGCGCGGCCAGTGCGTCCGGGGCCTGAACTTTGCGAAGGAACGGGTCGCTGCCTGGGGCCCGCCCGGCGAAGCGAAAATCCCCAAGCCGGTTGAAAATCCCCTACGCATGAGTAAGTTGACCCGGAAGTAAGTACGCGCCACCTCAACGCGAGCCGCTTCCGGGAGCCGTCATGGGCGTACGCAAGGACCTGAAACAGGCGAAGAAGCGCACCGATCTGGCGGACCGCGCCACGGTCGAGATCACCAAGGACCACCACGGTGCCGTCCGCGAGGCACGCATGCCCGCACTCGCCCCGAAGGCCGCCACCGGCAGCATCGCCGATCTCCCCTTCACCAACGCGGCCGAGGCCCCCGACGCCGTGGTCCTCCGCCGCAAGGAGCACGGCGCCTGGCAGCCGGTGACCGCGGCCGCCTTCGCCCGCGAAGTCACCGCCGTCGCCAAGGGGTTGATAGCGGCGGGCCTCGAACAGGGCGGCCGCGTCGCGGTCATGTCCCGTACGCGCTACGAGTGGACACTCCTCGACTTCGCGATCTGGGCGGCCGGCGGCCGTACCGTCCCGGTCTACGCCACGTCCTCGCCCGAGCAGATCGAGTGGATCGTCCGCGACTCGGCCACCCGGTTCGTCGTCGTGGAGACCGCCGAGAACGCGGCGGCCGTCGCGACCGGCACGGCCGACCACCCCGAACCCCCGCGCGTATGGCAGTTGGACGACGGAGCCGTCTCCGAACTCACCGCCCAGGGCCGCGACATCCCCGACGACGACGTCACCAAGCGCCGCGCCGCCCTGACCGCCGACACCGTCGCGACGATCTGCTACACCTCCGGCACCACCGGCCGGCCCAAGGGCTGCGTCCTCACCCACGGCAACCTGCACGCCGAGGCCGCGAACACCGTCGAGCTCCTGCACCCCATCTTCAAAGAGATCACGGGCCAGATCGCCTCGACCCTCCTCTTCCTGCCCCTCGCCCACATCCTGGGCCGCACCATCCAGATCGCCTGCCTGATGGCCCGTATCGAGCTGGGCCACTTTCCGAGCATCAAGCCCGAGGAACTGCGCCCGGCGCTACGGGAGTTCAGGCCCACCTTCCTGGTCGGCGTCCCGTACCTCTTCGAGAAGATCCACGGCACCGGACGGGCCACCGCCGAACGGATCGGACGCGGGGCCTCCTTCGACCGCGCGCACCGCATCGGCGTCCGCTTCGGCGAGGCGCACCTCGACAAGTTCCTCGGCCGCGGCAAGGGCCCCGGCCCCGGCCTGTACGCCGCCTGGGCCCTGTACGACCTGCTGGTCTACCGCCGCATCCGCAAGGAACTCGGCGGCCGCACGCGCTACGCCATCAGCGGCGGCTCCCCGCTCGACCGCGACCTCAACCTCTTCTTCTACGCCGCCGGAATCATCGTCTACGAGGGCTACGGCCTGACCGAGACCACCGCCGCCGCGACGATCGTCCCGCCGCTGCGCCCCCGCCCCGGCACGGTCGGCCTCCCCGTCCCCGGCACGGCGATCCGCATCGCCGACGACGGCGAGGTCCTCATCAAGGGCGGCATCGTCTTCGGCGCGTACTGGAACAACCCGGAAGCCACCGACGCCGCCCTGACCGACGACTGGTTCGCCACCGGCGACCTGGGCGCCCTCGACGAGGACGGCTACCTCACCATCACCGGCCGCAAGAAGGACATCCTCGTCACCTCCGGCGGCAAAAACGTCTCTCCGGCCGTCCTGGAGGACCGTCTCCGCAGCCGTCCCCCGGTCGGCCAGTGCCTCGTCGTCGGGGACAAACGCCCCTACGTCGCCGCCCTGA
Source organism: Streptomyces albicerus (assembly GCF_008905045.1). Lineage (GTDB taxonomy): Bacteria > Actinomycetota > Actinomycetes > Streptomycetales > Streptomycetaceae > Streptomyces > Streptomyces albicerus. The sequence continues at coordinate 4,479 of NZ_VWMY01000091.1, forward strand.
TCACCCTGGACCGGGAGGACATCACCCACTGGCTGTACGTGCGCGGGATGCCCGCGGACACCCCGCTGTCCGAGCTCGTCCGCGACCCGCGTATGCGCGACGACGTCCAGAAGGTCGTCGACTACGCGAACCAGGCCGTCTCCCGGGCCGAGTCGATCCGTGCCTTCACGCTGGTCGAGGGGGAGTTCACCGAGGAGAACGGACTGCTGACCCCGTCCCTCAAGGTCAAACGGCATGCGGCGCTGACGGCGTACGCGAAGGAGATCGAGGAGCTGTACGGCGGCTGAAGACCCGTCTGCGGTCACTCGTGCGGGCGACCCACGCCGAGCCTTCTGACTCTTTTGGTGCAATTAGGCGTATATGTGAGTATGCGTCACTCTGCCTGAGGAGCTGCACCTAAGGAGGATGGATGGCCCCTGAGCGCCGCCGGTCCGCCCTCAGACGACTGGCGATCATCACCGCCGGAGTGGTCGTGTCAGCGGCATTCGTTCCCGGCCCGGCCCTCCTGGCCGACGCCGAACTCCACCCCGACCTGCGGCGCTCCGCGCCCGTGACGGACTCGGCGACGCAGGACGGGCGCCCGGCGGCGCCGCCCGCCGGACCCGGCTCGTCCCCGCCGCCCACGGACGCGGCGCACTCGCCCCCGGGAAAGTATGAGCGCTGGCCCGCGTTCGGCGCGTACCTCCACTACGGACCCGCGGGGGTGGAGCGCATGAAGGAGTTCAGCAGATGGCTGGGCGGCGCCGAACTGCGCGTGGGGCACACGTATCTGCCGGGGGACCTGTGGAGCAACATCGAGGGCGCACACGGCTTCCTCGACAGCTGGGCCGAGTGGCGGAAGGCCAAGGACGACCGGCTGCTCGTGCTCAACGTTCCGATGATGGAACGCAACGAGGAGGGCGTCCCCGACCCGGTCGTCAGACATCTGCTGCGGCAGGCCGCGGACGGCGAGTTCGACCACCACTTCCGGACGCTGGCCCGGCGGCTGGTCGACCTGGGCGCGACGGACACGGTCCTCGTGCTCGGCTGGGAGATGAACGGCGAGACGTACACCCATCGCTGCGGCCCCGACCCGGAGAGCTGGAAGCAGTACTGGAGGCGCATCGTCAACGTCATGCGCTCGGTTCCCGGGCAGAAGTTCAAGTTCGACTTCGCCCCGAACCGGGGCAGGGACGCCATTCCGTGGCCGGAGTGCTATCCCGGTGACGACGTCGTCGACATCGTCGGCATGGACTCGTACGACCAGCCGCACGGAATCTCCTTCGACCAGCAGGTGTCGGAACCCTACGGCCTGCAGTACCACGTGGACTTCGCACGGGAGCACGGCAAGCCGTTCTCGTATCCCGAGTGGGGTCTGTTCCGCAACGGCGACAGCCTCAGATACATGCTGCGCATGCTCGCGTGGATGGACCAGCACAAGCCGCTCTACAACACGATCACCGACTACTGCCCGCACGGCGTGTGGCTGTGTTCCACCAATGCCCGGGCCTCCGCCCTGTATCGCGTGCTGCTGTCCCACCACCTCACGCCGCAGCCGAGACCACCGGGCCTGATCCCCCTTCCGCCCGCGCCCACGGCTCCGGTCAAGCCGCACCCGACACCGGTGCCGACGCCGGTTCCGGTGCCCGTGCCCCTGCCGACCCCGAACCCGACCCCGAACCCGACACCCGTACCGACACCGGTGCCGACGCCCTCCAAGCTGCCCAACTGCACGCCGCTGGACCTCGCGAAATGGCTGGAGCAGCTGATCGGCGGCAAGCTCGCCGCCTGCCTCCAGTGGGCGGAGCGCTACCGGTGATCCGGCGGACCGGGCTCCCCGCGCAGGATCTTCTTGGCCCGGCGCCGCGCCGCGGTGTCGCAGACGGCGGCCGCCAGCAGCGGCACGGTACGCCGACGAGCCAGCAGGAAACGCTGGTTGACGACCGTCTCGGGGCACCAGCGGTACTTGTACGGTTCGTCGCCGCGCAGCAGGCTCAGGACCCGGCGCTCGCCGCCGGCCGCGAGGTGCTGGCCGGACGCGCGCAGCAGCATCGTCGCCACGTCCACCTTGCGCTCCCGCAACCGCGGGTGGAAGCCGTACAGATACAGGCCCGCCAGCCCTCCCGACAGCAGATTCAGACTGGCCGCCACCACGGCGCCCTCGAACACGAACTCCGTCACCGCGGCCCCGCCGGACCGGGCCATCGGGACCACGGAGCGGACCAGGTGCTCCAGGAACCGCGGTCGCACGTGCTCCGGTGACACCGTCCTGTCCTGCCACTGGAGCCGGTGCAGTTCGAGGAGCCGGCGCAGCGCGGCCTCGGTCTCGTCGTGGCTCACGACGTGCGACTCGACGCCGAGCCGGGCGAGCTGGTTCACCTTGTTGCGGACCCGCCGGGCGCGCGACGAGGGCAGCCGCCCGACCAGCTCGTCCATGGGTACGGCGGGCAACTCCAGGCACGCGGAGTCGCGCATCCGGTGCCGCGGGCCGCGCCAGCAGAGGTAGACCTGCTCCACCGCGCCGCCCGGCCGCACCTCGCGGAAGTCGATCAGGGCGCTGCGGGCCATGTCGGCCAGGGCGTCCGCCAGCGCCTGGGCGCCCTGCGCGGCCGCCGCCCTGTCGAGGAGCACATCGCAGAAGTCGGTGATGGCGCCGCCGACCGGCACCAGCGCCGGCAGCGGGTCGTGCACGCGCATCAGCGGTGCCGCCGCCACCAGTTCACCGCTCCTGCGGACCAGGACGAGCCGCAGCCTGCCGGGCGTGCCGTACGACAGCCACCACGAGTGGAGCCAGGCATGGCTCTGGAACGGTGTCACCGACGGGCAGGCCCGGTACAGGCGTTCCCACTCCCCGGCCAGCTCCGCGAACGCGCGCTCGTCGGTGCACACCTCCACCGACAGCGCGCGGTCGGACGCGGTCATCCGAGCGGCCCGCGGGCGTCGGCGGCGTGGGCCGGGCCGGGCACCGGTGCCCGGCCCGGGTCGTCGTCCGCCGCCCGCCGAGGCCGGGCCAGCAGCGCAAGGCCGCCCAGCAGACCTCCGGCGCTCGCACCCACGAGCGAGGTCAGCGCCGGGGACGCGGACGACGGCTCGGTGGGTTTCACGGCACGGGAGAGGCGCTCGAGCCTGATGCCGGTGTCCTTCTTGGTGTGGCCCGCCTGCGTGACGAGCGCTCGGGACACGGCGTTGGCGATGTCGACGGCCTGGCCGGGGCTCGACGAGGTCGCCGAGACCCCGACCATCGGCGCATCCGGCGAGGTCGCGACCTGCACGCTCTCGCGCAGCGTCGCGGCCGGCACTCCCGCCGCTACCTGCGCGTCCCCGAGCACCGCGAGCTGCGGGGCCACCCGGCCGTACGCCTGCGCGAAGCCGAGCGCGTCGGCGCAGTCGACGTCGGACCGGCCGGCCGCCACGGCGACGACGGAACTCGTCGCCGTGTACTGCGGCGGCTTAGCCAGTCCGTACGCGCCGCCGGCCGCGGCACCGAGCAGCGCGCCGGCCGGCAGCAGCCACCACGAGGGCAGCCGCTTCACACGAGCGCGCGTACGGCGCGGCACCCGGGCACGCTGAGCGGGGTTGTCGGTCATGGAGAACTCACTTCCAGGGTCGAGCCGGACAGAGCGGCCGTGTACACATCCATCAACTGCCGGGCGCTGCACGCGATGTCGTAGCGGTGCACGGCGTCCGGGGCGGTGCGCTCGCCCGGTCCCGCCGCCCGCAGCCGCAGCAGTTCCCGCGCGTACGCCCCGGCGCCGCCGGTGACGCGCCGGGCACCGGGTGCCGCGTCCGACGGCAGGTCCTCGACGGCGGGGCAGCTCGCATAGAGCACGGGGAGCCCGGCCGCCAGCGCCTCCACCACGGTCAGGCCGAAGGCCTCCTCCGCCGACGGCGAGGCGAGCACGTCCATCGCGGACAGCAGGGCGACCAGGCCGGGTCCGCCGTCGCGGGGGTCCGGCAGATACGGCCGCTCACCCGTCAGCACCACCCGGTCCGCGACACCCAGCTCCCGGGCGGTGCGCCGCAGCGCCTCCTCCTCGGGCCCGCCGCCTACCAGCAGCAGCCGTACGTCGCCGGGGAGCCGCGGCAGCGCGCGTACGAGCAGGTCGAAGCGTTTGCCCGGGGCGAGGCGCCCCACCCCGCCGACGACGTACGCGTCCTCGGGCAGCCCGTGGAACGCCCGGGCCTCCTTGCGGCGTACCTCGTCGAAGCGGAACCGGGGCGCGTCGATGCCGTTCGGGATGACGCGGATGCGCGGCCCGGGCACGCCCCAGTGACGCAGCCGCTCGGCCACCGTCGGCGAGACGGCGACCGTGGCGTCGCCGAGGCGCTCGCCGGCCAGGTACAGCGCGCGGACGCCCGCGGTCAGCGGCCGGCCCTCCAGCCGGGTGTCCCCGATCGAGTGCTCGGTGGCCACGACGGCCCGCACCCCTGCGAGACGCGCCGCGATCCGGCCGTAGAGGCAGGCCCGGTACAGATGGGTGTGCACGAGGTCGTAGCCGCCGGCCCGGATCAGCCGGGCGAGGCGTGGCAGCGCGCCGACGTCGCGGTTGCCGCCCATCCCGAGGTGGGTGACGCGGACGCCGTCGGCGGCCAGGCCCGCGGCGACCGGGCCGGGGTTGGTCAGGGCCACCACGTCGCACTGCGCGGGAAGATGACGCAGCAACAGGCGCAGCTGCTGTTCCGCTCCGCCGACGCCGAGGCCGGTGATGACATGCAGGGCCCTCACACGGCCTCCACGGCGCGGCCGTAGACCCGGGCCAGGCGCCGCTTCAGCTCCAGCCGCGCCGGGGTGTCGGCCTGCCCGATGTGGATGCGGGGCAGCGCGAAGTCGCCGCAGCCGGCCGGACCCGGGGAGATCGAGCAGGCGTAGCGGTAACCGGCCCGGCGCACGGCGGCGGCGACGCGCTCGTCGAGATCCCCGTACGGGTAGCAGAAGCCCTCGATGTCGCCGCCGGTGATCCCGGCGAGCCGGTGACGGCTGTCGTTGACCTCGCTGTGCAGCACCTCGTCCGTGGTCTTGGTCAGATCGAGGTGGGTCAGACCGTGCGAGGCGATCTCCATGCCCGCGGCCACGACACGGCGGATGCCGGCCACGTCGAGCAGCGGCTTGCGCGGTCCCTGCGGCTCCCATGCGTTCTCGCCGCCGAGCCGCCCGGGCAGCACGAACACGGTCGCGGTGAAACCCCGGCGGTACAGCACGGGCAGCGCGGTGGTGACGAAGTCGGCGTACCCGTCGTCGAAGGTGAGCCCCACCAGGCCGCGTTGCACGCCATTGGCGCGCGCCGCCAGCAGTTCCCGGACGCTCACCCCGCGCAGGCCGCGGCCGGACATCCAGGCGAGCTGGCGGTCGAGGCACGCGGGCGTGACGGTGACGTTGTAGGGGTCGTCCGGGCAGTCCGAGACGGAGTGGTACATGGCCACCCAGACGGCGGGGCCCCGCTTGGAGCGTCTTTTCGCGGGCGGAACGGGATCGGGTTCGGCCGTACGCGGTGCGGGGGAGACGTCAGCGACCATGGCCCAGCTTTCGTGTGACGGAGTGACGGACAAAGCGCACGACGGGAAGCAGGAGAGACCGGGCGCCCGCCGCGTCGAGAATCCAGACCAGCAGCAGGAAGACAGCGGTCACGCCGGCACAGCCGGCGGCGACGGACGCCGCGGGTGAGACGAACAGCCCCGCACAGACCAGCCCGGCTCCGGTGGCGCACACAGCCGCGCACACCGGTCGGGCCAGTTCGGCGACGACCCGGCGGACGCGCACGGGCACGCTGCGCGGCCCCAGGCCGTGCAGCAGGAGGAGCGCGGTGAGGGTGATGCCGGCCGCGTTGGCCGCGGCGATGCCGCGCGCACCCCAGGGCTGCACGACGCAGGCACCGACGACGACCGTGGCGAGCGCGCCCACGCCCATCGCGCCCAGCGGGAACCAGGTGGTACGGCCGGCCGCGAAGTACGACCGCACGAGCGCCCCGACCAGCGTCTGCCCGAGCAGTCCGGCCGCGTACACCCGCATGATCGCGGCCGTCGCGGCGGTGTCCTGCGCCGTGAACGCCCCGCGCTGGAAGAGGAGTTGGACGATCTGCGGCGCACAGGCCACGATCACCGCGGCGCCGAGCAGGACGAGGCAGGCCATCAGCGCCACGTCCCGCTCGACCCGGTCCCGGGCCCGCCGCATGTCGCCCTCGGCGATGGCCTGCGCCACCACCGGGAAGGTGACGACGCACACCATCAGCGACAGCGACATCGGCAACTGGGCGACCTTCTGGGCGTAGTTGAGGTGCGAGATGGCGCCGGCGGGCAGCCCGGAGGCGAAGTAGCGCTCGATGAGGACCTGCGACTGCCGGCACAGCGCGAAGAGCAGGACCGCGCAGACGAGGCCGAGCGCCAGGGGGCGGCCACCGTCCCCGTGGTACGCGGAGGCGGCCTTGCCGGGCCGCCCGGCGAGCCGCCGCCACAGGGACGGTGCCTGCACGGCGACCATGAGGCACCCGCCGAGGGCGACACCGACAGCGGCGGACCGTACGCCCCAGCCCTCGCTGAGGACGAACATCGCGGAGATGATCGCGATGTTGTACGCGATGTAGATCGCGCCCGGGGCGAGATACGAACGGTGCGCCCGCAGCGCCGCACTGCAGTACCCGGCCAGCCCGAAGCTCAGCACGCAGCTCGCGGTCAGCCGGGTGCAGGACACGGCCAGGTCCGGGTCGGGCAGGCCGGGCGCGAGGACGGAGACCAGCAGCGGTGCCCCGGCGGCGAGCGCGGCGGCCGTGGCCGCGAGGGCGAGGCACAGCCTCGGCAGCGAGGCGGCGACCAGGGCGTGCACGGGGTCGGGGCCGATCCCGTGCGCCCGCCGCGCCAGCGCCACGCTGAACGCGGGCACGAGCACGAACGCCATGCCGTCCTCGATCAGCAGCGTCGACGCCACTTCGGGCAGGGTCCAGGCCACCAGGAACGCGTCGGTGTCCTCGCCGGCGCCGAAGAGGTGCGCGAGCGCCTGGTCCCGGCCGAGCCCGAGGAGCGCCCCGGCCATGGACAGCGCGGCGGAGAGCAACGTCGCCCTCGCCAGGAAGCGGCCCGAGGGAGTGCCCGCCCGCCGGGCGCCCGCCGGAACCGGGCCGCCGTCGACCGGGAGCGGGCGGCCGCCCATGCCGGTCGCGGGGCCGGTCGCGTGGCGGGTCGCGCCCTCGGCCGTCGCTGATCGGGGCCTCATCGCGGGCCTGATTCAGCGGCCGGGCCCGTCGTCGCGTCGGGTGCCAGCGCCCACCAGGCAGCGAGGCCGAAGCAGACGGCCGTCAGGACGGTGGAGGGCCCGCCGATGTCGGCGTACAGGAAGTTCACGAGCTGCCACAGCAGCAGCCCGCAGGCCGCGAGCGCGCAGTCCCGGGCGCGTCCGGCCCGCCGCAGCCGGGGCAGCGCGCAGGCCAGCAGGGCCAGCCAGCTGCCCGCCACGGTGAGCAGGCCCAGCAGGCCCTGCTCACTGAGGATCAGCAGGTACATGTTGTGCGGGGAGAGCAGGGGCTGGCGCCGGAAGGCCTGGCCCGCTCCCTCCGTGTCGCTGCCCGACGACAGCGCGAGCGAGGCATGGCCGTCCCGGTGTGCGGGAAAGGCCTTCAGCCCCACGCCCGTCACCGGGTGCCCGCGCCACATGTCGGCGGACGCCGCCCACATGGTGTACCGGTCGACGACCGACTGGTCCGGTGCGTCGGCGACCTGCGTGATGCTGGTCAGCCGCTCCTGCAGCGCCGCGGCGCCCACGCCGAGTCCGCCCACCAGCACCACCGAGACCGCGACCACCGCCGCGAACACCTTCACCGCCCGCCGCACCCCGGCCAGCAGCAACTGCGCCCCGCACGCCACGGCCGTGGCGATCCAGGCACCCCGGCTGAAGGACAGCGCGAGCGGCACGAGCAGCGCCAGCGCACATCCGACCGCCACGACCCGCTGCCGCCGCGCCGGCGACCCGAGCGCGAGACCGGTCGCGGCCACCAGCCCGTACGCGACGACGGTCGACATCCCCATCACGTCGGACGGCCCGAACGTGCCCACAGCCCGGATGTAGGCCCCCTGATACGAGGCCCCGGTTCCGGTGAGGAACTGGTGCCCGCCGAGCGCCCCCTGCCACAGCGCGAGGCCGGTCAGCGACCAGAGCACCAGCCGGGCGTCGCGCCGGTCGCGCACCAGCAGCATCACCGCGACCGGGACGAGCACGAAGACCTGCAGGTAGCGGGCCAGTCCGGTGATCCCGTCGCCGGGCGTCGCCGCCCCGGCCGCGGCGACCGCGATGCCCACCACGGGCAGCCCGAACACGACCGCCGCCGTCCGCGTCAGCGGGCGCCGCGCCCGCCGGACGGTGCGTACGGCGGCCCAGAGCACGACAAGACCCGAGGCCGCGTCGGCCGGCGTGGCGTCGCTGCCCGCCGCGACCGGCAGTGCCAGCAGTGCGACCACCGCCACGACGGGCAGCACGGGAGCGGCCCGGCGCAGCGCAGGCAGCGGGGACGAGAGTGGGGGAGAGAGCGCCGAGGGAGTGCTCACCGGCGCTCAGCTCCCCGTCGGCCGCAGGAACTGGACCGCCGTACGCACCAGGATGCAGATGTCCTGCCACAGCGACCAGTTGTCGATGTAGGCGTTGTCGAAGCGGCACCGGTCCTCGATGGACGTGTCGCCGCGCAGCCCGTGGATCTGGGCGAGTCCGGTGATCCCGGTCTGCATGCGGTGACGCTCCGGGTAGCCCGGGTGGGCCTGGCTGAACTTGGCGACGAAATAAGGCCGTTCGGGTCTCGGGCCGACCAGGCTCATGTCACCGCGGAACACGTTCCACAGCTGCGGCAGCTCGTCCAGCGAGGTGCGGCGCAGGAGCTGGCAGAAGCGGCTCATCTCCTGCTCGTTCGCCACGCTCCAGCGGGTCGCGGCCTCGTGCGCGCTGGCGGGCCGGTGGGTGCGGAACTTCAGCATGGTGAACGGCCGCCCGTCCTTGCCGATCCGCTCCTGCCGGAACACCACGCCGGGCCCGTCCAGGACCCGCAGCACGACCGCGCACACCAGCAGCACCGGGGCGGCCAGCAGCAGCAGCGAGCCCGACAGCACCACGTCGAGCGCCCGCTTGCCCGCGCTTCCCCTCCGGCGCCCGCCTCGCGGACACAGCAACCTGCGGGAGAAACCCGCCAGTTGCCCCGCCCGCTCGCGGCGCCCGCCGGGTCCGTACGACGGCGAGGACGCCCCGTCGTACAGCTCCCACAGCACGCATCCGTACGCGGCGAGCCCCCGCAGCAGAGCGGCCTTCTCCACCCGAGTGGCGGCCCCCACCACGAGCACCGTCTCCACACCGTTCTGGATGACCGCCCGACGCGCGTCCTGGCCCGAGGTGAGCACCGGCAGCCCGGGCCCGTCGCCGGAATCGGCAAGACCCTCCAGGGCGTCGGTGACGAGGCCGACCGGCCGCACCCCGCAGTCCGGGTGGCGCAGCAACGCGGCCGCGACACGTCGGCCCGCCGCGACCGGACCGACCACCAGGGCGGGACAGGGCAGCTGCCGCAGTGCCCGGCGCCGGCGACCGTGCACCGCTCCGCGGCCCGCGCAGGCCGCCGCGCAGTGCACGGCGAAAGCGGTGACCAGCACGGTCATCGGGAGCGGCCGCAGCGGGGAGAGCGCCGCGAAGGCCGTCCAGCCGACGGCGATCCGTCCGCAGACGGCAGGAAGTTCGTCGAGTACACCGGGGACGACGGAGGTGTCGTACAGCGAAGCCCGTCGGTTCAGACCGATCACGCCGAGGGCCAGCAGGGCGATGACCAACGGGTACCTGTGTGCCCAGGGCACCACCAGGGCCCCCAGCAGGGCGGCGCCCCCGTCGACGAGCAACAGGGTTGCCCCGGAGGTCCGCCGCGGACGACGGGACCCCCGTCCGGCGGGCAGCCCGCGCCCGGCGGCGCGGCCGCGCGGGTCGAGGACGGAGACGGCGCTCTCCGCCGCCCGCGGCTGCTGGCCCGCAGGAGAGGGAACGGTACTTTCCGCAGTCATGTGGTGATGTACTTCCTGCTCTCGGTGGTGACGACGACCGGCGTGGTAACGACGCCGAGCAGTTCGCGGTACACATCGGTTACTGCGTCCGTGGCGTGCCGCAGGCCGTGGGCGGCCAGCACGTGCCTCCGGCCCTCTGCGCCCAGCGCCGCGCGCAGCCGCTCGTCCCGCAACAGCGCCGTCAGCGCCCGCGCCAGCGCGCCGGGGTCCTCCGGCGGCACCAGGCAGTACGACGGATGGCCGGGCGGAAGGCTCTCGCGCGCCCCGTCCACATCCGTGACGACGACCGGTCTGGCGCACGCCATGGCCTCCAGCGGGGCGAGCGCCATGCCCTCCCAGCGGGACGGCAGGACCACGACGTCGGCGGCCCGGTACCAGGGAGCGGCGTCGGGCGCCACGCCGGCGAACTCCACCGAGTCGGGCGCCGCAGAGCGCAGCCGGTCCGCGTCCGGACCGTCGCCGACCAGCACCAACCGCGCGCCGGCCACCCGCCGCGCAACCTCGGGCCAGGCCTGAAGGAGCACGTCCTGCCCCTTCTGGCGGCACAGCCGGCCCACGCACACGACGAGCGGACCCTCCCCCACTCTCGGCTTCGCTCGAGCGGGGGGACCCCCATCGGACCGGGCGCCGGTCCCCTCCGGCCGGAACCTGTGCGTGTCGACACCGTTGGGGACCACGCGCCACAGGGCGGTGATCCCGCACCGCACACCGGTACGCCGCTCCGCCTCGCTGACGCACAGGACGCGCGCCGCCCACCGCGCCCCGAACCGCTCCCAGCCAAGGGCCAGGCGCGCGACGACTCCGTCCGCGGCGTCGAACGACCAGGCATGCGGCTGAAAGACGGTCGGGACGCGGCCGCGTACCGCGAGCCGGGCCGCGAGTCCCGCCTTCGCGCTGTGCGCGTGCACCAGGTCCGGCCGCAGATCGCGCAGGATCCGCGCCAACCGCCGCACCTCGCCCGGAAGCCGACCCCCCGGTGAGCGGGTCGCATCCCAACGGAGCACCGTGCAGTCCAGCGCGCTCAAGGTGTCCGTCAGCGCGCCACTCTCCGGACAGGCCACGGTCACCCGCAGCCCCCTGGCGAGCTGAGCCGCCACCAGGTCCGTCACGACCCGCGCGACACCGCCCTCGACGGGCTGGGTGACATGCAGGATGTGCGCTGCGCGTGCCATAACCGAGGATGCCCTTCCGAACAAAAGAGGCCGAGCCGACAACAGGATGTGCGGCTCGTGTTCGCAATATAAAATCCACAACCGGCTTCGCCGGACTCAGGCGGTGAGCAACTCTAGCCGCTTATCCGTATTTATCTGAGAACCAGTCAGGTGTGTCGGAATCGTGGCGTTTCAATGGACTATTGCTCACCCGGGATCACCCATTTGGAGTCGTAGCGAGGTGTGATTCCGCGCGGCCATCCGATTGGCGGGGCCATGCTCCATTCGGGGTGACCGGCTGTGAAAGGGCCTCTCATCAGCGCGGACGATGCTCTGAATCCGGATGGTTCGTCAGGGGATGCCCGCGATCGGTTGCGGGCGTGATGCACGAGTTTCACGGTGATCACACGATCGGAACTCACTCGAAGGAAACACCCATGCGTGTACTGCCCACCCGGCGCATCGCCGCTTCGGCCCTCTGCACGGCACTCGTACTCGGGGCGGCAGGGACCGCCCTCGCGACTGCTCCCGACTCGGAGGGCGGTGTCGCTCGCACGGTGTCCCGCGCACCGGTCCCGAGGGCGGAGGCGCTCCTGGGCCAGACCGAGGCGCTGGGCGACCTCGGCACCGTACTGACCCCGGCGACCAACCTCCTGAACACCGTGCTCAAGGCCGACAACGGCCAGCTCTCCAAGGAAGAGGCGAAGAAGCTCGGTGACGCCACGAAGGGCGCCATCGCGCAGGCCAAGGACAAGGCCAAGGCACCGGCCCAGCCGCCGGGCACCTCGCCGTCCGCGAGCGCCACGTCCCCGGTGAAGCTGCTCCCCGCGGACCTCAGGGACGACCAACTCGACGCCCTCGGCAAGGCAGTCGACGCCTTGCTGGGTGCGGTCACCTCCGGCAAGGCCGACCAGGTGGAACCCGCGGTCGAAAATGTGGTGACCGCCCTCGTGAACGTTTCCGCCGCCACGCTGCTCGGCAGCGAAATGCGCGCAGCGGATCTGCCCGGCCTGCCGCCCTCCTGATACCGGGACCGTTGCCTGAGGCGAAGCAGTCACCGGTCTCCTCGACCCGTTGTGCCGACCACGTCGGCACAACGGGTCTTCTCGTATGAGTTCCTGGAACCTGTTGGTGACAGAGTTTCCAGAAAGCTCCACCCTCGTTAGCCCAGGAGAACTGAGACCGGGTCTCTCGCGACGCCTGAAGAATGAAACACCGTCTGGCGACCGCGGGTTACGGAAGACGAGTTTCGAAAGAAAGGCACACGATGAAGACTCTGAAGGCTGCCGCCGTTGTTGTCGGCTCCCTTGCCATCGCCGGCGTCACGGTGCCCGCCGCCGCGGGGGACATGCCGGCGCAGGGCCTCTTGGACAACGGAAAGATGGTCGCGGGCAGCCTCCCCTCGGCGGCCAAGGTGCCGACGGGGTTCGTGGCCGAAAACGCCAGGGAAACGGCGCACGGCGTGAAGGACGGCGTGAAGGAGCGCGTGAACGAGTCGGGAATCGTGAAGACCCCCGTCTTCGGCGGCACCCTGCCGAACCCCATCGACGGCAAGCTGCTCGGCGGACTTCCGGTCCCCAAGTAGGTAGTCGAGCAAGGCAATTCAGCACTGCCTTCACCGACGGCCGACGCCACCTCATCCGTGGCCTCGTCGCTCATCGGCTCGACGATTCGGGTCGGCTCCGCACCCCTCGGAGCCGGCCCTTCGGCATATACGGGGAGTGCGGTCGGCTTTCACCCGCTGGGCCAAACGGACGACTCGGGATGACCTGGGCGGCCAAGCGTCGTTGATCCCATTGGAATGGCCCCATTGAGTGCATCGGGGTCTTCCGCAGAGGGACTGGCCATCTCCTGAGCTCTTGAGGTGGCACATCCGTCGGCGTCGGCCGCTTCGCGGCGTGCCGGCTGGGATGTCATGGACGGAAGGGCGCTGTTTCCTCCTTGTCGGCGCGCCTTCCTGAACCGGTGACATGTCCGCCGGCCTTCGCCGGTCGCCTCCTGACCGCGGGGCCTGTCCGCGTCTGACGCGGACAGGCCCCGCGGGCTTCCTTCCGCGGAACTCGGCGGAATTCCGTGAGCAGTCGGCTTCGGCATCTCCACCGGCACGGCACACGCCTACGACCTGCTCGCCGACCAAGTGCCCGGGCTATTGAGCGCCCCGCGCGAAGCCGACCCCGACTGGGGATCCCGCCCGCACCGCCCGCCGTGCCCACGACCTGACGGCGGCCCTGCCCCCACCGGATCATCCGGATCTGCATCGCTGGAACGCAGGACGCGGGAAAGCCGATGGCGGCCCGCCGGAGTTCCGGCGGGCCGCCAACAGGTGAAGCACTGCTCAGAAGAGCAGGCCGCCGATGTACGGGGCGTTCTGCGACTGGTCGACCTTCGCCGTGTTGCAGGAGGCGTAGTGCGAGTTCGGCGCGACCACGCCGCCGAGGACGGCGCCGTTGGACCACGGCGCGATGCAGCGGCCGTCGACGAGCGTGCCGTTGCTGACCAGAATGCCCTGCTGGGGTTCGTTCACGACGACCGGGGACGACGAGAAGCCGCCACCGCCGGTGACGGTGGTGGTGTTGTCGTCGGCCGCGGCGGTGCCGCCCGCCGCGAGGACGATGCCCGCGGCGAGGGCGGAAATGGCCGTAACCTTGTTACGCATGAGATGCGCCTTTCGGTAGGGCGGTTGGGGGATTCGCCTGCTCCGAATTGCTCGGGACAGGGGTCAGAAGAGCAGGCCGCCCTTGTAAATGGCGTTCTGCGACTGGTCGACGTTCGCCGTGTTGCAGGCGGCGTAGTGCGAGTTCGGGGCGGCCACGCCGCCGAGGACGGCGCCGTTGGACCACGGCGCTACGCAACGGAGGTCGACGGCCGAGCCGTTGACGACAGCAACGCCCTGCTGGGGGGCGTTCACGACGACCGGGGACGACGAGAAGCCGTCACCGCCCTTGACGGTGGTGCAGTTTTCGGCCGCGGCAGTGCCGCTCACCGCGAGGACGATGCCTGCGGCGAGGGCGGAAATGGCCGTAACCTTGTTACGCATGAGTTGCGCCTTTCCGGGCTACGTTTGGGGGATTCGCCTGCTCCGAATTGCTCGGGACAGGGGTCAGAAGAGCAGGCCGCCCTTGTATGGAGCGTTCTGCGACTGGTCGACCTTCGCCGTGTTGCAGGCGGCGTAGTGCGAGTTCGGCGGGACGACGCCGCCGAGGACTGCACCGTTGGACCACGGCGCGATGCAACGACCGTCGATGAGCGTGCCGTTGATGATGACAACGCCCTGCTGGGGGGCGTTCACGACGACCGGGGACGACGAAAAGCCGCCACCTCCCGCGACCTTGGTTTCGTTGTCGCCGGCCGAGGCAGTGCCGATGCTGCTGACGACAGCGCCGAGGGTAAGGGCAGTGATGACCGCGAACTTCCTGGGCAACTCGGTTCCTTCCTGAATTCACCGTTGCGCACGCTTGCATACCAGGAAACCTTGATATGCAGGCATAAGTCACGGGAAGAGCGTCTAAACAGGTCTGATTCCATCGGATGGCGCAATATCGCGCGTCCCGGCATGCGGTCCGGGAATGGATGTGGATGTGGATGTGGAATCCGTACGGCTCATCAGCGGCGCACGGCAATCCGAAAGGCCGCGTTCGATGGCCGCTTGGAGAAATGCCCCGTCCGTCGGGCCGCTCCAGGCCGTACGGAACGAGCGCCGACGTATGTGCGGCCCACCGGAAGGGAGAGGACCGGTGGGCCGCACAGATGGTTCACGAGTCCCGGGCGGTGTTCGGGTCCGCCGAGCCCGGATGTCGAGCTGCCGGTCCGGAGCCGGCGTCCGGGCCTGCGGCTCCGAGGTGACGGACGTGTGTGAAACCAGGACCGACAGCGGGCCGATCCGCCCCCGCGACATCAGCGGTGTCGGCCTCCGGCTGCCGAGAACCGGATCAGAGCCTCAGAATTCCGGGCCCGCCTGTGTCCCGCGGACAGACGGGACCACATGGCAGCGAAAGCATCGTGAAGCAGTGAAGGCTTTCGCCGGTGCGGCCGACTCCTACGGTTTCCGTGTCGTCACTTGCCGAGCAAGGTGCCGAGCCCGGCAGCGGTCGGCGCCTGCAGCGGGTGGAGCTGAACGGCGCCGTTTCCGGCCGGGTTCTTCACCGGAATCGTGGGCTTCTTGGCAGCGTGCCGGTCCATACCGTCCAGGTAAACGCCAGAGACTCCCTCCGGCCTCTTCTGGTCGAACGCGCTCCCGTTGGTGATCTTGCCGCTGCGGGCCAGTCGTGTCACGGTGTCGGCCGCGGGCACGACCGCCGGAGTCACCTTGGTCGGGGACATGAGACCGAGCAGACCGGCCGAGGGGGCCGGGGCTGGTGCCGCGGCGGCCGAAGCCGCGGCGGCGGAGCCACCCACGAGACCCGCGCCGATGGCCAACGCCGCAGTGGTGAAAATTGCCTTCTTCATGATTCACCTCGGTTGAAAGTTACCTCTGATCCGACGGCTGGAGAACATAGCAGTCCATGCCCTATGTAAAAGCGACGCGTTACTCCATACGCATGAAGGTCGGAGGAGTGAACAATGCCTTGCGTGCGGTGCCGGCAGAGGTATTCACATCTGGTCGGTGAATCGATTGATCGTATAGTGCGTCCGGCTTCTGTCGCATAGGTAATCCGAAAGAGGAAATTCGGCACGGCAGTCGGCACCTTGGCCGGGCCGGCCGCTTCACAGCCCTACCATCACCGCCATGACCGCCGACAGCGCCAAGTTCACACCGACCGCGTCTCCCGCCATTGTCACCGGTTCCGCCTCGTCGGCCACCGGCAAGTCGCTCACTTGGTCGGAGGAGTTCAATACTCCGATCGCCTGGGGCTCCAAATGGGTCGGCGACAGAACCAGCGCCTATCGCTACGTCAACCACAACCCGGACGACAACAAGCTCGACTGGCTCATGCCCGGCTGTGTGACCGTCTCCGGCGGCGTGGCCACCTTCACCGCCGGCCCGGCCGGCCACACCCTCGAGAACGGCCGGCAGGCCTGGCACACCGGCCTGCTCACCACCGAGTACTCCGCCGAGGGTTTCCAGGTCAGGACCGGCGACTACATCGAGACCCGCGTCAAACTGCCCTCCGGGACCGGCGCCTGGCCGGCGCTGTGGACCTGGAAGGACGGCAGCAACGAGATCGACTCCTTCGAGTACCACCCGGACAACCCGAACCTGCTGGAGCTGTCCAACCACGTCAACTCCGCCTGTGCGTACCACACGGATGCCGACGCGGTCGCCCCGGACGAGTGGGTGACCATCGGCAACTGCTACGGCGAGCGCTCCGTCAACTGGTACGTCAACGGCGAACGGGTCTTCTCCGACGGCACCGGCGTGGGCGCCGACTGGTCGGCGTACCTGATCCTGAATCTGTCGCTGAGCGCCGGCCAGTACCACCCGGCCCCCTCCGGCCCGGGCCCGGTCACTTTCGCCGCCGACTACCTGCGCGTCTACCGCTGAGAGTCACGGGCACGGCCGGGTCGCCGTCCGGACCCGGTCACGGGCGGGTGCAGCGGCCCGTCGGGTTGGCGGCCGGGGGGCGGCACTGGAGGGCGAAGTCGGCCGCGTCGGTGCTCAGGTAGCGGCCGAGGCAGGTGCTCGGTGAGGTGCGGCCGCGTTCGCGGCAGAAGGTCAGTGCGGCGCGGCCGTTGGCGAACGGGCCGGGCGCGTAGATGACCCAGAAACCCGGGCGCAGGGACGCGTACTTGTCGCTGCGGACGAAGACCGCCCCGGGGATGGTCCGGCGGATGGTGGCGAGCCGTTGGTCCCGTGCGGCGGTGCCCGCGCCGATCGGTTCGGAGTGGAGCTGCGCGATCCAGCGGTTGCCCTGGGCGGCGGGTGGCGGGTTGGTCTTCTTCGTCCCGGTCGGGGCGGGGGCGGCGGTCCGGCTGGGTGTCTGCTTCGGGGTCCGGTCCGGGGGAGTGGCCGTCGCCGACCGGGCGGACGACGTACCGGCCGCCGGGTCTCCGCCGGCCTTGTCGTCGGCCGTCTCGCGCAGCGCGAGTACCAGGGCGGTCGCGGCGGTCACCGCGAGGGCCACGGCGATGACGGCGACGACGACGGTGCTGCGGTTGCGGTTGCGTGGACGGCCGTTGCGGGGGGCGCGGTTGTCGTGGGTGTACTGGACGTGCGTCGGCCGGGGGCTGTCCAGTTGGGTGGGTACGGGCGCGGGCATCGGGGTGGGGTCGGGCGGAATCGACGTGGTCATGGTCGGCTGGGCCCAGTACGGCGTCGTACCCGACTCCACCTGCGCCAGCATCGCGTCCAGCCGTGCCGCGTCGGGGCGGGCCGCGGGATCCCGTACGAGCAGGGCCTGGAGTACGGGTGCGAGCGGCCCGGAGCGCACCGGCGGCGGCACGGCCTCGTCGAGCACCGCGGCCAGGGTGGCCAGCGTGGTGGCGCGGCGCAGCGGACTGACGCCCTCCACACAGACGTACAGGACCAGCCCCAGGGACCATAGATCGGACGCCGGGTCGTCGTCGTTGCCGCGGATCCGCTCAGGGGCGATGTACTCGGGGGAGCCGATGAGTTCGCCGGTGGCCGTCAGCGAGGTCGACCCCTGGAGGGCCGCGATGCCGAAGTCGGTGAGCACGGCGGTGCCGTCGGCGCGCAGCAGGATGTTGGCGGGTTTGATGTCGCGGTGCTGGACTCCGGCGGCGTCCGCGGCGCGCAGGGCGGCGAGCACCTGCCGGCCGAGCCGGGCCGCCGCCGCGGGGTGCAGCGGGCCGTCGTCGAGCCGCTCCTGGAGCGAGACGCCGTCGACCAGCTCCATCACGAGCCATGGATGTGGATCGTCGTCCACGATGTGATGGATCGTCACCACGTTCGGGTGGCTGAGCCGGGCGAGTGCCCGCGCCTCCCGCAGCACCCGCTCGCGGACGGCGTCGGAGGCCGCCGCGTCCTGCCGTACGGCCTTGAGGGCGACCTCGCGATGCAGCACGCTGTCGCGCGCCCGCCACACCGTCCCCATGCCTCCGCTCCCGAGCCGCGCGATCAGCTCGAACCGCCCGTCGACGATGTCCCCCGGTGTGCTCATGGCCGACAGGTTAGAGGAGCGGAGGGTTCCGTCGGTGAGCGGGCTTCCCACGGCAGGTACGTGGTTCCCGGGTGCGGCAAAGGCTTTGACGGGGTGATCGGTGCTCGTTACGGTCACCCGGTGCAGGTTCTTAGATATACGGCGTTCACGGTCGACCCGGCCGGCGGGAATCCCGCCGGAGTGGTGCTCGACGCCACCGGGGCCGACGACGCGACCATGCTGGCGACGGCCGCGGAGATCGGCTACTCCGAGACGGCGTTCCTGATGCCGCCGGAAGAGCCGGACAAGGAGGCCGAGGGCGATTTCGGCATCCGGTACTTCAGCCCGCTCGCGGAAGTGCCGTTCTGCGGACACGCCACGATCGCGACGGCGGTCGCCCACGCCGAACGCCACGGCGCCGGAACGCTGCGGCTGCGTACCAAGGCCGGGCCGGTCACCGTCACCACCAGCACCACGGAGGACGGTCACATCGTGGCCACGCTGGTGAGTGTCGCACCGCGCTCGGTGCCGATCTCCGACGGCGTACTGGCCGAACTGCTCGCCGCCCTGCGGTGGTCGAGCGACGAACTGGACCCCGCGCTGCCGCCGCGCGTCGCGTACGGCGGTGCCTGGCATCCGATCGTCGCCGCCGCCGACCGCGAACGGCTCGCCGACCTGGACTACGACTTCGCCGCCCTCGCCGAACTGATGGACCGTGAGGGCTGGGTGACCGTCGACCTCGTCCAGCGGGAGTCCCCGACGGTGTACCACGCGCGCAACCCCTTCCCGCCCGGCGGAGTCGTGGAGGACCCCGCGACCGGGGCCGCGGCCGCCGCGTTCGGCGGATACCTGCGGGAACTGGGCACGGTGACCCCGCCGACCGTCCTGACGATTCATCAGGGTTACGACATGGGCCGGCCCAGCACCATCACCGTTCGGGTGCCTGCGGAGCCGGGCAGCGGCATCGCGGTCTCGGGAAGCGCCGTAACTCTTTAGAAGCCGCCGGCTTTCCAAACGCTCGGCGCAACCGTGCCTGACTCTCCGTGATTTGGACGGACGCTTCTCCTCCCCTTCATCAGCGCTGTACGGGTCTTTACCGGGCTCTCGGCACAGTGGAATCACTCGCTCCACCTAGGAGAACGAGGGGCAAGGGAAAGGTGTCTGACGATACGTCAGGCAGTTGTCCGTGCTCCCGCGCGTGATGGGAAGGGAAGAGATTCATGGGCCGTGTTGGGCAACCGCAGCGCAGAGCCGTCCTCACCGGAGGGCTGATGGCCACCGCGGCCCTGCTCACCGGCTGTTCTTCGAAGACGGACAGCGCAACGACGGAGAGGACGGCGGCCGCAGGGCCCGCGGTGAAGACTCCCTCGCCGGCTGCCGGCGCGCGGCCGGACTCGCCCTGGGCGGCCTTCGCGAGGCTGATGGAGGGCAATGAGCGCTGGTTGGACGGGAAGCTTCGGCACCCCGACCGGGATCCCCGCCGCCGCGAGTTCGTCGCCGATGAGCAGGATCCCTTCGGCGTGATCCTCTCGTGCATCGACTCCCGGGTGCCGCCGGAGCTTCTCTTCGACACCGGGCTCGGCGACCTGTTCGTGATGCGCACCGGCGGGCAGGTGGTGGAGCCGGTGGTCACCGGTTCCGTCGAGTACGGGCCCCTGACCTCGGGTACGCCGCTGATCGTCGTACTCGGGCATCAGCGCTGTGGCGCCGTCAAGGCGGCGTACGAAGCGATGCGCGACGGAAAGGAGTTGCCCGGCAACCTGCAGGCGATATCCGAAGCGCTGCGGCCGGCGTACGAGGCGGCCGTCGAGGAGAAGGCCGCCGACCCGGTCGACGCCATGATCCGCATCCACGTCAAGCAGACCTCCGCCGGTCTGCGGTCCAACAAGAGCCTCGCACCGCTCGTGAAGAAGGGCGACCTGGCCGTGGTCAGCGCCTACTACTCGCTCGACTCCGGACAGGTGGAGGTCCTGACCGGAGCGCCGTCCGCCTGACGGGGAGCGTTCCGGCTGTCCCCGAGCCGTCCCGTCGTCCCCACCGTCAGTCGACGGACGACTCGGGGACCAGCTTCTCCTTCCAGACCTCCTTGCCGTCCTGGTAGGCCGTGATTTCCCCGTCGCGGAAGCGGTAGCTGGCCGGAAGGACGCGGACCAGGTAGCCGCTCTTGGACTCCTCCGCAGGCATGGGGCTGAGATACGACTTGCCGCCCTCCTGCTTGAGGAAGAGGAACAGCTTCTCTTCCTTCGTGCGACAGAAGGCGTACCGCTCGTCGCCGGTCTCCCTGCTGTACGCCGCGACGAGTTTCGCACCGGAACCCTCGGGCAGCTTCGCGGCCAGCTGCTTCGGGCAGGGCCCGGAGGCGGAGGGCGTCGGGGAGGGCTTGGAGGAGTCGGAGCCCTTGACGTACGAGACGATCGACGACCAGTTGAGGATCAGCAGCACGATCAGGGTGATGACGACGCCCACGATGAGCAGGATGCATCCGCATCCGGCCGCGACCTCCCCGCGTGTCGGCTCCCTGGGGGTCGGCGTCCTGAGGGGTGTCCTGAGGGGCGGCTCCGTGAAGCGCAGGCCGCCGCGGGGCGCGGTCGGACTCGGGCGGTGGGGATCAGACGCGCGAACGAGGGTCCTGAGCCTGGTGTCCGGGAGAATGGTCGTCGTGGCGGCGGGGGACCAGAGGGTGTCACAGGCATCGCATCTGACGTACCCGACCACATCGTGTGCACAGGTCGGGCACCTCCACGTCAGTCCCGGCACGGGCACGGCCAGCCCGGGTATGGTCACGTCCGGGCGGATCGGTGGTGTTCTCGCGCTCTTGCCGGGCGTCGGTTTCGGTGTGGTTGTCTTCTTGGCGGGAGCCGATTTCTTAGAGGGAGCCGCTTTCTTGGCCGAGCCCGGTTTCCCGGGGGCGGCAGCTCTTTTCCTCGCGGGAGCAGCCTTCTTCGGGGCCGCTGGGGTCGCCTTCTTCGACGCCGCCTTCTTCGGGGGAGTCGGCTTGGGGGCGGGTTTGGGAACCGCTTCGCTTCGCGACGTGTCGCAGACGGCGCACACCCGTGCTTCGGCCTCGTTGTACGTGTCGCACGCCGAGCACCGCCACGTCGGCCGGGTCACAGTGCCTCCCTTGGCTCACCTGTCCGTGCCGGACAGGCGTGCCATCACCGAGTGGAAGAGGGTTGTCGTCGTCGGGGAGACGGGAGCGCTGAGCCAGTCCTGGTCGTCCTCCCGCTCGGCGTGCGGTTCGGCGTCCCATCTGGTGCGG
The DNA here is from genome assembly GCF_008905045.1 of Streptomyces albicerus. GTDB lineage: Bacteria > Actinomycetota > Actinomycetes > Streptomycetales > Streptomycetaceae > Streptomyces > Streptomyces albicerus. The sequence continues at coordinate 25,916 of NZ_VWMY01000091.1, forward strand.
GAGACGTCCTCGATGGCGTACCGGTGCGCGAGCCACTCCGTGAACTGCCAGGCGGGCTCCGCCTGGTCCGGGCCGACGGTGATCTCGGCGACGACCTCGCCGCCGCCGCTCACCCCCGTGGGACGGAACCGGAACACCAGGCACAGGCTTCCGTGTGCGGACTGCCGGCCGGTGATCGAGACGCAACGCTCGGGCGGCACGCAGAGCCGGCCGTCGCTGCCCACGTACTCGTCCCAGCGGCCGCCCCAGTGGAAGAGCAGCCACCGCCCGGTGAACTCGAGCCGTACGCCCGCACCCAGGAGCTGGAAATTCACAGGCTGTTCGCGATCGTCTCGATGATCTCGTCCATCTCGAACTCCTCCAGGCCCTCTCCGGCCCTGGAGGGGAAATGCAGAGTGAGGTCCCATTCCTCCCCGATGGCCTCCTTCCAGGGCTCCTCCTCGGGCGCGAAGAGCACGAGCCGCTTCGCCGACTGCTCCATCACCGCGGTCTGGCTGCGCGCGTATCCCCACTGTTCGAAGAGGTCGTCCATGGAGCGCGGGATGTTCCGCGGATAGGTCTGCGCGGATGCGCCCACCGTGCCGAGCGGATGCGCGGGTGCGTCGGTGAACATGACGATGACGTGGCGCCGCCGGTCGAGGCCGGTCTCCCAGGGGGAGTTGATCGCCAGAGCCAGCGCCTCGAGACCGGACTCGGGAATGTCTCCGCCGCCCACCGCTTTCAGGTTCCGTACGAAGTTCTCGAATTCCGCGACCTGTTGGGGGAGGCGCAGGAAATCCGTCTGCTCGATCGCGTCCGAGGGGTCGTCGCCGAAGTCCCGGAAGGCGATGACCTTCAGGCGCAGTTGGCTGATCTCCTTGCTCTTCCTGGCCATGACCTCATTGAGCCGCTGGTGGAACTGCAGCGAGCTCTTCTTCACGATGTCCAGTACGGGGGTCATGCTGGCCGTCGCGTCGATGCACATCACGATGTCGACCGCGTACTGCAGATTTCCGTGGTACTTCTCGATCTCCGCGCTCATGCAGTTCTCCTCAGTCAGTGGAATGGCTACCGGGAAGGCCACCGGCGCGGTGACCGAGATTGATCTTGACCCTGGACTTTCTCGGCGTGATGGTGGATGCGTCGGCGGTTCCGCCCGTGGATCCGGCCGTGGATCCGCCCGTGGTTTCGTCCGTGGTGGTGGCACCGGGCGGCCGGTGCCCGGAGCGGTCCGGGGGGTTGAACTGGACACGGCTCCTGCGGGGTTCGTCGGACGGCTCGGGACGGGGACGGGAGCGTCCGCCACCGGTGGCGGGGGCGGCCGGGCGTGGCTGAGGTGTGCTGTGGAGGGCGCAGACTTCGGGGTCCTTGAGCGCCGCCAGAAAGGTGGCCGCGGTGGGACGGCTGCCGGGATCGGCCGCCGTCATGGCCGCTATCAGCCCCTGCATCGGGGTGCTGAGCCGCTCGTTGACGACCAGCGGCTCATCGGCGTTGACGGCGTCCGCGGGGGATCCGAAGCGGCCTTCGAACTCGGGCAGCGAGCCGGTCAGGTAGTGGTGGGCCATCAGGCCCAGCGCGAAGATGTCCACGGCCGTCGTCAGATCCCGGCTCTCGACGGACTCGTCGCCCTGCACATAGCGCCGCCACTCCGGCGCGCCGTACAGCGAGTCGCCCGCGATGTCCTCCCGGGCCGGCGGATCCCCGGACAGATACGAGTCGTCGAAGTCGATGAGCTTCGCCGTGTGGAACGCGGCGCCTTCCCGCTTCTGCACCAGGACGTTGGCCGGTTTCAGATCGCCGTGCACCACATCGATGTCATGCAGCAGACGCAGACTGGTGCCCAGCGTCTTCAGCAGCACCGATTTCTGCTTCGGATCGAGCGACTGCGGCTTCTCCAGGCTGGTGGTGTCGATTCGCTCGGTGACCTTGTAGTAGGTGCTGCCCGCGTAGAAGAAATCAGTGGCGAGCACCAGGTTGCCCGCGCCGCTCGCGTCGGGCCGCAGCAGCTTCATGATGCTTTTGTGCCGCTCCTCGAAGTCCTGGCAGGTCTCCAGCCGGATGCGTCGGCTCACGGCGCTTCCCCCGGAGCCCTCGCGTGGGCGCTTGGGTTCGAGGAAGCGTTTGAGGAAGTACTCCTTGCCGTCCTTTTCGGCGAAGGCCCACATGCATTTGCCGCCATCGGCATTGGTCGGCTCGGTAACGACCAGATAGCCGCCGATCACATCGCCCGACTTCACTCGCGCACCCCCGGCATGAGCTTCTCGTATTCGGATCGATAGGACTGCCACGTCCTGTCCTGCCAATGGCGCACCGCGTCCTCGCCGTCCTGCAGGGGAACCTGTCGGTACTCGCTCCGTACGACGCTGTCGTGGCGTTCGTCGAAGGCGCGGCGCAGTTGCGGGAATTCTTCAAATCCCAGCGCCACGAGGGAAAGAGAGGCGTCATCGCCCGTGGTGGGCTGGATGGCCTTCCGCAGGAGCTCGGCCCAATCGCCCACGTCCCGGGCCTGCTTGAGCGTTTCGAGCAGTACGCACTCGAACTGCGCGGGCGTGTGCACGTAACCGAAGAACCCGTCGGTGGCGGACAGCAGAACGCAGGGCTCGCGGAACACCCCGTGCTGTGCGGACAGGGTGAAGTCGCGGTCGGCGCAGATCACGTTCGTCATCGGCGGGTCCTGCCGGAGCTGGGCGAGCGTGTCGTCCTCGTGGGTGTCGTCCCGGGTGAGCGCGTGCAGACCGCTTCTGGGCAGCAGTGCGTACGACCGGGAGTCGCCGGCCCACAGGGCCTGCCAGCGAACGCCGTCGTCGCCGAGGTGGTACCGGACCGCGGCCAGGGTTGTGGGCAGGACGCGGCGCATGGATCCGGTGATCTTGCTGCGTGCCGTCTTCGGCGCCGCGTCCAGCATGCGCTTCAGGCAGTACTTCAGCCGCTCCGGAGTGTCCGGTTCGTCGGAGACGACGACGCGCTGGAACCAGACTTCGGCGGCGAGCCGGGCGAGCCGGGCCCCCACCCAGGCGTTCGTGTACGTCGGACCGTCGGGCGCGCGCCAGGCGGGTGCGGCTCCGGAACCGCCCGAGCCGTCGAAGACGGCCAGCAGTCCGTTCCCGGTGGGCCGGTGGTAGGCCGCGAGCGGTTCGGCGTCCTCACCGTGGCCGGGACGGCGCTCCGTCCATACGGCGAGGGCCTGGAGCCGGTCGTCGCAGGCCGACCAGGTCAGATGCGAGGGCTGGGCGGGAGGGCGGCCCGGCGGGTGGGCGGGCTTCGGCGGAATGATCACGGTCCGGTCACCCGTCCTCCGCTGCCGTCGCGCTGTCCGTCACCCGTCGTCCCGTCACGCCTCGTCCCGTCACGTCTCGTCCCGTCACCTGTCGTCCCGGTGCCCCGGACCCTGCTGGGGCGGCGTTTCGGCGGAGGAGCGGGAGTCGGCGGGGGGTCTGGTGGCGGGGCCGAAGGCGGGTCCGTCGGCGGGGGCGGTGTCGGGCCCGGGGCCCGGGGTGGCTCGTGCGGCGGCGGCAGTGGCTCCTCCTTGCGCGCCAGCACCTCGCCCAGCAGCACCTGGGGGTTGTCGGGCCGTGTCGCCGCCTCGGCCGGCAGCACCTGGGGCGCGTCGGGTCCTGTGGCCGCCTCGGCCCCGCCGCGCCGTGTGCCGCGCACCCGGCTTCGGCGAGGGGTGTCGAACGGATCGCTGTGGGCGAGCAGTTCGACCCGGGCGCCGTGCAGCCGGACGGCCGAGTCTCCGGTGAAGTCCCGCAGGGCGGTGTTCAGCGCTTCCTCCGCTTCGCGGAACCGCCCGGCGTCGTACGTACGCGACACCTTCCGCAATCTCTCGTGGACGGGGCCGTACCACGTGGCGCTCATGTCGCGGATGCCGCGGGCCACCACCGCCGCGGGATCGGTGACCTGGCACATCAGCTCGACGCGGCAGGGAAACGAGGCGGACGCGTCCCGGCCGGCCAGCCGAAGGGCGAGGACCAGCCGGTGTTCCGTGGTGTCCACCGTGAACATCCCCTGGTACACGCCGTACCGGGCGTCCGGCACCGGCTCGCCCGGGCGGACCGTCAGCACGGGCCCGGCCTCCGGGACCAGCACCAGCGCCCTCCCGGGCGGCGGCGTCCTGAGCGGACTCAGCAGGCGGACCCGCGGCAACGGCTGACGACCGACCAGGGGGTCGTACGTCAGCGGGTGCGTCACCATCCCCTGTTCCCCCTCCCCGGCGCCGACCGCCACCGTTTCCGAGCACTCCGAGCGCGTTGCTCTTGAGTACCAGTGGGCGGCCGGGACCCCTCCCGACGGGCTGAGGAGTTGTCAGGCGTCGGGCGGACCGCCGACGGGGTCGTCTGCGACGGGATGGAGGGGGCGGAGGGGATAAGTGACGCCGGTCAGTCGGTGACCGATCCCAGCAATGAGCGGATTCGGCGGAGCGCCGAGCGTCTGATCTCCACCGCGCGCCGCTCGGTCTTGCTGGCACTGCCCTGCCGGGTGACCATGTCGGAGGCCCTGAGCAGCCTTCTCGACATGCTGCGTGAGATCTCCGCCGCCGGTGTCGGAGTCCGCGTGCTCGGCGGCCCGGGGATCCTCGACGACCGCAATGTCCGGCGTCACCTGGCGTCCCTGCCCCCACGGCCGGCCTTCGACGTCAGGATTTCGGCGCATCAGCATCAGGAAGTGCTGATCGTGGACGGGCGGATGGCCCTGATGCGCGCCGAGTTCGGAGTGGTGGGCCCGCAAGGCCGTGACCATTCGCGTCCCGATGGTGCTGCGGGCGCTGGACACCCTGTTCACGGGCGCCTGGTCCAGTGCGACACCCGCACGGAGCTACCGCAGGGTCTCCGCGCGCGGCCGGACCGAGATCGCCCGCCAGGTGCTCGGCTGCCTCACCTCGGGAATCACCGATGAGGCCGCCGCCCAGAGCCTCGGCCTTTCGGTCCGCACCTATCGCCGCCATGTCGCCGAGCTGATGCAGGAGCTGGGAGCCGTGTCCCGCTTCCAGGCCGGAGTGCACGCCGTCGAACTGGGCCTGCTCACACCGGAAACCAGCGCGGCGTAAGCGCTCCGCTGGAAGAGCGGTGATGAAACTGCGGGTCGGTGGAGGCTGGTCGAGCCCAACGCGGCGGAGCCGCACATCGACACAGCCCCGCGCCCCTTCGGTGCGCTATTCGCGCCGGAGAATTGCGTCCATCGTTGCCTCCAGATACGCGGGGAACTCCTCGCGCGAGGGCAGCGAGGACGGCACGGCATGGCCGAGCTGGGTGTGTCCCAGATAGAAGCTGTACGCCATCAGCCCGCGCCGCCGCGCCTCGTCCTCGGCGAAGCCGAGCTCGGTGAAGAGCCCGGCCAGGTAGCCGATCCGGCGCTCGGTGACCTGCCGCAGCGCGGCGGCGACCTGAGGGTGGTCGGTGCTGGCGAGCAGCGATACCTCGAGCGGATCGGCGGTGTCCGGCTTGGCGATCTCGGTGAACAGTATGCGCAGACGCTTCTCCGGGTCCGGCTCGGTCTCCACGGCCGTGATGATCTCCTCGGTGTCCGCCTCGACCCAGCGGGCGAGCGCGGCCTCGATCAGTGCCTCGCGATTGTCGAAGTGCCAGTAGAAGCTGCCCTTCGTGGCACCGAGGCGGGCAGCGAGCGGCTCGACCGCCACGGCCGCGAGGCCGCCGCCCTCCCCGATGGCGGCGAGCGCGGCATCCGCCCAGTCGCGGGCGCTGAGCCTGGCCTTCTTGGTCTGCTGCCGTTGCACCATGTCCATACGCTACCGTATGGTTGACCATACGCCAGCGTATGGAGGTATGTGATGCTCAAGGACAAGCCCGTAGCTGTGGGGTTTCCCGCAGGCGCCCGACTGATCAGGACAGCCGTGGACCGGCCCGACTATCAGGACGCGTACGCCATGGAGCTGCGGCCCGGAATGCCGCGTGATCCGGCGGCCTGGACGGGCATCCTGCGTGACGCCTTCCCGATCGCGGCGCAGCAGGACGGCGAGGCGCTCATGGACGTGAGCACGGCCGGTCTCGACGCCTGGACCTCGATCGTCATCGACGAGAAGTACGTCACCCTCTGCAGCTCGGTGAAGACGAACGCCTGGCGCTCCAGGCTCTACTGGGGCGCCGTGAAAAGGGTCCACCCCTTCATGGCCCGCGCCATGATGGTCCGCACCCACCGCAAGCTCGCTCTCGCCGCGCAGAACGCCGCGTAGGTGCCGCGTAGGTCGCGGCAAGGCGTCAGAGGGGTCCTTCAGAGGGGCACGTACCTGGAAACGCGTCAGGGGCCCATGTCGGCGTTCGGGCGGACCCCTCCCTGCCCCTCCCTGCCTTGAACGCGCGCCGGGGCCGACGACGTCTGGAGACATTGGCCCGGCCGGAGCGTCGCCCGTCGCGCGAGGTATGCGATCACGGCAGGCTGCGGAACCTGCCACAGGGCGTCGACTCGCCGTCAGGCAACCGGCTGACAGTCGAGGTTGGGCCGCGACATGGTCGCTCGCCTCGTCGGTGCCCCGCTCGGCGGTCTGCTCTACGTGTGATGTCCCGCTGGCTCCCGTTCCTGGACAGCCTCACCCGTTCACGCCGACGCGTGTGCGGGGCCGGTGGCCTGTCCGGCTCCTCAGAAGGACGATGACGGGACTCGCCTGCGCGAGGGCCGAACCGGCGCGCCCGAACATCTGCCGTTCGGGCACCTTGTCGGCATGGATGGGAGCGTCAGTCCGTATGGGCAGGAGCCCCCGGCCGGGGGCGTGTGCCCCCCGCAGCCTGCTCGCTCAAGACTCGGCCCTGCGGCTTTCGGCGAGACGGGCAGCTCACAGGTTGGGCGCCCCCGGCAGGACTCGAACCTGCGGCCAAGCGCTTAGAAGAGAGGTAGGCGCTTCGGATCTCCTAAGCCCCTGACCTGGGCATCATTGGATGGAAGGCTGCTCCGGACGGGCATCTTGGCCACGCATTTGCCGGAACAGAGCATTCCGGCGGCGCGTCCGAGTGGGTTGAGCGAGCATCGGCGATCGCCTCGCAGTGGTGGACGTTGAAGCTGCGGCGGCCTACCCCTCCCCGTCCGGCAGAGACACACTCAAGACAGCACGCCATGTGAAATTGACATTTGGCTCGGGCTGTCCGGTTCCATCCCAGGAAAAGATCCGTATCTGTAGGTCGACCTCGGTCGGCGGTGGTGGCGGACCGTGCAGCACTGGTGGCGGCACCTGAACTACATGTGTTAAAAACACGGGATCGTCGGACCGGGCCGTAGCTGTAACCCACACCTCGTCTTCTGACGCGATCTTCCATTCGTCCCAGCAGACGAAGTTACGCACGTGCACGATCGTCGAACCGTCAGATCCCGTCGTGGCGTAGCCCATTAGGTCGAGAAGCCGCGTCGGGGTGCAGACATTTGGCCATTGGGGTGCAGGAGGCGCAAGCCCGATTGTTCGCTGCGCTACAACGCCGAATCGGCCAGGTTCGTCCCACCTCATATACGCCCCAATGGAATAGCGAACCTTAAGCACATTCCCTGGGAATTTTAGTTCGGTTCCGACCTCCGGAGTTGCGGCACCAACAGCTTCCTGGTCCATTCTTCACCTTCCAATTGGATTTGGCCTAGCTTGAGCGACCCAAGGCTGCGCTCTGGTAAAAATAGTGTCAACCTTCCGAGTGCTTTCTGTTACATTCAGGTGCAGAATTATTGATCTACTCGTGCGATCCAAAGGGGTGGTTGAGGATCGTGTGGCCTGTGAGTGAATTCGTAGCCCAGGATGCACAAGTTGAAGCTGTGAGATGCTGTATTGCATTACGCCGCGGATTCGCTAAAGGGCGCAGAGAGGGGTAGCGGCTGTTTAACCGCTGCGGCTCTCTCGAGCCATGCGGAACAATGACAAAGCGCGGTATCCAGCGAGGTCGGGCCCCGCTCTTCCATTTCAGCATCCGACCTGGTCAGACCGTGATTTGTGCTGGCTGTAGGTGAGTGCCTTGGCAGGATTCGAAGCTATGGACACGGCTCCGGAGAGCATGCTCATGACATGCTTGGTCATGGCTCTGACCTGCGAGGGAGCTGTATGGGGTGCGTGATCGCTTCTGGCCCACACGCCCCTCACACGCACGCGCAAGGAGAAGCGGGACGGTACCTCCGCCTGCTGCGATCCAAAGAGGCCTGTTGCGCGGAGGGGCTGCAACACCCGAGTGTTGCAGCCCCTCCCACGCGATCGGACAGCCGCGAACCCTGCTGTCCCACCTATTTGTGCAGGTCATCGCTAGTGGCGGGACAGCCGGTCAGCTGATTCGCCCAGCCAGAGACGCCGTGAGTTGGGTCGGGGTGAACGCTCCGCGAAAGCGTAGTGAAGTGGATCGAGCCCGGGTACAGTCATGGGAGTGTGGCATCGTCGGATGGAGGAGGTGGGCTGAATTGGGGAATGATGGATTCAAAGCAACTCTCTATGCGCTGGGACCATCTACCGAGGGCGGTCGGATTCCTCTAGCTGAACTGGCGCGCATCGCAAGTGAAATGCAAGCCACTCTGGAGCGGCTTGCGCTGGCCCTGAGCGGAAATCAGATAAAGGCAGGGCGTCGTCCGCGCGATATTGTTGACGCAGTCCGTTTGGATTTCGTCGGTTTTGAAAAAGGATCTGCCATCCTGCAAGTTGCTCGAACGGGGCAACAATCCTGGGGTGGTGACGACTTGCTAGAAGAGTCATTCACGACTCTAGCCAGGGGAGTTAGAGCCCTTGAGCAAGGCGGGACGCTTCCTGATTCCTTCACGCCCCAGGTGGTCAATGGGCTGCGCTCGCTTACGGGCGGCATCGGCGCGAGAGGAATCACTCGGATCCGCGTCACGTCGACGAGCGCCCCAGAGTTCGAGTTCAATAGCGGACTGAGGCAGGCGTTGCGTGAAGTTTCCCTCTCGCTAGTCGAGAGTGAAGCGACTGTAGTGGGCCGTTTGCAGATGGGCGATTTTTCGCCTGCCTCGCTGCTGTGTCGCATTGATACCTATGCTGGCAGCATCCAATGTGGCTTTGGTTCTGAGATCAGAGATAGGGTCCTTGACTGCATGGATCAGCTGGTCATGGCGCATGGGATCGCTGAGATGCAGCCGGATGGATCCACGATTCGGGTTCTACGTATCGCAGACATCAGTCCGATTAGCTCCTCGTCGTCTCGATCTTTGAATGATCTAGCTGGGGAACAACAGGTTGCGCCGCTTGCTTCCGTGGATGAGCTTTCCGGAGGTGACATCGACGGCCTTGATGATTTCTTGGCGGCGATCTCCTCGGTTCGTGGTGATGGCCAGTGAACTATGTCGTAGTCGATACCGACGTATTTTCAAATCTCTTTGCCGGAATTGACGTCGACCGCTATAAGTCTCACCTGACAGGTGTTGTCCCCACTCTTTCCTTCACCTCAGTTGCAGAACTCTACTATGGTGCCGCAAAGGCGGGGTGGGGAGATCGAAGAGTGGGTGCTCTTGAAGAAGCTATAAGGCGCTATCTCGTCGCGCCTTACGACGTAGACATGGCGCGGCTGTGGGGGAAGTTGAAAAGCCAGGCGCAGGGTCTGGGGCATCCTCTCGGGCAACCTCACCAGGCTAATGATCTTTGGATTGCGGCGACGGCAATTTACTACAATGCGCCTCTCTTGACAGGGAATCATCGCCACTTCTCGGGATTCCCCGGGCTCTCCTTGATCACGTAGAGGCGTGAGTCGGACAGGTGGGACAGCCGTGAATCTCGCTGTCCCACCTATTTGTGCAGGTCGCAGATGGTATTGGGACACTCGGATAGCTGGGACACTGCCAGTCCGGCGACGTGCTGTGTGTCGCGTGGCACCGCTTGGCAGCGGACAGTGGAGAGAGCGAGAGGAGCCGAGGTGTCGGAGGCCAGTCCGCGCGGAACCTACCTGGTCATCTCGGAGGCGCTACGGAGGCGGATCGGCCAGGACAAGGCCGCGGACGCCGTGCCGTCAGAGGCTGAACTGATGCGCGAGCACGGGGTCTCACGCAATGCGATCCAGCGCGCTCGGTTCGTTCGCCCGGCTTCGCCACGTATTTGCCGGACGGGGGCATTCCGGCTGCTCCTTCAGACGGCTTGATGGACGCAGCACTGCGCCACGATGTCGGGGCGAGTCCCTCCGCGAGGTAGCGTCGTCCCATGGATGTGCATGGAGCTGTGTTCGTGATTCTTACCGGCCCCGTCGAGGAGCTAGAGGCCGCGATAGCTACGATTCAGACAGCTGGTATCACCGTTGAGAAAGATCCCGACAGGGGGCCGAACGTCATCGCGACGTGGTTCTCCGATGGCACCGATCGACCAGCCCGAGAGTTCATTGAGCAGTGCGTGGCACGGACGGTAGCGGCGGCGCAAGGCACAGGTTTCGCAGTCGGTGAGCCGGGAGTTTGGGCCAGCAACGCTGCCACACGCAAGTTGTCCTACAACAGCAAGACCGGCGAGTTCCTTGGGTTCTTCTATGACACGGATTCGTCCTTCAGCCAGGAGACCTTGCTGCGTGTAGTTGAAGAACGTGGGATGAATCTCAACGACATTGAGCTTCGCGACCCGCCCGAGTTTGAAGTGCCCTTGGACTGACGGCGGCCGAACGCCCGCAGGAAGTCTCACGCGCCACTCATGCGTGCGGCGGGCGCGCACTGAAGGGTGAGGGCGGCGATGTGCGCCTCTGCCGCCGTGGGGTACGAACCCCTGGTGTTACAGCCATAGGATCCGGACACTGGCGGTTTAAGGGTCTCCGGTCCATCTATGCACCCATGAGGGCTGGGGTCGTCAAGGCATGTGGCATCCCCGCCCGGTGAGTTTGTGGCTGTTCTCGTCGGGCTGTTTGCTGGCGG
>NZ_VWMY01000092.1:0-17731 GCF_008905045.1 Streptomyces albicerus
CTCGCGGACCGCGATGACACGGCACGCACCGACCTGGCCGCGTGCTTCGAGGCATGGGAGGGATACCTCGTCGATGGCCTCACACACACGAGGGACCGAGGCGACCTCGCACCGAACGCCGATCCCCGCCTACTCGCCATGGCGACCTTCGCCAGCCTGCAGGGCGGACTCCTCTTGGCCAAGACGCACAAGGACGACGAGCCCCTTCGCGTCGCCCTCGACGCGGCCTACGCCCACCTGCGCACCTTCCAGACCACCAAGGCCACGCCACGCACCGGCTCTTCGCACTGACGGCTGACACGATCCCCACCAGCCAGGACGGTGGACGCCGCCGACAACAGGAGACGCGATGACCACGATCGCAGACTTCACCCGACGCGTCCCCCTCGATGGCCGCCTGTCCCTCGTATCCCATCTGCGGCCCAGGGGACGGCGAACGCACCGGTTGTCAGCGCGAGGCTCGGCGCCGTAGGCGTGGCTGCTCGAGGCGCCACCGCCACCGGCGAGTTCGGGCGCGCCACCTGCTCTGGATCGCTGCCCGTCCAGGGCTGCTGAGAGCAGGCCGAGCCGCGCCGGCGGCCCAGTCCGCATCGCCCCAATCAGTGATCTGCGTCACTTCACGCTCGTGAGCTGTGACGTTTCACGATCACGTCGCGCTGGGCACAGCGGCCCGCCTGTGTGACGGGTGTGCCTGACAACTCCAGATGCCGCCGGTGAACGTAGGCACGGCCGAGTGCGAGACAGCGCCCGGCAATCGAACCGTACGAAGCCAAAGGGGGGTACGAACACGGCGATGAGGGGACGACGAGCGCGAAGACGGAACAGCCGTGCCCTCCTGTGGGGCCCTGCGGACTACTTCGGACGCCCGCCCACCGGGCTGGTGGCCGAAGGCGTTCTCGTCGCGTTCCTCGGCACCGTCCTCATCGTCGGCTCCAGCGCCGTCGGCTCCCTGACCGGGTCGGCCACCCTGCGCTCCGGCGCGGCGGGCGTGGTCTGCGCCCTCGCGCTCGCCCTCTACCTCCTGATCGTCCGGGCGGGTCGCGCCCTGGTCGGCGCCGTGGTCGTGACCGGCCTGGCCCTGTCCGTGCTCGTCCCCCGGGTGACGGCCGAGATCACGTTGGCCGAGCGCGGCCAGCGGCAAGAAGTGATCGTCACCGCCGTCCAGACCGCGCGCTCCCCCGGCAGCAGCGCTGACCGCAGCTGTTCCTTCGCCCGCGAGGACGGCGTACCCGTCCCTGTTCCCATCCGGCGCGGGTGCCAGGCGTACACCACGGTCGGCGACCGCATCACCGCCGTGTTCGACCCCCAGGGCGTGATCACGCCGAGAGCCGTGGGTCGCTTCCGGCTCGGCCGGCTCATCGGCACCGGGGCACTCGCGCTCGTATTGCCGGGCCTGTGTCTCATCGCCGTGGTGCGCTCCTACCGGATCCCGTCCCACGGGGCACGGCCGTACACATCCACCTGTTCATGATCGTGTCGTTGATCGGGCCAGAAGTCCGCGGAGTCGTATGGGCGCTCTCGCGTCTTTAACACGTCTGCCCGGAGCGGGAGATGACTCGTCGGCACCCCAATCATCCTTGTTGCGGTAACTTGCCCTGACGGCCCGCCGCGGCGTCGCTACGCTGGGCGAACACAAAGCGGCATGAGGAGCGCGAGGAGGCGGCACAGTGCTCCCTCAACTCTCCGTTCCGGCCCCCGCGCCGAAGGCGATCCCCGCGATCCGGGCTGTGACCGTCCTGACGGTCGTCGCGGTCGCGGCACTGGACGTGGCCTTCAGCAGCAGCCATCGAGGAATCATGACCCTGCTGGTCGCGGTCCCAGCAATGAGCCTGCTTCTGCCCACGCACCATCGCCGTCCCTTGCTCACCGGTGCGGCCACGTTCGGCGCCGCGCTGCTGCTGGGTGCGCTGGAGTGGCGGGACCGCCCGATCGTCGTCGCCGGCACGCTGATCAACATCGCGCTGGTCACCCTCGTATCGCTGCGGCTCGAAGACCCCCGAGCCGACGCGGTGCGCGACGACTCTTCGGCCGAGCCCGGCCCCGCGCCCGTACCAAGGGAACCGGACGCTCCACGGACCCTGTCGTCCCAAGTCGGAGACGTACGGGTGGAGATGCGGCGCCTGCCCGCTCCCGGGCAGGCGCCGATCCGAACCGACTTCTACGACCTGCGGCCCACACGGTTCGGTGTACGCCTACTGGTCGCCGGTTTCACGAGCAATGACCCGGCCACCCGGCAGGCCGCCGCGCATCTGCTCTACCACTGGGCGAAGACCGCCGAGGAGGAACCGAGCCTCGCCGAACTCGCCCGGCGCCTGGACGCGGCTCTCACCGACGTCGACGGCAAGGATGCCGGCGGCCTCCTCATCAACATCGACGACGACAGAACCGCGACGCTGATCTGCTGCGGACACCCGCCGCCCGTCCTCGTGACCGAGGACACCGCACAGCCACTCAATGTCGTCTCCCCTCTGCCCCCGCTCGGCCGCTTCGGGCAGTCCCGTGCCGATCTGCCGATCTACACGACAGCCCTACGGCTCGCCCCAGGGCGCCGCCTGCTGCTGCACACCGACGACGAAGCAGGAGACGCGGCACCAGATGTCCAAGCCGCCCTGCGCTCGGTGCAGTCCAGAGCCGGCTCCCTCGGCAACCTCGAACCCGGCGCGTTCCTCGACCGGCTGGCCACCGAGCTCAAGGAACGGGAAGGGCACGTCGGAAAATGGACCAGCGGCGACGTGCTCCTGCTTCTGGTCGAGTGCGCCCCACAAGCTTTGGCCTCCCTCGCCCGTACACCTGAAGATACGCACAAAGACGCGCACGACGATCCCTGTGCACCCTCAACCGCGGAACATCCACCGCCTGAAGTCTCATAGGCCCGCAACTGAACGGCCCTCAAAACCCAGATGCCCCAGACCTCATCCCGGACATGAGCAGAGACGACAGCAACGAGGCATACGTACTCGACCTGTGCGACAAGGTCCTCGGGGAGAACGGCCAGCGCCAGCACAGGTTCGACTGGCTGCTGGGCGAACAGGCGGCAGGTCAAACTGTCGGTCGACTCGTACTGGCCCGGCCAACAACTCGTCGTGGAACACCGGGAACTCCAACACAACCAGCCGATGCCGCACTTCGGCAAGCCGGACAGGCGCACCGTCAGCCGCGTGCACCGCGGTGAACAGCGGGCACTGTACGACGCCCGCCGCGACACCCTGATCCCCAGCACGCGCTGCGGCTGACGATCATCCGCCCGGCCGGCCTCGACGCCGACGTCCGAGGCCGCCTGCGCCGCAGCAAGGACCTCGGCCTGAAGGCGGTACGAAAGCTCCTGGCACCGGTCAGCGATGAGGACCGCGTAACCGACGCCTTCCGGCGGTGGCTGATCACCGAGGGATGGACCCCGGTCACACCCACCGACTGGTGACCGACGTCGAGGCCGTACGCGGCGACGCACGGCTGATCGGAGAGGCAAAGGGCCGTACCCAGGAAAAGGGCATCGACGCCGACACCGCCTACGGCCAGCTCCTGCGCCGCATGATCAGCGACTCCCCGGACATCCGCCACGCGCTCATCGTGCCAACCTCGTCCGTGTGGCACGCGGAACGGGTCCCGGCCCACGTCCGGCGCCTGCTGCGGATCGATCTCTACGAGGTGACGGACGACGACCAGGTACGCCCCCATCCGGCCTGACGCTCCCGCTCTTGGGCAGGCTGGACGACCGCTTCCCGCTCACGGCGGCCGCCTTCGGCGCGCTGCCGGCTGCCGCCTGCTCGCCGCCCGGCGTGCACTCCCGGGCCGACGATGATGTTTGTGGGCCATGCCCTACGCCGCTGGCTGACCATCCTTCCTCGTGCCATGGCCAGGAGCCCTCCGGCAGAGAGATAGCCATCGCGGGGATCGGCACAGCCCTGCTGGCGATCGTCCGCTGCGCCACGCCCACCCCGCTCGCCGCCGAAGCTTTCGACGCGACCGGCGAGATCCTCGGCAACCCCTGGATGGTCACCGCCGTCGTCCGTCGCCGACGCTCCGGCCACAACGCCCGTTGCCCGCCCTCCGGCGAGCCCAAGAAACCCGCCGCCCGGGACCAGCCGCCCAGCCCGAAAGACCCGCACCCCTGGTGACACCGCCACCGCCGCGGCGCTCCTCGTCGCCGCAGCGTTGTCCACCGCCGAACCCGCCCACGGCCTCCAGCTACACCGGCTGACCGTCGGCGCCTGGTAGCACCCCCGCCCGGCCGCCCCCGCCGGGCACAGATCGCGGCGATCGCCCCTGGGCGATACCCGATGAGAGGCTGCCGCCCTCGGCGGACCGTGCCAACCACCCGCCCTCCACGGTGGGTGGTTTCGCTACTCAGACAGGGGCACGATCGCCTGGATCGTCTTGCCCCCGGGGACGATCTCAACATGCACCTGCGAAGCGAGTTCTCGTATGAGCTGCCAGCCCACCCCGCCAGGCCTCTGCACGTCCAGATCCCGCTCCTGCGGAACACACTGACTGGCGTCGGCCACCGTCACGATGACGCAGCCCTCGCCCGGATCCAGGCGGAAGTCAGTCAGACCCTCGGCATGCCGGATCGCATTCGTCACCAGCTCGGACACCACCAACAGCACCGCGTCGTTGCGGCCCTCACTTCCCGGCGAGCACGCCCACAGGAAGCCGCGCGCGACGTCGCAGGCCCGCTCCGCCCATTGCCGACTGCGACTCTCACGCCAGCGCGCGAGGTCCGCTTCATCGGGGAGTTGCGCCATCGCACCCTCCCGAGCAAGGTCCACGGGTCGTCATTCGCACGCTCGCCCCAATTCTCCTGTGCCACACGGTCGTCTCCGCGCTGCCCCGCCGAACCGGTCATGAGGGTGTCCACGCCAGGGTCACGCGGGCAGGCAGACGACGGGGGGATCGCGCCTGCCTGCCCCTGTGCGAGTATCCGCCCACAAGGGGTGGCGTGTACTCCCGGGACCTTGTGACCAGTCCACCCCGTACAGCGCGAAGAGCGCAGCCGGTGTCACACCGGGCCTGGCTGCGGGACGCTATCGCCAGCCGGCGACGCCGAACTCAACCATCGCCGCGAACCGGCAGGCACACGTCGACCATGTCACTCCAGGGCCGCCGTGACGGTATCGGCTCCCCGCCGCGTTCCACCTGTGTAGGCTGCGACCGGCCCCGTCGCCCTCCCCCACCCGTCGGCTCTCCTGCCCGGCTGCTCATATCGGCGGGCACTCCGCACGGAGGAGACGCGTGAGCAACACTGTGCCGGAAACCCCCGGCGCCGAAGACGTCATGGAGCACATCGCTCACCTGGGCCGCGCATTATGGGCGGCCACCCACCTCGGCGCCCCGGCCCCGTAGTGGCCCAGCTGCGCGACCGCATGGACCAGCCCCAACCCGGCGACCTGGTCATGGAAATCACCCCCTTCGCCTCCGGAGGCTTCGACCCGCACAGCGTCGGCCGACTCCTACGGATCGACACCCGACCAGGGTGGCCCGCCCGGTACGTGATCGAGCCACTGCTCAGGCCCGGCGAAGAGAGAGACGGCCTGGACCTGTCGATCATGGCGCTCCCCGACCAGATGAGCTACGCCCGCTGGGCGGAAGGCAGATGACACCCCCGGCGATGCCCTCTGGAGCGTGACGCAGTGATACACGGCACCAGGACCCGGTCTCCACCCGGCAGCGGTTCCACCACGCTCCCGCCCCAGACCAAGGGCTCCTCTTGGCGTTACCATTTCCGCCCGAATGCCACTGATCTGACTCGGACGGCTGATCGTACGCACCCAGCAGGTATTCGATGCGCTGGTTGTTGAGGGACTGCCGGTCGTAGAGGCACTTCGCGTAGCGGGTCAGGAGGACCTTGACGCTGTTGCCTGCGGCTGGGCGACCTCGGTGGTGTCCGCGCCCACGCACAGCCAGGTGGACAGGGCCGAAGGCCGCAGGTCGCATCGGCGGCCCAAGAGGGGGCAGGGCTAGGTCGCGGGTTTCGTGCCAGATCCGGTGGTAGTGACTGATGATGCCCACCGCGTTCGCTGAAGAACGGTCGGCTGTCGTGCCGAACGTCTCGACGCTCTGTCAAAGAGGGTCCCTGTTCCACGAGACGGATCCCGACGAGTTGTTCCTCACGAGCAGGGCAGTGGTCATGACGGCAGTCCTGCTGCTCCCTTGGTTCCCGCCGTCTCGTTAAGTACGAGCTCATTCGCGCGTCCGGGTAAGCAGGTACTGGCCACCGCGTCTAGAGAAAGGTCGGTCGGTGCGGTCGACTCCCTTGTCTGGACACTCGGCGCGGGTCGCCCGCTATCGGGGAGTAGGCGGGCAGCTAGCCACGGCTCGAGTCATAGCCCCACCGAGCCCGGCCGTCTTTGCCCATGAAGCATTTGGCGGGCCGTCCGTCTTCGGCGGTGCCGAGAGTGCCGACGGGGGAGCACGCGTATCCGAACTGGATACCCGTCTCGCCGCCAGAGCTACTCCCGCCGCTTGTCCCGCTGCTGCCGGAGCCGTTGCCGCTGCCTGCGGCGGGCTGTGCAGTGACGGTCACTTTCACATTCACCGTCTTTGTCACGGTGACCGTGGGCGCGGGATTCGCCTTCGCCTTCGCGGTTGCCGTCACGGTGACGGTCGGGCCGGGGCTTGCCGTCGCGGGTTTCGCGTCGTCGGTCGTGGTGCCGTCGCCGCTGGCTCCGGCGCCGATGCCGAGGAAGAACGCGAAGCCAAGCGCAGGGAGCATGTACCTCTTGGATGCCCATTTCGAGGCCGGGCGCGGCGGCTGCGGTCCGGGCGGCGTCATGTACGGGTTGGCCATCTCGTCCCCCTGCGGGCGGTTCTGGAAGGGATGACCGTACTGCTCGGGAGATGATGTGTCGGTATCTGGGGGAGTAGTGACCTTCCTGTGATGATGGTCTGTCACGCTCGAAGGGCTACTCACTCGGTGTCATGCGGCGCGGGGTGCCCGTACGGCCTTCTTCACTGCCTGCTCGCCTGCGTGCCGCGGAATGGTCACGCCTCGCGCGCCGCGCTGGGTGACAGCCCCCTGCATGCCTCGGGGCTTCACGGAAGCGCTGCCGCTGCGTGTCATGCTGCGGCAGTTCTTCGAAGGGAGGGTGAGATGACTGAGAAGCCGCTGACACACAAGGAAGCGCTCGCCACAGTGATCCAGGCGCTGGGAGGCACCTGGGACACGGAACGCGCCGTGCTGGCTTTGCGCGTTGCCGGGTACGAGCCGAAGGACCAGGAGGCTGCAGGCAAGGAAGCCCGCCACAACCTGCGCGAACTCGCCAAGGCCGGCCTGATCACGAGACCAGATCCGGACCAGGCCGTATACCGGCTGGCCTGATCGCTGAACCCTCCGAGCCCTCGTCGCCTGCCTTGCGCGGGCGACGGACGCCTATTCGAGTGCGGTGGGCGCGCGGGCGGGAGTGCGTGACGGGGGCCTCCGCCGGACGCGGCGGCACGGGCGCAGGAGCGACCGGGGCGGTGCCTTGCGGCTCCGGAGGGGCTGCGCCTGCTGCTGCGCGCGGAGCCAGGTGGCTGCTTGCTCGACGGCGGGCCGGTGCGGGGCCCTTGGCCAGCAGGTGCAGTACGTAGTCGGAGAGCGGCTGCGGTATCTCGGGGCGCAGCCGGGCGGGCGGTAGCGGGGCGGCGTCGACGTGCTGTCGCACCACGACGAGTGAGGTGGCGCCACGAAACGGCGGCCGGCCGGTGAGCAGTTCGTACAGCACGCAGCCCAACGAGTAGACGTCCGATGCCGGCTGCGCCGCCCGCCCCAGGGCCCGCTCGGGGGCGAGGTAGTCGGCGGTGCCGAGGATCTTGCCGGTGGCGGCCAGGTTCGTAAGTCGCCGTCGGCAGACGGCAGGACCCGGTTGCGGTCGTCCCTACGCTCGGCGTCGAAGGATCTTCTCTGCGGCACTGCATATCCGCGACAGCACTCGATAGGCGTCCCTCCGACGGTCGGCGTCCGAACTCAAGCACGCCACGAGTGCAGCGATCAGGACTGGCAGCAGGATGAAGCCCACGACAGCTGCGGTGTACGTCGTCATGGCGGACAAAGGTAAGTGGCGTTGCACAGCGGGGCGAGCCGGTTATCCACAGATTCCGGTAATCCCTGTGGACAACTGGTGAGGGCTGAGCTCCCCCTGCGGCAACGGGCGCAGGGAGAACCAGTGCAGGCGCCGGTGATGGCGGCCGAAGTCGCGCCGGAAATGCACCAGGCAGGCCCGTCGCCGTTGAGGACTGTCCGGCATGCCACTGGCTGGGTCAGCATCCGGACCATGCACGGGCCACGAGGACGGCGGTGATCGGTGCGGCTCTGACGTACATGGTGGCCGAGCGCTTGCAGGCCCCGTCATCGCGGGAAGCCGGCAACGGCACGGCCAGGAGGCGTACATGCTCCGTGGCCGACCTGTGACGTCGTCAAGTACCTGTCTTCACAGAGGTGTTGACTCCGCAACCGTCCATCGTCATGTGTGACGCTCCAGGCGCACGGCGCGCTGGAGGAGGTGACCCCGCTGACGGGGGTCAGGGCGCCCGCCCTCTTGGGGGAGGTATGCGGGCGCTGTCGTGCAGGGGCAGGCTCGTTCCCCCCGTGACGGGTCTGTCCCTGCTCGCGCAAATCGGCACGGGCCGTTTCTCACCGGGCGGGAGGCCGGGCCGTTCTTCACACTTGCGGCAGCCTCACCGGTGCAGGGCCCATCGCCGCAGATCGCGTGAGTAGGCCGGGCCTCCCGGTTACGACGTTGGGCAACGCGCTTCGCCTCCCGCTCCTGCTGGCCGCGTGCGTACCCCGCCTGTCTGAATGACCCTCATAGTCAGCGTCCGCGCGGTCAGACGTTTCCGGAGCGGCGCTGTGGCGGTCGCGCCGTGTTCAGTTCGGTGAGCAGCAGAAGTCCGGCCGGTCCGGCGGTCAGCACCAACGCGATCGCCACCCCGGCGGGAAGAAGGCCGACAGCCGCCACGGCGAGCGCGCCGGCGCAGGCGGTCCAGCGGCGCGCCCGTCGCCGGGCCGCCGCAGGAGACGCGAACAGGTGCGCGTACTTCGCTGTCACCCGGCTCTTCAGCACCGTGGGCCCTCGCCTTTTTCCTGTGGTGCTGGATCGGCCTGTTCACCCCGGATGTAGGTCAGCCCAATCGCCGAGGCTGCGCCCGGGACGGGCCCGTCAGCGGCTGGGTCCGCCGTCCGAACCAGTCGGTCATGGCCGCGCCTCCCTGCAACCCCAGGCTCAGGAACACCAGGTGAGGTGCGGTCGCGGAGCGCAGGATGTCGGCTGCCTCCGTGGGCATGCCCGCCAGTTCGGCCACCGCCGGCACCACGCCGCCCACGTACAGTACGAGCGCGGAGACCCCCTGCACTCGGATCCGCGCCGGGGACCACCGTGTGCGGGCCCTCCTCGGTGCCCAGCCACGGAGCATGGCGATGCCGAGAGGCAGCAATACCGCGGTGAACAGGCCGATCCAGCACCACAGGAAAACCGTCACGTCCTGCTCCCTTTCCGTGCTTCCTCAGCGCGAAGTCTGCCCCGCGCACGATCCGCTGTCACTGCCGGAATCCGGAAGTCTCCGCGCGGCCGGACTGCGCAGGTACCGCAGCCCGCCACCGGGCCGCTCACCTGGTCCGTCAGGGACCGGGCCCGGCGCGACGGGCCCCGTTCCTGTTCAGCGGCAGGGACACCCAGAAGGGCAGCGAAGAGAAAACACGACGAACCCGCCACCGGGCCGCCGGCGCCCTGCGGAGCCGGAGCCGGGCCGGAAGGCTACTGCAGTCGCAGCCGTTCCCGAACTCGGCTACGTGACCGAGCAGTTCCCCCAGACCTCGGCCAGGGCCTCGGGAATCTGTGCGACATCGCCGCAGCCCTGCGGCCCACGGGGGAAACCGTCACTGGCGACGTAGCTCCAGCTCCCTGCGGACGTACCGCGGAAGTACTTCGTGGCGCCGCCCTCGTCCTGCAGGCGCACGAGTTCCTCGTACGTGGTACCAGGGGTGGACTCGAACCGTGCGGCGGCGTAGCGGACGCCGCCGCACTGGCCGTAGAAGAACTGCCCCGGCACCGGCTGGATATGGGCGAAGCGGGGAAAACTGCGCTGGTATGCCACCGTCACGGCGGCCTTCACCGCGTCGGTGGCGGTCAGGTTGTGACAGCCGGAACGGTCTGCGATGGCAGCGGTTCCGGCGGGAGTGGGGGAAGTCGTCGCCCTGGCCGGGGCGGCAGAAGTGCGCGATGGCGTGGGCGTGGTGTCGGCAGGGACGTGCGAAGGGGCGCCTGCCGAGACAGAGGCATTCACGGAAGGCGACGAGGAGGGGGCGCCCGATCCGGCGTGCGCGCCTGACGAATCCTCGCAACCTGTCAGCACCAGGATGCCGCCCATCACCGCCATCACCGACCCACCTCTGAGATCGAGCATGGCGAGTCCTCTTCTCCGCAGATGAAGCCTCCGCCACGAGCTGCGACAGAGAGTGCGACCGCCTGGCGTCCGACCACCGCTCCGTTCTTAGACACGCTGGGCAGCTCTGGGGTTGCAGAAGAGAGGGGCATACGGTGGTCTCAATTCGCTATATGCGCCCTGGTCCACCTGTCCGCGACGCCGGGCACAGCATCGACTGGAACATCAACATCGGCTCCACCTCGATCCGGGCCTACCAGCACGCTGCCGGGGCCCTGAAGTCCCCGCCACCGGCACCGTCCGATGCATCAAGAGGGGCCGCACAAAGACCGGTTCAGGTACGCACGCACGTGGTACCGAGACGGATCCAGGTTGTGAGAATGTGGCCCTTGGGTGAAGTGTGCACCGGCTCATGGTGAGGCGCGAGCACTGGTGGAGCGGGGGTCGAGGACATCGAGTTGGCGCGCACTCTCGATGACGGACGTCGGGTCGTCAAGCACCGATGCGGCTACGAATGGGAGCACCGGCAGCCCACGCCCCCGACGAAAAGGCCGTCCTATTCCTTCAGCGACCTCAAGGCTCGTTTCCCGAAAGCCAAGGACGTCGAGCCCCAGTGGCTGGAACGGGCGGCTCGGCTCAAGTCGCAGTACCTTGCCACCAAGCCAGACTTCGATCCTCACGTAGCGGCCTACTGGGCGAAGTACCAGAGGATCTTCTCCCCCAACGGGTTGGGGACGTGCGACCCGAGGGTGCTCAAGGACTTCGCCAACTCCGACGTCGGCGCCCGCCCCGGCAACCAGGCCACCTTCAACTCCGCGTGGAAGCAGGCGCCCGTTCGGCCGGCCAGGAAGGTGCCAGCACATCGCCAGCGTGATGGCTGTCAGTGCGTCGCTGACCTCGTCTCGGGGATTCTTAATCGTTGCTCTATCTGAGCCACTGGGCGTCCCGAATGCTGCGGGCACTGACTTCTGTTGACGTATTTGTACTGGTCAGGCCCCTTCAATGGATGCTCGATGACCGTGCTCGTACTCATAATGGACCGTGATTCGAACGGGGGACCCTCACGCGGCTGCTTCACGGGAACGGTGATTGACCTGCTGAAATGTGTCTGACAGTGACGCGAAACACACATGGTTTGGTGGCTTCACTGTTTCGGTCCAGCGTGGTGCTACCAGGCGAGTCTGGGATTCCTGGGCTGCCTGTGACGGCGTGAAGTATGGAATGAGCCTTCGGGCACCGCCGCCGAACCTCTATGCAGCCGAGTGCTCTCCGTCGTCAGGGAGGAGGCCCCTGAGAGGACAGCTGAGCCGCGCCCGAATGATATTCACCTGCTCCGACTTCTTCCACGTGATGTGGAAGAGCTGCGGTTCAGCCTCCACGCTCCGCGTAGGCGAAGACACGCGTTCAGGCCCATGACCACCGATGACGCCCGTGGATAAAGTCACCGCCTCCAACCATTGTTCTCGAGAGGAGAACGAATGGGCGCCGACCCGGGCGGGGCAAGCCACATGAGCGCATCCCCGGTGCGAGGGACACGGAACATGCCGTCCGGGAAAGCTGGGCGGCATGGACGGTTCACGGGCTCCTGCGAGGCGGAGATTGGTGAGCGTCGTGTCATCGCCTTCGTCTATCTGGCCGGTGTGTCGGCGGCCGTCGCGCTGGGGCGGTTCGTTCCGCTGGAGGCAGGAGTCAGGGACGCCTTCGGGCTCTCGCTGACGGCGTTCGGCTGGCTGGTCTCCGGTGTCACCGTGGTGGCGGCGTGCCTGGCCGTGCCGGCGGGGTTGTGGGTCGCTCGACGTAATCTGGGCGGTGTTCTGTCCGCCGGGCTGGGGGTCATGCTGGTGGGCGGGCTGCTGGAGGTCGCGGCGCCGGTGGCGTTCGTGCTGTACGGCGCTCGGGTGTTGGAGGGGGCCGGCTATCTGGCGGTGGTCGTCACGGGGCCGCTGATCCTGTCGTCACGGTGCGGGCCCGCGACGCAGCGCGGGGCGCTGGCCCTGTGGAGCACCTTCATCCCGGTGGGTCTGGCACTCGCCTCGGCGATCGGTACGCTCGGCGGCACGGTGGGATGGCGGGCCGCCGGGGCACTGACGCTGGTACCCGTTGTGGCCGCCCTCGTCGGCGCCCTGGAGTGGCTGACCGGTGTGCGGGGCCGGGCCGACGAGCCATACGTCGGTCACGGCCGGGGGTTCGGGCCTGTGCTCCAGCTCTCGTTGTCCTTCGCCCTCATCGCCCTGCTCGGGGTCACCGCGGTGGCCCTGCTGCCGAACCTCGCCACGGACAGGGGCGTGCGTTCGGCGACCGGCGGTGTGACCGCCGCCGTGGTGTCACTGGCCGCGGTGCCCGGCGGGCTGCTGGCGGGGCTGTTGCTGGGCCGGGGCATCGGGCCGCGTGCACTGGTCATGGCCGTACTCGCCATGCCGTGTGCCGCGGCAGTGATGTATCAGGCCATGTCCTGGGCCGTTATCGCCGTCGGTGCCGCCATGATGCAGTTCGCGGGCGGGCTGGTCCTCGCCGTGCTGTACGCGAGCATGCCGTCCGTCGCCCGTTCGCCTCACGAGCTCGGGCGCGGCTACGGCTTGTTGAACCAGGCGGGCAGCGTCGGCACGCTGCTTGGCCCGCCCGCTCTGGGCTTCGCGGTCACCCACGCCGGCTGGACCGCGGCGACCGTCCTGGTCACCGTGGTCACCTTGGCCGGCCTGGCGCTCTGCCTGGTGGCGACCAGGCGTCCGGGACCGTCGGCACCGTGAACCCGGACTGGTAGGCGAAGACGACGAGTTGGGCGCGGTCGCGCAGGGCGAGCTTCTCGCGCAGGTGGTAGACGTGCGAGCGTACGGTCGCCTCCTGCAGCGTCAGCTTGGCGGCGATGTCCGCGTCCGACAGACCGGCCGCCACCAGCAGCAGGATCTCGCACTCGCGCGGGGTGAGTGAGTGCAGGCCCTGCTGGGCCGCGGCGACGGGCTGGGCGTTGCGCCAGTAAAGCCAGTCGATCAGGCGCCGGGTGACGGGGCCGCTGGCCGCGGCCTCGCCCGCGGCCAGGGCGCGCACCGCGCGGATCATCTCCTCGGACGGGGTGTCCTTCAGCAGATAGCCGTACGCTCCCGCCTCCAGCGCCTTCATCACGGTCGTGTCGTCGGCTTGCGCGGTGAACACGAGGACCTCGGGGCGCGGCGCCGGCCATGCCGGGCTCGTCACCTCGGCAGCGACCTCCAGGCCCGAGCGCCGGGCCAGGCGGATGTCGGTGATCAGCACGTGAGGCGCGTGCTGCCGTGCCAGGGCGAGTGCCTCCGTGCCGTCTCCGGTGGTTGCGACGACGTCGATGTCCGGCTCACGGGTCAGCGCGCCTGCCAGCCCGTCGCGTACCACGGGCAGTTCGTCGCAGATCAGCACGCGGATCGTCACGCGCCAACAGTACCGACGCGTGAAGTTCGGCGAAGGGCGACGATCAGCGTTAGTAATCGGGCTGTTCTCCGACGCGCGTGCCGGCCCTCCGCCTCCGGTTCACGTGCGACGAGCACGGCGAGGGCCGCGAGCGTCGGCACAGCGGCAAGGGCAATGAGCGCGGGGCCGTAATGACCGGTCAGGTCGTGGCCGAGGGAGACGGCGAGCGGGCCGAAGGCGCTGGCCGCGATGGTGACGGTGTGGGCGGCGCCAAAGCAGCGGAGCAGGGTGGCAGATTCGACGACGCGGAGCAGGCCGCCGGAGGTGCCGAACAGGATGCCGTAGCCGATGGCTGCCCGGCCAGGCGAGACCAGGCGGGCCGTGCGAAGTCCGCGCCGAGTACGAGAAGTTGCGAATCACCGCGTGAAATAGACGGTCAGACACCTGTCCGGGAAACGCGTGGCCCCTCAGCTTCAGGGGCTTCGAGTTCGACGGACAGCTGCTGACCGTTGGGCATGGGGAGCGCGATGGGCTGGTCGTCTCCTGTCATGCGGTCAGCGCGCTCACGCACCGGGACGGCTGTTCGGCTCGCGCGGTATGTCGAGTCGGGCGTTGACGAGGATCAGTACCGCTATCGCTCCGGCGGCCAGGATGCCGGTGGCCCAGGTGGTGGCCACGGTGTAGCCGTGGACCACGCCGGCCAGCCGCGCCTGCCCGCCGTTCGGTCGCGCCGCGAGGTACGCGGCGGTGCTGGTGGCCGCGATGGTGTTCAGCACCGCGACCCCTACCGACGCGCCGACTTGTTCGGAGGCGTTGAACACCGCGCTGGCGACCCCGGACTCGCGCTCGGCGACCTCGAAGGTGGCGAGGTTCGCGGCGACGGGCGACATGGTCCCCAGGCCCAGCCCGATCAGCACCAGTGCGGGCAGCACGCGTCCGAGGTAGCCGCTGTCGACATCGAGCCCGGTCAGCCGGCCCATGCCCGCCGCCGCGAGGAGCAGTCCGGCGGCCAGCAGCAGACCGGACCGTACGCGGGTCATCACGCGGCCGACGAGTACGGAGGCGACCAGCACTCCCCCGGCGAAGGGCAGGAAGGCGACGCCCGTTTCCAGCGCGGTGTAGCCGGCGACGGTCTGCAGGTAGAACGACACGAGCAGGAACATCCCGAACATGCCGATCATGACCAGGACGAAGGCGAGGTAGGCGCCGCCGCGGTTGCGGTGGGCCACGATGCGCAGCGGCAGCAGCGGATCCGGTACCCGCGCCTCGGTCGCCACGAACACCAGCAACAGGACGACGCCGGTGGCCAGCATGCTCACGGTCAACGGCGCGGTCCAGCCGTCCGTGGTGGCGGTACCGAATCCGTACACCAGCGCCACCAGCCCGGCGGTGGCCAGTACCGCGCCGGCCACATCGACTCGCGCGCGTTCCCGGCCGCGGCTCTCCTTGAGCACGAACACCGCGCCCACCGCGGCCATCAGGGCGAGCGGGGTGTTGACGTACAGCACCCAGCGCCAGTTCAGGTACTCGGTGAGCACCCCGCCCAGCACCAGTCCGACTCCGGCGCCGCCGCCCATCACCACACCGAACACGGCGAACGCCCGGCCCCGCTCGCGCGGGTCGGGAAACGTGGTCGCGACCAGCGACAGCGCGGTCGGCGCCAGCAGTGCCCCGAACGCGCCCTGCCCGGCGCGGGCCGCCACCAACATGGCCAGGTTCACCGAGGCGCCGCCGACCGCCGACGCCGCGGCGAAGCCCGTCAGCGCGATCAGGAACGCTCGCTTGCGGCCGATGCGGTCGGCGATCCGGCCGCCCACCAGGAGCAGGCCGGCGAAGGCCAGGGTGTAGGCCGTGATCACCCACTGACGGCCACCAGCCGACACGTCGAGCGCCCGCCCGATGGACGGCAGGGCGACGTTCACGATCGTCACATCGAAGACGACCATCAGCTGCCCCAGCGCGGTCACCGCCAGCGCCCACCAACGCCTCCGGTCCCCTGCCATAGACGACGACGGGGACCGCGTACGTGTGTTCATCAACATGGAGCCCTCCCCTTAGATATCAGCTTTGCTGATACAAGACGGATGGAACGGCGCCTCACGTACTTGCTCCGCCAAGCCACCACGTCGATGCGGGCCGCGTTGCGGCACGGCCTGGGAGACCTGGACCTCACGCCGGTCCAGAACACGGTGCTCCACCTGGTCGCCACCACCCCCGGCAGCTCCTCAGCCGATCTGGCTCGCCGCACTCACGTCAGCCCCCAGACCATGCACAAGCTCGTCACCGAGCTCGAACACCGGGGACTGCTGAAGCTGCACCCCCGTCCCGGCCACGGCCGCATCCGGGATGCTGAGCTGACCGACGAGGGGCGGCGACTTCTGACGGAGGCGGATGTCCGAGCCCAGACGATCGAGGACCGCATGACCGCAGGTCTCGACGACCGGCAGCGCCGGCAGCTGATCGACCTGCTGCAGCACTGCGTCACCGCGCTTGACACGCCGCCGGAAGAGCCCGGGCAACGCGCGCGGAAGTAGCGGTCAGCCGCGGACAGTTGGCTTGCGGGAGAGGACGACGGCGAGGGCCGAGGCGAGCGGGATGGCGGCCAGGGCGATCAGGGCGGTGCCGTAGCGGCCGGTGAAGTCGTGGCCGAGGGAGATGGCCAGCGGGCCGAAGGCGCTCGCGCCGATGGTGATTGTGTGGGCAGTACCGCGGATGGCGCCGAGGTGCGCGGTGCCGAAGTAGCGGGGGTAGGTGGCGGATTCGACGGCGCGGAGCAGTCCGTTGGAGGCGCCGAGCAGGAGGCCGTAACCGATGGCGGTCCAGCCGGGTTCGACGAGGCGGGCGGAGAGGACCGCGCAGGTGAGGATCGCCATCGCGCCGATGAGTACGCCCTTGGGCGAGACGTGGTCGATGAGGGCGCCGGCGGCGAGGGTGGCGAGCAGGGCGGCTGCGGTCTGGGGCAGGAAGTTGGCGGCGGCTTCGACCGGGGTGAGGCCGCGCTCGCCGAGCAGGGCGATCTGGTGGAAGTTCAGCCCCGTGGTGAGCATGCTGCTGGCGGCCAGGCAGGCGGCGACGGCCCAGAACGCGCCGGTACGCAGCGCCCGGCGCAGAGGCCAGCCGGTCAGCGGCGCGTCGACGGCAGTGCCGGCGAGTGGGGCGATGCCGTCGACGTGCTGGCCGAGGTCGGCGGGCCTGTTGCGGATACCGAAGAGCGCGAGGGGGATGACGATCAGCCAGACGGCGACGCCTTCGACGGCCCACGCCTGGCGCCAGCCGTACGCGGAGACCAGGCGTTCGACAAGCAGTGGGGCAAGGGAGATGCCGGCCGTGCCCACCGCGCTGGTGATGCCGAGCGCCAGGCCGCGTCGCATGTCGAACCAGTACGCGACGGTGGTGGTCGCCACCAGGGACAGCGCCCCCTGCCCGGCCATGCGGATGCCGACGAACCCGGCGGTCAGACCGACGATCCCGGTGACGAAGGACAGGGAGATCAGGATCGCGCCGAACACGGCTCCGACGGCGGCGATCACCCGTCTGGGGCCGTAGCGGTCGATGGCGCGGCCGACCAGCGGCATCGCGCAGGCACCGACGAGCGTTCCGGCCAGGTACGCGGTGGAGACCTGGGTGCGGCTGATGCCGAGGTCCCTGATGAGCGGGTCGATGAAGACGGAGACGCCGGTGGTCTGCCCTGGCGCGGTCATCGCCATGGCCAGGGCGCTGTAGCCGACGATGCGCCAGCCGTGGAAACGCCCGCCGGACGCGGGCCCGGCAGGCGCGGTGGGATCGGCTTCGGAGCGGAAGGGCTTGGCGACGCGGCTCAGTGTTCCTCCTCCCCGGCTGCCCCGTCGTCCCGAAGGGGCAGATGACGCGAGCCCGGTTCCAGGGTCGTCAGGGCATTGTCCCGGACCCCGCCCCGTGCACAGAAGGCCGCCTCTTTCCCGCGGTCCCCGCGGGAAAGAGGCGGCCGGCGTCAATGGCCCGCGGTGAGCTGGCCGGC
>NZ_VWMY01000092.1:17827-28142 GCF_008905045.1 Streptomyces albicerus
CGCTGGGCTCGTTCAGGCCGACGATGGTGACCTTCTTGCCGCGCTGCTTGTACTTGGTCTCGATGGCGTCCAGTGCGGCCACCGACGAGGCGTCCCAGATGTGGGCGTCGGTGAGGTCTATGACGACGTCGTCCGGGTCGTCCTTGTAGTTGAACTGGTAGACGAGGTCGTTGGACGAGGCGAAGAACAGCTCGCCGGTCACGGCGTAGACGACCTGGTTGCCGTCGGGGTCGACGACGCCGGAGACGTTGGCGAGGTGGGCAACGCGCTTGGCGAAGATCACCATGGCGGTGACGGAGCCGAGGACGACGCCGATGGCGAGGTTGTGGGTGGCGACCACGGCGGCGACGGTGACGACCATGACGGTGGTCTCGCCCAGCGGCATCCGCTTGAGGGTCTTGGGCTGGATGGAGTGCCAGTCGAAGGTGGCGACCGACACCAGGATCATGACGGCGACCAACGCGGCCATGGGGATGTCGGAGACGACCGGGCCGAAGGCGATGCACAGCACCATCAGGAAGGCGCCGGCGAGGAATGTGGAGAGCCGGGTGCGGGCGCCGGACGTCTTCACGTTGATCATCGTCTGGCCGATCATGGCGCAACCGCCCATGCCGCCGAAGAAGCCGGTGACGATGTTGGCGATGCCCTGGCCGATGGACTCGCGGGTCTTGTTGGAGTGGGTGTCGGTGATGTCGTCGACCAGCTTCGCGGTCATCAGCGACTCCATCAGCCCGACCAGCGCGAAGGCGAACGCGTACGGGGCGATGGTGGTCAGCGTGTCCAGCGTGAACGGCACGTCCGGCAGACCGGGCACCGGCAGCGAGGAGGGCAGGTCGCCCTTGTCGCCGACGTTGGGGACGGCGATGCCTGCGGCGACGGTGATGACCGTGAGGATCACGATCGAGACCAGGGGGGCCGGGACGGTCTTGGTGATCTTCGGGAAGAGCACCATGAGCGCGAGGCCGCCGGCGATCAGCGGGTAGACGGCCCAGGGGACGTCGTGCATCTCGGGCACCTGTGCCATGAAGATCAGGATGGCGAGGGCGTTGACGAAGCCCACCATCACCGAGCGCGGCACGAACCGCATCAGCTTCGCGACGCCCAGCGCACCGAGCACGATCTGGATGAGACCGCCGAGGATGACCGCGGCGATCAGGTAACCGAGGCCGTACTCGTGATTGAGCGGCGCGATGACCAGGGCCATCGCCCCGGTCGCGGCGGAGATCATGGCCTTGCGGCCACCGACGAACGAGATCACCACGGCCATCGTGAACGACGCGAACAGGCCGATCGCCGGGTCGACCCCGGCGATGATCGAGAAGGAGATGGCCTCAGGGATCAGTGCCAGCGCCACCACCAGGCCGGCCAGCACCTCGGTGCGGAAGACCTTCGGGGAGTCGAGCCAGTCGGGCTTGGACATGCGCAGCTTGGGGCCTGCGGACAGCAGTGAAGACATGCAACCGTTTCTGTTCGGGCGCACACATCTACTTGCCGGATGCATGCGCGTCGTACTCGACTCCACGCAAGGGGCGGAATCCCCGGCGGCCCGGCCTCGACGGGGGCCCTGCCGGATGGAGTGGCAGCCTTTGCGGCTGCCGGTCGGGCATCATTGCCCGGAAGTCTGCGGGTGCCGGCGGGGCCCGGTCGGGGCCCGCGCTCTGACGGGGCCGCCCTGGCTGCGCCTTTACAGCGTGGCTGCCCTCGCGAAGAGACTCTACCCTGACGTGAGGTGAGAGTGCGACCTGTGACTTGTGAAATGCAGGTAAACACGGCCTCGGATCATGTGATTCCAGACACGTATGCTGGAGCACTTCGAACGTTCGAATGCGGCGGGACGCAGGAGGAGAAGGCGTGACGATGACTGAGCGGCAAATGCAGATCGGCGAGGTGGCCGAGCGGACCGGTTTGTCGCTGCGCACGATCCGCCACTACGAGGAAGTTGGCCTCGTCATCCCATCCGCCCGCAGCAAGGGCGGCTTCCGCCTCTACACCGAGGCCGACGTCGAGCGCCTGATGGTCATCCGCCGCATGAAGCCGCTGGACTTCTCGCTGGAGGAGATGCGGGACCTGCTGGAGATCACCGACCGCATCGCCGCCACCGACGACCCTCCGGTGGGCGAGGAGAAGGAGCGGCTGCGCGAGCGCCTCGACTCCTACCGCAAGGTGGCCGACGCCCGCTGCGAGACGCTGCGCGCCCAGCTGATGGCCGCCGAGGACTTCGCCGCCACCCTCCGCCGCAGGCTCGGCGAAGGGAAGTGAGAGCGGCGCGTGGGGGAAAATCTCCTCACGCGCCGCTCGACCGGCCGGCTCGGTTACGACGCTGTCGGTTCACCGCTGCCGTAGGGGCGGGTGATGACCTCCATGCCGTGTCCGGCGGGATCCATGAAGTACATGCCGCGCCCGCCGTCGTTGCGGTTGATCTCGCCGGGCTGCCTGCCGTGCGGATCGGCCCAGTACGTGATCTCGGCGTCCTGGATCCGCTGGAAGATCCCGTCGAACTCTTCCTCGGTGACGAGGAACGCGTAGTGCTGCATGACGATCGACTCCGCGGGGATGGCGGCGAAGTCCAGGGTGACGCCGTTGCTCACCGCGATGGGGATGAACGGGCCCCATTCGGTCCCGATCTCCAGGTCCAGGATGTGCGCCAGGAACTCGGCGGATTCCCGGTTGTCCCGGGCGTGGACGATAGCGTGATTCAACTTGACTGACACGGTGGAATGCCTCCGTAAGGCAAACTCACGGGCACCTCCATGCCTCACCCGGGCGGTGACCGACACGCGATGCCGTGCCGTCATCCTAAACAGCCAATGCCCCGTCGCCCCAAGTCATTTCGTCGGTCGGCGCTTGCCCCTGCCTGGGAGGGTGCGCCCTTCAGTTCAGTACGCCCACCATCGGCCCGAATCACTCTGCTGTACCCATCGCGCGATGCCGTCCTCGCCGATCGTGCGTACGTGGGCGCTGTCGAGGCGATCGGCCTTGACGGTGCAGGTACGGGACCAGTTGCCGCGGGCGTCCACGTTCTCGAAGGCCACGTCCCCGGCGTCTGTGCGGGTGGCGCGCCCGGCGGTGAGGATCATCTCGGAGCCGTCGGTCAGTTTCACCATGAACGTTCCCATCGGCGTTCTCATCCTTCTCAGCGTGGGCTGCCCCCGGGTCGCGCAATGCCCCTGCCCCGGCGGGCAGGCGGCTGTTTCAGTAGCACCACCAGGTGCCGTCGGGCGGCTGTGGAATCCAGTGGTAGCTGCCGCCGTCGGCGGGGCCGCGCCGGAAGACGGCCGTCACCGTGTCCGCCCGGTACGTGTGCACCCGCTCGGAGTTGCCGTGCAGGTCGGTGCGTTCCAGCACGATCTCGCCCGACGCGGTGCGCCCGGCGGCGTCCGCCTCGATCAGGGCATCCTCGCCGTGGGCCAGTTGCAGCATGAAGAGAGCCATGGGCTTGTGCTCCGTGCCGCTCAGAGTCCGACGGGGATCGCGGGGAGGTCCTCCCAGACCTGCCGCAGTTCCGTGTAGCGGCGGTCGGGCAGCTGCGCGAGCACTTCGCGGAGCTCGGGGCGGGCACCGGCCGCCGCGATGAGCAGATCGCTCCTGCTCAGTCCGCCGTTTGCGAAGAGAGCGGACAGATGGTCGGCGATTTCCATGCGGGTGACGTCATCGGCCATGAAGGGACTCCCAGTTGGCGGGGGGCGCGCGTGAAACGGATGGCTGCGCGGTGAAGGTCGGGGCGGCCCCGACGGGCGGCTCCTCCGCCGTTCCCGGGCGATGGCGGGGCAACGGATCCGCCGGCGCCCGGCAACGGCTTGGAAGCAGGCCGACCAGGTCGGCGAGCAACACTACTCTAACGCAAGGGTAGAGTGAGGATGCAAGTCACCCACTCCTTCTGCGGTCAACTACCACTTATATTCAGGCATACCGGCGAGCCGCGAGGGCCCTCCCCGGGCGGCCACTCTGACGTGGCGTGAAGATAGGCCTGGACCCCGGTTCAGGGGTGGAGCAGGTGCAGGCGGCCGAGCATGGGCTCCAGGCGCAGCGGTGCACGCACGTCGCGCGCGGGGGTGCCGTCGATGTCCAGCCGGTAGATCCCCCAGGGGCGTTCGTAGCGCAGTCGCCTGACGCGGCGAGGGGCGAAGGTCCCACCGCGCACCTCGAGGGCACCGTCCGCCGCCAGGTCGATCTGCAACGGCAGGTCCGCGGGAGCGGTGAGCTTCTCGTTGTCCAGCAGGAGGTAGGCGTTGCCGGGGTGGGGCTGCAAGCAGGTGATGGTCACCTGACGGACGGCTATGTCGAGGGAGTCGCCGGGGAGACGGATGCCGATGACGGGGCGCCGGTGGGCGCCGAAGCCGGTCGGCATGCCGGGTCCCTCGTGGGACCGGCGCTCGATGAGCAGGGGCAGGTCCCACAGT
This sequence comes from Streptomyces albicerus, assembly GCF_008905045.1. Taxonomy (GTDB): domain Bacteria; phylum Actinomycetota; class Actinomycetes; order Streptomycetales; family Streptomycetaceae; genus Streptomyces; species Streptomyces albicerus. The sequence continues at coordinate 22,228 of NZ_VWMY01000092.1, forward strand.
GCGGCGGCTCGTAGTGCCTGGTCGTGCTGCGAGCCGCCGACGTGCAGCAGCAGGTCGGCATGTGGGCGCTGCCGACCCTGCGGTGCGCGGTGGCGTTCACCGGCCTCAGGTACGGGGCTGAGCTCGATGCTGTGGATGCCCTGATGGGCCAGGCGCTCGCGCAGTAACCGCGCCTGGTCGCGATCGGTCCGGCCCCACCCGCGCAAAATCCCCAGCACGGGCCGGGCGGTGGGCAGTTCACCGGCGAGACGTACGGCGGCGGACAGCAGGTGCTCCTGGCCTGCGTCACTGTCCGTGTGGTCGACGCCGGAGGAGGAAGGCGTGCGGGACGGCATGTGGGTCTCCTTTGCCTTCACGGAAGACGGGTGTCCCGTCTCGGAGGAATGGCGAGGTTGCGCTCCCGCAGGGTGGGAGAGGGGCCCGCGAGGCCGGAGCTGTGGTCAGGGCAGGACACCGGTCTCGCGGGCGGCGGCGAAGTGGCCGCCCCGGGTGTGCCGCGACGCCCCGCCCGAGTGGCCCGGGGCGGGACTCCTCGCAGCTCTCCCGGCCACGCATCTCTAACCCAGCGCGAGAGTCTGCCGCTTGTGAATTGCGGCTGCATCTAGCGAGTTACCTTACAGACTCTCACGTCGAGATAGAGTCGTGATGAGCTGGCCGATCAACTGGACAGGTCCGGTCGGCACGGCGGCCCCGGTAGGCCCTCCACTCGACGGTGGTCGGGGCCGCCATCCCCCTCACCACCTCAGTCGTCGCCTCGGCGGAGCTTCGCGGCGGGGTCGGAGGCGAGCCAGCCACGGGCGCCCCAGAAGTCGACGGCCCGCAGGATGGTGCCCAGGGCGCGCTGCGCGGCCGCACTGTTCCGGTCGCCCCAGTGTCCGTCGCACCAGGCGGCCAGACTGTCGGCGGCGTCGGGTTTGTCCAGGACGCCGAGGCGCTCGTGCGAGCCGAGATGGGTGCCCAGCACCAGCATGGCGGTGTGATCGACCTCGCCGGAGGCTTCGGCGAGGAAGGCGGCGATCGCCTGCCGCACGGTCGGCACCACGGAGGGCGCCACCGGGCGAGGGCGGCTACGCGTGGCCCAGGGCTGCGCAGGAGGGCCGGCAGGCCGCGCAGGACGCTTGGCCGGTTTCGCCGCCGGGGCGGGTTGCGTGGCTGGCCGCGGGGCCGGTGTGGCGGTCGGCGCCGGGCGCGGCGCGGGCCCCATTGAGGGCCGCTGCCCGGGTCCGTACAGGCAGTTGGAGACGTAGTCGCCGGGGACGGGCGTGTTCTGGGCGATGGAGGTCTCAAGGACCTCGGCGTCGCAGGTGCGGCACAGCGGCACCTCGCGCCAGCCGATGATCGACAGCTGGGTGCCGCGCGAGTGGCGGGTCATGGCCTGCGGCCGCTCCACGATGTCCTGGCCGCCACAGCCCGCACAGCGGGGAGCGCCCCGCATCCACTGGGCCCCGCACGACAAGCAGGTGACCCGGATGTCACCCTCACAGGGCTCCCCGCGCAGTTCCTCGCCCTCTCCGCACGACGGACACTCCGCCACACCCGCCATCGGCCTTCCCTCCCGGCTGCCTCACCAGACTGCGCACGCCATTCAAGTCTACCTTCACGTGAGGGTAGACTCCGGGGTAGATGATCACAGGCCGACCATGCCGGTGGTGACGCGGCAGGAGGTCGGCGCCGCACACCTCTGGCGTTCAGGTCCAGCCGGGTCCGCAGGACAACCTGTCCACCATCGTGCGGGCGGCCGGCGGCCGACGGGGAAGTGGTGGAGATCCTGCTGCCGCGACATGCCCTATTCGTGTGCGGCGAGGAGGTGTTCGAGCCGGGCGTCGGGAAACGCCCGCTCGAAGGAGCTGGCCTGCCAGCGGTCCGGGAACAGGGCGAGGACGGCCTTGTCTCGGATGCGGGTCAGCGCCTCGCCCTTGACCAGCCGGGAGCGGTTGAGCGCCTCGCCTCCGGACGCGTCCGTCGCCCGCGCCAGATGGTAGGGCAGCGTCTCCAGCCGTACGGGCGCGGAGAACTCGCCCGCCATCCGCGCGGAGACGACATCGAACTGCATCGGCCCGACCGCGGCGAGCACTGGCGCCTGCTCGCCGCGCACATCCGACACCAGGACCTGCACCACTCCCTCCTCGTCCAGCTGGGCGATGCCGCGCCGGAACTGCTTGGAGCGGCCGATGTCCACGGGACGTACGACCGCGAAGTGCTCGGGGGCGAAGGTCGGCATGGACGGGAAGAGGGCGGGCGGGCCGTCGTAGAGGGTGTCGCCTACGCGCAGGGCGGCGGCGTTGACCAGGCCGACCACATCGCCAGGGTAGGCGGTGTCGACCATGGAGCGGTCCTGGCCGAACACGCTGTGCGCGTACTTGGTGGCGAAGGGCTTGCCGGAGGCGGCGCGAGTGACGGTCGCGCCCCGTTCGAACATGCCCGAGCACACCCGCAGGAACGCGATCCGGTCGCGGTGGGAGGGGTCCATGTTGGCCTGCACCTTGAAGACCAGGCCGGAGAAGGGCGCGTCGACCGGGCGGCTGCCGCCGCCCTCCAACTCACGCGGGCCGGGCGGTGGGGCGAGGTCGACGACGGCGTCCAGGAGCAGGCGGACGCCGATGTTGGACAGGGCGGCGCCGAAGAAGACCGGGGTGGAGGTGCCGGCCAGGAACGAGGGGCCGTCGAACTCGGCCCCGTCCGCCCGCAGGAGTTCGAGCTCGTCGGTGGCCTGCGTCCAGTCGGCGCCCTCTTCGATCGCGGCCTGCTCGGCGGGGATCGGCTCCTCGACGGCTTCGTGGGCACCGCCCGGTGCGCGGGTGTAGCGCAGCATCCGGCCGGGCTCGCGTACGTCGATCAGTCCGCGCAGGTATCCGGCGGTGCCGACCGGCCAGGTGACAGGAGTGGGCCTGAGGCGGAACTCGCGCTCGATCTCGTCCAGCAGCTCCAGCGCCTCGCGCCCCGGGCGGTCCCACTTGTTGACGAACGTGATCACCGGGATGCCCCGGTGGCGGCAGACGTCGAAGAGCTTGCGGGTCTGCTCCTCCAGGCCCTTGGCCGCGTCGATGAGCATCACCGCGCAGTCCACCGCCGCCAGCACCCGATAGGTGTCCTCGGAGAAGTCCGCGTGCCCAGGAGTGTCCAGCAGATTCAGCACACAGCCGCGGTGGGCGAACTGCAGGACTGCCGACGTGACGGAGATGCCACGGGCCTTCTCCATCTCCATCCAGTCCGAAGACACCCCGCGGCGCCCGGACTTGCCGTGCACCGCGCCCGCCTCGGTTATCGCGTGCGCATGCAGGGCGAGGGCCTCGGTGAGCGTGGACTTGCCCGCGTCCGGATGGCTGATCACCGCGAACGTCCGCCGCCGGGCGGCCTCACAGGCCGCCCATTCACTCGTGGCGTTCACCGCACCGTCTTCACAGCTGTCGTGGGTGCATCAAGGAGCTTGGCCAGGTGCCCATGCAAGGAGTGAGCGAATTCCTCCGCCGACGCCAGCTCCCGGCGCAGGTCCACACACCGTGCGTCGGCCTCCACCCGGTACTTCCGCAACATCGCCACCAGTTCCTCGTGCGCTTCCTCGTCGCTCTCGGGCAAGGGCCCGCCCGCGTCGGGCAGCCGCTCCAGGACGTCCAGCAGTGCCCGTACGTCCTCCAGGCAGAAGCCGAGCGGGCGCATCCGGCGCACCAGCGCCAGCCTGCGCACCTCCGCCTCCGTATAGAGGCGGAAGCCGCCCGTACTGCGCTCGCTGGACGCGACCACGCCGACGTCCTCGTAGTGGCGGATCGTCCGCAGCGACAGCCCCGTGCGCTCGGACACCTCGCCGATCTGCATCAGCTTTCCGCCCACGGCTCCACCACCTCGCGTCGCCAGCCCGGCTCCCCCACCTACTGCAAACCTACCCTAACGTTAGGGTAGGTTGGCAATCGCTGCAACGAGGTGGCCTGACAGGCCGCCGTCGTTGTCAGGCGGCGCCGTCACTTGACCGCCAACGGGCAGGGGCCGGCCGCGCCGCCGGCAGCCCGATTCCGCTCAGGAGTCCGTACCGCAAAGCGTCTTGGTGTCCTCGCGTCCGGCGGCGACTGCCCCGGCCTGAACGCCGTCATCCGGTCCGTCGTACACCGCGCCGTCATCGACCACGGCGACGAGGTCATCGAATTCCTGGACGGCTGGAAGGGCCTTGTGGAGTGCCACTCCCTCAAGCTCGACCTCGACGCGTTGAGCGGCATCCTGGCTCGCGGCGGCACCATCCCCGGCTCCTCCCGGGTCCAGCCGGCGCATCTGCGTGACGGCGTGGAGCGGGCCAAGGGGCATCTCCGTAAAGCAGTTGCGGGACCGGCCCGTCGCGCAGCCACAATCGGCGCAGCACACGTCCCGGCATGTGGAGGCGCACAGCGTGATCAGCCCTGCCTTCCCTCGAATCGCACGATCCGATGTGCCCCTCATCGTCATCGGAACCCGCTACACCAACAGTCCCGACCACCAGCGACGGCTGGCTGACGCCGAAGCCCACGAGTTCGACCGCGGCCCCTGGGCCGGCGGACTTGCCGCCATCACCTGGTTTCTGAGCATGGACGGCGAGACGTTGCTGACCTGTGCCCAATGGGACAGCGACGCGGCATACGACGCGTACCTGCAAGGCAACGGCCCCGCGACCCCGCTCGCCGGACCGCCCGGCTACCGGCTGTACCGCAGCCTGGCCGAGGCGGGCGAGACCCGCACCCCCGGCTGCCTGATCACCGCCGCCTTCGATGTGGACGGACCCGAGCGGCAGCGGTACTTCACCGACGCCGTCATCGCGGCCCAGCCCGAGGAGGGCGGGCACCCGGGAGCGATCTCGGCACACTTCCTGCTGAGCATCGACGGAACCCGGGTACTCCTCTACACGGAATGGACCAGCGTCGAGGCCCACCAGGAGGCGGCCGAGGCGGGCGATCACGGCAAGGGACACGAGATCTTCTCCAGCACACCCGGCGTACGGCTCACCCACGGCAACCGCTACCACCTCCACCGCACGCTGTCCCGTCCGCTGCCGCAGCAGCCCCGCTCCACCCGCTGACCTCCTCGGCCGCGCCGTGTTGAACCGGCTGGTTGGGCAGCCAGTGGATCACCTCGCCAGACTCTCCGGTAACGTCAGAATATGAGCCATCCGCATCCAGAACTGAAAGCCGCCCCTCCCCTGCCCAAGGGAGGGCTGCGGGTTGTTGCCCTGGGCGGCCTGGGTGAGATCGGCCGCAACATGACCGTCTTCGAGCACGCCGGCAAGCTGCTCATCGTCGACTGCGGCGTACTGTTCCCCGAGGAGACCCAGCCCGGCGTGGACGTGATCCTGCCGGACTTCACCTCGATCCGGGACCGCCTGGATGACATCGTGGCCGTAGTGCTGACCCACGGGCACGAGGACCACATCGGAGGCGTGCCGTATCTGCTGCGCGAGCGGTCCGACATTCCCGTCGTGGGCTCGAAGCTGACACTGGCGTTCCTCGAGGCCAAGCTCAAGGAGCACGGCATCCGGCCACGCACGGTACGGGTACGCGAGGGCGACCGGCGCACGTTCGGGCCCTTCGACTGCGAATTCGTGGCGGTCAACCACTCCATCCCGGACGGTCTCGCGGTCGCGATCCGCACCAGTGCCGGGATGGTGCTGCACACCGGCGACTTCAAGATGGACCAGTTCCCCCTCGACGACCGGATCACCGACCTGCGCGCCTTCGCCCGCCTCGGCGAGGAAGGCGTCGATCTCTTCCTCACCGACTCCACCAACGCCGAAGTACCCGGCTTCACCACCTCCGAACGCGAACTGAACCCCGCGATCGAACAGGTGATGCGCACCGCCCCGCGCCGGGTGATCGTCTCCAGCTTCGCCAGCCATGTGCACCGCATCCAGCAGGTCCTGGACGCCGCCCACCAGCACGGCCGCAAGGTCGCCTTCGTGG
>NZ_VWMY01000092.1:28314-35514 GCF_008905045.1 Streptomyces albicerus
ATGGAGAAGCTGCCGGACCACAAGATCACTCTGGTGTGCACCGGATCCCAGGGCGAGCCCATGGCCGCTCTCTCCCGGATGGCCAACCGCGACCACGTGATCCGCATCGGCAAGGGCGACACCGTCCTGCTCGCCAGCTCCCTCATCCCCGGCAACGAGAACGCCATCTACCGGGTGATCAACGGCCTGACCCGGTGGGGCGCCCACGTCGTCCACAAGGGCAACGCCAAGGTGCACGTCTCCGGCCACGCCAGCGCCGGGGAGCTCGTCTACTGCTACAACATCGTCAAACCCCGCAACGTCATGCCCGTCCACGGCGAATGGCGCCACCTGCGGGCCAACGCCGACCTCGCCATCCGTACCGGCGTCGACCCCGACCGGGTCGTCATCGCCGAGGACGGAGTCGTCGTCGACCTCGTCGACGGCCGCGCCACGATCACCGGCAAGGTACCCGCGGGCAACGTCTACGTGGACGGCATGGAAGTCGGCGGCGCCACCGAAGCGTCCCTCAAGGACCGCCTCACCCTCGCGGAGGAAGGCGTGGTCACCGTGGTGGCGATCGTCGACGCCGACACGGGCGCCCTGGCCGAGACGCCCGACTTCCTGGCCCGCGGATTCGTCCACGACGACACCACCTTCGAACCCGTCATCCCCGTCATCGAAAAGACCCTGGCCACCGCAGCCCAGGAAGGCGTCGGCGACGCACACCAACTGGAACAGCTCATCGCCCGCGCCGTGGCCAACTGGGCCTTCCGCACCCACCGCCGCAAGCCCCTCATCATCCCCGTCATCATCGACGCCTGACCCCAGGCAGGCAGAGAAAGGTGCACGGATGAGCGCGCGCTTCGAAGAGATCGACTGGCGCCCGACGGCGATGGGCGACATCAGTCTGCGGCGCCGACGGGACCCGGCCTCGGGCGACGATGTGTACGAGGTGAAACTCGGGGACGAGTTCTTGATGTCCAGCCTCTTCACCGCGGGCGAGATCGACCTCAGCCGGCTCGGCCTGGCGAAGCTGCCGAACACCGAACCTGAGGAACTCGACGTCGCCGTGGGCGGGCTCGGCCTCGGCTACACCGCCCGAGCCGCCCTGGACGACCCACGCGTCCGCTCTCTGATCGTCATCGACGCACTCGGCGAGGTCATCGACTGGCACCAGCGCAGACTCGTACCACTCGGTGCCTCCCTGGCGTCGGACCCCCGCTGCCGCCTGGTCCAGGGCGACTTCTTCGCGATGGTCGCAGACTCCCGCGGCCTCGACCCCCAGACCCCGGATCGCCGTTTCCACGCCATCCTGCTGGACATCGACCACTCGCCGCGCCATGTGCTGCACCCCCGTCACGCGGCGCTCTACCAGCCTGCCGGGATGCGCGCCCTCGCCAGCCGTCTCCACCCCGACGGCGTCTTCGCTCTCTGGTCGAACGACCCGCCGGACGAAGAGTTCAACTCCGTCCTCGCGGAGGTCTTCGCGGAATCCGAAGCCCACGTCGTCGACTTCGACAACCCCCTGCAGGAAGGAACCGCGGCCAACACCGTCTACGTGGCACGGAAAGCCGCTGACGCGAACTGATGTGTAGCTGACGCCGCTGGCCACGCGGGAACGCCGCGGGCCAAGTCCGTTGATCCACCATGCGCGGCCTGCTAGAGATTTCGGACCGGCTCGGCGACCAAGACGCCCCGGCCACACCACAGGTGCGAGCGCGGTTTCGTGAGCGGCTCGACGTGAGGCCAGCAGCAGCACCGTCAGCGTGGCCCGCCCCGAAGCGCGGGCGCCGCGCCCTCGCGCGACATGGACCGGTCCGTCCGGTGAGGTTCCAGCGCCCGCTCAGGCCGCGGCCAAGGCGGTGTGCAGATGCCAGCGCCGGTAACCGCAGGGCCGCACTCCCGGGATCTCGCCGCTGACCCGTTGCCGGACGCCCTTGGGGTCGGGGGCGGTGAACGCGTCGAGGTGGGACTGCTCGTCGCTCCACTCCGCATAGTTGAACACCCGGGTGCCATCGGCGCTGAGGTGGAAGTGCGCGGCGATCGAGCCGGGCACCGGGGCCACGTCCTCGGTCATCGCGAACAGCTCGTCGACGAAGTGCCGTTGCCGTTCCGGTCCGTCCACATCGAACACCGGCGTCACGACGCAGCCCACCGCACCGTGTGGACCGCCCTCGCTGACGCGTGAGCGGTGCAGGCGGTAGCGCACCGGTTCGGACGGTTCGGTGCCGGGGATGCCCGGTCCGTACGGTGCGGGAGCGGCAAGAGCGGCATCGAGAGCGGCGTCACCGGTCCACTGCTCGTACGCCATCAACGCCTGCCCGTCGGTACTGGTGAACAGCGACCAGCTCAACAGCCCCTCCGGCCACGGCCCTTCACTCCGGCCAACGACCGCTGTCTCGGCCGCTTTCCGCTGGTTCTCCTCGTCGCCCAGGTGCCGGACGGTGATCACCACGGTATGCACATTGGCGCGGGTGATCTCGGGCGGCGTCTCGATACGGCGATTCATGCGACAGCTCTCCCCACAGGTCGGTCAGGACGGGTCAGGACGGGCAGGGCACAGCCCGGCCCGCCGCCACTCAAGAAAGCGAGACTGAGTCCAACTCTGCCACGAGTACCGAAATGGATCCAGGGCCATTCAAGCCTGAGTCCTGTTTCTGTATCCTGGCCCCGTGGCCACCGACTTCTCCGCCTCCGACGGCGACAGCGCCCTGCCGCTGCGCGAACGCAAGAAGCAGCGCACCCGCCGCGCCCTCGCCGACGCCGCACTGGACCTGTTCAGTGAGCGCGGCTTCGACCGCGTCACCCTCGAAGAGCTCACGGCCCACGCGGAAATCGGCCGCAGCACCTTCTTCCGCTACTACGGCACCAAAGAAGATGTCGCCATGGCCGCCGAGGGCGAACTGTGGGACGCCTACACCACCCACTTCGCCCAGCAAACCGCCCACGGCCCGGCCCTCGACGCGCTGCGCACCTCGCTGACCGCGGCCATCCTGTCCATGCCCGACGACTGGGACCACCGCTTCCTGCGCACCCGCCGCCTCGCCGCCGGCACCCCCGTCCTGCGCGACCACAGCATCCTGTCCTCCATGAAGGCCCAGCAGCGCCTCGTCAAAATCCTCGAAGAACGCCTCGACACCGACAGCCGCGACGACGTCCGGCTGCGCCTGCTCGGCGAGTTCGCCCTCAGTGCCTGGCGCTGCGGCGCCCGCAACTGGGTCGCCGGCCGCGGCCCCGGCGGCTACGACAAACGCCGCGGACACGGCGGCACCAAAACTCTGGCCCGACGCGTCGAGGAAGCCTTCGACGCCATCCCGGCAAGCCTCGCCCTGGACCTGACCTGAGAGATCGGAAGGCGCATTTCCGTCCGGACGGACGAGCTCCGTCGTACCTGGTCATCGCACGGCGTTCCGAGAATGCCAAGACCCGACTGCACCGTTGGCAGCTCCTGTCGACCATGGCAACGGTCTCGGTGTCGTCCAGGCCGTCGTACGCCTGGAGGATCTCCCGCATCAGGGGCACCCGGGCAGGGCAAAGTCTGTACGACCCAGGCCGGGGACATGATGCCTGGCATCCGGCGTGACGCGGCTCCACGCCTCCAGCGGCCGCTGAGGCCAGAGGGCGACCGATTTCCGGGTGGGACGGCAGCTCGGCGAACAGCCACTCTCTCTGCCCGCCCCTTGAGGCATCGCCCAGTTCGAATCCGCGACAGTACGCACGGAGGGGTTTCCTCGCACTCGCTTGGTAGGTGGGGTCGTGGCGGGCAGACAGTCTGGGGAAAACAGCGGGTTCATCGAGGCGCGGGGTGATCATGTCGAGGTCGCGCAGCGCGGCGTCCACTTCGGAGTACTGGCCGCGCAGTCCTTCCAGGCGCCGTCACAGGCCTCGATGCTTTCGCGGGCCTTGTCGACGGCTTCGTTGGTGATGTTGTTCGTCTGGGTGGCGTTCTGAGAGAACGGCGCGGCCTGGGCCAGCCCGGTCATGTGACCGGTGTTGATCCGAGTTTCAGGAAGAGAGGGCTGGCCATAGGCGTTCAGACAGTTCCAATACCCGACTCCACCATTAGTCAAGGAAGTTCGCCTGCGTGATGCGGCCGAGCGCGTCACCCAGATGCAGTTCGACCGCCACGGCACCCGCATCTGGGGCGCGGTCACCAGCGTGCTCGACCGCACCACCCGCTACGTCAAGCTCCTGCACCTGCCGGACGGCCGCACCGCCGAGCACGTCCGCGACGCGCTCGTGCATACCTTCGCTGGCCTGCCCGCCGAACTCGCCCGCTCGCTGACCTGGGATCAAGGCAGCGAGATGAGCCGACACGACGAGTTCACCCGCGCCACCAACGTCCCGCTCTACTTCTGTGAGCCGGCCAGCCCGTGGCAGCGCGCCTCGAACGAGAACACCTATTGGTGCAGCCTTGGCGGGCCGGGCTTCTTCGACGGGAGAGGCTCGGCGGGAGCACCCGGTGATTCGGAGAACACGTGCCGGAAGGCTTTCCGTTGAGATGTCCACGGCGGTCCACAGGGCGAGAGCCCTGGCCTGGGAGTGACTTGATAGAAGCCTGCTGAGCCGTCGGGGGTCCGTGGGTTCGTGGCGAACACGCCATGTCGGATTCGAGGCCGGCCTGGAGAAGTTGCCGTGCGAAGTCCGCGTAACGGATGGCGGTTTTCTCGTCGATACCGAAGACGAGCGCGAGGAGGAGCGGGCCGGCGCCGTCGAGGCCCTGTTCTCCTACAGCTACAGCCGCGGTGCAGCGGCTGGGGTCGGTGGCGTCTTGGTCCAGGCGAAGGCTTCCTTGGAGGCGATGGCGACGCTGTTTCTCGGCCTTCAGCGGTTGCCGGCCGGTGGGTCGGCCAGGATGCCCTGCAGGATCCCGGTGGCCTGGCCGACTTCGATGAGGTAGCCGTCCGGGTCCCGCATGTAGCAGCGCAGTTCGGCCTTACGATCGAGCGGTTCGGTGAGGAATTGGGCCCCTTGCGAGCTCCACCGCTGGTAGCAGTCCTGGATGTCGGCCACCCGGATGTTGAGGAAGCTGCTCGTGGTGTTGGGGTCGGTGGGGGGCTGCAGGGTGATGCCCGGCTTATCCGGGGTGGGACCGCCACCGGGGTTCATGATGATCCAGCTGTTGGCGAGCTGGACGACGCAGGGGTTCTCCGCCTGGACGACGTGCCCGCCGAGGACGTCGGCGTAGAAGACCCGCAAGCGAGCCACGTCAGAAACCGTGAGGAAGTGCGTGAGCAGGATGCCCGTCTCGGGCGCCGGAAAGTCGCCGGCCATGTCAGTCTCCCTTGGTGAGTCCGCGTGCGCACAGGTGTTGCCGGGTGAGACGCGGCACTGCCTCATCGTGCCAGCTGCCCCCGGCCGCCGAAACTTGGACACGGTGCCCGCGCCGCCATCCGGCCGCCGATCTCACCGAAGCGGTACGGCTCTACGGGCTGCGGCACTGGGTCGAGCAGAGCTACAAGCAGGTCATGGACGAACTCGACTGGGCCGACTTCCAGGTCCGCTCTGATACCGGCATCCGCCGCCACCAAACCCTCGTGAACTGTGCGTTCAGCTTCTGCTGGAACACCTGGTTCACCCCAACCCACCCCAGCCCGCTCCGGTCGGCCCACCACCCGAGCCTGATGCACCGTCAGGCCCGGCAGAGAGGGGGAGAACCCGAATCCCAGCAGCCCCGACCGGCCTGCTGGCCCCAGGCCATCCGCGCCGTCCGCTGCTGGACTCCGGCAAAGACGACGTGCGCCCCGCGGGCGTCTTGGAACAGGGCAGCACCAGCGCCCCACCCGGATCAGCGCCGCCGTGCGTCCTGATCGCCGTGGGGACGTGGCGCTGGCCACTACTTCACGGCGCAGGTCCACAAGAAGGCAGCAACGGTGCTGTTCCAGGGGAGTCGCCCCAGGTGCCGGTGAGCCGATCAGAGGTCGGAGCGCACCACAGTGACCGGGCAGTGGGCGTGGTGGAGGGCGGCCTGGCTGACCGATCCCAGGAGCAGGCCGGTAAATCCACCGTGCCCGCGTGCGCCGACCACCATCAGTTGGGCGCCCTTGCTCGCTTCGATCAGGGCCGGGCGGGTGCGCCCGCGGACCAGATGGGGCCGTACGGTGACGCCCGGGTACTGGTCGCGGTGTCCTGAGAGGGCCTCGGTCAGCGCTTGCTCTTCCTCCTGCCTGAGCCGGTCCACGTCGCCCACCAGCTCCACCGGGTGGCCCAGAGCGTGCTCGCCGTGGTCGGTCCAGGTGCTCCAGGCGTGGAGCGCTATCAGGTCGGTGCCCCGCAGGGCGGCCTCGGAGAAGCCGAAGGCGATGGCGGGCTGCCCTTGGGGGGAGCCGTCGACGGCCACCAGCACCGGACCGGCCGGGTCCGGGCGTCCCCGAACGACCATCACCGGGCAGTGGGCGTGCGCGCTCAGATGTACAGCGGTGGAACCCAGAAGCAGCTCGGCGAAGCCCCCGGAGCCTCGGTGGCCGAGCACGATGAGCTGCGCCGTGCGCGACTGTGCGCACAGGACCGTCGATGCCTCACCGGCGATCACGGCGTGACTCACGTGCAAGCCGGCGGCCTGGCTCCGCCCGCGGTCCACGGCGTCCGCCACGATCCGTTCGACCGTTTCGTACAGGGCGCCGGTGGGAGGTCCAAGCGGCGACGAACCGGGCGGTGCGTGCATGGCAGGCCACAGAAAGGCATGCACCACGCGCAGTTCCGCACCGCACAGCGACGCCTCCCGGGTTGCGGCGTCCACCGCTGCCAGGGCTGAGGGTGAACCGTCCACTCCCACGACCACCGGCCCGTTCATCGCCTGCTTCTCCCCTCGGGGGCGCCCGTTGCCAGGCGCATGCCGCGCCGGGGCACGGTCTCCACGGGAGCCAGGTTCACCAGGGGCGCTCACCCTGCCGTGCTGCCCTCTCCTTCCCCGGCTTCCCCCGGGCCCTGGCCCGAGGCCACAGGGCGCCCGATGGCCCGCGGAATACCCCTGTGCGCTGCGGGCCGGTCCTGCGGTACGCCGCACAGGGCGCTGCACGAGAGAGAGGCCCCCTTACGGCAGGCAGCACGGACAAGGAGGACCGGAAACCCGTGCCACCGTCACGCCAACACGTCGGTCAGTGGCACGGCCTCCGAGACACCGGCGCCGAGCGACGCCCAGGCTCAGAACGCCCGTGGAGACATCACCGTCTCCACCCCGTCGATCACAGCGGTACAGCGGGGCGCGCCGGGCCCGGG
>NZ_VWMY01000093.1 GCF_008905045.1 Streptomyces albicerus
CCGCATTCGTTAAATCCCCACGGCCCATACCGCCAGCCTGACCCCAACACCCCACTCACATCAGGAGATCCGAGAAACACCGCCTAGTTCAGAGCTTGGCGCCCGAGGGCTTTCAGAACGGTCCCGAGCTGCCGCACCGGTTCAGGGCCGACCATCCGCAACACGACCGTGCCCGCTCCGGCCACCTCCAGCGCGCGGACCCCTTCGGCAGCTTCTTCAGCCCTGCCCGAGACCGTGAATACCTGCTCCGGCGAGCGGCCGAGCCAGGCGCCGTGGCCCTCGGCACAGGGCCGCAGCGCCCGCGCCACCTCTTCGGCATCGTCGCCCACGCAGCAGAAGGCGAGCACCGTCAGAGTATGGTCGGCAGAGGCTCCGCCCTTGTCGACCAACGCCCGAGCGCTCTTCACATCATGCGGGCCGTGGCCCTCGGCGATCAGTGTGCCGTCCGCGACTCGCCCGGACAGCTCCAGCGAGCGGGGCCGCACCACGCCCGCGACCACCGGGGGCGGCTCAAGAGGCGGATGCACCATCTGGATGCCGGCCAGCCGAACCTCCCGCCCTTCCAGCTCGACGCGCTCCCCGCGCAGCAGCGCGCGCACGGAGCTGATCGTCTCCTCCAGCAGGGCGAGCGGCGACCGCGCCGCGACGCCGACCGAGGCCATCCATTCCGGCACCCCGTGCCCGATCCCGGCAACAAGCCGCCCCGGGAACACCCGCGTCAGCGTCGCCAACTCCATCGCCAGCAACGCCGGACTGCGCAACGGCGCAGGCATGATCCCGATGCCCACCCGCAGCCGCTCCGTCGCTCCCAGCGCCAGGGAGGCGGCCGAGATTCCCCCATTCCATCCGAGGTCCTCGACCACCCACAGGTCGTCTACTCCCAGCGCCTCGACATCCCGCGCGAACCTGGGCAACCCCTCCGGGGCCCAGTCGCGGTCGTACATCACACCGATTCGAACGTTCGTCACGTGCTGAAACCTATGCCGAGTGCTGGTGAGTGATCAACGCTCCGGGTCAAGCGTTCAGGGCGTCGGCACCGGTGGTCTCCGAAGTGCGGGGCACGTACCGCTTTTTCGTGGGGCAGGGTATGTCCGGCGTCAGAATCGCGGTCCCGTGCAGCCGCATGGTTTCTTCGATGTCTCGCAGTAGGAGGACGCCGAGGAGTCGGCCGACACGTTGGGGTGTTCGCTCGGGGTTCGTTGCGCGCTCTGTGTGACGTATGCCTCGTTCCTTGGGCGTTTTTCCTGGCGTACCGCTGTAACGATCGCCTGACCGGGACCACTACTCGATGACAGAACACACCGGGAGGGACAGGAGGTGCGGCAGTGCCCGACGACGACGCGGATCGTTTCACCGCAATCTACGACGGCTGCCGGCAACGCGTGTGGGCCTACGTGGTCAGCCGCGCGGGACGGCAGGTCGCCGACGAGGTGGTGAGCGAGACGTTCACCGTGGCCTGGCGCAGGCTGGAAGACGTACCGGAGCAGCCGCTGCCATGGCTGCTCGGGGTCGCCCGCAACATCCTGCGGGACAGCATCCGGGCGGAGGCCAGGCGCGCGATGCTCGCCGCCGAGCTGGGCGCCTGGACGGGCCAGGCCGAGGCGGACGTCGCCGAGGACGTGTCCGAGCGCAGCGCGCTGCTCAAGGCGCTGGCCACGCTGCCGGAGGACGATCGCGACCTGCTCATCCTCTCCGCGTGGCAGGGACTGACCCCGGCGGAGGCGGCCCGCGTGGTCGGCTGCTCGCCCATCACGCTGCGGGTCCGCCTGCACCGGGCGCGTATGCGCCTCAACCAGGCCGCGTCGGCCTCCCCGCTCATGCAGGAGGCCGCAACTGCGCGGCGCGTGTCCACCCGAGCCCGGATCACCGTAGGAAAGGAAGCCCGGTGAAGAACGACGTCCTGCAGCGCCTGGCCGCCGCCCGCCCCGCCCACCTCGACCCCGGCCTCCCCACACCCTCGCAGGTTCGGCAGGAGGAGCTCGCAACGCTCATGAGCCTTCCGCGCGCGTCGCGCAGGGCTCGCGCCGCCACCCGCAGCGCGAGGGTGCGCCGCCCTCTCCTGTCGGGTCTCGCCCTGGCCACGGCGTCGGTGGTGGCGGCTGTGGTGATGACCGACACCGCGCCGGAGCGGCCGGGACCCGCGCCCTCCGCGACGTTGGGCTCAGGCAGCCAGGTCCTTCTCGCTGCCGCGTCCCACGTCGAGCGGCAACCGGCCGCCTCCGGCAAGTACTGGTACGTGGTGGAAACGCTCGCCGACCGCCAGAAGGTGCCCGGCAAGAACTACAGCATCGACATCCGCCAAGAGGTGCGGTGGTGGACGGCCGCCGCCAAGAACAGGTACTGGTCGCAGTCGCTGGACGTAGGCGCCCGTCCGGCGACGGAAGCCGACGAGGCGGCGTGGAAGGCGGACGGGTCCCCCATGTCGTGGGACATGAGGGACGTGACCGGGGAGATCGTCACCTACGCCGGCAAGGGCGAGATCGCACACGACGCCCCCGGCGGAATCGCGGACAGCGTGCCGATGGGGGAAGTTCCCCTGCGCCTCCTACCCACGCTGCCCACCGATGCCAAGGCCCTCCGCAAGCGCCTCTTCGAACTGGTCGACAAGCACTACAACGGCCCCGAATGGACCCTCGACCGGATCGTCGTCGAGGACGCCGTCCAGCTCGCCACGACCCTGCCGTCCACCCCGGCCCTGCGCGCCGCCGCCTACCGCCTCCTCGCCGCCGAGCCCGGCGTGCGCTCCCTCGGCGACGTCAAGGACCACGCCGGCCGCACCGGCTACGCCGTCGCCCTCACCGCCGAGTACGCGCCCGGCACCGAACGCCGCCTGATCTTCGACAAGTCGACGGGCATGCCGCTCGGTCAAGAGATGGTGTCCACCCGCAGCGGCGACGGCAGAAAGAAGGGCGACCTGCTGAGCTACACGACGTTCACGATGAAGTGGACCAACCAGGCACCGCCGTTCAACACCGACTACAGCGACCCGCCGGCCGACCTGCGCTCCGTTCCGGTCGACGAGTTGGACGTGGAGGCGGCTCGCTGATCCTGCCGGGCTTGCTGAGCGACGGACCCCGGGCCGACGGCCCGGGGTCCGCCGCGTTGATCACTGGGAGACCTGTGCTGCTACAGGCCGGCAGCCGTCCCGGCCGCGTACGGTGTGGCCGCAGCGTTTCCAGGTGGGGTCCTGGAGGGCTTTTTCGAGCAGGTCCTCGACCTCGTACAGGCCGAGTTCCTCACTCTCCCGTTGATCGACGGCTTCTCACACCCGGGCAGACCGGAACGGATCGTAGCCGCACGGTCCGTCACATCTCCCAGCGCACCGCTCGTCACATGAGCCGGCACAGTTGAAGAATCGCGAAGACCAGGAGCGAGACACCGCAGCAGGCTTCGAGCACACGTATGGCCACTGACGGCAGCGCCCTGCGTAGCACCACGATGACCCCCGCCGAGATCAGGCACCACAGCATTGAGGAGGCCATGAACCCGGCGAAGAAGACGCCCAGCTTCGTCGTGCCGCCCGAGCCCAGGATGGCGCCCACCCCACCGGCCGCCCCCGACCAGTAGACGACGTTCCATGGGTTCGCCAGCGACATGCCCGCTCCCACAGCCATGGCCTTGCGGTCCTGTTTGTCGTACGGCTCCGCCGTCGGACCGGGCACCTTCCGCGCGAGTGCGTCGCGTAGGCCCGCTGCCCCCAACCAGGCCAGCAGCAAGCACCCGGTCGCCGTGAGTGGCACGCGCAAGGCCGGCACCGCGAACAGCGCCCCCACGCCTGCCAGGCCGAGCACCGCCCACACAGCATCGCCCACAAGCGAGCCGACCTGGACCGCGAAGGCCGGGCGGAACCCACCCCGTATCCCGCGTCGCAGGGACTCGCTGAACACCGCGCCTGGTGCCGCGTTGAACACCAGCCCCAACCACATAGCCACCATGAAGATCTCGAACATGGCAGCCACTGTGCGTGGGGGCGGGCCGTCCGGTCTTGTCAGATGTTGATCTGGGACAGCCGACGGTACCGGCCCGGCGTGATGGCGTACGCCGCGGTGAAGTGGCGGTGGAAATGCGCCTGGTCGGCGAAGCCGAGCCCGTGCGCGACGTCGGCGACGGGCTCGCCTCTACGCAGCCGACGCCGCCCCTCGGCCAGCCGGGCCGACAGGTGCCAGGCGTAGGGCGGGGCGCCGGTGGCGCGGGTGAACGTCCGGATCAGATGCTCCCGGGACATGCCTGCCTCGTCGGCCAGCTCGGCCAGTCGGGGCGCGCCGGACAGGTCGGTGCGGAGCCGGTCAAGCACCGCGGCGATCCGGGCGTCAGCGGGCTCTGGAGCACGCGCGCGCCGTCCTGCGGCCAGGTCGAGCAGCCGGGACAGCACCAGCACCAGTCGCTCCTGAACCAGAGCAGCGGATTCGGCGGGCGAAGGGTGTCCCTCCGGTGCCAGCTTGCGGAATGCCCTGGCGGCAGCGAGGAACTCGGCGCGTAGGTGCGGAGAACGGACGACGGGCCGTTCGAAGTCGACTGCGGCATCGCCGGTCAGCGATTCCACCACCGTTGCCGGGACGTACCAGCTCACGGCCACGAAGGACATCTCGGGCGGGACCTGGGTGGTGCACGACTGGACCTGGCCGGGGTTGTAAACGGTGAACTCGTCCAGGCCCACGTCGAACGAGGTGCGATCCAGCCGGACCCGCTCCAGGCCGCAGAGGTTGACGCTGATCACGTACTCGTCGTGGCTGTGCCGCGGGAACCCGCCCGACGGGGGACGCACTACCGCCAGCTGACCTCCGCCCGACTCCATGACCTGCATGCACAGAGGCTACGACAGGACGCGAACGTGGCCGGACAGGGGGAGAAACAGTAGGAACTCTGTTCGTTCGGGCAGGCCCGCTGATCGATACAACGGGAGGCAACCTGCTCGGCGCCGCTGTGGCCGGGCCCGCCGACCCACAGGGCCGAGCCGCCGATGAGGGGCCCGGAGGCGGACTTGGGGCCGGAGAGGGGGTAGGGCTTGACCGTGTACAAGAAGGGTGGCGCCGTTCTTGACGGTTGGCGGCCGCGCCGCTGCTGTTGAACATCATGGCACCTTGCCGGAGTTGAAGGCGTCGATGGCGTTGGCGCCGTCGACGCCGGTGTCCAGGCCCGCCCCGCTGGTGCAGAGGTCGGCGACGGTGATTCGGGCTGCGGCTCACGCTGTCACTCGTCCGGGGATGTGGTGCGAGGTGTCGGTGGGTTGTGAGGCGGCGTCTAGCGGTGCGGGTGCCGCGGGGCACGCCGGGGCCGCACGGTCGGGATGCCGGGGTGTGGTGCGTGCCGGTGACGGTCTGGCCCTCGCAGCAGCAGGGCCCAGTAGCCGACAGCGGCGCAGACACCGAGAACCGTGCAGGCGGCCCACAAGGTGTCGGGGCCGAAACGGTCGATGACGATGCCGGCGCACAGGGGCGCGGCCATGGTGGCAATGGCCCAGGACAGCGCGTGGATGCCCTGGTAGCGGCCTCGGGCAGTGCTTGTCGAGAACCGTGCGATCAGGCCCATGTTCACCGGCGAGTGCACGATCTCCCCCAGCGTCCACACCACGACGGCGATCGCGTACACGGCCGCGCTTCCGGCGAGGGCGTTGAGGCCGAAGCCGCCTCCGCACAGCAGCGCGGCCAGGACGAGCAGGCGGCCCGGGTTCGAGCCGTCGAGTCTGCGGCCGAGCGGCAGTTGCAGGGCGACGATGAGGATGCCGTTCAGACTGATCACCAGCCCGTACTGGGCCGGGGTGAGGCCGTCGCGGTCCATGGCCACCGGCAGTCCGGCGGCCGCCTGTTGGAACACTACGATCAGGAGGAAGGACAGGCCCACGGCTGCCAGGAACGGCCTGTCCCGCAGCACCGTTCGAAAACCGGCGCTCTTCTCATCGACGCCTTCTCCTTCGGTGTCCGCCTGGTTGGTCATGGTCTCCGGAAGTCTGACGGCGATCACGAGCGTGGAGAGCAACGTTGCGGCCGCCTCTATGAGGAACAGCCACCGGTATCCGTGGGAGGAGATGAATCCGGCGCTTGCCGCGGCGACGCCGAAGCCGATGTTGACAGCCCAGTAATACAGAGAGAACGCCCGCACCCGGTCTGCTGGAGGAACCAGGTCCGCCATGACCGTCTGGACCACCGGGCGGGAGGCGCCGCTCGCCGCGCCGGCCGCGCACGCGAGTGCAGCGATCAGCAGGGGCTGGTCAGCGAAACCCAGGGCTGCGGTCAGCCCGGCCGCCGTCACCTGCGCGACCAGCAGGGTGGTCCGCCGCCCCACTCGGTCGGCCAGAATGCCGCCCACCACAGAGGCAGCCGCGCCGCCCGCTCCGAAGAGCGCCGCGACCAGTCCGGCGAAGCTCGCCGAGTAGCCGCGTTCCGCCGTCAGATACAG
Source organism: Streptomyces albicerus (assembly GCF_008905045.1). GTDB lineage: Bacteria > Actinomycetota > Actinomycetes > Streptomycetales > Streptomycetaceae > Streptomyces > Streptomyces albicerus. The sequence continues at coordinate 6,397 of NZ_VWMY01000093.1, forward strand.
GATCAGGAAAGGGGCGACGAAGGAGCCGAGGCGGCCGATCAGAATGCTCGCCCACAACCACCAGAAAGGGCGCGGCAGCCCGGAAGCGGCCTGTCTCATCTACCGATGGCCGCAGCGGTGTGCGGGGCATCGGCGGCGGAGTGGTCAGCACTCATGGGCGGCAGCTTGCCCGTTGTGACATCGACGAGGTCATGGCGCCATGCGGCTTCGTCGGTCAGAGTTCCGGTCGCCCGGTACTGGCGGACCTGTGGCGCATCGGACAGGGCCTCGGCAGCTTCGGCGACCGGCACCGGCCGAAAGCCCAGCCGTTCCCACACCGGTCCGGCGCCCGTGGAGAACAAGTACGCCGTACGCCCGCCCTGCGCGGCCGCCTCCGTGAGAACGCGCCGCACCAGCCGCCGCGCGGCTCCGCACCCCCGAAGATCGGGGCGGACCGCGACGCTGCGCAGCAGCACGCAGTGACCCTGCCGCTCCAGGCCCACGGTCGTGGCCGGCCCCGCGGCATCCCTGGTGAGCCAGTAACGAGTGCCGGGCGCCAGGACGTCCTGGGGCGAGAGCCCCTGGCCCGCGAGGAAGGCCGTGATCTCCTCCCGGTCCTCCGGCCCCGCTTCGGGCAGCGCCAGCGGCTTGGCGTAGCAGCGGCTGAGCGTCTTGTGCTGGTAGGGCGGGTAGTTGGGGATGAGGGCATAGTCGGCGCGGGTGTACAGCGCGATGGCCTCGGGCTGGTGGACAGCCGTCTCCAGGCGCATCTCGGTGTGGCCGAGGGCGGTGGCGGTGCGCTCGGCCTCGGCCAGGAGGTGAGCGGCTATGCCCCGGCCGCGCGCCTCTGGCATGACGTACATGCGCTTCAGTTCGGCGGCGCTGTCCGGGAACGGGAAGGGCTGCGCGGCGCAGCAGCCGACCGGCCGGCCGTCGGCTTCGGCGAGCAGGAAGCGGATCCCGGGGCTGATGTGGGCGCCGCCGGTGCACGGCTCGTCCGGGTAACGCGCCGTGAGGTCGGCGTCGAGGTCGCGTACCAGCTGCTCGATCCTCGGGTCGTCGGCCGTCACGGCGGTGATGATGGGGTCGGGCGAGGTCACAGGCTTCCGTTCCGTTCGAAGATCAGGTCGAGCTGGGTTTCCAGGACGCGCCGCTGGAGGTCGGGCGGATAGGCGGCCGGGTCGGTCACGGCGTTCAGGGCGAGCCCGTCCAGACATGCGACGAGGCCGCGTACCCGGATGTGGAGGTCGGCTGGTTCCGGGCGGTCGAGGCAGGCTGCCTGCACCAGACCAGTCAGGCGGCTGATCCAGGAGGCGTGACTGCGGATGTGCTCGGCGAGCAGTGCGGGGTCGTTTCGGGTGCTGAGGAGGAACTGGGACCAGACGGCGGCCTCCAGATGCCGCTCGGCGTCCAGGGGCAGGGCCTGCTCGGCCACGGCGTACAGCGTGTCGCGGGCGTTCTCGCCGACGGGAAGGGTGTCGATGCGCGCCGCCATCCGACGGTGCATCTCGGTGCGGGCATGGGCCAGGAGCGCCTTCTTGTCGGCGAAGTAGTGCGTGACCATTCCCGTGGTGCAGCCCGCTGCGGCGGCGACCGCGCGCAGGGTCAGGCCCTCCAGTCCGCTGTCCGAGACGACCCGCCATACAGCTTGGGAGATCGCCTCCCGCCGCTCTTCGTGGTCCACCTGTCTCGGCATCCGCCCGCCCTTTTTACATAACAGTCGTTGCGTAACGGCTGATACGTTACCACGGACGGGTCTTCCTCAGCGGCTTTGTCCGGCGGGCGGGAACCGTGATCACGTCTTCGTCAGCTTGTGTCCTGAAGGCGCGACCACCGCTCCATTCTGTGAATGGACGGGCTCTGCCGCGGCGCCGCTGTGGTGGGCGCCGTGGGGTGGGTCGGCAGTCATGAGGACTGCGGTGTCCCGCTCCGGGCCGGTGCGGTGGGCGCGCTCGATGGCCTGACCCCAATAGGTTCCGGCGACCATGAGCGACGCACCGAGGGCAGACAGGACGGTGAGCCTTTCGCCGCCGAGGCCGATTCCCACCGCGACCGCCCAGACCGGTTCGGTGCCCAGCAGGAGGCTGGCCCGGCTGGCTGACGTCCGCTGCACCGCCCATGTCTGCGCCAGGAAGGCGAAGAGGCTGCAGAACAGAGCCAGATAAGCGAGCTGAGCCCAGGTCATGGCATCGCTGTGCGCCAGCGTCCCCAGGTTGGACGCGGCGGGTGCCAGAAAGAGTGCGGAGCCGACGAGGGACTGGACGGCCGTGAGGTGCAGCGGGCGCAGAGTGCGGCCCACGGAGAGTCGACCGACGAGTGCGACGTGTCCGGCACGCACCGCTGCGGCGGCGAGCATCAGCAGGTCGCCGGTCCGCACGGTGTGCAGTCCGGTGCCGGACAGAAGGAGCCCCACGGCCAGGACGCACAGACCGGCAGCCGCGAAGAACGTCAGAGGCAGCCTGCCGCCGCCACCCGTGCGGTCCAGCAGCGGCGTCAGCACGATGGTCAGGCTGATGATCAGGCCCGCGTTGGCGGCGCTGGTATGTGCCACCCCGTACGTCTCCAGCACCAGGACCGCCGCCTGCGTGACGCCCAGCAGCGCCCCCACGCGGAGCTCGGGGCGGGTCCAGCGTCGGGACGCCCCACGGGAGGCGACCAGACCTAGGCAGGCGACCGCCGAGATGGCATACCGGGCGAACAGCACCACGAGGACCGGCAGAACGGCGGTGGCCGTCTTCGCCGACAGGTAGCTGGAACCCCAGACGATCGCAACGAGGAGAAGTATCAGGTCGGTACGGCGGGCATCACGCATGCGCCACACGCTGCCCGACCAGGAAACTGAAGCCCAGTACCAACCTCTGAAACTACGCTGTAGCAGCCCTACACTATTGAAGTGGATGCACGACAACTGCGGATCCTGCGGGAACTGAGAGAACTCGGCAGCGTCACCGCGGTCGCCGAAGCCCTGCTGGTCACGCCCTCGGCGGTCTCGCAGCAACTGCGGCTGCTGCAACGCTCGATCCCCGTGCCGCTCACCGAACGCGCGGGACGCCGGGTGGTGCTTACCGAGGCCGGGCAGGCACTGGCCGACGCCGCGATCGAGGTGGAGACCGCCCTGGCACGAGCACGGAACGCCGTCACCGACTACGTCGAACAGCCCGACGGCGTCGTCTCGGTGGCCGCCTTCCACAGTGGAGCGGCCACGTTCTTCCCTCTTCTGCTGCGCGGCCTCACCGGCCCGGGCCGCCCCCGCCTGGCGCTCGCCGACGAGGACGTAGCCCAGAACCACTTCCCCCGCCTCACCCGCGACTACGACCTCGTGCTCGCCCACCGGCTCGACCACGCTCCGGCATGGCCGCGCACCGTGACCGCCACCACGCTGCTGCGCGAACCGCTCGACATCGCGGTACCCATCGACCACCCGTTGGCCGCACGGCGCCAGCTGTCCCCGCAGGACGTGGCCGATCAGCCCTGGATCACCGTGCACGACGGATTCCCGCTGCTGGCCACCATCGAGGCCATCGCCACTGCCGCAAACCGCCGGCCCGACATCGTCCACCGCGTCAACGAATTCTCCGTGGTCGCCGAGCTCGTGGCAGCCGGCGGCGGCCTCGCACTCATGCCGCGTTGGACCGCGCGTCCCCACCCCGCGGTCGTCCTCAAACCGCTCAGCGGTGTACACACCCACCGCCACATCGACGTACTGCACCGTCCCGAACGCATCGCCCGCAATGCCGTCCGCACGGTTCTCGCCGAGCTGCACCGCGCCGCCGCAGTAATCCAGACCCGGGACAACAAGGTCCAGCCAGGTGCCGACGACCACGGTGACTGAATGCGGACACTGAGGAGCAATGCTCGGAACCTGTGGATCAGCCTCGGGTCGAACGCCAAGGGCGTACCTTCCCGAATGATCCTCTGAAGGTCTCCGAGTAGGCCCGCGTTCGCAGCGCGGGTCGGGAAGGCCCGCCCGTGCTCAGCGTAGTCACCGATGACGGCTCCACCCACTCCGGTTCCCTGATCGACGAGATCGTGCGCCGGGTGCCGTCCGCGAGCCGCTCGACCTTGGCCACGGGCAGGCCGTCCAGGTCGAGCAGCAACGTCGTATTGTTGTCCAAGCCCGTGTGTCCAGGTGATCAAGCTGCGTAGAGAACAGTCATGATCACTTACGACCACGGGCTTCCTGCGTCCAGGGCCCAACTCCCCTTCCGCTGACCGTCAGTGACGGTGCGGCAGGCCACCCGAGACCAGACCCCGCTCAAGTTCGAAGACCCGGTTTCCTTCCGTACGGAGCATCTGCTTGGCGTGGTGGTCAATTGGCCCTCGGTGTGGCCTGACCGATGAGTTTTGCGCGCCGTGCTGGTCTGTACGCCGAATACCGACTCACGAGAGGCTGACGCCATGCGGAAACTGGCCTTCGCCATGAACATGAGCCTGGACGGCTACATCGCCGCGCCCGGCGACGACCTCGGCTGGAGCGTGCCTAGCGACGAGCTGTTCCAGTGGTGGTCCGACCGGGTGGGCGCGACGGGCCTGGCGCTGTACGGGCGCAAGCTGTGGGAGACGATGAGCTCCCACTGGCCGACCGCCGACAAGCAGCCGGGTGCCACACCGGCGGCGATCGAGTACGCCGGCCGCTGGCGGGACATGCCGAAGGTGGTGTTCTCCTCTACGATCAGCACGGTCGACTGGAACACCCGTCTGGTCACCGGCGACGCGGTCACCGAGATCACCAGGCTCAAGGCCGACGACGGCGACCCCATGGACATCGTCGGTGCCACGCTCGCCGCGGCGGCCATGCGGGCCGGGCTGATCGACGAGTACGCGATCGTCACCCATCCGGTCCTGGTGGGCGGCGGCACGCCGTTCTTCACAGCCCTGGACAACTGGGTGAACCTGAGCCTGGTGGAGACCCGGACGTTTCCCGACGGCGTGGTGCTGACCAGGTACGAGACCAGGCGCTGAGTGCCCGACGGCGGATCAGCGCGGGCTTCGGGTCACCCAAGGATCTCGTGGCGCTGTGTTCCGAGGCGATCGTGACGTCCCTGCCGGATCGATCCTGTTCTTCACCACAGACGATCCGTCCGGATAGGGATCCCCTAACGGACGACCGGACCGGTGGCTACTGGTTCTCCCGGCTGGTGACGTACGCCTGCCGCGGCGTCCGGTCGTCGGGTGCCAGGCGGGGGCGGTGACCTGGGCGCCGATGTGAAGGCCACGGACCCGTTCGGACGGCGCTGGGTGATCCAGTGCAAGCACCGCCACGGCGGTGACCGCGGCTCAGCCGTGGGTACTCCGGACCTGCAGGTCCTCAACGGGACGGCCCGCCCAGTGCACAAGGCGGACGTGGTGGTCCTGGTGACGAACGGGCGGATCTCGAAGCCCGGCCAGGACTTCGCGAAATCCCAGCGGCTGCACATGGTGGACCGACGTCTGCTCGGTACGTGGGCGGCGGGTTCGCAACCGCTGTGGGAGCTGCTGCGGGCGGTGCCACCGCCGCGTCGGCCCTCGGCTCTGTCCTGACGGAACTGTCGCCAATTGGCGACAGACGAACGGGGTCCGCCCTTGCTCTGGTGTGACGGGCAGCCCGCCCTCGGTGGCAGTAGGGCAGCGACGGACTACTGGCCAACGCCCAGCCGACCTCGGCCGAGGTGACGCCGGCCCAACTGCGGATGCCGGAGCTGACGATCGCCGACATCGAACGGGCGGAGGTGGACTCGCTGCAGTACCGGTACGAGTAACGGCCGACCTGCGAGTGCTGAACCACCAGCCAGCCAAACCCCAGGCCGGCACGCCTGGCTCTGTCCCTGAGAACCCTTACACCCCCTTCACCGAAGGTCCGCGCTTTACCTGAAAGCGGCGCCCGCCCAAGCCGGATCAGGCGCGCAAGGTGACGCCGAAACGGGTCCTCATCCGCCGCAGTTCCCACAGCGAGACAGCGGTCACCGACAGCGGACCGCCCAGCGTGGCGCAGAACTGGACGATGGGCGGGCCCCCCGGCATACCGTCGCCGATCAGGCTGAAGGCCGCGAACACCCACACCAGCGTCAGGGTGAGGACGGGCGGCAGCATCGGGTGGACCTGGGCGCTGTTGAAGGCGCTACGGGCCGAGTACAGCGACGCCATGAAGAAGAAGGGAATACCCCACACGATCACGATCAGCGAGGCGACGGCCAGTGCGTACTCCCACCAGCTCTTCCCGTCGTTGGCGTCGACGGTCAGGGCCGTCGGGACGAGGATTCCGCCCATCACGACCAGCGTCAGCACGTACCAGCCGACCGCCTTGAGCGGAGCGCGCAGCCGGGAGCGCAAATGCGGCCGCAGGTGCGGGGGCGCGTAGTAGATGAATCCGATGATGACCAGGGGCGCGGCGATGATCAGCACGAACGGGGCGACGATGAGTTGGGCGGCACCGCCGTACGCCGCGTCCTCCCAGCGGTTCGGATCCGCGTTGTAGGCGAGGATCAGGGCGACGGTGGCGGCGGCACCGAGCACCGTGCGGGCCAGCTGGACGCGGTCCACGGTGCGGTCCTCGATCCGGCCGTCACCGTCGTGTGCGAAGAGCCTGGTGGCAACGCGGTGCGCGGAGCGCAGGATCGCGCCGACGAGCCCAAAGGGAGAGCCCAACGACAGGCAGCCGCGGCGGCGCCGGGCGGCGGGCCTCGTGGGCTGAGGGCCGTAGGGGTACGGAGGCTGGTTCGGGTACGGGTACGGGCCCGGATTCGGTGGTGGCGGACCGTACGGGCCGCCCTGCGGTGGTCCGTAGGGAGCGCCCCAGCCGCCCTGGCCTCCCGGTCCGTTGCCGCCAGGCTGACCCGGGCCGTTTCCCGGCCCCCATCCCCCCGTAGCCATGCCACTCCCCGTTCGCTTTCGGCCAGTTGGTGTGTGTCCTGTGATGCAAGGCCGCAGTGTAGTGGCACATCAGGTGACAGAGGCCGCGCCCGTTGCCGGTCACGCGCCTTGCCCGTCGCGCCACATACGCGCACCGTCAGCGCGCCCCGCATTGCCTCACTACCCACCGTGGCACCGGCACCCGCGCACCTTGCTTTGCCAGCTGTAGACCGCTCCTCCTCCGCGGCATCTCGTAGCCCTGCGTGACCGTGGAGGAACCAATGCCTGGTCCAGTGACACAGGCCGACGTCAGCTCAACACGCAGAGCTCGACAGGGAACAGACCCGGTCGGTGTAGTGCTTGGTCGTCACATGCCGCCGCAGCCGCCCAGCAGCAGGCCGCACCAGAACGTGTCGTGCTCGGGCCGATAGCGGAAAGCATCCAACTCGATCGCCTCCAGCGGCAGCATCAGCGGTTCCTCCGAGTCTGCGCTGCCCATCACCGCCGTTTGGATCTGCCGCCTGTCACCCCGCATGAAACCCCCAGCTTTCGCCCCAACTCATCGGGCCACCAGCGGTGTTCACTCTCCAGACCAGCTCAAGCCACCCCCGGTGCTCGTGGGGCTCATGACACCATGTCCTCGCTCGGCGGCCGCGTGGCGAGCTGCGCCCGGTGCTGCGACCAGGCGCGGTCCGTTCCGGATGCGCCACGACGGGGGTGACCTCAGGGGTGCGGCCACCCAACTCGGTGAGCTCGGTACGGCACGGCTTGCACAAGCAGTCCTCGAGCGCCGGGCCGGTCAGGAAGATCCGGCACCTGCACTCGCCGCAGGAGCCGCGCGGCGGGCCCTCCAGCCGCCGTGGGGCCGGCAGTCCCGCCGCTCCCCCGTCGATCGCTTGCTGGAGCTCGCAGGTCTGGCAGGCACCGGCCGGGCGGTCCCGGGCAGTCACCACGACCCGGCTCGCACACGCCCAACTCGCCCAGGGTGTCGCCGACGCCGCCGTCAGGCCTTGCTGGGACCGGATGGGAAGGCACGTCAACGGGTCGTCGTCGCTGAGAGCGCTCTGGAGGGGGACTCTGCCCCGGCGTCGATCCTTGGTGACGGCTGGACGAGTCATCTGCAGGGCCTGCAGGGCCGTTAGCCTCGCGCTTTCATGAGAATGCTCGTCCATGTCTTGATCAAATAAGCGGAGAGTGCTTCTGAGCTGCAACGATGGGACTTGTCTAGGGTCCTGTTGGCTGCACGGAAAAAAGCACTCTCCAGGTGAGCAAGCGTATCGGGTTGTACCCGCGTGTCCGCGTCGAGGGCGGTGGCGGTGGCGGTGGCGGCGGGGCGGTCTCGCAGGCCGGGGCAGTGCTGCTGGTCGAGACAGTCCGCAAGTCCGGCCTGGACACCGCGATATCGGCGGCATTGGCGCCGTGGCGTAAGCCGCGGGCAGTGCACGACCCGGGCAAGGTCCTGCTGGATGTCGCGCCAGCGACGGCTCTGGGCGGGGACTGCCTCGCCGATGTCGCCATGCTGCGGGCCGAACCCGACGTGTTCGGCCCGGTGTCGTCGGACCCCACGGTCTCCCGGCTCATCGACGCCCTCGCCGCAGCCGGACCCAAGGCACTCACCGCGATCCGGTCGGCGCGGGCCGAAGTACGGTCGCGCGTCTGGGAACTGGCGGGAGCGAACGATCCGGCCGCCGACGGTCACGTGATCGTGGACATCGACGGCGTGCTCGTCCTTGCGCACTCGAGAAGCAGGACGCCACCGCGACCTGGAAGAAGACCTTCGGCCATCACCCGCTCGTCGCGTTCGTCGACCACGGCCAGGCCGGTGCTCGACGAACTGCGCCACTGGGCGGCCGGACGCACCCCTGCGCGCAGCACATCGTCGACGCTGGTCAGGGCTGGGCCGAAGCCGGCGGCGTCGATGGCGTACCCGTCACCCGGCCCTCCTTCGGCGACTGTGCCGAATCTGTCTGACCGTTGCGGACCCAGTTCACGAGCTTCACTGTGTGTCTCCTTCCGGCTGGCGTCCGAGGTAGTAGCCCAGGCGCATCTCGTAGTCGCCTGCCTGATTGCGTCCTGCGGCGAGCGCGGCCGGAAGCCTGCGTTGGGAGCCCGGCCAGTTGAATGAGTGCATGTAGAGGTCGTAGGAGGACTGCAGGTCCTCTGCGGACGGCAGGGTGTACCGGTTGACCTGCTGCTTGACCGCGGCGATCGATTCCTTGTCGAAGGAGGCGATCCGGCGGGCGAGGGTGTCGACCAGCGCGTCGAGTTCGCCGTCGGGGACCGTGCGGTTGACCCAGCCGTACCGCTCGGCCAGCTCAGCCGGGTAGTCGTCGCTGGACAGGGCCACCTCCAGAGCGCGGGCACGACCGAGCAGCAGGGGCAGGTGCTCCAGTCCGCCGCCGCCGGGCAGGTTGCCGTTGGCGGTCTCGGGCTGGCCGAACAGCGCCCGCTCACTGGCGAAACGCATGTCCATCGCCTGGATCAGCTCGCTGCCCACACCCCTGACCCGGCCCCGGACCTTGGCGATCGACACGACCGGCAGACGTGACAGGCGCGTGCTGGCGTCGATCAGGAGTGGGTGGTCGGTGGCGCCCAGTTCCTTGGGGGTCTCGGCGACCCGGGAGGTGTCGTAGTGGTTCAGGAAGTACTCGGAGTTCGCCGACTCGAACACGGCCACGCGCAGCTCCGAAGCAGCCTCCATCTGGTCGACCAGTTTCGGAAGCTCGGTGAGCATCTCCGGGGACACCAGGTTGATCGGCGGGCTGTCGAACGTGATCCTCCACAGCCGCCCGGTCTCGGCGGTCACGGAGAAATGGGTCCACTTCTTCATGGATTGGTCTCCTTGGCTTGCGCTTGCGTCCCCCGAGAAGCAGGTCACGAGAAGCAGGTCATACGACGGAGGCGAGGCGTACCTGCCGTATTGTCGCATTTGCCACTCGGTGGCGCCGGCGTCCCGCGCGTCTGACCTCGCGCTTTCGCGTGGTGGGGTGTCCGAGGCATGATCAAAAGCGCGAGAAGTGCTCCTGGCCTGCAGCGATAGGGCTTGTCGAGAGTCCTGTTGGCTGCACGGAAAGAAGCACTTCTCAGGTGAGTAAGCCCATCGGGTTCTACCCGCGTGTCCGTGTCGGGGGCGGCGGACGCGGAGTGGTTGGCCAGGCTGGGGCGGTGCTGTTGGTCGAGACGGTCCGCACGTCCGGTCTGGACGGCGCGATATCGGCAGCGTTGGCGCCGTGGCGCAAGCCGCGGGCTGTGCACGATCCGGGCAAGATCCTGCTGGATCTCGCGCCGGCGGTGACGCTGGGCGGGGACTGTCTGGCCGACGTCGGCATGCTGAGGGCCGAGCCGGGCGTGTTCGGCCCGGTTGCCTCCGACCCGACGGTCTCCCGCCTCATCGACACCCTTGCCGCAGGCGGCCCGAAAGCCCTTGCCGCGATCAGGGGTGCACGATCCGAGGTGCGGACGCGGGTGTGGGAGTTGGCCGGGGCGAGCAGCCCGGCGGCCAACGGCCAGGTCGTCGCGGACATCGACGGCGTGCTGGTCCTCGCGCACTCCGAGAAGCACGACGCCACCGCGACCTGGAAGAAGACCTTCGGCCACCATCCGCTGGTCGCGTTCGTCGACCACGGCCAGGCCGGATCAGGGGAGCCCGCGGCCGCCCTGCTGCGGCCCGGCAACGCCGGCTCCACCACCGCGAGTGATCACATCGCAACCACCCAACTCGCCTTGGCCCAGCTGCCCAAGCGCCTGCGGCGGGGCCGGCAGACACTGATCCGCACCGACTCAGCCGGCGGCACCCACGCCTTCCTCGACTGGCTTTCCCGGCCCGGCCGGTGGCTGTCGTACTCCGTCGGAATGACCATCACCGACGCCATCCACCAGGCCGTGCTGAAGATCCCGAGACAAGCATGGACACCGGCCTACGACGTCGGCGGCACCGAGCGGCCCGGCGCCTGGATCGCAGAAATCACCGACATGCCCGACCTCTTCACCTGGCCCAAGGGCATGCGGCTGATCGTCCGCAAAGAACGACCCCACCCCGGAGCCCAGTTGCGCTTCACCGACCTCGACGGGCTGCGGCTCACCTGCTTCGCCACCAACACCACCGACGGGCAGCTCGCCGACCTCGAACTCCGCCACCGCAGACGGGCCCGCTGCGAGAACCGCATCAGAAACGCCCGCGACACCGGCCTGCGCAACCTGCCCCTGCACGACACCGCACAAAACCAGATCTGGCTGGAGATCATCTCCCTCGCGCTCGACCTCCTCGCCTGGATGCCGATGCTCGCCCTGACCGCAGAAACCCGCCGCTGGGAACCCAAGAAACTCCGCCTCCGACTGTTCTCCGCCGCCGCCCATCTCATTCACACAGGACGCCGCCACCGGCTCCAACTGCCAGACCGATGGCCCTGGACCCACGTCATCACCCACGCAATCCACCGGCTGCAGAGCCTGCCTAACCCCGACTGACCAGCCACTTCAACCACCCCGACAACCCGCACCACCACACCGGTGAAGTGGAACCCGGCGCCCACCCGACGCGACAACCGGGCCCTCAACCTGCCCCAGCCCCAAAACACCCCACCACACAAACACAGAGTGCCCGTCAGCGAACCGACGAAGACTCATGAACGATCGAGGTTAGCCTCGCGCTTTCACGAGGCGGGCTGTCCGACCGGCGGTCAAGAAAGCAGAAAGTGCTTCTGACCAGCGAGAATGAGGATTGCTGAGGTCCTTTTTCCCGCCACTGTCGGAGGCACTTTCCAGATGAAGAAGCGTATCGGGTCCTACCCGACGTGTCCGCGTCGAGGGCGGCGGTCGCGCAGTGGTTTCGCAAGCCGGTGCGGTACTGCTGGTCGAGACGGTCCGCAAGACAAGGTCCTCCTGGACGTCGCCCTGACGGTCGCGCTCGGCGGTGACTGCCTCGCAGATGTCGCGATGCTGCGGTGCGAGCCGGCCGTCTTCGGCCCGGTCGCCTCCGACCCGACGGTCTCCCGCCTGATCGACGTCCTTACCGCCGGGCAAACACGCTCCGGACGCCGGTGGACAGGTCACGGTCGGCCTCGACGGTGCCCTGGTACTCGGCTGCGTCCTTGCCCGAAGCACCCGATCGGCCCCGCTCGGTAGCATGCAACGCATGGCCATCAAACTTGAGAACGTCGGCATCGCCGTTCGCGACCTCGAAGCAACGATCGCCTTTTTCACCGACCTCGGCCTCACGGTCGTCGGCCGTGACACGGTCAGTGGTGAGTGGACCGACACCGCCGTCGGCCTTGATGGCAATCACGCCAACATTGCGATGCTCCAGACGCCAGACGGTCACGGTCGCCTTGAGCTCTTCGAGTACATCCACCCCGAAGCGATCGAGTCGGAGCCCACTCGTCCCAACGAGATTGGCATGCATCGCGTCGCCTTCTCAGTCGACGACATCGACAAAGCCCTTGAGACAGCCGCAAAGCACGGATGCCATCCGCTTCGCGGTGTGGCGACCTATGAGGACGTCTACAAGCTCACGTACCTCCGCGGTCCCAGCGGCATCCTTGTGATGCTCGCCGAGGAGCTGAAGAAGAACTGACGGCCGGTCGGGTTAACCTCGGGCTTTCACGAGCAGTGCCGTCTACCGCTTGATCAGAGATGCGAGGAGCGCTCCTGACCTGCACAGATGAGACCTGTGGAGGGTCCTGGCCGTTGCTGCGGAAGCGCACTTCTCAGATGAAGAGTGCTGACCTGTATCTGCATCTCCGCGTCCAGCGCGACGGCCGTGGGATCAGACGGGTGAGGTGCTGCTGGTCGAGACAGTCCGCAACACCGGCCCGCATCAGGCCCTAACGATCGATAGCTGCCTGTGCGTATTACTTGGGGGGTCTTGTGAGTCTGAGTCCGCGTGAGGTGTTTCTCCGGCTTGTTCATGGGGTCGCCGACGGGAACTCAAGCGAGTTGCCTGACCTGTACGGCGAGGTTACCGATGTCCGGCATCCGATGGCGACGCCGGAGTCCGAGCCGTTGACGAGTCGGCGTGCGCTCCGGGAGCACTTCACGGTGCCGCCGGAAGTTCGGGAGTCCTTGCCGAAGAGGAGTGTCGTCGATGTCGTCGTCCACGAGACCGCCGATCCTGAAGTGATCGTCGCCGAGTTCGCCTACGAGTTCACGTTGCCGGACGACTCCAGGTCCAAGGTGCCCTGCGTCTTCGTCATGCGTGTCCGGGACGGTCAGATCATCGAGTCACGCGACTACATCGACCCGATCCGTACGTACACGGCACGCGGGGACCTCGCCCGCCTCCTCGCGTCGTTGCGCAAGGGCGTTTCCTAACCTCGCGCTTTCCGAGGTGGGCTGTCCATCTGGTGATCACGAACGTAGAAAGTGCCTCTGACCAGCAATGCCGGCTACTTAGCGTGTTACCGCAGGTGGCGGGGGTTGGGGAGCGAGTCTGTAAGGGCTCTAGCGCGCTGTGCCTGTTCAACAGCGCGGACAGTGCCGGACCTCCGGGTTACCGGGCCGTACTGCGAATGCTTACGGAGCAGTTGCGGCACCTGCCGGGCTGGGGGATGCAGAAGCTTCCCACCAGCGCCGCGCTGACCCGGGCCCGACAACGCCTTGGGTCCAAAGCGCTGCAGTTGCTGTTCGAGGGGCAGTGCGGCCACCTGGCCAGGGACGCCGACCGGGGCGCCTTCGCCTTCGGTCTGCGGCTGACAGCCTGGGACGGAACCGTCCTGGACGTCCCCAACTCGCCAGGGAACAGCGCTGAGTTCGGATACTCGGGCCGCACGGGCGTCAACCAGAGCTGGAACCCTCAACTGCGGTTCATGGCACTGATCGAGTGCGGGACCCACGCTCTGGTCGACGCGGTCTTCGACTCCGTGGACCGCTTCAGCGAACACAAACTCGCCCGCCGCTTGCTGGCCTCCCTCACCGAGGGCACTCTGCTACTGGCCGACCGGAACTTCGCCGGGTACGAACTATGGGGGGGCCTGGCCCGCGCCACCGGAGCCCACTTGGCCTGGAGGATCAAGAAGAATCTGGTCTTCCCGCCGGTGCGCGTCCTGCCCGACGGCTCCTACCTGTCCATCATGCGCACGCCGCAGGAGAACCTCCGGCACGGACACGCCCGCGCCGAGGGCCGCGCCCTTCCCGGACAGCCCGACGGCCACCTGCTGAGGATCATCGACTACACGGTCACGGTCCACTCCGCACGGACCGGCCCACGCACCGAGTCGTTCCGCCTGGTCACCAGCCTGCTTGACCACCGTCAGGCGCCCGCAGAGGGCCTTGCGGCCGTCTACCACGAGCGATGGGAGATCGAGAACAGCTACGCCGAACTCAAGAACCGTCTGCGTGGAGCCGGATTCGTCCTGCGCTCACAAATCCCCGACCTCGTCCAGCAGGAGATCTACGCCCTGCTCACGGTCTACCAGGCGATCTGCGCAGTGGAAGCACGCACGGCTCACGGCGCCGGCATCGACACTGACCGACTGTCCTTCTCCGTCAGCATCCAGGTCGCACGACTCACCGTCAGCATCCAGGTCGCACGACTCACCGTCGTTCGGCAGGCCGGACGCGACGAGCCACGCTCGAAGCCTGCCGCGAAGTGACGGCAGAGCTGCTGGCTGCCCTCCTGCCCAACCGCAGGCACCGCCGCTGCGACAGGGCCAAGAAACAGATCACACACCTTCGAAGCCAGGAAGCGGGACATCAGCTACACCGATGCCAACGTCCGATACATACTCACAATCACCAAACACCCACCGCAGCCTGCGGTAACACGCTAAGTAACCGACATCGGCCTGACCTGTGGAAACGCAGGCCAGGCACCCTCGCGCGACGAGCCCTGACGTCAAGACGGAATGAGTGACTACTCCCGATTCGTTCCGCCGGAATTCCAGCCTCGACCAGCCGTTCCGGACAAGGGCCGGGCCAAGTTCGACTTCGCTCCCAAGATCACCTTCGCCGCGGCACCCTGCTCCGGGACCCCCGGTTCCACTCCTTCAGCGACTGGTCGATCAGCCGGTTGGCGTGTTACCTCACACCGCCCAGGAACTTCGCATGGTGCCGGAAGAGAACCTCGACGCTCTGTCCCGCCCGGCGAGCACACTCCGCCGGGTCGACGCCGGAGTACAGCCAGAAGGAAATGCGCGCGTGCCGGAGGTCGGGCCGCTCGGCCGGCCCCACGGCCAACGCGGCCACCACCTCCGGCGCCCAGCCGCCGACTCCTTGCCGGCGGTCGAACTGCCGAACGGCTGCGACACCGCCGACCGGGCGGCGTACAAGACGGCTGGATGGATCGGTGGAACCTGGCCCCTTCCTGGCGCATGCTGCCGGCAGCGACGTGCTGTCCGTCGTCGTGGCAGGCGCCGAGTCAGCCGTTCTGCGTCTGCGCATGCCCCCCTGCTCTCCGCCTTCGCTTCGCGCCGACCGCGCCCAGAGGCGCCCGGACTTCCTGCCCGTGCCCTCCGTCCCGGCGACCGACCTCGCCACCACGGCCGACCGGCCGGCCCGGAGGGCCCTCCGGCCGAGTGCTCCCGGCCGGAGCCCGCGCATTCGTCGCCGAGGTGACGGACATCCGGGTGTGAACGCCGTCGGATTGTCGATGATTGTCGATGTAACGACAAAACTGACCCCTGCCTAATAGGCTCGGACAATCTGTCACCGACAAGCCCATGGGGGGTCTCGTGACACAACGCCAGCTCGCCGGATCATTCAGAGGGTTACGCCGTATCGCGGTCCTCACCGTACTCGCCCTGACCGTCCCACTGACGGCCACCACCGCCGAGGCACACAGCGGCGTGGAGGCCGCCCCGGGCAATCCCGTCATCGCCTGGAACATCCACGCCCAGACCGCCATCTACGACACCGCCAAGCAGTCGCCCACCACCAGCACCCGCAGCTTCGCCATCGTGCAGGGCGCCGTGTACGACGCGGTCAACGCCGTCGCCGGCCGTCCGTACGAGCCCCTGGCCAGCGCGCCCCGCAGCCGCCCCGGAGACTCCACCGCCGCGGCGGTGGCCGCGGCCGCCCACGACACGCTGCTGTGGCTCTTCCCCGGGCAGGCCGAGTCGCTGAACGCCCGGTACGACGAGGCGCTGGCCGCGATCCCCGACGGCCGCGCCGAGGACGGCGGGGTGGCTGTCGGCAGGGCCGCCGCCGCGGCGATGACCGAGAGCCGCCGCGACGACGGCTTCGACCCCACCGCGCCGTGGACCGTCGGCACCGAGCCGGGCGAATACCGGCTCACCCCGCCCGGCTACGTCAACGTCGGCGCCTGGGTGCCGAACCTGAAGCCGTTCGTCGTCCCCGACGCCGGCGCCTACCGGGTCAAGCCCCCGCCGGCCCTGACCGGCGCCGCCTGGGCCCGCGACCTGAACGAGGTCAAGAGCCTCGGCGCGGCCACCAGCACCGTCCGCACCGAGGACCAGACCGAGGCGGCGATCTGGTGGGACGACCCCCGGATGGTCGAATGGTCGATCACCCGGCAACTCGCCGGCGCGCACCGCCTCAGCAGCCTCCGGACGGCCCGGCTGCTCGCCATGGTGTACGTGGCCTCCGCCGACACCCTGATCGCCTGCTACAAGGCCAAGGCGCACTGGAACTTCTGGCGCCCAGTGACGGCCATTCCGCTCGCCGGCACCGACGGCAACGCGGCCACCGATCCCGACCCGGACTGGACGCCGCTGCGGGTCACCGCCCCGTCGCCGGAGTACCCGTCGGGCCACGCCTGCTTCACCACGGCGGTCATGACGGCCCTGGGGTCGTTCTTCGGCCGTGACGACCTCACGTTCGCCGCGTACAGCCCCGCCTCCGGCACGACCCGCCACTACGACAGCCTTCAGGCGGCGACAGCCGAACTCCTGGAGGCGCGAATCTGGGCCGGCGTGCATTACCGCTTCGCCTCCGAGCACGGGCACCGGCTCGGGCTGGCGGTCACCCTCGACGTCCTGAACCGCGCCTTCCAGCGGCGCTGACGCGGCCGTCCCTTCCACCACCGCCGGGAGGACAGCTCGGGACAGCACCGACACCGGCGCCCTGGCCCGTCGCCTCCAAGCCGACAGATACCGCTTACGGCCGGTCCGTCGCCGTATCCGGTCATGCTGCCTGGTTGTTGCGGGCAGGGTGCGACACTGAGCATCCAACGGAGTTCCTCGTGCGACAGAAGGATCTTGGTCGATCTCCTGTCTATGGGGAACTCCGTTGCCGCGTGGGGCTTTCGCCGGACAACCACCCAAATCGGGGCAGAGTTCACAGAGCCAGAGCCCTTACAGACTCGCTCCCCAACCCCCGCCACCTGCGGTAACACGCCGCGGGAGGCACCTTCCAGGTGAAGAAGCGTATCGGGTTCTATCCGCGTGTCCGCGCCGAGGGCGGTGGTCGCGGAGTGGTTTCGCAGGCCGGCGCGGTGCTGCTGGTCGAGACGGCCCGCAAGACCGGTCTGGATGCGGCGATGTCGGCGGTGCTTGAGCCGTGGCGCAAGCCGCGGGCGGTGCACGATCCGGGAAAGATCCTGCTCGATGTGGCGCTTGCCGTCGCGCTGGGCGGGGACTGCCTGGCCGACGTGGCCCTGTTGCGGGCTGAGCCGGCCGTGTTCGGGCCGGTGGCCTCCGACCCGACGGTCTCTCGCGTGGTCGGACAGCTGACCTCGGGCGGCAAGCGGGTCCTGGCCGCGCTGCGCACCGCCCGTATCGAAGTACGTGAACACATCTGGCGGTTGGCCGGGAACGCCGCGCCGGACCCGGACGGACAGGTGATCGTGGACCTCGACGGGATCCTCGTCCTGGCGCACTCCGAGAAGCAGGACGCCGCCGCCACCTGGAAGAAGACCTTCGGGCACCATCCGCTGATGGGGTTTGTCGACCACGGCCGCGGCGGGTCCGGCGAGCCGGTCGTGGGCCTGCTGCGGCCCGGCAACGCCGGCTCCAACACCACCGCCGACCACATCGAAGCCACGAAACTGGCCCTGGCCCAGCTGCCGAAACGGCTCCGGCGGGGGCGCCAGACGCTGATCCGTACCGACTCCGGCGGCGGCACCCACGAATTCGTGGCCTGGCTCGCCCGGCGTGGGCGGTGGCTGTCGTACTCGGTCGGGATGACCATCACCGACGCCGTCCACCAGGCCGTCCTGAAGGTCCCGGCCTCGGCCTGGACGCCGGCCGTTGAACCCGACGGCGACATCCGCGACGGCGCCTGGGTGGCCGAACTCGCCGGCGACTGCCTGACGGGCTGGCCGAAGGGCCTGCGGCTGATCGTGCGCAAGGAACGGCCGCACCCCGGTGCCCAACTGCGCTTCACCGACGCCGACGGCATTCGCCGCCAACCAGCTCGACGAACGCAAGTGGTACAAGGACAACATCCCGTTCCTGGACACCCCCGACAACGACATCGACGACGTCTACTACTACCGGTGGAGCACCTTCAAGCGCGCGCTCCGCTACACGGTGCCGGGCACCGGGTACGTGTCGACCGAGTACGACGTGCCGATCGGCTATGCCAAGAACCCGTACACCGCGCTCCCGGACGCCACCGGCTACCACCTGCTGGACGGACGCCGGCTGCACAACCGCGACTACGCGGGCGACTACCTGGACTTCTGGCTGCGCGGGGCGGGCACCTCGGGCGCGCGGCACTACAGTGAGTGGATCACGAGCGCCGCGTACCAGCGCTACCTCGTCACCGGCGACGCCGCCCAGATCAAGTCCGCGCTCCCCCACCTCATCGCGCTGTACAAGAAGTGGGACTCCAACTTCACCAACGACATCACGGTCAACGGCACGCAGTCCACCAACGACCTGTACCACCAGACCCCGATCTCCGACGCCACGGAGTACACCGAGACGTCGATGAAGAGCAGTAACTGGTTCAGCGGCGGTGCCGGTTACCGGCCCACGATCAACGCGTACATGTTCAGCGCCGCCCAGGCGATCAGCAAGATCGCCACGATGAACGGCGACACGGCGACACGGCGACCGCGAACGAGTACGACGCCAAGGCCGCGCAGCTCAAGGCGGGCGTGCAGAACTCGCTCTGGGACCCGCAGCGCAACTTCTTCATGCAGGTCTACAACACGCACACCACCAACGGCACCCTGAAGCAGACCAGGACGACCTGGCGCGAGGCGATGGGCTTCGCCCCCTGGGCGTTCAACCTGCCCGACGCGCAGTACTCGTCGGCGTGGAAGTACCTGACGGACGCGAAGCGGTTCAAGGCGCCGTTCGGGCCCACGACGCTGGAGCGGGTGCACGCCTTCGAGGCCGAGCAGGCCACCCGCAACCACGCCGACCTCTTCAGCTCGTCGACCGCTTCCAACGGGCAGTACATCGGCAAGATCGACTTCGACGACAGCCACGTCACCTTCACCGTGGACGCGCCCGGCGCCGGGACCTACCCGGTGACCGTGCACTACGCCAACGGCACCACCGGCACGTCGACCCACAAACTCATCGTCAACGACGACACCGCCAACCCGATCACCGTCAGCTACGCCCCCCGGGGCCTGGCAGAAGTTCTCGGAGTCGCAGGCCGTCACCGTGCAGGTCCCCCTGAAGGCCGGCGCCAACACCCTGAAGTTCGCCAAGGACACCAGTTTCACCGAGCTCGACCGGATCACCGCGAACCCGTACTTCAACTACCAGGCGATACCCGCCGAGCAGAAGCGCGACGACGCCAACTGCTGCCACTGGAACGGCCCGAGCTGGCCGTACCAGACCAGCCAGAGCCTGACGGGGCTCGCCAACCTGCTCCAGGACTATCCCTCGCAGAGCTTCGTCACCAAGGCCGACTACCAGACGATGCTGGCGCAGTTCGCCGACCTCCAGCACAAGGACGGCAAGCCCTACGTCGCCGAGGCAGCCAACGGTGACACCGGCGAGTGGATCTACGATGGGTTCAACTTCAGTGAGCATTACAACCACTCCAGCTTCAACGACCTGGTGCTCACCGGCCTGCTGGGCATCAAGCCGCAGGCGGGCAACACGCTGGTGCTCAAGCCGCTGATCCCGGCCGGCTGGGACTACTTCGCGGTGGAGAACGTGCCCTACCGGGGGCGCCAACAGCATCTGTACGTGCTGTGGCCCTCGAAGTCGGCCCTGGCTTCGAAGTGGCAGGCATGAGAGGGCGGTATGAGACTTGATGCCCGATTCTTCATTTCGTCCGGGGTGAGCGGGCAGGTCGCGGCTGCGCCGGAAGGCTATGGCCGGGGCTGGGTGAACAAGCCCTGCTCGGTCTCGGTCAGGATCCCGCGGTCGGTCAGCCGCTTGAGCTTCAAGCGGATGTTGTTGATGTTGTTGGGCGCGACCGTCAGGTCCATCGCCTCGCAGACCTGCCGCGCCCGCAGCGGATGGCGGGCCGCGGTAAAAACGGCCATGATCTGCTGGTAGGCCGGATGGTCCGGCAGTTTCGGTGCCAGCGCCGCGGATGGTTGAGGGTCGGGCAGTTCCAGCAGTGTCTTGCGGGTGATCCGGACTTCCTCGGCGGCCCGGTCGAGTTCGCCGAGCTGTGTGGTCAGCTGCGCGATCTGTTCCCTCGCCGCCTCGGCCTGCGAGATGATCTCTCCTTCCCGCTCCTCCAGCCGGGCCAGCACCGCCCCGAGCGTCAGCTCCCCGCCGCTCATGCGGTGCGCCAGGCCGGCGTGGTCGCCCCGGTCAACCGGCGCACTATCACCGCGGTCATCGCCCAGTACACCCGCGACTCCGAACTGCGGGGCCGGTGTTCGTAGTCGCGCACCAGCCTGCGGGACAACATCAAGATCCCGTAGGCGCGCTCCACGACCCACCGCCTGGCCTGGGGAACGAACCCGCTCTGTGCGGGGTTGCGCTCCACGACCTCCACCGCAATGCCCACCTTCTGCCCGTGCGCGACGACCGCATTCTTGAAGCCCTGGTCGACCAGGGCCTTCTCCACGGCGTCGGTGTCGGCGGCGACCTTGTCCAGCAGCGCGATCCCGACGGCGTTCTCGTGCGCCGACGCGGCCGCCACGACCACCGCGATCACCAGTCCCAGAACGTCAACGGCCAGGCCGCGCTTGCGGCCCGGTACTTTTTTTGCCGCATCACGCCCCGTCGACCCAGCGGGCACTCCGGCCGCCGCGTGCACGCTCTGCGTATCGAGCACCACCAGACTCGGGTCCGCCTTCCGGCCCATCGTCTCCCGCACCTGCCAGCGCAGCAGGTCGTGAATGGTCTGGTCGGTGCCGTCGTCGCGCCAGATGTAGAAGTAGTACTTCACCGCGCCGGGCGGCGGGAATTCGTGCGGGAGCAGGTCCCACTGACAGCCTGAACGGCCCTCGTAGAGCAGCGCGTTGACGATCTCCCGCATCTCGTACCGGCCCTGATGGCCGCTGACCGAGGGATGCGCACCCTTCCACGCGATGATCACCGGCTCGACCAGCGCCCACTGCTCATCGCTCAGGTCGGTCTTGTAGGACTTGCGCTCGCTCACGGAGACCAGCCCAACATGCCCATGGCCGCCGACCGGCCGGGATGCCGCACTGCCACACATTCAGGTGACGACAAAACTCCTATGCACTCTCATACCGCCCTCTGAGACAGCAGCGAGAGCGGTTTGGCGCTCTCCATCAATCTCGCTATAGCGATCTCGGAGCCCTCTCACAAAGGGGTCGTCTGGGTCGCTGTCCTCGACTTGCCGCAGGATGTTTGCCTTGCCCGCCGTGACGGGCCGTCCGTCGGTTGCCCACTGCTGCAGCATGGGGGGCAACAGCCGGCTGTAGTCCAGCAGGACGTTCCCGGCGATGATCAGGATGGGGGCGGGCAGGCGCTCGGCGAGCTGGAGCACTCCCACAGCCCCGGGCGCGAACTCAGCAACTGCCCGAATCCGGGCGTCGACGCGCGTGTGCCAGTCGGGAACAGCGGCCGCAACGTCCGTGCCGCGGTGGCCGGTGAGTAGGACAACGGGTGCCGGGGCCGGGACGGCGGCGCAGACCTGGGTGAGGACCAGTTCCAGCAGCGGCGTTCCGCACACCTCGGACATGGTTTTCTGCCGGTGCGCAGCGGCCTTCCCCATGCGGGTGCCCAGTCCTCCGCAGAGCACGATGACTGAGGTCACAGGTCACTCCTCGCACTGGGGCAGGACGTGAGAGGCCAGCCACTCCAACAGGTGCAGGTCCTCGGTGCATACGCTCAGGTAGTCGATCCCCGCGTCTGCGCGCCGACCGAGGGCGTCTGCGACCTGGCCGGGGCTGCCGCCCACGGTCCACCAGTCGCCATCGGGGTTGGGTGTAGCTCTTCCTGAGTGAGATCGCTGGCCGGGCCAGGAGTTCGTAGTTGTGCTGGTCAGTGCGGGGTAGAGCCGTCCGCGTTGCTTCTGGGTGTGGAAGATCCAGTATTCGGGGAAGTCGCCGTTGCTGACGAGGGCGCGGAGGGTGAGGACGGCCTCAGCGCCGGGGACGCTCCTCCCTTGTTCGTTTCTGCGGGCCGTTCCTCTAGGCTCAAGGAGGTCATCAACTACCGCATGACATCTGCCCGGTGACGAAGTCGGCGTGGGGTGCGCGTCCCCGCTCCACGCCGCCACTGGACGGCTTCAGGCGCAGCCACGGGTCGGCACATCCGGACGCCGACGACCTCGTGTGGCGCGCCCCGCCGGGCGGCGAAAGGGATGCGTCGTGCCTTCGGCGTCGGCGAACTACCGCACCCTGCTGCGCACTTCGGGTGCCGCGGCCTTCTTTCTTCCCGCCGCTGTCGGGCGTCTGGGCATCGCCATGACGGGGATCGGCATCGTCTGGCTGGTGCACGCCCGAACCGGGTCGTATGCCGCCGCGGGTCTCGTCACCGGCGGGTTCGCTGTCGCGGACGCCGTCGCCGGGCCCCAGATCGGCCGCCTTGTCGACCGGTTCGGGCAGACGCGGGTGCTTCCCTACGCGCTGGGCGCACACGCCGGGGCCGTGGCGCTGCTGCTCGCCGGCGCCGTTCCGGACCTCGTCGCCGGAGTGCTCGTCGGGGCAACGCTGCCCCAGCTCAGTGCCCTGTCCGCCGCTCGCTGGTCCGCCCTGCTGTCCGGTGAACGGGCTGCCGCGCTGCCCACCGCCTTCGCCCTGGAGGCTCTCACCAACGGCGCGTCCTACATGGCCGGCCCGGCCCTGGTGAGCGTCCTCGGTGCGGCGGGCCGCCCGGGAGCCGGGGTGCTGCTCGCCGCCGCGCTCGTCGTCGGCGGCGGGCTCGCCCTCGCCGCCCAGCGCCGCACCGTGCCGCCCCTCACCGGCCACGCCGAACGCCGGCACGCCGGACGCGCCCTGCTCCGCTCCGCGTTCCTGCGGCAGGTCGCGCTCGGCCTCGCGCTCGGGGTGTTCTTCGGCGCGATGCAGGTGTCCGTCGCCGCGTACGCCGTCGGACGCGGCACGCCGGACGCGGCAGCGCTGCTCTATGTCGCCTTCAACTGCACCAATCTGGTGGGTGGTTGGGTCTACGGAGCATGGCGCCACGGCGGCTCACCCCGGCGCCGACAGGCGGCAGCCGCCGCCTGCCTCACCCTCGCGAGCCTCCCGCTGACCTTCCTCGACGCGCCCCTCGCGGTCGGCGCCACCCTCGCCCTGACCGGACTCGCCGTGCCGGTCCTGCTGATCCTGGCCTCCGTCCTCACGGAGTCGGCGGTCCCGCGCGCCGTCCTCACCCAGGCGTTCACCTGGGGCAACTCCGCAAGCGCGGCAGGAATAGCGGGCGCCGCGGCGATCGCGGGGCGGGTGGTGGACGCGGGCGGCGCGCACGGCGGGTTCGGTGTGGCGGCGGGGGCCGCGGTGGTGATGACGGTCCTGGCGCTCGGCGGTCCGCGGGGCTCGTCACCGGACATGCCGAAGTCGTCCGCGCCCGAGGAAACCACGGCACCGAACCCGCCGGCCACACCGCGGGATTCGTCCACGAACCGCAAGGCACCCTGAACTCCATGACCCGCAACGGGTGTCCCGCCCCTGTCGGACGTGAAGCACGTGCCAGTTCCCCTCGCCAGAGCAGCTCCTGAGCGGCTCCGGGCCCGCTTGAGAGGATCGAGGCATGGCGGACTCACCTATGCAGATCAATGCCCTGATCGTCGATGCCGCAGAACCCGAGCGGCTCGCTGCGTTCTGGTCTGAATTGCTCGGCAGGCCGGTCGTGGGCCGTATGGGCCCCTACGTCTGGCTGCGGCGGGAGAACGATCTGGGGCTTGGCTTTCAGTAAACCGCCGAGCCCAAGTTGGGCAAGAACCGGATGCACTTCGACATCGCCTCTCCCGATCCCGCCGCCGAGCAGCAGCGGGTCGAGACGCTTGGTGGGCGCAGGCTGGACCAGTACACCGGTGGTGGGTTCCTGGTGATGGCAGACCCCGAGGGCAATGAGTTCTGCATCATCCCCGAGGGCCCCTTCGAGCTCGACGACGAGGGGCGCGCGAACTACCTCGGCTGACGATCAAACTACGAACTACTGGCCTGACCGGCGATCTCACTCAGGAAGAGCTACACCCATCGGGGTTCGTGGGCGGGTCTGTGCTGAGATCGTGGATCTGGGCCAGCTCAACCGAGCCCTCCACACGATCACGCTGATCAGGATGCGTCTCGACCCTTCCACCAAGACCTACGTCGCCCGCCGCACCAGCGAAGGCAAGAGCTCCCGCGACGCACAGCGCTGCCTCAAACGCGTCATCTGCCGCCACCTCTTCAAGATGCTCGAACGAAGGAGCCACCCGAGCGCCGACGAACTCGACCAAACTGCTTGACACGACATAGCAGCCTCGGGGGGGGCGGCTACAGGCGCCATCCGCTCGACAGGCGACAGAGTTGCGGAGCCGCCTACCGGAGCTGCGTCGGCTCTTCGTCGTCGGTCAGGTGGACGAGGCGCTTGGAGTCGTCCCACAGATGCGCCGCGCGCCGTTCGTCGTAGGAGAGCCGCGCGGAGCGCACGGCCGAAAGGGCCCTGTCGTGGGCCTGGAAGTACGTGCCGGATGCCTGCGCATAGCCGGGGTCGGCGGCGAGTGCCGCCAGCGAAGCCCCTGAGAACTCCGCGTCCGAGGTGATGACGCCTATGCGCTTGGAGACCCACTTCATGGCCGCCGTGTTCGAAACCCATTGCACTGGCCTCGGCATGTCGCGGAGGAATCCGGTCTCGGGCACGGATCCCGGATCGAAGGCGATCGAGGACACCGAACTGTGGGCCCTGCGAAGCCGGCGGTCCAGCTCGTAGGCGTACATCACGGTGCACAGCTTCGAGGTGGAGTAGCGCTTGCCGACAGGCAGTGCCTTGCCGCCGCCCTTTCCATTGGTGGCCAGCGCGACGGCGTCCGGCTCCACGGCGGCACCGACCAGGCGGCCGTCCATCGAGTCCGGGTCGTGGGTGCCGCTGGCGGTGTAGACGACGCGGCCCTTCTCGGAAAGGCTCGGGAACAGCAGCTCGACGAGGAGGAAGTGGCCCAGGCAGTTGGTCGCGAAGGTCGTCTCGTACCCGTCGGGGCTGTACGAGATGTCGCCGTCGAAGCGACCGCCGGCATTGCAGACGATCGCGTCGAGCCCGGAGACCTCACCGGAGTCGAGCATCGTGCGGAACCGCGTGGCGGCCGCCCTGACCGAGGCGAGCGACGAGGTGTCGAGCGTCAGCGTCGTCACCGACACGCCGTGCTGCGCGCTCAGCTCGTCGGCGACCGGTCGCATGCGCTCCACGCTGCGGCCCGCGAGGACGAGGTCGATGTGCTGCGCGGCGAGCACCCGCGCCGCGGCGAGACCGATGCCCGAGTGGCCGCCGGTGATCAGGATCGAAGTCATGGCCGTTCCTCCTGGTTTTCTGGTTTTCGATGTTGTTGATGACGGGAGCCGGCGCGGGGCCGCCGTCCCTGCGGAGTGAGAGACCCGCATGCCATGCCGGCACCGCGTGTTCGACGGGGCGGGTGGCAGGCTCGGAGGACGAAGACCCCGTGGCCCCCGGCCGGCGGGGCACCACGGCCGTCTCTCCGCTCTCACTGCCCGGGCGGATCTGCGAACCCGGCCAGGTCAGGATCACCGACCGGGTGGTGTCTCAGCCAGGGACAAGCTGTCCGCGGCTGGCGACTATCCGGAACGGGCGGGGCGGGGGTCTACTGGAGACATGATCGACCGTCCTGGCTTTGCTGATTTCCTCCGCCGTCGCCGGGAGCTGCTGCGCCCGGCCGACATAGGTCTGCTCGAGGGTGTGCGGCGGCGTACGCCGGGTCTGCGGCGCGACGAGGTGGCCCAGCTGGCGAACATCTCCACGGACTACTACGCCCGGCTGGAACAGTGCCGCGGCGCGAACCCCTCCGAGACCATCGTGGCGTCGCTGGCCCGTGCGCTGCGCTGCGATCCCGACGAGCGTGACCACCTGTACCATCTGGCCGGATTCTCGGCCCCGGCCCGCTACTCGGGTGGGTACGTGCGGCCCGGGGTAATGAGTCTGCTGGACCGGCTCGGCGACATCCCGGCATTTGTCGTCAGCGATCTGGGCGAGGTGCTGTGGCAGAACATCGTTGCCGAGATCACCCTGGGGTGGACCGCTGGGCGCCACGCCGATCACTCGGCGAACATCGTTTGGCGGTGGTTCACCGAGCCGGCCCTGCGCACCTGCTTCCCGGAGGAGGACTGGCCACGGCATTCGCTCGCGCACGTCAGCGATCTGCGGGCGACCTCCGCGCGGCGCGGGGGTGATGCCGACGTCACCGACCTGGTCCACGGCCTGCTGGAGCGCAGCGAGGAGTTCCGTGCTCTGTGGGAACGCCACGAGGTGGCGGTGCACCGCTTCGACCGGAAGAGGTTCCTGCACCCCGAGGTCGGCGTCCTGCACCTGACCTGCGAGGTCCTGCTCTCGCCCGAGGCGGACACCAAGGTTCTGGCGTTCTTCCCGACCGAGGGCACCGACGCACGCGAGAAGCTCGCACTGCTGCGGACGATCGGGACGCAGAACTTCCAGGCGACCCAGTGACCCGGTAGCCCGGTGACCCGTCACACCGTCCACGCGCCGAGGGCAGCCCCCGCGGAGCCGGGGACAGGGTGGTCCTGGTTCCCCCCGAGACGCCTCACGCTGGTCATGTACGCCGATCCCACGCTAGGTGCGGGGATCCGCCGTTCCCGCTGACCTGCCGGGTCGGCGCGACGGCCCGAGGAAGAGAGTGAACATGACCGAAGCACGGATACCGGTCTTTTCCACGATCGAGCGCGACCGCCGATGGAACCTGGCGAGGGACTTCATGGCCCGCGAGGGCCTCGATGCGCTGCTGGTCTTCGGCGAGCACGAGGACGCGGGCCCCGCGCCGGTCGCCTACGACACCTGGTTCACCAACGGCCGGGTCGGCACGACGGTTGTCTTCCCCAGGACCGGTGAGCCGGTCTCCCTGCTGCCGGGGCCCATGTTCGTCATGGACCACCTGGAGTCCCGCCGACGCGGAGACACCCCGTGGATCCCCCCGCACCACCTGCGCGGCACCCGTCATTCCGGCACGATCATCGAAACACTCGACGAGCTGAGTCTGGCCGAGGCGGTCATCGGCGTTATCGGCCTCGGCTCCCACATGCCGTGGCATCCCGAGGGAATCATCCCCTACGGCCTCTGGAACAACGTCCTGTCCCGCTTTCCCGACGCCGTCTTCGAGCCGGTCGATCTCCCCTTCGGCCAACTCGTCATGCCGCTCGGCGAGGAGGAGATCGCCGTACTGCGGCACTCGGCCAGGATCGGTGACGCCATGGTCGAGGCCATGGTGGCGACGGCCGCGCCCGGTGTTCCGGAGAGCCGGGTGTACGCGGCGGGTATGTGTGACCAGGATCGGTAGTTGACACTAGGCCACGTTCGCAACCTGCGCTGATGCCAACTACTGACCTTGTTGGCGTGATGTCGTGGCTGACAAGTGGTAGTTGGCGCGGTAGGCCGGTTGCATGAGATATCCGCAAGGAGGCGGG
>NZ_VWMY01000094.1 GCF_008905045.1 Streptomyces albicerus
TGGCCGCTCTTCCGTGATGACTACGACTGCAGAAGGATGCGGGCTCTCAGCAGGGTGAAGGAGGCCCGGCCGTACATCTGGCGCTTGACCGTCTTGA
Organism: Streptomyces albicerus; assembly: GCF_008905045.1. GTDB lineage: Bacteria > Actinomycetota > Actinomycetes > Streptomycetales > Streptomycetaceae > Streptomyces > Streptomyces albicerus. Next base: position 98 of record NZ_VWMY01000094.1, read on the forward strand.
TTCTTCGTTCTGGCGGTGCTGGCGGGTGGGGTTGCCCGGCAGCGGCCCGCTGACGGTGATCTGGTGTTCGCGGGCGGCTCGTTCCAGGTGGACCAGCGAGGTGTAGCCGCCGTCGACCAGGTGCTCGGCAGGCAGCAGCCCGCGACGCGCCAGGCGGGTGTGGATGCCGGGCAGGGCCTGGCCGTCGTGCGTGGCGGCCGAGGTGGTGGCCACGTTCGTGATCACGTTGGCGCTGTCGGAGGCACACGTCTCAGTGACATGCGCGGCGAACCCCTTCCAGCTGATGATGTGCCCGTGACTGACGTAGCGCGCCGTGGTGTCGTAGGGGGAGACGATCGCCGACGAGGAGGGCGGCAGGCCGCCGTCGTCGGCGGTGCGCCGACGCAGGCGGCCTGCCGCGTCGCGGTAGTAGTTCTGGACGACGATCTGCCGCAGCGCCTCGGCCTGCGGGCCGGGCCGGTAGCCCGGTCCGTGCCGGTGGAGGCGTTCCAGCAGTCGGCAGGCGTCGTCGCCGGCGGCGAGGATCCTGGTCTTGGGCCGGGTGGGGTTCTTGCCCAGACGGACCGGACGGCCGTAGCGGCGCCCCCAGTCCTCGTCGACCAGGTCGGTCAACAGGTGCGAAGCGGTGCGGGCCACTTCTTCCAGCACGGCACGGACAGCCTCGGTGACCAGCTCCAGCCGGGTCAGGTCGCGCACTGCGGCCAGGACGTGGGTGGAGTCGGTGCGCTGCGTGGTGCGCTCGCGCACGAGTCCGGCCTCCTTCAGACGCGCGAGCGCCAGATCGAGAAGATGGTCGGCGCGGTCGTCCTGGGCGAGGCGCTCGCGGAAGTCGGCCAGTACGCCATGGTGGAAGCCGGGATCGTCCAGCTCCATCGCCAGGGCGTACTTGAAATCGATGCGGCAGCGGACCGCTTCCGCTGCCTGACGGTCCGACAGGCCGAGCAGGAACTGCAGCACACAGACGGTGGCCAGTTGGGCGGGCGAGATGCCGGGGCGTCCATCACGCGGGTACCAGCCCGCGAAGTCCTCGTCGCGCCACAGCCCGTCCAGCCGGTCTCTCACCCACACCGCCGTCGTACCGCCCGGGTTGCTCGCCCGCGCGATCTGCGCGGTCAGAGACGGGACTTGCTCACCGGAACGGGGACGGAGCGACAACGGACACCTCGGCAACTGCATCGGTCTTCGAAACAGCACCGAGCATGCCCGCTGATCATGCTGGCACACCGGGAAGCTCCAAGATCCCCGACAGAGTCGAGCTGAGGACCGGAGCCACACCCCGAGCCATGGCCGCCCTCGAGAACCTGGCCATCGGCCCCCTCCGGCTCACCGGCCGCACACAGCGCCGTCGGCCTCCGCCACCACGCCCGCAACCCCGCCGGGCCCTTGGCCACCTTGGACATCAGGTGATCAAACCGGACACCCCGCGAGAACGACGCAGCCCTGGCGGCGCAGCCCACCGGTGGGACCTGCGGCCCCCCCATGGTCATGCTCCGGGGTGCAGCCCGAGCCAGCCCGGCGTGGGGTCGCCCTTGACCTCGCCGATGTACAGGGCGAACGTCTGCTTCCAGCGCTCCACTTCGGCACGGTCGGCCATGAAGCGGGGGAAGCCGTCGAGGTGGGCGTTCGGGTACTTCCAGATCGGCTTCAGCCCGCCCGCGGGAGTGACGTCGGTCCGTACCGACCAGCCGTTGAAGGCTGCCTGCTGCCGTTGGGCGGACAGCACCCAGTTGAGGTAGAGCTTGGCCGCGGTCGGGTTCTTGGCCTGCCTCAGGACCGCGAGGCGCTGCCCCCACGCCATGAACGGATGCCCGTCGGCCACCGCCCACTGCACGGGCTCCGACGCCGACGCCGTCAGCGACCCCGCCCCGCCGACACCGATCGCCGCCTGGCCGCCGTTCAGCGCGTCCTCCGGGGAATTGCTGCCCCGCGCGAACCACACGTCCTGTGCGGCCAGCCGGGCCACCCAGTCCCAGCCGTACCGCTCGGCGTACAGCTTGTAGAGAAACAGGACCGCGTCGTCGTCATGCGGGTACGACGAGGCGATCTTCCCCTTCCACTTCGGGTCGACCAGGTCGAGCGGAGTGCGCGGCGCGTCCGAACCGACCGCCGCCAGGCCATACATGAAGCTGAAGCCGATCACCGCGCCCGCCACCCAGGCGCCCTGCGGGTCCCGGAAGCGGTGGTGCAGCTTGGAGAACCCGGCGGGCTTGTAGGGCAGCAGACGGCCTTGCTCCTTCCAGCGCGGGAAGTCGTGCAAAGTCTGCAGCTGGACGACGTCGGGGACGAGGCTGCCGGTCGCGAGCTGGTTGTCGACACGGACGTCGTGGTACTTGCTGTAGTCCACGATCAGCGTCATGTCGATGCCCGGGAAACGCCGCGTGAAGGCCGCCTTGAGGCGGTCCTGCTGGGTCGGCGTGTCACCACCGGCGTATATCACGAGTTTGCCGTCCTCGGCGAGGGCGGCCTGGTGCAGCTCGTCGAGCGTCCTGGTCTCCTCGGGGCCGGAGGCGTTCCGGGGCGCGGAAGGAGAGGCTGTGGCCTGAGCCGCGGCGGCGCCGAGACCGAGGACGGCACCCGCGCCCGTGGTGAGGATACGTCGCCTGTTGAGGAAGCTGGACACGTAGGAAGTACCTCTCTGCTGGGGGAAGCACGAGACCCGGCGCCATGGGCGCGGACCATACGGGGTCTTCGAACACTCGGACGGACCGCCGAACGTGGTGGCGATCTTGCCGCTATTCGCCACCGGCAACCAGCCACTGCTTTCTCTACGTGCGGTCTTCCTACTACTGACAGGGACAGGCTATGGAGAGGGCAGAGCAGGAGTTTGCCCGGTTCGTGCGAACGAGTTCGTCCACGGACACGGCATGCGCCGCTGCCGCTACCGAGGGCGGCCGAAAGCCCACCTGCAACACGTACTCACGGCCATCGCCGTGAACATCGGACGCCTCAGCGGCCGGTCCGTGACCGAGGAAGCCTCTTCACCGAGACCGCCGACCGCCTTCAGACCTTCCTGGATCAGAACGAATTCCCCCGGCCGAAGTCCTGGCGAACCCTCGGTAGCTGAGCCCGACCATCCAAGATCCCCGACAGAGTCAAGACTCACTGCCTGTTTCACATCTCCGTCCAGAGGGTCAGCCGCGCGGGCTCTCTGGGGCGTAAGTCTTCAACTGAGCGCGCACTGGCGGCGCAGTCCGGGTGAGTGGAGTGCTTCACGCGCTCCTGGGCTGCACTCGTACGAGGGATACAGCAGCCCATACGCGAGGCGGAATGCTCGATACCGCTGCCGGAAAGGCAGTTCGCCAGTAGACGGGAGCCTGTCTTGCCTACCTCCAGGAAACTCCTCGCCCTCACCGCTGCGCTCTCCTTCAGCACGCTTAGCGTGCTCAGCTCCTCGGGCACCGCAGTCGCCGAGCCGGACTGGACCGTCCCGACCGGGCAGGCGGTGACGATCGACCACGTCCTCACCGACACCCACATCACCTCCCACCCTTACGAGGGGAACACGATCGCCGACCTGATCGAATTGTTCGAGGACTACGACCCCCACCACCTCGCGGGAGAGAAGTGGATCTTCCGGGCCACCCGCGACAGTGAGGCGGTGCTGATCCAGAACTCCGGGGGTGACTTCTGCCTCCAGCCGGAGCCAGGGGCCGACGTCTCGGCCGGAACGTGGATCGTCCAACGTCCCTGCAGCGTGGGCAAGAAGACGCAGTGGTGGCTGCTGAACGGTGCCAGTCCCCGCGACTTCACCCTCCGCTTGTACGAGGACGATGGACTGGCCATCACTCCCGCGAACAACGAACGCTACTCCCGGTTGCGCCTAGGGCAGACGGACGGCCCCGAAGGCCATCTCAACCAGCACTTCCGGGTCCGGTGATACCGCCTGATCCACCAGCGGGGCAGCAGCACGCGGATGGCCGCTGCCGCGCGCCGTCGCGGGTCGTCCGCCCATGGGAGGACGACCCGCAGTCCCGGTGCCTGTTCCACGATCTGGCTGGCCAACCACCGCTGCCAGTGATCTCGGTCGGGTGAAAACGCCGGTACAGAGAACTTCTGCCGGGGTCTGCACGTGGTGCTGTCCATGAGGCCGATCAACGAAGCACACGTGGCAGAGCCGGGTCTGGTCGTAGTGGAGGTCGCGGCCTGCGCCGACCAGACCGCATTCGCCGTCCAGGAGACCACAAGAACAACTCCACCGGCTGGGGCAAGTTGAGCGGGACGTACAACCTCAAGAAGGCCCCTTACGCGCCCTGCGGAAATGTGAAAAGCCTCAGCTCCGGCACCAAGCTGTACTTCCACTGCTTTGTCTTCAACGCCTACGGGAACCTGTGGGTTTACGCCCGTCAGGCAGGCACCGAGACCCACGGCTGGATGTCGATCGTCAACTTCGGCGAATTCTCCGAAGACAGCCTCCTTCGGTCCTGCTTAGTGTGACCCGCCCCGCATGTACCGACAGGGCACCACAAGCTGATGAGGCTCTCGCACATCCTGGTACTACAGCAGCAGATCTTGAGTGAGTGATCGTTCTTGGTCGGCGTGTTTCCAGGGGCGGAGTCGTGCGGGGAGTGGATCGTCGCGGCGACGGTAACGGGCGGCGGCGGCCCGGGGCTGGTGTTCGGTGCGCCAGTGGTGCTGTTGGAGCTGCTAGGCGTTTGGTGAGCATCGCGGCGATGTCGGGCTGACTTGGGGGCTCGTCTTCGGTGGCCATGCGGTGACTGTAGAGATTGAATGTGGGCGTTGCTACAGGATTGCGGCGTGGCCTGGGCTGCTGGGCGGCTTCGGGCTCGCCGCCATGGAGGCACTGGCTGCGGGCGTCCCTCTCGTCGTGCGTGAACTGCCCGTGCTGCGCGAGGTGTTCGGGTCTGCAGCCCGTTTCGCCGCCACGCCGGAGGACCTGGCCGCCGCACTCGGCGCCGCCGTCTCGGACGACGACCCGTACGGCGCGCGGCGGGCCGGGAACTCGCCGCCCGCCACACCTGGACCGAGGCCGCGCGCCGCCACCTGGCGTTCTACCGCTCGCCGGGCTGAGCTCCGCGGGGCCCGAGCCGGCGGCGCGCGCACATCTTCACCAACCCATGTTGCGCAGAATATTGACCACTGCCGCCATTATGCCTAGCTTCACTGTGCCCGCCCCCGTCACAGGGAGCCCGTAGTGCCCACGTCGCGCGCCAACCGCCGGACCAGCGAGCCCCGTCGTGTCGCGCTGCTCCCGTGCTGCTCGTCACCCTCAGCGCCGCACAGTCGGCGCCGGTTTCTAAGCGGTCTCGAGGAGGTGAGGCACGCCCCACGCCACCCGGCACGGCACCTCCCCAAGACCGCTCAGCCGCTCCGAACTCAGCTCGGCCCCCCACCCGCTGAAGGGATCCTCTCGTGAATCGCCGACTCCTCCTCTCGGTCGCCGTCCTGTTGATGGTGACCGCGGCCCCGGCCCGTTCCGCCACCGCCGAGGACGTCCACGTCGAAGGCACGCTCACCTCCGGTGCCACGTACGTCATGGACGTGCCCGCCGGCTGGAACGGCACCGTGCTCCTGTTCAGCCACGGCTTCCGGCCGCCGGGTTCGCCCAACCCGGCGCAGAACGTCACCGACACCGCCACGCGGGACCTCCTCCTCAAGGACGGCTACGCGCTGATCGGTTCCTCGTACGCCACCACCGGCTGGGCGGTGGAGCACGCGGTGCCGGACCAGCTGGCGACGCTGGACGTGTTCACCGAGCGGTTCGGGGCGGCCCGGCGGACGCTCGCCTGGGGCCAGTCGTACGGCGGGTTCGTCACCACGAAGATCGCCGAACGCCATGGCGACCGCATCGACGGATCACTGTCCGTCTGCGGGCTGGTCCACGGCGGCGTCGCCAACTGGAACAACACCCTCGACCCGATCTTCGCCCTCAAGACCCTCCTCGCGCCCGACGCCTCGCTGCCGCTCGTCGACTTCCAGGACCAGGCCGCCGCCACGGCCGCGGCCGCGACGTTGACGGGCGCCGTCACCGAGGCGCAGAACACCCCGGACGGCCGCGCCCGGATCGCCCTCGCCGCGGCCCTGCACAACATCCCCGGCTGGAACGATCCGGCCCAGCCCCGCCCGGCGCCCGACGACTGGAACGCCCAGCAGGCCAACCAGTACACGGCGGTCAGGGGCCTCCTGGCGACGGCGGCGTTCAGCTGGCGCCAGGACACGGAAACGCTGGCGGGCGGCAACTCGTCCTGGAACACCGGCGTCGACTACGCCAAGTTGCTGCGCGCGTCCTCGGCGTACAAGGAGGTCAAGGGCCTCTACAAGGCGGCGGGGCGCTCCCTGAAGGCCGACCTCAAGACACTGAACACCGCCCCGCGCATCAAGGCCGACAAGGAAGCCGTCGACTGGATGAGCCGGACCAGCGCCTTCACCGGCAAGCTGACGAAGCCTCAGCTCACCATCCACACCACCGGAGACGCCCTCGTCCCGGTGCAGACGGAGAGCGCCTACCTGCGGGCCGCCACCGCGGGCGGCTCACGGCATCTGCTGCGCCAGGCGTACGTCGACAACGCGGGCCACTGCTCCTTCAGCCCCGCCGAACATCTCGCCGCCCTGGACACGGTGGAACACCGGATCGACACCGGCCGATGGGGCGACACGCGCCCGGACACCCTCAACTCCCGTGCGCAGCAGGCAGATCCGACCTCACCGGCTCGCTACGCCGACTACCGTCCCACCCCGTACCTGCGCCCGTACGACCTGGCCCATCCGGGCGACGCGTACCGGCCCTGACCCGGCCCGCCCGGCGTGGGAGCGGCCCGGCCACCGGCCGTTCCCGCATCCTCTCCTCGACGCATGCGACCGCGTGCGACCGCACGCGACCGGCATCCGGCCGTTCGCGACGCATGGAGGAGGATCCCGGTGCCGGCACGTCCCACGCCTCGCAGAGCGCCCTTGTTGCTGACCGCGACGGCCGTCCTGGCCGCCGCGGTCCTGACCGCCGTGGGACAGCCGGCGGGAGCCGCACACCGGACCCGGGCACCCGAGCCGTCCCCTCCGGCGACCCTCTGTGCCCCGGCGGGCACTCTGAAGGGCGGGAGCGGGCAGCGGGCCGACGTCAGCCTGTGCGCGAGCACCGGGGGCGCGGGCACGTCCCTGTCCGCCCCGGCCTCCTGCGAGCGGGCCGGCACCTCCGTCCGGTACACCTGTCTGACCTCCGGCACCTGGACCCTGCGACGCGACGGCAGGACCGTCGCCTCGGGCCCGCTCCCCGGGGGCAGGGAGAACCCAGGACCGGGCACCTACGACGTCAGCGGCACCGTCCACGTGCGTTCGTCGCCCGCGGGTGTCGACCTGCGCGGCACGGTCCACGCCACCCTGACCCTCACGGACCCGAAGCCCGTCCCCACCCACCGCATCGAGGTCGGCCGGCGCACATTGCGGCCGCACACGACGACCACGCTGACGTACACCGTCTCGCGTGACAGCGACGAGGGCGACGGAAGCGCACGCTTCGGGCTCATCGGGGAGGAGGCTTCAGGCGTGGAGCTGACCACGTCCGACGCCCGCTGCGTCAACCCGCTCACCGGCCGGTATCCGTCAACGGCCCGCAGCATGTACGCCCTGGACTGCGCCCTCACCGACCTCCAGCCGGGCCGTCCCTCGAAGGTCGTCGTCCACGCCACGCTCGCGGACGCCTGCACCACCGTCGTCTCCAAGCTGGGCTACTGGACGCCCCGCGGTCAGAGTCTCTACACGGGCGGCATGCTGGCCGGGCCCACCGTCACCTGTCGTCCCTGAAGTCCCCGTGGACAGGAGGTACTTGGGCCCGACAACGCGTACGGGCCGGTCCCACGCGGGGACCGGCCCGTAGCGGCGGCGCGGCAGGCCCGCCGCCTGTGCGCGACTGCGGTGTCAGGACTGCGGCGGCCGGTCCTGGTCCGGGTTGGTGCCGAACTGGTCCCTGAGCTTGTCCTGGCCCGTGTCGACCTGACCGCTGTACTTGTTCTGGGTCTTGTCGTCCACGAAGTCGCCGGCCTGGTCGATTCCCTTGTTCGCCTGGTCCGGGTGGCCCTTCAGCATGCCTTTGATCTTGTCCATAACGGACATGAGTCATCCTCCTGATCAGTTCACCCCCACGCATCCAGGGTCACCGCAGGCGGCGGGTTTCGCATCCGGGCGGGAAACCGGCCGGTCCCGGGAGGGGCGCTACGCCCCCGTACGGCACTCCGGGTGGCCCCAGCCGTCGGCGTTCTTCGCGATGGTCTCCCCCGCGGTGTACGAGCGTCCGCAGCGGCAGCGACCGGGAAACTTGGCCTTGAGCGTGCGCGAGGACGAGGACGACGAGGACGACGAAGAGGATGTGGAGGACGCGGACGCGGTGCGCTTCCGCGAGGGCGCCGCCTTCTTGACCGCGGGAGACTTCGGCGGCTCCGGGGAGCCCTGCTCGCTGCCCGCCGGCTCCTGGACGAACGCCGCCTGGCTCGCCGCCCGGTCCGCGAAGTCGTTGAGACGGTCGCCGTCGACCTGGTGCGCGGGGACGTACCGGAACTCCACCGAGCGGCCGTCGAGCAGTTCGTCGATCCGTACGACGAGTTCCTGGTTGGCCACCGGCTTGCCCGCCGCCGTCTTCCAGCCCTTGCGCTTCCAGCCCGGCAGCCAGGTCGTGACGGCCTTCATCGCGTACTGGGAGTCCATCCGGATCTCCAGCGGCACATCCGGGTCCACGGCCGCCAACAGCCGCTCCAGCGCGGTCAGTTCCGCGACGTTGTTGGTCGCCGTGCCGAGCGGGCCCGCCTCCCACTCGGCGGGAGTGCCCGTCCCGTCGGCGATGACCCAGGCCCAGCCTGCGGGGCCCGGGTTTCCCTTCGATGCCCCGTCGCAAGCGGCGATTACGCGTTCACCCATGGGCTCGATCATGCCAGGGTGCGAGGTCCCGCCGGGACGGCGGGTGGCTGGGTGCGGGTCCGTCGCGGTTGGGCGCGCCCAACCCGGCGGGGCTATGCAACCGTCGCCAGTCGGTGCCGGCCCAGGCGTTCGTACAGCGCTGCCGCCGCCTTGCCGGAGCGACAACGTCCAGAACCGGATGGAGATCTCGCGCTTCGCTTCCTGTGTCGCCCGGGTCATCGGCAGCAAGCCGATTCCGCAGCCCAGGCCCTCAGGAGGGGAGGCGGGGACAGCCACGCCGCCGGACAGTCGGGCCAGCTCACCGCGTAGCCGTCGCTCGCGTGGACCTCGGCGAGCGCCGCGACGCACGCGTCGAGGTCGTCCCGGTCACGGGGCCGGACCGCGCTTCCGCCGGAGGCGCCGCGTGCGGGCGGCGGCCCTCTGACCACGCGCGACTGTCGGCCGGACCGCTCTGCCTGTGAGCTATGTTGAACTTCAGTGGGACACGAAGGAGGCGCACTGGTGCCATCGCCGCAGCAGGCCCGCGCGCAGGCGTCCGCCATCAGCTCGGGGAAACCGGTCCCGGAGGCGGAGGCCGCTCCCACGACACGGCTGCGGGCCCTGTTCGACGGCCCCCGGCTCTCTCCTGGTCAGCGCCGCATCGCCCAGTATCTGATCGAGCACATCACCGAGGCCGCGTTCCTGTCGATCACGGATCTCGCGGAGCGGGTGGGCGTGAGCCAGCCCTCGGTGACCCGCTTCGCGACGGCCGTGGGCTTCAGCGGCTACCCCGCGCTGCGCGAACGCCTCCAGTCGATCGCCCTCAGCAAGCTCGCCAGCACGCCCGACGCCGCCGAGGAGGCCCGGCCGAACGAACTCCAGGCTGCCGTCGACGCCGAGATCGACAACCTGGAGAACCTGCGCCGCGACTTCGCCGACCCGGAGAAGGTCATCGAGACCGGCCGCGCGCTGTCGCAGTCCACTCCGCTCACGATCCTCGGGCTGCGGATCTCCGGCTCGCTGGCCGAGTACTTCGCGTACGCCGCCCGCCGTATCCACCCCGACGTCCGACTGGTGACCCGGGGCGGCAGCGTCGCGTACGACGCCCTGCTCCAGTCGCGCGAGGCGGGCGGCACCTGGGTGCTGGCCTTCACGATGCCCCGGCACGCGCACGAGACGCTGACGGCCATGCGGGTCGCCCGGCGGGCCGGGCTGCGCGTCGCCCTGATCACCGATCTGGGGCTCGGACCGCTGGCCGACGAGGCTGACGTGGTCTTCGCCACCGGCACCGGCGCACGGCTCGTTTTCGACTCCTACGCCGCGCCCGTGGTGCTGTCCGCGGCCCTGCTGCAGGCGATGACCGACGCCGATCCCGAGCGTACGCAGGCTCGCCTGGAGGACTACGAACAGGTCGCGGACGAGCACGCCTTCTTCCTCAAGGACTGACTCGCGGAGCGACCTCTCCGACATACGGTGACCGGTGTCCGCAAGACGTGATTCAGCCGTACCTCCACATGAATTTTTTCATTCCCTTGCTTACCGGACGGTATATATGAATACTTCTGGCTGATCGGGATCCGGTGGGGTCCTGGTCAGCCCGGGAACGGCGCTACCTTCTCGCCTCGGCCCGGGCGCACTGAACGGGCACCGCTCACGCACGCCCGTGGCGGCCCCGGTCAATCCCCTAGGCCGGGGCCGCCAAGAACGACCCGAACCACCCGCCGGCCACCTCGGAAGCGATGACCATGTCCCTGACGTACTCGCCCATCAGCACGGACTGGCCCTGTCAGGTCAAGACGCCCGGCAACCGTGACTGGGAACGATCGGCGGCCAAGTGGCTGCGCGAACTGGTGCCGGCCCGCTACGCCAGCTACCCGCTGCTGATCCGTCAGCCCGTGCTGCTCGCCCGCCACGCGCAGATCCAGCTCCAGCAGGAAATCCGCGTCGTCCGCACGGCGCTGCACAGCGCGCGGGCCGAGCTGCCCGCCCTGGGGATGCCGGAGTCCGTCATCGAGCACACGATCAAGCTGTACGCGGCGGAGCTCACGCAGTTGAACCACATCGCCCGGGGTGTACGCGTCGTCTCCCAGGCCCTGGTGGACAGCCACAACGCGCGGCACGGTCACTGAGCCGATCATGCGCGGACCCGGCGCGTTCGTGGCCGACGTTGCTCGCTAGTCTGCCGGGATGCGTGATGGGGGAAGCGGGAGTGACGACAGCGGTGCCGATGCGCTCGGCGAAGAGCGGCCCGCCGAGCCCGCCGGCCGTTTCGGCGCGCTGAAGAAGCACCTCTCGCTGAACAAGCCGCTGACGAAGCGCCGGCGGATCGTCGCGGGTGCGGCCGTGGTCGTCCTCGTGGCCGGGGTGTCGATCCCGCTCGCCCTCGCCGACTCCGGTTCCGACAAGCCCTGTTGGCGGCTGCCCGCCTCGAAGCGCGCACTGGCGGGGGACGCGGCGGCCGCCACGAAGGCGCTGGATCCCGGTGAGGATCTCCAGCGCCTGGGCTCGGTCAGGAAGCTGCTGGCGCACGAGAAGGTGTGTGGCGACGGCGCCCGCGTACTCGGCGACATCGTCAACGCGGCGACCGGTGTCGTGGGTACGGGCAGGCCGCACACCCTGGAACAGGCTCGCAGTTCCTACGCGGTGGCGGCAGCGCTCCATGACCTCGAGATCCCCGCCCCTCTCGCCCCCGGCGTCGCGCGGATGCTGGCCAAGTACGTGGTGGACGCGGGGCGCGGCGACATGCTCTCCGCCGACGAGGCGAACCGCCCCGCGGTACCCGCCGAGGACGCCCAACTCGACAAGCAGGGATATACCTGGCTCGGCCGGTTTCTGGCCCCGGGCGAGGCGCACGTGGTCTTCGAGCACAGCGACAGCTACCCGGACGCCGACGCGAACATCGAGCACCTCGTCGCCGAACTCGCCAAGCACCCCGAGGCGTTCGCGATCCTCTACGACGCCGAGCGCGCCTATTTCGCGTACTACCTGGAGCGGCTGACCGACCAGGGCGGCGACCCCGACTTCCGCCCCTCGGCCGACAAACGCTTCGAGTCGACCCCGCAGGACTGGCCCGACAACGACCTCCAGGACGTGTCCGGCCGCATCGGCAACCTCATGAAGTACCGCGCCGCGTACGTCACGGACGGGACGATCCCCGACAGCGCCGCCTTCGACAAGGTGGTGCGCGAGCACACCCGCGGCACGTTCCGGCCCGCGTCCCGGCGGCTCGACACCCGCCCGCCGATGGGCGACATCGCGGACCGGCCGGCCGCCGGGCCGGTGCGCGGCGACCTGATGGACGGCCGCCACCAGCTGTTCACGGTCCTCGACGGGTGGGCCGGAGCGCGGCACGTGTCGGCCGAACGCACGGCCGCCCTGCGACAGTTGGTGGACGACTGGTACGTACGCGCGCTGTGGATGATGCCGTGACGGTCGGAACCGTCGGAACGGTCAGAAGCGGAAGCGCAGGTCGGAGCAGCCGCGTCGGTTCACCTGGTCCTGTGCGAACTGCTCGAACATGCGCTGCTTGGCCGCCTTGCCGACACCGGGGATGTCGTCGGAGGCGCTGAGGGCGTAGTTGGCGGCCTCGCCGTCGCAGCGGGCGGTGGCCGTCATGGACCGGAACTCGCCGTTGGTGTCCTCGAAGTTGAGGCGGTTGCTCCAGTCGCCGTACCAGGCGACGAAGGTCATTCCCTTGCCGTCCCCGTTCTCCCCGTCCTCACTGGAGAGGTCGCAACGGCCCGTTGGCGCGGCGTTGTTCATGCCCGCCTCGACGCGCCAGCTCTCGCTGTCCGGCAGTCCGGCCCTGGTCACCCACTCGCAGCCGGTGCCCTTCGTCTGCGCCACCGGCACCAGCCTGGGGTCGTCCCCGGGGTCGGCCGGCACAGGGTTCCCCTTCGGGGCCTTGAGCGGCTCGGCGCCGCAACCCAGCCGGTCCGAGGACGAGTTGGCGAGCGCGACCACCGCCTGGTACGCGGCGCCCGGCACCCCGTGCAGCGTGTCCCGGCCCGTCCACGTGCGGACCAGGAGCTTGGCCTGCCGTCCTTCGGAGTCCTCGGGGAGGTCCGGGCAGGGCATCAGAAGCTGGATCACGCCGAAGTGGTCGATGAAGCCGGGCAGCCCCTCGGGCACCGCGGACTGCGAGGAGAACCCCTCCTCCGGGAACGCCCTGAAGAACTCGCGGTCCACGTCGTCGCGCCGGGTGTAGGCCTCCATGCTGATGAGCCGCGAGTCGTTCACCTCGTCGCCCTCCAGGGTGAGGCCGCACCAGTACGAGCCCAGCGCGTCGGTCTGCCGGGACTCCTCGCTCTCCAGATGCGCGTCGTCCGGCGTCAGCTTGTCCACGACGTCCCGGGGAAGTGCCCCGCCGCACGCGTCGCCGGCCAGCATCCAGTCCCGCGCGTACGGCTCGGCCACGTAGCCGCCCACGCTCAGGACCACCGCAGCCGCCACCGACACCTTGATCCAGCGCCGCACCGTTTCCGACCCCCGTCACACCCGCACCAGCGTTCACTCCGGCCTCACGGCCGCGCATGGGCCCGGACCCTACTCGGCACCTCCGATCGCCTCGCACCCCACCCCGGACCCCTATGGCACTCAGTTCCCTGATCGGAGCACACTCAGTGCCACTCTCCCCTCGTCCGGTGCTAGGTTCCCCACCATGAGCGAGGCACCCCCTCCCGACCAGGCGGCCGCCGTGACGCCCCCGAAGCCGCCGATGCGGGACTCCCTCGTGGCGGCGGCGTTCCAGCTGTTCCTGGAGCGGGGGTACGAGCAGACCACCGTCGACGACATCGTGGCCCTCGCGGGCGTCGGACGGCGGTCGTTCTTCCGGTACTTCCCGTCCAAGGAGGACGTGGTCTTCCCGGACCACGAGCGCTGCCTGGCCGACATGACCGAGTTCCTGGGCAGGAGCGGCGACGCGGACGACCCAGTGGCGCGGGTCTGCGACGCGGCGCGCCTCGTGCTGCGCATGTACGCCCAGAACCCGACGTTCTCGGTCCAGCGCTACCGCCTCACCAGGAGGGTCCCGGGGCTGCGGACGTACGAACTCTCGGTGGTCTGGCGGTACGAGCGCGCGCTCGCCGAGTATCTGCGCGGGCGCTTCGCGGGGCAGCGCGACGGGACGCTGCGGGCCGACGTGATCGCCGCGGCCGTGGTCGCCGCGCACAACAACGGGCTGCGGTCCTGGCTGCGTTCGGACGGCAAGAGCGACGCGACCGCGGAGGTGGACCACGCGCTCGCCCATGTTCAGCAGGCCTTCGGGCCGAGTCCCGACCCCGCCGGTCCGGCAGCGGGATCGACGGAGGACGACGTGGTCGTCGTCATCTCGAGGCGCGGTGCGCCGATGTGGCGGGTCGTCCAGGAGATCGAGACCACCCTCGGCCGGGATCCGGACTGATTGAGGGTACTGAGTGCCTTTACGAGTGGCACTGCGTGCCATAACCTGAGAGTCGTGCACGGCGCACCGCGCACTTTCAGACTGCATCGCACACTTTCAGATTCCGGCCCGGCGCAGGGAGATGACATCGTGTTCCACCGAGGAAGCGGGACCACGACGGGCGTACTCGACCCGGAGGCCGCGAGGACCACCGGTCCGGCCGAAGAGGGACTCTTCTACCAGCGCTGCCGCTGGTGCGGGACCGCCATGTTCCACCGGCTGCTCTGCCCGGTCTGCGCGGGCAGCGATCTACGTACGGAACGCAGCGCGGGCCTGGGCGTCATACGCCATACGACCGTCGTCCAGCGCAATACTCCGGGCGCGCGCAATGTGTCGCTCGTCGAGCTGGCGGAGGGATTCACCGTCCGCGGCCGGGTGTCGGGGCCGCTCGTCGCGATCCGTACCGGCGACCGCGTCCAGCTCAGCACGGCGTCGGATCCGGTGCGCCGCGAGCCGGTGTTCAAGCTCTGCGAGGAGCCGTACTCCGGCTGGCACTGACGCGCGGCGGGCGGGCGCCGTCTCGGCGACACTGGCAGGGACAGATGCCCGCGCAGAGCATGGAGGAGCCCATGCACGCCAAGGACGTTCTCGTCGACGCATACGGTCGCATCCAGGAGGAGGTCCACGCCGTCGTCGACGGCCTCTCCCCGGACGATCTCAACGCCCGCCTCGACGACCGGGCCAATTCGATCACCTGGCTGGTCTGGCATCTCACCCGCGTCCAGGACGACCATGTCGCCGACGCCTTCGGCCTGAAACAGATCTGGCTGTCGCAGGACTGGGCGGACCGCTTCGCCCTGGGCCTCCCCAGCCGGGACACCGGCTACGGCCACACCCCGCACAAGGTCGCCAAGGTCCGCGTGGACTCGGACGACCTGCTGCTCGGCTACTACGACGCCGTCCACGAGCAGACACTGGCCGCCCTGCGCGAGCTGCGCGCCGACGACCTGGACCGGGTCGTCGACGAGAACTGGTCCCCGCCCGTCACCCTCGGCGTCCGCCTGGTCAGCGTCCTCTCCGACGACCTGCAGCACGTGGGCCAGGCCGCGTTCGTACGGGGAAGCCTGGAACGCCGCTGAGGCGAGCCGAGCGATGAGCACGCCGGCGTTCACCATCGTGCCGCGCAGCGTGCGCTTCAACGCGTGCGGCGGGAGCGGCAGCCACGGCAGGCGGTAGCGAGCGGGGCGCCGGCGCGGCGGGCTCTTCGGGCTGGACGTCATGGCCGAGCTCGACGATCGGCTGCCAGGGGATTGTTGAAACGCCTCTTCGTTTGCACCTGCACTTCGGCCCGGTCGAGAACGGCCGCACCGCGCGAGGCCGAAGCAATCGGGCGGCTGCACCCCTGGGTCGGCGAGATGGCCGCGTACTCCTTCGGATGGTGCGAGGCAGGCGGCGCACCGGCCACCACCGCCGCGGGCGGCAAGGGGCTGCGGCCGGCCCTTGCCGTGCTGGGCGCGGAGGCCGCCGGGGCACCCAGCGGCGCGGGAGTGACCGCGGCCGTCGCGGTGGAGCTGGTGCATACGTTCTCGCTGCTCTACGACGACATCATGGACGGCGACCCGACCCGGCGCGGCCGCCCCACGGTCTGGAAGGCGTACGGCACGGGCCCGGCCGTCCTCGCGGGCGACGCGCTGTTCGCCCTGGCCGTGGAGACCCTGGCCTCCGCTCCCGGCGCCCAAGTCCCGTCAGCCGTACGCCACTTGTCCACCGGGCTCAACGACCTCGTACGCGGTCAGGCCGACGACCTGCTCTTCGAGCCCCGCCCCTGGACGGGCCCGGAGGCGGTCCGCCCCGACGAGTACCGGGCGATGGCCGAGCGCAAGACCGGCGCGCTGCTGGGCTGTGCCGCGGCCCTGGGTGCCGTACTCGCCGGAGCCCCACCAGCGACGATCACCGCGCTCGACCGCGCCGGCCGCCATCTCGGCGTGGCCTTCCAAGTGATCGACGACCTTCTGGGCATCTGGGGAGACCCCGCCGTCACGGGCAAGCCGGTCCACGCGGACCTGCGCAGGCGCAAGAAGACGTTCCCGGTCCTGGCCGCCCTCGGCACTCCGGCCGCAGCCCGGCCACTCGCCCGCCTCCTGGACTCCGCCGAGACCGTCGAAACCCTCGACGAGGCGACCGCCCGCCGTGCCGCGACCCTGATCGAGGAGGCCGGTGGCCGCACCGCCGCCCTGGCCGAGGCCCACCGTCACATCGCCGTCGTCGACAGCTGCCTCGACAGCCTCCCGTCGGCTCCCCACACGGCCGACGACCTGCGTGCGTTGCTGTCCTTCCTGGCACGCCGCGAGATGTGACCGCAGGAGGCGTCCAGCCGCGTCCAACCCCTTTGTCACCCCAGCCTATTGACGCCATAGAAAGCCCTTGCCACACTCACCGCCCGCCATAGAAAACGCTTGCTGTCGAACGTCGTCATGCAAGCGGCAAACCCCCACACAGGAGAAGACGAGATGGGACGCAGAGCCGCACCTCACCTCACTCGCAAGACGGCAAGAACCGCCAGGACCGCAAGGACCCGCAGGCGCCGGGCCGGTGTCACGGCCGCGTGCGCCACCGCCTTACTCACCGGGGCGGCCATGCTCACGGCCCCCGCGAGCGCGGCCCCGCAGCAGGCGGCGGCAGCGTGCGGCGAGGGTTCGTACCAGGCCGAGGCCACACTGAGCGGCAGCACCTGGACCGCCCGGCGCGGCAGCAGTGTCGTCTACACCGGCACCGACATGCGCGCCGCGATGCAGGCGGCCGTCAACAGCCTTACGGCGGGCCGCACTTCGAAGGAACGCGTCGTCGTGCGCGGCTCGGGCAGCATCGGCGCCGGATCCAGGGTGTCCCTGCCGAGCTACACCGTGCTCGACGTCTGCGGCACCATCAACGTCACCGGTTCGGGCTCCGGCGACCAGGCCCCGGTGTACGCACGCGGCGCACGGGACATCGAGGTCCAGCACCTCAACCTCACCGGCACGCCGCTGTACGGCATCTTCATGCGCAACGTGCAGAACGTCGTCCTCGGCCAGATCGACATGCGCCTGTCGCGCGGTCTCGGCGTACGCATCGACAACCGCGGTGACACCAGCCAGTGGACGCGCAACGTCCGTATCGACAGCGTGTACGTCTCGGGGGCGAGCAGCCACGCCGTGGAGACGTACGGGGTCGACGGCATCACCATCGGCACGGTCACCGCGCGCAACGTGGGCGAGTCCGGTCTCCTGCTGAACCAGACCATCAACGCCAGCGTCACCAAGGTCGACGC
Source organism: Streptomyces albicerus (assembly GCF_008905045.1). Lineage (GTDB taxonomy): Bacteria > Actinomycetota > Actinomycetes > Streptomycetales > Streptomycetaceae > Streptomyces > Streptomyces albicerus. Next base: position 17,626 of record NZ_VWMY01000094.1, read on the forward strand.
GGACGGCGCGGGCGCCGGTACCGGTTACGCGGCCTTCCGCATGGCCAACCGCAACGGCCGCGTCGGCAGCGGCTACCCCACCAACATCCGGGTCGGCGAGGTCGTCGCGCGCGGCGGCGGCCGTGGCGTCTTCTGCGTCTCCGAGAGCGGCGGCGCGACCATCGACCGGGTCACCATCTCCAACACCGGCAACAACTCGATCCTGATCGAGAACTGCTACAACGTGAACCTCGCCGCCCAGAGCGGCAGCGTCACCGGCGGCGGCGAGATCCGGCTGGCCGCGCGCTCGGAGTTCCCGAACAACTCGGACATCACCATCCAGAACCTGAGGGTGACCGACTCCGCGATCCGGGAGAGCCCGTGCGGTAACAACACGACGTTCCGCAACAACACCCTCGTCAACAGCAGCCAGAACATCTGCTGACGCTCCCCTCGACGCGGGTGGCGGCCACATGCACAAGGAACGAGCGTGGCGGCCGCCACCCGCACCCGCACCCGCACCCGCACCCACAGCCACAGCCACAGCCATCCTGACCAGCGCCGTTGTCAGTGGCTGCTTCTAGGCTCGGGGTCATGACGGCACACGCATCCACCGGCTCGGGGCGGCCCTATGTGGTGGCTCATGCGGCCGTCTCCGTGGACGGGGCGACCACGGGCTTCGTACCGGACACGGGACGGTTCTACGAACTGGCGGCCACCTGGCACGAGGACGTCACCCTGACCGGGGCGGACACGATCCTCGCTCAGGAGCGGGCACTGGTCACGGCGCCCCGGCCCGGTCCCGCCCCGGACGGGCCGCTGCTGGCCGTCGTCGACAGCAAAGGGCGCGTCCGGCAGTGGGAGGCGCTGCGCGAGGTCGGGCACTGGTCGGACGTACTGGCCCTGCGCGCTCGGGCCACGCCGCCGCGACCCGCACGCCTGCCGGTGGCCGAGCTGGTCGCGGGAAGCGACCGCGTCGACCTGGCCGCGGCATTGAGCGCCCTGGGCCGACGCGAAGGTGTCGAGGTCGTTCGGGTGGACAGCGGCGGCTCCCTCACCGGCGCCCTGCTGGAGGTGGACCTGCTCGACGAGGTGAGCCTCCTGGTCCATCCCTGCCTGGCCGGCGCACAGGGCACGCGGAAGTGGTACGGCTCCGCACCGCGAGCGGCCGGCCGGCTCGACCTCACCGGAAACGAAACACTCGACGACGGACTCGTCTGGCTGCGCTACCGCCCGGCGAAACCGCCCCTTCCCTGAACGCGTACGACGGAGGCGGCGCTCGGCCCGTCAGGTGCCTGCAGGTCGCCCAGGGGGATGGCCCGGTCGACGCGCCAGGGAGGACGGTCTGGAGCTGGGTGTGCTGCGGCAGGGGCGGGGCGACGGGACGGGCGTGCCGCGCGACTGCGTCTGCCCGAAGGCTTCAGTCGTGAGGTACGAGTCGACGGGACTCAGGTGACAGGTGATGACAGGTACGGAGACCACGGGGATGATCCGGCTCGACCTGCCGGACGGCACACCGGTTCTTGTTGAGGCAGGTACCTGACGAGGAGGCCGGCACCGATCCTCCGCGCCACGGCTCAGTACGGCAGGAGCCGGCCCGAGGGTGTCCTCCGGTCGATCGTCGTGTCGCGCGGAGTGCTCGTGCGGCGGCTGGTGCGGATGCGGATCCGGCGGTTCATGACGCCCTCCTCGTTCCGGATACCACCAGGCTCCGCGTGATCGCGGCCCCGCACATCGTGCTCATGGAGGCATCCACCCTGCCCCCGCGGCAGCAGTCACCAGGGCTTGGGTACTCCCCGGGAAGGACGCGGGCCCCTACACGCAATCGTCAGCGGCGCGGCTCCGGGCCCCAGAACGACGGTCCTCCACCGCGCCACTCGATGAGCGGCGACACGGTCACCTCGTTGTCGTCGAACTCCAGGCCGGCGCGGCGCAGGAACTCGACGACGTCCAGGAGGTGCATGGCGATGCCGATCGGCTCGCCGTGGACCGTCACGCGCCGACCGCCTTCGTCCTGCGGCGGATGCACGATCGCTACCGGGTGTTCGGGCATGCTTCCAGCGTCCCCCGGACCGCCCGTCGGCGCATCCGGGAGGGACTGTGTTCTCGGCGTTCCCGGCAGTCGTACCTCTGCTGGACATGGCCGATGATGCCGGGCCTGGGACCTGAGATTCTTGTAGCCGTAGCCCCCGCTGGGCGGTACCAACCGCTTGCCGGAGTCCCTCGTCAGTGGCCCGGCCGCAGGGCGTGCAGCAGCAGTGGCAGGGAGCGGTGCAGTTCGCGCTCCCAGTAGGGCCAGTTGTGGGTGCCGGGTCCGTAGAAGTCGGTGGTGAGCCGTACTCCGGCGGCCTTCAGCCGGTCGGCGACGGCGTGGTTCATCTCGTTCAGCACCGCCTCGAGATCGTCGTGGGCGCCGGGCGCATCGAACGGACCGGCGGTGCCGTCGCCGCTCGACAGGAAGACGGGGATCGAGCGCAGCCGGTTCGCGAGGTAGTACGGGTCGTGCGCCTCCCAGATGGCGCGCTGGGCCACCGGGTCGCCCCACAGGGCGAGTGGGTCCTCGCCGAAGTCCTTCAACAAGTCCATCAGGCCGGACGGGAAGTCGCCGTGCAGGGGATGCACCACGCCGCTGTAGCTCGCCGCTGCCCGGAACATCCCGGGGTGGTGCGCGGCGTAGAGCAGGGAGCCGAGGCCTCCCATGGACAGCCCTGCGATCACCCGGCGGGGGCCGGCGCCATAGCCGTGCTCCAGCAGCGGGCGCAGCTCGCGCAGGTGGAAGGTCTCCCAGGCCGGCGGGCCGCCGTTGCCGTGGTTCCACCAGTCGCTGTACCACCCGGCCGGTCCGCCCTCGGGCATGACGACCAGTGTGTGGCGGAGCTGCGGCAGCGTCGCGACGTCGGTTTCTCGGGTCCAGCTGTCATACGTGTCGCAGCAGCCGTGGAGCAGGTACAGCACCGGCCACCGCTGGCCCTTCCGCCGCTCGTTCCAGCCGTCCGGGGTCAGCAGCCGCACCTTGGCGGTACGGCCCAGCGCGGGCGATGAAACGGTCAGGTCGACCAGCCGAGGGCCGACCTTCTCCTCAGCCACGACCCGGGGGCCACCGCTCCCGCCCTCGCCGCCGACGGCCGCGGTCGCCGTCCCGGGCAGGACCGCCATGACCAGGGCGGCCAGGACTGTCCAGATCAACAGGCGGGCATGGCCAGAGCGCACGGCGGACCTCCACTCCCAGCGAACCGATCAGCTTCGGATCGGTACCACCGGGGAGCGTACGGATCGCTGGGGTATGCGTCACTACTCCAGACGGCTGAGGTTCGACGGAAGGCAGAGTTCCAGCGGTAGTTGAGGATGTGAGTGGGCGTCAGTTGTGTCACAAGGGGCGCCCTGGACAGCATCGGCCTGCCGATTGCCGAGAAGGCTATTGTCACGAAAAATTGAAAATGTCAGGGTCGGCGCATGCCTCCTGCGTTCATCGGTTCGTCCCCCTACTGCTACGCCAACTCCCTGGCGATGACCCTGGGCCCGCAGTCGCCCCCGCCGTCGGCGATCGAGGTGCTGACCGGGTCACCGTTCGGGGCGCAGTTCGTCGAGAGCGGTCTGCCCCATTTCGATCCGCCGGGCTGGGATCCCGACCTCGGCCTTGACCAGGCCATAGGGCTGCTCGGCTGGACCTGTCGGCGTACCACTGGCGGTGCGGTGTCGGAGGCCCTCGGACGGTTGCGGGAGGCCGCCAGGTCGGGCCCGGTGCTGGTCGGCCCCGTGGACGTCGGCCTTCTCCTGCACCAGCCGTGGTCGCCCGGCATCGCCAGCGGCGGTGACCACTGGGTGGTCGTGCTCGACGTCGACGACCACCGGGTGCTCTTCCACGACCCCGACGGCTTTCCCTTCGCGACGCTGCCCGTCGATGCCTTCGTCGCGGCGTGGCGGGCCCAACTGGTGGACTGTGCGGGCCCGTTCACGATGCGCGGCGACTTTCGGCGTACCGACGAGGTGGACGTCCGAACGGCGCTGCGCCGTTCGCTGCCCGCTGCGCTGCGCCGGCTGACCGGCCCCTCCCCGACCGGCTCTTCGGTCGCCGTAGAACGTCTCGCCACCGCCGTGGAAGCCGGACTCGACGACCGCACGCGCGGGCATCTGACCGGCTTCGCCGTGCGGGTCGGCGCGCGGCGCCGCGCCGACGCCTCTCGCTGGCTCGGGGAGCTCGGTGCATCCGGCGCCGCCGCTGTCACCGACCACCAGGCACGGCTGCTCGGCCGCCTGCAGTACGACCTGGTCACGGGTGACACACCGTCAGCCGCAGCCGGGCTGCGGCAACTGGCGGGAACCTACGACGCGTTGCGCACCGAGCTCGCGTCGGCCGTCACCGTTCTCCGGTCGGTCCGAGGAACAGGCCCCCATTGACCTCGAGCGTCTGGCCGGTGACCCAGCGCGCGTCCTCCGAGGCGAAGAACGCCACGGCGTCACCGATGTCGGCCGGCTGTCCGTGCCGGCCCAGCGCGACCATGGCCGCGACCTTCTGCTGGGACTCCGGATTCCCCTGCAGCCAGCTGTTCATGTCGGTCTCCGTGATGCCCGGGGACACGGTGTTGACCGTGATGCCCCGGGCACCCTGGGAGTGGGCGAGGGAGCGCGTGAAGACGTTGAGCGCGCCCTTGGACATGGCGTAGACGATCTCCGGGGTGGCGAACCAGGTGACGCCCGAGGAGACGTTGATGATGCGTCCGCCGTCGCGCATCAGGGGCAGGGCGCGCTGGGTGATGAACAGCGGCGCCCGTACGTTGACGGCGAACAACCGCTCGTACGACTCCGGCGTGGCCTTGTCGATGGTGGCCGTGTAGTCGACGTAGGCGGCGTTGTTCACCAGGATGTTCAGCGGGCGCCCGCCAAGGCCTGCCTCCAGTCCGGCGAACAGGGTGTCCACGTCGCCGTCGACGCCCAGTTCGGCACGTACGGCGAAGGCCTGGCCGCCGGCCCGATGGATCGTCTCCACGGTTTCCTGCGCGGCCTTCTCGTTGGTGCCGTAGTGCACGGCGACCAGCGCACCGTCGGCGGCCAGCCGTTCCGCCACGGACCGGCCGATGCCCCGCGAGGCCCCGGTCACCAATGCCGTCCTGCCGGTCAGATCACTCATGCCCAGCCCCACCCTCCGACGCATGTTAAGGAACGATCCCTAACATAGGCACACGAGCCCGCTCCGAGCAAGGCCCGACGTAAGGGAACGCCTCCTAACATCGATAGACTGCCGGCTGTGAGCAAACCGGCAGCGACCCCAGAGACCCCAGCCACCACGGCCACGAAGCCCGCCAAGCGACGCAGCTCGGCGCAGACCCGTGAGCACCTGCTGCAGGTCGCCCACGACCTCTTCTACTGGCACGGCATCCGGGCCGTGGGCGTGGACCGGATCGCCGCCGAGGCCGGTGTCGCCCCCACCACGCTCTACCGGCTGTTCGCGTCCAAGGACGACCTCATCGCCGCGTACGTCGAGCGCGGCGCCGATGACTACCGGGAGTGGTTCACCGCGGCGACCCGGGCCGACGGCCGAGGCGTACGGGAGCGGATCCTGGCCCTGTTCGACGCGCTCCTCGTCCAGATCCGCCCCGACCAGTGCCGAGGCTGCCCCTTCCTCATGTCCCTGGCCGAGTTGCCCGAGGCAGGGCACGCGGGCCACCGCCAGGCGGTGGCCCTCAAGCAGTGGGTCAGGGAGCAACTCGGCGAGCTCACCGAGGAGTTGGCCGGAACCGCGCCGCTCGCGGACCCGTCCCTGCTGGCTGATCAGCTCACCCTGGTCATGGAGGGCACGTACGCCTCCGTCCAGGCCCTCGGTGTCGACGGTCCCGCCCGGCAGGCCCGCGCCTTCGCCGAGGCGCTTCTGCCGGACGCCGACCACGCGGAGGAGCCCGGCCTCGAGCCTGCTCCCTGAAACACGCCTGCCACGTTGAACCGCGCCAGGCTCATACTGTGTGGCACACGTCACTGAAACCGGACATGCCGCCCGGACAGATCAGGATGTGACGCCAGACAACCTCAGCGCTCCGCCGGACGACACGGGTGCGCCACCGTCCTCCGCCGGGGACGACGACGAGTACGTGCGCCTCTTCCAGCCGCGCCATTGGCCCCCCGAGCCGTCCAGTCGACTTCGTCTCGTGCGGCGGCTGTTACTGCGGCTGCCGTACGGCGACCTCCCTCGCGCGGCCGGCCTCGCGGCGACGGTCACCGTGCTCGTGCTCTGTGCCGGCAACGCCGTGGCCCGGGCCTTTCCTTTCGGGCCGCGCAGCCGCAGCGTGAACGACCTCGGCAACCAATACGTGCCGTACCACGCCCATCTCTGGGACCTGCTGCACGGCCGCGCGCAGGGGGATCTGTTCCTCAACTGGCGGTCCGGGTTCGGGGCGAGCTTCCTGCCCGACCTGGGCACGTATCTGACCAGCCCGTTCGCTCCGCTGGTCGCTCTCTTCCCCCGCGACGGGATCGACCTCGCGGTCTTCGTCATCACGGTGCTGAAGATGGCGATGGCCGCCGCCCTGATGGCCGTCTTCCTGCTGGTGCTCCGGGACGGTCCGTGGTGGGGTGCCGGGCTGCTCGGTGCCTCGTACGGCCTGTGCGGATGGGTGTTGGCGGACGCCGTCTACAACACGATGTGGCTGGACGGCCTGATCGCTCTCCCCTTGCTCTTCCTGGTCGGCGAGTGGACGCTCACGGGCCGCCGCCCGGTCCTGGGCGCTCTGGTCGTCGGCCTCTGCTGGATCGCGAACTTCTACACCGCCTACATGGCCACCCTGGGAGCGGGACTGCTGCTGGTCACCCGGCTGCTGATGACGTCCCTTCCGGTACGGCGCCGGCTCGGGGTTCTGCTGCGTGCCGCAGGCACCTGCGCGCTGGGGATCGGTCTCTCCGCACCCGTGGTGAGCACGGTCTACTTCGGCACGCTGCACGCGTATCCGGGCCGGACGAGCGTGTTCTCGCCCGTACCGGCCGAGGACGTGGTGGCCCGGCTGCTGCCCGCCACATACGGCTTCGGCAGCCCCGCCCTCTACGTCGACGCCGTGGCGCTGCTGCTGGCGCTGAGCCTGCCCTTCAACAGGGCGGTTCCGGGGCGAGTGCGGCTCGCCCTGTCGGGTGCGGTGCTGGTGACCGTGCTGTCGCTGCAGTGGGCTCCGGGCAATCTGGTCTGGAACGCCTTCACCACGCCCAACGGCAGTCCGTACCGGGCGGCGTTCGTCGTGTGCGGGCTGTTCGTGGTCGGCGGGTGGGTGTCCTTCGCGTACGGCCTGGCGAGGGGAACGGCGTTGCCCGCCGCCGTCGGGCTGTTGGCGCTCATCGTCGTGGGCGCCGGTACGAGTGACCTGGTGAACGTCTGGACGCTGCCCGTCACGGTCGTCGGGGCGATGGTCGCCGTGGTCGCCGTGCGGGGCATCACCAGGGCGGGGCCGACGTCCCGCTCCGCCCTCTGGTGCGTCGCGTTGCTGGCCGCGGCCCAGGCCGGGCAGTCCGTGGCCACGACCGCGTTCACCGAGGCGTCGCGGGTGGCGCAGAAGGACGACTACGCGACCTGGGGAGACCGGCACAGCAGTCAGCGTGCGGCGATCGCCCACGTCGACGCGTGGCCGCGTCATCGGACGGAGCCCGGCAGGGAACAGACCGTGGGCAACGATCCGTTGCTCGTCGGCGGCCAGGGCGCCCAGTACTACAGCAGCCACACCTCCGACGTCCTCGCCCGGACGCTCATCGCGCTGGGCGACGGATACACCTCCCGAGGCCGTGCGCCGCAGAGCCTGGACAACCCGGTGGTGGACGCCGTCTTCTCGGTCGGCGCACGCCTGCACTCACCGCCCGATCCGTACCAGGGCTGGTATCCGGACACCGGCGACTCCGTGCGTGTCACCCGGCAGGCCGTGCCGCCCCTGATCACCGTACGGCCGCCGGGCCCGGTCCCCGCGTTCGGCGCATCTGCCTTCCGCAACCAGGAGTTGCTGCTCGGCGCCCGGGTCTACACCCTCCCCCGGCTCACCGTCGCCCGAGGCGAGGGACCGGCGGAGCCCGTCCGCCGTTCGTACGAGATCCCCGTCCGCGACCGGCCCTGGCGGATCACCGGTGCCTGCCCGTCCGGAAGCACGCTGCACATGTGGGCGCCGCACTATTCGGGCACCGCTCGCCAGAGCTCCGGGACCGCTCCGGTGGGCCGGTTCCTCGCCGACCGGAAGCCGGTCACCAAGATCGCCGGGATGCAGCCGCTCGGGCCTGTACCGGCATCGGGCCGCTTCACCGTCGTCCTGCGCCCGGACAAGCGCGGCGGGACGCTCCCGGACCGGGCGATCGGCTGTCTGGACCCCGGCAGGCTGCGTGCGGCCAGCGACCGGCTTACGGCCACCGGCGCGCGCGAGGTGTCCGTCGGCGGGCACGGCTTCAGCGCGACACTCCCGCGTGGAACCGGCGGTGTCGCGGTCTTCGCCGCTCCGCGTATCGCCGGCTGGCGGTGTGCGGCGGGCGACGCGGAGTTGCGGCCCGCGGACGACTACCTCGGCCTGGTCGCGATCCGTCTGGACGGCACCGCCGACTCGGTGCGCTGCACCTTCCGGCCTCCGGGGCTGCGCCTGGGCGCGGCCGTCGGAGCCGGCTCCTTCCTCGTCCTCGTCCTGCTCGGCGGTGGGCTCGCGCTGCGCGCCCGCCGCACCACCACTTCGGGAGAGCCATGCTGATCTCGGTCGTCGTTCCCTGCTTCAACGAACAGGACGTCCTGGACGGATTCCACCGCCGCCTCGGCGAGTGTGCCGCCACCATGGACGACGCATTCGAGTTCTTGTTCGTCGACGACGGCAGCGAGGACGGTACGTTGGCCGGCCTGCGCCGGCTGGCCGCACAGGATCCCCGGGTGCGTTTCCTCTCCTTCAGCCGGAACTTCGGCAAGGAGGCCGCCATGCTGGCGGGACTGCGCAACGCCTCGGGTGACGTGGTCGTCCTGATGGACGCGGATCTCCAGCACCCTCCGGAGCTGATCGATCCCATGGTGCGTCTGCATGCGCAGGGCTTCGACCAGGTGATCGCCAGGCGGACCCGAACCGGTGAAGGGACCATGCGTTCCCTGGCCTCGCGGTGGTACTACCGCCTCGTCAACCGCTTCATGGACGTCGAACTCGTCGACGGCGTGGGCGACTTCCGGCTGCTGTCCCGCAGGGCCGTGGACGCCGTCCTCGCGCTCACCGAGTCCAACCGCTTCTCCAAGGGGCTGTTCGCCTGGATCGGTTTCCCGGCCACGACCTTCACCTACCAGAACGCCCTGCGCGAGCGGGGCAGCAGCAAGTGGACGCCCGGCAGGCTGCTCAACTACGGCCTGGACGGCCTGTTCTCCTTCAACAGCCGCCCCCTGCGCACCGCGCTCCATCTCGGTCTGTTCCTGCTGCTGGGCGCGGTGGGGTACGCCGCGTGGATCATCGGCGCGGTCTTCGTGCGGGGTGTCGACACTCCCGGGTACGCCACGCTCCTCACGGTCGTCGTCGCGCTCGCGGGGGCCCACATGGTCATGGTCGCCGTCGTCGGAGAGTACGTCGGGCGCATCTACTACGAGGTCAAGCGACGCCCGCACTACCTCGTCAAGGAGGTCGCACCCCAGCCGTCCGCCGCCGCCCTCTGCGCTCCGGCGGGCGACGCCGAGCCCCACGTACTGGACCCGCGCTGATGGGGAGCCAGTTGGTGCGCTTCGCGCTCGTGGGGGTGGTCAACACCGTCCTGTACTACGGCATTTACGTCCTGCTGCTCCTGTGGTTGCCGTACCTGGCGGCACACCTGTCGGCCCTCGTCCTCGCGACGGTCGCCTCCTTCTTCCTCAACGCCCGGTTCACGTACCGCACGCGGCCCACCTGGGCGAAGTTCCTGCGGTTTCCGCTGTCCACCCTGGTCAATCTCGCGGTGACCACGGTGGGGCTGCGCCTCCTGGTCGAGACGGCGCACGTGCACAGCCGCCTCGCGCCGCTCCTGGCCGCCGCGGCCGCCGTGCCGCTCACGTTCGTGACCGCGCGCGATCATGCTGGCGGGGACCACGGAGCACGGCGAGGACGGAGGGGGCCGCGTCATGAAGGCCGTCGAGCGGCTCGGCCGGTGATCAGCAGACCGGGCCCGGTGCGGCCGCGACCGCCTTGAGCAGGTCGCGTACGAGGGCGTAGTCGATCCGTTCCGGGTTGCGGAACCGCAGGCACCCCTTGCCCATGTCCTGCCCGGCGAGCCGGTCCTCGAAGGCCTCCCGGACATCACCGCGCATGAGGTAGAAGGAGATGTACTGCTTCTGGCTCGCGAACGCGATCTCGGCGACGCCGTCCCGCTCGTAGGCGGGCATCCCGTACGCCATCATCTCGGCGAAGCCGTCCAGTTCCGCCCGGCACAGCTCCCGCAGCCGCGCCAGCGCCGCGCGGCGTTCCTCGGGCACCTCGGCGAGATACCCGTCCACGCTCCCCGCGTCACTCCTGACCATGCCGTCCAGCGTACGGTCCGAGGTCGAACCGCCGGGCAACCGAATCCGGGGAAACGCCGGCCGAACGGGCGTCACGACAACGGGCGTCACAACGACGAGGCAGCCTCCGGCGGGCATGCCGTATCGGCGGGGCGTTCGCCCTGGTGGGCGGCGGTGGGGACCGTGCGGACACCGCGCGGCGGAACGACGTCGGCGTGTGCCCCGGTGCGGGGCACACGCCGATTGATCGGACCGTTCAGTACGCGACGGTCATTGCTCGACCGCCGAGAGCAGTCCGGTGACGGGGGCGGCCGGGTCGGTCACCTAGCGCGGCTGTCGGAGGTTGTTCACCTTGTTGAGCGCGGAGAGCTGACTGGAGACCCTCGGGACCTGGGCCTGGCGCTCCGGGGGGATGCCGCTCACGGCGAGTGAGTCGATCATCGAGATGGGGTTCAGCTGTCCCGTCTCCGGGGCGGCGGTGCCAGCGTTCGCGGACGGTACGGCAAGGCCCGTGACGCCGACGGCGAGGCCAACGGCGGCGACGATACGTCGTGTTGAGATCATGCCTTGAGCAACGGAGGCGGGCCGTCCACGGACACGGCCGCACCCCGCCGCTCACCCGGGAGGCGCATCGGTCGGGCTGCGCTTGCCGTGGCCCGCGCGCCGGAGGAGGCTCGGAGGAGAGGCCGAGAGCGGCCCGCTCCGTACGGGCCGCGGCCTTCGCCAGTGGTCCACAAGGAGGTCCATCATGGGCACCGCGGCAAGCCCCGGCTTCGACACCGAAGCGCTGCGCAGGGGCATCGAAGGCCAGGACGCGGCGGCACTCCTGTCGCTGTACACCGACGACGCGGAAATGCGCGTCGTCGACCGCAACACCCAGCCCAGCCACCCGAAGGTCATGCACGGCCGCGAGCAGATCCGCGAGATGCTCGACGACGTCTACAGCCGCGACATGACCCACAAGCTGGAGCAGTGCGTGGTCCAGGGCGACCACGTCGCCTACACGGAGTCCTGTCAGTACTCCGACGGCGTCAAGGTGCTCGCGAACTCGATGATGTCCCTGCGGAACGGCAAGATCGCCGAACAGACGGTGTTGCAGGCATGGGACGAGGAAGCGTAGGACGAAGAGCGGGAAGGGACACGCCGAGGGTCCAGGTCACGTCCCGTCCGACCTGGACCTTCTCGGCCTGGAGTCGGCCGGGCCGGCTTCTGCGGCCTCGACCAGTTTCCGGAGCAGGTCGGCGAGTGCTCGTTTCTCTTCTTCGGTCAGCACGGAGAGCAGCGCGTTCTCGCCCTGTTCTTCGGAGGCCGCGTGCTGCTCGAACGCGTCGTATCCCGCCGCCGTGAGCCGTACGTGGACGCGGCGGCGGTCACCCGCGTCGTGCGTACGCGTGATCAGGCCGGCGTCCTCCAGCGGGCCCAGCCGCGCCGACAGCGCGCCCCGGGTCAGCCCGAGCAGCTCGGCGAGCCGCGACGGGCTCGCCTCATAGGGCGGGCCGAGCCGACGCAGGGTCAGCAGCACCTTGAACTGCCAGTGCTTGAGCCCGTCGGAGTCCAGCGTGTCCCGGCGGGCCTGCGCCGCGTGGCGCGCCAGGATCGCGAGCCGCGCGAAGATCGCCTCCTTCACCGGGTCCATCCAACCGAGCTCCTTCGACCAGAGCTCGACATGCCGGTCGACCGAGTCACCCATCGGTGCCTCCCCCTGCCTCGCAATAGTTTTCTTGTGGATAGTTTTTCTGATTACTACCTTCCGGGCCATGACCAATTTCCCGGACACCATGAACTTCCCGGCCGCGACGAAGGCGAGCACGACCCACGCCGTCCTCCCGTTGGACGAGGTCGTCGCGGCGGCGCGTGAGCTGGCTCGGGCCGGCCGGTGGCAGCGTGCCGCGGACCTCCTGGGCTCGGCTGCGGTGACCGAACCGCACGACCGGGCGGCTCTCGCCCTCGCCTGCGCGGAGATCGCCCTGGAGCGCGACTGGTTCGGCGGCACCGACGGCGCGGCCGAGCCGATCGCCGCCGCGCAGCAGGCCTTCGACGGGCTCACGGAACCGGTCGGGCTCTGGGACCTGGAGTTCGTACGGCTGCGGCACGCGTACTTCCGTCAGCTCCTCGGCGACGGCACGTTCCGGTTCGGGCCGGCGGGCAAGGACCCGGCCGAACTGGCGCAGCTGCGACGGCATGCGGAGGAACTGTGCGAGCGGGCGCCCGACGACGTGCGAGGAGGCTGGGCGCGGATGTACCTCGGCCTGATCGTCGGCAACCTCTTCGCCGAGCGGGACGCGGCCCCCGCGCACTACGAACTCGCCCTGCGTGCCGGGGAGTCGGGCGACGACCTGCTCGCCCGCGAGGCCCTGCGGCACCTCGGCGACCAGGACCACGACGACGGGGACCACGCGCGGGCACGGGAGCGCTGGACGCGGGCGACCGGGCTCGGGGCCCGGGGCGGGCACGTCCCCGGCACCCTCTCCCAGCAGTTGCTGCTGGCCGTCCTCGCCCGCGACGGCGGCGACGAAGCGGCCTCCACGGCCCTCGCGACGGAGGTCGCACGGTGGGCGGGAGCGCTCGGCGCCGTACGGATCGAGGCCCAGGCGACCGGGTTCCTGGCGGGCGCCGACCCGACGGCCGGGCCGGAGAGCGAGTCCTGATCCTGACCGCGGTGGGTCGGCCCCGGCTGACCCGCGAGGAGGACATCAAGCCCGGTGCCGTCGCGGTCGACGCCGGGTACAACCCTGGCAGCATCGGCGACGCCGACTTCGACTCCGCCGTGGAGCGGGCCTCGCTGATCACGCCGGTGCCGGGCGGTGTCGGCCCGACGACGATCGCCGCGCTGCTGGAGCAGGCCGTGGACGCCGCCGCCCGGCAGCTCGGGGTGTGATCAGCGCATCCAGGCGCTGTACTCCATGACGTCGCCCGCCTTGAGGCCCCACTCGGGCTCGTCGGCGGTGGCGGTGCTCTCCAGGCCGAGGACGGCACCGGTGACCGGGTCCATGATCAGCATCCGGCGGGCGCCGGAGCCGTCGTACACGTACGCCTGGCCGCGCCGGTCGAGGCGGTCGGTCACCCGGCCGACGGGCCGCAGCCCCTCGGTGTCCGCCAGGAGTCGGGCAAGCGCCGCGTGCTCGCGGGCGCCGAGGGTCCAGTGGTCGAGCAACACCCCTACGGCGTCCAGCAGTTGGGGCGTGGTCAGCGGGGTGTCGCTGTACTGCGCCTCTTGCAGATAGGCGCGCAGCCGCGTGGCGTCGTGCGGGGGCGGAGACTCGGGCGGGGCGTCGCTCCAGCTCGGCGGGAACGTCTGCTTGCTGATGACGTGTCCGTCGTCGACCAGGCGCGGATCGCCGTCCTCGTCGGAGAGGATCGGCCGGCCCGGGTGACGCGGGTCGGTCGCCACGACCAGTTCCGTGTGGCTGTCGTCGGCCTTCCAGCGCACGATGCGCTCCTCGGCGAGCGTGACCGGCGGCTTGTCCTGCGACATGCCCATGCTCCACGACTGCACATGCGTGCCCTTGCGCAGGCCGGGCGAACCGTCCGCCGCGGCCTGCGCGGCGCGCTCGGCCAGCCGGTCCAGGGATACGGGGGTGGCGTCGGCCCGGACGACCAGCGGGCGGGGCGCCGCCACGGCGGGGGTGGTGTTCGGGCCCGCGACGAGGAGGGCGAGAGCGGTCACGGCGACGACTGCGGCCGTCGCGAGGGCCCAGACGAGGCGCGTACGGCGGCCGGGGCGTCGGCCTTGCAGGAGACGGCTGAGGCTCGTGCGTCCGGGCCGTCGGCCGGTGAGGCGTCGGCTCGGGACGCTTCGCCCGGGGTTCTCACTGTGCGGCGACTGCCCCCGATCCTCGCTGTGCAGCAACTGGTCGAGGCGGCGCTCGGCGTTCTGGTCCAGCGGGCCGTCGCCGAAGTGGGGAGCGCCGGACGGCACCGGGTTGGCGCGGCGCAGCAGTTCGAGTTCGTCAGCCATGGCGCTGCTCCTTCGGGGTGTCGCGGCGGGGCGTTTCGGTGCCGGCGGCCACGGTGGTCCGCATGCGGTCGACCTCGGCTCTGAGGCGTCGGCGGGCGCGGTGCAGCCGCATCGCCGCCGCCCGGCTGCCGCAGCCGAGGGCCACGGCGACCTCGTCGATGCCCAGTTCCTCCCAGGTGGTGAGCCGCAGCACCTCCTGATCCACCGGGGAAAGCCGCGCCAGCGCGTCGTGCACCCAGGCGCCGGGCGGCTCGGAATCAGGGCTGTCCACTATCTGCCTGCCGTGCGCGGTCTCGTCGTGGCCGAGCCTGTCGAGCAGCCGCCGACGGCGCCCGTAGCCGCGTACCGCGTTGGACAGGCAGTTGCGCGCCACGCCGTACAGCCAGGGAAGGGGGGACGCGGGCAGGTCGGACCGGCGCCGCCAGGCGACGGTGAACACCTCCGCCACCACTTCCTCGACTTCGCTCGTCCGGCCGTCCAGTCGCCGCGCAACGTAGCGGCTGACCGCCCAGTAGTGCTCGCGATAGGCAGCGGCGAAGATCTCGTCGTTGCTCATGTTCCGTAGGTGTCCGGCAGGTCCTCGATCGTCACACCTGTGTTCGGTGATCCTTGTCGCTTCGCTCAAGTGTGACGCCGGGCCGGGCCGCGGACACAGGCGGGGCATGGAGAGCAACACTGTCACCGCGGCGCTCGCGCCCTTGCCCGCGAGCCGTCGTCCGGGAATCGCCGCCGTCCGCTGGCTGACCACCACGGACCACAAGACGATCGGCACGCTGTATCTGGTCACGTCGTTCGCGTTCTTCTGCATCGGCGGCGTGATGGCGC
>NZ_VWMY01000095.1 GCF_008905045.1 Streptomyces albicerus
CCCCGTCGGGGGCCAGCCCCCGAACCCCCGCTCCTCAAACGCCGGAGGGGCTGATCTTCAGCCCGTCCGGCGTTTGAGGACGAGGCCGTTCAGGCCGTTTTCCCCACCCACCCCCATCAATCCCCCTTCCGCCCCCCGAACATCAACTGCCGCAACGCCCCCAGCAAACCCCGCGCATGACGCTCGGACGCACGCACGGCATCGGACCTCGCCACCCCGCTCCCATTCCCGCCCACAGACTGCCGGCCCGCCGGACTCCTCCCGCTCAGCTCGTAGCGGACCGGAAGGAGGCGCAGCCCCCGCACCACCGGTCCCGACCGCCAGGGCAGCTGGTCGGGCGGGAGGGTGAGTTCGACCTTGGTGAAGTGTTCGAAGATGCGGCCGACGGCCGTGGTCACGATGGTGCCGGCCAGCTCACGGGCAGCGGTGGGACATTGATGCGGCCCGGCACCCCAGCCCAGGTGAGCACGCGTGCTGACCGTGGAGTCGACGATGTGGGACCCGATCGCCATGAGGTCCTGATGAGCCGCGGCGGAGGACGGCGACACGACGTCACCGGCCCGAATCCAGAAGTTCCCGAGCCGGACGTCACGCGCGGCGAAGCGGAAGCACATGTTGGCCACGGGCGTGTTGGCGAGCGCGGCCCGGTTGACCGTCTCGCCGATCAGCCCGGCCGACAGGCTCCGCCGGACGGTGGCGTTGCCGCGCAGCACTTCCAGGAGGGTGTTGCAGACCATGTTGCCGGTGATGTCGGTGAGATAGACGGCGTTCATGAACAGCTCCCGGCCCAGCTGTTCGTCGGAGAGGGTCGGATCGGCCAGCAGCATGTACGACGTCAGGTCGTCGCCCGGCAGCGCCCGCCGGTGGGCGGCGAGGCGCGTCATGGCCGCCAGGGCCCGCCCCGTGGCGGGGCCCGCGTCCGGCCCTCCGTCCAGCATCCGCCACAGGTCCATCACCAGCTCATCGCCCAGCTCGACGGGACAGCCGAACAACCGGGTCGTGACCATGAGCAGCAACGGCCGCGTGTACTGCGCGGCCAGATCCGCGAACCCGACGGCCCCGGACTCCGCGGCCAGCATGGCGACCAGCTCGTCCGCGTACGCCACGACGGCGGACCGCAGCTCCCACCCCTGCGGAGTGCGCGAGTCCTGGAACGGCCCGAGCGCGGTGTGGTACGTCTGCCGAGCGGCCCGATGCTCCTCGTCGTCCATGAACATCGTCTGCCGGACCTCGTACCCGGCGAGCAGCGGCCACCCGTGCGGCAGCCGCCCCTCCGCCCGCGCCCGCCAGTACCGGATGTCCCGCCGCCACTGGCTCTCGTTGCGGAGCACCTCCAGAACCTCGCGGTAGTCGAGAACCAGCCACACCGGCACACCGAGCAGACCGACCGGCGCCACCGGCCCGTACGTGCGCCGCAGCCTCCCGTACACGCTGCCCGGATCGGCGTCGAACTCCGACGTCAGCAGGGGCTCGACGGACAGCGATTCGAGCGGAAGGCTGTCGGCCGGGGCCGTGCCGAACGGATGAGGTTCCATGGCGAACACGCTTACCGCATCGAACGTGTACGAGCCGTAACCATGACACCAACTGTTACTACTTGGTGATACCTGCGGAGGATGTGGTGATTACTTCCCGGTGCGGGACCGGCGCGGGATGGGTGCGGGACCAGCGCGGGACCCGGCGCGGGACCGGCGTGCAGCCGTCAGTCGGAGGTCAGAACGACTCCACCAATGCCTCCGCCAGCGCCTTCGGCAGCTCTCCCGTGTGCACGATGCCCAGAGCCTGAGTGGCCCGGGTGAGTGCCACATAGAGATCGCTCGTGCCATATCGCGCCGGCTCGACCACGAGCACCGCGTCGAATTCCAGCCCCTTCGACTGCCGAGGGTCCAACAGCACGACCGTACGGGTCAGATCGGGCTCCTCCCCCGCCGTGATCCCGTCGAGGCGTGCGGCCAGCACCCCGTGCAGATCGCGCGGCGCGATCACCGCGAGCCGCCCCTCGGCGGGAGTCAGCTCCGCGACCGCCTTCTCCACGGCGCCGGGCAGGTCGGCGGCCCCGGCGGCCTCGCGCACTGAGGGGCGTACGCCCGTCGACCGCACCGAACTCGGCGGCTCGAAGTCCGCGTTCTCGGCGCGCGGGACGGCCGCCGCCACGTCCATGATCTCGGACGGGGTGCGGTAGTTGACGGCGAGGCGGGTGTGCTCCCAGCGGTCCTCGACGTAGGGGTGGAGGATGTCGGACCAGGAACCGACGCCCGCCGCGTCGGCCGTCTGGGCCGGGTCGCCGACCAGCGTCATCGACCGCGTGGGACTGCGGCGCATCAGCAGCCGCCACGCCATCGGCGACAGCTCCTGCGCCTCGTCGACGATGATGTGCCCGAACGCCCAGGTGCGGTCGGCCGCGGCCCGTTCGGCGGCGCTGCGGTGGTCGTCCTCCTCGTGCCGCTCGGCCATCCGCTCGGCGTCGATGATGTCGTGCGCGGAGAGCACCTCCCCGGCGTCCGGATCGCTGTCCTCCTTGTCCTCGAACTCGTACGTCCGGGAGGCGTAGGAGACGTCCAACACGCCCTGCGCGTATGCGACCTGCTGGTTTCGTTCCTTCTCGGCGGCCGCCCTCGCCAACCGGTCGTCCTCGCCGAGGAGCTCGGCGGCCTCGTCGAGGAGGGGCACGTCGGCGGTGGTCCAGGCCCGGGTCACCGGGCGCCGGATGGCGTCCGCGTCCGCCTCGGAGAGGTACGCGTCGGGCTCGGCGAGGAAGTCCGCGATCAGCCGCCGCGGGGTGATGCGCGGCCACAACTGGTCGATGGCGGACCAGACTTCGTGGTTCTCGGACAGTTCTTCGCGGATCTGCGTGATGTCGCTGGGGTCGAGCAGGTTCGTACCGTCGAAGGGGTCCGTGCCGATCCGCTCGGCGAGCATGTCGGTGAGGGTGTTGAGGATGTGGCCCTCGAAGTGCTCGCGGGCGACGTTGTGCGGCAGCTTCGCCTCGCGTGTGCGCTCGCGGGCGACGCGTACGAGATCGGCGTCGAGCATCAGGATGTCCCGGTCGTGCTCGATGGCGATCACCGGGTCGGGCAGCGCCTGCCGGTCGCTTACGACGGCGGCGAGGACGTCGGCCATGTCGGCGCGGCCCTTCACGGCGGCCGCCTCGGGGGTGTCCGTCGCCGTCGCCTTCACGCCGGGATACAGCTCGCCGACGGTCGCGAGCAGCACGCCGGTCTCGCCGAGCGAGGGCAGGACCTCGCCGATGTAGCCGAGGAACGCCGGGTTCGGGCCGACGATCAGGACGGCACGCTTGGCGAGCAACTCCCGGTGTTCGTAGAGGAGATAGGCCGCCCGGTGCAGCGCCACCGCCGTCTTGCCCGTGCCGGGGCCGCCCTCCACCACCAGCACGCCGCGGTGCGGGGCGCGGATGATGCGGTCCTGCTCGGCCTGGATGGTCTGCACGATGTCGCTCATGCGGCCGGTGCGCGCGGAGTTGAGGGCGGCGAGCAGCACGGCGTCACCCGTCGGGTCCTCGTGCCCCGTGCGCTCCTGATCCCCCAGGTCGAGGATCTCGTCGTGCAGGGCCGTGACGTCGCGGCCCTCGGTGGTGATGTGCCGGCGGCGGCGCAGGCCCATCGGCGTGTGGCCGGTGGCGAGATAGAAGGGACGGGCGACCGGGGCCCGCCAGTCGATCAGGATCGGGGTGTGCTCGGTGTCGTCGGCGCGGATGCCGATGCGGCCGATGTGGTGGATGAGTCCGGTGGAGAGGTCGATACGGCCGAAGCAGAGCGAGCCGTCCACCGCGTTCAGCGCGGCGAGCAGCCCCGAGCGCTCGGCGACGAGTACGTCCCGTTCGAGCCGGGCCTGCATGGGCGTGCTGCCCTGACCGAGGGCGTCCACGACGGATGCCTCCGTGACGCCGCGCAGTGCGTCCACGCGCGCGTACAGCCCGTCGATGAATTCCTGCTCGTGCCTCAATTCATCGTCGGTAAATTCTGTGTGCGATCCCCTGTTTGACAATTCCGCTCCCGGCCGGATATACTGCGCCTAGTGAACTTCTTCGCGACCTGTTTCACCGAAGTCGCGAACCATTCAATATACGCAATGAAATCCCCCGCAGGCAATTGCCGCGGGGGATTTTTTGTCGGCCTGCGAGTCCCGGCCGACGACCTACACCATGTCGGCCCTACACAACATCGGCCAGCTCCTCCAGCAGCCGTCGCTTGGACCGGGCGCCCACCATCGACTTCACCGGCTGCCCCTCGCGGAACACCATCAGCGTGGGCATCGACAGCACCCCGTACGCGTTCGTGGTCAGCGGATTCGTGTCCACGTCCAGCTGCACCACCTTGAGCCGGTCGCCCTCCTCGAAGGCGATGGCGCTCAGCACCGGCGCGATCTGCCGGCACGGCGGGCACCAGTCGGCCGTGAACTCCACCAGCACGGGCAGGTCTGCCCCGATCACCTCCGCCTCGAAGTTCCCGTCCGTCACCTCGGCCACACCCTTTGCCTTGATCACTGCGTCCGCCTTCCCAGCTCGCACACGGGTTCCGGGCCACCCGGAACCTCCGCCTCGGCCGCCAGCTCGCCCATCGCCCGCTCGGCCCGCGCCAACTGCTCGCCGACCTGTGCGCGTACGGTCGTCAACTCACCGATCAGCGCGTCGAGTTCGCCCAGCTTGCGCCGGTACACGGCGAGCGAGGCCGGGCAGGAGTCACCCTCCGGGTGTCCGGCGCGCAGACACTCCACGAAGGGCCGCGTCTCCTCCAGCTCGAACCCGAAGTCCTGGAGCGTCCTGATCTGCCGCAGCAGCTTCAGATCGTCCTCGTCGTACGTGCGGTAGCCGTTGCTCCCCCGCCGCGCGGGCAGCAGCCCCCGTGACTCGTAGTACCTGAGGGTCCGCGTGGTGGTCCCGGCCCGCGCCGCCAGCTCGCCGATTCGCATGCGTACGAACGTAATCCTTGACCCCGGCGTCAAGGCAACGCCGGCGGCAGCAGCGGCTTCCGCTCCACCGGGGACGTCAGGACGATCGAGGTCGTCGTACGGCCGAGTGCCGAGGTCTGTTCCAGGACCTCCTCCAGGTGGACGGTGTCCTGGACCGCGACCTTGAGGATCCAGCAGTCCTCGCCGACGACGTGGTGGACCTCGGTGATCTCGGGGCGGGCGAGGAGTTCCAGGGTCCTCGGGTGTTTGAGGGTGTAGCCGCCGTGCGGGTTGACCCGGATGAAGGCCTGGATGCCGTAGCCGAGGCGCGGCGGCGAGACATGCGCGCCGTAACCGGTGATGGCTCCGGCGGACTCCAGACGGCGGACGCGTTCGGCGACGGCCGCCGGGGACAGCCGGACCCGGCGGCCCAGTTCGCTGAGCTTGATCCGGCCGTCGGTCTGCAGCAGCTCCAGGATCTGCCGGTCCAGCGCGTCGAAGCCCACCGACGTTTCGTTGGCGGCGGCTCGCAGATGCCGTGGTTCTTTCGGTGCCGCGGCCGGATCTCCCATGACTTCCCCTTCAGAGCTTGCTCGTACCCCGCGAGAATTATGACCACAGGGCGGGATCACGATGAATGGCATTACGGAGGAGCACCGTGCGTGAGGTGTGCGTCATTGGCGGAAGCCGGTATTTCGGCAAGCGGCTGACTGCCCGGCTGATTTCCGCGGGAGACAAGGTCACGGTCATCAATCGCGGCTCGTCGGCACCGCCCGAGGGAGCAATTCACCTCGTCGCCGACCGCAATGACGAGAAGTCCCTCGAGCGGGCGCTGGGCTCACGAACCTTCGATGTCGTCATCGACCAGGTCTGCTACACGCCGCGTCAGGCGGAGATCGCGCGACGCGTCTTCGCGGGACGCACGCGACGGTACGTCATGACCTCGACGGTCGAGGTGTACGAGTACGAGGACTCGGCGGAGCTCGTACGGGAGGACTCCGTGAACCCTCGTACGGTCCCTGTCGACCTCGAACTCCCCTGGGACGATCCGGAGTTCCTCGACACCCACTACGGCGAGGGCAAGCGGCAGGCCGAGGCTGTCCTCGCGGCCGACCCCGAGTTTCCGTACGTCGCCGTGCGGGTGGCCCATGTGCTGGGCGGGGACGACGACTTCACGGGGCGGTTCGACCACTACGCCGAGCGGATCCGCACCGGCGAGGCGATCGCCGTACCCGCCGTGAACCATCCCGCCACTTACATCCACGTCGAGGAGATCGCCGACTTCCTCGCATGGGCGGCGGGTGAGGAATTCACCGGGCCGGTGAACGCCGCGTCCCACGGGCTGCTCAGCACCGAGGAGTTGTGCCAGGCGCTGGCCGCGCGCATCCCCGGCGGAAAGACGGTGTTCCAGACCGTCGAGGTCGGGGAGTTCTCGCCGTTCTCCTTCGCGCGCTCGTACGGGATGGACAACAGCCGGGCCACGCGGCTCGGTTTCACCTTCGGCAAGGCGCGGGAATGGCTGCCGCAGGCCGTGACCGAGACGCTCGGAGAGGCCAACTGACATGCGTTACCGCACACTTGGCCAGTCCCGGAGTCTCCGCGTGAGCGCGATCGGGCTCGGTGCGATGCCACTCTCCATCGAGGGCCGCCCTGATGAGACGCGGGCCCTGGCCACCGTGCACGCCGCGCTGGACGCGGGCGTCACACTGCTGGACACGGCGGACTCGTACCACCTGCCCGGTGACGGACCCGGTCACAACGAACGTCTCGTGGCCCGCGCCCTCGCGACGTACGGCGGCGACACGGCCGACGTCCTGGTGACCACGAAGGGCGGCCGCGGCAGACCGGCCGACGGCAGCTGGACGGTGACGGGCTCGCCGCGCCACCTGAAGTCTGCGGCGGAGGCCTCGCTCAAGCGGCTCGGGGTGGAGGCGATCGGCCTCTACCAGCTCCACAAGCCCGACCCGGCCGTTCCCTTCGAGGACTCGGTGGGCGCCCTGCGCGAACTGCTCGACGAGGGCAAGATCCGTTACGCCGGCATCTCCAACACGGACACCGACCAGATCCGCCGGGCCCACGCCGTGCTCGGCGACCGGCTGGTCTCGGTCCAGAACCGGTACTCCCCCGCCGTCCGCGACAGCGAGCCCGAACTGCGGCTCTGCGCCGAGCTGGGCATCGCCTTCCTGCCGTGGAGTCCGCTGGGCGGGATATCGCGGAGTTCGCTGGACGGCCCGTCGCGGATGACGTCCGAGGTCCCCGACAGGTTCGAGGCCTTCCATGCCGTGGCCCGCGAGCGGGGCGTCAGCCCTCAACAGGTCTGCCTGGCCTGGCTGTTGGCCCGCTCGCCCGCGATCGTCCCGATCCCGGGCGCCAGCCGACCGCAGACGATACGGGACTCGGCGGGCGCGGCGGATCTGCGCCTGACACCGGAGGAACTGGCGCGGCTGAACGACTAGGCGGGCAGGGGCGCCCCTTTAGGGGCGCGGGGCTGTATCAATGTGCGGCTCCGCCGCGGGGCGCGCTCAGCCCCCACCGGCGGGCAGCCAACCCTCATCGTCGGCGTCCCCATCCTCGGCATCGTCCTCGTCGGGATCCCGTACCCCGAGCAGCCGCCGCGTCAACCGGTCGCGGTCGGACAGCAGCTCGTCCACCGCGGCCCGTACATCCTCCGCCTCCGTCCGCTCAGCCTCCCGCTCCGCGGAGACGAGGACGGCCCGGCGTACGAGCTCCTTCGTGAAGGAGGCCGTCGTGCCCTCCGTACGGGCCACGACCTCCTCGGTGAGCTCCTTGCCGAGATCGAGCTGCGAGCCGTACAGGCCGAGGAGGCGAGCACGGCCCTCCGCGTCCGGGAGGGGGATCTCGACCGCCAGGTCGACCCGGCCGGGGCGCTGGACGAGCGCCGGCTCCAGCAGGTCGGCGCGGTTGGTGGTGAGGAGGAAGGCCACGTCCGTGTCGTCGCCGAGACCGTCCATCTCGTTCAACACCTGGAAGAGCAGGGGCTGTTCGCCGCCCCCGTAGTCACGGGCCTCGGCGATCAGATCGCAGTCCTCCAGGACCACGAGCGCGGGCTGGAGCATCCGGGCGAGCGCGCAGGCCGGCCCGATGGCGCCGATGCTCGTTCCGGCGAGGACGACGACCGTGAACTCCGGGAGGTGGGAGAGGAGATAGCGGATGGTATGGGTCTTGCCGGTGCCCGGCGGCCCGTACAGGAGGAGGCCGCGGCGCAGGTGCTGGCCGGCCGCGCGGAGGCGTTCGCGGCGGCGGGCCACACCGGCGACCTGCCGTTCCACCCTCTCGAGGAGACCGGTCGGCAGCACGATGTCGTCGCGGGTGAGCGCGGGCCGGCGATGGAAGCGGAACGGTCCGAGCCCTTCACCGAACTCCGAACCCTCGAAGGACAGGATCTGCCCGCGGAAGATGTTGAGCTCGCGGACCAGTACGTTGATCTCGTCCAGCAGCCGGACCGCGAACTCCCTTTCCTCGGCGAGCACTTCGATCTCGACCTTGTCGCGCCCGTACTCGTCCGCGGGCCCGCGCAGCAGCAGCGCGAACCGGTCCTCGCCCTCCCGCCCCAGGTAGAACCCGAAGGAGACACAGGCGAGTTCGTCGTCCGGAGACACGGGCAGATGCGCGTAGTCGACCGCCCCGATCACGAACCGGTTGTAGCGGTCCGCGGATTCGAGGATCTCGCCGAGGGTCAGGTCACCGTGATGGGTGGACCCGCGCATGCCGATCAGCTCGTACGAACGCCCCTCGACCGCCTCGAACCAGCGCTCCACCGCCAGATGCACATTGGGCAGGTCGTACGGGGCGTACGCGGCCTTGACCACCGGCTGGTCACCGGGCGCGGAGCCTAGGTGGGCGCGCATCCGCTCGGCGAGGTTGCGGCCGTCGCCGACCTCGTGCTTCGGCCGGGCGACCGCTTCCAGGAACTCGTGGAACAGCTCGCTGACCCGGTCGAGCGAGAGCGGTGCCCCCGGGTGCGCGGCCGCCGCCCGGTCCTCGTACTCCTCGTTGCTGATGATCTCGGTCTCGCCACCCATACCTGCCCCCGTGCGTCGTGGCGCGCTGTGGTCTCACAGCGTGGGCCCGAACTCAGGGGCAGGTCAAAGGATTTGCGCAATGTGTCCCCATAGGGCGACTTCGCGAAGGGTGACTTCGCGTACGCGGGGTTCAGTCGCCCCGTACGACCTCGATCGTGCTCGTCCAGCTGTCGGCGGCGTGGCCGCGGGCGACGGTCTTGTCGTAGACCTCCTTGATCGGGCGGAGGGTGCTCACGTCGAGACCTCGGTGTTCTGCCCACTTCAGGACGTGGCCCACGCCGGACGCCATCATGCCGAGGTTGGCGGCGTCGCCCGGGTGGCTGCCGGCATCGATGTGCCGTGCGGCTTCGGCGGCGAGGGACGGCATGAAGCCGGTGATGGTGTTCAGGTACGGGGCGAGATCCGCCGCGCGCACCCCGTCGGCCCCGGCGAGCGCGAACGCGTGCACCAGTCCGGCGATGGACCCGTAGAAGTAGTCGAGCAGCGCCAAGTCGTAGACGGCGGCGAGTCCTTGGTCCTCGCCGAGGTGGGCGGGCTTCCCGCCCAGCGCCTTGAGCGCCGGCTCGTACTTGTCGTACGCGGCCCGCGGACCGCTGTAGAAGATCAGCGCCTCGGGCTGTCCGATCAACTCGATCGGCACCATGATCGAGCCGTCGAGGTAGTCGATACCGCGCTCGTTCGCCCAGGCGGCGGTGGTACGGGAGCGCTCCGGGGTGTCCGAGGTGAGGTTGACCAGCACCCGGCCGGGCAGCTCGTCGGCGACGGAGTCGAGGACGGCCTGGGCCGCGTCGTAGTCGACCACGCAGACGACGACCAATTCGGAGGCGCGGACGGCCTCGCTCGCGCTCCCGGCCTGGACCGCGCCTCGGGCGACCAGCTCGTCGCCCTTACCCGCCGAACGATTCCAGACGGTGGTGGGATGCCCCGCCTTCAGGAACGCCGCTGCGAGGGCCTGGCCCATGGCGCCCAGACCGAGGACGGTAACGGGGGTCTTTTCAAGGTCATTTGTCATATGGACCATGCTGGTCGCACGCCCAACTCGCCACAAGTACGCACTATTTGGTCAGGTACTGAGCGAAAGGTAAGCAAGGAAGGGCGCAGCCACCGTGGCGGCATCGGCATCACCATCGACACCGGCATCGGCATCGGCATCTCAGGAGGCTCAGTCGGCGATCGGCACGGCCCCGTTGAGCCGCGGCGCCGCCGCTTCCCTACGGCCCGTGAGGAGGAGAAGCAGTGCCGAAATCGGGCCGCTGACCTCCTCACCCTCCCCGCGCGTCCACTCGATGTCGGTGGCGACCAGCCGGGCGTGCGGCAGGGGCCACGGCCTGGGCGGGAACCGCATCGTCCACACCCGGTCGGCGGCGTCACGGGCCGCCTCGGCCGGCATGGCGCGCTCTCGGCCCAGCGCCAGCGCGATGTCCTGGCCGTGGACGAGGATGTCGAGCAGCGGCTCGCGGGGCGTCGTGCTGGGCGCGAGCCGGCGGGAGCCGATGATCGAGCGGAGGTTCGCGACGATGTCCGTGACGGGCACTTCGGCCTCGCGGACCGCGGTGTCGTGGATCATGCGGTCGACGTTCCCGCGGGCGCGGACGAACTCCCGTACGGCGGTCCCATAGGGGAGTCGCGCCGCCATGGTCAGATGTGCGGCGACGTCCCGCACCCGCCAGTCGCCGCACCGCGTGGGCTTCTCCCACTCCTCGGGGCCGAGCCCCTCCAGCAGGTCCGCCAGGCTCGCGCGCTCGCGGTCGACGATCTGCCAGCGCTCGTCCGTGCCCAGTACGACGCCCACGGGAATCACCACCTACTCAAGTGGTAAGCTTCTCTGACCAAATTAGTCAGAGACTCTGACCAATGTCAAGCCATTGGGAAGCGAGTGGGAACCGAGAGCGAGGGGTGTCGGCCATGGTGGCGGAGGGCGGTGCCGCGGGGCGCGGGGCCGAGCGCGAGATCAACACGGGGGTGCTGCTCTTCATCCCGTACCGGGCTCTGGAGAACCGCGTCTTCGCCGCGCTCGCCGAGGCCGGCTTCGACGACTTCACGCCCGCCCAGGCCCGGGTCATGCAGCGCATCGGGCCGCACGGGACACGGCTGACCGAGCTGGCCGAGCAGGCCCAGGTCACCAAGCAGACCGCGGGCTTCCTGGTGGATCAGCTGGAGAAGGCCGGCTATGTGAAGCGGGTGCCGGATCCGACCGACAGGCGGGCCCGGCTGGTGTGCGGGGCGGAGAAGGCCTGGGCGGCCAAGGAGGTCGCCGACGCGGTCGTCGCCGACGTGGAGGCCGAGTGGGAGGCCCACCTCGGCAAGCGGCGCATGACCCAACTGCGTCAGGCGCTGACGCTGCTGCGGGAGATCACGGACCCGTACGCGGCCCCCCGGGGGTAGAGCGGCTTCGGATGCGGGCCGGTGTGTTCACCGCGGGCCGGTGGGGGCTTGTCGCGCCCCCGCGGCGGAGCCGCACATTGATACAGCCCCGCGCCCCTCAAGGGGCGCCCTCTCCCCAGGCCACCAGCCACGTGGCGGATCGAATCCCAACCGGCGGCAGGCGCGCCCTTCAGGGGCGCGGGGAACTGCGCGACCAGCCCCCACCCACCCGCACCCACACAACAACCGAAACCTGCCCAAAACAACCCAACCCCGCCCAACCGCCGAAGGCGGTGAACGGGGTCGAGTGTGATGACCGGGCGGCTGAGCGACGGGGGAACCACCCAGCCGCCCGGAGTTTTGTGGCCTCCAGGTCTGGGCCCATGCCCAGACCCCGAGGCCCCGGTCCTAGGCCTTCGTCAGGGTCTTGTCACCCGGCTGGTCCGGGACCACCGCCGACGTGGAGGCGGAGGCGGTGTCATGAGCGTCGTCCAGGAGCGTCGTCTCGTCGAAGGGCAGCTGCCCGGCGAGCACCTGGTCGACACGATCCTTGTCGATCTCCTTGGTCCACGTACCGATGAGGACGGTGGCGACGGCGTTGCCGGCGAAGTTCGTCAGCGCGCGGGCCTCGCTCATGAAGCGGTCGATGCCGACGATGAGGCCGATGCCGTCCACCAGCGCGGGCTTGTGGGACTGGAGCCCACCCGCCAGCGTGGCGAGACCGGCGCCGGTGACACCCGCCGCGCCCTTGGAGGCGACCAGCAGGAAGAGGAGCAGCGGAATCTGCTCACCGATCGACATCGGCGTACCCATGGCGTCGGCGATGAACAGCGAGGCCATGGTCATGTAGATCATGGTGCCGTCGAGGTTGAAGGAGTACCCGGTCGGAACGGTGATGCCGACGACGGGCTTGCTGACGCCCAGGTGCTCCATCTTCGCGATGAGCCGCGGCAGCGCGGACTCGGAGGAGGAGGTCGACAGGATCAGCAGGAACTCACGGCCCAGGTACTTGAAGAGTGTGAGGATGTTGAGGCCCGAGACGATGCGCAGCAGCGCGCCGAGCACGATGCCGACGAACAGGAAACAGGTGGCGTAGAAGCCGAGCATCAGCACGGCGAGGCTCTTCAGGGCGTCGACACCCGCCGAACCCGTCACCGCCGCGATCGCGCCGAAGGCACCGATGGGCGCCGCCCACATCACCATCGCGAGGATGCGGAAGACGAGGCGCTGGATGTGCTCCACGCCCCGCAGGATCGGCGCACCGGACGAGCCCATGGCCTGCAGCGCGAACCCGGCGAGCAGCGCGACGAGCAGCGTCTGCAGGACCTCGCCGCCGGTGAAGGCGGAGACGATCGTCGTCGGGATGATCCCGAGCAGGAACTCCTCGGTGTTCTTGGCCTCGGTCACCTGCGCATGACCCGCGTCCTTGATCGCGTCGGTCACCGCCAGGCCCGTACCCGGCTCCAGGATGTTGCCGACGATCAGGCCGATTCCGAGGGCGACCAGCGACATGACCGTGAAGTAGGCGAGCGCGATACCGCCCACCGCGCCGACCTTCGCGGCCTTGCGTACCGAGCCGATGCCCAGCACG
Organism: Streptomyces albicerus; assembly: GCF_008905045.1. Lineage (GTDB taxonomy): Bacteria > Actinomycetota > Actinomycetes > Streptomycetales > Streptomycetaceae > Streptomyces > Streptomyces albicerus. The sequence goes on from NZ_VWMY01000095.1 coordinate 12,907, forward strand.
ATCGTGCAGAAGATGATCGGCGAGATCATCATCTTGATCAGGTTCACGAAGCCGGTACCGATCGGCTTCAGCTCGACCGCGAAATCGGGGGCGATCAGGCCCACGGCGATGCCGGCGGCAACGGCGACAATCACCGCGATGTACAGGTAGTGGGTGCGGTCCCGCTTGGCAGCGGGAGCGGTAGGTGCCGTATCAGACTTACTGGTCACGGCTGCCCTCCTTGACGACGTCGTCGGCATCATCCGGCGTGCGGCTCACGTCCGGGGGTTGCGGTGACTATCTCCCGCCCTGTGAGGGCGGTCACCCTTCCGTTCATTTAGTTCGCGCTTATCAGTAGAGGCAGACTGTTTCCATGCGTTTCCCCCGCGTTCCCCGACCGCGCAGCCTGGCCGGCCAGCTCTTCGCCATGCAGGCCGTGCTCGTCGCCGTCGTGGTCGCGGGATACGCCCTGTTCACGTACGTCAGCGACCGCAGTCAGGCGGAGGATGCCGCGGGCCGCCAGGCCCTGGGCGTGGCCCAGTCGGTCGCGGACGCCCCTTCCGTACGGGAGGCCATCCGCACCGCGGACCCGACGAAGACGCTGCAGCCGTACGCGACGGCGGTGCAGCGCCACGCGCACGTCGACTTCGTCACGATCATGAACACCGACGCCATCCGCTGGACCCACCCCAACGAGAAGCTGATCGGCAAGCGCTTCCTGGGCCACACGCAGCGTGCCCTCCTCGGCGAGCCCTTCACGGAGGTGTACACCGGCACCCTCGGCGAGTCCGTCCGTGCCGTCACGCCGATATACGACAACGGCCGCATCGTCGGCCTGGTCAGCGCGGGCATCAAGGTCGACGAGATCAGTGAGCGGGTCGAGGGCCAGGTGCAGGCCCTGCTCGGCGTCGCGGCCGCCGCCCTGGCGCTGGGCGCCGTCGGCACGTACGTCATCAACGCACGGCTGCGCCGCTCCACCCACGGGATGAACGCGGCCGAGCTGAGCCGGATGCACGACTACCACGAGGCCGCGCTGCACGCCGTGCGCGAGGGGCTGCTGATGCTGGACGGCCAGTTCCGGGTGGCGCTGATCAACGACGGCGGGCGCGAGCTGCTCGGTGTGACCGACGACGTGGTGGGCCGCTCGGTGGCCGACCTCGGGCTGCCGACCCCGCTGACGGGAGCGCTGCTGTCCGGGGAGCCGCGCGTGGACGAGGTGCATCTCACCGAGTCGCGGGTGCTCGTCGTGAACACCTCGCCGGTGTCGGGCGGCGAGCGCCGGGGCACGGTGGTGACCCTACGCGATGTGACCGAACTCCAGTCCCTGATGGGCGAGTTGGACTCCGAGCGCGGCTTCACCACGGCGCTGCGCTCGCAGGCCCACGAGGCCGCGAACCGCCTCCACACCGTCGTCTCCCTGATCGAACTGGGCCGGGCCGAGGAGGCCGTCGACTTCGCCACGGCCGAGCTGGAACTGGCCCAGGCCCTCACCGACCAGGTCGTCGCGGCCGTCAGCGAACCCGTCCTCGCCGCCCTGCTCCTGGGCAAGACGGCCCAGGCGAACGAGCGCGGCGTCGAACTCGTCGTCTCCGAGGACAGCTGCATCGACGACGGCCTGCTCCCGGAGTCCCTCCCCGCCCGTGACCTGGTGACCGTCCTCGGCAACCTGATCGACAACGCCGTGGACGCGGCGCAGGGCTCGGTGGGCGCCCGGGTCACGGTCACGGCGTTCGCGGACTCCGAGGGCCTGGTCCTGCGCGTCTCCGACACCGGGTCGGGCGTGGACCCGGCCCACGCGGAGGCGGTCTTCCAGCGCGGCTGGTCCACGAAGCCCTCCGGGCCCGGCGGCAGGGGGCTCGGCCTGGCCCTCGTACAGCAGGCCGTGGCCCGCCACGACGGAACGCTGACGGTGGCGGAGGCCGCGGGCGGCGGCGCGTCGTTCGAGGTAAGGCTGCCGCTGCCGACGGCTGGGCGGGGCGGGACTAAGGTCCACGCCGGGCCCGAGTCCGTACGCGACACCGGGCCCGAGTCCGAGGGCGCCGCCGGTCGGGATGCCGAGCGCGGCCCCGGACTCACGCGTGAGCCCGAGCCGACGCCGCACGGAGGCACCGTATGAGCACGCCTTCCCCCTCCCGGGACATCCGCGTCCTGGTCGTCGAGGACGACCCCGTCGCGGCGGACGCGCATGTCCTGTACGTGGGGCGGGTGCCCGGATTCACCGCGGTCGGCAAGGCACACACGGGCGCGGAGGCCCGGCGGGCGCTGGACCGCATGCCGGTGGATCTCCTCCTTCTCGACCTCCACCTGCCGGACGTACACGGATTGCAGCTGGCCCGCTCACTCCGTGCGGCCGGCTATCACGCGGACGTCATAGCGGTGACGTCCGCGCGGGATCTCACGGTGGTGCGGGAGGGAGTGTCGCTGGGCGTGGTCCAGTACGTGTTGAAGCCCTTCACCTTCGCCACCCTCCGGGACCGGCTCGTCCGCTACGCCGAGTTCCACGCGTCGGCCGGCGAGGCCAGTGGCCAGGACGAGGTCGACCGGGCCCTCGCCACGCTCCGGGCTCCCGGGCCCGCGGCCCTGCCCAAAGGGTTGAGCGCCCCCACGCTGGAGCGGGTCACCCGGGCGCTGAGGGACTCCGAGGAGGGGCTGACCGCGACGGGCGTCGCCGAGGCCGTGGGGATCTCTCGGATCACGGCCCGGCGGTATCTGGAGCACCTGGTGGACGCGGGGCGGGCGGGACGCAGCCCTCAGTACGGGCAGGTGGGGCGGCCGGAGCTGCAGTATCGATGGGTGAAGACGCAGTGACGCGGGCTGCTCTTCGGCTCGGGCGGCTTCGTCGGAGGCGCCTGCGCGGGTGAAGGCTTCGGCAGCCTGGCACCAGAGGGACTGGGCAGGGCGGTCGAGGATTTCGTGGCGGACGCGAGAGCGTGGAGGGTCCGGCCCGAGCCGTACCGGTCCCCGATGGCACCGCAGATCCGCGGACTCTCGCCGCAGGCCCGCGATGGCCTCGGCGGGCCGGCCCTCACCCTCCAGGGTGATCCCGAGGTTGTGCCACGCCTTCGCGACGGCGGTCGCCGTGCCTCCCGCACGCCCGACTCCCGCTCCGGCCAGGCGACGTGGCAGTACCTTGAGCGCCCTGCCGGACATACCGGCATCCAGCGGAGATGACGGTCTGTGCCGTCCTGAGCCCAACACCCTGCAAGGTCATTGACCTGACCAGACCACCGCTCTTACGTTCACGGAGCAGCCGAACGCGGCCACAACGACGTCGGCCAGTAGGAGGTCCTGCTCGTGCGCCCCACCGCCGTCCCACTTCTCCTCGCGTCCCTGCTCACCGCCTCCGCGCTCAGCGCCTGCGGAAGCGATTCCGGCAGCGACGCGGACACCTTAGAGGTCTCCTTCAAACAGTCGACGGACAACTCCATCCGTGTCATGGACACGTACCTGGCCGACATTAAGAAGCAGTTCGAGAAGGCGAACCCGGGCAAGAAGGTCAAGCTGGTCCCGATCAAGGCCCCGGACTCGGAGTACTACACGAAGGTCCAGCAGATGCTCCGCTCCCCGAAGACGGCCCCGGACCTGGTCTACGAGGACACGTTCCTCATCAACTCCGACATCACGAGCGGATATCTCAAGCCCCTGGACCCGTACCTCGACAAGTGGGAGGACTGGGACCAGTTCATCGACACGGCGAAGTCGGCCGCGAAGGCGCAGGACGGGAAGACGTACGGCGTACCGGACGGTACGGACACCCGGGGCCTCTGGTTCGACAAGGGCATCTTCAAGAAGGCCGGCCTGCCCGCCGACTGGCAGCCGACGAACTGGGACGAGATCCTCGAAGCCGCCCGCACGATCAAGGAGAAAGTCCCCGGCGTCATCCCCCTGAACGTCTACACGGGCAAGCCCGTGGGTGAGGCCGCCGCCATGCAGGGCTTCGAGATGCTGCTGTACGGGACGGCCACCGGGGGCAACGAGAACCCCCTCTACGACCCGGCGTCCAAGAAGTGGGTGACAGGAAGCCAGGCCTTCAGGGACTCTCTCCAGTTCGTCGAAACGGTCTTCAAGGAGAAGCTCGGCCCGGACGTCTCGGACGCCCTCGACCCCAACATCATGACCAGGGTCCGTGGCGAGTTCCTCCCCGAGGGCAAACTCGGTATCAACCTCGACGGCTCCTGGCTCCCCCAGGACTGGCAGGAGGGCAGCGGCCACGAATGGCCGGAGTGGTCGGAGAAGCTGGGCCTCGCCTACATGCCGACCCAGAACGGCCAGGCGCCCGGCAAGGTGAGCATGTCGGGCGGCTGGACCTGGTCGATCCCGAGCAAGGCGGCCAACCCCGACCTGGCCTTCGACTTCATCAAGACGATGCAGACGAAGGCGAACGCCCAGAAGTGGTACATCGCCAACTCCGGCATCGCGGTACGGACGGACGTGGCCGAGGACCCGGCGTACGTGAAGGCGCAGCCCGGTATCAAGTTCTTCACGGATCTGGTGTCGAGCACGCACTACCGCCCGGCATACCCCGCGTATCCGAGGGTCTCGACGGCCATCCAGGAGGCGATGGAGGGAGTGACGACGGGCGACAGTTCGGTCGAGGAGGCGGCGAAGGGCTATGACGAGGAGCTGAAGACGGCCACGGACAACCAAGTCATCAAGAAGTGAGCGGTGACCGAGAGATGGCCGAGGCAGCACCGAGGTACGCCCCAGAAATGATCAGCCGCTCATGACCGCCGCACCCCCGGCAGGCCCCGGCGTGGTGAAGACCGCGCCGGGCCCGACCGCACCACCACCGCCGCCCGCACCCCGCGGCCGCTCCGCCCTCCGCACGCTCTCCCGCGCCCTCCCCGTCTCCCCCGCCCTCGTCCTCCTGATCCTCTTCCTCGCCGGCCCCATCGCGTACTGCGCCTACATCGCCTTCACCGACCTCCAGCTCACCGGCCAGGCCGAGGATTCATTCGTAGGCTTCGAGAATTTCCGCACGGCATTTCAGGACGAGGCGTTCCTCAACGCCGTATGGCTCACCCTCGTCTTCACGATCCTGAGTTCCCTCATCGGCCAGAACACCCTGGGCCTTAGCCTGGCCGTGCTGATGCAGCGCGCATCGAAGCCGGTCCGTACGCTCACCGGCGGAATCGTCATCACGGCCTGGGTACTCCCGGAGGTGGTAGCCGGTTTCCTCCTCTACGCCTTCTTCCGCCGCGAGGGCACCTTGAACGCCATTCTGGACTGGCTCCATCTGCCGTCCCAGAACTGGCTGTTCACCCTCCCGATCCTGGCGGTGTCGTTCGCGAACGTATGGCGGGGAACGGCTTTCTCCATGCTGGTCTACTCAGCAGCCCTGAACGAAATCCCGAAGGAGATCACGGAGGCGGCGGAGGTGGACGGCGCGGGCGGCTGGCGCCGCATGTGGCACATCACGCTCCCCATGATCCGCCGTTCCATCGGCACGAACCTGATGCTCAACACCCTCCAGACTCTCTCGGTCTTCGGCCTGATCTGGGTCATGACGAGAGGCGGCCCGGGAAACCGCAGCCAGACGCTTCCCCTGTTCATGTACGAACAGGCCTTCCAGAAAAGCATGATCGGTTACGGAACGGCTGTGGCCCTGCTGCTCCTGGTGGTCGGCTCGCTCTTCTCCGTCGTGTACATGCGCCTGCTGCGGACGGAGGTCTGACCCTCACCATGGCCATCAGCACTCGCACCCTGAAGACCCCCGCCCTGAAGACCCCGACCCTCAAGTCCCGCCGAAACAGCCGCCGTTACGCCGCCGACGCCGGCCTCCTCTTCGCCGCGGCCGCGTTCGTGCTGCCGCTGGCCTGGGTGCTCCTCTCGTCGGTGGACCCGGAGGCCGACCTGAAGGTGAAGGTCCCCGACGGCCTCACGTTCGACAACTTCGACGCGGTCCTCGAGCCCGACATCACGTTCACGCCTCTCCTCAACAGCCTGATCCTGTGCGGCGGCGCGACGTTGCTGACGGTGGTGTGCGCGGCGCTGGCGGCGTATCCGCTGTCGCGGTTCCGGTCCCGCCTGAACCGGCCCTTCCTCCTGACGATTCTCTTCGCGACGAGCCTGCCGATCACGGCGATCATGGTGCCGGTGTACGCGCTGTTCGTTCAGGTGGACCTGATCGACACGATGCAGGGCACGATCTTCTTCTTCGCCGCGTCCCAACTGCCTTTCGCCATCTGGCTGATGAAGAACTTCATGGACGGCGTACCGAAGGAACTGGAGGAGGCGGCCTGGACGGACGGCGCGTCGTCACTTCAGTCGCTGATCCGGATCGTGCTGCCGCTGATGGGGCCGGGGGTCGCGGTCGTGACCGTCTTCTCGTTCGTGATGATGTGGGGGAACTTCTTCGTCCCGTTCATGCTGCTGCTGAGCCCGGATCAGATGCCGGCTTCGGTGAGCATCAATGACTTCTTCGGAAATCGGGGGACGGTGGTTTATGGGCAGTTGGCCGCGTTCTCGATCATTTACTCGACGCCGGTGATTCTGTTGTATGTGCTGGTGGCACGGCGGTTGGGTGGGGGGTTCGCCTTGGGTGGGGCTGTCAAGGGGTGAGGGAGGAGCTCCGGACCACGGAACCGGCACGGGCCAGTCAGTCCCGGGCCCTCCCAGAGGGTGCGCAAACTGCCCTGCCCAGACCCGCCGTCTGCGTACTCGGCGTGCAACGAACCGCGATGCCGCCACGCCTTCACGCCCAGGTACACCAGATACGCGGCACCGGTCAGTTTCAGCACCGTGAAGACGAGCACCGAGTGCTCCACCACGGACCCGATCCCCAGGGCCACGGCCACGATGAGCACGTACGCGCCGAGTGTGTTCCCCACGACCGTGGTGAGCGCGGCGCGGCGCCCCTGCGCCAAGGCCCGCCCGATCACGAACAGCACACTGGGGAACTACTCCGGCAGTACCCCCGGCCGAAACCTCTCCACCCCCACCACATGCCGCACCCGCACCGGCTCGATCAGGATCATCACCCGCCGCTCCCCCGGAAGCAGCCACGGATACCGGTCCTCGCCGATGTACTTCTTCGTCAGCCGGTCCATCGCCCGCTCCGCCACCTCCCCCTCGACGAACCGCACGACCCGGCCCCGGATCTCCACCCGGTCGTACGGGTTCTCGGGGTCGTGGTGAGAAAGGGAAACGTACGGATTGCGCCGCAGGTTCTCCTCCTTCACGCGACCGATCGACGTGTTGACCATGACGTACTCGTCTTCGATATCCGCCCACATGGGCGAAACCTGCGGTGCCCCGTCCGCGCCCACGGTCGCGAGGTGCCAGAAGTTCGGCGCCAGCAGCCGCTCGCGAATATGCCCGTCGATCCTGCTCACGGCGCTTACCACCTTGATCCACCCTTCCGACCCGTCCGCACGGGCCGCCTGCCCGCCATCCTGATCTCCACACCACCCCCTCACCAGGTGATCTTCAGCCACCTCGGACAGACATCCGAAACCGTAGGTTCGCACAATCCGTGATCCTGGCCGAACAGACCGTAGTCACCGCAGCCCCGCACCCATACGTTGTGCGCGTGCACCAACCGTCGGCCCATCAGCCCACCCCGCCCTTCAACGCCCCCGCCGCCCGCAAACTGCGCGGCGCACTCGGCATGGGGCCCGAGCATGTCGCGTACGGGATGAACACCTCGTACGGACTGCCCTATGTGACCCCCGACCTGATCGTCGCCTGGGAGCGAGGCATAGCCGCGCCGAGCAATTCCGAACTCATCGCGCTCGCGGGCGTGTTGTGGTGCTCGCCGGGTGAACTCATCGGCGCGCCAAGGACGTTGCGCGAGCACCGCATCGCGCGCGGTCTCGCCGCCGAGGACGTCGCGCGTGCCGTGGGGCTCGAACTCCTCGCGTACGTACGGATGGAGGAGGCCGACGAGTGGCGCGGCAACGAGCGTCAGTCGGCGGCGCTCGCCGAGGTGCTCGACCTCTCCATGGCGGACCTCGTCACGGTCACCGGCCTCGAGACGAAGCTGGCGGAGATGCTTCGGGACGCGGTGACGACGCGCTGGCAGGCGTACGTACGCCCGGTGGGCAAGCTGCTGCCGCTGGACCGGCGGCTCGTGGGGGACGTGCTGCGGTCGCTGCACACCGAGTACCAGGGACAGATGGTGGCCACGCTGAGCTGGAGCGGCGGTGCGGCCGCCGGCGAGGCCGACGACGCGGGCCGGGACTTCCTGGACCGGATCGTCGACCGCTTCTGGTCGGTGGTGCAGCGCAACAGCGGCGGCTGAGAAGCCACTGCCGCAAGGGCCGCAGAACCTCTAGAAGACCGACTCCGCCTCGTCCATCCGATCCTTCGGCACCGTCTTCAGCTCGGTGACCGCCTCCGCCAGCGGCACCATCTGTACGTCCGTGCCGCGCAGCGCCGTCATCCGGCCGAAGTCGCCCCGGTGCGCCCCCTCCACGGCGTGCCATCCGAAGCGCGTCGCCAGCACCCGGTCGTACGCGGTCGGTGTGCCGCCGCGCTGGATGTGGCCGAGAATGACCGGCTTGGCCTCCTTGCCGAGGCGGCGCTCCAGCTCGTGGGCGAGCGCCGTGCCGATGCCCTGGAAGCGCTCGTGGCCGAACTGGTCGATCTCGCCGTGGCCGTAGTCCATGGAGCCCTCGGCGGGGTGCGCGCCCTCGGCCACGCACACGACCGCGAACTTCTTCCCGCGTGCGAAGCGTTCCTCGACCATCGCGACCAGGTCTGCCGGGTCGAAGGCCCGCTCGGGCAGGCAGATGCCGTGGGCGCCGGCCGCCATGCCGGACTCCAGGGCGATCCAGCCGGCGTGCCGGCCCATGACCTCGACGACCATCACGCGCTGGTGGGACTCGGCCGTGGTCTTGAGGCGGTCCATCGCCTCCGTGGCGACGCCCACCGCCGTGTCGAAGCCGAACGTACGGTCCGTCGACGAGATGTCGTTGTCGATCGTCTTCGGGACGCCGACGACCGGCAGGCCGGCGTCCGAGAGCATCCGCGCCGCCGTCAGCGTGCCCTCGCCGCCGATCGGGATCAGCGCGTCGATGCCGAACTCACGGGCCATGTCCTGCGCGTTCTCGCAGGCCTCGCGGAGCCTGTCGCGCTGGAGGCGGGAGGAGCCGAGGATGGTGCCGCCGCGGGCGAGGATGCCACTGACCGCGTCCAGGTCGAGGGGACGGTAGCGGCCTTCCAGCAGTCCCGCGAAACCGTCCTCGAAGCCGATCACCTCGTCGCCGTAGTTCGTGACGGCGCGGTGCACGACCGACCGGATCACTGCGTTCAGCCCCGGGCAGTCGCCGCCTGCGGTGAGAACTCCGATACGCATCGTGCTGTGTCTCCTGCTCGCTATTGGGCTGTGTCTCCTGTGGTACCTGAGAGCCAGTCCGATTGTTTCACGGGCTGCAGGGACCCGCTGTCCCCGCCCACCCCGCCCCCCGGAGCCGCCGGTCACCGCGCCCCGGAGCCCTCAGCCGCCCTTCACCGAGCCCCCACTCGCCCCCGACCTGACGGGCGCCTTAACCATGCCCGGAGGTATTGTCAAGAGGGCACTGCCGACGATAACGGCTGCCCTTTTACCGATATCGGAGGAAACGGAGAGCACACGTGACGCGCAGCGTGTACGTGACCGGGATCGACCGAGGTGACGGCCGCCAGGTCATCGAGCTGGGAGTCATGGAGCTCCTGACCCGCCAGGTCGACCGGGTGGGGGTGTTCCGCCCGCTCGTCCACGACGGGCCCGACCGTCTCTTCGAGCTGCTGCGGGCCCGCTACCGGCTGGCGCAGGACCCGGCGACGGTCTACGGCATGGACTACCACGAGGCGTCCGCGCTCCAGGCCGAGCAGGGCGCCGACGAGCTGGTCTCGCAGCTCGTCGACCGATTCCACCAGGTCGCCCGCGACTACGACGTCGTCCTTGTCCTCGGTACGGACTACGCCGACACGCAGTTCCCCGACGAGCTCGCGCTCAACGCCCGCCTGGCGAACGAGTTCGGCGCGTCCGTGATCCCGGTCGTGGGCGGCCGCAAGCAGACCTCGGAGTCGGTGCTCGCGGAGACCCGCAACGCGTTCCGCGCGTACGACGGGCTCGGCTGCGACGTGCTGGCCATGGTGGTGAACCGGGTCGCCCCGATCGACCGCGCGGAGATCCACGAGCGGCTCGACAACCGCCTGCCCGTGCCCTGTTACGTCCTCCCCGACGAGCCCGCGCTCTCCGCGCCGACCGTCGCCCAGATCACCCACACCCTCGGCGGCAAGGTGCTCCTCGGCGACGACTCGGGGCTCGCCCGTGACGCGCTGAACTTCGTCTTCGGCGGTGCCATGCTGCCGAACTTCCTGGGCGCGCTGACCCCGGGCTGCCTGGTCGTCACGCCGGGCGACCGTGCCGACCTCGTGGTGGGCGCCCTCGCCGCGCACAGTGCCGGTACGCCGCCCATCGCGGGCGTGCTGCTCACCCTGAACGAGCGCCCCAGCGACGAGGTCCTCACGCTCGCCGCCCGCCTCGCCCCCGGCACGCCGGTCGTGGCGGTCGAGACCGGCTCCTTCCTCACGGCGTCCGAACTCTTCGGCATGGAAGGCAAGTTGAACGCCGCGACGCCCCGGAAGGCGGAGACGGCCCTCGGTCTCTTCGAGCGGTACATCGACACCGGCGGGCTGCTGACGCGCGTCTCGGCGCCCAGCAGCGGCCGCGTCACACCGATGATGTTCGAGCACAAGCTCCTGGAGCAGGCCCGCTCCGACAAGCGTCGCGTCGTGCTGCCCGAAGGCACCGAGGCGCGCGTCCTGCACGCCGCCGAGGTGCTGATGCGCCGCCGTGTCTGCGAGCTCACGCTGCTCGGCCCGGTCGACCAGATCCGCAAGAAGGCCGCCGACCTCGGCATCGACCTCGGCGCCATCCAGCTGATCGACCCGCAGACCTCCGAACTGCGCGACCGCTTCGCCGAGAAGTACGCCGAGCTCCGGGCCCACAAGGGCGTATCCGTGGAGCTCGCCTACGACGTCGTCTCGGACGTGAACTACTTCGGCACCCTGATGGTCCAGGAGGGTCTCGCCGACGGCATGGTCTCGGGGTCCGTGCACTCCACGGCGGCCACCATCCGCCCGGCCTTCGAGATCATCAAGACAAAACCGGACGCGTCCATCGTCTCCTCGGTCTTCTTCATGTGCCTGGCCGACAAGGTCCTCGTGTACGGCGACTGCGCGGTCAACCCCGACCCGAACGCCGAGCAGTTGGCCGACATCGCCATCCAGTCGGCCGCCACCGCCGAGCAGTTCGGGGTCGAGCCGCGGATCGCGATGCTCTCGTACTCGACCGGCACCTCCGGCACGGGCGCGGACGTCGACAAGGTGCGCGCCGCCACCGAGCTGGTCCGCTCGCGGCGCGACGACCTGAAGATCGAGGGCCCGATCCAGTACGACGCCGCCGTCGAGCCGTCCGTCGCCGCCACCAAGCTGCCGGAGTCCGAGGTCGCCGGGCAGGCGTCCGTGCTGATCTTCCCGGACCTCAACACCGGCAACAACACGTACAAGGCCGTGCAGCGTTCGGCCGGCGCGATCGCCGTCGGACCGGTCCTGCAGGGCCTGCGCAAGCCGGTCAACGACCTGTCCCGCGGCGCCCTGGTCGGAGACATCGTGAACACCGTCGCCATCACGGCGATCCAGGCCCAGGCTCGGCCGTCGACCCCCGTTCCAACCACGCCCGAAGGCAAGGGCGGATCCTCGGCCCAGGACCCGAACCCGTCCCCGTCCGCGACCCAAAAGGTGTCCGACCTGTGACCGCTACCCGCGTCCTCGTCCTCAACTCCGGCTCCTCGTCGGTGAAGTACCAGCTGCTCGACATGCGCGACAGCAGCCGGCTGGCCGTGGGCCTCGTCGAGCGCATCGGCGAGGAGACCTCCCGTCTGAAGCACACCCCGCTGGCGACGGGCGGCGGGCCCCGCGAGACGACCGGCCCGATCGCCGACCACGAGGCCGCGCTGAAGGCCGTCGCCGAGGAGCTCACCAAGGACGGACTCGGCCTGGACTCCCCGGAGTTGGCCGCGATCGGCCACCGGGTCGTGCACGGCGGCAAGTCCTTCACGGAGCCGACCGTCATCGACGACACGGTCCTCGCCGAGATCGAGCGCCTCATCCCGGTGGCGCCCCTGCACAACCCGGCCAACCTCACCGGCATTCGCACCGCCCGGGCCCTGCGCCCGGACCTCCCGCAGGTCGCCGTCTTCGACACCGCGTTCCACACGACGATGCCGGAGTCGGCGGCGCGCTACGCGATCGACGTGAAGACCGCCGACGAGCACCGCATCCGCCGGTACGGCTTCCACGGCACCTCGCACGCGTACGTGTCCCGCGAGACCGCAAGGCTCCTCGGCAGGGCCCCGGAGGACGTGAACGTCATCGTGCTGCACCTCGGCAACGGCGCGTCGGCCTCTGCCGTACAGGGCGGCCGGTGCGTGGACACCTCCATGGGGCTGACGCCCTTGGAGGGGCTCGTGATGGGTACGCGGTCCGGTGACATGGATCCCGCGGTCATCTTCCATTTGATGCGTGTTGGCGGGATGTCCACGGACGAGATCGACACTTTGCTCAACAAGAAGAGCGGCCTGATCGGCCTGTGCGGCGACAACGACATGCGGGAGATCCGCCGCCGCGTCGAGGACGGCGACGAACAGGCTCAGCTCGCCTTCGACATCTACATACACCGACTGAAGAAGTACATCGGCGCGTACTACGCGGTGCTCGGCCGGGTCGACGCGATCGCCTTCACCGCGGGGGTCGGGGAGAACGCCGCCCCCGTGCGCGAGGCCGCGGTCGCGGGCCTGGAGGCGCTGGGCCTCGCGGTCGACGGCGACCTGAACGCCGTACGGTCCGGCGAGCCGCGCCTGATCTCGCCCGAGGGCGCGCGGGTCGCGGTGGCCGTCGTACCGACCGACGAGGAACTGGAGATCGCCAACCAGACCTACGCACTCGTGGGCAACGGGAACGCCTGAGGAGTCGCCGAGGAGCCGCCGGGACAGAGCACCGAGGAGCCGGCCAGGCCCACGCCTGAGCGCGTACCCGCCCATTTGTATCTTCCACCAGACGGAATATTCCGTAGCGAAACAAACCGATAGGATCGCCCCCATGCGCCGTTCCAAAATCGTCTGCACGCTGGGTCCCGCCGTCGACTCCCACGAGATGCTCGTGTCGCTGATCGAGGCCGGTATGAACGTGGCCCGATTCAACTTCAGCCATGGCACGCACGCCGAGCACCAGGGCCGGTACGACCGTGTCCGGGCCGCCGCCCAGGAGACGGGCCGCGCCATCGGCGTGCTCGCCGACCTCCAGGGGCCGAAGATCCGCCTCGAGACCTTCGCCGAGGGTCCCGTGGAGCTGGAGCGCGGTGACGAGTTCACCATCACGACCGAGGACGTCCCGGGCGACAAGTCGATCTGCGGCACGACCTACAAGGGCCTGCCGGGGGACGTCTCGCACGGCGACCAGATCCTGATCAACGACGGCAACGTCGAGCTGCGGGTCGTCGAGGTCGAGGGCCACCGGGTCAAGACGATCGTCATCGAGGGCGGTGTCATCTCGGACCACAAGGGCATCAACCTGCCCGGCGCGGCCGTGAACGTGCCCGCGCTGTCCGAGAAGGACATCGAGGACCTGCGCTTCGCCCTGAAGATGGGCTGCGACCTGGTCGCGCTCTCCTTCGTGCGCGACGCCCACGACGTGAACGACGTCCACAAGATCATGGACGAGGAGGGCCGCCGGGTCCCCGTCATCGCCAAGGTGGAGAAGCCGCAGGCGGTCGAGAACATGGAAGCGGTCATCGCGGCCTTCGACGGTGTGATGGTGGCCCGCGGCGACCTCGCCGTCGAGTACCCCCTCGAGAAGGTCCCGATGGTGCAGAAGCGCCTCGTGGAGCTCTGCCGGCGCAACGCCAAGCCGGTGATCGTCGCGACCCAGATGATGGAGTCGATGATCACCAACTCCCGCCCCACGCGCGCCGAGGCGTCCGACGTGGCCAACGCGATCCTGGACGGCGCGGACGCGGTCATGCTGTCGGCCGAGTCGAGCGTGGGCGCGTACCCGATCGAGACCGTGAAGACGATGTCGAAGATCGTCGTGGCGGCCGAGGAGGAGCTGCTCTCCAAGGGCCTGCAGCCGCTCGTGCCGGGCAAGAAGCCGCGTACACAGGGTGGTTCGGTGGCCCGTGCCGCGTGCGAGATCGCGGACTTCCTGGGCGGCAAGGGCCTGGTGGCCTTCACCAAGTCCGGTGACACCGCCCGCCGGCTGTCCCGCTACCGCGCCTCGCAGCCGATCCAGGCGTTCACCACGGACGAGGGCACCCGCAACCAGCTGGCGCTGAGCTGGGGCGTGGAGTCGCACGTCGTGCCGTTCGTGCACAGCACGGACGAGATGGTCGAGCTGGTCGACAACGAACTGCGCAAGCTCAACCGCTTCAGCGAGGGCGACATCGTCGTGATGACCGCCGGTTCGCCCCCCGGCGTCCCCGGCACCACCAACATGGTCCGGGTGCACCACCTGGGCGGCTGATCCGCCTCCGGGCGCGGGCGGTTGATCCGCCTTCTGTACGGCGCTGAGGGCGCCCCCTGCCGCGCAGGGGGCGCCCTCAGGCGTTTGTGCGGCTCCCGAACCGGTCCGGAGGGACTATCCGAGCGGCGTGTTGAACTGGTGCATCCCGGGAACGGTCAGCGTCCCGCCGAACTGGGCGGCCTGCACGACCTTCACGTTGGTGAAGTAGATCAGCGGGATGTTCAGCGGCGGCGGGTGCTTCGGGTCGAACGTGACCGGGATCAGACCGAGCAGGTTGCCGGAGATGCTCTCCGTGTACATGACCGTCTTGCCGTCACGGATGGTGGACGTCGAGCCCTTGGCCGCCTGCACGTGGTACCTCGTGTTGGCGTCCTTGTCGTCGACGATCTGGTGCAGATCACCGATGTCGGTGCCGTCGGAGATCACGTACTTCAGGACCTCCTTGACCGTGCCGTCGGCGGTCTTCACCTTGACGACGCCCTGGTAGTCGGCGCCCTTGAGCAGCAGCGAGCTGGCCTCCAGCTGCCAGGGGTCGTTGGGCAGGGCCGGGATGCCCTGCTCGACACCGCCCTCGTCGTCCGTGGCGGCCGGGCAGTTCTCCGGGTCCGTGGTGGAGCTCGCGGACGGGCTGGGCGACGGGGACGCGGTGGCCTCGTCGGCTGCCTCGCCAGCTGCCTCCTCCGCCTTCTCCGCGGTGTCCTCGGCCGCACCGGAGGCCGCGTCGGTCACGTCCTTGACCGTCTCTTCGGCCTTGTCGGCCGTGTCCTCGACGGGGTTCTCGGCCTTGTCCGCAGGCTTTTCGGCGGGCTCCTCGGCCGCCGGGGCCGACGCGGAGGGAGTCGGGGTGGGGGTCGCCGTCTCCTTCTCGTCGGGCGTGAAGATGTCCTCGATCGCCTCGCCGATGCCCAGCGGGTCGAGCGGGTTCTTCGACTCGGATTCCGAGGGGGTCGGCGTCGGTGTCGGTTCCGGTTCCGGTTCTTCGGCGGGCGCCTTCGACTCCGAGGGGGACGGCGTCGGTTCGGGCTTGTCGTCGGAACCTGAATCCGACGAAGAGCCGTTGTCCGACGAGCCGTTGCCCGAAGCGTCCTCGCCCGAGGAGCCCTGCTCCTCCTTGTCGTCGGCGGGGGCGCTCGTCGAGGCGGAGGGCGACGGCGTGGCCGACGCGTCCTTGCTCTCCTCGGTCTCCTCCTCCAGCGCGTCGACACAGTCCTTGTACTCGTCGATCGTCAGGTTCTTCGCCGACGGCTTGTCGTCGGCGCGGGCGAGCGTCGGCGTGAAGCCCATGCCCATGAGGATCGCGGTCGGCATCGAAGCGATGGCTATCGCCTTGCCCGCGGGCACGTGCAGCCTGGTGAACAACGGCTTCTTGGGGGCTGCGTGCCGCGGCCCGGTTCTCGCGCGGGACTCGCCCGCGGAGCCCGCGTAGTGGACCTCGTCAGCCGGCACTGTGCCTCCCGTTCGCCCCGTTGGTCGGGCTCGTTCCTGACAGATCGTTCGGCTCGCTCGCACCGTTGGCCAGAGCGGCCTCCGGAGGGGCGTCTGCCTTGTCCGTACGGTCCGTCTCGGCCGGGCTCGCGGCGGGCTCGTCGCCCGGCACCCAGGCCACGGCCATCCCGCCGCCCACCAGGGCCAGCAGGAAGCCGATGAGGAAGCCTCCGAGGTTCGACACCGGGATGGACACCAGCGCCAGCAGAATCGCCGCCACACCGGCGAACACCCGGACGTGCTTCTGGTACCAGAGGCTGATTCCGAGAACGCCCAGGAGTACGCCGATGATGAGCGATCCGGCACCCGCGGTCGTCGCCATGGCCAGCGTGAGATGCCCGATCTGGAGGTTCGCGTACGGGAAGTACGCGATCGGGAATCCGCCGAGCAGGATGAACAGGCCGGCCCAGAACGGCCGACCACCCCGCCAGGCACGGAACCGCAGCCGCCAGTAGGTGAATTGACCGCGCGCGGCGGGAGTCTCGGCAGGAGTCTCGGCGCTCATGGAAAACAGCTCCCTGGAACGGCGTTGCTGTGAGAGTGGTTCACGTAATACGAGAAGGGACGGGCGGGCGAGGCAGCGCAGGCTCCCTCACCCGCCCGGGGAGTGCTAGTAGCACTCCTTGACACCCTTGGACAGCGACATCTTCAGGCCACTGAGCTTGAAGGTGCCGGCGGTGGTCGCCCACGCCGTCTGCTTCACGTCGGTGAGCGTGGCCGAGTCGGCCTGCTGGGCGAAGCCGTACGGGTTCGCCTGCTCCTTGCCGCCCTTCATCCCGGGACCCTTGGTGGCGTCTCCGGCGGCAACACCGATGTCGATGTTGCGGAAGGTCGCGTTGGCCTGGAGGTCCTCGACGTCGATGTAGAGGTTCTCGGCCTCTACCGGCGTGCCGCCGCCGCCCGCCTTCAGGTTCAGGCTGACGGAACCGATCAACGGGATGTCCGGGGTGACCACGGACTGGCACATGTTGGTGATCTTGGCGCTCTTGAACGCCGAGACCGCGACCGGGTGCGCCGTCTTCTCACCCTTGAGCGTGTAGCCCTGGTCGATAGCTCCGTACTGCGAGAAGCCAACACCATCGAGCCGGTCCGCCGTCACCTTGAACGACTGGCCCGACACGCTGAACGACGCGGCGAGAGCACCCTGAGCCAGGGCGACACCTATCGCGGCGGTCGCGGCCACGCTGGGCACCATGACAACCGCGAACCGCTTCCATCTGGTCCCGCCACGCACCTGGGACTCCATATTTCCTCCTTCTCGGACGTACATCTCCGGCCCTGGCTGCCCCCAGATGGCGGCTCAGCCGGGCAGGGATGGGAGAAGTGCTACGTCCTCGGGAAGGAGAGCGCCCGAACCCGGAGGCGCGGAACGCACCCGAATCACCGGCGATCACCCCCGAGCGACAACCACTGGTCGCGCCTGAACACTTCACGCACAACCTGCCGGACAGGCTCCGCCGTTGGCGGAGACCCCCCTGCCCAAGGGCCGGCGCCACTGCCGCCGTCCCTACTCGGTGGGGACCCAACGAAACCCGCTGACCCGATTGGTTGTCGGGCAAGGGGAATGGACCGAGCGTCGCCGATCGTGGTGCATTCTCGCCGCCCGCACAAGGGGGTTCGTTACTGGCTAGTAACGGCCGGATAACCGAACAACGACCCGTCGGTATCGACCGACAACTGAGGGTGGTGTCAAGGGTGGTGACAAAGTGATCGAACATTGGACGGAATCCGACAGATCACCGCCCCTGACTTACTCCCAGTAACAGCGGCCGCGTTTACCAAGATTTGGTAAAGCGCGGCCGCAGTGTCGCTCTGTCGGCAAATCTTTCACTCCGGCACCACGGGCCCCGGCGTTTAGCGACTGGTCAGAACAGCGCCCGGGCCAGTGCCCGCCGCGCGGCCGTCACACGCGGATCGTCGGCGCCGACCACCTCGAAGAGCTCGAGCAGTCGTACGCGCGCCGCGTCCCGGTCGTCACCCGCTGTACGCGCCACGGTGTCGACAAGCCGCCCGAAGGCGTCCTCGACGTGACCGCCCACCAGATCCAGGTCGGCCGCCGCGATCTGCGCCTGTACGTCACCGAGCCTGTCGGCGGCATCCTTGCGCACCTGCTGCGGATCGGCGCCCTGCACCCGCTGGAGCAACTCGGCCTGGGCGAGGCCCAGTTTGGCCTCCGTGTTGCCCGGGTCGTCACTCAGCACGTTCTTGTACGCCTGCACCGCGCCGCCCAGGTCGCCCGCGTCCAGGGCCTGTACGGCGGCCTCGAGCAGCGCGTCGTAGGGACCGGCCGGGACTTCGGGCTCCTCCGCGGGCTGCGCGCCCGGCTCGGCGTTCGAGTCCACCGTCAGGCCTGTGAGCCCGAAGCGCTCCTCGGCGACCTGTACGAGCTGATCCAGGGTCCCGCGGATCTGCGCCTCAGGGGCGGCGCCCTGGAAGAGGGGCAGGGCCTGGCCGGCGACGACGGCGAAGACCGCCGGGATCCCCTGGATCCCGAACTGCTGCATCAGCATCTGATTCGCGTCGACGTCGATCTTGGCGAGGACGAACCGGCCGTTGTACTCGGTGGCGAGGCGCTCCAAGAGCGGGCTGAGCTGCTTGCACGGCTCGCACCACTCGGCCCAGAAGTCGATGACGACCGGCACCTCGGTGGAGCGCTGCAGGACGTCACGCTCAAAACCCGCCTCATCGACGTCGATGACGAGACTGGTGGCGGAGACGGCCCCTCCGCCGCCCTGTCGCGCCGCTTCGGCGCGCGCCTGCTCCGCCTTCGCCTTGGCCTCCTGGGCCGCCTTCACCGCGGCGAGGTCGACGACTCCGCTCATGGACATGTTCCGTGGCTGCATGCGTCTATCCTCCCCCCTCCGCGCGTCCGTGTGAAAAGCGCCGTGAAAGCCGGGTCGGTACGTGTTCCTGGCGCCGGGTCCCCACCTGACGCCCGCGTGGTTGTCGCTCACGTACGAACTCCGCTGCGAGCTCTCGCATCGAGCTCTCGCATCGACCTTTCGCTACGAGTCGTAGCGTAACTGTCTCCGGGTGTCCGCGGGAGCCGTCCCCCGGTGATCTCCCTCACCACCTCACAGAACGGCCGGACACAGAACGGCCGGATATGGTCACTGACATGCAGAGTCGCCACTCCGCCCCGCGTACGGGGCGTCCGCGCAGCGCCGCCGCGGACGCCGCGATCCTGGCGGCGACGCGGGCGGCTCTCGTCGAACTGGGCTGGTCCAAGCTGACGCTGGGGGACGTGGCGACCCGCGCGGGTGTAGCCAAAACGACTTTGTACCGCCGCTGGGCGGGCAAGAACGAACTCGTCGTCGACGCGGTCGCGGCGCTCTTCGACGAGTTGGAGCTCCCCGACCGGGGCAGTCTGGCCGCGGACATCGAGGGCGTGGTGCTCCAGTTCGCGGCGATTCTGGCCCGTCCCGAGGCGAAGAGCGGTCTGATGGCGGTCCTGGCGGAATCGACCCGCGACGACGCGCTGCGCGAGCGTATCCGGGCCTCCATCGTCGACCGCCAGAAGCGGCTCGTCCTGGAGGGCCGGGTCCGCGCCCAGGCCCGCGGCGAGCTCCCTCCGGAAGAGAACCCGGAGTCCGCCGCTCGCACGGCGGATCTGATCTTCGACGTGGTGGCCGGAGCGGTGGTCCATCGAACTCTGGTCAGCGCGGAACCGGTGGACCTGACCTGGGCCCACGCGTTCACCCAGGTGCTGCTACTGGGCTTGGCGGGAGCGGCGAACCAGGCCTGAGGCGTTTTTCGCCCCCGCGGCCCCTACCCGTCCCATCCCTGGGGGCTCCGCTGAAAATCAGCCCCTCCGGCGTTTGAGGAGCGGGGGTTCGGGGGCAG
>NZ_VWMY01000096.1 GCF_008905045.1 Streptomyces albicerus
CGCTGCTCTGGCATGCCGACCCGAGCACGCAGCCCACCCGGCGCCCGCACCCCAACGCCGGGTACCTGGTGCGCGGGGTGGACGAGACGCTCGAGCATGTCGCGGCCGGCCGAGGCATCTCGTTCCTGGCCCGTTCGGCGACCGTGTTCTACGCACATCCGGAAGTCGTCTATGTGCCCATCCCGGATCTGGCGCCCGACCAGGTGTACCTCGCGGCGGCGGCATCGCGCACCTCGCCACTGGTCGATGACTTCTTCACCGCGGCTCAGGTGACGGCCGAGATCACGGCAGAATGCGGGAACTATGAAATGTGGCAGCTTGGAAGCGATGCCGTTTCACAGCGGCCGCTTCCAGGATGATGAAAATCATGATCTCGTTGAAGTCGTCAAAGGCATTCTCGATCAATTCCGCGAGACACTTCCACTCCTCGATCTCAATCTCAATCTCAATCTCAACTCGAGCTGAGTCTGAGCAAGCCCGTATTCGCGCCTCCCAAGGGTGAGTACGAGGCCGCTCGTGAACACGGCATGCACGCCCTCCGGCACTTCTACGCTTCCGTTCTCTTGGAAGATCCTGGGCACTGAGGGCCCACAGTGGGCCCAGACCATGAAAACGCCCCTGAGCCGCGCTATGTGCGCAGGTCAGGGGCGTGATCGCAAACCCTACTTCTTCTTGCCCTGGTTCTTCACAGCCTCGATGGCCGCCGCGGCGGCCTCCGGGTCGAGGTAGGTCCCCCCGGGGTTCACCGGCTTGAAGTCGCTGTCGAGCTCGTACGACAGCGGGATGCCCGTCGGGATGTTGAGGCCCGCGATGTCGGTGTCCGAGACGCCGTCGAGGTGCTTGACGAGGGCGCGGAGGGAGTTGCCGTGGGCGGCGACGAGGACCGTGCGGCCGGCCAGGAGGTCCGGGACGATGCCGTCGTACCAGTAGGGGAGCATGCGGACGACGACGTCCTTCAGGCACTCCGTGCGGGGGCGGAGCTCCGGCGGGATGGACGCGTAGCGCGGGTCGTCGCTCTGCGAGAACTCCGTGCCGTCCTCGAGCGGGGGCGGCGGGGTGTCGTACGAGCGGCGCCACAGCATGAACTGCTCCTCGCCGAACTCCGCGAGGGTCTGCGCCTTGTCCTTGCCCTGGAGGGCGCCGTAGTGGCGCTCGTTCAGGCGCCAGCTGCGGTGGACCGGGATCCAGAGGCGGTCGGCGGACTCCAGCGCCAGCTGCGCGGTGCGGATCGCGCGCTTCTGGAGGGAGGTGTGGACCACGTCGGGCAGCAGGCCGGCGTCCCCCAGCAGCTCACCGCCGCGGACTGCCTCCTTCTCGCCCTTTTCGTTGAGATTGACGTCCACCCAGCCGGTGAACAGGTTCTTCGCGTTCCATTCGCTCTCGCCGTGGCGGAGGAGGATCAGCTTGTACGGTGCGTCGGCCATGGCTCCGAGCGTAATAGACGCGCTCCTCCCCTCGCTCGCCTGCCCGGAAGCCGGACACTTGACGGCTTCTGTTAATTGGGTGGCCGCCGCCGGACCCGCATTCGTAAGTTGTGCCTGCCGTCTGAGCCGCTTACTTGTACATGGGGGTCCCCGATGTCACTCACGTCGATGAGACGTGCCGTCCGCGAGACCGTCTCGGGGCTCCCCCGCGAGTTCTGGTGGCTGTGGACCAGCACCCTCGTCAACCGGCTCGGTGCCTTCGTCGCCACCTTCATGGCCCTCTATCTCACGCTCGACCGCGGCTACTCCGCCTCGTACGCGGGACTCGTCGCCGCGCTGCACGGGCTCGGCGGTGTCATCTCCTCCCTCGGCGCGGGCGTCATGACGGACCGGCTCGGGCGGCGGCCCACCCTCCTGATCGCCCAGTCGTCGACGGCAGTCTCCGTGGCGCTGCTCGGTTTGATGCAGCACCCGTTCGCCATCGCCGCCGTCGCCTTCCTCGTCGGCATGGCCTCCAACGCCTCCCGCCCCGCCGTGCAGGCGATGATGGCCGACATCGTCCGGCCCGAGGACCGCGTCCGGGCCTTCTCCCTCAACTACTGGGCGATCAACCTCGGGTTCGCGGTCTCCTCCACGGCGGCCGGGTTCATCGCCGAGTTCAGCTACCTCGCCGGGTTCCTCATTGAGGCCGGGATGACGATGGCCTGCGCGGTCGTCGTCTTCGCGAAGCTGCCCGAGTCCCGGCCCGAGCGAATCCGCAAGGAGACCGACGAGCCCGAGGTCGGCCTGGGGACCGTCCTGCGCGACGGGCGCTTCATGGGCGTCGTCGGACTGTCCTTCCTCGTCGCGCTGATCATCCAGCAGGCGTTCGTGGGACTGCCCGTGGCGATGGGGCAGGCCGGGTTCACGCCCGCCGACTACGGCATGGCGGTCGCCGTCAACGGCGTCCTCATCGTCGCCCTGCAGATCCCGGTCACCCGTTTCATCGAGCACCGGGACCCGGGACGCCTGCTCGTCCTCTCGTCCCTCCTCGCCGGATACGGGTTCGGGCTCACCGCGTTCGCCGGCTCGGTCGGCGTCTTCGCGCTCACGGTCTGCGTCTGGACCCTCGCCGAGATCGTCAACGCCCCCACCCAGACGAGCCTCGTCGTCCGCCTCTCCCCCACCCACGGCCGCGGCCGCTACCAGGGCATGTACACCATGTCCTGGTCCGCGGCCGCCCTCGTCGCGCCCCTGATGTCCGGTTTCGTCATCGACCGGTACGGGGCGGAGTGGCTGTGGGGCATGTGCGCGGTCATCGGCACGGCGACCGGGGCGGGGTACGGGGCGCTGATGCGGCGGCTGCCGGCCGAGGAGCCCGTCGTCGAGGCCCCTGTGACCGCGAAGCCCGAGGTCAGCGCGGCCCAGCAAGAGCTCGGGGGATCACTCAAGTGACTCAGCGGATCGCTCAGGGGTGCATCCGCGCGCCCTTGAGCACCTTGTCCACCGCGTTGCGCGGTCCGTACACCGCGAGCCCCACCAGATCCAGTTCCGCGGTCGGGACGGCCCGTACCGCCGCCCGGTTGTCGCGGTCGTTGCCGGTGGTGAACAGGTCGGAGGTGAAGAGCGCGCGGGGCAGGGCCCGGGACAGGGTCCGGGTGTGGGCCGCGGTCAGCAGCTCCTTCGTGCCCTCGAAGACCAGTACCGGCTGCCGGAACATCGGCAGATAGCCGATGCCGTCGGCGTCCTCGTACGGCTCTCCGATCACCTCGGGCACGGACGATCCAAGACCGCTGACGAGAAACGCGGTCACGTTCAGCCGCTGCCACGGCTCCAGGTCCTCCCGCAGCAGGACGGCGATCTTGGTGTCGAAGCGAATGGGTTCAGCGTTCATGCACTGAGACTGCCGATCCCCGTACGCCCCCGTCTTGTACGTTCTTTGCATGGTGGCCCAGCGTGAAGTCTCCGCGTGGCGCCCGCGCGTACCGGGTGTCGTGGAGGTCTTCCACGCCCACTTCACGGAGTACGCGTATCCGATGCACGTACACGACGCGTGGACCCTGCTGATCGTCGACGCCGGCGCCGTACGGTACGACCTCGACCGGCACGAGCACGGCACCCCGCACGACACGGTCTCGCTGCTGCCGCCGCACGTCCCGCACAACGGCTCGCCGGTCACCCCGTACGGCTTCCGCAAGCGGGTGCTGTACCTGGACCTCACCCGGCTCGACGAGACCTACATCGGCGCGGCCGTGGACACCCCGGACCTCGTCGACCCCGTGCTGCGCCACCGCGTCGGGCAGCTGCACACCGCCCTGGCCCACCCCGGCGACGAACTCGAGGCGGAGAGCAGGCTGACCCTGATCGGCGAGCGGCTGCGCGGTCATCTCCGACCGCGGACGGCGGGCGATCCTCCGCATCGCCCCGACCGCACCGTCGCCCACCGCCTGCGCGAACTCCTCGACGAGCGGCTCCTCCAGGGCGTGAACCTGGAGGAGGCCGCACGTCTCGTGCACGCCCACCCGGCGCACCTGGTCCGGGCGTTCAGCGGCGCCTTCGGCATCCCGCCGCACCAGTACCTGATGTCCCGCCGGGTCGACCTCGCCCGCCGCCTCCTCCTGGAGGGCCGCGCGCCGGGCGAGGTGGCGACGGAGACCGGCTTCTACGACCAGTCGCATCTGACCCGCCACTTCAAGCGGCTCGTCGGGGTGGCTCCCGGGCGCTACCGCGTCAGCTCGCGCTGAGCGTCGTACAGGTTCCGCGGGCGTACGGCGTCCGTCGTCCCGTACAGCTCCAGGCGGGAGTGGAGGTCTCCGGAGAAGTCCGGTACATCGATCTGGTCGAACTCCGTCACCTCGTTGATGCCGACCGTGGCGCTGTACGGGGCAAGGCCGTCGATCTTCATCAGGCCTGCGCGGGCGTTGGTGACCCGGATGTTCCAGTGGGCGAAACGGGCGCCGAAGAGCGGTCCCGCGCTCGCGTCCCCGCCGTGGCGGCCGTTGTTGGTGACCGTGATGTCGGTGCGGACGTTCGCGAAGGGCATGCCGCGGTGGGAGTCGAAGGTGCCCATGCGCATGTCGCCGCGGGACCAGACGTTGTAGGAGGAGAGGCCCTCTACGTTGATGCCGTGGAGCTGGGTGCCTGCCGGGGCCGAGGCCGTGCGCTGCTCGATCGTGAAGCGGTCGACGAGGTTGTCGTGCGAGCCCTCGCGGCAGAAGTACGGGTGGTGCGCACCCCGGCCCGCGACCCGGGTGTCGCGCAGGGTGCAGGCCGAGGCGGCCACCAGACCGAAGCCGTTGTCCACATGCCGTACGACGACGTCGTCGGCCCAGCAGTCGTACGCGCACTGGAAGGTGACGCCGTTGTAGCCCTGGTCGAGGAGATGCGGTGACTGCGGGGTCTCGACGGCTTCGAGGGTCAGGCCCTCCACGCCCGAGCCGGTGAGCGCCTCCACGTGCGTGGTCAGACGCGGGTCCCACTCCGGGCGTACGTCGAGCGGGAGCGGGCGCTCCAGGGTGACCTTCGTGCCCTGCACGCGCGCGATGCGCACGGGCCACTCGTACGGGACGTAGCTGGTCAACTTCGTCTTGTCGTCCCAGTGGTACGCCTCCGGGCCCGGGCCGCCGCCCGCCATGTGCTCCAGGAGAGTGTGGCCGGCGTCGTCGGCGAGGCGGAGGAGGACGAGCCGGCCGGGTCGCAGTCGCGAGGAGTCCGCGACCTTCACCGACCAGGAACCGCGGCCCGCGGGCTCGACCGTCGTCAGCGTCTCCCACTCGTCCCGCTTGTTGCCCGTCCAGCCCTCGAAGGGCCATGCCTTCGCCCTGATCGCGGTCGTCAGGCTCGCGAAGCGGTCCGCCGGGCAGAACCAGAGGAGGCCGCCCGCCCATGACCACGACGACTTGTCGCCGCCGTAACGCGACCCGTAGACGCCGATCAGCTCGGTGAGGTTCCGGGTGGCGTACAGCTTCGTACGGGCGCTGCCGGCGCCGCGCAGGACGACGTTCGAGTGCCCGACGCGGATCAGGCCGTCGACGCGGTACGTGCCGGGCGGGATGAGAACCGTGCCGCCGCCGGCCCTTCCGGCGGCGGCGACGGCACGGTTGATCGCGGGGGCGGAGTCGGCCGAACCGTCCGCGGTGGCGCCGTACGCGCGGACGTCGGCCACGACGGGGCGGCGGGGGAAGTGCGCCGCCCCGGCGCGGTGTCCGGCCCGGCCGACGTAGGGGATCTGCGGGTGCGTGAAGGGGGTGCGGGTGAACTCACGCCAGAGGGCGGGTACTTCGCCGGCGGGTACATCGCCCGTACTCGCGCTGTGGCCCGTACGTGCCTGGGGTCCGTTCTGCCAAAGGGGGGCGGCGTTCTGCCGGGCCGTGTTCTGCCGGGAGGTGGCGGCCGCCGCCGGGCCGCCGGTCGCGACGCCGGCCGCCGCGGCTGTCGCACTGCCGAGCAGGGCCCGTCTGGTGATGCCCTCGCAAGAGTCACTCATGTCCGAACCGCCTTCCAGGGATGGGGACTTCCATGGATGTGGACGACGTTCAGATGTGCGTTGGCGGTGAGCATGACATGACACCCTCGCATCGGGAAGAGGGTGCGCGGAGGTTAGTTGGTATGGACTACTTGATCAGTTGGTCGAACGCTGGGTCAGGTGACTGAACGCGTCCAGGTTGCGTGTGGACTCGCCGCGCGACACCCGCCAGGCGTACTCCTTGCGGATCGCGGACGCGAAACCGAGCTCGAGGAGAGTGTTGAAACCGCCGTCGGCTGCCTCCAGGACCGAGCCGAGCAGCCGGTCGATCTCGTCGGCGGTGACCGCGGCGAGGGGCAGCTTGCCTGCCACATATACGTCACCGAGAGGGTCGACGGCGTAACTCACGCCGTAGAGCTTGAGGTTGCGCTCGAGGAGCCAGCGGTGCACCCCGGTCTCGTTCTCGTCGGGGTGCCGGATCACGAAGGCGTTGAGCGACAGGGAGTGCCTGCCGACGATCAGCGAGACGGTCGTCGACAGCTTGCGGGTGCCGGGGAGCTTCACCACGAAATGGCCGGGCTTCGGACTCTCCCACTCGAGTTCGGCGTCCTTGAGGACCTCCTCGATGACCCGCGTCGCCCGCTCTACGTCAGCCATGGTGGGAGCGTACGCGACGCCGGTGCTCGTGCATCGCGGCCGTGTAGACGTCCGCCGTGCCGGCGGCGGCCGTGTCCCAGCCGAAGGATTTGGCGTGCCAGGCGGCGGCCGCCCCCATCCGGTCCGGGAGCGCGGGGTTGTCGGCGAAATCGCGCAGCACGCGCGCGTAGTCGACGGGATTGTGGCCGGGCACCAGAAAGCCGGTCTCCTTGTGGCGCACCGCGACGGGCAGGCCGCCCACCGCGGCCGCGAGCACCGGTGTGCCCGCCGCCTGGGCCTCTATGGCGACGAGCCCGAACGACTCGCTGTAGGAGGGCATCACGAGGACGGACGCGGCCCGGAACCAGTCCGCGAGCTGGTCCTGGTCGACCGGCGGGCGGAAGCTCACGACGTCGGCGATGCCCAGCCGGGCGGCGAGTTTCTGCAGGCCCTCGGGCTTGGCGAGGCCGCTGCCGCTCGGACCGCCCACTACGGGGACGACGATCTTCGAACGGAGGTCGGGCCGCTCCTCCAGGAGCACGGCGACCGCGCGCAGCAGCACGTCGGGCGCCTTCAGGGGCTGGATGCGGCCCGCGAAGAGCGGTACCAGGGCGTCCTGGGGCAGGCCGAGCCGGGCGCGCGCGGCGGCGCGTCCGTCGGCCGGGCGGAAGCGCTCGAGGTTCACACCCGGGTGGACGACCGCGACCTTGTCGGACTCGGCGTCGTAGTGGCGTACGAGCTCGTCGGCCTCTTCGGAGGTGTTGGCGATGAGGCGGTCGGCGGCGCGCACGATCTGGGTCTCGCCGATGACGCGGGCGGCGGGCTCGGGGGTGTCGCCCTCCGCCAGGGCCGCGTTCTTGACCTTCGCCATGGTGTGCATCGCGTGCACCAGGGGGGCGCCCCAGCGCTCGGCGGCCAGCCACCCGACATGACCGGAGAGCCAGTAGTGCGAGTGCACCAGGTCGTAGTAGCCGGGGCGGTGCCCGGCCCAGGCCTGCATCACGCCGTGCGTGAAGGCGCACAGCTGCGCGGGCAGGTCCTCCTTGGCGAGACCTTCGTACGGGCCGGCGTCCACATGGCGTACGAGAACGCCCGGCGCGAGCTCCACCTTGGGCGGCAGGGCCCCGGTGGTCGCGCGCGTGAAGATCTCGACCTCGATGTTGATCTCGGCGAGGCGCTGGGCCAGCTCCACGATGTATACGTTCATGCCGCCCGCGTCGCCGGTGCCCGGCTGGTGCAGCGGTGAGGTGTGCACGGAGAGCATCGCGACGCGGCGCGGCCTGCGGTGCAGCCTGAGCCTCGAAGTGGCCACCGTCGAGCGGCGCCCGAGCCTGCTCACGTACTGGCTCACGTGGCGTTCCTCCTTGCGACGGACCTTGCTGCGGGCATGCCTCACGGAGGACGTGAAGCGCCCTCCAAGTCCTGGAACGCCGGAGGATCCCGCTCCATTTCCTCTTTGCCGAATCATTACCGCTGGTCGCTCAACCGTTCGAGGTGGTGGTGCGTAGCGCTCAGGCTCACCAGACCGAGAGGCGAGGGCGTTCAGCCTGAGCGCCGAGGACCTTGCGAGTCCGAGCAGCCGAGGGGCTAGGAGCGCGGGGAGAGGAGGGGCTTGGGGGGCCGAGGGGCTTGGGGCGGTGGGGGGGCTTTGGGGCGGCGGGGAGGGCTGTGGGCCATGGGTCGGGAGTCGGGAGCCGAGGACCGGGAGCGCGGGACCGGGGACCGGGGAGCGAGGGCCGAGGGCCGGGGAGCGAGGGCCGAGGGCCGGGGAGCGAGGGCCGAGGGCCGGGGATCGTGAGCCGGGAGCCGGGGCCGGCACCTCTTGGCCCAGTCCGGCGCAATCCAGCCCGTCCGGCGTTTGAGGACGAGGCCGTTCAGGCCGATAGCGGGGGTCTGGGGGCGGCAGCCCCCAGGGAGAGGCCCACACCAGCACGGGCCGCCCAACCCACCCACATACCCTTGACCCCATGACAGCCCGCGCAGCGACCCCCGTAGGGACTGTGACGCGCGGGACGACCAACCCGAACCGCCTCCGCCGCATGGACCGCTGGATCACAGCCACCCACGGCACCGAACTACGCCGGACCGGCGCCGCGGTGGCGGTCGACCTCGGATACGGCGCGGCCCCCTGGACCGCACTGGAGCTCCTCCAACGCCTCCGCACCACCGCTCCACGCACGCGCGTGGTGGGCGTGGAGATCGACCCGACCCGGGTCGCGGCAGCGAAGCCGTACGAGCGCGAGGGCCTGACCTTCCGGCACGGCGGCTTCGAGATCCCCCTCCCGGAGCGCCCGTCACTGATCCGCGCGGCGAACGTACTGCGGCAGTACGAGGAGGCAGAGGTCGCCGAGGTCTGGTCACGACTGTGCGCCCGCCTCGCGCCGGCGTGCGCCAACTCGCGCGGTGGGCTCCTCGTCGAGGGCA
The DNA here is from genome assembly GCF_008905045.1 of Streptomyces albicerus. GTDB lineage: Bacteria > Actinomycetota > Actinomycetes > Streptomycetales > Streptomycetaceae > Streptomyces > Streptomyces albicerus. Next base: position 8,929 of record NZ_VWMY01000096.1, read on the forward strand.
CGTGCGACGAGATCGGCCGGCGGCACGTATGGGTCGCGCTCGGCCCGGAGGGCCCGCGGACCGTCACGTTCGCCACCCGCCTCGGCTCCCTGGACCGCCCGTCCGACCTGGCCGAACGCCTTCCCAAGGTCCTCATCCACCGCAATGTCCCGGGTGAGCCGGTGCACGCCTTCCTGCGCGATTTCGACCACGCATGGGCGGCCGCGGCGCCCTACGCCTCGTACGGCGCCCGTCAGCGCTGGATCCGGGCCGTACGCGATCTGACGGCGGACTGGCCGGTCACGGACGGGGTGACGCGCTGGCGGCAGGGCGAAGTGACCGTGCGGTGGGAGGCGTTGGCGCCTCGTTCGTAGACCGGCGGAGGCGTCGCGCGGGACGTATCGCCGGGCGCATTCGGGGCGTATCGCGGCGGGAACGATCTCGGTGAGTCGTTCGTCACATTGGCGGGGAATGCGCGAGAGATCATCGCCGAGTGGGCAGTGAGGGGTGGGAACGGGCGGCGAGGGGGAGGGAGTTCCTGCCCGCCTCTGTCGTATTGCGCTCCGACATGGCACGATCCCCGAGGCGTTCGTAAGTTACTGACGGTAAATCAGTTTGGGGGTTGGTCCCATGGGATCCGGCAAGCGGAGCCTGACCACCACGGCCATGGCCCTGGCCTGCGCGGCAACCATTCTGTCCGCTCCAGGAGTGGCGTACGCGGCCCCGACGCCGACACCCACGCCGACCCCGTCCTCAACGCCCGCGAGCACCAAGGACCTTGAAGCGGTCCGCAAGAAGCTGGACACGCTCTACCACGACGCGGCGGTCGCCACGGACGCGTACAACCTCGCGGAGGAGCGGGCCGAGCAGCAGTCGGCGCAGATCGTCGGACTCGCTCGCGAGATCGTCGAGGGCCAGGCGCGGCTGGACGAGCTGAAGGACCGCGCGGGCGCCGCGGCCCGCGCCCAGTACCGCGGCGGCGGACTGCCGGACGAGGCCCAGCTGATGCTCAGCGACGACCCGCGGGAGTTCCTGGACAGCGCGGGCCGACTCCGCCAGGGCGCGAAGGCGACCAAGGGCCTGCTCGCCGAAATGAAGCGCACCCAGGACGACTTGGAGCAGTACACGCGCGACGCGGCGTCCCAGTGGAAGAAGCTGGAGGCGGGCCGCGAGGCGAAGGCCAAGGCCAAGAAGAAGGTCAAGGAGCAGATCGCCGCCGCCGAGAAGCTCGAGTCGCAGCTGCAGAAGGAAGAGAAGCAGCGCCTGGCGAAGCTGGAGCAGCAGGCCGCGCACAAGGCGCAGACGGCCTGGCTGGACTCCGGCGTCCTCGACGAGATCAGCGGCGAGGCCTCGGCCCAGGGCAAGAAGGCCGTGGAGTACGCGACGGCACAGATCGGCAAGGCGTACGAGTGGGGCGCCGAGGGGCCCAAGACGTTCGACTGCTCCGGCCTGACCTCACAGGCGTGGGCGGCCGCCGGGACCGGCATCCCGCGCACCTCGCAGGAGCAGTGGAAGCAGCTCGACCGGGTCCCCGTGGGCGACATGCGCCCCGGCGACCTCATCATCTACAACTCCGACGCCAGCCATGTCGCGATGTACCTGGGAGACGGCGCGATCGTGCACGCCCCGAGGCCGGGGCGGACGGTCACGATCGCGGGAGCGGGTTCGATGCCGATACTTGGGGTCGTACGTCCCGACAAGTGAGGCTTGTTCGTTTGCTCAGGGCCTACGCCCCGACGAGTGAGGCTCGTTCGTTCACCCGGGCCGTACGTCCTGAGAAGCGAGGCTTGTTCGCTTTGGTGCCGGCAGCGGCGTGACGTGCCGCACGTGACGCGCAGCACGTTCCGGTTCACCGCTCAACCTCCGGGGCGTGATGTACGTCATCCCGGGCAAGGGCCCACCCTGCCCAATTGCGGTACAGGATGCGGCATATGACGGCGGCTGTTTTCGACGTGCCGGGCCTTCCGCCATTCCTTTGTGGCGGCGCCTGACGCTATGGTCCCCGTCGGTGGGTCGAGGACCGCTCGGCCCGCCGTGCCCTCGGGGGGAGGGAAGGAACCCAAGACGATGCCCGTACCCGTACCGCGGCAGAGAGCTATCCCCGCCGTGGAAGGTGGTCAGGCTCACGCCGCGTCTTCATCCGGCGGACCGGCCAAGGCCGCGCCCGCACCCGGCGCCCACAACGGCACGGCCCCGCTGACGCTGCTCGTGATCGAGGACGACCCGGCCGGTTCGCTGAACGTGCCCGCGCTGCTGGACTCGGCCGGCAAGCCGATCCGTATCCGTACCGCCCGCAACCTCACCGAGGCCGAGCGGCTGCTCACCGACGACGTCCAGTGCATCCTGCTCGACCTCGCGCTGACGGCTCCCGGCCGGGCGGCCGACGGAGCCGAGGCGGACGACGAGCTGGCCACGCTCAAGCACGTGCTGCGGCTCGCGCCCCGGCACGCCGTCCTCGCGCTCACCGCGTCCGAGGACGCCGAGCGTGGTGCGGAGGCGGTGCGCGTCGGCGCCCAGGACTACCTCTTCCGCGACGAACTGGACGGCCGTCTGCTGAGCCGCGCGATCCGGTACGCGGTGGAGCGGAAACGTTCCGACACGGCCGAGCGACGGCTGACCGAGTCCAAGCTGCGTGCGCAGGAGAACGCACGCCTCGAGCGCGGCCTGCTGCCCACGCCGCTGCTGGAGGGCTCCTCGCTCCGCTTCGCCGCGCGCTACCGGCCCGGCCGCTCGCGCGCGCTGCTCGGCGGTGACTTCTACGACACGGTCCGCACCCCCGACGGCACCGTGCACGCCATGATCGGCGACGTCTGCGGTCACGGCCCGGACGAGGCCGCGCTCGGCGTGGAGCTGCGGATCGCCTGGCGCGCGCTGACGCTGGCCGGCCTGTGCGGCGATGAGCTGCTCTCCACGCTCCAGCAGGTCCTGGAGCACGAGCGCGACAACGACGAGATCTTCGCGACGCTCTGCACGGTGGACATCGCACCGGACGGCCGCCGCGCGGGCCTGTGCCTGGCCGGCCACCCGTCCCCGCTGATCGCGCGCCCCGCCCACTCCCGGGCCCTCGTCGGCACGTCCGGGGCCGGGGAACCCCCGGTCGCCGAACTGCTGCCGTACGAGAACGGCGGTCCGGCGCTCGGCCTGCTGCCGAACGCCCGGTGGCCGCGCCAGCAGGTGGAGCTGGGCGGCGAGTGGAGTCTGATGCTCTACACGGACGGCCTGATCGAGGGCCGGACCGGCCAGGGCAGGGAGCGGCTCGGCCAGGACGGGATGGTGGACATGGTCCGCCGCCAGCTGGCGCAGGGCCTGCGCGGCGAGGAGCTGCTGCGGGCGGCCGTGAACGAGGTACGGGACCTCAACGGCGGGGAGCTGACGGACGACGTGGCGGTACTGCTGCTGGACCGCGTGGCTTAGCGGCGGCTGGAGCGGGTGGCTCGGCGACGCTGCAGCGGGGGCTCAGCGGCTGCCGCAGCGGGTGGCTCGGCGACGCTTGAAGCATCGCTTCTGGGCCTACTAGGCCATCTGGACGTGCCGGACCTGGATCTGCCGGACCTGGACCTACTACGGGCCGGGCCTGCCAAAGGGCTGGGGCTGGGCGGGGCTCAGCGCGCTCCGTTGTGGAGCTCAGCGCCCGCCGTTGTACGGCCCGTACGGACCGTCGCTGCTGCTTCCGCCGCGGCGGCCGCCTCGTCCGCCGCCCGAGACCTGCTGGAGCGCGGGCCGGACGTCCACGAAGAAGACGATCGTGGCGATGAGCCCGGCGATCTGCAGGAAGAGCATCGGCACCAGCAGGTTCACTGCCACCGTGACGCCAAGGATGACCAGCCAGAACATCTTGCTCTGCTTGGACGCGGCGCGGTAGGCGTCCTCGCGGGCCAGACCGGCCATGACCAGCGCCACCACCGCGAGCACCAGCATGGCGGTAAAGATCAGCCACATGAGGCTGCCGAATGCCGACATCAGCACTTTGCCCACCACCCGAGTCGAGTCGTCTTCCCTACGCGGTCACCGTACCCGCAGAACGGGTCGGGGACTCCGATAGTGCCCGGAGTCCCCGACCGTTCCCGCGATACGGAGCCGCTGTTTACTTCTGTGCCCGTCTTCTGTGCCCGCCGGTTACTTGACGGGAGATACTTCCGCTTCGCGGGGGTTACTTCGCGGGCGGCGTCGTCTTCTTGGCGGCGGTGGTCTTGCGGGCCGGGGCCTTCTTTGCCGCGGTCTTCTTCGCCGGGGCGGGCTCGGCCTTGGCCTCGGCGGGCTTCTCGTCCTTGACCTCGACCGGCTCCGGCTTCGGCTCGAAGGCCACGGCCAGTTCCTCGATCTCCTCGGCGGCCTCGCCGCGCCAGGTCTTCACGGTCTGCTCGCCGTGCTCGGCGACCTTCTCGTATGTCTCGCGCGCCTTCACGGCGTACTCGGCGGCCACGCCGACACCGCGCAGGGCGATGTCCTGAGCGGTCTCACCGATCTTCTTCAGGTCGGTGTCCAGCGTGCTGATCAGCCCGCTCACCTTGGTCTGAAGGGTCTCCTGCGCCTCCTTGGCGCGGGCGGTGGCCTTGTCCTGGACGGCGTTCGGGTCGATGCCGCGTACGGCGTCGATGCGGGCCGGCGCCTCGGCGCGCAGCTGCTCGACGATGCTCGGCACCTTCTTGGCCTGCTGGAGGGCCAGGTCGGCGGTGCCGGCGGCGAAGTAGAGCGGCGTGGGGTCGCTGAAGGTCTTGCGCAGGTCGTCGGTGATGGCCATGGCGATGGTCCTCCCGGAATCGCTATCGCTTGGAGCGTGAGGGTTTTTTGGGTCGGCACTCCGCGGTCGGCCGGGCCGTGCCATGCCGCGCCCGGTCGTGCCGGGCTCGGTCATGCGGTGCTCGGTCAGCTCGCGGAGGACTGCTGGTCATGCTGGTCGTTCTGATCGTGCGGGTCGTGCGGGTCGTGCGGGTCCTTCTGTCCGGCATCGCTGCCGTCGGCCGTGCGGGCCCTGTCAACGACGGCGTCCCGACCATCCGTTACGTCGGTTGCGCCAGTTGCGTCTGTGGCGTCCGTGACGCCCAGCGCGTCCTCGACCGTCTTGATCTCGAACCCGTTCTCCTTGCGGAAGGACTCGTAGATCTGGAGCAGCACCTGCTTCTGCCGCTCGTTGAGCGTCGGGTCGGCGAGGATGACGGCACGCGTCTCCACCTCGTCCCGGTCCCGCTCGGCGTCGAGGATCCCGGCACGGACGTACAGCGTCTCGGCGGAGATCCGCAGGGCCTTGGCGACCTGCTGCAACACCTCCGCGCTCGGCTTGCGCAGCCCGCGCTCGATCTGGCTCAGATACGGATTGGACACCCCGGCGGCCTCGGCGAGCTGCCGCAGGCTCAGCTGCGCGTTGCGCCTCTGTTCCCGCAGATATTCACCGAGATTGCCGACGTTGAGCGATGCCATGTCCTTACCCTGCACCACCCGTGCTAACTATTGCAAGCGCCCGCTTGCAAAAGTGCGCTACACCACTGCGACGGCCCACACCGGCTGCCGCGCACCGCTGTCCTGTCTCACGCGACCCGCTCCAATCTCACCAAAGCTGATCCGATCCGGGCCTGCGTCTCACTGAACCTGCTCCGCGACTGGCACAGCTCGCCATGGGTGCGCTTCTGGGCCCGGCTAGAAGACGTCATCTGCCCGAGCCACTGGGTCTGGACCGGCACCACGAGCTCCCTCGACCTCAGCAACCATCCCAAGGTCGCCTCGGAAGTCATCACGGCGAACCGGCGCCACCGAAGACTGATCCGCCGGCACGGACGCCTTGCCGTCCGCGCGGCCTACTACGACGCGAAGAGGCTCTGCCGGGAGTGGAACAAGATCGGCATCTTCAACAGGAAGATCAGCCAGCGTCTGACGGACATCCTCGGCCCCAGGTGGAGTGTCCGTCACGACGATCCGGAATCCGAAGCCGCCTACTACCCGAACGTAATCGAACTGACTCGGATCCTGTCCTCCCCTTACTGGCGATCACTCATCCTCGATGAGCACCTCCCTGCAAGTACTCCACGTGAGTCCTTCGAACTTCTCGGTGTCCCGGCCGACTTCTGCTGGCTGATGGAGAGCACACCCGGCATCGAGCTATTCGTCCAAGAGATCCGAAGGGCCGTCGCCCCCTACTTCAACTGGCACCCGTACTCGCACTACGGGAGTTATCCGGCCTTCACCAAGTGGGTTCTCGACGAACTACGCGAGCGCTTCAGCCCGTCCCCCTACCGGCACCCGCTGCGGCCCACTCCGGAGGTCTTCGGTGAAGAGACAGCTCACTAGTCTCTGGCGGCTGGTTCCGACAGGAAGCCGGGGCGCGTACCGGGGACGGCCGACTGTCGTTCCTCGTGCCTGCCCAGCGCCGCGAGGGTCAGGGTCACGGTGACCGATGCGGCCGACATCAGCGTCATCGCCGTGGCCGGGGAGGTCAGTTGGGCCAGCGTGCCCGCGAGGAGGGCGCCGATGCCTTGGAAGGCGGCCATGCCGGTGGCGTGCAGCCCGAGGGCCTGGCCCGCGAGGTCGTCGGGGATGAGCGACATCAGGCGTTCCTGGAGGACCAGGCTCGCGGCGAAGCCGACGGAGGCAACGGTGACTGCCACGGCTGACAGCGCCACTCCCGGATGCAGGACGAAGAACAGATAGGGAACCGCCAGCAGGAGGCGCAGCGGCGTCGCGAGGCGAGGGCGCAGGGCGGGCGGTATGAGACGGCCCACGGCCAAGTCGCCCGCGAACATCCCGAGCGCGCCGAATGCGTAGAGCATGCCGGCCGCTTCGGGGGCGTAGGAGACGTACAGCGAATCGCTGCCGACGATGAGGCCGTTGGGGACCCACAGGCCCAGGTACGTCAGGCGGCGGTGGCGTGAGGACCACAGGAGGGCGTTGGCGCGCCAGGTCGCCGCGAGGGACGGCCGGCCGGCGGAGCGCGGTGGGCGGGCCGTGAGGCCGAGATGGGTGACGAGGGCGGACAACACATACAGCGCCGCCGCGAGGAGCAGGCAAGTCCGCGGGGAGAGGAACGCAAGGAGCGCGCCGCCCGTCGCGAAACCCGCCATTTGTGTCAGGCCCCAAAGCATGTTGAACACCGAACGACCCAGGACATAGCCGTCCTTGGTCAGGATCTCGTTCAACAGGCCCCCGCGCACTCCGCCGCCCAGCGACGCGACCAGGCCCTGCAGAAGCACGACGGCGAAGACTGCCCAGACCGGCAGACCGGGTAGCGCGAGGACCGCCGTGGCGGCCGCGAAGGAGAGGGCTAGGGCGGACAGGACCGCGCGCGGCGGCAGTCGGTCGGCGCCCGAGAGCAGGAAAGCGCCGCCCAGCAACTGCGCCAGTTGCGGTCCGAACATGCTCACCGCCGACAGGAACGGGGAGCCGGTGGCCCGGAAGACCAGGGTGGCGAGGGCCAGTCCGCCGATCGTCTGGGCTGCGGCGAAAGCGGCGAAGGAGAGCAGGAACGGGGTGAACTCCGCCGTGCGGAACAGGGATCTATAGCTGCGCATGATCCGGAGTCTCCGAGCGTCCCGGGGCCGTGTGTACTGTTTCGGCGACACGCGAAAGGTCGTACGGATGGGCTTGTGGCAGATCGACACCGACACCCTCGCCGGCAGCCGGTTCGTGCTCTCGCCGTTCGCCGAGGCCTTCGCGAGTCTGAGACTGCTGTACGCGGAGACCGGCGCCCATCCGGGCGAGGATGCCTGGTTGCGCACGCATCTGCCTGGCTACCGTGCGCACCTCGCGGCCGACCCGGCTGCCGCGCCGCTCGTACAGGCGGCCATCGGCACCTCCTGGATCGCCGACTTCTTCTGCCCTACCTCCTGCGTCGGGGAGAGCTTCGAGGACACCGTGGCCCGGGTGCGGACGACCGATGCCGGGGAGGCACGGGCCAACCTCCGGGTGTCCCTGCAGGGACCGCTCCCCTCCGTCTTGGAGCGGGACGACCTGCCCGAGCGGGCTACCGCGCTTCTGACGTACGTCTGGGAGGAGACCGTCCGGCCGGACTGGGAGCGCCGGCGGCGTGTCATGGAGGCCGACATGGCCGCGCGGACCGCGCGAGTCAATCAGGGCGGCTGGGCGGCCGTCCTCGACTCGCTGAAGCCGGGGACGCGGTGGCTCGGAGAGAGCCGCTTCCAGGTCAACCACAACGCCTATCCGCCGCGGGAACTCGCCGCCGGAGCGCAGCTGCTGTTCATGCCGGTCACGCCAAGGACCAGTTGGGTGTCGTGGGAGGGACGGGAGCGGTACGCAGTCGTCTACCCGTGTCTCGGGGTGCTCTCCGAGGACCATGACCGGCGACCGGTCCCGGCCGGGCTCGGGGCGCTCATCGGCACCGCGCGGGCCGGGTTACTGACTCTGCTCGGGACGCCCATGAGCACGACTCAGCTGGTCGCCGTGACCGGGCGGGCGCTGGGTTCGGTGGGCGGGCATCTGCGGGTGCTACTCGACGCGGGGATGGTGGAGCGGCGGCGGGCGGGGCGGTCGGTGCTGTACGTCCGGACAGCGGCAGGTGAGGTGCTCATGGATGCATCCGGATCCGGTTCCGGTACCAGTGATCAGGAGCCGGAACCGGGGATCCACCAGGTGTCCGACAGATCACGAATTTAGGACGGAGAGCGCCTGTATACGGCCGGGGGACCACCTGGCTCGCCAACCCGGTTTGGGACTGGCGCCACGCTCGTCAATGGCACCCCAAGATGCACCACATGGAGCAGATTCAGTGAGACGCGGCGAGTAAAGCTGCGGGATGAAGCAGATCGGATGACTCACGCCCGGTCCCGCCAGTCTCAACGAAACTGCTCCGACCTGGTCAGGGGCCTAACGCCGGAGCAGTCTCAATGAGACGCGACAACCGCCGTTTGGCCTTCTGTTCCGGCGAACCTCGGCGCGGGGCTGGACCCGGCCTGGCCCGAGGTCCACCGTCCGGCTGTCGGCGTCCGCCTCTGCAGTCGATGCCGGCCGCCTTCGCCGAAGGCGCGTGGGTGGCCGACCGCGGGCCGGTCGCAGACCTTGGATGCGGTCCTCGCCGTGGCGGAAAGTACGGGGCACGCCTACAGCAGGCGGGATCATGAAGCATGCGCCCGGACGAATGGCACCTCACCGAAGACGTCGACGACTTTCTCGCCCGAGCCGGGGACTTCCTGCGCTCGCGGCCCGCCCTGCACACCATGCCACTGACGGTGATCGAGAAACTGCGAACGCGCAGGGCGCATAGGGCGGACGCGTCCGGCGCCGAAACCACCGTATTCGGCCGACTGGAGCGAAGGGGCGAGGTCCACGCCATCTTCTACCGCCTTCCGTCCCGCCGACTGACCCTCACCGCCCTCTCTCCCGAGCAGGCCGACTCCCTCGCAGCCCACCTGGCCGGGCTCGGCCACTCCTTCTCCGGCGTCACCGCGGACCACGACACCGCCACCGCTTTCGCCAAGGCATGGCAGCGGCACACAGGCGCGGCGCCGGTGCGTGACTGGGGAGCCCGCCTCCACCGTCTCGGCACGCTCACCCCACAGGAGCCGTTTCCGGAGGGCAGTGGTCGCGTCGTGGGCGAGCAGGACCGTGAGCAAGTCGTGCGCTGGTGCCGTGAGTTCTGCGTCGACGTCGGCGAGGACGGCTCCAGAGACCTCATCGACGCCGGCGACTGGGCCGGCTCCCGCTTCGGCGACAGACACTTCACGTTCTGGGAGACCCCGGACGGAACTCCCGTCTCCATGGCGGCCGCGACCTCAATGGTCGGCGGCATGGTCCGGGTGGACCCCGTCTACACCCCGGCTCGCCTCCGGGGTCGCGGCTACGCCGGCGCCGTGACAGTCGAGGCGAGCAGGGCCGCGGTGACCGCGGGCGCGACGGACGTCGTGCTCTTCGCGGACCCTGCCAACCTCACCAGCACCGCCCTCTACCAACGACTCGGATACATCCCGCTCACCGACTGCACCGGGTACGGGTTCTCAAGTGCCGCACCGGAAGTCGGTTAAGAACCAAGGAACTTGCGGCGCAGGACAACAGCAGCAAGATCGCACGATCAGCGCCCCCCTGCACAGAGGCCGGGCACGGCAAGCAAATTTGCCTAAAGTCTTTAGGCATCTGCATAATCGAACCTAAGCAATGAGGGAGAGCTTATGGTTCGCGTAGGACTGACCACGGAGCGTCTGGCCCAAGCGGGTGCGGAGCTGGCCGACGAGGTCGGGTTCGAGCAGGTGACCGTCTCGGAACTCGCCAGGCGGTTCGATGTCAAGGTCGCGAGTCTGTACTCGCACGTGAAGAACTCCCAGGACCTCAAGACCAAGATCGCCCTGCTCGCCCTCGAGGAGCTCGCCGACCGGGGTGCCGCGGCGCTGGCCGGGCGGGCCGGCAAGGACGCCCTGACCGCCTTCGCGAACGTCTACCGCGACTACGCCCGGGAGCACCCCGGCCGCTACGCCGCGGCCCAGCTGAGGCTCACCCCGGAGGAGGCGGCCGCCAGCGCGGGCGGCAGACACGCGCAGATGACGCGGGCGATCCTGCGCGGTTACGACCTGACGGAGCCGGACCAGACGCATGCGGTCCGGCTGCTGGGCAGCGTCTTCCACGGGTACGTGAGCCTGGAGCTGGGGGGCGGTTTCAGCCACAGCTCCCCCGACTCGCAGGAGACCTGGTCGAGGGTCCTGGACGCCCTCGACGCCCTGCTGCGGAACTGGCCCGCACAGTCCGCGCAGTCTGCACAGTCCGCCTAGCTCACCTGGCCCGTGCCGTCCGCCTGGTCGGCACCGTCCGCGTGGCCCGCACACGGTCCGCGTGGCCCGCACGGTCCAGAGACATTGATCAACACATCGAGACGTCGACGCCTTACACACCAAGCACGACAGGAGGCACAACCGAATGCGCCACTGGATCACCACACCCGTCACCGCGGCCCTCCTGCGCGGCGCCCTCGATGTGGAGCGAACCGAGCACGGCGTGCTGCCGCACCGGCTGCCCGCCCGGGCCCGCGCCCAGTACGCCGACGGGCAACTGGCCATGGCCGAGGCCCAGCCCTCCGGCGTACGGCTGGTCTTCCGCACCCGGGCCACCACCGTCGAACTGGACACGCTGCCCACCAAGCGGGTCTACGTGGGCGCCCCACCCCGCCCGGACGGGGTGTACGACCTGCTCGTCGACGGCAGCCTGGCCGGCCAGGCAAGCGTCACGGGCGGCAACACCCTGACCATCGACATCACCACCGGGACCGCCGAGAGCCAGCCCGGCCCGGCCGGCACCCTCCGGTTCACCGGCCTGCCCGACCGCACCAAAGACGTCGAAATCTGGCTGCCGCACAACGAGACCACCGAGCTCATCGCCCTGCGCACCGACGCACCCGTTGAGCCCGCACCGGACCGGGACCGCAGGGTGTGGCTGCACCACGGCAGTTCGATCAGCCACGGCTCCGACGCCGCGAGCCCCACCACCACCTGGCCCGCGCTCGCCGCCTCCCTCGGCGGGGTGGAACTGATCAACCTCGGCCTGGGCGGCAGCGCGCTGCTCGACCCGTTCACCGCCCGCGCCATGCGAGACACCCCCGCCGACCTGATCAGCGTCAAGATCGGCATCAATCTGGTCAACGCCGACCTGATGCGTCTGCGCGCCTTCACTCCGGCGGTGCACGGCTTCCTCGACACCATCCGCGAAGGCCACCCCGCCACACCCCTGCTGGTCGTCTCGCCCATCCTGTGCCCCATCCACGAGGACACACCCGGCCCCGGCGCCTTCGACTTCAGCGCGCTCAGTGCCGGAAGGCTGCGGTTCCGGGCCACCGGCGACCCCGCCGAACGCGCCGCCGGGAAACTGACCCTCAACGTCATCCGGGAAGAGCTGTCCCGCATCGTGAAGCAGCGGACGGCCGACGACCCCCACCTGCACTACCTCGACGGCCGCGACCTCTACGGCGAGGCCGACTTCGCCGAGCTGCCGCTGCCCGACGAGCTCCACCCGGACGCCGCCACCCACCACCGCATCGGCGAACGCTTCGCCCGACTGGCCTTCACCGCCCACGGCGCCTTCGCGGAAGCAGCCCTTCGCGGAAACGGCCCTTCGTGAACGCGGCCCTTCGTGAACGCGGCGTCTGAGGACCAGCCCGACCCCTCGTCCGATCACTTCACGTGGGAACGGACCGCGGCCCTGTACGCGTCCAGCGCCGACCGGGGCTCGCGGCCCAGGAGCCCGCGCAGGGCGTTGTTCTCGATGCCGCTGCCGTCCAGGAAACCTCCGGCGACCGCCGAGTAGGTGCTCAGCAGCATCGGCACCTGGTAGGGCAGCGCCTGGCCGGCCGCGATGACCGCCTCGCGGGTCGCGCCGAGTGAGCCGGGCTCGTACGAGCCGCCGATCGCGGCGGCCAACTCGGCGCCCCCCAGAGCGTGTTCGCCGACCAGCTCGTACACCTGCCCCGCGTGCAGTTCCGGCTCGGCCGTCACCCGGGCCGCCACCGCCGCGAGGTCGGCGCGGGCCACCGCGGCGAGGCGGCCCTCCCCCAGCGGCGCCGCGATCGTCCCGTCCGGGCCCGCGGCGGCGATGTCCGCGAGGAACTCGGCATAGAGCCCGTTACGCAGGATCGTCCACGCCAACGGGCCCCGGCGCAGGCGGCGTTCGGTCCAGCGATGGGCGAGCGCGTACGTGAGGTGGTCGCCGTCGCCGCTGAGGCTGGTGTAGACGAGGTGCCGCACACCCGCCTTCTCGGCCGCCGAGATCGCCGCGCCGTGGCGGGCGATGACGGTGTCGTCCTCGCCGTACCCGGCGGAGATGAGCAGCAGAGTGTCCACGCCGGTGAAGTCGAGCGAGGCCGGATCGTCGAAGTCGACGCGCCGCTCGGCGGTGGAACGGGGGCTGCGGGTGCCGAGCACGACGTCAACTGCCTCGTCCCGACTCGCCAGTTCGTCGGCGACGAGTCGCCCGAGTGCGCCGTTGGCACCGGTTACCAGAATCATGGATTCCCCTCCTGAACTGTGTGTTCTCATCTTCGGGAGGAGACCCCGATCTCGTAAGGAGGCACATTGATGTCAGCAGGGCACACCGCGGTAACCACCACCCCGGCTCCGGACGCGACCGTCGCCGCCGCCGAGCCCGTGATCGTCTGCGAGACACCGCAGGACGAGTGCGGTGTCCGGGACGTGCTGGACCGGCTGGGCGACAAGTGGTCCGTCTATGTGGTGGTCGAACTCGCCTCCGGCGTAAGGCGGTTCAAGGAGCTCCAGCGCGCCATCCCCGCGAACATCTCGCAGCGCATGCTCACGCTCACCGTCCGGCGCCTGGAGCGCGACGGGCTGGTGAAACGGACCGTGTACCCCACCGTCCCACCCCAGGTCGAGTACGAGCTGACGGACCTGGGCCACAGCCTCACCCACCTCGTCAAGGCCCTGGCCGACTGGTCGATCGCCCACCGCCCGGCCATCGCCACGGCACGCTCGGCCTGGGACACGGCACACGCGGAGCCGACAGCCGGCAACTGATCACGGGTTACGGATTACGGGTTACGGATGCCTGATCGGCTGATCAGGGTTACGGATGCCCGGTCGGTTGATCACGGGTTACGGATGGCCGGTCGGCGCAATCGGCGCGGCTTCCGCTACCAAATGATGACCCCGCCCCGGACCCCCAAGGCCCGTCGAGCCGCGTCCACGATGTTGTCCAGGCGACGCCTCACGTCCTCGGCATGCTCGGCGTGGGACTTCCGCGGCCCCGTTCCCGGCTCCGACCGCATGTGATCGGCGATCCGCGCCAGATGGGCACGGACCAGGTCGCACTCCGCGAGGAAGTCGGACACCTCGTCCGGCGCCACCGTGAGGTCCTCGGTGGCCAGGCGGGGAAAGAACCGCGCGCCCAGCGAACGGACCGCCTCCGACCCCCACACCTCGGTACGCCACCGCTCCCAGCCCGCCGCGTCGGAGCACTCGGGCGGAACGTCCAGCACCTCGATGCCGCCCTGCGCACTGGGCACGTACACATCGACCGACAGACTCATGGCAGGGAGTCGACCACGGACGGGCACCGCAGGTCCACCGCAGACGAGTCACCCGCCGCCCTCTCCGCGGGGCTGCTCCGTCTTCACGGGGCTGCTCCGTCGATGGGCCGGCCCTGTTGTCGTACCCCCGGTTGTCGTACCCCCATGGCACAGTGCCCCGCCATGGACACTGATCACTTCTGGACCGTCATCGAATCCGCCCGGTCGAGCGCCGAGTCGAACGGCAAGACCTTCGCCGACGCCCTGGTGGACCGGCTGGCCGCCTTCTCGCGGGAGGAGATCCTCGCCTACCAGGAGCGGTTCGACGAGGTGCACGACGCGCTGTACCGGTGGGACGTCTGGGCCGCCGCGTACCTCATCGGCGGCGGCTGCTCGGACGACAGCTTCATGGACTTCCGCGCGGGTCTGATCGCCCTCGGCCGCGACTGGTACGAACGCGCCGCCGCATCCCCGGACGCCCTCGCCGCCCACCCGGCCGTACGGGCCGCGGCGACCGCCACCGACCGGGACGACCGGCTCTTCTACGAGGACGTCAACTACGCGGCCGGCGACGCCTTCTCCCGCCTCACCGGCGACAGGGAGGACTTCTACGAGGCATGGGACCAGCACCGGTCCGCGCCCGCCCCGAGCGACGAGACCGAGCCCGAAACTGAGCCCGAGTCCGAGTCCGACATGGGTGAGGACTTCGACTTCGACGACGCGGGCGAGATGCGGCGTCGGCTTCCCGCGCTGGCGGACTTGTATCTGGGCAAGGTCTGAACGAGGTCTGCTGGAGGCCCGAACGCAGTCCGAAAATAGCGCATTGCCTGACCGGGCCCATTCCATTAACCTTTCCCGCGTGACTGCCGGGTCGGCCATGGGCCATCAGCGAGTTGGGTTCCCGGCCTCCGAGTGAGGCCGGGGCGGGCCAGAGGGCCGCCCTTTTTCTTGGTTTGCGCAGCGAGTTCTCGTACCGAGCGCTGCGCTGACACCGCATCGTTGCTGCGACGTTGCCACGCGTGTCGTTTCCGCGTACCCGCACGTCTGCCCTGTAGGCGCCCACCCAGACGTCCATCCCCGGGGAATTCGCAGCCATCACCATCTCCCCCACCACGGGCGTGCCCGCATTCGCCCCGTGGCGATTCCCCATGCCCTCATCCAGAAATCACTGAGCTGTAATACCGAGAAGAAAGAAGAGAATGCCCAACGACTTCAATCAGCAAGTCATCGAAGAGTTCCGCGCCAACGCAGGACAGGTCGGCGGCTATTTCGAAGGAGCGCGGCTGATCCTGCTGACCACCACTGGCGCGCGTTCCGGCAAGCCGCACACCACCCCGGTCGGCTACTACCCCGACGGCGGCGACCGTGTGCTGGTGATCGCGTCGGCCGCCGGCGCCCCGAAGCACCCGGCCTGGTTCCACAACCTCGTCGCGCACCCTGAAGTCACTGTGGAAACGGGAGTGTTCACGTACGAGGCCAGGGCCGAAGTCCTGGAAGGCGCCGCACGCGACAAGGCCTTCGCCCGTGCGGTCGAGGCCGACTCCGGCTGGGCGGAGTACCAGGCGAAAACCACCCGAGTGATCCCGGTGGTCGCCCTCCACGAGATCGCGAGTGGCGGCCCGCCGAACGTGAACGCGTCCTCGATGGGCCAGGCGGTCAAGGCCATCCACGACGCCTTCCGCCGCGAACTCGCCCTGATCCGCAAGGAGATCGGTGATTCGGGCGCCACTCTCGGCGCCCAGCTCCGCGTCAACTGCCTGACCTTCTGCCAGGGCCTGCACAACCACCACACCGGCGAGGACCTCGGCATGTTCCCGTTCCTCGCCGACCGCCACCCGGAACTCACCCCGGCCCTGGACCGCCTGCGCGAGGAACATGAGCACATCGCGGCCCTGACAGCGGAGTTGAAGCGGATCATCGGCGTCGACGCCGCGGACCCCCAGTACGTACGCGAGGAGGTCGAGCGCCTCACCACCGAGCTCGAGGCCCATCTGACGTACGAGGAGGAGCAGTTGATCCCGGTACTGGACGCACCCGCCGCGTAAGCGCTCCGCTGGAAGAACACTGATGTACCTGCGGGCCGGTGGGGGCTGGTCGCGCAGTTCCCCGCGCCCCTTCAGGGCGCTGCCGTACCGCACCGGACTTCACCGAGGCCGCTCAGACGGATCCATCGAAGTGCGGTGCGGTACCCGTGCCCCTAGGGGCACGGGTACCGAGCAGTTCCCGGACAACGCTCACTCGAACGGCAAGGGCCGCGCGTGCACCACGTCCAACCGCGACACCGCCCGCGTCAGCACGACATACAGCCGATGCAGCCCTCGCCCCGGCCCCCGCCCCCGCACCTCTCCCTCGGACGCCTCCGCGGACGCCTCCGCGATCGCCGCCGGCTCGACGGCGACTACATGGTCGTACTCGAGCCCCTTCGCCACTCCCGCCCCCAACACCGTGACCCGCGCCCCCAGTTGGTCCACTCCTGCCACCTCGACCCCCGCGCCTCGGAGCGCCTCCCACACCCGTACGAACTCCGAGTCGGCCGCGACGACCCCCACGGACCCTTCGTACGCGAGCGCACGCCGCACGGCGGCGACGGCCTCGCCGAGTACGTCGTCGGTCCGCAGCACCCTCAACTCCCCATCCCGCCGCAGGGATCGCGCCGCAGGCACCCCCACGTCCAGCCGCGCCAGCACCCGGTTCGCCAGCTCGACCACCACCTCCGGTACCCGGAACCCGGTGGTCAACGGCACGACCACCGCCTCCGGCTTGCCCAGATGCCCGAGCAGTTCGCTCCACTCGCGGGCGGCCCACGGTGTGGTTCCCTGCGCGAGATCACCGAGCACCGTGACCGACCCGAAGGCCGCCCGCCGCCCGATCGCCCGGCACTCCATCGGTGACAGATCCTGCGCCTCGTCGATGACCAAGTGCCCGTACCCTTCCGGGTGTTCGACGAGTCCGGCGACCTCGTCGAGGAGCACGAGATCGGCCGCGGACCACCGCGCGGACTTCCACGACCGGGGCGGCCGCGCCCACAGGACCGCCTTCTGCTCGTCCGCGTCCAGCACCCCGTCCGCCGCCGCGGCCAGCGCGCCCGGGTCGGTGAGCAGCTCCGCGACGACCTCCTCCGGCCGCACCTTGGGCCACACGGCGTCGACGTACGCGCCGACGGGCCGCGCCCTCGAGATCTTCTGCACCCAGGCGTTCGTCTGGGGCCCGGCGCGCCGTTCGGCCCGCTCCCGCACGTACCGCACGATCCGCGTCCGGACGCGCTCACGCCCGACGGCGTACGGCGGTTCCTCGGCCCGTACGCCCGCCACGATCCGCGCGAGCACGTCACCGGGCACCCGCCACCGGTACGAACCGTCGGGCACCGCAAGGTCGTTGGCGACGTCCGGGTTCGGGTTCACGCGGGCGTACAGCGCGCGCCGCAGCACCTCCGCCGTCCGCGCGTCATGCTTGACGACGGCCGCGGCCTCGTCGTCCTCGCCCCTGACCGGATGCCGCCCGATCTCGTCCCCGATCGTGGACTGCCGCACGCCCGTCTCGCCGAGCGCGGGCAGTACCTCCGAGATGTAGGAGAGGAAGGTGCGGTTCGGCCCCAGGATCAGCAGTCCGCCCCGCTGGACGCGCTGCGGGAACGTGTAGAGCAGGTACGCGGCCCGGTGCAGCCCGACGGCCGTCTTCCCGGTGCCCGGCGCGCCCTGCACGCACACGGACACGGTGAGGTCCGCCCGTACGAGATCGTCCTGCTCGGGCTGGATGGTCGCGGCGATGTCGCGCATGGGTCCGACGCGGGGCCGCTCGATCTCACCGGCGAGGATGCGGCTCTCCTCGTGCGGGCGCCCCTCGGCCAGGTGCTCGTCCTCAAGGCCCGTGAGGTCGGCCGAGTCCCCCCGGCTTCCCGGCGCCCAGCCGAACCGCCGCCGCACCCGCACACCCTGTGGATCGCGGGCGCTCGCTTGGTAGAAGGCGCGCGAGACGGGGGCGCGCCAGTCGACGACGAGGGGTGGAGCGGACGGGTGCTCGGTGATCCTCCGCCGTCCGACGTGATAGCTCTGCCCGGCGTGATCACCGGCGGTTGCGCGATCCCGTCCGAAGTCCAACCGCCCGAAGAACAACGGTCCTTCGGGCAGTTCCCGCATCTCCTTCGCCCGGCTGCGGAGCCGGTACCCGAGCACCTCGGCGTCGGCGCCGGAGGCGGAGACGTCCTCCCCGGCGACGACGTGTTCCTGAGCACCTTCGACCATCGCGGCGAGGGCCGCGCGGCAGGTGTCGTGGTAGACGCGTTCCTGGGTGAGGGAGGTGGCGAGAGCGGGGTCGGGTGACGTCATTCGAGTGAGGATACCCGAATACGTAACCGAGTTAAATTTCTTACCGTGTTACGCAGACACTCCGGCCGAGGGGCGGCCGGCATCACGCGTCACCCATCACGCATCACGGTCATACATCACGCATCACACGTCGCACGCGTCACGCGTACCCGGGCAGCCCCTCCCCGAGCCGCGCGAACGCCCCCTCCGCCGCGGCGACGGCATCCCGCCGCACCTCCGCGAGCCGCTCGCCCGCCGCGATCCGCCGCCAGTTCTCCAGTGCGAGGATCCGCTGCACGGCGACGATCTGACCGGCGGCGAGCCGGGCCTCCAGGTCTCCGCCGAGCGCCTCGGCGAGGGCGGCCTCGGACCGCTCCAGGTACTCGTACAGCCGCGCCACGAGCGACGGAGTCCCGTACAGCAACCGGTGAAAGGCAAGAACAGCCGGATGCCCATTGACCCCGGTCACGGGGTCGCTCCGCTCGATCCCGGCCAGAAAGTGCCGCCGGAGCGCATCGATCGGGGACTGCCCCGGCGCCCGCGCGCCGACCACCCGCGCGGCCTCGGCCCGGTGATCGGCGAACCGGTGCAGGACCAGGTCTTCCTTGGTGGGGAAGTACCGAAAGAGGGTCGGCTTGGAGATCTCGGCCGCGGCGGCGACTTCCGCGACGGAGACCCTCTCGAACCCCTTCTCCAGGAAGAGCGAGATGGCGATATCCGACACGTCCTGGTACATCCGCAGCTTCTTGCGCTCACGCAGTCCCATCGCACCGGCAGCGGCCACGGCGCCGCCCGTCGCGCCCGCAGCGCTCTTCGCACCCGTCTCGCCCATGCCCCGAGCCTACGCACCTTCCGGACTCTCCCCTTCCTCTCTCCCTCCCCCTCCTCTCTCCCTCCCTCCTCTCTCTCCTTCTCCCTCTCTCCCCCTCCCGCACTTGACCTCGACCAAACTTGAGGTCAAAGACTGCACGCGTACGTAGGCCCCTCTCCTCTGGAGATCCCCATGCGAGCAGCCCAGGTGACGAAGTTCGGCGACCCTTCGGTTCTGATCACGGCCGATCTCCCGGACCCGGTCCCGGCGCCCGGCGAGGTACTGATCGACGTCGCGTACGCGGACACGATCTTCGTGGAGACGCAGATACGGTCCGGCTGGGGCGGTGAATTCTTCCCGGTGACCCCTCCGTACGTCCCCGGGGGCGGCGTTTCGGGTGTCGTGAGCGCCCTGGGCCCGGACGTCCCCGCGGAGTGGCTGGGCCGCCGGGTCACCGCCTTCGTGACGGGCAGCTATGCGGAACGGGCCGTGGCCGCGACCTCGGCCCTGACGGTCGTACCGGACTCCCTGGACCTCCTCCAGGCCGCGGCCCTGGTCCACGACGGCGTCACGGCGACGGGCCTGATGGAACTCACCGCGGTGACCGAAACGGACCGAGTCCTGATCCTGGGCGCCTCGGGCGGCATGGGCACGCTCCTCGTCCAGCTGGCTCATGCACGGGGTGCCCGAGTGGTGGCCGCGGCTCGAGGAGAGGCGAAGTCCGCGCTGGTCCGGGACCTGGGCGCGGACGCGACGGTCGACACGAACTCGCCCGACTGGCCGGCTCGGGCCCGTCACGCCCTGGGCGGCGCCGACGGGTCGGCGGACGTGGTCCTGGACGGAGTGGGCGGCGAACCAGGCGCTTCCGCCTTCCCGCTGACAGCCGACGGCGGCCGCTTCTCGGCCCACGGCGCCCCGACCGGCGGCTTCGCCACCCTGGACCCGACGGAAGCCAAGCGCCGCGACATCACGCTCTTCGGCATCGCCGACGTCCAGTTCACCCCGGCAGACGTCCGGCGCCTAACGGCCTCCGCTCTCGCGGAGGCCGCGGCGGGGCGGTTGCGGCCGGTGATCGGGGAGGTGTTCTCGCTGGAGGGGGCGGGGGAGGCGCATGCGGCTGTTGAGGGGCGGGGGTTGGTGGGGAAGGTGGTGCTGAAGATGTGAGGGCGAGGGTCGGGGGAGCCGGTCGCGGCTGCCTCCGCAGGGCGAGGCCTCCGGACCTCAGGGCGTCGGGCGGGGCCTCGGCCTCGAAAGGCCGAGTGATGCGGTGGCCGCGGCCAGCGTCATCGCGTACGCGTCCACCGCCCGCTGGACGTTCGGGGTGTCCAGCGCATCGCCGGTCACCAGCCGGTCGAGGTCGATGTACGCGGACCGGACCTGCTCGATCCACCGGTAGACCTGCCAGTCCTGCTCCCACCCCTTGGTACAGCGCTCCGGAAGCGTTTCGCTCCACCCCCGGAACATGCGTTGCCGGATCTCGGGCAGTGTGGGCGTCAGGTGGAGATGGCGTACGAGGTCGTAGAGGGGATCCCCGATCATCGCCATCTCCCAGTCGATGATGGTCAGCCCGCCGCGCCGCCCGTCGCGCACCAGGTTCCACGGGTTGAGGTCACCGTGGAGCAGCACGGGATCGCGTGGGGTCACCCTGTGCCGGCCGAGGATCTCGCTGAGCCGTTTCCCGCCCGGGAGCCCCCGCTTGCACGCCTCACGCCGGGATGCCTCGGGGAGGTCGTTCACCAGCCGTACGAGTTCGTTGCTGAGCCAGCCGTAGAAGTCCGCCTGACCCTCCGCCGGGTCCAGCAGGCTGTGATCGATGCACGCCAACTCGGCAAGCTGCTCCACGAGTTGGTCGGCCTCGTTCGGCGTCAGCCCCTGCACAGGGTGGTTGGGCGGCTGGTCCGGGGCCGTGGGTCCTTCATACGTGTGGATCGTGAAGTGGCAGTCCTGGCTGTCGTATCCCAGGGCCAGTGCCCTCGGCGCCCTGACGCCGGCCTTCGACTCCTCGATGACCTTCAGGACCGCGTGCTCGCTGAGAAAACCCCGTTCGCGACGAAGCACCTCACCGGCCATGCGCCGCACAACGACCTGAGGCTCGAAGCCCGGCACCTTGACCACGGTGTTGAGATGGGCGGTGCCCCTGAACACCCGTTTGGCGGAGGCCTCGCCCTCCTGAGCCAGTGCCGAGTCCACTTCGGGACGCCGGAAGTCCGGGCACTCCGGCAAGCGCCCGTCCGGCGTCCAGCGGAACACCTCGGCCGGCCGTGCTTCCCCGAGACGTACGACCCGCGCCGCCTGCCATCGGTACAGAGCGCGTTCGATCTCGCCGTCGGCCGGCACCTTGACCAGCCGAAGCGGTTCGGCGGCCCTCTCCAGGGTGCCGCGGATCTCCGGTACGGCCTCGGCGAGCCTGGTGCGGTCGAGCTCCGCGCCGAGCGATCTCGCCGCTCGCCTCACGTCGGTGTAGACGGACTGGATCCGTACGAACGCGAGGTAGTGCGGCAGGTCTTTGGAGAGGCTGTAAGCCGCCATGGGTCTGACGCTCTGCACGGCCTTCACCCAAGCATCGATCACTTCCTGCTGCTGATGCTCGGGGTACCGCATCCGCACGAGATGGCTGGCCAGGTCGTAGAGCGGATCTCCATATGTCGCCGATCTCCAGTCGAGGCAGACCACCGAGGGGTCTTCCCCTTCCCCGCCCTCCCTGATGATCACCTTGCTCCGACGGAGGTCGGCGTGCAGCAGGCTGTAGGGGCGGCGGGCCATGCTCGGTACGCGCTCCGCAAACCGGACCAACGAGTCCTCGGGCACTCCGAGTACGCCGAACAGCCCACCTAGTTCAGTCCAATTGGCTTGGCGCAGACGTGCGGTGGCCAGCCGCGCGAAGCTGCCCAGAAACGCCTTGCTGTCCCTCTCGTTGTGCGGCCAGTCGGGGGGAAGCGAGGGCAGCGCCTCCTTGCGCACCTGGGTCAGCCCCGCGAGGAACTCCGCGAGCTTGCCGATCAGCAGGGAATCGACGGGCTTCCCACCGGGACACTTGCGCTCGAGCCTCTCACCCGGGGCCTGACCGGGTGCCCCGAGCCCGCCGCGGAAGACCGGGCGCCACGAGGTCTGGGGGAACCGCACCCGAACGGCAGCGGCGACTGCCGACACGTCCGACCAGGTCCTGATGGCCACGTACTACTCCCGGATCCATCGCGCGGGACTTCGCTAAGGAATGCACGCCCTAGAATAGTGATGCAAACCTTAGCGGCGCTCGACTCTTGATACACCACGAGGCGTCCCTCTGAGCGCACCTCATCACATCTGTAACGATGCCGTGTTTTGGCGTTACCCGGACTCCACGGTGAGCAGCTTCCAGCACTCGTCGAACCAGGACTGCCAACTCTCCACGTTCGCCGAGCCCTGGGACCTCGGGTCCTCGTCCCGCACGTAGTGCGTCAAGGTGGAGCGAACGCCTCGGACGTCGATGGCCGTGACCACGTCGCCGTCATCCAGGGTCATCGGACGCACCTCCGGCTCGTACGGCCCATGGAGCAGCTGCGTTTTGTTGAACAGATACACCTTGGAGTAGGGGGCCATCGCCACCTGCCGGATGTCCAGCGTCACCGTCAGGTCCGGCAGGTCTTCGTTCAGCCCCTGAAGCCGTTCCCTGATGGAATCCGTGTGACGGCTCCTGATCCTTGCCAGCCGCTGCTGGGGACGGGGATCGGCCGGATCGCCCTGCACGATCGGATAGGGCAGGCGCAGGTCGTCCGAGGGCAGCAGCATCCGGATGGTGATGCTCCGCGGGGAGTCGATCACGCCCGCGCGGATGCGCTCCTCCTGCGCACCCACATGGGTGTCCAGGGATTCCGACGTCAGCGTGAACACATCCAGGGCCACCTCGGGCGCCTTGAACGCCTCTCCTATCAGATCACCCAGCGTCATGGGACCGCCGGTGGCGCCCGGCTGCACGCTGGAATGGATGGTCTGTGAGCGCACCACTCGTGTGCCGCTGCCCTGACGTGGCTCGATC
The DNA here is from genome assembly GCF_008905045.1 of Streptomyces albicerus. Lineage (GTDB taxonomy): Bacteria > Actinomycetota > Actinomycetes > Streptomycetales > Streptomycetaceae > Streptomyces > Streptomyces albicerus. Next base: position 31,977 of record NZ_VWMY01000096.1, read on the forward strand.
CAGCCCTCGTCGGTCAGTTGCCCAATTACGCGCTGCACGGTGTCGCGGGAGACGCCGAACTCCTCGGCGAGTGCACGCTGAGACGGCAACCAGCCACCGATACCGTACTGGCCCTTTCCGTCGGTCAGCCGGCGGTGCAGGGCGTCCAGCACGGTGTCGTACGGCCTGCCGCCACCAGCGGCGGAATGCTCGGTTGCCACATGCCGACCCTACCGCCACCAGTCCATTGGCAAACCAATTCCAGCCAATCACCCAGTCGGCCAGGCAGTTTCGGTTAGAGGAGACGATCCGCCGGGCACAACCAATTCAAGTCAACCAGTCCAATTGGACCGAAGGTTGATCGATCCTTCACAGACGAATAGGGGTGGGGTCCCATGAACTTCGTCCAACTGCTGGGGGTCGTCTGGGTCGTCGGCTTCGAACAGTTGGTCCAGTGGCGGTACGGAGCGGTGGGGCTCTTCGGCCTCGCACTGCTCGGCTTCGGTGTCCGGGCACGCAACTCGGCGTGCACGGTCGTCGCAGCCGTGATCTTCGTCCTTCTGATGACTCAGGCCTAGTGTCCTGCGCCAGAGATCCGTCGGTAGAAGCGGGCGAGGGAGTCGAGGATCTCTTCGGCTGTCTTGGTCCAGATGAACGGCTT
>NZ_VWMY01000097.1 GCF_008905045.1 Streptomyces albicerus
CTCCGCGGATCACTTGTTGGGTCGTCGGTGCGGTGTCCCACTCGCTCCGCGATCGGGCCTCCGCTCCGACTCCTCTGAGCTTGCTGAGTACAAGTGGTTTCGTGCATAGGTGAGTTGAAGAGCCGGATCGCTCCGCGACCGGCTCAGGCCAGCCGACAAGACGGGGTGAGCGGGGGTGGGAACCGAGCTGGGTTTTCCGCCTCTTAACTATTCGTCAGGTACCGAAGAGCTGCAACTTGTTGAGAGGGTGTCAGGTTAGGGAGCCGCTCTGCGTGACTGCCGATGTTCGTGCTCAGCTTACAGGGTTGGCCTGCTTCCTTAGAGAAGAAACTATGGAAGGTTCGAATTAGGGGTCTTCCCCGTTGTTGGGTGAGCGGCAACGGCCTTCCATTCTGGTTGTGCTCAGGGCTGGTCGGCCGGGATGATCCCGTGCCCGTCGAGGGTCTCGGACAACAACTGGGCGTGTTTGCCGGGTAGTTGTCCGGCGTTGAGTTTGGTGCGGGCCTTGGCCAGCCAAGGCCCGATCATCACGCGCTCGCCGTCGACTTCGATCCACTCGCGGGCGCCGGGAGTGCGTCCCCATCTTTCGAGGAACAGGCCGAGGATGTGTGCAGTCTGCGCGAAGGTACGCCTCCGCGGGGTGGCGGCCGCGCCCGTTCCGTCCTGACGGTCCATCGGGATGCGGTTGGGGGTGAGGTCGAGGCGGGTGAGTAGATCCCGCTGGCCAGGGTCGAGTTGGTCCCAGGCGGTGAACTGGCGGTGCAGCCAACTGCCCGCCTTCACTCCGTGGATCACTGTGTCGCGGGCCAGCGTGCTGGGGTGGTTGCCGGCTTCGATGTGGCGTCGCAGCACGTGGTACTTGCGGTGCCAGTCGGGGCCGTGCGGGAGTTTCCAGTCCCTGTCGAGGGCGGTGAGCCGGGCTTCACGTTCGGGGGCAAGGCGGCCTTTGCGGGCCAGTGCCCGCTGGTCGACGAGGAACTGGCCGCCGGGTTCTTGCGCGGGGATGGCGAGGTGGCCCTGCTCGGCGTGGTAGGCCTCGACGGTGGCCATGTGGCCTTGCCAGGCGGCTTCATGCTCGTCCCAGATCATGCCGAGCGCCTCGAGTTCGGTGATCCAACTCTCTTCCAGGGCACCGGCTTGGTAGGCGGTGCGCTGGCCGGTGATGAAGGCGCCCAGCCGGTAGCCGTAGGCGTCCTCGTAGTCGGATGGCACGCGCAGGTGGCCGTGCTCGGCTCGGTGGGATTGTGCGGGACGGTTCGCGCCGTGCTCTGTCCTTGCTCAGCCCCCGCCCGGCAGCACGCCGAGCGAATCCGGGCACGGAGAAGAGGACATGATGAGCCCCGGCCGGCGGCTGGGGACATCCGGCACAGGGCCCCCGCGCCCCGGGCCTGGAACGTTCCTCAGCTGGCCTGCGGCCAGGTACGGAGAAGGTCTGCGATCTTCCTCGCGGTGCACGTCGGATCGCGCAGCAGGTCGCGCAGTGCCAGGGCGTCTTCGCGGGTGGGCTTGAGCGGGATGCCGGAGGCTTCCAGATACATGACGCCCGTCGCCGCGGCCACAGCGAGGTTGGATCGCTCCAGCCAACGGCAGCGGCCGAGGATGTGCACCAGGGCGCCAGCGCGGGCGTAGGGGCCGTTGTAGACGGGCGTTTCGAGGAGTTCGGCCCGGTGGCAGGCGACCGCCGCCACCGGCACCCCGTAGTCATCCGGAGCGGGATCCGCTGCGCCCGCGATCTCCGCGACCTGCAAGATCCACGGGACGTCGATGTGCAAGTCCATTACGCGGCGTGCGCTCCCGGCATGTGGCGGTCAGCGTCTTCGGCTTCGTCGAAGACGGCCTGGTGCTCGTCGAGGAAACGCTGCGCCGCGTCCAGGCCTCGCTGCCGTAGCCCGCCGACGTCCTCGCGCACGAGCGCCGCAATGTAGTCGCCGACGGCCATGCCGCGGTCCCTGGCCCGAGCGGTGGCCAGCTCCGCAATCTCGTCGTCGACGCGCCAGCCCTTCTGTGTCTTCGCCATAACCCCGATGGTAACAGGTGGTACCACCTTGAGTCCGGAGGCTTCGTCGTCCCGGCTTCGCGTCGGTTCTCCGGGGCTTGTACAGGAAGCGCATCAGCCGCTGCCCGGGGCGGGCCGGGCAGCGTCGATGTCGCCCCGGTTGACCAGGGCCTCTCTCAGCGCCCTGAGGGCGGCAGGGTGTTCGTCTGTGGGTCGGGCTGCGGCGGTGTCCAAGAGGGCGCGGGCGTGCTGCAGGAGTGCCGTGTCGTGTCCGGCCCCGGCGGAGTGGGTGACCAGCTGCTCGGCGAGGAGGAGCGCTTCTTCGCTGTCCGGGTGGCGGGCGGTGCGTTCGGCGACGAGGTCGGCGTCGGTCAGGGCCGGGGTGTGCTGGGCGCTGGCCCGCATCAGGGACAGCCACAGGTCCTCGTCGAGGCTGGTGTCCGCGAAGTCGCCCGCGCCGGTGAGGGCGCCGGGCGGCAGGCCGGCGGCGATCGCGGCGCGCCACAGGTCGGCCGCTGCGTTCAGCCGTGCGGTGGCATCGGGCGGGACGGGGCCGTCGGTGCGCGGGGTGCGGGCGGCGATCGCGGCCAGCAGCAGGCCGACTGCTTCCACTCCTCCGGTTCCGGTGGCCAACTCGGCCCAGAAGGCGGCCGGATCGCCCAGAAGGGCGGGGGCGGCCAGGAGCGCGGCTGCCACGTGGGCGGCGGCGTCGGACGCGGTGGCCGGGTGGCGCAGCGCGGCGAGGAGTTCGGAACGGTCGAGGGCGGCAAGGACCTGGTGGTCGTGCGGTCCCCAGCGCAGCCAGGAGGCGGCTGGCGAGGAGCTTTCGGGGGCGAGTCCGTACAGCGCGGCCTGGTGGGTGGCGGCGAAGGCGGAGGCGTACCGGTGAAGGGCGGGCAGGCGTACCCCGGTCGCGGTGGCCACCGCGTCGTGGTCCCCGCGTGCGGCCAGTACACCGGACACCGTCTGAAGGATGTCGGCGGGCATCTCCCCGTGTGTGCGGGCCCGGTGGACGGCGTACTCGAGCAGGCACCCCAGCGCCCGTACTCCCGGATCCGACCCCAGCAGCGCTGGTCCCTCCCCTTCGGCCGGGCCGGGAGCGTCGGCGAGGGTATCTGCCGGGACGGCAGCGGGGTCGGCCAGAGGGGCGGCCAGGGCGTGCAGGTGGGCCAGGGCGGCCTTCTCCTGCTCGTCGGCGAGCGCGGTGTCAGTGCGCCACGCGAGGGTGAGCAGATCGAACAGGGCCTGGTCGGCGAAGTGCACCGCGGTGGACCGGCTGTCGGCTTCGCCGGTGCCGGTGGCGGGGGCCCTCTCGTTGAGGCGGCGGTGCAGGTCGAGCGCCGCGGTGACGGCGTCCGCCAGCGCGTTGTCGGGGAAGTCGCCGGGGCGGTCGGCGAGGACGGCGGTCGCGGCGAGGTAGAACGCGCCGAGCTCGGGCCGCTCGAGTGCGGCCAGGGTGGTGGGCACGTCGGCGGTCCAGGCGGCCGGGTCGGCGGCGACGAGGTGGTGCAGGACCATCGCGTAGCCGTCGGCGCCTGCGTCCGGTGCTGCGGCCAGCTTGGCGGCGGCGGCCGTCGGGCCGTGCGCGGCTGCCTCTTGGATCAGGTCCTCGGCGGTGAGATCCGTGGTCGCCTTGTAGGGCTCCGACCCGCGCGCGGTGCGTGGGTCGGACGGGCCGGCGGGCTGCAGGCGGCGTACTGCGGCCAGTACCGGTTCCCAGCCGGTCAGCAGTCGTGCGGGCAGGACGGGCAACCAGTCCCACACCCGCAGCCACGAGGCGAGCGGCTCGACAGTCCCGTCGGCCTGCTCGGCATCGTCGGGCAGGACCTCGGCCAGCAGGGCGGCGGGCGGCGGGGTGCCGAGCGCCGTACGGACGTCATTCTCCAGCTGTGCGGCGCGCTCGGGCGGGCAGGTGGAGAGCACGAGGTCGACGAGGCGGGCGGACTCCGGCGCGGGCTCGTCAGCCACGAGGCGCGGGGTGAGCGCCGACGCGTGCTCCCACCACTCCTGCGCGGCCAGCCCGGCGGCGGGCGCCGCAGACCGGGCGGGCGGACGGGCGGCCAGGTGAGCGGCGAGCAGCCGGTCGTGCAGGCGGCCGTCGGCCGCGGCAAGCCGGGCCAGTCGGCGGGTGCGCTCGGCCAGGTGCACGCCGGTGTCGGCGTCCGCCGCAGCGAGGTCGAGGACGGTGCGCGCCAGCCTCGGCCCGCCGTACGCGGCCGGATCCCCGGCGTGCACCTGGTCGAGGTCGGCGCCGTAGACGAGCGGGCGGGAGGCGGCGGGCAGCAGGGTGACGTCGCGGGCGAGCAGACCGGCCAGCACGGCCCGGATCATCGCGATGCTCGGGTGCGCGGCGCCGGTGCGGTCGGACGGGTAGGCGGTGCAGGCGAGTTCGCGCAGCAGCACCGCGACCTCGTGACCGGGCAGCCGCGCGGCCGTCTCCTCGGCGAGCAGCTCCTGCAACTCGTCCTCGTCGGCCATCGCGGCCGCGATGGCCGCTTGTGCCGCAGCGGCGCCCTCGGCGGCCAGGGCTTTTTTGGCCCGGGCCTCGGCGGCCACCGCGCGCTCGGCAACCGCCCGCAGGGACAAGTGGCCGATGTGCTCGTCGTCGACCGCGTCCTGGAGCAGCCCCTCCACCACAAGGATCCACTCGCGCGTCCGGTCGGTGCGCGGGACAGTGCGCGCCCACCTCGCGGCTAGGCGCAGCGTCGCTCCCACCGCCGGGCCCCCGCCGTCCCGCACCCCGGGAGCGGCCAGGACCGCGCGCAGCTGGCCGGCGTCGACGACGCCGGGGTGGCGGACGGCCAGGCCCAGCAGCGAGTTGAGAGCCGGCCGGCCGGCCGCGGCGACCTGCTCCGCACGGCTGATGGCAGGGTCATCGTCGGCCGGTGCGGCCAGCCACGCCCGGGCAGCGTCCGGGTCGGCGTCGGCGACGTGCTCGAGGAAGGGGGCGGCCGGCCACCGTCCGCCGGCCGCCCCGTCCGGCATCAGCAGGTGCGGTACGTGCTCCTGCAAGACACCCAGCCATGCCGGTGCCGGGCCGGAGCGGAAGAAGTAGTCGCTGGCCCGGGGGTCCGCCCATCGGGCGAGCTTGGCGGCCTCGGCCGCGCCTGGGTCCTGGAGCGCGGCGAGTTCCAGGACGCGGGCCGCGCGGTCCGGGAGCGGCACCAGCAACTCGCGCGCCGCCCCGAGGAGTTCGGTGTAGAGAGTGACGGCGTCGCCGGGGCCTGCGGCGCGGCCGTGCAGGATGCCCGAGGCCAACCCGTAGACGGTGCCCCACACGTCCAGTGCCGTCTCCTGCGCTGCGCCGAGCGTGACGCCCGTCAGCCGTTCGAGGATGCCGCGGGCCCGACCCCGGTGGTAACCACCCGGGCGTTCCAGCTCGCCGCGCAGTACGTCGGCCGCCGCCGACACCCGCTCCCATGCCGGGCCCGGCGGAGCACCGGAGTCGGTGTCGGCGGAGCCGGGCGTGTCCCTCCCGGAGGCCAGCGGCCGGAAGGCGTCCACCGCGGCCAACAGGTCCTCCGCCGCGGACTGCAGACCCACGGCCTGCGGGGCGCCAGGCAGCCCCAGCAGCGCGTCCGCCGCGGACCGCACACACGCCGCAGCCACCTCCTGCGGCCGTGTGAACCCCGCCCCGGTCAGCACCCGGTGCGCATCCCGCAGCAGCCCCAACGCTCGCACGCCCGCATCGCCCTGCGCCTGAAGAGCCGCCGTCAGAACGTCGTCGGCCTCCGGCAGCGCGCTCGCGTCTGCCGGGACCCCCACCTCGTCGCTCACCGCAGCACCGTAGCCCGGCCGCCCACCACCCCGGCCCGGTTCTCGCGGATCCGCCATAGCCACCCGCCTGACCTGCCGCTCCTCCCCCATACGTCGGCCGTCGGCACCCGCCCGTCCGGCGTACGACCGCGGCACGCTGCTGATCGCCACCACGGCCGGATGCCGCGGCTGGTAGTACCACCGACGAAATTTGCTGACCTGCGGAAACGTGGCCCGCCGCACTCGGATGTCCCACGCGGTGGTGTGTTTCCCGGGTGAACCCCCGCACACAAGCGCCACCGGCCCGGGTGGTTTCACCCCGTTCCGGCGTGCAGTGCAGGCGGCTGCCGGATGCTTGGTCGTGGCCAGGGATCCGGCTCGGTGGAAGGTTCTCGGTCTGGCCGAAGCCGACGCCGTGGCGCGTCCACGGCGTCGGCCGGCTCCCGAAGGACACCGGGTGGCATTCCGTCACCGGACGAGCCGCATTTCGTCGGTAGCCCTGGTACCCGTCCCGTCGTCGAACGGATGCGCAGCCGACGCCGTTCCACCTCGACCGGTCGAGCCACGGGCGTGGCCGGACCGCACCGGGGTGTCGGCGGATGCTCCGCTACGCCGAGCCGGAACCACCTGAGCGGCGCCAGAACCTGCGCTTTTGGGCAGTGCTCGTCGTGTTCTGTGCCGTGGTTGGCTTGCTCGTCCGGCCGGGATGAGGGCGGCCGAGCACGGCGGTCCGCACGGCAGACCAGTCCTGAGCGCGCCACCAGTCGAAGAGCTGGCCGGTGGCGAGTACCGGGAAGGTGAGGGCGTCGACGAACTCCTTGTGCTGGTTGCGCGGGTACACCTCGGTGGGGCGCTGGGCTGGGTCGAGGCGGTGCTGATGGTTGATGATCATGGCGGAGCAGGTCACCGGCTGGTGAGGCCGTAGCTGCGGCCACTTCTCAAGGTGCCGTTGGAGGGAGGTGACCAGCTTCTCCGATGCAGCGCCGGATGCGGATTTCACCTCGACCAGACACGTCTCCTGCTCCAGTACGGCGAGCAGGTCCGCCGATTTCGGGGCGCCCAGTTCCACGTCCAGCTCGGTGACGGTGAATCCGGCGGCGCGCAGCACGGCAGCGACGGCGCCTTCCAGCTCGCTGCCCGTTCCGTACAGGAGTCCGGACCGTACGGGGTCGGCTTCCTGCCGCGCCTGTTCGAGGTCGGCCTGGAGGCGGGCCTTGTCGTCGGTGTAGCGGCGCTCCAGTTCCTCGAGGGCGACGCGGGCTTGCTTCTCTGCGGGGGTCTCCAGGTCGGCATTCATGCTGTGCGGGGAGCGGGCGCGGCGCAACGCGGCCGGGTTGTGAGCAGGCAGGGCCTGCTGGACGATCCAGCCGACCACGGTGTCCCAGTCGACCGCGTCGGGGATCAGGTACCAGATCTGCTGGCCGTCACTGGGTGTCCAGCGGGCCACGACCGGCTCGCCCAGGGTGTCCACCAGAATCGGCGCCAGCTCTCCTTCGGGCTTGTGGACCGTTGTCCCTTGAGGGCCCTCGGAATGGATCGGCTGCAGAGCCATGGCCCACCACGGAGCGTCGGCGGGGCGGTTGCGCAGTCGCAGGCCCAGGTCACGGTCGGCCGCGTCCAGATCGGGAGCCAGAGAGACCTCCGCTCCTGCGGGCAGGCGCTTCCCGGCGATCGAGCCGGTGAAGTGAGGGAAGTCCACACGGGCGTTGTAGCGGCTGAAGACGTTGCGGAGGCCGGCATCGTTGACGTTGCCCATCGTGGCGATGATCAGCGCCGGTTCGCCGCGCGAGGCCGCCCCGGACAGGAACCGTTCGAACTCATCCGCGCCCCGGCTGGCGAAGTGGCTCGGGTTGATGGCCGCGGCACACGTGCTGGTGTCCATGCCGAGCCAGCGTGGCTCGGCTCCTTCCTCGCTCCAGGAGATGTCCGCGTACTTGGCCGAGGCCGCGAAGAGTTGGTGGGCGTGGTCGGCCGCCTGCGGATCGGGCTCCGCCATCTCCGCGGGATTGTGAACAGCAACGTGGACAGGAACAAGCCCGCTTGGTCCCTGGGAATGTGCAGCCATGACCGCACCGTATCCGCCGCCTATGACACCGCAGGCACTCATTTTCCGAGGCATCTGGTCAGGCGCCCGCCCGGGACCGCGACTGGCGCCGCGCCCACTGGACCCGCAACACCCGCATCCATGGCGTGACCTTCATGGGTCAATGTCCCGGCCAGCGGCCGGTGTACGCGGTGGATCACGGCCTGGGGCCCGGCGCACGGTGTGTGCCGGGCCCCGGGCGGGCAGGGCGTGCGCCAACACGGCCTGCGGGGTGTCCTGATGCGGCGGAATTGCGACCCGTACGGCCTCAGGAGCGCCACCGGCCCGGAGGGGCCGGTCAGCGGATGCCACGCATCATGAGCCCGGTGCTCGCCCCGGGGCAAGCAGGTCCGGAACACCGATGACCAACCCCGTGGCGGACAGTAGCTGAAGTAGTGGCGAGGTGGCTGGTCGTGAGGAGGCAGATCCGTATCAGCGCCTCCTGGCCGCGATCCCGGTGTCACTGCGTGATGTCCGCCGCTGGATCAGCCCTGACCAGTTGGCGGACATTCTGGACAATCGGGGGAGGCGGTGCGGTGCACGCCCGTGGCATGCTCGGCGCACCGGCCCCGCGCTCAGGCAGCGCCAACTGCCTGCGGATGCCGCCCTATTGCGACCCGTCCGTTTCTCCGGCGGCCCGCCCCCTGTGCGGGCGGCCCTCTCACGCTCCAGGAGTGCCCGCGTGCCTCACGTCGTTCCCCTGTCCGCGCCCGAGCCTGTCCCCGGCGCTCCCGGCCGCCCCCGCACGGCGGCGCAGGTCGCCGGTGTCCTCGCGTTTCCCGTCATCGGCGGCGTGCTCGCCATGAGCGGCATGTCCGTCGGCGACGTCATCGCACTCGTCAGCAGCTGTGGCGCAGTCGGCACCGCGTCCGTCGTCACGTGCGTCCGCCTCACCGGCAGGCACGCGGCCGGCCCTCTCGCCGGCGCGCTCGCAGCGGCCGCCGTCCGCGCGGCGCAGGAGCCCCGGCCGTGACGGTACGGGCCGGCAGGCCGCCTACCCGGGCACGGATCAGGCTCGGCGTCTTCCTCACCCAGCTGCACATGATCCACGGCCCGACCTGGGCCGAACTTTCCCGGCGCACGCGTCTGTCGGTGTCCACCCTCCAGCGCACCGCCCGCCCCAGCGGACCTGTGCCGCGCGAGGAGAACGTGATCGCCTTCGTCGAAGGGATCACCGACGACCCCCGGGCCGTCACCGACGCGAAAGAGTGGTGGCGCAAGGCCCGGATCGCGGAACGCGGCCGGCTGCGCACCCTCCATGCCCCCGCGCCCGCCGGCGTGCGCAACGAGGCCGACCTCCGGACCGCGCTCGCCGCCGCCTACGAAAAGGCCGGTGCTCCGCCCCTGCGCACCCTCCAGGACCGCGCCGGAACAGCCGGCGGCACGGCGTTCGTCCTCCCCGTCACCAACGCCTCCCGCATCGTCAACCGCGAACGCCTGCCCACCGACCAGCGCCAGTACGAGGCCTTCCTCACCGGCTGCGGCATCCCTGAACACGCCCTTGGCCCCTGGCGCGAGGCGTGGCTCCGCGTCCGGCCCGCCCCGCATGATCACCGGGCCTGACCCGGCACGCAGCTCGCAGCAGCACCGGGGCGGGCTGTTTCAGGCCAGGGGCTGGTCCGGGGGTTCCTGCCATTGCCAGCCGTGCGCGGCCATGCATGCGCGGGTCCAGTCCATGAGAAGGGTGGCGCCTTGTGTCATGTCGGGCTTTCTCCCAGAGCCTCCTCTTCTACTGTCTCCCCCATGGGTCATTTCTGCGCCGAGTGCGGGCACCGGTACCCAGACCATGCGATTGAGCAGCCGGCGCCGGAGGAGCGTCAGTGCCCGCAGTGCGGGAGCAAGCGAGTCAGCGCGGAAGCACATCCTGGCCCAGCGATTGTTTCCATTCGGGTTCCGGGCCCCACAAGGATTGAGGTCGCGGCCCGTCTATGGCCGCGCTGGGCCGGTATTGCGATCGACCGAGCGCTAGCCGCCCGTGTGGCTCGTGAGCGGGCTGTTGCAGCAACCGACTTCGCGGCGAAGTCATCCGCGCTCAATGAGGAGTTCGACGCTGCGCTGGTCGCCGTGGCCGCCTCAGCGCACACCCTGGATGCCCTCTACGGCTCGGTGGTACCGGAGTCGCGCCGGGCCGAGTGGAAGGACAAGCGCACCCCGCGGCGCTCGGCGATCCGTGAGGGCCTGAAGCTGGTGTTCGCTACCGGCCCTCGCAACACCCCCTGGGTCGACGGGTTCAATTGGCTGTTCGATCTTCGGGACGGTGCGGTCCACCACGGGGAAAAGCCCCAGGAGACGGTTCCCCAGCCGTCCCTGGACACGCACACCGGCCCGGAGTACGTCGCCTACTCGACGGAGTCGGCAGACCGGGCGGTCTGGTTGATGCTGGAGGTCCTGCGCTGGTGCGTCGACCATCCCAAGCCCAAGACGCCCACGACCGGGCCCCAGGCACCCAGTGCCGATCAGTGGGCTGAGGGCAACAAGCCGGTGGTTACTGACCTGGAGAGCCGTTGGGCGTCGGCGACCGGGCCTATGTAGGTCGGCTTCCGGCTTCGTTCCGGCCGGAACGAAGCCGGGGAGGACCGAGCAGCTTCTTGGAGCCGACTTGCCTGAACACCCTCGAATACTCGTGAGGCACGTACGGAAGCCCCCATGCCCTACCTGCCTGACGTCTTCCACTGCCCCTAGAGAGCCCGGGAGCGCACGACATGGCCGCCGCCGGGGAGGCCGTTCGCCGGGGCCCGCGAAGCGCCCCTCGACTCTCCGGCGCGGCACGGCCGGTCCGGAGCCAGCGGTGGGCCGGGGAGCGAAGGCAGGTGCTGCCCCGTGCCGGCGGGGGCGCGGGGCAGCAGGTCCGTCCGTGTTGGTCAGGCGGCCGGGCGGGCGGCGAGGTCGGCGGCGGTGTTCGCGAAGCGGACGACCTCCTGGAGGGTGAACATGCAGTCGGCGTCGGTGGCTTCGTCCTCGTCGGGGATGCGGGAGGCCTCCCGCATCGTGCGCAGGGCCGCCGCCGCGACGACCGCGACCGGGGCGGTCGTGGTGTAGATCCGCTCCCACATCCTCGGTTCGGTGAGCCACCCGCCGGCCCGCACCCCGTAGATCGCGGGGTTGCAGATGTGGCTGGCGCCGACGAGCCGGTCCAGGACGTCCGCGGCCGCGCGCAGCAGCTCCGCGCTCACCGATTCCTCTTCCTCCGCGGCCAGCTCCAGCACCCCGTAGACGACCTGGACAAGGGGCGCGTCGTGCACCGTGACCTCGCCGGCGGCGTGCTCGTCCACGGCGGGCTGAAGGCGTGCGCGAGCGGCACGGTCGGGCGTGCGCAGCAGGGCGTGCTTCAGTTCGCGGTCCTTCAGCGCCCAGGCCACCGCCTCGTCGACCAGGCGGGCGGCCGTCTCCCCCTCGGCGCCGAGGCCGGCGCGCAGCAGGGCGGCGAGCCGACGGGCAGCCTCGGCGCGGGCGGGTTCCGGGCGGGCGCCGCGCGGGCCGAGCTCGGCGCGCAGCAGCTCGGTGTACTTGCCCTTCGTGCCCGTGGCGTTCTGCGCGGCGCGGGCGCGCTGGCCGGCGCGGGACTGACGGCGTGGCATGACGTCTTCTCTCCGGGCACCCCGCGCCTGCCCGCAGTCGTACGGGCGGAATGGTCGCGGGCCCGGGTGGGGACCTTGGCCGTCTGGGCTGTCCCGGCGCGGGCGGGGTGCAGCGGCGGCGGTCGGCGGTGCGCGTCCTGCCGGTCGGCATCGTAGCCGAAACCGCCCGCCCTCCCCCGCCGCCACGGCGGCCGTGCTCGTGCCATGGGGTGGGTGCCGCACCCGTGACCGGCTGCGGCCTCACCGCCCCACCGCCGAAAGGGAGTTGAGCAGCCGGGGCGCTACCGGTGGCGGCGGCGGTCACGCCACCAGGCGAGCCGGTGAGCGGACTCCTGGGGGAAGACCGACTGCAGGGCCACGACCCCCAGGCCGAGCGCGAGGCAGCCGAACGCGGTGGCGGCCAGCCACCACGGGGCACCGGCCAGCGCCACCACCAGGCCGGTGACGCCGGCGGCCAGCAGCGAGATCAGCGGTCGTGCATTCATGACGAGGACTCCCCCATTTCAGACGGGCACCCCGGCGGGGTGCGAATTCCGTTGCCCGGATTCTGTGTCCGCTTCACAGGTGAGAGGAGCGGTATGTGTATCGGTGGGTGTCACATGCGGAATCCGTGCCGGTCGAAGGCGCGCTGCCAGGCCGCCTGCATCGCCTGCTCCAGGAGCAGGGAGCTGCTGCGGTGGGCCGCGCCGGCCAGCCACTCGAGCAGCTCGGGCCGGGCGCCCGCGACGAGTTCGGCGGCCACCGACCCGCCGGGCCACGTCCAAGAGGCGTGAGGGACAACGAACTTCCGTCCCTTGAGCGACGGGGAGCTCCGGGCGAGGCGGTGGAACGCGCGGGTATCACCGCGGGCCTCCCGCAGCTTGTCGAGGTAGCTCTCGCCGGCCCCGTCGTCCGCGGACCAGGTGATGAAGTCGTCCATGATCTTGAGGGTCGCGGCCCGGGCCCGGGCCATGAGCCGGTGCTGTTCCTCGGCGGTGATGAAGCCGAAGCGACACGCCTGGTCGGCGGGCACATCCAGCGCGATACGCAGAAGGGGCTCTTCGGCGGGTTCGTGGTTCCAGTCGATGAGGACGGCTTCGATGAAGCCGAGGACCTGCCCGGGGCGCAGGCCGTCGGCCGCGGCGGCAACAGGTTCGAAGCCCGGCACGGGCCGGTGCCCGGGTGCGTCCTCGCACTGCAGGAGCGGCCAGAAGGCCTGCCGGTTGCGGCAGGGGAAGGCGAGGAGCCGGCGCTGCTCGGCCCAGGCCGTGTACGGCCCGGAGGCGGCCGGGGCAGGGGCGTGAGCCAGCCAGGCGGGCGGGATGCGCAACAGCCAGCCGGGCGAGGCGGGTTCCTCCATCACGCCGGCAGCCGGATCGGTGCGCGTGCGCTCGACGAGCCAGTCCTCGAAGTACTCGAGGTCCACCCGGCGCCGGGCCCGCCAGACCGCCGTGCCGCCCCGGCCTGTCCAGTCGTAACTCGTACTCCCCTGCCGCCTGCGCCAGCGCCGTTCTTCCCTGTCGTCAGCCAGCAGGAGACCCTCGTACAGCTTCTCCCACGGCTTGTCCTGCTCCCACAGGGCCTGCTCCCGCTCCTTGGCCCCCGGACCGGTCAGGAAGCGGCGGGCCAAGCCGGTCGCCGACTCAAAACGCGTCAACGCGTGCCATGACTCCTCCCGCTCCAGGACTTCCGCGACGCGCAGGATGTACTGCTCGTCAAAATCGTGTGGCACGTCGGTCCGCCGGTGCGCGGCGCGCACGACCCTCGCTTCCAGCAGGCATGCCTTCTCCGGGCGAGTGCTGGTGGCCGCCGCCGCCAGCCGCCACAGGCCCAGGGCGGCGCCGTGGCGCAGCAGGGGCAGCAGGCCGGAGAGGAAATCGTCGTCGAAGGGCTCGTCCCGCGCGATGGCCGTCGTCACCGCGTCGGTGAGCATGCGGCCCTGGTAGTCGCGGTAGGCGCGCGGATGCTGTCCCGGCAGCCGAAGGGAGACAGCGCGGGCCCGCTCCAGCAGGCCGGCGGGGGCCCGAACCCTCAGGGGCACGTCCGTGCGCGGATCGCCCCGCCAGCGCGGCGGGCGCGGGTAACGCAGCACGGTGGAGATGTGAGTGAGCCGGTCCTCGGGGTGCTCCTGTTCCTGCAAGGCGACATGCTCGGCCAGCACCTGCCGGACCGTCTCGTCACGGGAGGTGCCCCGCCGGACCGTGATCCGGCTCAGAGCCTCCAAGGCACAGGGCGCCAGGCGGACGTTGGTCTCCTTGTTGCCGGCCACCTCCAGCAAATCCGCCTTCCAAACCGGAGTCGACGCTTGCCCATGACGGAACCGGGGGCGTGGCAGTGGTGCCCGGCGGCGATGCGCTGCCGCCACCTGCTCACCATGTTGCGTGCCACCCCCGGCTCCCGCCCCGGCCAGGCTAGTCCCAGCCCGCGCCGCGAAGTATCCGGCGAGGCCGACGAATCCGGCCCCGCGGACCCGCGCGTTCCTCCCCGGCCGGGGCCGCGGCCACGTGCCTTCGGCCATCGGCGTGCCTGCCGCACTGGGCGGAGACTCTCCTACAGATCGCTTTTGCGCAGCTCCTTCCGCTCCGTATCGGCATGCTGTCCGCACGCCAGACGTGTCCTCGCCCTCGCTCCCGTCCGGACGATCCTTTTCTCGCTCCACACCACATGTGCGGCTCACGCCGTAGGGGGCGTCGGCCGGGCTTCAGCAGCGGCGATGGATGAGCCGAGTCGGTGGTGAGAGAGACTGGACACGCCCGGCGGTGCGCCCTTTATCCAGCCGATGCTGCCGCCGCCGGGCACTGTCAGCAGCCGGCCTGGGGATCGTCGCGCGGCAGCTCAGCACTGCGCTGGCCGACTACATCCAGCACGCCAGTCGGCGTCGACGCCCTCCTGCACAGCCGCCCGTGACACCCGGGAGCCTGCTCGTGCCTGATGCCCCGCAGCAGTCCGCGGAAGCGGCGTACGCCGACCGGGCCGAGGAGATCCGCGCCGTGGCCGAGCGGCTCCTGGACGGCCAGGCGCAGCGCATGCGGTCCGCGCGGCCGCCCGACGCACCGAATCCGCCACCACCGCCGCCGGCCCCTCCCCCGCCCACGCCGGGCCAGGGCCAGGGCCTGCGGTAGCCCCGCGACACTGTTCCTCCGCGGTTTTTCGCGCCCCGAGTCAGTCCGCGGCCGGGGCGGGGGCATCCGTCGCGTCGCCGCCCGGGCGGGACGGGGCGGTCCAGTCGGTCTGCGGCGCTGTCCAGTCCTCCTGCAGGATCTGGGACATCAACTCCGCCTGCTTCTTCGGGAGTTGGCCTGCGTTCCTCTTGGTGCGGGTTTTGGCGAGCCAGGGCCCGATCATGACGCGTTCGCCGTCGACCTCGATCCACTCGCGGGCGCCGGGCGTGCGTCCCCAGCGCTGTACGAAGAGCCCGAGGATCTCGGCGGTCTGCGCGAACGTGCGCCGCCGTGGTGAGCCTGCGGTGCCCTCCCTGTCCAGGGTGACGCGGTCGGGGGTGAGGCCGATGCGGGCAAGCAGGTCGCGCTGTCCGGGATCGAGGTCGGGCCAGGTGGTGACCTGGCGGTGCAGCCAGCTGCCTGCCTTCACCCCGTGGATGACCGTGTCGCGGGTGAGGGTGCTGGGGTGGTTGCCGGCTTCGAGGTGGCGGTGCAGCAGGTGGTATTTGCGGTGCCAGTCGGGGCCGTAGGGGAGTTTCCACTCCGGGTCGAGGGCGGTGAGTTGTGCGTCGCGGTCGGCGGTGAGGCGGCCTTTGCGGTCCAGGGCGCGCTGGTCGACGAGGAACTGGCCGCCGGGGGCCTGGGCGGGGATGGCGAGGTGGCCGTGCTCGGCGTGGAAGGCCTCGACGGTGGCCATGTGGCCCTGCCAGGCGGCCTCGTGCTCGTCCCAGATCATGCCGAGCGCCTCTAGTTCAGCGATCCACGCCGGTTCAAGGGCCCCGGCCTGGTAGGCGGTGCGCTGACCTTTGATGAAGGTGCCGAGACGGTAGCCGTAGGCGTCCTCGTAGTCGGCCGGTACGCGCAGGTGGCCGTGCTCGGCGTGGTAGCGGATGGCTGCGGCAAGTCCCGCGCGGCGGGGGGCGGAC
This sequence comes from Streptomyces albicerus, assembly GCF_008905045.1. GTDB lineage: Bacteria > Actinomycetota > Actinomycetes > Streptomycetales > Streptomycetaceae > Streptomyces > Streptomyces albicerus. The sequence continues at coordinate 15,480 of NZ_VWMY01000097.1, forward strand.
AGGACGGCGCCGCTGGAGGGCCACACGAGCAGGTCCAGGGCGCGGGCGATCGCCGAAGGGTCGAGGGTGTGGTCGAAGCGGAAGCGGCTGGTGATGAAGGTGTGGGTGTCGCGGGCGGGATGCTGGCTCTTGGCCCGCGGGGCGCGGGCGGCGATGGTCTGGTCGTGGTGGCGCAGGGCGGCGGTGACCAGCCAGAGCGCCTCGTAGGGGGTGCCGAGCAGGTCGGTGGGGTCGGCGCCGGGCGGGATGTAGGCGGGGATGACGAGGCTGGCCGTCTTCGTCTTCAAGGTGGGGGGTTTGCGCAGGGCGCGGCCCAGGGCCTGGACGATGCGGCGCACGCTCGCGGTGCGGTCGGCGAAGACGACGCCGTCGACGGCCGGCAGGTCGACGCCTTCGCCGAGGACCTTGGCGTTGCTTAGCACGCCCCGCTCGGCGTCGGTGAAGCGGGCGATGATGTCGGCGCGCCGGCGGGGACTGTGGGTGCCGTTGATCGACTGCACGCTCAGGTCGTCCGCCCAGTCGGGGCGCAGGTCGGCGGGCAGGGTGCGCAGGGTGTGGGCGAACTGGCGGGCGAAGTCGGCGGCGTCCGCGATCTGCTGGAAGTAGACGAAGACGTGGCGCAGGTCCTGCTCGCGCATGGCTTTGAGGATGGCCAGGTGCAGGGCGGTGGTGCGGCGCGCGGTGGGCCCGGCCTCCGGGTCGGTGAGCGCGGTGCGCAGTTCGGTGTCGGTGACGGTGGGGACGACGAGCTGGTAGTCGGCCAGGACCTCGTCGTCGATGGCGTCGGCGTGGGAGTAGGTGTGCAGGCGGGGGCCGAAGATCTTCGGCTGGTCCATGGTCGCCAGCAGGGCCGGGTCGTCCCAGGCCGGTGCGGTGGCGGTGGTGCGCTTGGGCTGCGGGCCGCTCGTGGGTGCCTCGGCCAGGCGGGGGGCCTCCCACACGTAGGGGGTGGCGGTGAGGTAGAGGCGGCGCTCGGCGGGGATGCGCTCGTTGTCGTGCAGCGCGGTCCAGTTCTTCTCCCAGGTGCCGGCCGTGGCGTGGGCCTCGTCCACGATCAGCAGGCCGAAGACGGGCGCGGGGAAGAGCGCGGAGTGCTGGGCCTCCTCGATCTTGGACAGCGAGTCGTAGGTGAAGAACACCGTCGCCTTGGGGTGGCGGCCCAGCCAGTAGGCCAGGTACTCCCCGGCGTTGGTGGAGGCGACCTGGGCCTCAGCGAGGAGCGGATGGGACTCGGCGCGCAGCGAGGAGACGGTGATCATCGGCTCGCGGCGCAGGTCGGCGCGGGCGGCGGCCGCCCACTGCGCGACCAGGTCCAGGCTGGGCACTGCCACCGCCAGGTGCTGGACGTCGAGTTCCTCGGCGGCGCGCAGCGCGAAGAGGGTCTTGCCGGTGCCGCAGGCCGAGACGGCGTGCCCGCGGGTGCGCGGGCGGCGCAGGTGGCGGACCGTGCTGACGAGGCCCTCCTGCTGGTCCGTGCGCAGGACCAGACGCGCGGTGTGCTCGGCGGTGGTGGGGCTGGAGGTCATCGCGCGGGGTCCTCGGCATGCGGCACGGCGGGCAAGGCATTCATCCTCGCGTACGACAGGGGTCCGGCGCAGTGCGGATCTCCGTACCGGAGCAGCGCACCGGCCGCCGCGCGCCCCCGCCATGGCCTGGGGCCGTACGGGCGGCGAGCCTGCGGGTGTGAGGCGGGCAGGGCCGCTGTGGGTGGCCACAGCAGACAGTGCCGTCTGCCGCGTGATCCCCGACTGGCTTACTACGGTGTCCGGATGCACCAGGACACCACCGCCGACGTCCCGGCCACCGCCCGCGGCGCAGTCGCCATCATCACCAACCGCCGCGGCGAACTCCTCCTCCATCTGCGGGACAACCTGCCGGGCGTCATCGCCTGGCCTGATCACTGGAGCCTGCTGGGAGGCGGCTGTGACCCCGGCGAAGCCCCCGCCCGCGCGATCGTCCGTGAACTCGGCGAAGAAGCCGGCCTTGAGGCCGACGGCCTCACCGAACTCTTCGAGAGCCGCGACGAACACGGTTCCGGGCAGCTCATCACCTTCTTCGCCGGCACCTGGGACGGCAACGAGAACGCGCTGCCCCTGAGCGAGGGCGTCAGGCTCCAGTTCTTCGCCCCCGAACGCCTCAGCATCCTGACGATCCCGCCCTTCATCCGCGACGGGATCCACCGCTACCTCGCTGCCCGGTCCGCCTGAGCATCGCCGGTGCCGCAATGGCGGCGGGATCCGGGGGCCCGCGGCGGCTTTTGCGTTGGCGGCAGAACACTGGGCCTCCCGCAGGAGAGGCCGAACGACGCTTCGACGTCGACCGCGAGGTCACCGCCCGCTCTCTGCGCACCGCCCTCGCTCTCGACGGGAAACTCGGCGAAGGCGCCTACGAAGAGTTCTTCGAACACGTCCTGCCTCCGGCCCGCACCGCCTGAGTACGCATGCACGCCGCGCGGACGGCGCGGCAGGGTTCTGCCCTGGTCAGGCGGCGAAGCCGACGTTGGTGACGTACTCGTACTGGCCCCACTGGGAGCCGAGGTCGACGATCTTTTCGATCCAGGCGTCGTCCAGGGCCCGGTCGTTCCCGGCGGCCCAGGCCTCGATGATGCGGTCCCAGTGGCGGATGTTGAGATGACGGAACTCCACGACCCGCTGCAGGGGGCGGTTGACGAGAGACTGGTCGAGGGGGTGGATCTCCACGCGGGTGCCCCGCCCTTCCCGGTTGAGGCGGGAAAGGAGGTAGCGGGCGACGTTGTGGCGGCGCACGGTGCGGTAGGTGTCCTCGATCGCGGCGAGGTTCTTCTTCAGGGGCCGACGCTTGCCCTGGAGCCAGGCGTTGACGGTGTCGTCGGTGACCGTCAGGCCTGCGTCGCGGGCGGCTTGGCGGGCGTGGTCGGTGCGGGTGAGGTAATGCAGGCGTGCGAGCAGGCCGCGCGGGCTGGTGACGGGGGTGGTGATGTAGTGGAGGTAGGAGTCCAGTTGCCGGGCCACCGCCTCGTGGCCCTTGATCCCTCTGGCGCGGTACTTGCCGAAGTCGATGGTGCGCTCGGGCATGCGGGTCCGGTCCTCCTCTACTCGTTGGTGTCGCCGTCGGCGGGCGGACTGCCTGCGGTGTAGGTGTCCTTGACCTTCACCTCGGTGACGCCGCGACCCTCGGCGAAGACGTGGCGCCAGTCGCCGATGACGTGGAGTTCGTCGGTGCCCTGGACGCTGACGACCATGAGTCCCTCGTCGTGGGCCTTGTAGGCCTTGGTCCAGAGGTTGGCGAAGGCCTGGGAGCGGATGAGGTGCATCCAGTCGGGCCGGTTGAGGTCCCGGTTGTAGGTCGACTCCCCCATCGTGGAGACGAACTTGGAGTACATGGCTTTCACGTACTCGCCGGTGACCTCGTCGTCCTCGGCGATCGCCGTATCACGGGCGTCCTTGAGGATGATGCGGAACTTCTCCAGCAGGCTCTCGGTCGCCCCCGAGGTGAACGATTCGTGGATCACGGGCGGTTCGCACAGCCGGTACTTCGGGCCCGCCAGGCGCAGCAGCAGGCGCAGGGTGGGTTCGGTGACCCACAGCGGGCCGGGCTCGTCGCGGTTGCCCAGCGGGTGGGGCAGGAAGGTGTCATGGTCCCAGGCGGGCGGGGTGATCAGGTGGACTCCGGCGCGGCGCCGGTCGTGGACGTTGCCTTCGGAGTGTTCCAGCCGGCCGATCGGCAGGTGCGTCTTGAGGGCCGACAGGTAGGCGCCGTTGATGTCGAGGCTGGCCACTTCGTGGCGTCCGGCGGGCAGGTGGGGACGGGTCCACTTGGGGCGGGCCTCCCAGATCTGGTCGGCGCCCCTGGTGGTCTGCTTGCGCAGGATGTCGGGGATCCCCGGGTGCGCGATGATGTCGTAGCGGCCGCCCTTGCGGGTGGTGTCCAGCAGGGTCATCGCGTCCGGGATGGCCCGCTTGACCAGCGCCGCGGTCGCGGCCTCCACATCGCCCCGGTGCTCGGTGAGTGCGGCGGCGACGGCGTCACCGATGAGATCGGGGACATCGGCGCTCGTCTGGACACGGCCTGCGGACTTCACCGTCTTCACGTTCCCGGCGGACCGGTGTGCCGGGGCCCGGCGGGACGGGCGGTCGGTCGGAGCCTCCTGCACGGCGGGTGCGGGGGCCGGGGCCGGGGGTGCGGGGGTGGCGCACTCGGCGGGGTCCAGGTGCTGGGGGTAGCCGGCGACCTGGTGGCGCGCGCCTCGCCCGCACAGCACGCACGGCCGGGGCGCGGCCAGGGACTCCACGTCCTCGACGTCGCCGGCCTCCCGGCCGGAGGATGCCTGGCGCGCCGTGTCGTCCTGTGCTGCGGCCGGGACAGCCTCGGCACAGGTTCCGGTCCCGGCGGCAGTGCCTTCGGCCGCGCCATCAGCGTCGGCGTCGAGGGCGGCGAGCTTGGCCTGGGCGCCCTTGAGGAAGTAGGCGTACTGGTCGCGGACTTCGCCGCCCGGGTCGCGGCCCGTCTCCCAGCCGCCGACGGTGGAGGGGCTGACGCCCAGGGCGCGGGCCACCTGCGCGCGGGAGAGGTTCAGCGCCTCGCGCAGCATCCGGCGCTGCTGGGCCGGGGGCAGTTCGGCCTCTTTGCGGGCCGTGGCCAGCAGGGCGTCGACCGCGTCGAACTGTGCCATCACCGCCCCCTCTCCCGTTCGTTCATGTCCGCCCGCTCCCGTACGGCCCGGCGCGCGTCGGGCAGTTCCTCGCACGCCCGGCTCGGGCCGGCCAGCAGGTCCAGCACGTCGATGCCGTAGTGCGCGGCCAGCACGTCGCAGTCGTCCAGGCTCCATGCGGCCGTGCCGGACTGACGGCGGCTCACCTGCCCCTGCGTGACCCCGAGTACCCCGGCCAGCGAAGCCTGCGACTCACCCGTGGCGTGCAGCAGTGCCGCCACCGTGACCCGCAAGCGTTCCGCCAGAGACATTCCCATGCCCCACACCCTACCCCAGCCATGGGTTTTTCTCATAAAAATTGAGTATTCCGCATCATGGAAAGGGTGTTCGCCGCGCGGCCGGACCCGGCCTCCGCCAGGGAGAGCCGCCGCCGCGGGGCGCCCCGGCCCAGGTCCCCGCCCGGACCTGCCAGGCCTCGGGCGAGGGGTGCAGACTCCCGCCCTGGACCCCGCGGCGGCCGGCACAGCATGCTGGTGATCCCTGCCCGGCCGGAAGGAGCCGCCGTGATCCCTGCGGGCGCCCTCCGCACCGCCCCGCTCGCCGGTGAGACGGCCTTCTCCCTGCTGCGGCGGGCCGCCGCCCGCTACGGCATGACGACCGCTCAGGTGCTGCCGTGGTGGTCGTGGGCCAACCATCCGCCCCGGCAGACGGGCACGGGCCCGCGCCCGGATACGGAGGTGCTGCTCGACCGGGCCGGACAGCAGGTGCTGGCGCGGCTGTGCGGCGTGCCCGAGCAGCATCTGGCCCGGGCCCTGCCGTCGTGGCCGCACGCCGCGGCCGTCTTCGGCGAGGAGACGGACGCAGCACGGCCGCGGGCGCGGTGGGAGCTCGCGCCCCGGGTGGCGGGGCCGGTGGCGCTCGCCTGCCGGCGGTGCGCCGCGCGGCGCACCGGGCGCGACGAGGAGGTGCTGCGGTATCTGCCGCGGTGGCGGCGGGTGTGCCTGCGCCACCAGTACTGGCAGCCGGACGCGCACGACGGGCAGGGGCCGGTGGTCCTGGACGTGTCCGGCTGCCCGGAGATCGGGCGGGCGCAGCGGCGGTGGGAGGCGGTGGCCCGGCGCGCGCAGGGTGCGGGGCATGACGCGGGGCGGGTGTTCGCGATGGCGCACACGGTGGTCGCCCGGTGGTGGGAACAGGCCCTGTACTGGGACGAGGAGAGCATCTGGCCCGACCGGCTGCACCGGGTGGCGGGCGGCAGCGCCGGGGAGCGGCTGGGGTGGTGGCGGGCGGTGGGCCGGGACGCCGTCACCCTGCCCGAGACGGTGGCCGTCGCCGGCGCGCTGGTCGATCCGGTCCTGCAGGAGATGGTGTGGGCCGACGCGGGCGGCACCCGCGGCGTGCGGCCGCTGGGTCCGGACGGCCGCTTCGTGGCCCGGCTCGGCGAGCTGGTCGCACGTCCCTGGCTGGGGCCGCTGGCCGGGGACGACTGCCCGAGCGCGCTGTACGACTTCATGGGCGTGGTGGTGCGCACCCGGCGCTGGCCGATGCCGCCCGGGGCGAGCGGGACGGCCGCCTACGGCTACGACCCGTTCTTCCTGCGCCGTGAGTGGCGCCCGCCGTCCATGGCCGGACAGCTGCGGCAGCTGGCCGAACAGGAGCACGCTGCTCAGGAGTTGGCGTCCCGTCAGGAAGCGGCCCGCCGTGCCCGGTGGGGGCCGGGCGGGAACGAGGGCGAGGCGTTCACCGACCGGCGCGGACGCCGCGGCCGGGCCTACTACCGCCGCGCCGAACCGAGTTGACCTGTCCGGCAGCAGGAAAGTGCAGAAGCTTGCACTGACACGGGCGGGTGCTGCGCGGCATCCTGGGCGCCCGCGCGCACGGCCCACTGACCTGGGCCGGGGCGGGCGTTGGGGTTACCGGCCGATTCGCCTGCGCGGCGCCGCCCGCATGGACTTGTCTGGAGCACGTGATCATCGAGAGCCATCACGCCGAGGTGCCTGCCGGGTTACCGGCCGCCGCCGAGGGCGGGCACCCCGCGCCGGAGGCGGGCAGCGTGGAGGCGGTCTTCGCCCACGCGGACGGGACGCGGGTGCAGCGGCGCTGGCTTGAGGCCGCTCCCGTGGTGCGGTTCGAGGACCTTGAGCCGGTGGCGCCGTTCCCGACGGTGCCCGGGCGGCGGTGGGGACCGGGCTGGTGGTGGTCGGCCACCACTCACCGGCACATCGCGCACGGCTCGCAGGCAATGTGCCTGCAACTGATGGTTCTGGACCGTGATGTGCAGGTCGTCGGACTGTCCGCGCGGCCCGTGCGGCTGCTGTGGCGCGAGCCGCAGGGCGGGCGGGTGCTGACGTGGGTGCCGCAGATCTTCGCCCGCTACGCGGACGGGACCGCTCTGCTCGCCGACTGCCCCGCCACCGCCGCGCCCGCAGGGGCGCGGGCCCGGCGGGCCGCGCACACGCTGGCGGCGGCCTGCCACGCGGTGGGTTTCCGCTACCGGCGCCTGGCCCCGCCGGAGGGGGTGCTGGCGGCGAACGTGCGGTGGCTGGCCGGCTACCGCCACCCCCGCCACCGCGACCAGTTCGGCCTTGAGCAGCCGGTGCTGGAGGCGTTCGCCACGGCACGGCCGCTGATGGAGGGCGCTCAATCGGCGGGGGACGTGCTGGCGGTGCTGCCGGTCCTCTACCACGCGCTGTGGAGCGGGCGGCTGAGCGCGGACCTCACCCGGCCGCTGGGCGAGCACACCCCGGTCGGGCCCGGCCGGACCACGTCCGATTCCCGGGACGGGGAGCGGGACGCACGGTGAGCCGGGCAGTCACAACCCCGGCCGGTGGACGCCGGGTTGAGGTGGGGGCGCAGGTCGTCTACGACGGCCGCACCTGGCAGGTGACCGGCCTGGTCGACTCCGTGGTGCGGCTGGCCGCCGAGGACGGGGCCACCGCCAGCGTGCTGGCCGCCCGTCTGGTGGCCGACCCCGGCTTCGACGTGGTCGGCGAGGCCATGCCGCCGGTGCCGTCCCAGGCGCTGTTCGAGACGGTGCCGCTCAAGGAGCAGGAGCGGGCGCTGGCCTGGCTGCGGCACATCCGCGAGGTGGAGAGCGGGCGGGCCGGCGGGCCGGGCGGCAGCGAGGTGGTGCGGCCCGAGTACGACCCGCAGCGGTTCACGCTGGCCGAGCGGGAGCAGGCCAAGGCCCAGGAACTGGCCGCGCTGGGGTGGACCAAGGTCAGCCGGACCACCGTGCAGCGGATGCGCCTGGTCTACCGCCAGGAGGGTCTGTGGGGGCTGGTCGACAAACGCACCCGGCGCACCGCCTCCCCGACCGGGCGCACGGACCAGCGGGTGGTGGCCGCAGTCCTGGAGGCGCTGCGCCAGCGGCGCGGCCGGACCCGGGGCACCGTCAAGCAGGTCATCGAGTGCGCCGAGCAGATCCTCGCCGACGCCCACGGCCCCGGCCGGGTGCCCGTCCCGGCCCGCTCGTCGCTGTACCGGCTGGTGCACACGCTCGCCGACCCGGCGGAGCGGCCGGGCCAGGCGGCGCGCACCGCGCCCGGCCCGGCCCGCTCCCCCGCCCCGGCGCCCGCGCTGCGGCCGGGCGAGCGCGTCCACATCGCCGCCGCCCGCCTCGGCGTGCAGGCCGTCGGCGATGACGGCCGCCCCCTGGCCGTGGCGGTGACGGCCGCGCTGGACGGCGCCACCGGCTGCGTCCTGGCCTGCGTGCTGCACCCCCACGACACCCTCGCCGAACTGCCGGTACTGCTGGCCGAGATGGCCGTCCCCCACCCCCTGCGCACCGGCTGGCCCACCGCCGTGGAACTCGCCCACACGAGCGTGCCGCCCCCGCGTCTGCTGTCCCTGAAGGCGCGGCTGGAAGCCGCTGCGACGCGGGCGGCGGCTGTCCCCGAAACTCTCGTCCTCGACCGCACCGCCACCGCCACGCCCGCCTTCCTCACCGTGTGCGAACACCTCGGCATCAGCCTGGAGCACGCCCCGCCGCGCCGGCCGGGCACCAAACCCGCCGCCGCGCGCACGCTGCACGCCCTCGGCGCCCTGTTCGCACGGCACACCGCGACATCCGCCACCGGATCCGCGGCCTTCCCCGGCGACGGTGCCCGCACCGGGACGTCCGGGGCGTACGGGAGCGTGCCGCAGCTGCAGGACCTGCTGGACGAATGGATCACCGCCGTCTGGCACCACCGGCCCCAGGAGGGCCTGCGGCATCCCGTGCTGCCCAGGGCGGGTCTGACCCCCCACGAGATGTGGGGCGTGCTGCTGGGCACGGCCGGATACGTGCCGCTGCCGCTGACCGGAGCGGACTTCGCCGAGCTGCTGCCGGTGTGCTGGACGGCCGTCACCGAGCTCGGCATCCGCCTGAACCACCGGATCTACGACCACCCGTGCCTGGACGAACACCGCGGCCACCCCTCCCCCACCGGCGCCCGCGACGGCAAGTGGGAAATCCACCACCACCCCTACGACCCGCGGCAGATCTTCATCCGGCTGCCCGACGGGCGGCTGCACGAGGTGCCGTGGATCCACCGCGACCACGCCACCCGGCCGTTCGCCGAGACCGCCCGGCGGCTCACGGGGCAGGCCATCGCACGCCGGGACGGCCGCCCCGGGCATGACGTGGATCCACCCGCCGCGCCCGGGCGGCTCCAGCCGGCGGCCGGTGCCGCCCGGGGTCCGGCCGTCGGGCGTGTGGAAGCGGCGGTCCTGCCCCGGGCTGCGGCCGGACCGGCCACAGCCGACCGCGACGCGGGACGCGTGCCGCAGGCGGGCGCGGCGGCGGTATCGGTGTGGCCCGGCGGCGACAGCCCCGACGAGGCGGAGGGCGCCGCCGTCCCGGCCCACGAGGGCACGGGTACGGGCGGGTTCGTGGTCTACGACGCCTGGCAGGAGGCCGAGCAGTGGTGACAGACCGCCACAGCACGGACGGGACAACGGCGGTCCCGGGCACGGCGGCCGGAAAGCCGGGAGGCCGGCGGGTGGAGGCGGGGGCGTACGTCACGTTCGAGGGCCGCAGCTGGCAGGTGGCCGCCGTCGTCTCCTCCACCGTCCGCCTCGTCGACGCGCACGGCGAGACGGCCTCGGTGCTCTCGTCGTTCCTGTTCGCCGACCCCGCCTTCACGGTGGCGGGCATGCCGGCGGCGGGCGTGCCGCTGTGGGGGCTGTTCGACTCCGTGCCGGAACGGGAGCGGGAGCGGGCCCTGGCCTGGCAGCGGCACATCCGCGAGGTGGAGACCGGGCTGAGCGGCGAGCCCGGCGGCAGCGATGTGCCCCGGCCCGCCTACGACCCGGCGCGGCATTCGCTGGCCGAGCGGGAGCAGGCCAAGGCCGACGAGCTGGCCGCGCTGGGCTGGCCGCAGGTCAGCCGGGCCACCGTGCGCCGCATGCGCGCCCGTTACCGCTCCCGGGGGCTGATGGGACTGGTGCCGCAGCGCAAGCCGTCCCGTGCGACGGGGCGGGCGGATGAGCGGGTGACGGCCGCCGTGCTGGAGGCGCTGCGCCGCCAGCGCGGCCGCTCCACCGGCACCCTGAAGGGACTGCGCCTGCTGACCGGGCAGATCCTCACCGACACCCACGGCACGGGCACGGTCGCGCTGCCGCCGCCCTCCACGTTCAACCGGCTCGTGCGCACCCTCGCCGACCCGCTGGAGCATCCCGGGCGCCCGGCCCGCACCGCCACCACCGCCCCCATGCGGCCGTTCACGCCGACGGTGGCGCTGCGGCCGGGCGAGCTGGTCCAGGTCGACACCACCCTCCTGGACGTGCTGGCCATCGGCGACGACGGGCGGCCGGTGCGCCCGGAGCTGACCATCGCCGTGGATGTGGCCACCCGTTCCGTGCTGGCCGCCGTGCTGCGCGAGGAAGGCACCAAAGCGGTCGACGCGGCCCTGCTGCTGGCGGAGATGGCCGTCCCCCACCCCGCCCGCACCACCTGGCCCAGCGCGCTGCGCCTGTCCCACGCCGCCGTCCCCTACCAGCGGCTGCTGGCCCTGGACGCACGCCTTGAACAGGCGGCGGCGCGGCCGGTGGTGGTGCCCGAGACGATCGTCATCGACCGCGGGATGGTGTTCGTCTCCGGGGCCTTCCTCGCCGCCTGCGAGAGCCTGGGGGTCAGTGTGCAGCCCGCACCGCCCCGCCACCCGGCCGCCAAGGGCACCGTCGAGCGGACCTTCGGCGCCGTGAACACCCTGTTCCTGCAGCACATCGCGGGCTACACCGGCTCCAACGTCCTTCAGCGCGGCGAGCAGGCGGCGGCCGAAACCCGCTTCACCGTGGCCCAGTTGCAGGACCTGCTGGACGAATGGATCACCGCCTGCTGGCAGCACCGCCCCCACGAGGGCCTGCGCCATCCGGTGCTGCCCAAGACGGCGCTGACGCCGAACGAGATGTGGGGTGCGCTGCTGGGGTCGGCCGGGTACGTGCCGCTGCCCCTGACCGGAGCGGACTACCTGGAGCTGCTGCCGGTGCGCTGGCATCCCGTCACCGGCCGCGGCATCCGCATCAACTACCGCACCTACGACCACGCCTGTCTCAACGAGCACCGCGGCCGCCCCTCCCCCACCGGCGCCCGCGACGGCAAGTGGGAGGTCCACCTCAACCCGCACGACGTGCGCCAGATCTTCATCCGGCTGCCCGACGGCCGCCTGCACGAGGTGCCGTGGATCCACCGCGACCATGTCCACGCACCGTTCAACGAGACCACCTGGCACGAGGTCCAAAGCGTCCTCGACCGGCGTGCCGACCGCGAGACACACGAGGCCGACCTCGCCGACGCCCTCGACCAGCTGCTGCGCCGCACCCGGCCCGCCCCCGCCCGGACCGGACCCGCAGGAGCAGGAGCGGGAGCAGGAGCAGGAGCAGCCCACGATGCGCTGCCGGCCGCCGGGACCGTCCCGGCAGCGGACAGCGCCGTGACGGTCCCGGCGCCGTGGGACGAGCACGGCAGCCTCGACGGCATCGAAGCCGTCACCGGCCCCGACGGCGGCCCCGGCCCGGACGACGACGGACCGTACGGCGAAGGCGCCCTGCCCCGGGACGGGTTCGCGCTGTATGACGCATATGAGGAAGCGGAGCACTGGTGAACAGCCCCGATGCCACTCATCCGTCCGGGGCAGCCGCCCCGGCCGTCACCACGTTCGACGGCTTCGCCCGCTTCGCCCACGCGTCCCCGCCCACACCGCCCCGGCCCGGCGACGCGCCGCGCAGCATGGAGCAACGCCTCGCCTACCACTCGCAGTTCGTCACCGTGCGCACCCCGGCCATCGAGACCCTCTCGCGCAGCGTGCGCACCCTGATGATCCTCGGCCGCCACCAGAGCGTCACCGCCCGCCCGTCCCTGATCCTCACCGGGCCCGCCACCACCGGGAAAACGACCGCGCTGCTCCAGGTCGGCCGTACCTGCCACCTCGCTCACACCCGCCGCGCCCCCGCAGGCGATACCAGCGTGCCCGTCGCCTACGTGCTGGTGCCGCCCGCCGCCACCGCCAAGAGCCTGGCCGGCGAGTTCGCCCGCTACCTCGGCATCCCCACAACCGCCCGCATGACCCAGGCCCAGATCACCACCGCGGTCTGCCACACCTACACCGCCGCCGGCGTGAAACTGGTCCTGCTGGACGAGATCCACCGGCTCAACCCGCGCACGACCAGCGGCGCCGAAGCCGCCGACTGGCTCAAAGACGTCACCGAACGCGTACCGGCGACCTTCGTCTACGCCGGGATCGACGTCACCTCCACCGCACTGTTCAGCGGGGTCCGCGGGGCCCAGCTCGCCGGGCGCGCCTCCCTCATCGACTGCACGGCCCTGCCCGCCCGCCACGGCACAAAGGAACCCTTCCGCGACCTCATCGCCGCCCTGGAGCAGGCCCTCGACCTGCACGCCCACCGCCCCGGCAGCCTGCCCCGCCTCACCCCCTACCTCCACGAACGCACCGCCGGACGCATCGGCAGCCTCGCCCGCCTCATCCGCCAGGCCGCCATCGAAGCCCTCCTGACCGGCCACGAACGCATCACCAAAACATCCCTGGAAGCGGTACGCCTGGACCACCTCGCCGAAGAGCACTACCGCCCCCGCGCCCCCCAAAGGCGCCGCGCCCGCCCGCACACCACATGACGGCTTCCACCAGTCCCGCCGGCACCGTCCACCCAGCGGTTTCCGGCCCGGCGTCACCGCCCGCGACCGGCGCGCTGCGCGTGCGGCCACTGCCCGCCGAGGCCACCGCGTCCTACCTCGCCCGCCTTGCCCACGCCTACCGCCTCACCCTGCCCCACCTGCTCGACGGCCTGGACGTCCACCTCGCCCCCGGCCCCGAAAAGGCCGCGCCCGCCGCCGAGCTCCACCTCAACCCCACAGCCCAGCAGCGCCTTTGCGTCTTCACCCACATCCCCCGCCCGCACCTGGCCCGCGCGCTGCCCCGCCTCACCCAGCCCGGCCCTCTCCACACCACCGGTCCCGGCCCGCCCACCGCACACTGGCAGCCCCTCGTGCCAGCCGTTCAGCCCCTACGGGTGTGCACCGCCTGCGTGAGCCACCGCAGCCGCGGCACCCACACCACAGCCTGGGCCTACCCCCCGAGCGCGCCCCGCCTCACGATCTGCACCCACCACCAGCAGACCGGCAGCGACCCCCGGCACACCGCCCCGCTCGACATCCGCCCCCTGCCCGAACTCACCCACACCCACCAGCAGCAGGCCCGCACCACCATCCCCGCCACCGAGCTCACCTGGGCCACCACCATCACCACCCGCTGGTACGACCACCACCAGCACCTCGCCCAGCGCTGGCACACCCGCCTGGCCCGGCTCACCACCGCCAACCCTCACACCCACCACCCCACGGCATCCCCCGCCCTCACCTGCCGCAGCCTGGTCACCTACCCCGAAACCCTCACCCTCGCCCGCGCCCTCACCCGCATCCCACCCCACGGCCTGGCCCGCACCGACCACACCGCCTTCCTCCACCACCTCGCCACCCGACTCGAACTACCCCGCCTCGCCCCCGCCACCCACGACCCCCTCTTCACCCGCCTCAACACCCGCTGAAATCCAAGCCAGCCAACCACCCGCCCCAGACCCCCAGTTGCCTCACCACGCCCCAACTACCCTGCGCAAAAATCGGCACCACACTCAGTCCACTGCGCAGCACAAACAACCAGCTCAGCCCACGCACCACCCGCCGCCGACGCCTCAGCCGCCCGTGAGCCTCCCCCACGGAACCGGCATACCGCCCAGAACAACTGAGCAACAGCAGGTCACAATCAAGATCAATAAGCAAGCGCGACAGCTACGCCACAGAGCTGTCGACAAGCCGTCAGGAGGCTCTGGCAGAGATTGATCCCGGGTGGTCCCCCGTGTGGGAAATCGGATGGCAGCGCAACTACCGGCTCGCCCTCGCACACGTGAAGGCCGGAGGCAGTCTGCCCACCGGGCCCGGAGCGGTCATCGTCCAGGGCGAAGACCTCGGGGCGTGGATCGCCGGGCAGCGGGTCGGGTGGGACAAGCTGATGCCCGCGCAGCAGTACCTGCTGGAGACACTCGGCATCGACCCCGCCGCGGAAGGCGAGACGCTCGGGCCGGTACGGCGGTCACAGGACGAACGGTGGAACACCAACCTCGCAGCGGCCCGCCAGTTCCACGCACGCGAAGGCCACCTGCGCCCCGCACGCAAGCACCTGGAGACGGTGGACGGTGAGGCAATCAAACTCGGAGCGTTCCTCGACAACACCCGGCGTCGGGCCGCCAAGTTGAGCCTCGAGCGCCGGGCGGAACTCGATGCCCTCGGCATGCGCTGGTAGGGACTGCAGGAGCCTGGCCCGGGGTGGGGGCCCTACCCGAACGCAGTCGGTACGGACCCGCGCGTGCTTGACGACAGGGTGGCGTTGGCGGTCAAGCTTTTGAGGTACACATCATCGAAGGCACTCTGCAGACCACCCTGAACAAGTGCTAAAGCGGCCCGGCAGCACCAGGGCGGCCCGAGGGTAGGACGCCGCCGCGAACTGATCACTTCTGGCGCACCGCCGTGACCGGCCCTTTCTCGCAGGCTTGAGTGTGCGGCTCGCCTGGTTCTACAGGTCGGCGACGAGCAGCCGGTAGCCGGCATCGAGGGCTTCGCAGTCGAGCAGGTCGGCATGGCGTTGGTGCCACCGGCCGGAGGACAGGTCGTCTGACAGCCGGGCCAGGCCCGGCTGGATGACTTCGTCGCTGGTCTGGGCGAACAGCGAGATACCGGCCCGCACTTCCGGGTCGAGGTATGCCTCGGGTCGGCGCCAGAAGGCGGCGAGGAATCCGTCGGTGCAGTCGTGCGGGATGGGGACGGTTTCGATGCGGGCGCCTCCCAGCAGCCTGGCCAAACGGTCGACCGCGACGGCTCGTGTGTTGTCGAACGCGGCTGCTTCGGGCAGGTACTCCTCCAGCAGCCAGAACCTGTGGTTGATGTCGGGGTCGAAGGTGAGGACGACGATCCGCTGCCGGGCGATGCGGAGGAGTTCGCCGATGCCGGCTTCCAGGTCATTCCAGTGGTGCACGGTCAGGAGGGCCATCGCCGCATCGGCCGAGTCGTCGGCCACAGGGATCGACTCAGCGGAGGCTTCCAGGGCCGGTGTGGATCCGGCTGGGCGCTGGGCGATCATCACTGAGCTGGGTTCAACAGCCAGCACCGTGTGTGACGGCTCGTAGGAGCCGGTGCCGGCTCCTACGTTGATCACAGTGGCGGCACCACCGAGGGCTTCATGGATCCTGGCGGCGATTCGGGGGTCCGGTCGCCGAGTGTCAGCGTAGGTCGCACCGATGCTGTTGTAAGTCGCCACACCGCACAGTATGCGCTTCCCGCTGACACCGGGAAGAGCTCGCAGCGTTGTCAGTTCTCATCGACATTTTCGAGCTGTCTGATCGCCAACTGCTACCCGAAACCGTCGACAAACGTTGCCCGCTTCCACTGACGAACCCACGGCCGCCGCCCCGCAGGAGCACCCTGCCGATTTCTTACCTGATCCGCTTGCTTGGAGCGCATTCCAAGGCCATAGCGTTGAGGCAGCTGAACCGAACACCCGACGCGTCGACGCATCATCCCGCACGACCAACGAGAAAGGCGGCAAGTGGTAGACAAGCAATTCACAACGCATGCAGAACTTTTCGATCTGTCTGGAAAGCGCGCGCTCGTCACCGGTGGCAGCAGAGGCATCGGGATGATGATCGCGCGTGGCCTTCTCCAGGCGGGCGTCCGCGTGGTCATCAGCTCACGCAACGCAGAAGCGTGCGCTCAGGCGCAGGAACAGCTGTCCAAATTCGGTGAGGTGCGGGCCATCCCCGCCGACCTGTCCCGCCACGACGAGTGTCGGCGACTGTCCGACCTCGTCACCGCCGACTCGGAGCGTCTCGACATCCTCGTCAACAACGCGGGCGCCATGTGGGACGAGCCGCTGGCGACGTTCCCAGACGCGGCCTGGGACACGGTCGTCGACCTCAACCTGAAGTCGCCGTTCTGGCTAGTCCAGGCGCTGCTGCCCGCACTTCGCAGGGCGGGCACCGCCGACGATCCCGCGCGGATCATCAACATCGGCAGCATCGCCGCCATCCACATCCCCCAGCGGCCCAACTACTCGTACTCCAGCAGCAAGGCCGCACTGCATCAACTCACCAGAGTGCTCGCCAAGGAACTAGGACCGCAGCACGTCACCGTGAACGCCGTGGCGCCGGGACCGTTCCCGTCGACGATGATGGCTGCAACCCTCGATGAGTTCGGCGAGGCGATCGCGGCGTCGGCCCCACTACGCCGGATCGGCCGCGACGACGACATGGCGGGTGTCGCCGTGTTCCTCGCCAGCCGGGCAGGCGCATACCTAACGGGCGCCGTGATCCCCGTCGACGGCGGCATCGCCACAACCGCGTAGGCCGCCTAATAGGACTCCGTTAAGTCTGTCTTGATCTCGGTGTCGTGCGTGTTCTCGCGGGCAGGGGCTGTTGGCAGGTGGTGCAGATGCCGGTCCAGCACCTCAGGGTGTTCTGGAGGGCGTCGAGGACTTGGTAGAGGGTGAGCCCGGTCCGGGCGCTTTTGGGGCCAGGCGCTGTTCGGTGAGGAAGGCGTGGGCGGCGGTCACGAGGGTGACGTGGTGGTGCCAGCCCGGCCAGGAACGGCCTTCGAAGTGGTCAAGTCCCAGGCCGTGCTTGAGTTCGCGGTAGTCGTGCTCGATGCCGTCGAAAAGTTGTCGCCCATTACCGTCTTCGTAGAGCCCGGTTCGGGGCTCGTGGCCTTCGGGGCCGGTATGACTCGTTGCCCCTGTCCTTGATGATCCG
>NZ_VWMY01000098.1 GCF_008905045.1 Streptomyces albicerus
GGGCCTCCTCCCCGAGTTCCCAACCATCCACAACCGATGGTCCTCCGAAGCCACCAGGACGGGGCCCCAGCCCTCATAGAGTCAGGTCTGCTCGCTGTGTCACTGCCGTGCCGTACGGTCCCGTCGTGACCTCACGACCGACGGGCCAAGCTCTGGGCCCTTATGAAGCTGCGTTCCTGCCGCGACTGCAGATGATCCTGCGAGTGGCCGAAAAGCCGGTGACGGAGCCGGTGACCAAATTCGGGGGGCAGCCGGTGTGGCTGGAAGAGCCAGCATGGCCGGTGCATCCGCGGACCAGGGTGCCGCTGGTGTTCATTGGCCAATTCCGGGTGCCGGGGGACGAAATACGTCTGGCCTACTTGTTCCTGGATGAAGACGACCGAATTATGGGCACCGATCCGACCTCCGGCGAGGCAGTCGTGCTCACCCAGCCACGTGGCCGGGTGCCTTCGTTCGCGGTGATAGGGCCTCCGGAGACCCAAGGGCGTTCACTATGGCGTTCGGGTCATGACGAGACCGTGATCCCTGTCGAGTGGCTGGTCGACCTGGAGCCTTTGTCGCCCGAGTCGGACGCGGAGGCGAATAGCCACGCCGCATGGTGGCGATACACGCGCCACGAGGGCCCGGAGGTCGACCTGCCGTCAGGCGATGAGCCCGAGGACTTTCTAGGCGGCACCGCTGTGTTGCCCAACGGCCGTGCCTGGGGCCTCGAGGACGGCTCCTGGCAGTTCCTCTGCCAGTTCGCCGATCGGGGCGAGAACGCGGAGGATCCGTTCTTCCTCAACTTCGGTTACGGCAGCGGGTTCGTTTTCATCAGCTCCGACCACCGTGAAGGCCGCTTCCTGGGCGACTGCGGCTGAGCAGGCCGCGGCACGGTCACCGGGCAGACCACAGGAAGATGCCCGCGACGTGGAGTCCGGCCAGGGCCCTAGGGTGCGTGCTCGTGAGGTGAGAATTCCTTGGTTGGAGTTCCGCCAGGTGTTGCGTAGCGCAGTGTAGGTGCCGTAGTCGACTCCGGTGGCGGAGGCGGGGTGTTCGACGCCCTTCAGCGCGCCGCGGCTCAACCAGGCGAGTCCTCGGACGTCGGCGGTGTGCTGTGCGTCAGCTCTGGCCACGATGCCGGGGGCGGGCCGAACGCGCGACGGCCGGCTCTCACGGACAAGGCGGCGAGGGCGGCGTTGGCGCCACCACCGATCACGGCGCCGATACCGAACGGTGCCACGCGGCCGAGAACGATGATTCCCTGCTTGGCCCCGTACTTCGTGACGAAGTTCTTCCCCAGGATCTTGTTGATCTGACGCAACGTCTCGACCGGCACCTTGGCGACAACCTGACGTCCCCAGTGCTGCCCCGTACGCCCGGCGACCTTGCCGATGGCGGTGGAGCCGGACCCGCCGAGCATGATTCCCATCACGATCGTTCGGCGGCGCTCGATCTCGTCGATGGGGACTCCGTGGACTTCGGCGATCGAGAGCGCGAAGAGGGCGCTCAGCTCAAGAGATGAGAGAGCCTCGCCTGCCGACAGTGCCAGTGCGACTCCCGTGCCGACGCCGGGCGCGGCTGCGGTTGCTCCCACTGCGGCACCCGTCCCGGTCAAGGCGCTGACGTACATCCGCTCCAGGTTGCGGATTACCTGTGCTGGTGTCGCCTCTGGGTTCCGCTGGCGGGCCCGGGCGATGTTCTTGCGCACCAGTGGGCTCTGGACGTCGATTGCCTTGTTCAGGAGGTCGAGGATCTGCTGTCCACGGCCGGCTGCTTCCTGATCCGGTCCGTCATGGGCATCTGTTGCCATGCCTTGGACTCCCCCAGGTCGTCACGTGCCGACTGAAGGTGTCACTCAATCAGCCGAACGGGCGTTGCGCCAGATGAACCAGGCCGCCAACCCCAAGAAGAAGAGCAGCAAGAGCGATTGGCCCGTCAGCCACGACGCCGACCATGTGAACATTGAAGTACCCTCCGCACGAGCGGAACTCGACGACGGCGCGCCCGGTGGTCGGGGAGAAACGGGGCGGGATGATCGGGACCGTGTTCCGGAGCCAGGACGTGCCTGCGGAGCACAGGTTCGACTACTGGCGTGAGCTGGTCCACCGGGCGATCGCACCGAGCGACATCACCAGTGACTACGCCGCCGACTTCTGGGCTGAACAGCGCTTGCTGGAGCTGGGGCCGGTGATGGTGTGGCCGGTGTCAGTGCTGCCGTCGCGGTTCCGGCGGACCGAGAAGCTGGTGCGGCAGTCCGACCCCGAGATGTATCACTTGTCGCTGGTGCTCGGCGGGGGGCTGGGGTTCGACCACGTGGGGCGGTCCGACCTGTACGGCCCGCGCGACCTGTGGGTGAGCGACACGTCGAAACCGTACGAGGTGCGACCGCCTGACGGGGCGCGGCGCCCGGTCACGGGTGTGGGTGTGGACTTCCCCAAGGCGCTGATGCCCGTCTCACCGGACCAGGTCCGGGAGCTGCTGGGCAGGCGGCTGTCGGGGCGGGAGGGAACGGGCGCGCTGCTGACGGGGTTCCTCACCGGCCTCGACCGGCAGTCCGACGCCCTCCGGCCGTCCGACGCACCGCGCCTGGGTACGGTTCTGATCGACCTCCTGTCGGCCTGGTTCGCCCAGGTGCTCGACGCGGAGGACGCCCTGCCGCCGGAGACCCGCCAACGGGCCATGACCGCGCACATACGGGCGTTCATCCGGCAGAACCTGCACGACCCGGAACTGACACCGCCCGTCATCGCCGCCGCGCACCACATCTCTCTCAGCTACCTGCACCGGCTCTTCAAGGACCACGCGCAGGCTGGGGGCGAGACGGTCGCGGCCTGGATCCGCACCCAGCGACTGGAAGGTGCCCGCCGCGACTTGGCGGACCGCACACTGCGCGCCACCCCGATCCACGCCATCGCCACCCGCTGGGGCCTCCCCCGCGCCTCCGACTTCACCCGCGCCTTCCGCACCGCGTACGGGCTCACGCCCAGGGAATACCGGCTCCAGGCACTGTCCTCGCAGCAGTAGACGCAGAGCGTGGTCGCCGACCCCGTCGGCAGTGCTGCGCGCGGAGACCTGCGGAGCCTGCGGCCTCCCCGTAAGGTGGCACGCGTGTCGTACGTAGGTCCTGACTTCGAACCTCCCCGTCCCCCGCGCCGCCCCCTGCGCGGCCCTCTGACCGTCGCGGTCGCCGCGCTCGTGCCCGGGGCGCTGGTGGGCTGGCTGGTGTGGCAGGCGGTGGGGGACTCCGGCGGGGACGGGTCCGCGGCACAGGCATCGTCCTCGCCCGCGTCCTCGTCGGGCCGGTCCGCCTCGCCGGGCGCCTCGGACGACGGCAAGGAGCAGCCGGACGCCGGCACCGGTCAGACGGGCGGCAGCGAGGAGCCGGGCAAGTCGCCCCCGGCCTCGGCGCCCGCCGCCTCCGGCCCTCTCAAAGGCAAGGTCGTCGTCATCGACCCCGGTCACAACCCGGGCAACTTCCAGCACACGTCCGACATCAACCGCAAGGTGAATATCGGGACGAACTGGAAGGAGTGCGACACAACCGGTACATCCACCAACGGCGGGTACACCGAAGCCAAGTTCACCCTCGACGTCTCGCGTCGGTTGCGCACGCTGCTCGAAGAGCAGGGCGCCACGGTGAAGTTCACGCAGGACGGCGACCGGGCCTGGGGCCCGTGCGTCGACGAGCGGGCCCGGATCGGCAACAAGGCGGGCGCGGACGCCGTGGTGTCGGTCCACGCGGACGGCTCGGCGGCCGGCAACCGCGGCTTCCATGTGATCCTCCCCGGCTCGGTGCACGAGGGAGACGCCGACACCCGGCCGATCGTCACCCCGTCCCGCGAACTCGGCGAGCGCATCGCAGGCAACTTCCTGCGCGCCACGGGCAGCGCGCCCTCCAACTACGTCGGCGACCGCACGGGCCTCGACGTACGCGAGGACCTCGGCGGTCTCAATCTGTCAACGGTTCCGAAGGTGTTCATCGAGTGCGGCAACATGCGCGACAGCAAGGACGCGGCGCAGTTGACCAGCGGCGCGTGGAGGCAGAAGGCGGCGCAAGGAATCTCTGAGGGAATCGTGAGTTTCCTGCGCGGGTAGTTGTCGGCGCACGGATCCGGCCACCCACCCCTCTAGGGCGGACGATAGTGTCGTCCCTACGATGAGGGGCCACCCCCGCGCTTCACACCGCGGCCTGACGGCGACATGGTGACAGCGACGCCTCCACCGATGACGAGACGACTGACGAAGGACCTGAAGTGAATATCCGCTCCCTCACTCGAGGCGACGGCGTGGTGATCGGAGCAGCGGTATTGCTGTTCATCGCGTCGTTCCTCGACGTAGCCGGCTGCGACGGCCCCGCGAGCTTCTGCGATGACGCGCCCATCCCGAACTCCTGGGACGCGACGCTCGGACTCAGCCTCGGCTCCTACATGACCGGCGTGATCGGTGCTGCGCTCATCGTGGTCACCCACCTGCTTCCCCAGCCGCGCAAGGTCGCGGGTCTCGACCTGGGCACGGTCGGGATTGTCCTGACGGTCGCGACCGCCTGGTCGATGCTGTGGTGGACGATCGACGCGGAGAACACCGGCGTCGGCCTCATCCTCGGCCTGCTCGCCGCTCTGGCCCTCGCCGGTGCAGCGATCGCCGCACCCCTGGTCCCGGCCCTCAAGGGCCCCCTCCTCCCCGCCCCCAAGCCCCCCGCCCCCCAGCCCTACGGCGGCCAGCCGCAGGGTGGTTACGGCTACCCGGGTGCCGGCGCCGGTGCCCCGCAGCCGGGACAGCTCGGGCAGCCCGGTCAGCCCTTCGGCGGTCAGCCGCAGCAGCAGGGTCAGCCGTTCGGGGCTCAGCCCGGTCAGCCGCAGCAGCCTCAGCCCCAGCAGGCGCAGGCCCCGCAGGCTCAGCAGCCCGCCGGGGACTTCTCCCCGTTCTGGTTCGCGGTGCCGGTGCCGCGTCCGCTGTTCGCGGAGGACGGTTCGCCGACGCCGATCGCCGAACTGGCGCCGGGCACCTGGTACCTGGCTGTCGAGCAGCGCGGTCCGAGCCTGGTGGCGCAGACGCAGGACGGCCGCCGCGGTGTGCTGCAGGACACGTCCGGGATCCAGCGCGGCTGACACGACACGTCGCTGCCGGGTTCCGTCACGGCCCTCCACCCTTGAGCTCTTCGGGCTCTTCCGGGTGGGGGGCCGTTCCCGTAAAGTCCCCCGGGTGTCCACATGATCTGACGGAGCGTCAGGTGTCAGGAGGAGACCATGCGGCTCGGACTCGCCCTCGGCTACTGGGGTCGCGGCCCCTCGGCGGACCACGTACCACTCGCGCAGGAGGCGGAGCGGCTCGGCTACGACTCCGTATGGACGGCCGAGTCCTGGGGCTCCGACGTCTTCACCCCGCTCACCTGGATCGCGGCCCGGACGTCAAGGATCAAGCTGGGCACGGCGGTTGCCCAGATGGCCGCCCGCTCCCCCACCACGACCGCGATGCACGCGCTCACCCTCGACCACCTCTCGGGCGGGCGCATGATGCTCGGCCTCGGCCTTTCCGGCCCGCAGGTCGTCGAGGGCTGGTACGGGCGGCCGTTCCCCAAGTCGCCGCTCACCGCGACCCGGGAGTACGTCGATGTCGTACGCCAAGTCCTCAGGCGCGAGGCCCCCGTTGAGCTGGACGGGCGGTTCCACTCGCATCCGTACCGGGGCGCGGACGGAACGGGACTCGGCAAGGCGCTCAAGCCGATCACGCATCCCCTCCGGTCCCAACTGCCCATCCTCCTGGGCGCCGAGGGCCCGAAGAACATCGCCCAGACGACCCGGATCGCCGACGGCTGGCTGCCGCTGTACTGGTCGCCTCTGAGGACGGATGTGTACCAGGCCTCCCTCGACGCCGCGCCCGCCGGCTTCCTCATCGCGCCCATGGCCCAGGCGAAGGTCTGCGACGACGTCGCCGAAGGACTGCTCCCCGTGAAGGCGATGCTCGGCTTCTACATCGGCGGCATGGGGCACGCGGCCCGCAACTTCCACGCCGACCTGATGGCACGCATGGGCTTCGAGGAGGAGGCCCGCCGCATCCAGGAACTGTTCCTCGCGGGCCGCCGCGAGGAAGCCGTACTCGCCGTGCCCGACACCTTCGCCGACGAGATCTCCCTCGTCGGCCCGCGCGAACGCATCGCGGAACGGCTGGAGTTGTGGCGGAAGGGACCGGTGACGGATCTGCTGGTGCTGTCTCCGGATCCGCACACGCTGCGGGTGCTGGCGGAGCTCAACACCTAGCGCGTGCAAGGGAAACAACCACGCCGGGAAGCCGTGAGCCGAGGCGCCCTCCGCAAAAGAATCCGTCAGCGGAAGATGGCGATCGCCTCCAGCGTGACCTCCCGGCTGTTGGCGCGCCAGCCGGTCATCTTCCCCAGGCAGCGGGCCTGGAAGGTTCCGTCGTAGATCTTCTCGTTGCGCAGGCCGCCGGCCGCGCAGGTGACCCGGACGTATGCGGGTTGCTCGGAATCCCCGTACGGGGCGCGCAGCACTATCTCCTCCGTGGTCTCCGACTCGACCAGGAAGCGGCCGCGTACCGAGACGAACTCCTCGATGTCGCTCAGCGCGACGCCGCCCTGGTCGGCTTCGGGGCCGAGGGCGTCGGCGAGCGCGCGGTTCGGGGTGACGTTCCCGGATCGCAGGTCCGCGTGGACGATGACGTCGGCGCGCTCGAAAGCCTCCATGAGCATCCCGATCACGGAGATCGGCTCGCTCTTCTGGACGTAACTGCTGAACTTCTCCTGGGAGACGTCCCGGTTGGCCTTGACCGTCCACGGCAGCAGCCTGCCCCAAAGTCCCACGCTGGTATTGACGTTGGTCCGGTGTTCGACCGCCTGCTCGAGTGCCGCGCTGTAGTTGCCGAGCCGGTAGAGGTCCATCACCGCCTTCTCGTCGAGGTAGAAGCAGACGTTGTACGCGGACCGCTGCCCGACGGTCCGCCGTCTTCGCTCGCGCAGGTGCCGTGCCAGCACGACACCGAGCGTCACCAGACCGGCGGCGGTGACCAGCCACACCGTCATCCACGGCCACCACAGCCCCCACCACTGCGCGTCAACGACAGCCACGGATCTCCTTGAACGCCTCGGAAAGGGATGAGCCCTGTGCGTCCACCATGCGCCCGCCCGTCTTCGCGGCCGCGCGCCGCAGTGCGCCGGCGTCGGCCTCTCCGAAGTGCACGGGGTAGGTGTGGACGGCGGTGCGGGTCTGGGCCGGCCGTGCCTCGTAGCGGCGTACGAACTCCTCATACGCGATACCGGCGTTGTTCTCGCCGTCCGTCATCAGCACGATGGACACGGCCCGTTCGGGGTCCTCGGCCACGACGGTCGTTGCCGTGCGGTAGCCGTGATCGAGCGCGGTCCAGACGGCCGTCGAGTCGCCGTAACCGCCGCGCGCGACGACACCGGCGAGCGTGTCCAGGTCCTTCTGCCCCTGGACGGTGATGGTCCGCTCCTCCAGTACGCGGCCGCCGAACCGTACGACCGTCAGCCGCTCGCCCTGGTAGAACCGTGCGAACTTGCCCGTCGCCGAGGAGTCCGCGCCGCTGAGGTCCGCGAAGGCCTCGCGCAGATCCGCCATGCGCTCGCCGCGCATCGACCCGGAGAAGTCGAGCAAAAAGATCACCTGGTCCGGGACACGGCGGCGGGGATCGCCGTAGTCGTCCAACAGGCGCTCGACGACGGCCAGTCGGTCCGGAAAGTAGAGCGCGTTCCCGACGGGTGCGCGGAGTTGTCCGTCCCTGGTGACCGAGGGGCTCACCGGCCGCCGCTGCGTGGTCCGCATGATCTTCTCCTGTACGGAGTCCCGCTGGAGCCACTCCACGACCTTGTCGTACGCGGTCCGCCGGTCCGGGTCGAGAAGGAGCAGCGGGAAGTCGGCGAGGACCATGCCGTCCTCGGGACGTACGATCTCCAGTTTCTCCTTCAGGCGGCCACCGGAGTTGAGGGCGAGCAGGTCGGACTCGTACGTGATGAGCGCGTTGGCCGTGCCGGGGTGGTCGACGAAGTCGTCGAGCAGGTCGCGGGTCGAGTCGGCGGTGAGCTGCTGGCCGGAGCGGAAGCCGCGCAGGCGGTCGCAGGACACGTCGTCCTCGCGCAGGGCGCCGCCGGTGCCGGCGGCGGCGGTTGCGACGCCGACGAGCGCGGCCAGGCCGCTGCCCGTCTGCCGTGGGTCAGCCATGCCGAAGCGTACGGTTCCGGTGGCGGCGGCGTCCGCGAGGTCGGCCCAACTGAGGCGTCCACCCGGTGACGTGGCGCGCAGCTCGCGTGCCACGGCCGGCCGCAGGCCGACGACGACGGGCGAGAGCATGGTCGGGGTACGCAGCGGCCGCCGGGCGGAGTCCTTGTGGCGCAGCCGGAAGTATCGGTCGCTGGAGAGCCAGGCCGCGTCGTGCCCGCCGCCGCCCTGCCCGGAGACCAGCGCGTCACCGGTGTCCGCGTCCGCCTTGTAGTCCATGTCGAGCTGCACGCCGGTCTCGTCCCTCAACTCTCCGAGGAGCGGCTCCAGTACGGCGAGGTCAGGGCCGGCGAGGACGCGGAGTGTCGTCTTGTCGTCGTCGCTTCCGGAGCAGGCGGGAACGGTCAGGGCAAGCGTCAGACACAGCGTCAGAATCCGCAGGCTGCACCTCACTTGGAGGCCCCCGGCAGCTCCGGACAGTCGCCGACGATCTTGATCATCCGCTCGAGGAGGGGAAGGCTGGGGAGGACCGCTTTGGTGTCGTCGGCCGAGGTGACGGGTGCCTGGATGTGGCGGTCGTTCAGGTACTTCGCCAGTTGGTCGCTCATCGAGTCGGCGGTGGCATCTCGCGGCCGGAAGCCCAGATCCACGGCGCGAGCCTGTAGTTCGGGGTCGCTCGACACCAGTTCACCGAGCCGCTCCCCGTCCTTGGTGAGAGCCACCAACTGGGGTTCGGTGACAAAACGGGTGTCCGGGTAGAGGAGAACACGGTCGGTGTCGGGCCTGCCCTTCGCCGCCTCGTAGCGGATCTGGTGGGCCAGGTACTGGTGCTCGTAGAAGACCGCGATCGGAGCGATGCCCTTGCCGTTCGGGGAGAGGTAGGTCTCGGCCATCTCGGAGGCGGGGAGGCCTTGTTCCACCAGCAGCGGCTTGATCTCCGCGGCGAGCTTCTCCGCCTCTTTCTCGGTGTCCGGCGCGTCGTTCCCCTTCCTCACGAACGCGACGAGACCGAGGTAGGTGCCGCCGGAGTTGGACTCGCAGATGTTGGAGGTCTGGGCGAGGATCTTGTTGCCGTTCTGCACGCCGTGGTTTTCGATGCCGATGTCCTCGTCATTCCATCGCTTGCCGCTCGAGGTCAGGTTCAGGAACGCGCCCATGTCGAGCGTGTAGTAGAGCGGCGCGCCGCCAACGCCCTGGCTCTGCTGGGGCGTTGCGATGTCCGCGTCGTCCAGCGTCTCGGCGTACGCCCGGTAGGTCCCCAGCACGATCGGACTCACGAACGGCCGGTACGTCAGGGCGGGATGGCCCGCCGCCGCCCGGTTCCTCGTGATCAGGTCGGCTGCCGGCTGCCCGGAGGGGAACACGACGTCGTACCCCTCGACGTCCTGGTTGGCGATCTCCCGCGATCCCATCCGTGTGATGTGCACGCGGTAGCCGTGCTTCAGGAGGAGCCGCCGGACTTCGGGGTCCTCGAAGAAGTCCCGCTTGGAAGCCATCTTGGCCTCGATCGTGACGACCCGGTCGAACGGCATGAGCAGATGACCCGAGGTCAGGAGCAGGACGAGACCGATCACGGGGACCGGGAGCGTGAGGGCCAGTGTGCGGCGCAGGCGGCTGCGCTCGGGTCTGGTGACGGCTAAACGGGGTTCCTCTGAAACAGCTCTGTTCGCGGGCACCGGCGTCTCCCCCTAGTGTGGGGAAGGATTATCAGCGACAGCGATTGCCGTCGAGCCAACTCACGGCGAATTCGGGTTGAAGCAAGGGTTAATGGCTGGCGCTCCCTACCCATGCCGGCGCCCGGGTTTCATCCAGGATTCAAGGGCTACTCGCAGGGCATGTCCCCTCATTCTCGCAACGGTGCCAACCAGGCCGGCACGATCATCGCGATCGTCGCCGACATCATGGCCCTGATCCTCGGCCTCTGGATCCTGATGTACCTGCTGGACGCCAACAGGGCCAACGACTTCGTCCAGTTCATCCACGACGCG
The DNA here is from genome assembly GCF_008905045.1 of Streptomyces albicerus. Classification (GTDB taxonomy): domain Bacteria; phylum Actinomycetota; class Actinomycetes; order Streptomycetales; family Streptomycetaceae; genus Streptomyces; species Streptomyces albicerus. Next base: position 10,160 of record NZ_VWMY01000098.1, read on the forward strand.
GCCCGCTGGCTCGCGGGCTGGTCGCATGATCTGTTCACGTTCGACGAGCAGTGGGCACGGGTCGTCGCCGGCTACGGTCTCGCAGCCGTCGTGTACCTCTTCATCGGACATGCGATCGCCAACCGTGTGCACCGCCACTGACGACGACCGCCCCGGCTGCCAAGGCATGTATCGAAAGCGCTGGTCACAGCCGTTGACGGCGGTGACCAGCGCGGTCGTGCGGCGGTGGCGAGATCATCGCACCCGTCCGGCCGGGGAATCGTCCGGCCGATCACTGGGTTGACCAGTCAGTATTCGAGATCTCGAAGGAGCCGGCATGACCAACGAACCCGCCGTGCGTGAACTCCGCTTGGTGGTCACGGCAGCCGACTACGATGCGGCGCTGCACTTCTACCGCGACGTCCTCGGCCTGACCGAGCGCGGCGCGTTCGCCTCTCCCGATGGACGGGTCACCATCCTTGACGCCGGTCGGGCCACCTTGGAGCTGACTGATCCAAACCACGCTGTCTTCATCGACGAAGTCGAGGTCGGGCGGCGAGTAGCCGGCCACATTCGCGTTGCCTTCCAGGTCGACGACTCCGCCGCCACAACGTCGAAGCTGGCCGCCGCCGGAGCTCAGGTGATCGCCGAGCCGACGCGCACCCCTTGGAACTCACTCAACTCGCGGCTTGAGGCACCGGGCGCTCTCCAGCTGACTCTCTTCACCGAGCTTGACGATTAGGCGTTGCACTTTGCCGGCAGGCCTCAGCAGCCCGCCTCGACGCCGCTGTTCACGAACGAGTCGATGTTGATCGAGTAGCCGGCCCCGGTGGTGAGGTCGGGGCGGCTTCCGTGACCGTCCTCCTCGAGGCGCTCGGCGGTGAGGAAGACGATCTGCAGGACCATTTTCTCTCTGGCGAAGCACAGGTCGTCGGGCAAGGCGTCGGGGCCCGGAGTCCATCCGTCCCGTGCCGCCGCGGTCCGGTAATGCGCGGCCACTTCGGCCCGCGTGCCGGGAAAGGCGTATGTCCGACCGGCGTACACCGAGACATCGCCGCTGTCCGCCCAGCAGCCGGCGTCGACCTCCTCGAAGCCCCGGGCGACGGTGGCCCCGGCGGGGCGGGAGCCGAGGATGTCGAGCGCCGCCATCTCCTTCACCCGGGCGTCGGTCCCCTCACAGTCCCGGGCGAGATCCACCAGCGCGCAGCCAGTGAGTGTCGCGGCCGCGAGCGCGGTCGACAGGAGCAGGGATATCGGGCGGGTGACACCTGTCCGCAGGGGCAAAGCGGGCTCCAGAGTGAAGGCCGGGGCGGAGGGGCCGCCGGACGAAAGAGTCATCCGTGCCGGCTCCGGAGCGGGCACGGCCCAGTTCTACCAAGCAGCCGTCACCCTCGCATCGCTCCTGATGTGAGCGTGACGCTGTGACGACAACTCCTAGGAGCAGCAGTCGGGGTCCAGGCCCGTCGGCAGGCGGTCGCCGCTGAAGACCGCGCATGTCGCCTCGTCGCCGCCGAGGGCGGCGACGGCGAGGAGCAGGGAGCCCGCGGTCCAGGAGGTGAGCTCCTCGGGCCAGACCGCCTCGGCGTCGAAGACGTAGCCCGTCCAGTACAGGCCGGTTCGCGCATCCCGCAGGTGTTGGATCGACTGGAGGATCTCCAGGGCCCGGTCGGACTCACCCACGGCCCAGAGCGCCAGGGCGAGTTCGGCGGACTCGCCGCCCGTCACCCATGGGTTGGGGACGACGCACCGTACGCCGAGCCCCGGGACGACGAAACGGTCCCAGCCCTTCTCTATGCGTTCCACCGCCTCGGTGCCCGTGAGCGCGCCGCCCAGCACCGGGTAGTACCAGTCCATCGAGTAACGGTCCTTGTCGAGGAACCGCTCGGGATGCCGGCGTATCGCGTGGCGCAGTGCGCCCACCGCCAACTCCCAGTCGGGCTGCGGCTCTTCGCGCTCCTCGGCGATGGCGAGCGCGCAGCGCAGGGCGTGGTGGATCGATGAACTCCCGGTCAGCAGCGCGTCGCCCACGGCCGTGCCGTCGTCCTCGCGTTTCCAGCCGATCTGTCCGCCCGGCTGCTGGAGTTCGAGGACGTACTCCATCGCCGCGTACACCGTCGGCCACATCCGGTCCAGGAACGTGTCGTCGCCGGTCGCCAGGTAGTGGTGCCAGGTGCCGACGGCTATGTATGCGCAGAAGTTGGTCTCGCGGCCGCGGTCGGTGACGTCGTCGAAGGCCCCGTCGGCGTAGGCCGCGTACCAGGAGCCGTCGTCGTTCTGATGCCGGGCCAGCCACTCGTACGCCCGCCCGGCGGCGTCGTGCTCGCCGGCCGCGTCCAACGCCATGGCGGCCTCGGTGTGGTCCCACGGGTCGAGGTGGTGCCCGCGGAACCACGGTATGGCGCCGTCCGCGCGCTGCACGGCCAGGATGCCCCGGACGGTCTGCGCGGCCTGTTCCGCGGTGAGCACCCCGGTCAGGACGAGGTGTTCGGTACGCGGTGTGGTCACGAAGCGTCCACCGCGGCGTCGTCGGCAAGGCCGGCGGGCAGGTGCGGTTTGGTCGCGTACGCCACGAAGCTCTTGCCGATCAGCGGGTTCAGCGCCTGCTCGGCGACCCGGGTCGCGAGGGGCTTCTTCATGATGTCCCAGACCAGGAGCTTGTGGTACGCCCGCACCGGCAGCGCCTTGTCGTTGTCGACGCCGAACGCGCACTTCAGCCACCAGTAGGGCGAGTGGAGGGCGTGCGCGTGGTGGGTGCCGTACGGCCGGAGGCCCGCTTCCCTGATCCTGGCAAGGAGTTCGTCCGCCTTGTAGATGCGGATGTGGCCGCCCTCGACCTCGTGGTACGCGTCGGACAGCGTCCAGCAGACCTTCTCGGGCCCGTAGCGCGGGACGGTGATGGCTATCCGCCCGCCGGGCTTGAGCACGCGGACCATCTCGGCGAGTACGCCCTTGTCGTCCGGGATGTGCTCCATCACCTCGGAGATGATGACGACGTCGAACGACTCGTCGGGGAAGGGGAGTTGGAGTGCGTCGCCCTCCATGGCGGTGGCGGTGGCGCCCTCCGGTGCCTCACCCGCCTCCTTCATGGCGGCGAACCACTTGGCGACCTCGCGGATCTCCTCGGCGTTCTGGTCCAGCGCGACGACCTGGGCGCCGCGCCGGTAGCACTCGAAGGCGTGGCGTCCTGCCCCGCACCCGAGATCCAGCACACGGTCCCCCGGGGCGAGCGGGAACCGGGAGAAGTCGACGGTCAGCACGTGGCCCTGCTTTCACGGTGGGGGGTGTCGATGGGGGTGGTGGGGGCCGTGTCCGCAGGAGTGGCGGGTGCTGCCACGTCCACTGGGGTGTCGGGGGCCACGTCCACGTCTTGTGGGGCCGCGGAGCGGCCGGGATTCGGGGGCGCGGAGCGGTCAACGCTTGCCGCGGAGCGGCTCTTGACCTCGGCCGCGGAGTGGTCGGTGCCGGCCGGGGAGCGGTCGACGCCTGGCGCCGAGTGACTCTCGGCTCCGCCCGCGGAGCGGGCGATCGCCTCCCGGTAGCGGGCCACCGTGCCCTCCGCGGCCTTGGCCCATGTGAACCGCTCCAGCACGCGCGCCCGTCCGGCGGAACCGAGCCGTACCCGCAGCCCGGGGTCGCCCAGCAGCCTGCTGAGCCCGGCGGCCAGCGCCCCCGCGTCGCCGGGCGGCACGGCCACACAGGTCTCGCCGTCCGGACCCGTGACCTCCGGGATGGCTCCGCCGGTCGTGGCCACGAGTGGCGTACCCGTCGCCATCGCCTCGGCGGCCGGCAACGAGAACCCCTCGTACAGGGAAGGCACGCAGGCGACTTCGGCGGACCGTACGAGGTCGACGAGTTCTTCGTCCGAGATGCCCTTCACGAACTCGACGGCGCCTTCGAGGCCGTACCGCTCGATGAGTTGGGCGACCGGTCCGTCCTCGGCACGCTTGCCGACCACGACGAGGTGGGCGGCGGGGTGCTCGGTGCGGACCTTGGCGAGCGCCTCGACGAGGAAGACGAGGCCCTTCAGGGGGACGTCCGCGCTGGACGTGGTGACGATCCGGCCGGGGACCTGCGCTACGGACGGATCCGGCGAGAACAGGTCGGTGTCGGCGCCGATGTGGACGACGTGGATGCGGTCGTCGCGTACGCCGAGGTGGTCGACGATCTCCTGGCGGGACGTGCCGGAGACGGTGAGGACGGACGGGAGGCGGCGCGCGACGCGCTTCTGCATACGCGTGAAGCCGTACCAGCGGCGTACGGACGCCCGTCGGCGCCAGCCGTCGGCGGCGTCCAGCTCCAACTGGCGGTCCACGGTGATGGGGTGGTGGATGGTGGTGACCAGAGGCGCACCCACGTCCCCCAACAGCCCGTACCCGAGCGTCTGGTTGTCGTGCACGACGTCGAAGTCGCCTTGCCTGGCGCGCAGATGGCGGCGGGCCCGCAGGGAGAACGTCAGCGGCTCGGGGAAGCCGCCGGTCCACATCGTGCCGACCTCGAGGGCGTCGATCCAGTCGCGGTACTCGCCGGGCTTCGGGGTGCGAAAGGGGTCCGGGTGGCGGTACAGGTCGAGGCTGGGCAGCTCGGTGAGGGAGAGCCGGCCCGGGCCCTCGCCCTCGTCGAGCACGGGGTACGGCTGGGAGCCGATGACCTCGACCTGGTGGCCGAGGCGGGCGAGCTCGCGTGAGAGGTGCCGTACGTAGACGCCCTGGCCGCCGCAGAACGGGTTCCCTTTATAGGTGAGGAGCGCGATGCGCAGCCGTCGGTCGCCGTCGGCGGCCGAGTCCTCCTGGGAGCCGACATCCATGGCCTCACGGGTCACTCTCGGCCCCCTTCTTCCAGCACGTTCCCGCGAGATTACTTCGGGACGGTAATCTAGAACAAGTTTCAGACTTGATCGTTCAGGGAGCACTGAATGTACCGGCAGGTAGCCCCCCTGTGAGCCGTGGATCGGGTGATTCACGCCACGGCGAGGCCCTACCCTGCTGTCGCCCCACACCCTGCTGAACCCTCTGTCGCACGAACGTCACGGAACGGGATCCATGTCTGCGGAAGCCAAGACTCCGGCGAAGGCCGCGCAGCCGGCGGTACGGGCCGCGCAGCCGGTCACTCCTCCGCTCACCGAGCGTCAGGAGGCGCGACGGCGGCGCATCCTGCACGCGAGCGCGCAGCTGGCGAGCCGGGGCGGCTTCGACGCGGTGCAGATGCGGGAGGTCGCGGAGTCCTCGCAGGTGGCTCTCGGCACGCTCTACCGCTATTTCCCGTCCAAGGTGCATCTGCTGGTCGCGACGATGCAGGACCAGCTGGCGCACATGCACGGGACGCTCCGCAAGAAGCCGCCGGCGGGCGACACGGCGGCGGAGCGGGTGGCGGAGACCCTGATGCGGGCCTTCCGCGCGCTCCAGCGCGAGCCGCATCTCGCCGACGCCATGGTCCGCGCCCTCACGTTCACCGACCGCAGTGTCAGCCCGGAGGTCGATCAGGTCTCCCGCCAGACCACGGTGATCATCCTGGACGCGATGGGCCTGGACGATCCCACTCCCGCCCAGCTCTCGGCGGTACGCGTCATCGAGCACACCTGGCACTCGGCCCTCATCACCTGGCTCTCGGGCCGCGCGTCCATCGCCCAGGTCAAGATCGACATCGAGACGGTCTGCCGGCTGATCGACCTGACGGACCCGGGCCAGGGCGCTCCGCTGGAGGTGCCGCGATAGTCCGTCGATCGGCTGCGGGGCCGTCGTGGCTGGTCGCGCCCCGCGGCGGAGCCGCATATCGATACAGCCCCGAGCCCCTTCAGGGCGCTGCTGAACCGCAGTCGACTTCACCAAGGCCGCTTAGCCGCGGGCACGCAAAACACCGCTACGAGCGCACGAAAAGCCGTTGCGGGCACACGAAGGACCTACGAGACGGGTTCCCTTCGCCGGTATTACCCGGATCAGGTGCTAGGGGTCGCCTTCCGGCCCAACTACTGCCTTCCGGCCTCTCAGCCCGACCGTCGACGTCGGCCCCAGCGGATGCCTAAGCGTCTCGCCAAAGTCGGCTACTCCGGTCGAACTCCCTCACTCGTCCCGTAGGCCTACCTCAATAATAGAACGTCTGCCCGTGGATGGAACCCCCTCAATAGGACTTTTTGGGGCGTCCTGCTCCTCGCGTGGGAACGGCCCACTCCTCGCGCCGGAACGGCCTACTCCTCGGGCGGGAACACCGCCTCCCCGCTCCCCAGCAGGGTGATCGCGATGGCCTCCACCGGGCAGCTCTCCGCCGCCGCGAGGATCTTCTCGTTGGCGTCCGTCTCCGGGTCCGTCGGGTGGGACTGCATGGCGGAGTCGAGGTGGAAGGCGGTGGGGGCGTGGTGGGTGCACTGGGCGGAGCCGATGCAGAGGGAGCGGTCCACCTCCACGTGCCAGCGGTCGCCCATCGGTCAGGCCTCCCAGCCGGCGGGCAGGTGGATCATCTTGTGCTCCAGGTACTCGCCGTAGCCCTCGGGGCCGAACTCGCGGCCCAGGCCGGAGTTCTTGTAGCCGCCGAAGGGGCCGAGCATGTCGAGGCTGAAGGTGTTGACGGAGTACGTGCCGGTGCGGACCTGCCGGGCCACGTCGATGCCGTGCGCCACGTCGCCCGTCCAGACGCTGCCGCTCAGGCCGTAGTCGGAGTCGTTGGCGATCTTGACCGCCTCGGCCTCGTCGCCGTACGGGAGCAAGCAGATCACCGGGCCGAAGATCTCCTCCCGGGCGATCCGCATGGAGTTGTCGACGTCGCCGAAGAGCGTCGGCTCGACGTACCAGCCGCGGTCCAGACCGGGTGGGCGGCCGCCGCCCGTGAGGATCTTGGCGCCTTCCTCCTGGCCGATGCGGATGTAGTCGAGGTTGCGCTGCTGCTGCCGCTGCGCGACGAGCGGGCCGACCTGGGTCGCCGGGTCGAGCGGGTCGCCGACCACCAGCGCGCTCGCCGCCGCAGTGAACGCCTCCGCGAACTCGTCGTAGCGCGAGCGCGGCACGAGGATGCGGGTCTGGGCGACGCACGCCTGGCCGTTGTTCATCCAGGCCGCGGAGACGATGCCCGGCACGGAGGTCCCGATGTCCGCGTCCGGCAGGACCACCGCCGCGGACTTGCCGCCCAACTCCAGGGTCACGCGCGTGAGGTTGCGGGACGCGACCTCCATGACGCGCCTGCCCGCCGCGACCGACCCGGTGAAGGAGACCTTGTCGATCCCGGGGTGCCCGACGAGGTACTCGCTGACCTCGCGGTCCGCCGGCAGGATCGACAGGACGCCCTCCGGCAGCCCGGCCTCCTTCGCGATCTCGCCGAGGATGTACGCGTCCAGGGGCGACTCGGGCGAGGGCTTGAGCACGACCGTGCAGCCGGTCAGCAGCGCGGGCGCGAGCTTGGCCGCCGCCACGAACTGCGGGACGTTCCACGGGACCACGGCCGCCACGACCCCCACCGGCTCACGCCGGACGAGGATGCGGCCGAGCACTCCGTCGCGCGTCTCCTCGTACGTGTAGTCCCGCGCGACCGTGATCGCCGCGTCCCACACCATCATCGCGCCGAGGGCCTGTGCGAGGACGCTCCAGGAGTACGGGGAGCCGTTCTCGGAGGAGATGACGCGGGCGATCTCCTCGTGGCGTACGGCGATCGCGTCCTTGATCCGGGTGACGACCTCGATGCGCTCGTCGAGCGACATCCGTGGCCAGGGTCCCTCGTCGAAGGCGGTCCGCGCCACCGCGACGGCCCGGTCGACGTCCGCCCGCGAGGCATGCGGCACCCGGCCGATGACCTCTTCCGTGTGCGGGGAGATCACCTCGATGACGTCCTGGCCGAGGGGAGCGGCCAACTCCCCGCCGATGAACAGCTGTCCGTGTTCCATGAGCTCGGTCATGACCGACTGCCTCTCCGGGGATTTCCTGACGGTGCATCAGACACTGCGGACACTGGAACTGATACCAGTTCTAGTTGGAGGAGTCCACGGAGCTCACACCACTTCACCGTCCCGGCACTTCTCCACCGCCCCTCGGCACGTCGCCTCCCCGGCCCGACAGGTGACTTGGGCTCCCATCGGAACTTGTTCTAGTTATAGTGGCCGGAAGGCGGCGACAGGGGAGCCCATGGCACAGGTGACCGATCACGGCGGGGGCGTACGGTCCATTGAGGTTCCCATCCCGGACAATCCGCTCGGGACCACACTCGTGTATGTCGTGGACACCGACCGCGGGCCGGTGCTGATCGACACGGGCTGGGACGATCCGGCGTCCTGGGACGCGCTCACCGAGGGCGTGGCGGCGTGCGGTACGTCGATCGGTGAGATCCACGGGGTCGTGATCACGCATCACCACCCGGACCACCACGGCCTGTCGGCCAAGGTGCGGGAGGCGTCCGGCGCGTGGGTGGCGATGCACGCGGCCGACATCTCGATCGTGCGCCGGGCGCGTGGGACCGACCCCGGGCGCTGGTTCGCGTACATGGTGGCCAAGCTGACCGCGTCGGGCGCGCCCGAGGAGCACGTGGCGCCGATGCGCACCGCCCGCTCCCGCAAGCTGCCGGGGCTCTCCCCCGCGCTTCCCGACCGCGAGATCGTCCCCGGCGAACTCCTCGACCTCGCCGGTCGCCGCCTGCGCGCGATCTGGACGCCGGGCCACACGCCCGGCCATGTCTGCCTCCATCTGGAGGAGGCCCATCCGGCCCAACTGCCGGGCCACGGCCGTCTGTTCTCCGGCGACCACCTGCTCCCGAGGATCACCCCGCACATCGGCCTCTACGAGGACCCGGACGACGACTCGGTCCCCGATCCCCTCGGCGACTACCTCGACTCCCTGGAGCGGATCGGCCGCCTCGAACCGGCCGAGGTCCTCCCGGCCCACCTGCACGCCTTCACCGACGCCCCGTCCCGCGTACGGGAGTTGCTCGACCACCACGAGTCCCGCCTCACCGACCTCCTCTCCCTCCTCGCCACCCCGCTCACCGCGTGGCAGCTCGCCGAACGCATGGAGTGGAACCGCCCCTGGGACCAGATCCCCTACGGCTCACGCAACATCGCGGTCTCGGAAGCGGAGGCCCACCTGCGCCGACTGGTGAAGCTGGGGCGGGCGGAGGCGGTGCCGGGGAGCGAACCGGTGACGTACGTGGCCGTATGACCGGGGAAGGGCCTTCACCGACCGTTCGCAGGTGACAGCGTACGGATCAACTCCTCGGCCCCGCCGAGGAGTTCGATCTCGCGGCGGCTCATCGTCGGGTTGGCGGACCGCTGTTGCGTCGCCCGGCCGAGGCCCCCGTCCGGGCCCGTCAGGAGTGCCGGGTCGGGGCAGTCGGCCAGCAGGGCGGCCAGCATCTCGCGGACCAGGGGCGCGCGGGGGTCGTCGTCGACGGCGACCTGCGCCAGGATCACGGCGGACATGCTCCAGTCGAGGCCGGGCGAGCCCTCGTCGGCGTTGTCCCAGTCGATCACCATGGGGCCGGCCGGGGTGAGGAGGACGTTCTCCGGGTGCAGGTCGAGGTGTAGGACGCGTACGGCGGGGTCGGTGGCCCGGCGGGGCGGTACGGCGTGCAGGTCGCGCAGGAGACGGGCGAGTGTCGAACCCGCCTCCTGGACGGTGAGTTCGCCCGCCACCACCGCCTCGGCCATGGTCGGGCCGGACAGCCGTTCCATCACGAGGTCGGAGCGTGCGCCGACCGCCCGCACGCGCGGCACGGGATAGCCGTGGCGGCGTACGTGCTCCATGACGGCCGCCTCGGCGGGGGCGTCCCCGTGGCCGTTCCGGTAGCGGCGCAGTACCCATGCCGCGTCCGCCGCGTCTGCCGCATCCGTCTCGTTCGCCTCATCACCTTCGAGCGCGTAGACATCCGCCGTACGCCCCGATCCGAGCAGGCGGCCCACCCGCGTAGGAATCCCCATGAGCAGAAGCTACCGGGCTGTGCGGCCGGGCCTCAGATGCATTCCTACGGGCCGGTACAGTGAGCAGGTCGTCATCACACTCGTACGGGGGGAAGCCGGTGCAAATCCGGCGCTGACCCGCAACCGTGTGCCGCCCGGTCGATTCAAGGGCGGTGAGCCGGAATGCCCCGTGCGAGGCGTGACCGGCTCGCGTCACCGGGACCGCCGGTGACCGGCACCGTCGAGGCATACGGAGCCGAGCCGCCCGGGGCACTGGGCTGCCCGGCTTCCTACAGGGAGCGCCGATCATGTTTGTCCGCCGCAGCGCCGCGGTACTGGCCGCCACCGCCGTGATCGGTTCGGCGTTCGTGCCGGCCGCCCTCGCCGACGAGTCGCCCGGTGCATCCCCGTCCCAGGCGTTCCCGTCGGGTCTGTACGGCAGCACCGACCCGGCCTACGACGGCGTCTGGCGGCAGTCGCTCGCGTTGCTCGCCCAGCACACCGTGGGCGTGAAGCCCGCGGCCAAGGCCGTCGACTGGCTCACCGGGCAGCAGTGCGAGAGCGGAGCCTTCGCGGCGTACCGCGCCGACCCGGCCGCGAAGTGCGACGCGAAGACGAAGGTCGACACGAACAGCACCGCCGCCGCGCTGCAGGCCCTGGAAGCGCTCGACGCGGACGACGCCGTGACCGGTGCGGCCGTGAAGTGGCTGAAGTCCGTGCAGAACGAGGACGGCGGCTGGGGCTACTTCCCGGGCGGGGCCAGCGACACGAACTCGACGTCCGTCGTGATCGGGGCCCTGAATGCCGCGGGCACCGACCTGGAGGACGTGGGGTCGCAGGAAGAGCAGACGCCGTACGACGCCCTGCTCGGGCTCTCCATCCCCTGCGGCGAGGACGGCGGCGGGGCCTTCGCCTTCCAGCCCGACAAGAAGGACAAGCTCGCCGCGAACGCGGACGCCACGGCGGCGGGTGTGCTCGGCGCGCTCGGCAAGGGGCTGGTCGTGGAGCCCGCGGACGACGAACAGTCCGCGACGAAGGCTCAGTGCGCGGGCGGCGACTCCTTCACGATCGAGGACGCGGCGGCCAACGGTGCCGCGTACCTCGTCGGCGCGGTCGCCAAGGACGGTTATCTGAAGTCCGCCCTCGCCGGTGCCGAGGACCAGCCCGACTACGGCAACACCGCCGACACGGTCGTCGCACTCGCCTCGGCCGGCCGGACGGCCGACACCGCGAAGCCGCTGGCCTGGCTGGAGAAGAACTCCGGCCCCTGGGCGGCACAGAGCGGCCCGGCCGCGTACGCGCAGCTGATCTTCGCCGCGCACGCCACCGGTAAGGACCCGCGTGACTTCGGCGGCGCCGACCTCGTGAAGCAGCTCGGCGCGACCGGCCCCGCGGGCACGGTCTCCGATTCCTCCAGCGCCCCCGCCGACGAGCAGAAGGACCAGAACGAGGACAAGAACGAGGACGACGGCGGGGTCAGCGTCTGGTGGATCATCGGGGTCGGTCTGGTCGGCGGCATCGGTATCGGCTTCCTCATCAGCGGCCGCACCAAGAAGCAGCAGCCGTGACCTCCCGCCGCCTGGTTCTGCTCACCCTGGGCCTCCTGCTCGCCGTCCTCGGCACGGCGGGGCAGGCCCAGGCGGTCGGCTACCGCTACTGGTCCTTCTGGGACCGGGATTCCGACGGCGGCACGTGGGTGTACGCGACCCAGGGGCCGTCGACCGCGCGGCCCTCCGACGGTGACGTCCAGGGTTTCCGTTTCTCGGTGAGCGAGGACTCCAAGGACGCGGCGAAGCCCCGCGGGGAGGCCGACTTCGCGACGATCTGCGCGAAGACGCCCGCACGGGAGGGCGCGAAGCGGGTCGGCCTGGTCCTCGACTTCGGCACGACCGCGGACGCCCCGGCCGGCTCGACACCGCCCCACCCGCGCACGGCCTGCGCCCGCGTCGACGAGGAAGCGACGACGGCGGACGCCCTCGCCGCCGTCGCCAAGCCCCTCCGCTACGACACGAACGCCCTGCTCTGCGCCATCGCGGGGTACCCACGCACGGGCTGCGGCGAGCCGGTCTCGGCCGACCGGCCGAAGGCTTCTGCGGCGCCTCGCGGGGCGAGCGAGTCCGGCGACGGCGGGCCGTCGGTCGGCTTGGTGGCCGGGATCGCGGCGGTTGCCATGCTGGGCGCGGCGGCCGTGTGGCAGACCCGCCGACGCCGCGGCTGAGCTGACGGGACCACTGCGATGACCGTCAGCAGCAACGACGACCGGCGCCGGGGGCGCGGGCGCGGGCGCGGGCGCGGGCGCGGGCAGGCGCGCAACCCCGAACAAGCGGGACAAGCGGCCACCGCTGCCGCCTCACCCACCGCTCCCGCCTCGCCCACCACTTCCGCTTCCGCCTCGGCCTCGGCCGACCCGTCCGCCTCAGCCGCCGCCGCTGCCGCCGCCGCTGCCGCCGACGCCGCCGCTACCGCCGCAGGCATTCGTTCCGCAGGGCGAAAGGGACGGGCGCAGCCCAAAGCCCCGGCCCCCGCTTCCAAAAGAGTCCGGCGGCAACTCCGCGCCCCGGCGGCAACCCGTTCCAACGCCCTGCACCCCGGCGCCTGGTGGCTCTGGGCCCTCGGCCTCGGGACCGCCGCCTCCCGCACCACGAACCCCCTCCTCCTCGCCCTGCTGATCGGCGTGGCCGGCTACGTGGTGGCGGCTCGCCGGACGGAGGCCCCGTGGGCCCGTTCGTACGGCGCCTTCGTCAAGCTGGCGCTCGTCGTGCTGGCCATCCGCCTGGCCTTCGCCGTGCTCCTCGGCTCCCCCATCCCCGGCACGCACACCCTCGTCACCCTCCCCGAACTCCCCCTCCCCCACTGGGCCCAGGGCATCCGCATCGGCGGCCGAGTCACCGCGGAAGGCCTGGTCTTCGCCCTGTACGACGGCTTGAAACTCGCCACGCTGCTCATCTGCGTGGGCGCGGCGAACGCCCTCGCGAACCCGGCCCGCCTCCTCAAATCCCTCCCAGGAGCCTTGTACGAGGCGGGAGTTGCCGTAGTGGTCGCGCTCACCTTCGCCCCGAACCTGATCGCGGACGTCCAGCGCCTGCGCGCCGCACGGCGTCTTCGCGGTCGTCCGGACAAGGGCCTGCGCGGCCTGCTCCAGGTCGGACTCCCGGTCCTGGAGGGCGCGTTGGAGCGGTCCGTCTCCCTCGCGGCGGCGATGGACGCGCGCGGCTACGGCCGTACCGCCGACGTTCCGCCGACCGTCCGCCGCACCACCGCCGCACTCACACTCGGCGGCCTGGTCGGCGTCTGCGCGGGAACGTACGGCCTGCTCACCGCGGAGGGAGGCACGTACGGCCTGCCCGTACTGCTGGCCGGGCTGGCCGCGGCCCTCGCCGGGCTGTGGCTCGGCGGCCGCCGCTCGCTGCGCACGCGGTACCGGCCGGACGCGTGGGGCGTCCGCGCGTGGCTGGTCACCGCGTCCGGCGCGGCGGTCGCGGCACTGCTGATCCTGTACGCCTCGTACGACTCGGCGTCCCTGCACCCCGGCGTCGTCCCCCTCACCGCACCGACGCTCCCCCTGTGGCCGGCCGCCGCGATCCTGCTCGGCCTCGTGCCCTCCTTCGTCGCCCCCGCTCCCCAGAACAGCCGCAAGGACCACAACAGCCGCAAGGAGTCCTCATGATCCGCTTCGAGGACGTCTCCGTCACGTACGACGGGGCGGCCGCGCCCTCCGTCCAGGGCATCGAACTCACCGTCCCCGAGGGCGAGTTGGTGCTGCTGGTCGGACCGTCCGGCGTCGGCAAGTCGACGGTCCTGGGCGCGGTGAGCGGACTGGTCCCGCACTTCACGGGCGGCACCCTGCGCGGACGCGTGACGGTGGCGGGCCGTGACACGCGGACGCACAAGCCGCGCGAACTCGCGGACGTGGTCGGCACGGTGGGCCAGGACCCGCTGTCGCACTTCGTGACGGACACGGTCGAGGACGAACTCGCGTACGGAATGGAGTCGTTGGGCCTCGCGCCCGACGTGATGCGCCGCCGCGTCGAGGAGACACTGGACCTGCTCGGTCTCGCGGACCTCCGCGACCGCCCCATCTCCACGCTCTCCGGCGGCCAGCAGCAGCGCGTCGCGATCGGCTCGGTCCTCACCCCGCACCCCAGGGTCCTGGTCCTCGACGAACCGACGTCGGCCCTCGACCCGGCCGCGGCGGAGGAGGTGCTCGCCGTCCTCCAGCGTCTCGTCCACGACCTCGGCACGACGGTCCTCATGGCCGAACACCGCCTGGAACGCGTCGTCCAGTACGCCGACCAGGTCGCCCTCCTCCCGTCCCCCGGCGCCCCGCTGGTGCTGGGCACGCCGTCCGAGGTCATGGCCGTGTCCCCGGTGTATCCGCCGGTCGTGGCCCTGGGACGGCTCGCCGGATGGTCACCCCTGCCGCTGACGGTGCGGGACGCGCGACGGAGGGCGGGGGCGTTGCGGGAACGGCTGGCGGGGAACGCGTACGAAGCCACGGGCACAACCACGGCCGCAGCCACAGCCACAGCAGGGGCAGGGGCAGCAGCAGCGGCCGTACTCGCGACGGAAGGCGCCACCGCCACCGCACCCAGCCGCCGCCCGAAGCTCTTCCGCAAGCGCACCCCCGAGACCGGAGTCCCAACTCCCCACCCCACAGCGGTGGTTGACGGCCTCGCCGTCCGCCGCGGCCGCGCCGAGGTACTCCACGACGTCACCCTCACCGTCGCGCCCGGCGAGACCGTCGCCCTCATGGGCCGCAACGGCGCAGGCAAGTCGACGCTGCTGTCCGCCCTCGTCGGCCTGGTCGTGCCCGCGGCGGGATCCGTACGCGTGGGAGGCGTCGAACCCCACCGCACGGCACCCCGTGAGCTGATCCGCCACGTCGGCCTCGTACCCCAGGAGCCCCGCGACCTGCTGTACGCGGACACGGTGGCCGGAGAGTGCGCGGCCGCGGACAGTGACGCGGGCGCCGGGCCAGGCACGTGCCGGGCCCTGGTGTCCGAGCTGCTCCCGGGCATCGAGGACGACACACACCCGCGGGACCTCTCGGAGGGCCAGCGGCTGGCCCTCGCCCTGGCGGTCGTCCTGACAGCCCGTCCGCCCCTGCTCCTCCTCGACGAACCGACCCGTGGCCTCGACTACGCGGCCAAGTCCCGCCTGGTCACCGTCCTGCGGAACCTCGCGGCCGAGGGCCACGCCATCATCCTGGCCACCCACGACGTCGAACTGGCCGCCGAACTCTCCCACCGGGTCATCATCCTCGCCGACGGCGAACCCGTCGCCGACGGCCCGACGGCCGAGGTCGTCGTCGCCTCCCCGTCCTTCGCTCCCCAGGTCACCAAGATCCTCTCTCCGCAGAAGTGGCTGACGGTCTCCCAGGTACGCGAGGCGCTCCGCGCGCCCGAACGGGAGGAGGGAGCGGAAGCATGAACTTGAACTCCCGACAAGCCCAGCACACCCAGCACACCCAGCGGATCCAACAGACCCACCAACCCCAAGCCCGCCCCATCCGCCTGGGCCCCCGTTCCCTCGCCACCCTCGCCCTCGTCAGTGTCATCGGTCTCGCCGCGCTCACCTGGCCCTTCTTCAGCGGGCCGAGCTCTCAGGTCGGGGCCCACTCGAAGGACGCGCCCTGGCTGTTCGCCGGGCTGCTCGTGCTGCTGGTCGGGGTCGTGGCGGCGACGATCTCCGAGTCGGGTCTTGGGCCCAAGGCCGTGGCGATGCTCGGGGTGCTCGCCGCGACCGGTGCCGCGCTGCGGCCGATCGGGGCCGGGACGGCGGGGATCGAGCCGATGTTCTTTCTGATGGTGCTGAGCGGGCGGGTGCTCGGGCCGGGGTTCGGGTTCGTGCTCGGGGCGGTCACGATGTTCGCCTCCGCGCTGCTGACGGGCGGGGTCGGGCCGTGGATGCCGTTCCAGATGCTCTCCATGGGCTGGTTCACGATGGGCGCGGGCCTGCTCCCGGGGCCCGACCGGCTGCGTGGCCGGGGCGAGCTGGTCATGCTCGCCGCGTACGGGTTCCTCGCCGCCTTCGCGTACGGCACGTTCATGAACCTGGCGGGCTGGCCCTTCATGGACGCGCTGTCGTCGAACGTCGCCTTCGACCCGCACGACGGTGTCGGCACCAACCTGGCCCGCTTCGTCGCGTACTGCCTGGCCACCTCCCTCGGCTGGGACCTGGGCCGGGCCGCGGTGACCGTCGTCCTGACCCTCACGCTCGGCGCGACCGTCCTCAAGGCGCTCCGGCGGGCCACGCGGAGGGCGGCCTTCGAGACCTCGGTCACGTTCGAGCACCCGCGCGGTGCGGCGCCCGTCACACCGCCCGACCGCACCCCGTAGAAGCGTCAACCACTGCCTGTTACACACGCCGTGAGCCGCCCCACAGGACGTAGGTCACTTACGAAGCGCGGCCGTAGACCAATTCGCCTGTCATGCTCGCGTCGTAATGGCCTCTGACCTGGGGATTGAGAGCCACGTCACAGAAGGACCTTTTTCAACAGATACGACCACAACTAGCAAAAGGGGTCATTGCGGACGCATCGCAAGCCTGTTTCTCTGGACGAGTCGCAAGGCGCCGACGTGCCCACCCGGGCCGCGGCGCCGACGCATGCCAGGGCTCACGTCACGGCGTACGAGCGGCCACCCCGTCCCCGAAGAAAAGGTTCTCTGTGTCCTTCTCCACCCGCATCCGCCGCATCGCCACTCCGAAGAAGGCCCTCACGGGCGCCGCCGTGGCCGCTGCCACCGCCGGCATGGTGCTCGCGGCGTCCCCCGCCCAGGCCGCGGCCCCCGCGAAGGCCTCCTCCACCTCGGCCAAGGCGATCGCGCAGAAGATGATCCCGAACGACGCGCAGTTCGCCGCGTTCAGCAAGATCGTCGAGCACGAGAGCGGCTGGAACGTCACCGCCACCAACTCCTCCTCCGGCGCCTACGGTCTGGTCCAGGCCCTGCCGGGCTCGAAGATGGCGTCCGCCGGTTCCGACTGGAAGACGAACCCGGAGACCCAGATCGAGTGGGGCCTCGACTACATGAAGTCCCGCTACGGCAGCCCGGTCGGCGCCTGGAACTTCTGGCAGTCCAACGGCTGGTACTGACCGGCCCGCACGCCACCCACGTGCACCCACGTACGCGAAGGCGGCGACCCCGATCCCCGGGTCGCCGCCTTCGCCATGCGCCCGAACGAGTCCGTATGGAACCTCGATCGGGCCGGTCCGTACGGAACCCGATCGGACCGGTCGGTCTACCGCGAGCGCAAGGCGGCCTGCAAGACCTCGTGGACGGTCTTCGCGGGGCGACCGATGGTGGCTTCCAGGGTGGGGTCGGTGGCGGTGAACTCGCCATCGCGCGATGCCGCGAACATCGTCAAGCTGAACTCCGCAGCAGGCCGCGGCATCCCGCCGGCGACGGCTGCGGATATCCACTCGTTGTCGTCCATGACGACTCGGGTGACGGTCCGGCCGGTGATGCGGCTGAGGATTTCGGCGACGTCGGCGAAGTCCAGCGTGTGAGGGGCTGTCAGCGGTGGCGTGACCCCTTCGAGCGCACCGCCTTCGGTCAGGGCGAAGGCCGCGGCTTCTGCCAGGTCCTCGTGGGCCGTCCAGGACACCGGACCGTCCTGCGGCACGGCGAGCGTGCCGGTCTTGAGCGCCGCGCCGATGTAGTAGCCCAAGGTGGAGGCATAGAACCCGTTGCGAAGCGCGGTATAGGGGACTCCCTGCTGCTTGAGGTGCTCCTCGGTAGCCGCGTGGACCTTCTGCGGCGGGAAGAGCGACGCGGGAGAGGCGGCCTGGTGGCTGGTGTAGAGGATGCGTTGGGCGCCCGCTTCCCGTGCTGCGTCGATGGCGGCGCTGTTGGCGGTCAACGCGCCGCCGCCTCGAATGGCCGCGGAGACGACCAGGACACGCTCGGCACCTTCGAAAGCGTGCTTGAGACTGTCGGGTTCGGTGAAGTCTCCCGCTCGGACTCGGACACCGCGCTCGGCAAGGTCGGCGGCCTTGCTCACGTCGCGCACACTGACGCCGATCCTGTCGGCCGGTACCCGCTCCAGCAGGCGGTTGACGATCAGCGACCCGAGGTGGCCGGTGGCTCCCGTGACGATCAGCATCGATGGCTCCAGTCTGATGACGTTTCCAACGGAACTGAAATAACGGTATCACTGATAATTCCATTGGTTACGACCGTGAGAGTCCATCCGGAGATTGGGCGACTGACCAGCATCTTCGGACAGGTCACCTGCGGAGAGGCGGCAATATCAGCGGTAGCATCGCCTGTCACGCCCGGGCGATACCATCGCCTCCATGGCACCGAACACGCAGCGGCGAGACATCACCCGGGACCGCATCGTGAAGGCTGCGGCCGGCCTGCTGCGCGACCAGGGTCCGGCCGCGGTGACCACGCGCCGCGTGGCCCACGAAGCCGGGCTGCAGCCTCCGGCTCTCTACCGCTTCTTCCAGGACAAGGACGACCTGCTGGATGTCGCCGCGGAGCATGTCTTCGCCGAACATGTGGCGAGCAAGCAGACCACCGCGCCCTCGGACGACCCTGTGGAAGACCTCCGCGCCGGATGGAACACGCAGATCAGCTTCGGCCTGGCCCACCCGTACGTCTACGGCCTGTTGCTCGACCCGGCCCGCGCACGCGCCACCCCGGCACAGGTCAAGGGTGTGCTGATCCTCGCCGGGCGTGTGCACAGAATCGCCGCCGCGGGGCGGCTCCGGGTGAGTGAGGAACGGGCCGTCAACCTCATCCGCTCGGCGGGGGTCGGAACCGTCCACACCCTGCTGACCCTGCCACCGGAGCAAAGCGACCCGCACCTGGCCGACGCCGCCTTCGACGCGATCACTCGCGCCATCCTCGTGGATGAGCCCGCTGTCCCCACCCAGGACCCGGCGGCCGTCGTTGCGGCCTTCCGCACCCTCCTGCCCGAACTGCCCGGTCTCAGCAAAGCTGAGGCCGCGCTCCTCGACGAGTGGCTGCAACGCTGATCCGGCACCGCGCCACGGCCCTGGCCACGATGGCAGCGTCTCGACCACCACGTCGGCCTCGGTTGCTACGTCACCGCGTACACGATGCCGTTCACGCTGCTGATGTAGAGCACTCCGTCGGCGAAGGCCGGCGTCTTCACGGGGCTGCCGGTGCGGAATTTCCACTGCTGTTCGCCGGTGCCGGCGTCCACGGCATACAGGTTGCCGTCCCCGCTGCCCACGTAGGCCATGCCGTCGACGACAATCGGCTCGCTCACGAATGGGGCTTTGCTGATGCGGGATTTCCATCGCTGCTTGCCGGTGCCGACGTCCACGGCGGACAAGTTGCCCCCGGCGCCCAAGTAGACCGTCCCATCGGCGACAGTCGGCGCGCTCACGTTGTCGCTGGTGGCGAATTTCCAGCGCTGCTTGCCGGTCGCGGCGTCCAGCGCGTACACGTTGCTGTCCTCGCTGCTGACGTAGACCACGCCGTCGACGACGGTCGCGGCTGCGGTCACCAAGTCGCGGGTGGTGAACTTCCACCGCTGCTTGCCGGTGCCGGCATCCACCGCATACGCGGTGCCGCTCACACTGCAGGCATAGACCACCCCGTCGACAACGGTCGGCGGCTCCTCGACTCGGCTGGGGGTGGTGAACTTCCACCGCTGCTTGCCGGTGCCGGCGTCGATCGCGTACACATAGCCCGCTATGTAGTCGCTGCCGACTCCGCCGGGGCCCGGGACGTCGACCCCGCCGCCGACGTACACCACACCGTCGGCGACAGTCGGCGACGAGCTGCCGTTCTTGCCGGTGAGGAATTTCCACCGTTGCTTGCCGGTGCGTGTGTCCACCGCGTACAGGTAGTTGTCCACACTGCCCACGTAGACCGTCCCGTCGGCGACAGCCGCCGCCGAATACACGTCCCCACGAGTCGTGAACGTCCACCGCTGTACGCCGGTCAGGGTCTCCAGCGCGTACAGCTTGTCGGTGCCGCTGCCGATGTAGACGACGCCGTCGGCGACGATCGGTGACCCGTACACGAGGCCACCCGTGACGAATCTCCACTGCTCCACGCCGAACACGGCGTCGCGATTGGGCGTGGGTGTGGGCGTGGGGGACGCGCTGGGTCTTCGGCCGGAACCGGGCGGGGCCTCGGATTCCTTGGCGGATGAGTCGCGGTCGCTGAACCTCCAGCCGGCGAAGCCGAGTCCTGCGGCGGCGGCCCCGCCGAGGCCGAGCAGGGCCCGCCGACGGGTCAGGCCGGCCCCGGCCGGGCGCGCGGTCGGGCCGGTACCGGTTACTGCCGCCTCCGGGCTCTCGGGCGAGGGCTCGGATTCGGGCGTCTCGGGTTCGGGTACCTCGGATTCGGGTGCCTCGGATTCGAGTGAGTCGGGTGCCTCGGATTCGGGTGTCTCGGTCAGTGCCGGAGCCGAGGTGGGAGCCGGTACGGGAGCGGGGTCGGGCTCCCGTACCGGTGCTGGCGCCGGTGGTGCTGGTGCTGGTGCTGGTGGGACCGCAGGCCCGTGCGCGGTGGTGCGTGAGTGCAGGGTCGCGGCGACCGGTGCGGGGAGCCAGCCGGGCTGGGTAGGCGTGTGGGCGACGGCCTCCCCGGCGGCGGCCTCGCCGACTGCGGCCTCTCCGGCGGCGGCCTCCCCGACGGCCTCAGCCCCCCTCGCCTCCTCGGCGGCAGCCTCCGCCAGCTGTTCCAGCAGCGTCGCCACCGTCGGGCGCCGGTCAGGTTGCTTGTCCAGGCAGCGGGCCACCAAGGGCCGTAGAACGGGCGGGAGTTGGTGCAGGTCGGGTTCCTCGTAGACGACGCGGAAGCTCAGGGCGTGCCCCGAGCCGGTCCCGAACGGCCCCGATCCCGTCGCGGTGAATGCCAGCACCGCCCCGAGGGAGAAGACATCGCTGGCGGGCCCGATCGGCTTACCGGTCAGCTGCTCGGGGGACATGAACCCCGGCGTGCCCACCACCATGCCGGTTCGGGTCAACGCGCTGGCCTCGTGAGCCACCGAGATCCCGAAATCGATCACCCGTGGTCCGTCCGCCGCGAGGAGGATGTTCGACGGTTTGAGGTCCCGGTGGACCACATCAGCCGCGTGGATCGCCTCCAGCGCCTCGGCCAGGCCGGCGCCGAGTGCCAGCACCGGGCCCTGCGGCCAGGGCCCGTGGGCGGTCACGGCATCGCCCAACGCGACGCCCGGCACGTACGCCGTCGCAAGCCATGCCGGCGACCCGTCCGGATCGGCGTCCACCACACCGGCGGTGAACACCCCGTTGACTCGTCGGGCGGCGGCCACCTCCCGGGCGAACCGGCGCCGGAACTCGCCGTCCTCGGCCAGTTCGGGGCGCACCACCTTCACCGCCACCGCCCGGCCGCCGGGCGAGCGCCCTAAGTACACCCGGCCCATTCCGCCCACACCCAGCCGCGCCACGATCCGGTACCGCCCGACCTGCTCCGGATCCCCCGCTTCCAGCGCCTCGAACGCCTCCACCCGCAACCCCCTGCCCTGCCCCACGCCCCGGGCCCTGCCGAAGATCCCACATCATCCCCGACTCGCCCGTGCCCCGCACCACCCTCAGCCGCTGTCGTCACCCCGGCACTCGAACCACACCGTCTTGCCACCCCCGGCCTCCGGCCACACTCCCCACTTGGCGGCCATCGCATCGAGCAGGACGAGCCCGCGTCCGCCCTCCGACTCCCACGACAACTCGGCCGGGAAGACGGGAAGTTGGGGCGAGTCATCCGTGACCTCCACCCGAACCCCCGCCGACTGCCGCAGCAACAGCAACGCGCAGCGCCGGTCCGGGACATGGCGTACGACGTTGGCGACCAGCTCGGTCACGCCAAGCTCCACGGCGTCGGACAGCTCCGCCATCCCTGATCTTGCGTGGGTGTCCCTGGCTTCAGCCGGGGAGGGAAACGCGTCCTTGGCCCGGAGGCGCGAAGCGCCGGAGGTCTCTGCGCCTCTGAAGTAGCGGTCAGAGGGGGCGCTTCTGGCCCTCGATGTACTGACGCATCACAGTCAGCGGCGCTCCGCCGCAGGAACCCGCGAAGTAGGA
>NZ_VWMY01000099.1:0-7534 GCF_008905045.1 Streptomyces albicerus
CCGCGCCCCTCAAAAGGCAGGGGCTGCGCCCCTAGAGACGAAAGACAGGGGCGCAGCCCCGTCTTTCAGGGGCGCGGGGAACTGCGCGACAAGCCCCCACCCACCCGCACATCACCCCCGGGCCCTACGAACCCCCTCAGGCGGGCGCGGCCACGCGGACGCCGACCCGCGTGCGGGTGGCGACCAGTTGCCCGTCCTGCGGATAGGCATGCCAGGTGCGCCAGTGCACCTGACCCTCGTACCGCTGCGCGAGCATCGCGGTGAAGGCGTGGGGGCTGCCGGGGAAGACCCCGGCAAGACCGTTCGGATGGTCGGCCACAAGGGCCAGCAACTCCTGGGCGCGCCCGGCGAACGAGCCCCGCGACAGAGTCTCGACGCGCGCCGCGAACTCGTACTCCCAGTCGCCCACCCGCTCGGCGACGCCGAGCGGCAACGGCGTACTGCTGCCGGGGATGCAGGCGACAGTCTCCGAACACAGGCCCCTCTCCTCCTCCAGGAGCACCTGGTGGGACGCCCCGAGCAGTCTCAACTGAAGCTTCGTACACGAGAGTTCGAGGTCGAGCGTGGCGAGCGCGGGCAGCGGTTCCCGCCCAAGAGCCCAGGCGAGATCGGCCGCGCGCGTGTCGGTATAGGCGGTGTTGAGGGTCGTGAGCATGGGTCGGCTCCGCTGCACGCAAAGGGTGGGGTCGGTGTCCGTGAAGGATGAGTCGGTCCGTCGCACCCCGGTCGGCGCCGGGTGATGTCGGCCCGGTCGGCCAGGTCAGAAGGATGTTCCGGGGTCTGCGTCGGCGATTACGAGGGAATCATGAACGGCGCGTCCGCCACAGCGTTTTTACCCAACTTCGTAGGGTTTCCATCCCCCCGAGGGCTCCACAGCTCAACTGTTCAACCAGGTAGTGCGCTCTTCGTTCACACGTGCGCCTTCACGCCCCTCGAACTCGCCGGCACCCCACAACGGCGAAGCGTCCGCCGGGAGATGACTCCCGGCGGACGCTCGTAGTGCCGGACGGTTCCGGACGCGGTTCCCCGATCCGGAGCTCAGCTGCCCCGTGTCAGCTGCCTCCGCCGCCGCATCCGCCCCCACCGCCCCCGCAGGACGACCCGCCTCCGCAGGACGAGCCGCCGCCGCACGAAGAGCTCCCCGACGAACAGCCGCCGCTCCCGCCCGAGCCGCCGGCCCACCAGCTGCGCCCGGACCGGCGCGAACGCCTCCGCCCCTCACTGGCCGAGGAGATGAGACTGACAACGATCACCACACCGATCACAGCCAGGATGATGCCTACGATCATGGCGCCACCCTCCTTCCGTTCCCCCGAAGCGGCCCCCCGTGGGCTCTGCTTCTTGCCTGTTCTCCTTGCGTTGCTTCTTGCGTGACAGGGGGATGCCCCCGCGCCTCGCGCGCCAAAGCAGAGTTGAGCAAGTCCAGAGGTTGAGCGCAGGATGACGGCCATGACCTCCAGTGCACGCCGCCCCCTCCTCAACCGCCGGCTCGCCGAGTTCGGCACGACGATCTTCGCCGAGATGTCGGCCCTGGCCCTGAGTACCGGCTCGATCAACCTCGGCCAGGGCTTCCCCGACACGGACGGCCCTCAGGAGATCCGCGAGGCGGCCGTACGGGCGCTCCGCGACGGCCGCGGCAACCAGTACCCGCCGGGCCCCGGCGTGCCCGAGCTGCGCACCGCGATCGCCGCGCACCAGGAACGCCGGTACGGACTCACGTACGACCCAGACACCGAGGTCCTGGTCACGGCGGGCGCGACGGAGGCCATCGCCGCCGCCCTGCTCGCCCTCCTGGAGCCCGGCGACGAGGTGATCGCCCTGGAGCCGTACTACGACTCGTACGCGGCCTGTATCGCGATGGCCGGCGGTACGCGCGTACCGGTCACCCTGCGCCCGCACGAGGGCACCCGCGACGGAGTCCCGCATCGAAGCTTCCGCCTGGACCTGGACGAGCTGCGGGACGCGGTCACGGACAACACCCGGCTGCTGCTGATCAACACCCCGCACAACCCGACCGGCACGGTCCTCACCCGCGAGGAGCTCACCGCGATCGCCGAACTGGCCGTCCAGCGGGACCTGCTCGTGGTCACCGACGAGGTGTACGAGCACCTGGTCTTCGACGAGGCCGAGCACATCCCGCTCGCGACCCTGCCCGGGATGCGCGGGCGCACGGTCACCATCGGGAGCGCGGGGAAGTCGTTCTCGTTCACCGGCTGGAAGGTCGGCTGGGTGACGGCGGCGCCCGATCTGGTGGCGGCGGTGCGCTCGGCGAAGCAGTTCCTGACGTACGTGGCCTCGGGGCCCTTCCAGTACGCGGTCGCCGAGGCGCTGGCGCTGCCCGACCCGTACTTCGAGGCGTTCCGTGCGGACATGCTGGCCAAGCGGGACCTGCTGAGCACGGGGCTCGCGGAGGCGGGCTTCGAGGTGTTCACACCGGCCGGGACGTACTTCATCACCACCGACATCCGGCCGCTCGGCGAGAGCGACGGCTTCGCGTTCTGCCGTGCGCTGCCGGAACGGGCGGGTGTCGTCGCCATCCCGAACGCCGTCTTCTACGACCACCGGGAGGCCGGGGCCCCCTTCGTCCGCTTCGCGTTCTGCAAGCAGACACCGGTGCTGGAGGAGGCGGTGAAGCGGCTCAAGACGCTCGCCGGGTAGGGGCACCCGGACGCTGTCACGGCGGCGCGCCGGAGTGGCCGAAGAACGGTGGAAATCGAACCCTCTCGGCCGCGCATCGCTCGCGAATGCCCTGACTTGCCCGCAATGTTCGGGTGTGACCCACGCAAGTACCCTCGCGCCCCCCGCCGTCAAGGAGCCCGCCACCGAGGGCAGCCGTGCCCGTCCGCGGCTGCCCCTGGCGGCGGCGATGGGTACCGCTGTCGGGCTGTTCGCGGCCGCCCGGCTGCTGGGTGCCGCGGCGGTGGCCATGACCGCCTGGGCGACCGGCGGGCATCCGGTCCTGCTGCTCGGCCGGTCCTGGGACTCCGTCTGGTATCTGCGGATCGCCACCGACGGCTACGGGCGCACCCTGCACTTCCGTCCCAACGTCGCCCACAGCGATCTGGCGTTCTTCCCGCTCTATCCGGGCTCGATCCGGGTCGTCACCGAGCTGACCCCGCTCAGCGGCCCCGGCGCGGGCATGCTGATCTCGTGGACGGCCGCCGCGGTGGCCGCCTGCGGGATCTACGCGATCGGCGTCCGGCTGCACGACCGGGCCGTCGCCACCGCCCTCGTCCTCCTGTGGGGCCTGCTGCCGCACTCCGTCGTGCTGTCGATGGCGTACACGGAACCGGTCCTCACCGCCTTCGCCGCCTGGTCGCTGTACGCCCTCCTCACCGGCCGCTGGCTGTGGGCGGGCGCCCTGGCGGCGTGCGCGGGCCTTGCCCGGCCGAACGGCTTCGCGGTGGCGGCGGCGGTGCTCGTGGCGGCGGCGTACGAGATCTTCAGGCGGCGCGGAAAAGTTTCCCACAGGCTGTGGACGGGCGTGGCGCTCGCGCCCCTCGGGTGGGTGGCGTACGTGCTGTGGGTGGGGCGGCGGATGGGCGATCCGCTCGGCGGGTACTTCGAGGTGCAGCGGCTGTGGGGCTCGCGCTTCGACTTCGGTCTCGGCTCACTGCGGTTCATCCGGCATCTGCTGCTGGAGGGCGACCAGCTCCTCTTCCCCACGGCGATGATGATCGTGGCGGCGGGCCTGCTGCTGTACGGGCTGCTGATCGCGGACCGCGCCCCGCTGCCCCTGCTGGTCTACGCGGGCGCGCTGCTGATCGTCGCGATCGGCGGCTCCGGTTTCTTCGAGTCCAAGCCGCGGTTCCTGCTGCCGGCGTTCCCGCTGCTGCTGCCGCTGGCGTGCGCGCTGGCGCGGACGGCGAGAGCCCGGCCATGGCACGCGACCCTGGTGGTCGGCGCCCTGGCCGGGCTCTCGTTCGCGTACGGGGCGTATGTGGTCGTGATCGCCCACAAGCCGCTGTGAGCCGGCGCAGGCCTGTACTCCGCGGGGCTCCACGGGGCTGTACTCCGGAAGCTCCACGGGGCTGCGCTCCGCGTGGCCAGGTTCCGCCGGCCGTGTTCCGCGGGTGAGGACTACTCGTCCTCTTCGGGCTTCTCGGCCTCGTCGATCTCCTGCTCCAGGCCGAGCTGCTCGATGAGCCACTTGTCGAATTCGATGGCGGCCCGCACCCAGCTGACCGTCGACGACACGAAGTGCTCCAGGCTCACGCCGGTGCCGATCAGCATCTGCGCCTCGCCGATCAGGCGGACGGTGCCGTCGTCGTGGGTGTGGCTGTACACCTTCGGCCACAGCGTGCGCCGGTTCCAGTCGTCGATGGACTCCAGCAGCTGGGGCTTCTCGTCGATCTGGTGCGGCCGGTCGTAGAACGTCCGCACCGAGAAGACCTGCTGGTCACCCTCGCCGCGGAACATGAAGTACGTACGGAACTGCTCCCACGGCGCCGCGAGGTCACCCTCGTCGTCGACGACATACTTCAGCTCCATCTGGTCCAGGAGCTGCTTCACAAGGTCCTGATCCGGGACGACAGGGCCCGCCGGTCCGCCGGGGTTCGGCTCGGGCTGGCCCCCGAAGTTCGGAATCGAGGACGGGTCGATAGACATTCGGTGGGTACTCCTGAGGATTGCACGTGGTTACCTGCCTTCGACCCTAGCCGTGATCGGCGGTCAGTAGTCCTACGGCCCCAGGAGAATCCGGAGCAGCGCCCCGAAGGGGCGCGAGGCTGTGACAATTTGCGGCTCCGCCGCGTGGGCGCGACCAGCCCCCACTACCCGCACCCGGCAACGAACCCGTTCACGGCCCGTACGCGCCCTGGCCAAAGTATGCGTCGAGGCCACCGTTTCCACACGTGTGGGTGACAGGACGCAGTTGTTCGGTGACGTACCGTTCGCTGGGTGATCGAGCCGCACGCCCCCGCCCCGCCGGGCCCGGCACCCACTCCGCCAGGCGCGGCACCCGTCCCGCCGGGCACGGCCCCCGCGCGCCTGCCGGTCAAGCCGGCCACCGGCCGGTTCCTCGTCCTCGCCGGCGTCTTCATCTGCGCGGCCTGCGGACTCGTGTACGAACTCGAACTCGTGGCCCTCGCCTCGTACTTGATCGGAGACTCGGTCACCCAGGCCTCGGTCGTCCTGTCCGTGATGGTCTTCGCGATGGGCATCGGCTCACTCGTCGCCAAACGCCTGCGCTGCCGCGCCGCGGCAGGCTTCGGCGCGGTCGAGGCCCTGCTCGCACTCGTCGGCGGCTCCAGCGCGATGGCCCTGTACGCCGTCTTCGCCTGGACCGGCGACTGGGGCGGCGCGTGGGCGGGCGGCTCCAGTTATGTCCTCGTCGCGTTCTCGCTCGCGATCGGCCTGCTCATCGGCGCCGAGGTCCCCCTGCTGATGGAGCTGATCCAGCGCATCCGGAGGCAGGACGCGGGCGGCGCGGTCGCGGACCTGTTCGCCGCGGACTACGTGGGCGCGCTGGTCGGCGGACTCGCGTTCCCCTTCCTTCTCCTGCCCCTGCTCGGCCAGTTGACCGCGACACTCATCACCGGAACCGTCAACGCGCTCGCGGGCGGCGCCCTCGTACTCGGCCTGTTCCGGCAGGACCTGACCCGACGCGGCCGCTGGCTGCTCGTCGTCGCCAACCTCGTCGTCCTCGCGATCCTCGCCTCGGCCGCCGTCCTCGTCGACGACTTCGAACGAGCCGCACGGAACGCGGTGTACGGCAGGGACGTACGGGTCGCGATGCACACCGACGTCCAGGAGGTCGTCCTCACCGGCGGCACCGACGGCCGCCCGCTCGGCCTCTTCCTCGACGGCCGCCTCTGGGTCAGCGGCCACGACGAGCGCCGCTACCACGAAGCCCTCGTCCACCCCGCGATGAACGGCCCGCACGCGCGCGTGCTCGTCCTCGGCGGCGGCGACGGACTCGCCGTACGCGAGGTGCTGCGGCATCCGGGCGTACGGCGGGTCGACGTGGTCGAACTCGACGCGCAGTTCGTGGAGTTGGCGCGCACCGACCCGGCGCTGTCCGAGCTGAACGGACACGCCTACGGCGATCCGCGCGTACGGGTCGCCGCCGCGGACGCGTTCGGCTGGCTGCGCCGGGCCCCGCGGGGCGCGTACGACGTCGTGGTCTCCGATCTGCCGGATCCCGGGATCACGTCCAGTACGAAGCTGTACTCGCAGGAGTTCTACGGGCTCGCCCGCGGGGTT
Source organism: Streptomyces albicerus (assembly GCF_008905045.1). GTDB lineage: Bacteria > Actinomycetota > Actinomycetes > Streptomycetales > Streptomycetaceae > Streptomyces > Streptomyces albicerus. The sequence continues at coordinate 6,205 of NZ_VWMY01000099.1, forward strand.
CTCGCGCACGGCGGGCGGCTCGTCGTGCACGCGGGGCCCGTGGCGTCGCGCCCGCGGGTCTTCTGGACGGTCGACGCGACGGTACGGGCGGCCGGGCTGCGGACCGCTCCGTACTCCGCGGCCGGCCGCGACTCCGCCACGGCGGGCGGGCCACGGGCACCGCACGACTGGGGATTCGTACTGGCTTCCCGTGAGCGTCCGCACCTGAGGATCCCGCCGGGCTCACCGGAGGTGCCGTCCCTCCAGGCGGGCGCCCGCGCCGCCGAACGCACCCGGCTCTCCGGCCTCCCGCCCTCCACGCTCGTCCATCCGCGGTACGCCGACTGAGTCCGTCTGCGGGCGGATCCGTGGGAATCCCCGCATACACGGGTGCGGCGCGGGCCGTGCTGGGTAGGCTCGGCCGACATGGAGCATGAGGTGTTCGTTCCGGTTCCCGTCGAGCTTCTCCGGGAGGCTCTCGCCGATCCCGCGCGGGTGGCCCGGGCGGTGCCCGGGCTCCAGCAGGACGCGGGGACGGCGCCCGTCTCCGGCCGCCTGAAGGTACGCGTCGGCGGGCACAGCATCACGTATCGCGGGGCGCTCCGCGTCTCCCCGCAGGACGGCGACTCGTACGCCGTCGAGGCCGACGCCTCGGAGGCCCGCGGCAGCGGCTCGGTCAAACTCGCCCTCACCCTCTCCATCCGCCCCGCGGAGAACGGCTCGACGGTCGCTTTCAGCGGGACGGCTTCCGCCGACGGCCGGGTGACGGACCTGCCCCCGGACGCGGTGACCTCGGCGACGACCCGCCTGCTGAACCGCTTCGCGGAGAACTTGGGGACTGCACCTGCCTCCGGCGGTCGAGCGGAGTCGGGCGAGGCGGCGGAGTCGGGCGAGGCGGTGAGGGAGGAAGTCGAAGAGACGCCTTCCGTCGAGGAACCCCCGTCCGTCTACGAGACCGAGGTCCCGCCGCCCTCCCTCGCCCCCTTCGCCGAGGGCGACTTCGAGGGTGGCTTCGAGGACGACGCGGCCGCACCGCCGGAGGCTCCGGCCGAGGCGGCCCACGCCCGCCGCACGATGATCGGCCGCAGCGCGGAGGAGGTCGACCACGCGCCCCCGCGGGGCCGCTACGCCCCGGTCCCCGCGCCCGAGGCGGCGGGCCCCACGGCGGCGCTCCGCTGGGCGGCCCCGGCGGCGGCCTTCGTCCTGGCATCGGCCATCGTGGTCGGCAGAGCCCTACGAAAGCGCCGCTAGGCGCTCCGCGGAGTTGTGCGTCGTCTGCGGGTGAGTGGGGGCTGGCCGCGCAGTTCCCCGCGCCCCTGAAAGACGGGGCTGCGCCCCGTCAGGGGCGCGG
>NZ_VWMY01000099.1:7676-15247 GCF_008905045.1 Streptomyces albicerus
GGCGCGGGGAACTGCGCGACCAGCCCACGACAACCCGCAGTCAAGCACCCGAGGTCAAGCCCCACAGACCCACACCCCGCCCATACCCCGTAGGGTCGGCGGCGTGAGTAACGAAGACATCACGCTGACCGCGGCCGGAGCGGAAGCGACCGTGCAGCCGGGCAACGGCGGACGGATCGGCGGACTGAGGGTCGGCGGCGTCGAACTGCTGCGGCAGGGCGCGAAGTTCGGCTGCTTCCCGATGGTCCCGTGGTGCGGCCGCACCAGGGACGGCCGTTTCCTGAACGGCGCCACACCCCACCAGCTCCCTCTCAACTCCCCACCGCACGCCATCCACGGCACCGCCCGCGACGCCGCCTGGCGCACGGCCCGCAGGAGCGAGAGCGAGGCCGTCATCACGTACGACCTCGCCGACCCCTGGCCGTACGCGGGCCGCGTCACCCAGGCCGTGGCGCTGGCCGAGGACGCCCTGACGCTGACCATGTCGGTGGAGACGTACGACGACTCCTTCCCGGCGCAGATCGGCTGGCACCCGTGGTTCAACCGCAATCTGGGAGGCGAGGGCGCGCAGGACGTACGGATCGACTTCACGCCCGCCTGGCAGGAGGAGCGCGGTGACGACCACCTCCCCACCGGCCGCCGTATCGACCGGCGGCCCGGCCCCTGGGACGACTGCTTCGGGATGCCCGGCGGCGTCGACGTCACCCTCACCTGGCCCGGACAGCTGGAGCTGACCGTGGCCAGCCGCGAGGAGTGGGTTGTCGTGTACGACGAGCAGGAGGCCGCCGTATGCGTGGAACCGCAGACCGGACCGCCCAACGGCCTGAACACCCTGCCCCGCCTGGTCACCCCCATCGAGCCCCTCGAGGCCACCACGACCTGGACCTGGCGGCGCCTCTGAGCGCCTCTAAGCTGACACGCATGAGTGATGTACGCGGCGAGCTGCTGCAGCAGATCAAGGACAAGGCCGTGGTGCACGGCAAGGTGACCCTCTCCTCGGGTCTGGAGGCCGACTACTACGTCGACCTGCGACGGGTCACGCTGGACGGCGAGGCCGCCCCGCTGGTCGGCCAGGTGCTGCTCGACCTGACGGCGGACCTCGACTTCGACGCGGTCGGCGGCCTCACCATGGGCGCCGACCCGGTGGCCGGGGCGATGCTGCACGCGGCCGCCGCACGAGGGCGCAGGCTCGACGCCTTCGTCGTACGGAAGGCCGCCAAGGCGCACGGCATGCAGCGTCGTGTCGAGGGCCCGGAGATCGCGGGCCGTCGGGTGCTCGTCGTCGAGGACACCTCCACCACCGGCGGTTCCCCGCTCACCGCTGTGGAGGCCGTGCGCGAGGCCGGCGCGGAGGTCGTCGGCGTGGCGACCATCGTCGACCGCGCCACGGGCGCCGCCGAGAAGATCCAGGAAGGCGCCGGGGTGCCCTACCTCTTCGCGTACTCGAAGGACGAGCTGGGCCTGGACTGACGTACGGCGGGGTGCCCCGCCCTCGGGGGACGTACGGCCTCTTGGCTGCTTGACGCCCGGGGCGGGAGCATCGGGTCAAGTCTGGAAAGATGGGGACGACGATGACGTCGCCCCCCTAGGTCAGGGCCGTAAGCAGAACGCCACCCGCACATACAAGGAGCGGACAGATGCCCATCGCAACCCCCGAGGTCTACAACGAGATGCTCGACCGGGCGAAGGCAGGCAAGTTCGCCTACCCGGCCATCAACGTGACCTCGTCCCAGACCCTGCACGCTGCTCTGCGCGGCTTCGCGGAGGCCGAGAGCGACGGCATCATCCAGATCTCCACCGGTGGTGCGGAGTTCCTGGGCGGCCAGCACAACAAGGAGATGGTGACCGGCGCGGTCGCGCTCGCCGAGTTCGCGCACATCGTCGCCGCGAAGTACGACATCACGGTCGCCCTGCACACGGACCACTGCCCCAAGGACAAGCTCGACGGGTACGTACGTCCGCTGCTGGCCGTCTCCGAGGAGCGCGTCAAGGCCGGTCAGAACCCGCTTTTCCAGTCCCACATGTGGGACGGCTCCGCGGAGACCCTCGCCGACAACCTCTCCATCGCGCAGGAGCTGCTCGCCCGCGCCGCCGCCGCGAAGATCATCCTCGAGGTGGAGATCACCCCGACGGGTGGCGAGGAGGACGGCGTCTCCCACGAGATCAACGACAACCTGTACACGACGGTCGACGACGCGATCCGTACCGCCGAGGCCCTGGGCCTGGGCGAGAAGGGCCGCTACCTCCTTGCCGCGTCCTTCGGCAACGTGCACGGCGTCTACAAGCCGGGCAACGTCGTGCTCCGTCCCGAGCTGCTCAAGGAGCTGAACGAGGGCGTCGGCGCCAAGTACGGCAAGGCCTCCCCGTTCGACTTCGTCTTCCACGGCGGCTCCGGCTCCACGGCGGAGGAGATCGCCACGGCGCTGGAGAACGGCGTCGTCAAGATGAACCTGGACACCGACACCCAGTACGCGTTCACGCGCCCGGTCGCGGACCACATGTTCCGCAACTACGACGGCGTGCTGAAGGTCGACGGCGAGGTCGGCAACAAGAAGACGTACGACCCCCGCACCTGGGGCAAGCTCGCCGAGGCCTCGATGGCCAAGCGGGTGACCGAGGCCTGCGGCAACCTGCGCTCCACGGGCACGAAGATCAAGTAGCAGCCCGGGTTCCACCGGCAGGGCCCGGTTCTCCTTTCGGAGGGCCGGGCCCTGCCGTCTGTCCGTATGCTCCGGGGTATGGCTGCCCCTCCGAAGGAGTCCCCGCCTGTCAGGATGTCCTCTCCCGCGGGGAAGTGGATCCTGCTGACCACGGTGCTCGGTTCGAGCATGGCGATGCTGGACTCGACGGTCGTGAACGTCGCGCTGCCGACGATCGGCCGCGACCTCGACGCGGACCTGGCCGGCCTGCAGTGGACCGTCAACGCGTACATGCTGGCCCTCGCGGGCCTGATCCTTTTGGGCGGCGCCCTCGGCGACCGCTTCGGCCGCCGGAAGGTGTTCGTCGTCGGCGTGGTGTGGTTCGCGGCGGCGTCCCTGTTGTGCGGGCTCGCGCCCAGCGGGGGCGTCCTCATCGCGGCCCGCGCGCTGCAGGGCATCGGCGGTGCGCTGCTCACGCCCGGCTCACTCGCGCTGATCCAGGCGTCGTTCCATCCGGACGACCGGGCGAGGGCCGTCGGCCTCTGGTCGGGCTTCGGCGGCATCGGCGCGGCGGTCGGCCCGTTCCTGGGCGGCTGGCTGGTGGACGGCCCCGGCTGGCGCTGGGTGTTCCTCCTCAACGTCCCGCTCGCGCTGCTGTGCGCCCCGATCGCCCTGCGCCACGTACCGGAGTCGAAGGACGACCGGGTCCACGGGCGCGGCTTCGACGTGCTCGGCGCGGTCCTCGGCGCACTGGCCCTGGCCCTGGTGACGTACGCCCTGATCGAGGCGCCCGGCGGCTCGGTGCCCGTCGTCGCCGTGACGGCGGCCGCCGGTGTCGCGACGGGCGTCGCCTTCGTGTCCGTGGAGCGGCGGCGGCCCGATCCGATGATGCCGCTCGACATCTTCGGGTCACGCCAGTTCACGGCCGTCAACGTCGTCACCCTGTGCGTGTACGCGGCCTTCGGCGGGTTCTTCTTCCTTTCCGCGCTCCAGCTCCAGGTCGTCGCGGGCTACTCGGCGCTCGGCGCGGGCACGGCCCTGCTGCCGACGACGGTCCTGATGCTGCTGCTGTCCGCCCGCTCGGGCGAGCTGGGCCAGCGCATCGGCCCGCGCATCCCGCTCACCGTGGGCCCGCTGCTGTGCGCGGCCGGGATGCTGCTGATGCTGCGGGTGGGCACCGACGCCTCGTACGTAGGTGACGTGCTGCCCGCCGTGCTGGTGCTCGGCCTCGGCATGGTGACGCTGGTCGCGCCCCTCACGGCGACCGTGCTCGCCTCCGTGGACGTCGGCCGGGCGGGTCTGGCCAGCGGAATCAACAACGCGGCGGCCCGTGCGGCCGGCCTCGTCGCCGTGGCCGCGCTGCCGCTGCTGGCCGGGATGGGCGAGGAGGCGTACCGCTCGGCGGACGCCTTCGACGACGCGTTCCGGCGGGCGATGCCCCTGTGCGCGGGCATCCTGCTCGTGGGCGCGGTGGTCGCCTTCGCGACCGTACGCAAGCCGCCGCCGGACTGCCGCCGCCCCGAGTGCCTCACGCACGGCAATGTGACGACCCCGCCGCTGGAGCCGAACCTCTCGCGTGGGCGCCTCGAATAACACGCACCTCTGACACGCATGGCACGTACCTACGCATAACGTGCACCTACGCATAATGCGTACCTTCTGACACGTACTTTCGTGCGGCGAGTGGGGCGTGCGCTCGCGTCACGCGTGACACACGCGTTCGCGCCCTGAGTAAACCCGACCCGCGATGCCCGCACGGGCGCCATGGCCAGGCAGACTGGAACCCATGGCCAATCACGAGAACCTCCTCGGGGGACCGCCCCCGACCCATCTGCCCGACGACCCGGAGCCGCGTGAGCTCCTCGCGAACGGCGCGGCGCCCGCCGATGTCGCCGCCAAGTACCCCACCTCCTCGCTCGCCTGGGCCCAGCTGGCCGACGACGCGTACGAGCGCGGCAGTGTCGTCGAGTCGTACGCGTACGCCCGTACCGGCTACCACCGCGGCCTGGACTCCCTGCGGCGGGGCGGCTGGAAGGGCCACGGCCCGGTGCCCTGGGAGCACGAGCCGAACCGCGGCTTCCTGCGCGCCCTGCACGGCCTCGCCCGCGCCGCACAGGCGATCGGCGAGCAGGAGGAGTACGAGCGCTGCACCCAGTTCCTGAAGGACTCCTCACCGACGGCGGCCCAGACGCTGGGCTAGCCCCACGGACCCCCGAGGGGTCGCGTTCATGCAGGTCCGCCTGGTGTGACCGGGCGGACCTTGCGGTTTCGGGGCACGATTGTGGAGTATGCCGGTGGGGACCGGGGCCCCCGTGTCGATAACGGCAGGGGCGGACCGCTACCCGGAGTACATAACAGGAGACAGCGATGTCCCACCAGGCTCAGCACTCTGATGAGGCTCACGAGCCCGAGACCCCGCATCTCGACTTCCAGGGCACGACCCCGTACGAGGACTACGTCCAGGCGGACGTCCTGACCCACCTCCAGCACACCCTCTCCGACGACCCCGGAGAGATGGTCTTCCTGGTGACCACCCAGGTCATGGAGCTGTGGTTCACCGTCATCGTCCACGAGTGGGAGACCGCGGCCCGTGCCCTGCGCGGCGACGACGTGCCGGTCGCGGTGGCGGCCCTGAAGCGGTCGGTACGGGAGCTGGAGGCGCTGAACGCCTCCTGGAAGCCCCTCGGCCAGCTGACTCCGGCCCAGTTCAACTCGTACCGCAGCGCCCTCGGCGAGGGCTCTGGCTTCCAGTCCGCGATGTACCGGCGGATGGAGTTCCTGCTCGGCGAGAAGTCCTCGTCCATGCTCGTACCGCACCGGGGCGCGCCCCGCGTCCACGCCGAGCTGGAGAAGGCGCTCCACGAACCGAGCCTGTACGACGAGGTGTTGCGGCTGCTGGCGCGGCGCGGGCACGCGATTCCCCCGGCCGTGGTGGACCGTGACGTATCTCTTCGTTATGACCCCTCGCCCGAGGTCGAGGGCGTGTGGACGGATCTGTACGCGGGGGACGAGAGCTCCGAACTCGCCCGGCTGGGCGAGGCGTTGACCGATGTGGCCGAGCTGGTGTGGCGATGGCGGAACGATCACCTGGTGGCCACGCGACGGGCCATGGGGGCGAAGACCGGCACGGGCGGCTCGGCCGGGGTGGCCTGGCTGGAGAAGCGGGCCCAGAAGAACGTGTTCCCCGAACTGTGGACGGCGCGGTCCCATGTCTGAGTCCGAGGTGAGGGCGTCCGAGGTGGGGGCGTCAGAGGTGAGGGCCTCCGAGGTGGGGGTCCCTGAGTTGAGGGTGCCTGAGTTGAGGGAGTCCGAGGTGCGGGTGTCCGAGTTGCGGGTGAAGGCCGAGAAGCTGGACTCGGCCGACGAACTGGCGCAGCTGCGCGCCCAGTTCGTGCTCGACGACACGGTGTACCTGGACGGGAACTCGCTGGGCGCGCTGCCCCGCTCGGTGCCCGGACGCGTCGAGGACGTCGTGCGCCGGCAGTGGGGTTCGCTGCGGATCCGGTCCTGGGACGAGAGCGGCTGGTGGACGGCGCCGGAGCGGATCGGCGACCGGATCGCGCCGCTGGTGGGCGCGGCCGCCGGGCAGATCGTGGTCGGCGACTCGACAAGTGTCAACGTTTTCAAGGCAGTTGTGGGCGCGGTACGGCTCGCGGGCGGCGGTCGGGAGGGGGCGAGCGGCCGGGACGAGATCCTGGTCGACGCGACGACGTTCCCCACGGACGGGTACATAGCCGCCTCGGCGGCGCGGCTCACCGGCTGCACACTGCGGCCGGTGGCACCGGGCGAGGTGCTGGAAGCCCTGGGCGAACGCACCGCCGCGGTGCTGCTGAACCACGTCGACTACCGCACGGGCCGCCTGCACGACCTCCCGTCCCTGACGGCGGCGATCCACCAGGCGGGTGCGCTCGCGGTCTGGGACCTCTGCCACAGCGCGGGCGCCCTGCCGGTGGGCCTCGACGAACACGGCGTGGACCTGGCGGTCGGCTGCACCTACAAGTACCTGAACGGAGGCCCGGGTTCCCCGGCATACCTCTACGTCCGCCAGGACCACCAGTCGCGCTTCGACTCACCGCTGCCGGGCTGGAACTCCCACGCCGACCCCTTCGGCATGACCCCGGACTTCACCCCGGCCCCCGGCGCCCTGCGCGGCCGCGTCGGCACCCCCGACATCCTCTCCATGCTCGCCCTGGAGGCGGCCCTGGAGGTCTGGGACGACGTCTCCATCACCGCGGTCCGCGCCAAGTCACTGGCCCTGACGGACTTCTTCCTGGAGTGCGTCGAGGCGTACGTCCCCCAGGGCGCGGTGGAGTCGGTGACTCCGTCCGCCCACGCGGAACGGGGCAGCCAGGTCGCCCTGCGCTGCGACGGCGCGGGCGAGGTGATGCGCCGCCTGATCGAGCACGGCGTGATCGGCGACTTCCGCGAACCGGACGTCCTGCGCTTCGGCTTCACGCCGTTGTACGTGGGCTTCGGGGACGTGGAGAGGGCGGCGAGGGTGTTGGGGGAGATCCTCTAGCCCGTCCGGCGCTGGAACTTTCAGCCGCCCCAGGTTCGGGTTCACAGCCTGTCCGACATCTCGAGTCCAACGCCGTTGAGGCTGTTTTCCCGCCCACTCCGGTGATCCCGCCCACCCGCGTTGGCCTCCGCCCATCCAGCCTGTCCGGTGTTTGAGTCGGAGGTCGTTCGGGCTGTTTTCTTACCGACCCCGGTGATTCCGCCCACCCGCGTTGGCTTCCGCCCACTCAGCCTGTCCGGTGTTTGAGGCGGAGGTCGTTCAGACTGTTTTCCCGCCCACTCCGGTCATCCCGCCCACGCATGCCAGCTTCCGCCCATCCAGCCTGTCCGGTGTTTGAGGCGGAGGTCGTTCAGACTGTTTTCCCGCCCACCCGGTCATCCCACCCACCCACGCCAGCCTCCGCCCACCCAGCC
>NZ_VWMY01000099.1:15431-32019 GCF_008905045.1 Streptomyces albicerus
GCGTTTGAGGCGGAGGCCGTTCAGGCCGGTATTCACCCACCCGCCCGCACTACCCACCCAACCCACGCCCCCACCCACCAGCCTGTCCGGCGTTTGAGGACGAGGCCGTTCAGGCCGATCAGCGGGGTCTGGGGCGCAGCCCCAGGGATGGGACGGGTAGGGGCGGCGGGGGCGAAGAAACCCAGTCGCCGCCCCGCCGGGCCGGTTCAAGACGAGACGACGTACACCCCGGCCCGCCCGGCGGCGACCGCGGCCTCCGCGGCCCGCTCGGCGGCGGCCGCGGTCGGCGCCACCCCCGTGGTGAGCAACATGTAGTAGAGGGGCGCCGAAACCGCCCGCACGACCTCGCCGGCGTCAGTCCCCGCAGGCAACTCCCCCCGGACAACGGCCTGTTCGACACACGGCACCCACTCGGCGACCCGTACGTCATAGAAGCGGCGCAGCGCCTCCGCCGTACGCTCGTCACACGTCGCGGCAGCGATCACCGCCCGGAACAGCGCCCCCTGTCGAGGGTCGGCGAGCGTACGCCGGACGAGCCGGGCGTTGGCCCGGAGATCACCGAGTACGGAACCCGTCTCCGTGCGCGGCAACGACTCCTCGGCCATCTCGGCGAGCAGATCGGCGACGAGCCCCGTCACCGTCCCCCACCGCCGGTACACGGTCGTCTTCCCCACCTCCGCGCGCCGGGCCACATCGGCCAGATCGAGATGGGTGAACCCCTGCTCGGCCAGCACGTCCCCGGCGGCCCGCAGCACGGCCGCACGGACGCGGGCGGTACGCCCACCGGGGCGAACGGTGCCGGGCTCGGGCTCGGCGGTCATGAGGGACTCCTTCGTGGACGTGCACGGTGTTTTCGTGGATGCGCACGGCGTTTCCGTGGACGTACGGGGCGTTTCCGTGGGTGCGCGGCGCGCTCAACCAGCGTAACGAAACGACAGAACCGTTTAACCCTCACCGAGTGTTACGGCCCCGTGTTGACGCACGTCACCGGCCTGATACCGTCCCGCCAACGGCCCGCGCCCCGGAGCGTGTTGGCCAGGAGTTCATGGGCTCATGGGCTCATGGGCCCGGTGAACACACACCGCACCGCTGAGAGGTTGGAGCATGCCGGACGACGCCCGCGACGCCGCGGAGGAGGAGTCGGCCTTCTCGCATCCGCCCGTCGACCCCGACACCACCGCCGCGTACGGCGACCACCCCGACCAGGTCGTCGACTTCTACGCGCCGCGCGGCGGCGAGGAGCTCGCCCCGCTTGTCGTCGTGCTGCACGGCGGCGCCTGGCGGGCCCCGTACGACCGCCGGCACATCACCCCGTTCGCGGACTTCCTGGCCAGGCGGGGCTTCGCCGTGGCCAACGTCGAGTACCGGCGCGGCGGCACCATCCCGGCGCAGGGCGGCCAGGGTCCCGTCGCGGGGCGCTGGCCGGACACCTTCGACGACGTGGCGGCCGCGCTCGACGCTCTGCCCGGGCTCGTGCGCAAGGCCCTGCCGCAGGCCGACCCGCGCCGCACGGTGGTCACCGGACACTCGGCGGGCGGCCAGCTGGCCCTCTGGGCCGCCGCCCGCCACCTGCTGCCGGCCGACGCACCCTGGCACACGGCCCGGCCCGCCCCGCTGCGCGGCGTCGTCGCCCTCGCCCCGATCGCCGACTTCACGGTCGCGGAGAAGCTGGATGTCTGCTCCGGTGCGACCCTCCAACTCCTGGGCGGCGAGGCGAAGTTCGATGAGCGGCAGCCGTACGCCGATCCGGCGCTGCTGCTCCCGACGGGGATCGCCACGACGCTGGTCCAGGGCCGGACGGACGTCGTCGTGCCGCAGGCCGTCGCCGAGGCGTACGCGGACGCGGCGGCGAAGGCCGGCGAGGTGGTCGGGCTGACGCTCCTGGAGGACGTGGGTCACTTCCCGCTGATCGACCCGGCGGCGGACGCGTGCGCTGTGGTGGCGGAGGAGATCGCGCAGCTGGCCTGGTAGGGGCAGCCCCTCATCTGGGGCGCCCTGGTGATACCCGTAATACCTGAGAGCTACCTCGAAGGTGAGCTCCCTGGCGGGACGCCGACCACAACGCCTGATCCGTAGCTTCCTTTCCAGTGAGGCCCGATGAGCGGGCGAACTGGACGGGGAGCACGCCATGGGGCTGTGGGGGAGGGCTGAGCCGGCTCGGGTACGGCCGGAGCGGTCGCGGCGGCCGGGCCGGTGGGGCCGGTCGGGCAGGCTGCGGCGCGGGCTGCTCGCCGCGCTGGTCACGGGCGCCGTCGTCATCCCCGTCTCCGCCGCGGCCACTCACCCGGAGATACCGGCTCCCGCTCCGGCCCGCATCGGCGTGGTGAGCACGACGACGCTGGACAGCGCGTACGCGGCGAACCGGGCGAACGCCGCCGAGGCCTCCCGCATGGCCGCAGACCACGGCGACCGCAGCCGAGCGGCCGCCGTCCGCTCCATGGCCGACCCGTCCCGCCACTTCCTCTCCTTCGACGCCCGAGGCTCGGGCCGCGCCGTCGAGGTCTTCGGCGACCTGGCGAAGGCGGACCGCGTGGCGGTCCTGGTGCCCGGCTCCGACACGAGCCTGGACACGTACGGCCGCTTCCGCGCGGGAGCGGCCGCCCTGCACGAGCGTCTCGGCGCACGTGCCGCTGTGGTCGCCTGGCTCGGCTACGAGACGCCCGGCACGATCAGCCCCGAGGTCCTCACCACGGGCCGGGCGAAGGACGCGGCACCTGAACTCCGGGATTTCATACGTGAGTTGAGGATATTGAACGGGCACACCCGGATCTCACTGCTGTGCCACTCGTACGGGACGGTCGTGGGCGCCCGCGCGGCGAACGGCCTCGACATCTCCGACCTCGTGTTCTTCGGCAGCCCCGGCACCGGAGTGGACTCCGTCGCCGGGCTCCACACGAAGGCCCGCGTCTGGGCCGGCCGCGGCGGAGACGACTGGATCGCGGACGTCCCGCATGCCAAGGCCGACCTCTTCGGCACGACCGTCGGCTTCGGCACCGACCCCGTGTCCCCGGCCTTCGGCGCCCGCGTCTTCGCGGCGGGCGACGGCGGCCACAGCGACTACCTCAAGCCGGGTTCGGTGTCCTTGGCCAACCTCGCCCGGATCGTGCTCGGCGAGACATCGGAGATGACCCATGGATGAGGTGATACGCCGACTGCGCCTCGGCGCCGACCGGATCGAAGCGGCGACACCGGCGGACCGCGACCGTTCCGTGGACGCCCTGCGCGCCTTCGCGATACTCGGCGTCGTGCTCGGCCACTGGCTCGTCACGGCCCTGGTCGCGGACGGCGGCAGGCTGCGTACGTCGAGCCCGCTGGCGCACATGTCCTGGCTGGCGCCCATCTCGTGGGTCTTCCAGACGCTCGCCGTGTTCTTCCTGGTGGGCGGGCACGTGGCGACGAAGAGCTACGCGTCGGCGCGGTCGCGCGGGACGACGTACGGACGCTGGCTCGGTACGCGCCTGTCCCGCCTCTTCAAGCCGGTGGCGGCCGTGCTCGGGCTGTGGACCGTGGCCACGGTCGGCCTGCTCGTGACGGGCGCGGACCTGAAGACGGCGCACGCGTTGCTGAAGCTGGTCCTGTCCCCTCTCTGGTTCCTGCTGGTCTTCGCCGCGCTGACGGCGGTGACCCCGCTGGTGACCCGGGTGAACCCGTTGTGGCCACTGGCCGTCGTTCTCCATGTGGACCTCATCCGCTTCGGGTTCGGCGGCCCGGCCTGGCTGGGCTGGGTCAATGTGGCGGTGGGCTGGCTCGTGCCGTACACGCTGGGCGCGGCCTGGACGCGGGGCGAGCTGACCCGGCGTTCGGGCTGGGTGCTGCTGGCGGGCGGCGCGGCGGTGACCGTGGGACTCGTGGCGTGGGGCGGCTATCCGGCGTCGATGGTCGGCGTCCCTGGTGCCTCGGTCTCCAACCTCAACCCGCCGACCCTGGCCGTGGTCGCCTTCGGCCTGGCCCAGTGCGGTCTGGCGCTGCTTCTGCGCGAGCGTCTGCGCCGGGCGATGCGCAGGCCCGTGCTCTGGGCCTGGGTCGCCTTCGTCAACCTCTCCGCGATGACGATCTTCCTGTGGCACCAGACCGCGTTGATGTCGGTCACCGCGACGGGCCTCCTCGCGGGCAGGCTCCCCGGCCTGCACACCACTCCGGACGACCTCACGTGGGTGGCGTTCCGACTTGCCTGGCTCCCGGTCTTCGCCCTCGCCCTGGCCGTGTGCTGGGCGGCCTTTCGTTGCTACGAGCAGGGGCACCGCCGCCGTGGCCGTCGTACCCGTCGTCCGTCACGTGTCGTCCGCACCCACCGCGTCGCCCTGGAAACGAACGAGGTCCGGCGTGCCTAGGGTTGACGGCGTGGACGACGCCAAGGACGCCCGGACAGAGGATGACACCAGCTCGCCCCCGCCCCCGCCCCCGGAGACCCGCCCCGCCGTGCCTCTGCCCGCCCGCTCCGAGCACCGCAACGGCCCTGGTCCCACCGGTCCCGTCGGCCCCAACGGCCCTGCGGGTCCCGCGCAGGTGCGGCGCGGCCGCCGTTCTCTGTCCGCCCTTCTCGCGGGCCTGTCGTCCGGCAGCGCGCCCCTGCCGCCGCTGTCCCGGCCCCGTTGGCTGCGCAGGCTGCCGCACGTCATGGTCGGCCTGACCGCTGTCCTCGTCGCGCTCGGCAGCAGCGACGAGTTGATTTTCAGCTACCGGCTGGGCGTCGCGTTCGGTCTGCTGGGCGGGGCGGCGCAGGGCGTGGCGCTCGTACTCGCCTTGTGGCGGCCCTTCCCGGCATGGTGGCTGTCGCTGTCCGCGGCGTTCATCGCCGACCTGGCCGCACGGTCGAACATGAGGGACATGGTGCCGCCGGGCCCCAACTGGCCGTGGATCGGGCCCACGATCGCCGCGCACGCCCTCATCCTCTTCCTGCTCGCCCTGCGGATCCCCGCCCGTGTGGCGCTCGCGGCGCTGGCGGTGACCGGGCTGGTCACGGTCTTCGTACAGGTCCTCGGCGGCGGTCCGTATCCGTACTCGGGCACGGGCGTGCTGGCCGTCTCCGTGTTCGCCGTCGCAGTCCTCCTCGGCACCGCCCTGCGCGGCAGCCGCGAGGCGCGCACCCAGCTGGTCGAGCAGGAGTACCTGACGGCGGAGGAGCGTTCCCGCCGCACCCTGCTGGAGGAGCGCAACCGCATCGCCCGCGAGCTGCACGACGTGGTCGCCCACCACATGTCGGTCATCTCCATCCAGGCCCAAGTGGCCCCGCACCTGGTGCAGAACCCCTCCGACGAGCTGAAGGAGAACCTCGACGGCATCCGGCAGAACGCGTTGGAGGCACTCACCGAGCTGCGCAGGGTCCTCGGCGTGCTGCGCTCGGAGAATCCCGACGAAGCGTACGGTCTCGGCGCCGGCACCGGCGCCGCGCCCGACGCCCCCCAGCCCACCCTCGACCGCCTCGACGCCCTCGTCGAGAACACCCGCGCCGCTGGGCTGGAGGTGACCACGGAGATCACCGGCGAGCGGCTCCCGTTGCCGCCCGGCGTGGAGCTGTCCGCGTACCGGATCGTCCAGGAGGCGCTGAGCAACGCGCTGCGGCACGCGCCCGGTTCGGTGGTGCGGGTGGAGCTCACGCACTTCCCGCGCGGCCTGCAGATCCGGGTCGTCAACTCCTCGCCGAGTCGCCCCGCCCCGCCGTCGCCGGGCGCCGGGCACGGTCTGCTCGGGATGCGGGAGCGGGCGATGATGCTGGGTGGGACCCTCATGGCCATGGAGACGTCCTGCGGCGGTTTCACGGTGGCGGCGTTCCTGCCCCGCTCCGGCACAGCCCCTTCCGGGAGTACCGCGCTCGGCGACACCGACTCCACCACCGACAACCCCCCGCCCGGCGACTCCCCTCCCGACAACTCCACAGGCCACACGGACCCCACAGGAGAAACCCCATGACGAGTGGCAGCATCCGCGTACTCATCGCCGACGACCAGCAGATGGTCCGGCAGGGCTTCACGGTGCTGCTCAACACCCAGCCCGACATCGATGTGGTCGGCCAGGCGGTCGACGGCCTGGACGCCATCGCGAAGGTCGCCGAACTCGCCCCGGACGTCGTCCTGATGGACATCCGCATGCCCGAACTCGGCGGCATCGAGGCGACCCGCCGCATCACCGAAGAGACCCCGCAGATCAGGGTCCTGGTGCTGACCACCTTCGACCTCGACGAGTACGTGTACGAGGCGCTGCGCGCGGGCGCCTCCGGCTTTCTGCTGAAGGACGCGTCCGCCGACCAGCTCGCCGAGGCGATCCGGGTGGTGGCCGCCGGTGACGCGCTGCTCGCGCCCGGCATCACCCGTCGCCTCATCGCGGAGTTCTCCCGGCTGGACACCACGCCCCGTGCCCCGCTCAAGCAGCGCGTCGGCGAGCTGACCGAGCGCGAGACGGAGGTGCTCGCCCTCATCGCCCAGGGCCTGTCGAACGCGGAGATCGCCGAGCGGCTCTTCGTCGCCGAGCAGACCGTGAAGACCCACGTGGGCCGCATCCTCGTGAAGCTGGGCCTGCGGGACCGGACCCAGGCGGCGGTGTTCGCGTACGAGTGCGGACTGGTGCGCCCCAGCGGCTACTGAGCTCCCTGGCGGCCACGGGCGGCGCTGCCCCGCGGGACACCCCGTCGTACCCGTAGTACCTGAGAGGGAGGCTGAATGACCCTTCTCACTGGTGACGACCGCTACGGTCGTCTCCGCCTACCGTTCTGTATGTGACCGAGACGACCCAGACGCAGACGACACCGCCAGGCGGTGCCAGGCAACGCAGCCCCGAGTTCCAGCTGGCGATGGACGCGTCGCGTGGGCTGCGACAGGACCTCTTCCACGACGCCTTCGCCGTCCGCCCGCTTCCCAGGATGCGGGTGGACGGCCGCCTGACCCGGCGGCTGCCGCCGCGTCTGCGAGAGCGGGCGGCCTGGACCCCGCACATAGTGGTGGGACTGGCCGGCCTGGTGGCGCTGCTCATCTCCCTCGCGGGCAACGGCGGCGGTGATCTCGTCCAGCTCCTGACCGGCCTCCTCGCACTGGGCACGATCCTGCTGACCCTGCTCAGGCCGGTCGGCGCCTTCTGGATCTCCCTCGCGGTGACACCGGTCGTGGCCCTGTTCGGCAACGACTGGGGGAGCGACTGGCCCTGGCTGCCCGGCGCCTTCGCGACCCAGTTGATCGTGCTCACGGTCGTGGCGCTCAGGACCAGACCCCGCACGGCAGCCTGGATGTGGGCGCTGACCGCGGCGTACGGCCTGTTCGCGGAGGTCTTCTTCGGAGGCAGCCACTACTACACCAACACCATGCCCTTCCTGTTCGTGAGCGCGCTGGCACTGCTGGTCGTCACGGTGTGGCATGTGCGGCACGACGCCGCGCAGAAGGTGACCGCCCAGGAGACGGTGACCGCGCACGAGCGTTCCAAGCGCACCCTGCTCGAAGAGCGCACGACGATCGCCCGCGAGCTGCACGACGTGGTCGCCCACCACATGTCGGTGGTCGCCATCCAGGCGGAGGCCGCCCCCTACCGCGTGGAGAACCCACCGCCGGAGCTGGAGTACGCCTTCGCGGTGATCAGGGAGAACGCGGTCATAGCCCTCTCCGAGCTGCGCCGAGTCCTCGGTGTCGTACGGGCCGAGGACTACGAGGCCCCTGACGCCCCGCAGCCCACGCTCGCGGACCTGAACCGACTCCTGGAGAACGTGCGGGACGCGGGACTCGCCGTGGACAAGACGGTCACCGGAGCGGTGCGTGAGCTCCCGCAGGGCGTCGAGCTGTCCGCGTACCGAATAGTCCAGGAGGCGCTGAGCAACAGCCTGCGGCACGCACCGGGCGCCGCCGCCAAGGTGGAGATCGGCTATGTGCTCGGCGGACTCGGACTGCGGATCGTGAACGGTCCGGCGACCGGCCTGGTCAAGCCCTCGCCGGGTGCCGGGCACGGCATCACGGGCATGCGGGAGAGGGTGTCGATGCTGGACGGGGAGATGACGGCGGCGACGACGGACGACGGGGGCTACGAGGTCGCGGTCTTCCTCCCCGTCCCGGCGACCGCACCGACGGAGGACTCCGCATGACCATCCGTGTACTGATCGCCGACGACCAGATGATGGTCCGCGAGGGCTTCTCGGTGCTGCTCGGCGCGATGCCGGACATCGAGGTGGTCGGGGAGGCGGTCAACGGCCGGGAGGCCGTAGACCGGGTCAGGGAGCTCACCCCGGACGTCGTCCTGATGGACATCCGGATGCCCGAGATGAACGGCATCGAGGCAACGCGCGAGATCGTGGCGGCGGACGGTGCGGCGAAGGTGCTCGTGCTGACGACGTTCGACCTCGACGAGTACGTGTACCAGGCGCTGCGCGCCGGGGCGTCCGGCTTCCTCCTGAAGGACGCCTCGGCCCGGCAGCTCGCCGACGGTGTCCGGGTGGTGGCCGCCGGCGAGGCACTGCTGGCGCCCTCGGTGACGAAGCGGCTGATCACTGAGTTCTCGAAGCTGGCCGAGGAGCCCCGCCTCTCGCCCACCGCCCACGCGGCCTACGGCGACCTGACCGAGCGGGAGACGGAGGTACTGGTGCTCATCGCCCAGGGCTTGTCCAACGCGGAAATAGCCGCCCGCCTGGTAGTAGCCGAGTCCACCATCAAGACCCACGTGAGCCGCATCCTGGTAAAGCTCGGCCTACGGGACCGCACCCAGGCAGCGGTCTTCGCCTACGAGGCGAGGCTGGTCACACCGGCGTGAGAGGGCCGCCCCATCAGAGGGCGCCCCTTTAGGGGCGCGGGGCTGTGACATATGCGGCTCCGCCGCGTGGGCGCGACCAGCCCCCACGGACCCGCAGACTCCACACGGCTCTTCCCGCGGAGCGCTTCGCGGAGACGGACCTGGTCACGCAGGGGCGCCTACGGTTAGCGTCCGGGCATGGCAGCTTTGAAGACCCCGCAGTCATTCGACCCCTGGAACCCGGCATTCGTGGCCGACCCCTACCCCGCGTACGCCGAGCTGCGCGCCCGGGGCCGGGTGCACTACTACGAGCCCACCAACCAGTGGCTCGTGCCGCACCACGCGGAGGTGTCGGCGTTGCTGAGGGACCGGCGGCTGGGCCGGACCTACCAGCACCGGTTCACGCACGAGGACTTCGGGCGCACGGCACCGCCGGCGGAGCACGAGCCGTTCCATGTGCTGAACGATCACGGGATGCTCGACCTGGAGCCGCCGGACCACACGCGGATCAGGCGACTGGTGTCGAAGGCGTTCACACCGCGGACGGTCGAGCAGCTGCGGCCGTATGTGGACCGGCTGGCGTCCGAGCTGGTCGGCGAGCTGGTCGCGGCGGGCGGCGGCGATCTGCTGACGGTCGTTGCGGAGCCCCTGCCGGTGGCGGTCATCGCGGAGATGCTGGGGATTCCGGAGTCCGAGCGGGCGCAGCTGCGGCCTTGGTCGGCGGACATCTGCGGGATGTACGAGCTGAACCCGTCGGAGGAGACGGCGACGAAGGCGGTGCGGGCGTCGGTCGAGTTCACGGAGTTCCTGCAGGAGCTGATCGGGGTCCGGCGCAAGGAGCCGGGGGACGACCTGATCTCGGGGCTGATCGCGGCGTACGACGAGGGGGACAGGCTCAGTGAGCAGGAGATGATCTCGACGTGCGTGCTGCTGCTGAACGCGGGGCACGAGGCGACGGTGAACGCCACGGTGAATGGGTGGTGGGCGTTGTTCCGGAACCCCGAGCAGCTGGCGGCCCTCCGTGCGGACCGCGGGCTGGTGTCCACGGCTGTGGAGGAGTTGATGCGGTACGACACTCCGTTGCAGTTGTTCGAGCGGTGGGTGCTGGACGAGATCGAGGTCGATGGGACGGTGATTCCGCGGGGGAGTGAGGTGGCGTTGCTCTTCGGGTCCGCGAACCATGACCCGGCGGTGTTCGCTCGGCCGGAGGCGCTCGACCTGTCCCGTCAGGAGAATCCGCACATCTCCTTCAGCGCGGGGATCCACTACTGCATCGGTGCGCCGCTTGCCCGTATCGAGCTGGCCGCGTCGATGGGGGCGTTGCTGGACCAGGCCCCGACGCTGCGGCTCGCGGCGGAGCCGGCGCGCAAGCCGAACTTCGTGATCCGGGGTCTGGAGGGGCTACCCGTCGAGCTCTGACTCCATCTCTGACTCCATGCCCTGGTCCGTGGCCCGCCGACGCCTGCGCATCAGGTGGACCAGGAGTGCGCAGGCGACGGCGGGGAGGGCGGCGCCGACTGCCACGACGAGGGGGAGCTCGGTGAAGAGGACGGTGTAGTCGGTGCCTTCGCCCTCGAAGCCGGCGCCCATGTGGCGCTGGGTTCGGGCGGAGGAGGCCCAGGCGAGTGCGGCCGCTGTCGCCCCGGCGATCGACAGCACGCAGCCCCCGCAAGACGCCGCGGTCTCTCGTTGCTCCATGCCCGAGAGGGACGCGGGCGGCTGCCGCCGGGTTGCACGGCAGCGCTCGGCGGTCTGCGGACCCGCCGAGCGCTTCGCGCGGAGTCCGGCGGGCAGCTGCGGGTTGTGATGGGCTGGTCGCGCAGTTCCCCGCGCCCCTGACGGGGCGCCGGTCCGTCCTACTTCGTTTCCAGGTCTCGGCGGCGGAAGCCCTCGATTCCGAGCCACGTCAGTCCGGCCGCGATCAGCGTGAGGAGGAGCAGCGGCGTCCAGTTCATGTCCGCGGCCGGGAGCTGCGGTACGTGGCCGAGCGGGGACAGGTTGTTCATCCAGTCGGGGAACTGCAGGATCTGGCCCAGGTAACCGACGACGAACGCGTACACGGGGACGATCCAGGCCGCCGCGCTCGCACGCGGGAACCAGCCGAAGAAGACGACTGCGACTCCGGCGGTGACCCACAGCGCCGGTGCGTATGCCAGCGCGGCGCCGACCAGCTTGAGGAACAGGCCGCCGTCGCCGGTCGAGGCCGCCCCCGAGATGCCGAAGCCGAGCCCGGCCATCAGCAGCAGGAAGGTGCCGCCGGTCATGGCCACGGCCAGGTGGCTACCCACCCAGCGGGCGCGGGACAGGCCGGTCGCCAGCAGTGGTTCGGCCCGGCCGGCGGTCTCCTCGGATCGCGGTCGCAGCGCCGCCATCACCACGTACACCACGGCGACGACCGTGATGACGACCAAGACCATCGCGGCGAAGGACTCCGCGACGTTGGCGCCGCCGATCCTGTCCAGGGCCTCCTGGAGCTCGTCGATGTCCCCCAGCATGTCCTCGGCGTCGCCGAGGATCGACCCGTACATCACGCCCATCAGGAAGAGGCCCGCGCCGAAGCCGATGAGCACGCCGCGGTGCAGCCGCAGCGCGAAGCCGAACGGCCGGGTCAGCGCCTCGGACGCGACCGGACTGCCGAGCCGGGACGCCCGCAGGCCCGCGCCCACGTCGCGCCGGGTGGAGAGCGCGAAGCCCGCGGCCGCGCAGAGTACGGCGAGGACCAGACAGAGCAGCAGCGGCCACCAGCGGTTGTCGACGTAGACGTACGTGCGCTGCACCCAGCCGATCGGCGACAGCCAGGACAGGGCGCCGTTGCTGCCCACGTCACCGGCGGCGCGCAGGACGTACGCGACTCCGATGACCGCGAGCGCCATCCCGGAGGCGCCGCGCGCGTGCGCGGTGATCTGCACGGTGACCGCGGCGACGGCCGCGAACACGATGCCCACGGCCGCGTGGGCGAAGCCGTAGAGCAGCGAGCCGCCGGTGTCGATGCCTTCGATGCCCATGCCGCTGAGGCCGAAGGCCAGCAGCAGGGCGAGTACGAGGTTGGCGAGGACCGCGACGGACAGCGCGGCCGCGAGGTGGGCGTGGCGTCCGACGACGGTGGAGCGCACCAGTTCGGCGCGGTTCGTCTCCTCCTCGGTGCGGGTGTGGCGGGTGATGATCAGGACACTCATCAGGCCGACCAGGACGGCCATGAAGCCGAGCATCTGGTGGCCGAGCATCGAGCCGAAGTTGTAGTCGTCGAGGTAGTGCCGCGGTCCTGACATGGCGAGCCCGGCGGGGCTGTCCATGGTCTCGACGACGTTGGCTCGGTCCTCGGGGTCGGCGTACAGCTCCTTGTAGTTGCTTGCCGTCGCGATCGTGCCGAGGAACAGCGCGAGGATCCACACGGGGAGCCGTACTCGGTCCCGGCGCAGGTTGAAGCGGATCAGTGTGCGGGTCCCGGCCAGTGCGTTGCCGCCCGCGACGGCCCCGGTGGGTGCGGGCGCCTTGGTGACGGTTGCGGTGGTCATCGGACGGCTCCGTCGGCTTCGGTGGTTCCGGTGGAGTGGCTCTTGCTGTTGCCGTTGGCGGCGAGCTCGTCGCCGTAGTGGCGCAGCATGAGCTCTTCGAGCGTCGGCGGGTGGCTGACCAGACTGCGGATGCCGAATTCGATCAGCTTGCGGACCGCGCCGTCGAGCCGGCTGCCGTCGACGGCGAACCGTACGCGGCCGTCGTCCGTCTGTACGTCGTGCACACCCGGCAGGCCGTCAAGGCCGGTGGCCGGGCGCTCCGTCTCGGCCTCGATCGTCGTACGCGTCAGGTGCCGCATCTCGCTGAGCGTGCCCGACTGCACGATCTGCCCGAGCCGGATGATGCTCACCCGGTCAGCCAGCTTCTCGACCTGGGCCAGGATGTGGCTGGACAGCAGGACGGTCTTGCCGGCCGCCTTCGCCTCGAAGATGACGTCCTGGAAGACCACCTCCATGAGGGGGTCGAGCCCCGCGGTCGGCTCGTCGAGCAGCAGCAGCTCGGCGTCGGAGGCGAGCGCGGCGACGATGGCGACCTTCTGCCGGTTGCCCTTCGAGTAGGCCCGGCCCTTCTTGGTCGGGTCGAGGTCGAAGCGCTCGATGAGCTCGTCCCGGCGCTGCTTGTTGATGCCTCCGCGCAGCCGCGAGAGCAGGTCGATGGCCTCGCCGCCGGTGAGGTTGGGCCAGAGCTCGACATCGCCGGGGACGTAGGCGAGATGCCGGTGCAGCTCGACCGCGTCGGCCCACGGGTCCCGGCCGAGCACCTGCGTCGCGCCCGAGTCCGCACGCAACAGGCCCAGCAGGACCCGGATGGTGGTGGACTTTCCGGCGCCGTTCGGGCCGAGGAAGCCGTGCACCTCGCCGGTCTCGACGTCGAGGTCGAGACCGTCCAGGGCGTGCGTCTTGCCGAACGACTTGTGGAGTCCGGAGACGGTGATTGCCTTCGTCATGCTTCAGAACGTACGCTTCTTTCACAAATTTGTGAAGTTAAGGAAGCATTAAAAAAACGGCGGATAGACTCGACCATGGCGCGGTGAGCAGGGGAGAGGATCCAGGCATGACGGAACCGAGTGGGGCCGAACGGGACCCGAAGGCGGTCTCGAAGTTCGTCGAGAGCTTCGCGGCACAGTTGGTCGAGGCCGGGATGCAGCGGATGTCGGCCCGGGTGTTCGCGGCGCTGCTCTCCTCCGACTCCGGGACGATGACCTCCGTCGAACTCGGCGAGCAGCTGCAGATCAGCCCCGCCGCGGTCTCCGGCGCGGTGCGTTATCTGGCGCAGGTGCACATGGTGTCGCGGGAGCGGGAGCCTGGCTCGCGCCGGGAGCGGTACCGGGTGCACAGCAACCAGTGGTACGAGGCGCTCACCAACCGCGAGGC
The DNA here is from genome assembly GCF_008905045.1 of Streptomyces albicerus. Classification (GTDB taxonomy): domain Bacteria; phylum Actinomycetota; class Actinomycetes; order Streptomycetales; family Streptomycetaceae; genus Streptomyces; species Streptomyces albicerus. Next base: position 29,021 of record NZ_VWMY01000099.1, read on the forward strand.
GATCATGAAGCGCTGGGAGGACGCCCTGCGCGAGGGTGTCACGAGCCTGGGCGCCGAGACCCCGGCGGGCCGTCGACTCGCGGAGACCCTCGCGTTCTTCGAGTTCATGGAAAGTGAACTGCGGGCCATGATGGAGCGCTGGCGCGTCCACCGGGAGCGGCATTTCGGTGACGGGTAAGGCTGTGAGGGGATGACCGTGGTGGGGCAACCGCGGGTCCGTCGTGGCTGATCGCGCCCGCCCGGCGGAGCCGCATATGGGATCAGCGGGCAGTGGGCTGCGCAGTGACAGCGCGAGAGGGTTCGAGGACGACGCCGCCTCGACGTACATCGCCATCGACGTGAAGCCGACCGCAAAGATCGCCAGGACGACCATTGCGACGAGATGGCCGGCAGGGGCTCCGATGCCGTTTCCGGCGGAGACCATGACGGGCACGTTGCCCGTCATCGCTGTGATCGGAGCGGCAGTGGCGACGGCCGTGAAGGCCACGCGCAGCAGTCCGATCGCGTTCGGTTCGAGCCGGTGGACGGTGGTCGCTCCGCTGTCCGAGCCCGCCGTCGCCTCGGGGGGCTACGCCCTCGGAAAATGAGTCATGTCTCCGGTCCGGGCGTTAAATGTTTGTCAACCAGACCTTTAGAACGCCCATGGAACGCCCCGGGAACGAACGTCTGCGTTAACTCCCCGTCAGGCCATGGACCCCGTAACCCCGCCCTCCGTACGGTCGCCGGCATGAGCACGTACACCTCCACCCTCGGCGGCAGCCGCTACCGCTTCGACGGCCTCGCGCGCCTGCTCGCCGCCGCGAGCCCCGAACGCTCCGGCGACCGTCTCGCCGGGCTCGCCGCCGAGTCGGCGCAGGCGCGGGTCGCGGCGCGCTGGGCGCTGGCGGACGTGCCGCTCACGCGGTTCCTCGCGGAGCCGGTCATCCCGTACGAGGACGACGACGTCACGCGGCTCATCGTGGACAGCCACGACGCGGTGGCCTTCGCGCCGGTCGCCGGTCTCACGGTCGGGGAGTTCAGGGAGTGGCTGCTCTCGGAGGCCGCGGACGCGACCACGCTGGCCGCGCTGGCCCCCGGTCTGACGCCCGAGATGGTGGCCGCCGTCTCCAAGCTCATGGGCAACGCCGATCTGGTCGCCGTCGCCCGCAAGGCACGCGTCGTCACCGCCTTCCGCTCCACGATCGGCCTGCCCGGCCGGCTCGCGACCCGCCTCCAGCCCAACCACCCCACCGACGACCCGGCGGGTGTGGCGGCGGCGTTGCTCGACGGCCTCCTCCTCGGCTCCGGCGACGCGGTCATCGGCATCAACCCGGCGACGGACAGCCCCAAGGCCGTACGCGACCTGCTGGAACTCCTGGACGGCGTGATCGCGCGCTACGCCATCCCGACCCAGTCCTGCGTACTCTGCCATGTCACGACGAGCATCGACCTGATGGCCGCCGGGGCGCCGGTCGACCTCGTCTTCCAGTCCATCGCGGGTACGCAGGCGGCGAACGCGTCCTTCGGAGTCACGCTGGGGTTGCTGGACGAGGCGTACGAGGCCGCGAAGGCGCTCGGCCGCGGCACGGTCGGGCACAACGCCCTGTACTTCGAGACCGGCCAGGGCAGCGCGCTCTCCGCCGACGCACACCACGGGGTGGACCAGCAGACGGTCGAGGCACGCGCGTACGCCGTCGCCCGCCGCTATGACCCGCTGTTGGTCAACACGGTGGTCGGCTTCATCGGCCCGGAGTACCTGTACGACGGCCGGCAGATCCTCCGCGCAGCCCTGGAGGACCACTTCTGCGGCAAACTGCTGGGCCTGCCGATGGGTTTGGACATCTGCTACACCAACCACGCCGACGCCGATGACGACGACATCGCCACGATGCTGACGATGCTGGGTGTGGCCGGGGCGTCCTTCGTCATCTGCACGCCGGGCGGCGACGACATCATGCTCAACTACCAATCCGCCTCCTACCACGACGCGTTGTACCTCCGCGAGGTCCTCGGGCTGCGCCCCGCACCGGAGTTCGAGGCGTGGCTGGACGGGATCGGGCTGCTCGACGAGCGCGGCGGGATTCGGGACATCGCAGGCACGAGCCACCCCCTGATGGCCATCGGCAAGGAGCTCACAGCATGACGGACAGTCAACTGGCAACGCTCGTACGGGCCTTGGTGGCACCCGAGTCATCCGACACCGCACTCTGGACGGCCCTCCGCCGGCACACCCAGGCGAGGATCGGCCTCGGGCGAGCGGGCTCGGCGCTGCCGACGCGCCACCGCCTCGAACTCCAGGCCGCGCACGCCGCCGCGCGGGACGCGGTGCACTCGCCGTTCGACCCGGAGGTGGTGGCGTCCGCCCTGACCGGCGTTCCGACCGTACGGGTCCGTAGTGCCGCTCCCGACCGGCTCACGTATCTCCAGCGTCCCGACCTGGGCCGCAGGCTCGACGACATCGACCGCGCCCACCTGCCCCGCGACGACTGGGACATCGTGTTCGTGGTCGCCGACGGTCTGTCGAGCCGTGCCGTCCACGACCACGCGGCGCCGGTGATCCGCGAGACGACGGCACGGCTCCCCGCCGGCTGGCGCATCGCCCCGGTCGTCCTCGCCGAGCAGGCCCGGGTCGCCCTCGGCGACGACATCGCCCACGCCCTGGGCGCCACGCTGGTCGTCGTCCTCGTCGGGGAACGCCCCGGCATGTCCGCCGCGGACTCCCTGGGCGCGTACCTGACGTACGCCCCGAAGCCCGGCACCACGACGGACGCCGACCGCAACTGCCTCTCCAACATCCGGCCCCCGCTCGGCCTCACCTACGCCGCGGCCGCCACAAAACTCACGTCCCTGATCCGCCGGGCCCGCGAGCTGGGCCGCACGGGGGTGACTTTGAAGGACGACTCAGACGCGACGCTGCCGGCGAGGGCTGAAATCAGCCCGTCCGGCGTTTGAGGACGAGGCCGTTCAGGCCGATAGCGGGGGTCTGGGGGCGGCAGCCCCCAGGGATGGGACGGGTAGGG